>CAVOXR010000008.1:0-252775 GCA_963700475.1 uncultured Actinomycetes bacterium
TTCAGCGGCTGGTGTCCACGTCACGTTGACGCCACCGGGCGTGCCGGAGACGGCCACGGACCCGGGTGCACTGGGCACAGTCTTCGGCACAGCCCTGACCCTCCACGACGGGCCAGAGTTGCCTTGGGCGTTGGTCGCAACGACTTCGACGAAGTATGTGTTGCCCATGCTGGCCGAGAAGACGCATGACCTGTCTCCGCCACCTGCTGAGCAGCTGGCGATGGCGTTGCCTCCGACAGGGGCGTCATAGGCAGTCGCAGAGTACCCGCTGATCGCCAGGCCGCCCCGCGAGATCGGAGCCCCCCACGCGACCGTCACGTTGGACGCCGTCGACCGTGCAGTGATCCCGACCGGTGAGGATGGAACGGAAGCGACTTTGGCCCGCTCGCATGAGCTGCCGGACTTGCTGCGGCAGGCGATCTGCGCCCCGTTCAAGTTGGCCAGCTCGACGAAGTCGGTGTCCGCTGTCAGAGCGAGATCCGTGCCAGCGAAGACGTACTGCGCGATCGAGCCGCTCGCAGTTGGTGCCACGCCCCCAACGAAGTACACCCGCATGGTGGTGCCAGGCGCTAGCGTGGTCGCGGGATCGAACAGGAATGCGGCACGGTTCTCAACACTGCCACCGTTGACGTAGCGTGACGACTGGGCGTCCCACAACCCGTAGCCTCCGAGCCGGGCGACGCTGCCCGACGTATTGGTCAGGTCGACGTACTGGCCCCCGACCCAGGGATCAGCCGGGGGAGGAGCTGATGTCGGACCCGAAACCCGGACGTACGCGAACGGCTGAGCCGACGCAGGCGGTTGGGATGCCGGTCCGGCCGTGCCGTTGTTGGCAACCACCGTGAAGGTGTATGAGGTGCCGTTCGCCAGGCCCGGCACAACGCACGACGTGGCTCCGGCGGTAGCCGAGCAGGTGGCCCCCCCGGGGTCGGCCGTCACTGCGTAGGAGGTGATCTGCGCCCCGCCGTCCTGCTTGGGCTTGGCCCACGAGACGACGGCTTTGCCGTTGCCGGCTGCCGCAACCACGGACGTGGGCGTCCCCGGTGCGGAAGAAGGCGTCACCATCGAAGAGGCCGCGGGACTCACCGGCGTGGAGGCCTGTGACGGCAGGCTGGCACCGACGGTGTTCGCAGCCACCACCGTGATCGAGTAGGTGGCGCTCGCGAGCTCCCCGATAACGCAAGACGTCGCACCGATCGCGGTGCAGGACGAGGGGGGCAAGCCGACCGAGAGCGCCGTAGCGGTGTACGTGATGGCATCCGCGTCGGTCGCGCCGGTGCTGGGAGCCGTCCACGAGACTGCCACCGAATTGGGCCGGCCCTCGACCACCAAGTCCGTGGGGATGCCAGGTGGCCCCACGGGGATCACGGGGACGCTGGTCTGCACGGCCGCGGACGCACCCGCGGAGTTCACAGCCCTCACAGCAAATCGGTACGACTTGCCCGGTGTGAGCGTGGTGAACGCCTGGGTCGTGCCGGTCACGCCGGTCGCCTCGGCCGGAGCTCCTCCGTCGCTGGAGAATGCGGTCACGGTATAGGTGATGCTGGGACCACCCAGGTCGTTCGGGGCCGCCCAAGTCACGGTCGCGGTTCCGACGGCAGTCGTGCTGGCGGTGGCTGCCACTGAGCCGGGGTCGCTCGGTTTGCGAATGGGTGTGCCGTCGAGGGCGGGACTGCTCATTGTGACGGCGCCCGTCAACACGTCGCCGCAGTCGTCCGGGTTGCAGGGGTAGGGGAACCACGCACGCAGGTTCCCCGTGCCGAGGCCGCCGCCGGCAGGTTCCATCAGGTACACCGCGTCGCCCTCGAAGGCGTTGTTCTAGGCAGGCAGGTTGTTCAGGTTCAGGTCCCCGACGAACACCTGGAACGCCGCCGTTGCCCGCGATCACCATGGGCGCGGGCAGCGTCTTGTAGGCGCTGATGGCCGAGTCGCGGATGATCCAGCCACCGAGGTCGATGTCGTACGGGCTGTTGTTCTGGACGTAGACCTCTTCGGTCCCGTAGTACTTCGCCCAGACCCGGACGTTCATGTCCGGGTACCGCGACCCTCCGCACAGGTTCGAGGTCCAGAGCCCCTGGGGCCTGGTGGCGGCGTCGTCGGCGAGCACCCGGTACTCGAGGTTGTGCGCCCACTCGGGCTTGTTCGAGGAGTCGGCCGCGAGGGGGAACCAGAGCAGCCACCCCTCGCTGACGGTTCCGCGGGAGGAGTCGTACCAGTTGCCCTCCTCGTCCTGGGCGTAGAGGGAACGGACGATGCGACCACCCGAGTAGTCGTCGTTCGAGGTGACCTGCACCGACCTCGTCTGAACGGGGGCCCCGGTGGGGAGCTGGGCCTTCAACCGCTGCGTGGACTGGGCAGAACCGCACTCGGCCAGGGTCCCGGTGTGGGCGACCTCCGGGGCCTGGACGCCGATCGTCCGGATGCGCTGTTCCCCTCGGACTCCTGATCCGCTCGTGAGGTTGGCCGTGATGGTGTCGCCGTCGGAGACGGACGTGACAACGCCCTCCTCCCAGATGAGCTCGTCGTCGGGGGACGCCATCGCCGGCCCGCCCACCATCGTCCCGAGCAGCAGCCCGGAGACTCCACCGCGACCCGGCCAACCGCCGTTCGGTAGGCCCTTCTTCATGCGCCTCCCCTTCCCCTCGTTGGCATCGGCGCCACCCCGCCACCACGGGCGGGGTTCGTGCTCATCGGGCGTTCGCCCGCTCGAGGTCACCCTCGAAGTCCACCTCGACGGCGAACAGGTCCGAGATGTCCACCGGCGTCACCTCGACGCCGTCGCGCGCGATGGCCAGCTCGATGCCGCGCTCGAAGTAGTCCTGGTCCTCGCACGCCTCGAGCTGGCGGATCAGCGCGACCTTGTCCTTGCCGCCGATCAGGTTGATCCCGACCGCCTCGCCAAGCCCGTCCACGACGGTCTTGGACAACTCCTTCACGTGACCGCGATCGTCCACGGTGTACTTGACCTCCTCCTCGGCCACCGCCGAGGTGTTCACGGCCACGGCCGAGCGCCCCGAGACGATGAACGGCGTCAGCCGCTCAAGGATCACCTTGTCGAACACGACGTCGCCGTTCATCCAGATCACCGAGCCCTCGTGCGAGGCCTTCAGCGCCTTCAGCAGGGACTTCGAGGTGTTGGTCTGGTCGTAGACCTCGTTGTAGACGAACACGGCGTCGGGCTGGTGCTCCATGACGCTGTCGTTCTTGAACCCCACCACGATCATGATCCGCACGTCGTCACCGAAGACGCTCTTGATGTTGTCGACCTGCTGCTCCATGATCGTCTGGCCGGTGGCCAGGCGGGTCAGCGGCTTCGGGAAGGGTCGACCCAGCCGCGTGCCCATGCCGGCGGCAAGAATGGTGACCTGAACCTGGGACATTCGATGCTCCTCGAGTTGGCCGCGCGCAACGACCCTGTGACGACTCTGCCAAGTCCATTGTCTCAGGCAAAGCGCATCGCCCGAAGTCGCAACGCGTTAGGTCCGGCCTATGGAGGCCTTGAGGTTGGCCACCCATACCGGGCATTTCCGGCCCTGGCGGGCAGGGGTCACACCCCGATCAGGACGGGTCCACCGGCCAGATGCCGTGGGCGGCCAGGCTGCGCATCCGTGTCAGCCCCTCCTGGTGCTCCGCGATCGCCGCGAGCAGTGCCTCGTGGAACTTGCGCGTGCTCTCGCCGGGTGCGGCGTCGTCGAAGTAGAACGCGCGGAGCCGTGCCCGTTCGGCGCCGAAGCGGTCGTCGGTCAGGAGCGCTGCGATGTCGGTCCGGGCGGTTGCGATCGAGTCGGCGTCGATGATGTGCGAGGCCGCAGCGATCGGTGCCTCGCGGAGCAGTGTCGCCCGATCGGTGCGGCGATCGGTGAGGACGATCGGCGCCTCGGCCCGGGAGTAGAGGAAGTCGAGCCCCACGCTGGAGATGTCGGAGACGAGCAGGTCGACCCTGGGGAACAGCGCAAGGATGTCGCCGTCGGCCCGGTACTCATGCCCAGCGGCAGGATCTGCAGCCGCGGCCGCCCCCAGCCGGGCCACGACTCCGGAGTGGGCCGCGGCGACGCCGGGAACCAGGCTCATGACCACGCGCGGATGCGGCTTGTAGATCACTCGGACGTCGGGAATCGAGAGCAGCGCCTCGATGAGGGCCACGCCGTAGCGGTCCAGGGACGTGAAGTTGTTCATCTCGTCCTCGCCCTCCCACGTGGGGGCGTAGAGGACGGTCCGCCGGGTGCTGATCGGCAGCGTGGGCGCAGGGTTGAGGTCCAGCTGCGGGCGGCCGACCTTCACCAGCGTCGACTCGTCGAAGTCCACGAGCGCCGCGCGGTGCCTGCGCACTGCGGCCTCGCCGGCGACGAACACCTTGTCGTAGCCCTTGACCTGGTTGGACACCATCGAGACCTTGTCGGACTCACCGTGGTTGACGTGGATGTGCACGGCCTCCGGCCAGACCAGCGACTGGAAGTTCCGCAGGCCGTTGTTGGGGTAGATGATCGCCTTCGGCTGCAGCACCCGGTACAGGTCCATGAGTCCGGGGAACGGCATCGCCAGGAAGCTCGGTGCCGGCAGGTAGCCGCTCATCAGCTCGGTCCACGAGGACCTGGCACGGGTGACGATCCCGAAGTTGAGGTCCCCGCTGTGGGCGCCGATGACCGGCAGCCACTGCTCGATCTGGTAGATCTTCGCCACCGGGTCGGGGAAGTAGAACAGGGCGTCGACCGGTGGGGCGGTCCATCCGTTGCGCAGCAGTGACGAGGCGTCGATCGACTCACCGCGGGCCTCGACCTCGCCCTCGATCACGGCCCGCGCGCTCAAGCGGGTACCCGCGAGGGTCAGCCGCCAGCCGATGCCCCGGGAGGCGCGCAGCCCCCATGACCTGACCCGACCCATCGTGTGTCCCCTTCCGGGGCGTCGACCATGCGACCCCGCTTGGAGGGATTCTGCCGCACATCCCGCGCTCGGCGCGTCATCCCGGGCGGGTGCCGTGGCCTGTGCCATCGTGACCCGGATCCCCCGGTTGTGATGACGGGGTTGAGAAGTTGGGCTTCGAGAGGACACCATGGCAACGAACCGGACGATGACAGGTCGGGCGGACGGGCGGATCAGGGTCGAGGGGAGGTTGCGGATGCAGTGGACGCCCCGTCACCGCCGGATCGGGAACCTCCTCGTGGCCGCCCAGTTCAGCCTGATCCTCCTGTGCCTGCTCCCGATCGGGCCCACTGTCGGCTCGGGCCAGTTGCGCCCGCTGGGGCTGGTGTGCCTGGCGCTGGCACTCATCGTTGGCGGCCTGGCCCTGCTGGCCATGGGCTCCGACACCCGGGTGCACCCGGTGCCCGACGCCCAGACGCCGCTGCGGATCAACGGGATCTACGCGTGGATCCGGCACCCGATGTATGCGGCGGTCCTGCTGGCGACCCTGGGCGTGACCCTGTCCACGGGCCGGGTGCTCTCGCTGCTGGCGTTCCTCGCCCTGGTTGTCGTCCTGCACGTCAAGGCCGACTTCGAGGACCGGATGCTGCAGGAGAAGTTCGGCTGGCAGTTCTCGGTCTACGCCTCGCGCGTGCCGGCGATGTTCCCCCAACCCTGGCGCACGCACGCCAGCTGACACGGGAGGGCTCGTCACCCGCGGTGCCACCGCGCCCGTCAGCCGGTCGCGTCGGTGATCTGCGGACCCGTCGCGGCGCGGATCTCCTCGACACCCACCCCCGGCGCGCACTCGCGCAGGACGAGCCCGTCAGCCGTGATGTCGAGCACGGCCATGTCGGTGATGATCCGGTGCACCACGGCGATCCCGGTCAGCGGCAGCGTGCACTCGTCGACGATCTTGTGCGAGCCGTCCTTGGCGACGTGCTCCATCATCACGATGACCCGCTTGGCGCCGTGGACGAGGTCCATGGCCCCGCCCATCCCCTTGACCATCTTCCCGGGGATCATCCAGTTGGCCAGGTCGCCCCGGGCCGACACCTGCATCGCGCCGAGGATCGCGGCGTCCACGTGCCCTCCGCGGATCATCCCGAACGACAGCGCGGAGTCGAAGAAGCTGGCTCCGGGCAACGTGGTGACGGTCTCCTTGCCGGCGTTGATCAGGTCGGGGTCGACCTGATCGTCGGTCGGGTAGGGACCCACTCCGAGGATGCCGTTCTCGCTCTGCAGGACCACCGAGACGTCGGCGGGCAGGTAGTTGGGAACCAGCGTGGGCAGCCCGATCCCGAGGTTCACGTACTGGCCGTCCACGAGCTCCTGGGCCACGCGGGACGCGAGCTGCTCTCGGGTGAGCGTCATCAGGACGTCGCCTCCTTCCGGACGGTTCGACGTTCGATGCGCTTGGCTGCGACGTCCTCGGGCCCGAGTGGCAGCACCCGCTGGACGAAGATCCCGGGCAGGTGGACCGACGCCGGGTCGATCTCGCCGGGGGCGACCACCCGCTCCGCCTCCACGATGGTGATCCGCCCGGCCATCGCGGCCAGCGGGTTGAAGTTGCGGGTGCTCGTGTCGAAGACGCAGTTGCCCAGGGTGTCGGCCAGGCTGGCGCGCACGAGGGCGAAGTCCGCGGTGATGCCGTGCTCCATCACATACGCCCGGCCGTCGAACTCCCGGGTCTCCTTGGCCGGGGAGGCCACGGCGATCCCGCCCGCACCGTCGTAGCGCCAGGGCAGGCCCCCGTCGGCCACCTGGGTGCCGACCCCGGCCGGGGTGAAGAACGCCGGGATCCCGGCCCCGCCCGCACGCAGGCGCTCGGCCAGCGTGCCCTGGGGGGTCAGCTCCACCTCGAGCTCGCCGGAGAGGAACTGCCGCTCGAACTCCTTGTTCTCACCGACGTAGGACGACGTCATCCGCCGGATGCGGCGTTGGGCCAGCAGCAGGCCGAGGCCCCAGTCATCGACACCGCAGTTGTTGCTCACGACGTCGAGATCGGTGACGCCCGCGTCGAGCAGGGCGGCGATCAGGGCGCTGGGGATGCCGCACAGGCCGAAGCCGCCGACGGCCAGGCGGGCGCCGTCGGGGATGTCGGCCACTGCCTCGGCGGCGCTGGAGACGGTCTTGTCCACGGCGATCCTCCTGCGGGACGTGGGTACGCACGACACGATATCCGCCCGGAGTGGGCCAACTGCGATCGATCAGCCAGTTGGGGCTGCCCGGCGACGGGATCTCGCTGCGGGACGGCCGATCAGCCGGTGCAGATGTCCTGGGCGGCCGTCGTGCTGGGTTGGCTCCCACCGACGCCGGAGCCGGTCTTGGGCGCCTTGACCCGGACCTCGTCCACCCCGTCGTACGTCTCGCCGAGGGTGAGGTCCAGGCGTGTGCCCCGGTCGGGGTCCGCGCGCAGCACTGACCCCGGGACGGCTGCCTGCAGGGTACGAGCAGCCTCGAGCTGGTCGGGAGCGTGCCGGATCGTCGTCCTGCTCGACACCTTCTCCCTGGCGTCGATGACCCCGATCCGGAAGCCCTGGGCTGCGAGGTCCTCAGCGGCCCGGGAGCCCTGGCCGTCCACGCCGGACGCATTGTGCACATCGACGAGGATCTGGTCGGGGGTCTCGGTGAGCTTCTCGCCGTCCGCGCCCTTGGTCGGCGGCGGTGGCCAGGGCTCCTCGGCGGCCAGGGCCGCCCAGATCGCGTCCGCCTTCGGCTGGTCGGCCACGATCGTCGCCCCGTCGGCGTTGGGCAGCCACGGGAGCGTGACGAACGAGACGTCCTTGGGCCGCAGGCCCGACACGCTGGCCGCCAGCGCCAGCAGGCCGTCGGAGTCGGCAAGGGCCTTGTCCGTCGCGATCGACTTCGACGACTCGCTCAGCACCCTCCAGACACGCAGCGGATCGGTGAGCAGGCCCGAACCGGTCACCTCCTGGATCAGCGAGGACAGGAAGATCTGCTGCCGGTTGATCCGGCTGATGTCCGAGCCGTCGCCGATGTTGTGCCGGACGCGGACGAATGACAGCGCCTCCTCGCCACTGACGCGGGTCCGCCCGGCCGGGAGGTCCACGCCGGACTTCGAGTCCTGCAAGGGGCGGGTCAGGCACACCTCGACCCCGCCGAGGGCATCGATCGTCTTCTTGAAGCCGTTGAAGTCCAGCACGACGAAGTGGTCCACGGGCATGCCGGTCATCGCCTCGACGGTCTTGACGGTGCATCCGGGGCCGCCGCGGTCGAAGGCTGCGTTGAACCGGTCGCGTGTGGCCGGTAGCACCTGGCCGTCGGCGTCCTTGCAGGACGGGAGGTCGACGATCGTGTCGCGCGGGATGCTCACGACCACGGCCGACTCCCGGTCCGGGTAGATGTGCAGCAGCATGGTGGTGTCCGAACGGGCACCCTCGAAGTTGCCGTAGCCCTTGTTGCCCTTGCCGGTCCGCTGGTCGGAACCCATGAGCAGGAAGGTGACGGGCCCCTCGGACAGGTCGCCGTAGTCGACGGGTCGCTCGCCCACCTGTTCGCTGATGTCGATCCGGGTGACGTTGTCCTCGAGATGCCCGACAGCCACGGTCGCCGAGCCGGCGGCCACGGTCAACGCCAGAGCTCCGGCCGAGGCCACGCCGGCGATCACGCGCAGGACGCGGTGGCGCCCTGAACCCGAGTGACCCGACACGGCAATAAGGGTACGTGACTGGCCAGATAACGATGGGTAAACTCACGGTTCGATAACGCAAAGTCACGACGGAATGGCCTGATTCGCCGACGAACGGGTCCAGACTGCGGTTGTCCGACACGCAGAGCGACGACCCGGGGGGGACTGCCCGGGTGGGAGGCCCCACATGCCCGGAACCCGTCACATGCCCGCAGGTCGCCTTCGGCTGGCGCTGGGCGCGGCTGTCCTCGTCCCGGCTCTGGTTGGGATGCCCGCCGGGGCGGCTCCGAACGCGCTGCCCACGCAGGTCGCGGCCGCGGCCGCGCCGGCCCGGGCAGCGTCGGTCCAGGCAGCGTCGGTCCAGGCAGTACCGGGTCAGGGCACGCCGGCCGCGGATGTCCGCCAGCCCACCGTGACCACCGTCGCGCTGAAGGGCGTCAACAAGTCCGTGCTCGCGGCCGCCCCGAGCCCCAAGAAGCACGAGCACGGCACGGTTGGCGCCCTGGCCGTCGAGGTTCCGGTCAAGCCCGCAGCAGCCGCCTCGGTGCGCATCAAGAAGCCGGCGTCACTGGTCGCCGTCACCGCCGACGCCGCCTTCCCCGCCGGCACCTCTGTGCAGGTGCGGGTCAAGGAGAAGTCCGGCTGGAGCCGTTGGACGACGCTGCACGTCGACCCGGAGCACGGGCCCGATCCCGGCACGCCCGAGGCGCGGGGTGCCCGGCCGGGTACCGACCCGCTGATGACGGTGGACGCGCGGCGGGCCCAGGTCCGGATCGACACCCCGTCCGGCAGGCTGCCCAAGGGCACGGAGCTCACACTCGTGAATGCCCCGAGCGCCCCGTCGGACCTGCGCTCCAGCCGGGTCTCCGCGCAGGCGACCGTCGGGCAGCCACCGATCGTGACCCGCGCGCAGTGGGGCGCTGACGAGTCCCTGCGCAGCCGGGCGCCGATCTACACGTCCACGGTCTCAGCCGGGTTCGTCCACCACACGGCGTCGACGTCCAACTACAGCGCGGCCCAGGCGGCCGCACAGGTACGGGCGATCTACGCCTACCACACCAAGTCGCTGAACCATTCCGACATCGACTACAACTTCCTCGTCGACCGGTTCGGCCGGCTCTACGAGGGCCGTGCCGGGGGAATGAACCTGCCGGTGATGGGCGCGCACACCGCCGGGTTCAACGACAACACATTCGCGGTGAGCGCCCTGGGCAACTTCGAGACCTTCGCACCCTCAGCGGGCGACATGGCCTCGATCAAGGACTCCATCGCACGGCTCTTCGCCTGGAAGCTCGGCCTGCACGGGGTCAACCCGGCAGCGACCGTCAAGCTGGTCTCGGCGGGCTACATCAAGGCCACCAAGTACCCCAAGGGATCCGTGGCCACGATCTCGGCGACCTCCAGCCATCAGACCGTCAACTACACGTCGTGCCCGGGCAAGCACCTGCAGGCCGAGCTGTCCTCGATCCGAGGGATGGGGGCGGCGTACTCCGACGTCGTGATCTCCGCGCCCTCGCCGGCCGCGCAGACGATCGGGTCCGGGGAGCGAGCGGACTTCACCTTCACCTCTGCCGCGAACCGCGCCGTGACCTGGACCGCCGACATCCTCAGCCCGTGCTCGGACACCCCAGTGCGCTCATACGCCGGCGCAACGGCCGGTCCGGGACCGATCTCCGTGACGTGGGACCTCAAGGACACCGGCGGGGCGCCTGTCCTCCCTGCGACGTACACCATCCGGATGACCGGCTCGGCGAGCGATGGCACGCCGGTGGCCACCGTTGCCTCGGACCTCACGATCGCGCCCGCCCCGGGCGGAGCCTGGGGACCGTGCGCCAACGCCAGCCGGGTCGCAGGCGCGACCCCGGCGGCCACATCGGTGCTCTGGGGCCGGATCTCCGCACCCAGCAGCGCTGCCGTCGTCCTGACCGGTCCGGCTGATGCGGGGACTGCGTCGTTGGCGGCTGGCGTCGCTGCGGCTCCGCTGGCTCGCTCGATCGGTGCCCCACTGCTGATCACCCCGGCCGGGTCGCTGGCTGCGGAGGTCGCCGCAGACATCCAGGCGCGCCGCGGCGAGGTGATCATCGTGGGCGGTCCGGGCGTGGTGTCCGACGCAACAGCTGCTGCGGTGGCCGCACTCGGAGTGCCCGTCACCCGCCTGGCCGGGGCGACCGACGCGGCCACCGCCGTGGCCGTCGCGGCACGCATGGCCCCGGCTGCGTCCGTGGTCCTCGTCTCCCCGGAGGGGTCCCCCGCCCACACCCTGGCCGGGTCCGCGCTCGCCGCGGCTCGCGGGGTGCCGGTCCTGTTCGCCGGGCCCACCTCGGTCCCTGCTGAGACGGTGGCAGCACTTGCTGGGCGCCCGGTCTCGGTGGTTGCTCCGGTGGGACTTCCCGACTCGGCCATCCCCGCACCCGTCACGGAGCGACTGACGGGCGCGGACGCCATCTCGTCGGCGTTGGCCGTCGGCGCGGCCTTCCCGGCGACTGCTGAGTCGGCGATGGTGCTCCCCGAGTCGCCGCAGGGGTGGGCCAGCGCCCCGGTGGCGGCCGCAGCGGGCGTTCCCCTGCTGTTCACCCCGAGCCCTGTGCTGTCCGCCGAGCTGGCGGCCTTCATCACAGCGCGACCGGCACTGCGCGCCACCACGACCACGGTTCCTGCATCCCAGCTCAGCGACCAGGTCCTCGGAGCCACCAGCCGGGTCCTGCTGGGGCTCCCCTGGGCTCCGCCCGGCGTCGGTGGCCCGCAGCCTGCCGCCGGACCGACGGCCACGAACGTGCTCAAGGTGGGCAAGGCCAACGCGAGCCCCGAGCCGGTCAAGAAGGGCAGGAAGGTGAAGGTGACGTCGAAGGTGACGGCCAGGTTCACGGACAAGAAGTACCGGTCGGCCCCTGCAGGGGTGGCGTTCACGGTGCAGTTCAAGCCCAGCGGGGCCAAGAAGTACAAGGTGATCGCGTCAGGCCAGACCACCGCCGGGAGGGCCACAGCGACTGTCAAGGCGACCAAGTCGGGGCGCTACCGGATCGTGGTCGGGTCGAAGAGGTCCGGCAGTGACTACCTGCGCGTGAAGAAGTGACCGCGGGCTGGTGAGCGCACCCCGCAGCCCTGTGTCGCCCTATGGCCTGCTGGAGGCGTACCCCGACCGGACCCGGCCCCTGGTCACCCACTACGACGGTCCCGTGTCCCGGGTCGAGCTGTCGGTGGCGACCGTCGCCAATGCGGTGGCCAAGGCCGCCTCGATGCTGCGCGACGGCCTGGGACTGCCGCCGGGTGCCGTGGTCAGCGTCGACCTGCCGCGACACTGGCAGCTGCCGGTCTGGGTGATGGCCGGCCTCTGTGTGGGCGCCACGGTCGGCCGGGACCTGACGGGCCGGGACCTGGCGGCACCGGTCGACGTTCGCGTCGTGGGTCCGCTCGGGCTCGCGACCATCGCTGCGGGCGCGGAACCGGACGCTGATGAGGTCCTGGCAAGTTCATGCGATGCGTTCGGACTCCCGGTTCCCGGTGGCGTTCCCGCCGGAGTCATCGACATCGGCGTCGAGGTGCGCGCCCATCCCGACCAGTTCAGCCCGGAGCCGGATGCCGCCCGGACGGCGGCGCTGCTCGTGGAGGGGGTCCGGGTGCCGTGGGCGGGCTTCCCCGGCGCCCCCGGGACAGGGCCCGGCACCAGGCTCTGGGTCGACGAGGACACCCCGGACTCGGTGCTGCTCCACGCGGTCGCGGTCCAGCCCCTGCTGTCGCGCGGATCGGTGGTCATCGGCACTGGGCTGGACCCCGAACAGGCAGCCCGGATCCGCGCCACCGAGTCCGTCACCGGCCGGGCTGGGCAGTGATCCCGGGCTCGCGGCGCGCCGGCCACGCGCCGCCCGCTGGCCACGGGCCCCGCCGGGAGAGGATTCTGTGCCCATGACCGAAGCCGTCCTGCTCGTCGGGGGCCAGGGCACCCGCCTGCGCCCCCTGACCATCAACACCCCCAAGCCGATGCTGCCCGTGGCAGGCGTCCCCTGCACCGAGCACCAGATCGCCCGCGCACGCGAGGCTGGCGTGACCCGCATCGTTCTGGGCACCTCGTACAAGGCAGAGGTCTTCCGCGACTACTTCGGCGATGGCGCCAAGTTCGGGGTCGAGCTGATCTACGCCGTCGAGGACCACCCGATGGGGACCGGCGGCGCGATCCGGCATGTGGCCGAGCACCTGCTGTCCGGGCCCAACGATCCGGTGATGGTGTTCAACGGCGATGTCCTGGCCGGGGTGGACCTGCGCCACCTGTTCGCCGTGCACGCCGAGACGAAGGCCGCCGTCACCCTGTACCTGACCCGGGTCCCCGACCCACGGGCGTTCGGACTCGTGCCGACCGACACCGACGGCCGGGTCACGGCCTTCCTCGAGAAGCCCAAGACCGAGGCGGAGATCGTCACAGACCAGATCAACGCCGGGTGCTACGTGTTCCGTCGCTCGGTCATCGACAGCATCCCCACCGGGAGGCCGGTCTCAGTCGAGCGCGAGATCTTCCCGAGGCTGCTGGATGAGGGGGCCCGGCTCCAAGGGGTCGTCGACGAGGGGTACTGGCTGGACCTGGGCAACCCGCTGGCCTTCGTGAAGGGCTCGGCGGACCTCGTGCGCGGCATCGCGCCCTCCCCGGCGGTCCCGGGGCACACGGGGGACTTCCTGGTGATGCCCGGCGCCGAGGTGTCGCGCAAGGCGACGTTGGGCGGGGGCACCGTCGTGGGCTCGGGGGCCACCGTCGGTCCGCACGCGCAGGTGATCGGGTCGGTGCTCTTCGACGGGGCGGTGGTCGCGGCAGGCGCCGTGGTTCGCGACAGCGTCGTCGGCGCTGGGGCGGTGATCGGGGCCGGGGCCTCATTGGACGGCGTCGTGGTGGGCGACCGCGCGATGATCGGTCCCGGCAACGAGCTCATCCCTGGCGCGCGCGTGTGGCCCGGCGTCGCCCTCGGCGAGACCGCGGTCCGCTTCTCCTCCGACCGGTAAGCCACCCGCGGCCGGCCCGCTCGTCCGCCCCTATCGTCCCCATCGAATGGTCCGCCTGGGGGTGGTCCGCCATCGAGTGGCTCACCGGTGGGTTGGTCCGTTTCTGGGAGCAGTGGTGGTCGCGAATCCGGACGAACTGCGGAAGCTGCTCGTCCGCCGCGCCCCGGCTACCAGCCGCGGTGGTCGGTGATGGTCGCTCGGGGGCCGCGCCGGGGTGCGGAGTGGCCGGAGTGCAGCTGTAGGAGCCGGACCGCTCGCGCGCGCTGCCCCGCCCATGGCGTGAGCAACTCGGCCATCTGCTCGTCGTCGCCATCGGTGCGTCCGGTCAGGGCGTGCACGATCGCCCGGGCGAGGTGGAAGTCGCCGAACGACACGGCGTCGCGATCCCCCCAGGCCCGGACACCGACCTCGGCAGCCGTCCAGACCCCGATCCCCGGCAGGGAGCGCAGGGCCTCCCCGGCCTCGGCAGGTGAGCGGTCGGACAAGCGCTCCAGGGCCTCGGCCCGCCCCGCCGCGGTGGTGATGGTGCGGGCGCGTCCGGGGTCGACCCCCGCCCGATGCCAGGCCCAGCTGGGGATCCGCGCCCAGCCGGGTCCATCCGGTGCCACCACGAGCGTGGGGATGGTGGGACGCGAGCCCGCCCCGCCGGACCCCGCAGACCCCACCCCGCCGGAGCCCGCCCCCGCCGGACCCGGGGCTGGCTCTCCGAACCTCCTGACGAGCTCCGCCCAGGCCCGGCTGGCCTCGCGACCGGTCACCCGCTGCTCGAGGACTGCGGGGACCAGGGCCTCAAGGACCCGTTCCGTGCGCAGGACGCGCCAACCGGCACCGAATCGATGGTCCGCGGCGGCCATCACCGGGTGCGCATCGGAGGCGAAGCCAGCTGGGTCGTCGTCCGCGCCGAGCACCCGGGGGAGGGCGTCGAGCTCATGCTCTGCGCCCGGGCCCCACGCGCGGGCGAGCACCTCGGACGCCTCGCGCGAGTAGTGGATGGTCGCGGGCCCCTCCGGCGTACGGGTGGCGCGCCAGACCTCGCCCCCGGAGATCCGGACAGTCGGGTCCCCGCGGCCGTGGCGGAGCACTCCGAGGGTCGTCGAGAGGTCCACCGGCCAGGGCGGTGCCCACCGGCGCTCGCGAGCTCCCGTTGTCACGAGGTGCCCTCGTCGCACGGCCCCGCTGCGGCGGCCGCGGTCACGGCAGTCGGGACGCCCCGGCGTGTCGGACGGGTCGCGGAGCCCGACGAGTTCGATCGCACGGGCACATCGTGCCACCTCCGGTGCGCGGGCAGAACGGGTCAAACCGACCACATCGGGCGTGTGGTGATCGCGCTGAGTGACCGACTTGGTCACAGGTTGACGCATATCAGAAAAAGATCGCTGCTCGTCTTGACTCGCCGGGTATCCATGCGTGTAATTTCACCCATGTGATTCACAGTGCGCGGCGGTCGGGCCTCGCAGAGAACCGGATCGCACAGGGTCGAGGAGGAACAATGTTCGAGGCTGAGGTCATCCCCCTGCTGGAGATCGAAGAGGCGTCCTGGCAGGAGCAGGCCCTGTGCGCACAGACGGATCCGGAGGCCTTCTTCCCGGAGAAGGGTGGCAGCACCCGCGAGGCCAAGCGGGTGTGCGGATCGTGCGAGGTGCGGGTGGAGTGCCTGGAGTACGCGCTGGCCAACGACGAGCGCTTCGGCATCTGGGGTGGGCTGTCCGAGCGCGAGCGTCGGCGCCTGAAGAAGCTCGCCGTCTGAGCGAGTACCTGTCCGGTGACGGGTCGCCGGGGCGCTAGCGTGGCGACCCGTGGCGGTCGATGAGGGTGAGCGTGAGGCAGTCGACGATGTCGACGCCCGCGCTGACGACGCCCTCGACCGCTTCCTGCCGCCCTCCGACGAGGGAGTGGTGGCCAGGGTTCACCACGTGACCGCACTCGTCCTGAGCCGGGACGGCGCGCAGTGGCTGCCCCGGACCCTGACCGAGCTCGCACGCCAGGAGCGCCCAGCCGACGACGTGACCGGCATCGATGTCGGATCCACCGACGGAAGCCATGGCCTGCTCGTGGGGGGCACTCGGACCGCGATCCAGGTGGATCAGCCCGGTCTGGCCGGTGCCCTGGCCGCGGGGGTTGACGCAGGGGTGGACGCGGGGGTTGAAGCAGGCGTCGCGGCGGGCTGGGCCGGGACCGCCGAGGACGCCGCGGAAGATCCCGCCGGTCCGGTCGCCTGGTACTGGATCATCCATGACGACTCGGCGCCGGAGCCCGGGTGCCTGGCGGCGTTGCTCAAGGGCGCCGACCGGAACCCTGCTGCGGCTGTGCTGGTGCCCAAGAGCGTGGCATGGTCGGATCCCGGCAGGCTTGTGGGCGTGGGCAGCAGGTGGGCCCCGGGAATCCCGGTCGTTGATCCCCTTGACGCCGCCGAGCGCGACCAGGGGCAGTACGACGTGGACCGACCCATCTACGCCGGGGACTCCGCGGGCATGCTCGTCCGCGCGGACGTCTGGCACTCCCTGCAGGGGATGGACCCGGTGGTCGGCGACTGGGCCGGACCGGCCGACCTCTGCCGGCGGGCCTGGGCCGTCGGCGCCGAGGTCCGGTTCATCCCGTCGGCGGTGGTGGCCCATCGTCAGGCCGGCCATCGGGGTGTTCGGCCCGTCCCGGGGCTGCCCCACCCCCGGCGCCCGGCGCGTGCCGGACAGCTGATCCTCGAGCTCAGCCAGGCCCCCGCATGGGCACTGCCGTGGCGCTACGTCCGCGCGTGGCTGACCACGGCGGTGCGAGGCGTTGCCCTGCTCCTCACGCGTGAGCCGGAGGAGGCGACGTCGGAGATCGCCGGGGCCTGGCAGGTCCTGGGCAATCCGGGTTGGATCCACCGCGCGCGACGGAGCCTGCGCCGACCCCCGGTGCGGGACCTGTCCCGGCCGGAGCATGTCCGGGCCGGGCGGGGCGCCCCCCTGTCCCACTCGCTGGACAGGTGGACCGCAGGGTCGCGCACGAGGCGGAGCCGAACCTGGTGGCCGCTGCCGGGACGCATCTGGCATCCCCTGGCAATCGCGGGCGCTCTGGCTGTGGCTGCGTTCGTGCGTGACCCCGGGGCGATGCTCGGGTCAGGGACCCTGCGCGGAGGAGGGCTGCTGCCTGCCCCCGGGGCCATGGACCTGCTCAGTGGGTACCTCTCCAGCTGGCACCCCGCGAGGTTCGGCAGCGCCCTGCCGATGCCGGCGTACCTCCCGCTGCTCTCGGCAGCCAGTGTGCCGTTCCTGGGTTCGGTGGACGTCGTGCTCCGACTGGCCTTCGGGTTGGCCGTCCCACTGGCCTTCCTGAGCTGCTACGCCAGCGTGGGTCCGGGATCAGCAGGCCGTCACCGGATCGCGATGTCGCTGGCCTATGCGGTCCTGCCCGCCGGAGCGGCGGCCATGGGTGGCGGGCGGATCTCCACGCTGGCCGTCCTCCTGCTCGCCCCGCCGGCGGCGCGGCTCATCGTCCGGGCACTGACGCAGGCGCGTCACGGGTCCTCGGGCATCCGACCGGCACTTGCCGCGGGGACGATGCTCGGTGTCGTGGTTGCGTTCGCCCCGTCGCTGTACCTCGTGGTGGTCCTCGGGGCACTGTGTGGCTGGATCGGGATCAGGCTCGCGCGCTGGCCGGTGCGGGCGGGCCTGATCATCCTGGGCATCTCGGGGCTCTTCCTCGTGCTCTGGATCCCCCGGGTGCTGCATGCGCCGTGGCTCGCGCTCAGCGAGGTCGGTGTCAACGACCCCCGCCTCGGGACCCCGTCGCCGTTCATCTGGGGCCTGGCGCCGGGTGGACCGACCTCAGTCGCCTGGGCAGGGATCCCGCTGGTCGTCGTGGCGCTCGTGGCGGTCCTCGTCGCCAGGTTCTCGGCCCGTGCCCTGGTCCTGCTGGCGGCGGCGATCGGGTTGCTGGCCGCTGCCGCGTGGCTGGATCCTGTGGCCGAGTTCCTCTGGCCGGAGCTGGGCGTGGGGATGCTCTGGCCCGGGGTCTTCCTGCTCCTGGCGTCCGCCGTGCTCACCCTCCTTGTGGCTCATGGTGCCTCCCGGTCGGGCTTGGCAGGAGAGCTCCTGTCCGTGGCCTGGATCGTGTGCATCGGGGTCCTGGTCGTGGGGTGGTGGGTGGCCCCGCGGACCCTGAGCGTGGGCACCGGGACGGGGATGCCACCCGTGGTGGGCCTCGACGCCGAGTCCCCGGCACGCCCCCGCTCCCTTGTCCTCGACCGCGTGGACGGCCAGTTGCGCTACGCCGTCGCCAGCGGCCCGCAGGCACTCCTCGGGGATGCGGACTCCGTCGCGGGGTCGGCCGTCGACCCGGGGTTCGACGACGCGGTCGCCGGCCTCGTCTCCGGGGCGAGCGGGCAGGTGGAGCAGGAGCTCGGAGGCCGGGCGATCCGGTTCGTGGTGTTCGACGGCCCCCCGGAGGACCCCGTGGTCGCCGAACTCGACGCGACCTTCGGACTCCGACAGCTCGCCCGCGCTCCCGAGCAGTCCCTGTGGCTGGTGGCTGGGGAGCCCACGCGCGCCGAGCTGACCGATCCGACGGCGCCGTCGAAGGACACCAAGCCGCTGCCGCCCCTCGAGGTGCCGGTGCTCACGGTGCCGACGACCATCGACGTCGAGCTGCATCCGCAGACCCGGCTGCCCCGTCGGCTCGTGGTCGCCGAGCAGTTCGACCCCGGGTGGCGGGGCTCGTTGGCCGGCGAGCGGCTGGACCTCGTCCCGGATGCCCGCGGGATGCTCGGGACCACGGTCGACGCCCCCGGGGTTCTGCAGGTGCGGCACACGGGCTGGTGGCCCGTGGTTGCGGGCGCGCAACTGGCCCTGTTCCTCGTCCTGCTCCTGCTCGCGCTCCCCAAGCGCCGGACCGTCGACCCGGATGCCGTCGACGACGGCGCCTCCGGTCGCGAGGGTGAGGGGGAGCCGGCATGAGACGCATCCTGTTCGGGGTCCTCGCCGTGGCGGGGGTGGCTGCGGCCGCCCTGGCGCCGCAGACCGAGCCCGACGCACGTGAGGTCGCCTACCGCCCGGTCACCAGCTCCGTGCTCGTCTGCCCGCAGATGACCGGCGCGGGTCAGGCGACCAACGTCCTGGGGGCCGTGGTCACGGGACCCGCCCCGGGGCAGGGATCGGCCGCCCTGTGGCCGATCTCCTCCAACGACTACGGCGTCCAGCTGCCGGCCCCGGGCGAGCCGGTGGCGCTGCGTTCGGTGAGGCGATCGCAGCCCCCGATCCTCATGCGGGCCGACGGGTCCTGGGCGCCCTCGGCGCAGGCAGGGGTCGTCGCCCGGCAGGAGGACGGCACCACCGAGGGCCTGTCGTCGGCCGCCTGCCCCACTCCGGGACGGCTTTGGTGGTTCGTCGGGGCCGGCTCGCAGCTGGGCCGGGGAGCCGCCCTGCTCGTGAGCAATGCGGCCGACGAGCCCGCGCGCTTCGACATCAACCTCTACTCCGGGGCCGGGCAGGTCCAGGCCCTGGCGGGCAAGGGCATCGACCTGGGGCCGAGCTCGAGCGTGCGGTTGCGCCTGGACGCGCTCGCCCCGGATGAGGAACTCCTCGCGATCCAGGTCCTGGCCACCAGCGGCCGGGTCGCCGCGGCCGTCCGGGACGTCGCGGTCCCCAGCGAGGACCGCCCCCGCGGGGTCGACTTCATCCCGCCGGCGCAGGCGCCCGGGACCCGGCTCGTGATCGCCGGGATCCCCGAGGGTGACGGCGACCGCGACCTGGTCCTGGTGAACCCCGGCGCGCAGTTCGCGACGGTGACCCCCCGGCTGCTCACCGAGTCCGGCCCGGCGGCTGTCGAGGGCCTTGCGGCCATCGCCGTTCCCGCGGGGGCGACCATCCGCGTGGATCTCACCCGGGTGCTCTCGGGACGCCCGGGCACGCTCGACCTGACCTCCGACGTGCCCGTCACGGGCGGTGCCCGGGCCGCGTGGGGTGGCCCCCGCAGGGATGTCATGTGGTTGTCGGCCGTGCCCCTCATCGGCGGCCCGGACCCGCTCGGCGGGGCGGCAGCCGTCCCCAGCGGTCGGGGCATGACCACCACGGTCACCGTCGCGGCACCCGACGGTGACGTGCAGGGCACGCTCACGGTGACGACGATCGAGTCCGACGACCTTGCCGTGCTGTCCGGCAAGGGTGGTGGCTCCGGCGGGGCCGGCGAGGCCGGCGGGCAGCAGGGCAGCGACACGGCCGACAACGCCTCGGGGAGTGGGTCCGACGAGCCCGCGACCGGCCTGCCCGAGCTTGTCCTGCCACCTGACCCGGCACGCACCGTGAGCATCCCCGTCACCGTGCCCGCCGGCAGCCAGCGCGGGATCGTGATCGCCGACGGCGGCGCGAAGACGGCGCGCGGCCTGATCAGCGTGAGCTGGCGCTCGGATGCCAACTCCGGCCCGGTGGCGGTGTCGCACGTGGCACTGGACGACTCCGTACCGCTGGCGACCGGGTACCCGTGGTGGCCGGTCGCGTCCTCGGTCACCGCCCTGACGGTGCGCGAGGACCTGGGGATCCTGGCCCCGACCGGCTGACCAGGGCAGCGACACGGACCCCCGCTAGGGGCCGGGGTGGTCAGCGATGTCGGTCCCTCGGAGTAGGTTGCCCCTGTGAGTCCAGTTCGTCGTTGCTCGAAGCCGGCGTGTGCGCGGCCGGCTGTCTCGACGCTGACCTATGTCTACTCGGATTCGACCGCGGTCCTCGGCCCGCTGGCCACGTACGCCGAGCCCCACTGCTACGACCTCTGCCTGGTCCACAGCGAGCGGATGACCGTCCCGCGCGGGTGGGAGGTCGTCCGGCTGGAGCCCGATCCGGATGCCCTGCGCCCCAGCAGTGACGACCTCGAGGCCCTGGCCAACGCCGTGCGTGAGGCCGCCCGTCCGCGGGTCGAGGTCCCGGACATGGTCGAGGTGGGTCGGCGGGGTCACCTGCGCGTGCTGCGCTCCGTGGACATCATCGACGACGCCGCCGCGATGCCGTAGACGGCATCGCCCGCCCCCGCATCACAGCCGTTCGGGGCGGCCTGAGGCGCTAGTGTGACGGCCGTGCGCGACCTCACCCAGATCATCAAGGCCTATGACGTCCGCGGCGTCTATCCCGACCAGCTCGACGCTGAGCTCGCCGAGCGGGTGGGCGCGGCGTTCGCCCAGGTCGTGGGGGCCAGCCGGTCAGCAGGCGGCCCCGGGGCTGTCGTGGTGGGCCGGGACATGCGCCCGTCGGGCCCTGAGCTCGTGGCCGCCTTCTGCGCAGGGGTCACCGGGCAGGGTGTGGACGTGGTCGACATCGGGCTGGCCAGCACGGACCAGCTCTACTTCGCGGCCGGTCGATTGGGCCTGCCGGGGGCCATGTTCACCGCAAGCCACAACCCGGCCCAGTACAACGGGATCAAGATGTGCCGCGCGGGGGCCACCCCGGTCGGGCAGGACTCCGGCCTGGCCCAGATCCGCGACATGGTCGCCGAACCGGTGCCGGAATCCGGCGACCCCAGGGGTTCGGTCACCCATCGCGACCTGCTGGCGGACTACGCGGCCTTCCTCCACGAGCTCGTCGACCTGTCGGCGATCCGGCCACTGAAGGTCGTGGTCGATGCGGGCAACGGGATGGCTGGGCACACCGCGCCGGCCGTCCTGGACCTCCCCGCCCTGGACATCGTGCCCCTGTACTTCGAGCTCGACGGGACCTTCCCCAACCACGAGGCGAACCCGATCGAGGCCGAGAACCTGCGCGACCTGCAGGCATCGGTCCTCGCTGAGGGCGCAGATGTGGGGCTGGCCTTCGACGGTGACGCGGATCGATGCTTCCTCGTCGACGAGCGCGGCGAGCTGGTGTCGCCGTCAGCGCTCACGGGGCTGGTGGCAGCCCGCGAGCTCGCCAAGCACCCCGGGTCGCCGATCATCCACAACCTGATCACGTCGCGCGCGGTGCCGGAGGTCATCCTCGAGAACGGCGGCGTCCCGGTGCGCACGCGCGTGGGCCACTCGTTCATCAAGGCCCGGATGGCCGAGACGGGTGCCGTCTTCGGCGGGGAGCACTCGGGCCACTTCTACTTCCGGGAGTTCTGGAACGCCGACTCCGGCATGCTGGCCGCGCTGCACACCATCGCCGCCCTGGGCGGCTCGCCGGAGGGGACCACGCTGTCGTCGATGCTGGCGCCGTACGAGCGCTACGTGGCCAGCGGGGAGATCAACTCCGTGGTCACCGACGGTGCCGCCGCGACCCAGCGGGTGCGTGCCGCGTTCGAGGCCCAGCCCGGCGTGACCTTCGACGACCTCGACGGCATGACCGTGACCGGCCCGGACTGGTGGTTCAACGTGCGCCCGAGCAACACCGAGCCCCTGCTGCGCCTCAACGCCGAGGCGCCCGACCAGGCCTCTCTGGACGCCCTGCGCGATAGGGTCCTCGAGTTGATCCGAGACGAGGGAGGCCAGGCGTGAACATCGACCCGGTGCTGCTGGAGATCCTTGCCTGCCCGTGCGAGCACCACGCTCAGGTCAAGCCCGACACCGAGGACCTGGCGGAGGCCAGCGCCCTCGTCTGCACCCGGTGCGAGACGAGCTTCCCGGTGCGCGACGACATCCCCGTGATGCTGCTGGACGAGGCGACCCCCGGGCCCCAGGGCGTCGGGGCGGACCTGACCGGCCAGTGACCACGACCCCGTGATGAGCGCCGAGGAGGGCCTGCGATGAGCACCGAGGGTGGTACCAGGGCGGTCATCGCCGCCATGATCGCCAACGGCGGGATCGCGCTGACCAAGTTCGGGGCCTATGCCATCACCGGGTCGAGCTCGATGCTGTCCGAGGCCATCCACTCGGTGGCCGACACGGGCAACCAGGCCCTGCTGCTGATCGGGGGCAAGCGCTCCCTGGAGGCACCGGACGCCGAGCACCAGTTCGGGTACGGCCGCCGGCGCTACGTGTACGCGTTCGTCGTGGCGATCATCCTGTTCATGCTCGGCGGGATCTTCTCGCTGTACGAGGGGTGGCACAAGATCAGCCACCCCGAGGAGCTGAACATGGTCTGGGTGGCCTACCTGGTCCTGTTCATCGCCATCGGGCTGGAGTCGTGGTCGTTCAGGACGGCCTTCACCGAGGCGAACAAGTCCCGGGGCACCCGGACGCTGAAGGAGTACATCCAGGACACGCGCCAGCCCGAGCTGCCCGTCGTGCTGCTGGAGGACATGGGCGCGCTGCTCGGCCTCGTCCTGGCGCTCTTCGGCATCACGATGGCCGTCGTCACCGGCGACGCGCGCTGGGACGGCGTGGGCTCGCTGGCGATCGGCACGTTGCTGCTGTGCATCGCGGTGTTCCTCGCGTTCGAGGTCTCCGGGCTGCTGGTCGGTGAGTCCGCGCTGCCCGAGCAGGAGACGGCCATCAGGGACGCGCTCAATGCCCAGCCCGGCGTCGACTCCATCATCCACATGCGCACGCTGCACACGGGCCCGGACGAGCTGCTGGTCGCGGTGAAGATCGGCGTCCGCCGTGACCTGCCCTCCAGCGAGCTGGCCGTCGTCATCGACGAGGCGGAGAAGCGCGTCCGCTCGGCGGTCCCCACGGCGAAGTGGATCTACCTCGAGCCCGACATCGAGCGGGCACAGGCCGAGTCGGCCGACGATTCGCAGCTGCCGCAGGCACGCGAGCAGGCGCCGGCCGCTGACGCGTAGGCGGCTGGCTGCTGGTGGCATCGCGCCGGAGGTGCGACAATGGTGGTTCCGACGGTGATGCCGTCGGGTGCGAACCATCGAAGCCTCGTGGACGTTCGCTGGCAGGCCGCCCCCGGGCGGCTCCCATCCCCGCGCACCGCGCCGCACCGCAACGAGGA
Organism: uncultured Actinomycetes bacterium; assembly: GCA_963700475.1. Classification (GTDB taxonomy): domain Bacteria; phylum Actinomycetota; class Actinomycetes; order S36-B12; family CAIYMF01; genus Prado023. The sequence goes on from CAVOXR010000008.1 coordinate 23,353, forward strand.
GCTCCATGAACGACTTCAAGGTCGCTGACCTGTCCCTGGCCGAGTTCGGCCGCAACGAGATCCGCCTGGCCGAGCACGAGATGCCCGGCCTCATGGCGATGCGTGCCGAGTTCGGCACCAGCAAGCCCCTGTCCGGCGCCCGGATCACCGGCTCCCTGCACATGACCATCCAGACCGCCGTGCTGATCGAGACCCTCGTGGAGCTCGGTGCCGAGGTGCGCTGGGCCTCCTGCAACATCTACTCCACCCAGGACCACGCCGCGGCTGCCGTCGCGGTCGGCCCCCACGGGACCCCCGAGGATCCCCAGGGCGTGCCGGTCTTCGCCTGGAAGGGCGAGACGCTGGAGGAGTACTGGTGGTGCACCGAGCAGGTCCTGCGCTGGCCCGGGGCCGATGGTGAGTCGACGGGCGGCCCGAACATGATCCTCGACGACGGCGGCGACGCCACGATGCTGGTTGTCAAGGGCACCGAGTTCGAGGCTGCCGGCCTGGTGCCGTCCGCTGACGAGTCGACGTCCGAGGAGTACGCGGTCGTCCTGTCCGTGCTCCGGCGTTCCCTGACCGAGGATGCCACCCGCTGGACCCGCATCTCCGCGGGGATCAAGGGCGTGACCGAGGAGACCACCACCGGCGTGCACCGCCTGTACGAGATGGCGCGCGACGGCTCGCTGCCGTTCCCCGCGATCAACGTCAACGACTCGGTGACCAAGAGCAAGTTCGACAACAAGTACGGCTGCCGGCACTCGCTCATCGACGGCATCAACCGCGCCACCGACACCCTGATCGGCGGCAAGGTCGCCGTCGTCTGCGGCTACGGCGACGTCGGCAAGGGCTCGGCTGAGTCCCTGCGCGGCCAGGGCGCCCGCGTCATCGTCACCGAGATCGACCCGATCTGCGCCCTGCAGGCCGCCATGGACGGCTACCAGGTCGCCCGGCTCGAGGACGTCCTGGGCATCGCCGACATCGTGATCACCGCGACCGGCTGCCTGAACGTCGTCACCGCCGAGCACATGGCCGCGATGAAGCACCAGGCGATCCTGGGCAACATCGGCCACTTCGACAACGAGATCGACATGGCCGGGCTGCACCGGTTCCCCGGGGTCAGCGTGAACCCGATCAAGCCGCAGGTCGACGAGTGGCGCTTCGCCGACGGTCACACCGTGATCATCCTGTCGGCCGGTCGCCTGCTGAACCTGGGCAACGCCACCGGGCACCCCAGCTTCGTGATGAGCAACTCGTTCACCAACCAGACGCTGGCCCAGATCGAGCTGTTCACCAAGAACGACCAGTACCCGATCGGCGTGCACGTGCTGCCCAAGCACCTTGACGAGAAGGTCGCGCGCCTGCACCTCGACGCCCTGGGCGTCGGGCTCACCGAGCTGTCCAAGGAGCAGGCCGAGTACCTCGGCGTCGACGTGGCCGGCCCCTACAAGGCGGACATGTACCGCTACTGATCGGTCACTTCGGGCCTGATCCGCCTGAACCACCGCGAAGGTGGTGGGTTGTTGCTCCTCTTGAGGCAACAACCCACCACCTTCGTGCTGTCGGGGCCGGTGGTGCCGGGCGTGCCGGCCTCAGACGCAGAACTCGTTGCCCTCCGGGTCGGCCATCGTGACCCACGAGTAGGGACCCTGGCTGCCGGTCCACAGCACGGTCGCCCCACGCTCGAGGAGACGCGCCCGGACCTCCTCGTCCCTGCCCCCGGTCCGGATGTCCAGGTGGACCCTGTTCTTCACGGACTTGGCCTCCGGCACGCGCTGGAAGAGGATCCGGGGTGCCCCCGGATCGCTGGAGACGATCGCCGCCCCCACGCTCCAGACGAGCGCCCCGTTGTGGACCGTGGTCTGATCCTCGGTGGCGTGGCCCTGGGCGACCATGCTCCGGATGAGGTCGGCGTCCTGCGCCTCGACCTGCCATCCGAGGGTCTCGGCCCACCAGTCGGCCAGTGCGTGTGGATCAGTCGAATCGATGGTGATCTGGACGGTGAACGGCATGCGCGCAGGCTACCCAGCGCGGGTGCGCGAGGCGCGGCGTCGTGCCGCTCGCGGGTCAGGCGGGTGGGGCGAAACCCGAGGGAGGCGGGCTGGCGGCCGGTGTCTGGGCACCGGGATGGGCTGGTCCGTTCGAGGGCAACGCGGTGGGCAGGGGCGCGCTCGCCGTCGCTGGCGGCTGCCCGGCGATCGCGGTCCCGTTGCCCCAGGGGGCGGTCGGCGCACCCGAGGCCCGTCGGGTGCGTTCCGCGAGCACGGCGGCGAGATAGGCCTCCGCGGGAGTGCCTGGTGGGGCAGGGTTCCGCACATAGCCAGCCAGTTGGGTGGCAAGCCTCTCGGCGGTGCTCACGCGGACGGCGGGGTCCAGGGAGGGCGCCCGGTGCAGGAACGTGCGGACGTTCAGCGCCAGCCCGTCGGGCACCGCGACCAGGTCGAGCCCGGCCGCCCAGCCCGCCAGCGGCGGCGGCATCTCGATCTCCTGATGGGTGGTCGCGTGGCGGGGGATCCGCTCGCCCACCACGATCGTGCCGGCCAGGTGGTCGCCCATCCGCTTGGACTTCGAGGAGGTCAGGGCGCTGAGCCCACCCACGACCCCGGACGTGACCCAGAAGTCCAGGAACACCATGGCCAGGGCGCGCACGAGGCTGTGCCGCATCCGGATCGGGCCGCCGTCATCGCGGACCACGCGCAGGCCCATCATCACCTTGCCCAGCGAGCGGCCCCGAGTGAGCGTCTCGATCATCGTCGGCCAGGCGACGAGCGCCAGCACCACGACCCCGAGCGTGATCGCCGCCTGGGCCCCGGGGCTCCCGCCGGCGGAGAACACCCAACTGGCCAGGACGGTTCCGGTCACGAGCAGGCCGACCTGGATGGTCACATCGACCGCGAGGGCCAGGGAGCGCGACGGCAGCCCGGCGATGCGCAGGTCCAGGGTGATCGCGTCCCCGGTGATCAGGTTGGCCACGCGACCATCCTCGCACCAGCGCCTACGCTTCACCCGTGGACGTCGATGCCTTCGTCAGGGTGCACAGCCCCGAGTGGGAGCGGCTGGCCCTCCTGACGCACAAGCGCCGGCTCACCGGCACGGAGGCCACGGAGCTCGTCGACCTCTACCAGCGCACGGCCACCCATCTGTCCATGGTCCGCAGCGCAGCCCCGGATCCTGCCCTGGTCGGCAGGCTGACCCAGCTCGTGGCCCAGGCGCGTGCCCGGGTGACCGGCTCGCACGCCCCGATGTGGCGGGAGTTCCTCACGTTCTTCCGCGTCGGGTTCCCGGTCGCCGTGTGGCGGGCGCGCTACTGGTGGCTCGCGGCAGGGCTCGGGTTCACCATCGTGGCGGTTGCCGTCGGCGCGTGGGTGGCCAACTCGCCGGTCGTACAGGCGTCGCTGGGCACTCCCGAGCAGATCCGGCAACTGGTCGAGGAGGACTTCGCGGCGTACTACTCCTCGGACGCGGCCGCGGGGTTCGCCGCCCAGGTCTGGACCAACAACGCGTGGGTGACGGCACTGGTGCTGATCGCCGGGGCGCTGTTCGTGCTGCCAGCCGTGTACGTGCTGGCGCAGAACGCCATCAACGTCGGGATCGTCGGCGGCTTGATGGTCGCCAACGGGCGGGGGGACGTCTTCTTCGGACTGATCGCCCCGCACGGGTTGCTCGAGCTGACGGCGGTGTTCGTCGCTGCCGGGGCCGGGATGCGGCTGGGTTGGCAGTGGTTCGATCCCGGGCCCCGTCCGCGCAGCGTTGCCCTCGCTGAGGAGGGCAGGGCCGCGGTGGCCATCGCGATGGGCCTCGCCGTGGTGCTGCTCGTCTCAGGTGTGATCGAGGGCTTCGTGACGCCGTCGCCGCTTCCGACATGGGCGCGAGTCGGAATCGGCGTCCTGGCGCTCGGTGCGTTCCTGGCCTACGTCGGCATCTACGGCAGCCGTGGCGAGCGTGCCGGGTTCACCGGCGACATCACCAGCGACGGGGGCGTCACCGAGCTGGCCCCGATGTCGGGCTGAGGGCCGGGTCGCCGGGGCACAGGCGTCGGTCCGCCGGGTCATGGCGCCCGGACGTCCGGTCACAGGCGTCCAGCGGCCTTCATGTCGAGGTAGGCGTCGGCGACCTTGGGGGCGATGTCGGCAGGCGTCGCCTCGACCACGCGCACCCCCATCCGGGCCAGCACCGTGGCGACATGGGCACGATCCAGGTCAGCACGCGCCCGGGCAGCGCTCAGGTACACCCCGGCCGCGTCCTCCGAGCCCCCCACGTTCGGCAAACCCTCCGCTTCGGGCAGGATCCTCCCCGTCGCCGCGGAGGTTCTCACCCCGAGCGGAGGGCTTGCAGGGGTGTGGGCGGGGGCGGGAGCGGGTTCGCGGACTGAGGCGACGATGACGGTGTGGCGTGCTGTCAGGGCTGGGAGGGCCGGGAACAGGCCCTCCTCCATCGCGGGGCGGTCGAGCGTGACGAAGAGCACGACCAGCGCGCGCTTGCGCACCCGCGAGAGCACTGCTGAGACGAGACCCCGGTAGTCGGTCTCGGTGAGCTCCGGTTCCAGCGTGGCGATCCCGTCGACCAGGCGCGGCAGCAGGCTGGGGCCGCTGCCCCCGCTGACCTGCAGCCGGGTGCGCCGGTCGTGGGCGACGAGGTCCACCCGGTCCCCGGCGCGTCCGGCGAGGGCGGCGAGCAGGAGCCCGGCATCGATCAGGATGTCCAGGCGGGTCTCATCCCCGATGCGGACCGCGCTGGTGCGCCCGGTGTCCAGGACCATCACGACCCGACGGTCGCGCTCTGGGCGCCAGGTGCGCACCATCACGTCGGCGGCGCGCGCGGTGGCCCGCCAGTCGATGGAACGCACGTCGTCACCGGGGACGTACTCGCGCAGCGAGTCGAACTCGGTTCCCTGCGCGCGCACGGCAATCGCCTGGCGGCCGTCCATGTCGCGCAGCCGGGCCAGCCGCGACGGCAGGTGTCGCCGGGAGCTGAACGGCGGGAGGGTCCGCACCGACCAGTCCACCTCGACGCTGCGCTGCCGTCCGGCGAGCCCGAACGGCCCCAGCGAGCGCAGGGTGACGCGGTCCGTGGGCCGGTCGCCGCGCCTGCTCGGCTGCACGGCGACGTCGATGCGCACGGTGTCCCCGGCGGGCAGGTCCAGCGCAGCCCTGTCGGAGACACCGTCGATCGTGGCGTGGGCAGTGGGTGCCCACGCGTCGCGCAGGTAGCCGCGCCACCGGCGCCGTCCCGTGTTCGTGACGGCCAGCTGCACATTCGCGACCTGACCGAGTCGGACCTTGCGGTCCCCGCTGCGGGCCAACACCAGGTTGCGAGGTGTGGAGGCGCTCACTGCGTCGAGGACCAGCACCAGCAGGAGCACCGCGTTCACCGCGACCAGGGCCTGCCACGGGGTGACTCCACCGGCCACGAGCAGCCCGACGACACCGGCGCCCACCAGCGCCAGCAGGGCGGCCCGGCCGGTCAGGACCATCAGCGCGGGACCGGGACGCTGTTCAGGACCGTGTCGATGACGGCGTCGGCGGTGACCCCCTCGAGCTCGGCCTCGGGCCGGATCTTGATCCGGTGACGCAGTGCTGGGCGGGCCAACGCCTTCACGTCATCGGGGGTGACGTAGTCGCGGCCCGCGAGCCACGCCCACGCACGTGCCGTGCGCAGGACGGCGATCGCTCCACGGGGGGACACCCCCAATTGCGCCGAGGGAGAGGTGCGGGTCGCGCGCACGAGGTCGACCACGTACGCCGTGACCTCGGGGGAGACGCCGACCGTGGCGACTGCCTCCCGGGCCCGCACCAGGTCGTCGGCGGTGGCGACCGGACGCACGCCCGCTGCGGCCAGGTCGCGGGGGTCGAAGCCCGCCATGTGCCGAGCGAGCACGCCGAACTCGGCGTCGCGCTCGGGCAGCGGCACCGAGAGCATGAGCAGGAACCGGTCCAGCTGCGCCTCGGGCAGCGGGTAGGTGCCCTCGTACTCGATCGGGTTCTGCGTGGCAGCCACGAGGAACGGGTCCGGCAGCGGCCGGGCGGTGCCGTCGACGGTGACCTGCCCCTCCTCCATGACCTCCAGGAGCGAGGCCTGCGTCTTCGGCGGCGTCCGGTTGATCTCGTCGGCCAGCAGCAGGTTGGTGAACACCGGCCCGGGCCGGAACGAGAACGCCGAGGTCCGGTTGTCGTAGACAAGTGATCCGGTGACGTCCCCCGGCATCAGGTCAGGGGTGAACTGCACCCGCTTGCTGTCCAGCGACAGGCTCGCCGCCAGCGCTCGGACCATGAGGGTCTTGGCCGTGCCGGGGACCCCCTCGAGCAGGACGTGCCCGCGGCACAGCAGGGCGATGACCAGCCCGGTGATGGCCGCGTCCTGCCCCACCACGGCCTTGCCCACCTCGGCGCGCAGCGCCATCAGCGGTTCCCTCGGATCGGTCTCACTCATGCCCCGCCCACCTCCACCATCAGTGCCTCCAGGTCGTGCCCCAACGCCACCAGGTGGGCGTCGGTCGTCGGTTCAGGACCGTACAGCAGCGTGCCCACCTGCTCGGGCGAGCGACCGGAGCGGGCGGCCGCCGCGGCGACCATTCGTGACTCGGGGACGCCGAGTGGCAGGCCCAGGCGCACCCGGATCCGCTCGCGGGCGCGGGCACGGAGGTGCATGGCCGCCTCGGCGCGCGCGTGGTGGGCGTGCAGCAGGCGCCCATGCCCTGCCGTCGTCTCCCCGGACCTGATGACGACGGGCAGGGGCTCCGTCACGAGGCGCCCGAGCCGGCGCGCACGCCACCACGCCACCAGCATGCAGGCGACCAGGACCTGGATCAGGACGGGCACGACCCAGGTCGGCACCAGCTCGCGGATCGTGGCGCTGGCCTGACCGGCAAGGGCCGGGTCGCTGGCCACCGGCCGCCACCACACGAGTTCGGTCCGGCTGCCCAGGACGCTCAGCGCCAGGGAGGCGTTGCCCTCCACGTCGAACCCCTCGTTGGTCAAGGGGTGGGCACTGCCGAGGAGGACCACCTCGGGGCGACCGTCGCGCGCAGGGATCACCACCAGCGCGGCGGACTCCGGGCTGTCGTAGCAGGCCTGGCCGGCGGCGGTCCAGGCACGGGCGTCGTAGCGGGTGCCCGGGAGCTCGGCCCTCCCTGCGCGCTGAGCGGGCTCCCACCGGCAGTTCGGCTCGACGGCGTCGTCACCGGCAAGGCCAGCGATCTCAGTTCCGGCCGCGAGCCGATCAAGGGCGGGGGAGCCGGGGAGCGGGTCGATCAGGACGAGCCGGGCCGGGGCGGCATCGAGGACGTCGGTGATCATCTCGGCGGTGAGCAGGGCGGACTCCGTGACCAGGACGGTCGCTCCCCGTGCGTTCGCCGCGACGTCGGCCGTCGTGCGCACGTCCGTGACCCGGACCCCCTGGTCAGCCAGGACGTTGGCCACCGCGCGTGAGCCCTCGGGATCCACGGCTTCCGGGTCGAGGTAGCCGGTCCGGCGCGAGGTGGTCAGCATGAGGACGACGAGCGCGAGCAGGAGCAGGGCGGCGATCGCGAGGCCGCGACCGGTCGGGCGCCAGCGACGGGCGCGGTCCCAGGTGGTGTCGTCGAAGGCCGGCGGGGCCGGGGCTCCCTCGAGCGCCGCCGCCGGCGCGGGGCCGGATTCGGCCGTGGGTGCGCTCATCGACCCACCAGCTCGGTGTCGGTGGGGGGCTGGCCGGGGGTGGAGCCGACCGTGCTGGAGTCGGCGGACCCCACCACCCCGCCGACGGCCACCTGGTCGTCGGCGTCGGAGATCGCCCGGTAGGCGGCCGGCGAGCCGGGGCGCCCGCCGTACCGGACCTCGTCGAACGTCCGCGCCGCCACGTGGAGCGAGTCGCGCGCATCGGGCACCCGGTGGCCCACCTCGGCGGCCACCTCGTCCGCGGTCCAGCCCGGGTGCGCGTCGATGAGGCCCCGCTCCTGGCTGCCACGCACGAGTGCACGCATCCGCTCCGACACGGCCTCGTCCCACTGGCCGGAGGCAGCCAGCTCCTCGGCATGCGTGCGGTACTCGGCTGCGCTCGTCCCGGGATCGACCGTGAAGGTCAGGCCCCCCGAGCGGCTCACCGGGCCGATCCGCCACCGGATGAACAGCACAGCCACCACGATCAGCAGGACGAGCCCGAGGATGCCGAGCCACCCACCGGGTGCGGCCTCGGCCGCGCGATCGGCGACTCGCTGAACCCACTCCACCAGAAAGGCGATCGCCCGCTCGATGAGGCTGGGCTGCGCGGCCCGGTAGGCGGGGTCCGAGAGCTCCAGCTCGGCCAGGCGCTGGGCCTGGGCGCGGGTCAGGTCGACTGGCACGTCGCCGGGAAGGCTGCCCGGAGACGCAACCGGGACATGGGCAGCCCCACCCACGCCGAGGACCAGGTCGAGAAGCATCGTCAGGGTCGGTGGTTCCGGTAGGGGGCCAGCGGATCGGGTGAGGGTTGCACCCCGGCGGAGACGAGCTCGATGTCCAGCGCCTCGCGGCGCATGCGCAGGTCGATGTAGAGCAGGCCGGTGACCGCGGCGCTGAACGGCAGGGTGATGATCCCGGCCACGAGAGTGGCGACGCCGGACGCCAGGACGGTGGGCACGAGGGACTCGCTGAATCCACCGATCAGGGTGGCGATCAGTGTGATCGGGATCGTCACGACGGTGGTGAGCAGGCTCGTGATGATGGCGGACAGGATCAGGATGCCCAGGACACGCCACCACGAGCGCCGGACGAGGACCCAGGACCGCTTCAGGGAGGCCATGACTCCGACCCCCTCCATCACCAGGGCGGGGGAGGCCAAGGACAGCTTCACGTAGGCGTAGACCAGCCCGATCGTGCCGCCGATGCCGATGACAGCTCCGGGTAGCGCGGCCCACGGCCCCATGGCGAAGGCAAGGGCGACGATCACCCCGACCAGGACAGCCACGACCAGGAAGCCGCCGAGCCCGATCAGGAGGGTCACGCCCACAAGTGGCAGCATCCGCGGGCGCAGGCTGGCCCAGGTCTGGCTGGCGTCGAGCCGCCTGCCCAGGACCGCGGCGCCCACCAGGACGATGAACAGGCCGCTGGCGAGCACCTGGAGGAATCCGGCGACAAGCGCGGGGACGAGCTGGGCGACACCGCTGCTGACCAGGGAGGTCAGCTCCGCGGTGATGGCGACCTCGGTGGAGCCGGCGACGGGCTGGGCGGCGTCGAGGAACCGCAGGGAGAACCACAGGCCGACCGTCTGCAGCAGCGCGGACACGGCCGAGATGACTGCGGCCAGCCCCAGGACGGTTCGGGGGTTGCTGCGGATGAGGCTCAGGGCTCCGTCGAGCAGCTCACCCACGCCCAGTGGGCGCAGCGGGACGATGCCGGGCTTCGGGGCTGGCGGGGGTGGGCCCCAGGGGGCCGGCTGCTGGCCCCAAGCGGGCTGCCCGTACCCGGGCTGGCCGTACCCAGGGGGAGGGCCGTACCCCGGCGGGAGTGGTTGGCCGTACTGCCCGTACGCAGGTTGCCCCGGCTGCCCGTACCCGGGGCGGAGCCTGCCCGTACCCCGGGGCGGAGCCTGCCCGTACCCCGGAGGCGGAGCCTGCCCGGGCGCGGGTGGCTGCCCCGGCACGCCACCTTGCGGTGCGGCCTGGGCCGGCCACGCGGCGGGCTGATCGGGGGACCATCCCGACGGCGGGGTCCAGCTGCCGGGGTCCGGCGGACCGGGTGGAGGGGTCGGTGACGACATGTCCTGATCGTCCCATGTGGACAGCCGTTGGCAAGCCTGTGCCCACAGGTGCCACCATGTGCGGTGTGAAGGCGCGCGTGCTGGTCGTCGATGACGACATGGATCTTGCCGAGATGCTGGGCATCGTGCTGCGCAGCGAGGGTATGGAGCCGCTCTTCTGCCACAACGGCACCGATGCCGTCCCGGCCTTCCACCGAGAGTCCCCCGACCTCGTGCTGCTCGACCTGATGCTCCCCGGGTTGGACGGGTTGGAGGTCTGCAGGCGGCTCCGCGCCGAGTCGACAGTTCCGATCGTGATGCTGACGGCGCGGGGCGACACCCTCGACATCGTCGAGGGCCTTCAGGCGGGGGCCGACGACTACATCGTCAAGCCCTTCAAGCCCAAGGAGCTGGTGGCCCGCATCGATGCCCGGCTGCGGCGTCTGGAGGAGACCGCCAACGAGGTCCTCGGGATCGGTGATCTGGTCATCGACCGCGGCGCACACACCGTCACCCGCGCCGGGGAGGTGATCGGGGTCACCCCACTGGAGTTCGACCTCCTGCTCGCCCTGGCCAACAGGCCCGGGTTCGCCTTCACCCGCGAGCAGTTGCTCGCCGACGTGTGGGGCTACCAGCACGCCGGTGACACGCGGCTGGTGAATGTCCATGTGCAGCGCCTGCGCGGGAAGGTCGAGATCGACCCGGAGAACCCCGAGGTCATCGTGACGGTGCGCGGCGTCGGGTACCGCGCCGGGCCGCCCTGATGTTCCGCCGGGTCCGTGCCCTGCCCGGCCACCTGCGCCAACGCTGGCGGCAGTCCCTGCGCTTCCGGGTCGTCCTGGGCACCGTCGTCGGTTCCACTCTCGTGCTCGTGCTGCTCATGCCCGCGCTGCTGGGCAACATCTCAGCGGGCGTCCTGGGATCCAAGGAGGCCTCTGCCCTGGCCGAGGCGACTGCCGCTCGCAGTGAGGCACAACGCATCCTGGACGCCACCCCCGCGCAGGCCAACGACGTGCCCCCATCGCGAACGATCGACGCCGTGGTGGCCGCGATGGCCGCCCGAGGCGCCCAGGCCGGGCTCTTCGAGGTGCTGATGCTCGCCTCCGAGCCGGCCGGGCTGAGCGAGACCCCGGAGCGCGGCACGAACCTCATCTCGGAGACGAGCGTCCCGGGGAGGATGCGCGACGTCGTCTCGGGCAGCCAGCGGCAGGCCTGGACCTACACGACGATGCGTTACACCGACGGCCGCGAGGTCCCGGGTTTCGTGGTGGGGGCCCCGCTCGCCGTCCGAGGAGTCGGCCCCTACGAGCTGTACCAGTTGTTCCCCCTCGACACCGAGCAGGAGACGTTGTCGTTGGTGCGCACGTCGACCGCGGTCGCGGGCCTGTTCATCATCCTCGGGCTGGCCGGACTGGCGACGCTGGTCACGTACTGGATCGTCTCCCCCGTGCACGAGGCGGCGCGCACCGCACGGCGGTTCTCCTCCGGGCACCTGGAGGCCCGGATGCGGGTGCGGGGGCAGGACGACCTGGCCCAGCTGGCGGAGAGCTTCAACGACATGGCCGAGACGCTGCAGTCCCAGATCGACGAGCTGGAGAAGCTGTCGTCGGTGCAGCAGCAGTTCGTCGCCGACGTGTCCCACGAGCTGCGGACGCCCCTGACGACCGTCCGCATGGCCGCGGACCTCCTGCACGACAAGCGACAGGAGCTCCCCGCGGATGACGCCCGGGCCGTTGAGCTGCTCCAGAACCAGCTCAACCGGTTCGAGGCGCTGCTGGCCGACCTCCTGGAGACATCGCGACAGGACTCCGGCTCCGTCCAGCTGGACTACGAGGAGGTCGACCTGCGCGCCATGTCCGAGCGGGTGGCGGGCGCTCTCGAGCCGCTGTCGCGGGATCTCGACAGCCCGGTCGAGGTGATCGGGCTCGACTGCCTCGTCGTGCCGTGCGATGCGCAGCGGGTCGAGCGGATCCTGGCCAACCTGATCTCCAACGCCCTCGAGCACGGTATGGGCCGGCCCGTGGTCGTCGAGGTGATGAGGGAGGGCGACGAGGCGCAGTTGGCGGTCACGGACCAGGGCGTGGGCCTGACGCAGCAGGAGATCTCCCAGGTCTTCACCCGGTTCTGGCGGGCGGATCCCTCGCGGGTGCGCCGCGTCGGCGGCACCGGCCTGGGCCTGTCCATCGCCCTGGGAGATGCCCGCGCCCACGGAGGCACGTTGAGTGCGTCCGGGGCGCCCGGTGAAGGGGCGACCTTCACCCTGCGGCTGCCCCTGGCCCCCGAGGGGGTGGTGGTCCGATGACGGCCCGGGCGCGGTTCGTGGCGGTCGCCGCGGCGGCCTGCATGGGACTGGCCGCATGCGCCGGTGTCCCGACCACGGGGCCCATCGAGCAGGGGCCTGTGGTCGACGCCGGCGAGTCGTCGCAGTTCATCCGCGTGATCGCCGCACCACCGAGCGTCGGCGCGAGCCCCACTGAGATCGTGCGCGGGTTCTTCGAGGCGAACGCGAGCCTCGAGTCCGATCACGCCATCGCGCGGCGCTACCTCACCCCCGAGGCGTCGGGAACCTGGGATCCCGACGCTGCGACCACCGTCTACCAGCAGTCCTCCCTGAAGCTGTCGGAGGGCAAGGACGCAACCATCAATGCGCGCCTGGCGGTCAACAACAGGTTGAACGAGGAGGGCACCCTCGATCCGGTCGACCCGGCCTCGAAGGAGAAGATCGCCTTCACCCTCGAGCAGGTCGTCGACGGCGCGTCCGGAATCCCCCAATGGCGCATCGCCGACCCGCCCCCCGGGATCCTGATCAGCGACGCCGACCTCCGTCGCGCCTACCGGCAGTACCAGGTCCACTACCCGGCGACGCGCAGCGGCGCACTGGTCCCCGATGGCCGGCTCCTGCCCGTCGTCGGCCCCAGCCTTCCCACGGCGCTCGCACAACGGGTCCTCGCCGGCCCCGCGGAGTGGCTGGCGCCGGGCGTCCGGTCGGGTGCCCCGCCCGGGACTGCCCTGGCACTGGGGGCGGTCCCCGTCACCAACGGCGTCGCGCTCGTGGAGCTGACCGACCAGGCGCTGGCGGCCACCGATGTCCAGCGCCGGGACCTCGCCGCGCAACTGACCTGGACGCTCACGCAGCTGCCCGAGGTGACCTCGGTCCGTCTCCAGGTCGGCGGCGAGCCCTACGACGTCCCCGGGGTCCCCGAGCTGATGGATCGTTCCGTGTGGCAGGAGCGGAGCCCGGACTCGTTGACGACGGGTCCGACAGGCACCTCACTTCTGCCCTACTACGTGCTCGATGGGCCGGCAGTGATCCGCGTCTCGGAGGGTGGCCGAACAGTTCTGCCGATGAAGGTCCCCGACGCCGAGGAGCTGATCGACCTGGGGGTGGCGCTGGACCAGCGCTCAGCGGCTGCTGTCGAGCCGGATCGGCGGGCGCTGTGGATCCTGCCGCTCGAGCGCGGCATCGCCGAGCAGCGCATCGAGGGCACGCAGATCGGGGGCGCCAGCTTCGACGTCGACGGCCAGGCATGGTTCACCGATGCCGGTCGGGTCATGCGACTGGTGCCGAACGGGTTGCCCCAGGAGGTCGCGGTCCAGCCCGATCTGGCAGCGCCGATCACGTCGGTCCATCTCGCCCGGGACGGGACGCGCGTCGTGCTGGTCGCCGACGGGGTGCTGTACCTCGGGGTGATCCAGCCGTCGTCAACCGGTCTGGTGATCGGTTCGGTGCGCCGGATCGCCACGACCGTGTCGGACGTGCAGGACGTCGCCTGGCGCAACTCGGTCACGCTCGATGTGCTCGGTAGGACCGACACCAGCAACCTGCAGGTCCTGCGGATCGGGGTCGGCACTGGTGACGTGCAGCCGTTCGGTGCCCCGCCGGACCCTCTGGAGGTGACTGGTGCCCCCGGCTCTGCGACCCTCGCGGCAGGTGGGGGCAACCAGTTGTTCGCCAACGTCGGCCTCCAGTGGCGCGCCCAGGGGGCGGCCCGCTCGGTGGCCTACCCCGGATGAGCCCTGCTGGGCCGAGCTGGTGGGCGCAGGCCGCTGAGGCGGCGTTGGACCTGGTCGTCCCGCAGCGGTGCGCCGGCTGCGGCGCCCCGGGCCTCGTCTGGTGCAGGCGCTGTGCGGGTCTCTGCGGTGGCCCGTCGGTGCCGGTGCCCGGTCCTGTGACCACCCGGGCTGCCTGCGAGCACGCGGGGCCGGCCGGACGGGCTGTGGTGGCATACAAGGACGAGCAGGTCCGGCGGCTCAGTCGCCCACTGGGCGAGCTGCTGGCCCGTGCGGTCAGCGATGCCCTGACCGATTCGCGGGCCCGTCGCAGCGTGCCCGTGTGGGTGGTCCCGGTGCCCTCGCGGCGCAGCGCTGTGCGCAGCCGGGGGGCCGACCACATGGCGGTCCTTGCCGGCAGGGCGGCTCGCGAGCTTCGCGGGTCGGGGATCCCGGCCCACCGGTGTCCCGGGCTGGAGCATGTGCGGGCCAGCCGGGACCAGGTGGGGCTCACACGAGAGCAGCGCACGCTGAACGTCGCAGGGTCGTTTCGCGCACTCGACCTCCCGCCCGGGCTGATCGTGATCGTCGACGATGTGACCACCACGGGCGCCACCCTGGCGGAGGCGGGACGGGCGCTGGCGGTGGCCGGACGAGATGTGACCTGTGCCGCAACCGTCACATGGTCGCCCGGACCCCGGCACCGTGCGTCGGGCACCCATGCCGACTAGCGTTGAGGGTGCGGGAGGGTAACCATCACGCTGATTCGCAGGTCGGGTCAGCCAACTCATCGGAGGGCACGTGGACATCGTCGTCAGGGGTCGTCACCTCGATGTGTCGGATCGGTTCCGCGAGCATGTCGCGGGCAAGGTGGGCAAGGTCGACCGGTTCGGGTTGCCCATCTCGCACGTCGACGTGGAGGTGTCCTTCGAGCCCAATCCCCGGCAGACCGATCGCGCCTACGAGGTGGAGCTCACCTGTCGCGGGACGGGCCCGGTGATCCGGGCGGAGGCCCATGCCCCGGACAAGTACGCCGCCACCGACATCGCCCTGGCACGGCTGGAGGAGCGGTTGCGTCGCGCCGCGGACCGCAAGCGCACCCGTCGCGTCGAGAAGGTGGTGGTCGTTCCGGCTGCCGACGTCGTGCCCGAGTCGATCGAGGCGGCTGCCGACGCGGAGCCCGACGACGGGACCGTGTGGGAGGAGGGCCCGATCGTGGTGCGACTCAAGGAGCACGTGTCGCAGCCGATGACGGTGGCTCAGGCAGTGGAGTCCCTCGAGCTCGTGGGCCACGACTTCTACCTGTTCCGCGACAGCGACTCCGGCGCTCCATCGGTGGTGTACCACCGCCGTGGCTACAACTACGGCCTGCTCCGGCTGGAGGGCGGGACCGACGGCTAGGCCGTTCGGCAGGGACGGTCGGGCGGCCCGGGGGTCGGGGCGGTCCCGGGGTGCCGGATCGCCGGCGAGCGTGCTGGTCGTCGACTCCGAGCCGGTCTTCGCAGCTGGGGCCGTCGGGATCCTGGGTGGCGCGGGGTTCGAGGCCGTCGCCCTGGACCCGGCCAGGTCGGACCCCGACTCGGCTGCGTGGGTGACTCAGGTGCCCGCCCTGCGTCCTGCTGCCGTGGTCGTTGACGCCGGCCTGGGCCTGCGGCCCTACGGCAGTGACATCGCCGCTGAGCTGGCATCCCGGGCACCCGAGGTCGCGGTCGTGATGCTCGTCCGGCGCGCACAGTCCGTGGGGATGGTCGAGGCGATGGAGTCCGGTGCGCTGGCCCTTGTGCACCGCCGCTGTGCCCCGGAGGAGCTGGTTGCGGCCGTGTCGGCGGCGATCGGCGGGCAGAACTGGGTCGCCGCCCCCCTCGCCGGTGTCCTGCGCGGTGAGCTGCTCGCCGAGGTGTCGGGGGAGCGCCCGCCCGAACTGAGCCGGCGTGAGCTCGAGGTGCTCCGGGGGTTGGCAACAGGGGCCACGAACGCCCAGATCGCCGTGCGCCTGGCCATCAGCGAGCACACGGTGCGCAACCACGTGCACTCGGTGACCCGGAAGCTGGGTGTGGCCAATCGCACGGACGCCGTCGCGACAGGCCTGCGCAGGGGGTTGGTGGATCTGCCGGAGTGAGTGCCGAGTGACCTCGAGCGGCGCGCGACGGGGCTCCCGCGAGGATCGGGTCGCCGCTGGCCCACGGCCGACTACGATGGTGTGTCTGTGAACCCCGCGCATCACTGCGGCGGGGGACGTGCACCCGAGTTGCGAGAGGGGCCCGCGTGGCCATCATCGACAAGATCCTGCGCGCAGGTGAGGGCAAGCTCCTGCGCAAGCTTGAGGCCATCTCCAAGCAGGTCAACGCCCTGGAGTCCGCCTTCGAGGCGATGTCCGACGACGAGCTGAAGGCGCTGACACCCGCCTACCAGGCGCGGATCGCCAACGGGGAGTCCCTGGACTCCCTGCTGCCCGAGGCCTTCGCGACCGTCC
The DNA here is from genome assembly GCA_963700475.1 of uncultured Actinomycetes bacterium. GTDB lineage: Bacteria > Actinomycetota > Actinomycetes > S36-B12 > CAIYMF01 > Prado023. The sequence continues at coordinate 39,491 of CAVOXR010000008.1, forward strand.
GGGAGGCCGCCAAGCGCACCCTCGGCCAGCGGCACTACGACGTCCAGATCATGGGTGGTGCGGCGCTGCACCTGGGCAACATCGCCGAGATGCGCACCGGTGAGGGCAAGACCCTGGTCTCGACCCTGCCGGCCTACCTCAACGCCCTCACCGGCGACGGGGTGCACGTCGTCACCGTCAACGACTACCTCGCGCATCGCGACGCCGAGAACATGGGCCGTGTCCACCGCTTCCTGGGCCTGAAGGTCGGCGTCATCCTGTCGAAGATGACCCCGCCGGAGCGCCGCGTCCAGTACAGCTACGACATCACCTACGGCACGAACAACGAGTTCGGCTTCGACTACCTGCGCGACAACATGGCGTGGTCGAAGGAGGAGATGGTCCAGCGCGGCCACAACTACGCGATCGTCGACGAGGTCGACTCCATCCTGATCGACGAGGCCCGCACGCCGTTGATCATCTCCGGGCCGTCTGACGAGGCCGACAAGTGGTACCAGGAGATGGCGAAGCTGGCTGCGCGGCTGCGCATCGACGTCGACTACGAGGTCGACGAGAAGAAGCGCACGATCGGTGTCCTCGAGGAAGGCATCGAGCGCACCGAGGACTGGCTTGGCATCGAGAACCTCTACGAGCCCGTCAACACGCGACTGGTGGGCTACCTGAACAACGCGATCCGGGCCAAGGAGCTGTTCAAGCGCGACCGCGACTACGTGGTCATGAACGGCGAGGTCATGATCGTCGACGAGCACACCGGACGCATGCTGTCCGGGCGCCGCTACAACGAGGGCCTGCACCAGTCGATCGAGGCCAAGGAGGGCGTGGAGGTCAAGGCCGAGAACCAGACCCTGGCCACCGTCACCCTGCAGAACTTCTTCCGGCTGTACAACAAGCTCTCCGGCATGACCGGCACGGCCATGACCGAGGCCAACGAGTTCAACAAGATCTACAAGCTCGGCGTGGTCACGATCCCCACGAACATGCCGATGATCCGCGCCGACCTCGCCGACCTCGTGTACCGGACCGAGGACGCCAAGTGGAACGCCGTGGTCGGCGACATCGCGGAGCGGCACAAGGCGGGCCAGCCCATCCTGGTCGGCACGGTGAGTGTGGAGAAGAGCGAGAAGCTGTCCACCTACCTGCGCCGGGAGGGCATCCCGCACCAGGTCCTCAACGCCAAGTACCACGACAAGGAGGCCGCGATCATCGCCCAGGCGGGGCGCAAGGGCGCGGTCACCGTCGCCACGAACATGGCCGGTCGTGGCACGGACATCATCCTGGGCGGCAACGCTGACTTCCTCGCCGACCTCTCCCTGCAGAACCAGGGACTGACGCCCAGCGAGACGCCCGAGGAGTACGAGGCCGCATGGCCCGAGGCACTGCATGCTGCTCAGGAGGCGTTCGCAGCCGAGCACGTGGAGGTCACCGGCCTCGGCGGGCTCTACGTGCTGGCCACCGAGCGCCACGAGTCCCGGCGCATCGACAACCAGCTCCGTGGCCGGTCCGGTCGTCAGGGTGACCCGGGTGCGTCACGCTTCTACCTGTCGCTGCAGGACGACCTGATGCGCCTGTTCAAGGCCGACATGGTCGATGCGTTCCTGCGCCGCGCCAACGTGCCCGACGAGCAGCCGATCGAGTCGAAGATGGTGACCAACGCCATCCGCTCGGCGCAGACCCAGGTCGAGGCCCAGCACTTCGAGATCCGCAAGGACGTCCTGAAGTACGACGACGTGATGAACCGCCAGCGCCTGGTCATCTACGAGGAGCGGCGACGGGTCCTCGAGGGTGAGGACATCCATGAGCAGGTGCAGCACTTCCTGACCGACACGATCACCAGCTACGTCGATGCGGCGACGGCCGAGGGCTACCCGGAGCAGTGGGACCTCGAGGAGCTCTGGCGCGCGCTGCGTACCCTCTACCCGGTCGCGGTGACGATCGAGGAGGTCGAGGCCCAGGCTGGTGGCTCCCGCTCGGCCGTCTCGCGCGACTTCCTCCGCGAGGAGATCCTGGCCGACGCGCGAGCCGCGTACGAGGCGCGCGAGGAGGAGCTCGGCACCGAGTCGCTGCGTGAGCTCGAACGTCGCGTCATCCTCTCGGTGCTCGACCGCAAGTGGCGCGAGCACCTGTACGAGATGGACTACCTGCGTGACGGCATCGGCCTTCGGGCGATGGCCCAGCGCGATCCGCTGATCGAGTACCAGCGCGAGGGCTTCGACCTGTTCCGGGCCATGATGGACTCGATCCAGGAGGAGACGGTCGGGCTGCTGTTCAACCTCGAGGTGACCGTGGACTCCGGCCAGGACGAGCCGGATGAGGAACTCGACGAGGTGGTCGAGGTCGGCGAGGCTGTCGGCGAGCCGGCCGTGGGTGCGGCTACTGCTGCGGACAGGCCTGCTGCGCCGCGGCCGCCGCGTGCTCCGGTCGGCGCTTCCGCCGGTGTCGGGGCGCAGGCAGGGCATCCGATGGCCGACCTGAATGCCGCCGGGCTCGGACCGCGCCGGCCAGACCGCGTGCAGTACACCGCCCCGTCGGAGACCGGCGAGGCGACCGTGGTCGGAACCAGCGCCAGCGAGTTCGCCGGGGTGGGTCGCAACGCGATGTGCCCGTGCGGCTCGGGGAAGAAGTACAAGCGCTGCCACGGGGACCCGCGGCTCCAGAACTGACGGAACGCCGACCGGTTGGGCCATCCGTGGCATCCGGGTCAAGGCCCGGGCGCAGTGCGACGACATCGTGTGGGAGCCGGCCGGGTGGGGCCCCGGAACGTAGACCAGACGACGCGCAAGCGAACGCCGCTGAGGCCCCCGGCTCGGTCTCGACCGCCCGGTCGGAGGTGCGGGCGACCGTAGAATCGTCGGGTGGACGTTCCCCTGCTCGCCGGCGTGCACGACGACGGCTCGGCTGATGCGGACGTCGCCGAGCGGGTCGCGCGGGCGTGGCTCGCCGGAGGGATCGTGGGTCTGCCCACCGAGACGGTCTACGGCCTCGCGGCCGACGCCCAGGACGCGGAGGCCGTGGCGCGCGTCTACCGGGCGAAGGGCCGCCCGGCCGACCATCCGCTGATCGTCCATGTGCAGGGCGCCCAGGCGCTGGCCGGATGGTCCGCGGCCCCCAACCCCGCCGCCGAGCGGCTGGCAGCAGCGTTCTGGCCCGGTGCGCTGACGGTGATCGTGGCGCGCAGCGAGCGGGCAGCGGACTTCATCACCGGCGGCCAGGGCACTGTCGCCCTTCGCTGCCCGGACCATGTGGTCGCGCGGGCGTGCCTGGAGGCGCTGGCGCGGCTGTCGGGGGATCCTGCACGGGGGGTGGCGGCGCCCAGCGCCAACCGGTTCGGCCGGGTCAGCCCGACGCGGGCCGAGGACGTGCTCGCCGAGGTGGGGGCCTCGATGGATCCCGAGCGTGACCTCGTGGTGGACGGCGGCCCGTGCGCGATCGGCGTGGAGTCCACGATCGTCGACTGCACGGCAACGCCGCCGCGGGTCCTGCGCCTCGGCGCGATCAGCCAGGAGCAGGTCGACGCGGTCCTGGCCGGGGGAGTCGAGCGGGAGGTGGCGGCAGCGCGCGTTGTCCGGGTAGCCGAGCTCGGCGACGTCCGAGCACCGGGGACCCTCGAGTCGCACTACGCACCGACGGCCTCAGTGCTGCTCGTCGAGCCCACGGACTTCGAGTCGTTCCGTGTCAGGACGCGAGTCGTGGCCTCGCGACTGGCCTCGTGGCGGCGTCGGAGGTCACCACGCCTGACGGGTGGACGCGGTTGGCCGCGCCGGTGACGGCCGAGGAGTACGCGCGTCAGTTGTACGCCGCCCTGCGTCGGGCCGACGAGCTGGGGCTGGAGGTCGTGGTCGCCGTCCTGCCCGATGCCGATGGCGGGCCGCTGGCGCTCGCAGTCCGCGACCGCCTGGCCCGGGCCGCCCACGAGGACGGGTCGTAGCCCGACCGGACATGCCGAAGGGGCTGGCTGCGATGGTCGCGGCCAGCCCCTTCGGGTCAGTCAGATGCCGGAGACCCGGCGGGTCCGTACGGGTCAGGACGTGAACGTCGTCCTTCTTGGTCGTCCGTCAACTTCGGATCGACATTGACGACCTTCACGCAGTCGCCGCCAGACAGCTTCTTCGCAACACTTGTTGCTTTGGGCCATCTTGGTGACAGGCGTGGCGTCCAACGGCGTTGGTGCGTCGGCGACTGCGCTCTTGAGGCAGATCAGCACTGTGACGCCAGCGGGGACAGCATTCTGTCCCCAGGGTGACGTCGCCCTTGTAGTACGAGGACTTCTGGTCTTCTGTGACTTGGCAAGTGCCAATGGAACGTCGACGTCCGTGATGAGGGCGTCAGCGTCTGGGACTTCGGTGCCTCGCTTCTTGTCGTACTGCGCGACAGTGACTTCATGGTGACTGACGTCTGGGAGTAGCCACCTTGTCGGTATCGCGGACAGTTGACGCGAATGACTCGAGCGCCGCGCGTTGTCGGCTGCGGGGTTCGACGTTGATGGGGCTGTGACCCTTGATGTCGATGCTCGACAACTGGATGGTCGGACTTGGGAGCCGACTTGTCCTTGGCGGTGCGGCCATCGCGCCGGCGGCCGAACCCATGATGAGTGCCCCCGCGGCGGCTGCGGCGAGGACGGTACGCATGCCTGTTCTGTTTGTGTTCATACCAATACGGTACGCGGGTCGGAATCGGGAACAAAAGCCAGTCACCCGTTCGGGCGACGAATTCGCCCTAACCACAGGTAAAGGCCGGGATATCTGCGGGGTGTGGAACGGCGCGGGCTCCCACGCGCGCAACCCCAGCGCGGGAAACGGCCCGACCAGGGGCGCTGGCAGCGTCATTCGGCCCGCAACGCACGATGCCTCTGGCCCCCCGACTATCGTGGGCGCCGGCAGAGGAGCCCTCACGATCCGGCGCATGCTCACGCTCCCGGTGCATGGGCACTCGCTGAAGCAGGAATCCCGCCCGGAGAGCCCGCCCGACCCGTGAGTCCCGTAGGATTTCTCTTGACGTCAAGATAACCGCCCAGCACGAGGAGCCAACGCGATGGCCACGATCATCTACACGCTGACAGACGAGGCCCCCATGCTGGCCACGGAGTCGTTCCTGCCGGTGGTCCAGGCCTTCGCGTCGTCGGCCGGCGTCGACGTGCAGACCCGGGACATCTCGCTGGCCGGACGCATCCTGACCGCGTTCCCCGAGTGGCTCACCGAGGACCAGCGGATCGATGACGCCCTGGCCGAGCTCGGCGAGCTCGCGACCACTCCTGAGGCGAACATCATCAAGCTGCCGAACATCTCGGCGTCCCTGCCGCAGCTCCAGGCCGCGATCGCGGAGCTGCAGGCCAAGGGCTACGCGCTGCCCGAGTTCCCCGACGAGCCGACCACCGACGAGGAGCGCGAGATCCGAGCCCGGTACGGCAAGGTCATGGGCAGTGCTGTCAACCCGGTTCTGCGCGAGGGCAACTCCGATCGACGTGCCCCGTCCGCGGTCAAGAACTACGCCCGCCGCCACCCGCACTCGATGGGTGCGTGGAGCCCGACCAGCCGGACCGCCGTGGCGACCATGGACGGCGACGACTTCCGCTCCAACGAGCAGTCCGTCGTGATGCCCGCCGACGACACCCTCACGATCCAGCACGTCGCCGAGGACGGCACGACGACCATCCTCAAGGGTGGCCTGAAGGTCCTCGCCGGCGAGGTGGTCGACGCCACCGTCATGCGTGTCGCCGCCCTCGAGGCGTTCCTGGCCGAGCAGGTCGCGCGTGCGAAGGCCGAGGACGTCCTGTTCTCGGTGCACCTCAAGGCGACGATGATGAAGGTCAGCGACCCGATCATCTTCGGCCACGTCGTCACGGCCTTCTTCCCGCAGGTGTTCGCCACGTACGGCGCACAGCTCGAAGCCGCTGGCCTGTCGCCCAACAACGGGCTCGGTGGAATCCTCGCCGGCCTGGACTCCCTGCCTGACGGCGACGAGATCCGTGCTGCCTTCGAGGCGGGCGTGGCCGACGGTCCCCGCCTGGCCATGGTCAACTCCGACAGGGGGATCACCAACCTGCACGTGCCCAGTGATGTGATCGTGGACGCCTCCATGCCGGCGATGATCCGCATCGGCGGCCACATGTGGGGCCCGGACGGGCAGGAGGCCGACACCCTGGCGGTCATCCCCGACAGCTCGTACGCCGGGGTCTACCAGGCCGTCATCGATGACTGCCGGGAGCACGGGGCATACGACCCGACGACGATGGGCTCGGTGTCGAACGTCGGCCTGATGGCCCAGAAGGCCGAGGAGTACGGCAGCCACGACAAGACGTTCGAGATGGCGTCGGCGGGCCGGGTCGAGGTGGTCGCCGCCGACGGAGAGATCCTGATGAGCCACGACGTCGAGGCCGGTGACATCTGGCGCGCCTGCCAGACCAAGGACGCCCCGATCCGCGACTGGGTCAAGCTGGCCGTCACCCGCGCCCGCGCCGCGCAGACCCCCGCGATCTTCTGGCTCGACGAGACCCGCGCCCACGACCGCAACCTCATGGCCAAGGTCGAGGCCTACCTGCCTGAGCACGACACCGAGGGCCTGGACCTGCGGATCATGTCGCCGGTGGACGCGACGCGGTTCTCCGTGGAGCGGATCCGTCGCGGCGAGGACACGATCTCGGTCACCGGCAACGTGCTGCGCGACTACAACACCGACCTCTTCCCGATCCTCGAACTGGGCACCTCGGCGAAGATGCTCTCGGTCGTCCCGCTGATGAACGGCGGGGGCCTGTTCGAGACCGGCGCCGGCGGCTCGGCGCCCAAGCACGTGCAGCAGCTGGTCGCCGAGAACTACCTGCGCTGGGACAGCCTCGGGGAGTTCCTCGCTCTCGCGGAGTCGTTCCGGCACGAGGGGGCCAAGGGCAACGTGCGGGCGCAGCTGCTCGGCGACACCCTCGACCGCGCCACCGAGACCCTGCTCAACGAGAACAAGTCACCAGCGCGGAGGGTCGGCCAGATCGACAACCGGGGCAGCCACTTCTGGCTGGCCCGCTACTGGGCCCAGGAGCTGGCCGCGCAGGGTGCAGATGTTGAGCTGGCCGCGCTGTTCGCGCCCGTCGCCGAGCAGCTGGTGGCCCAGTCCGAGGCGATCGACGCCGAGCTGATCGCCGTCCAGGGCCACCCGGCGGACATCGGTGGCTACTACCGTCCGGACGCGGCCAAGGCCTCGGCGGTCATGCGCCCGAGTCCGACGTTCAACGCCATCCTCGCGTCGCTGGGAGGCTGACCGGCTGGCCCCTCCGGGGTCAGGTACGGCATTGCCGTATCCGCTGTACGGCGATACCGTACATCCATGAAGACGACCCTGGTGCTCGATGACGCCCTCGTGGAGCAGGTGCGCCAGCGCGCCCGGGAGCGCGGCGTGAGCATGTCCAGCATCGTGGAGGAAGCGATCCAACGGATGCTGGTCGAGAGCGTCCCGCCTGCTCCGGTCATCGACCTCCCGTCGTATCCGATGGGTCCCTACCAGGTCGACATCGCCGACCGCAATGCGCTGTACGACGCCCTGGACGATCCCGAGGACTTCGCCCGATACCGGGGCGAGCGGTGATCGGGGTCGACACGAACGTCCTGGCGTACGCCGTGAACTCGCAGTGCCCGGAGCACGAGGCCTGCCGGGAGGTGATCCAGGGGATGCGCGCGCAGGCGGGGTCGTCACCGGAGCGACTCGCCCTGCCGTGGTCGGTCGCATACGAGTTCCTCAGGGTCGTCACCCACCCGAGGTTCCACGTGCGCCCGCTCACAGTCGAGCAGGCCTGGGGGTTCGTGACGGAGCTGATCGAGCGGCCGCATGTCACGGTCGTCGGTCCCGGGCCGGGGCACGCTGCCGCGGCGTCGCGGATGCTTGCCGCTCCCGGGGTGCGCGGCAACCTCGTGCATGACGCACACATCGCCGCGGTTCTCGCCGAGCACGGGATCCGCCGGATCTACACGCGCGACCAGGACTTCCACCGCTTCCCCGGCCTCGAGGTGGTCGACCCGCTGGCGTGACGTCGTCGAGGACTCGACCTGCCGGGGCTCCCCGCGGGCGCCGGCTCGGACGCCATGCCCAGTTGGTCCGCTCCTGCGCGGACCAACCCCGGACCCGTCCGCTCGTCGGAGCGTGGATGCGCCGAGAAACGGACCGATCGGTCGGGGTCATGCGAACGTGGCCGACACCGCCGCGTGGTCGCTCCAGCGCTCGGCGTAGCTGGCGGCCTTGTGCACGGTGACCCCGGTCGCGCGCCCAGCCATCTCGGGCGACGCCAGGACGGCATCGATCCGCCAACCCCCGTCGGTGTCGAACCCGCGGCCACGCCACGACCACCACGTGTACGGTCCGGGGCCGTCGCCGCCGAAGCGGCGGCCCAGGTCGACCCACCCGAGGCCGTCCGGGCGTTGCGCGTACCAGCGGTCCAGGTGGGCGCGCTCGGACTCGAGGAACCCCGCCTTCCCCCGGTTCCCGCGCCAGTTCTTGATGTCGTGCTGCGAGTGGGCGACATTCAGGTCACCGCACACCAGGGCGGCCTCACCGGAGTGCCCAGCCATCCACGAGCCCATCGCAGTGAGGAATCGGGCCTTCTCGTCGGCCCGAGGACCCTCGGGCTCGCCCGTGTGCACGTACACGCTGGCGACCCGGACCCTCGATCCATCGACGGGATCCGAGACGCTCGCCTCGACCCAGCGGCCCTGTTCGGCGAACTCGGAGTCGCCCACTCCGAGCACGACGTCCGTCAGAGCCGTGCGGGAGAGCAGCGCCACGCCGGCATGCCCGTTGCGTGCCCCTGGGGCGAGTGCGAGGTGCCATTCGCCCAGCCCAGCGGCTCCGAGCGCCTCATCCACCTGCTCGGGCGTGGCGCGCACCTCCTGCAGGCACAGGACGTCGGCGCCCGATCCTGCCAGCCACTCCATGCCGCCGCGGCGCAGGGCTGCGCGGATGCCGTTGACGTTCGCCGTCACCACGTGCAGGGCCACAGGAGGCGATTATCCCGGTCCCGCGATACCGCCCGGCACGCGTCCCCGGCGGCGCGGTCAGCTCTTGGGCAGGACTCCGCTCAGGAAGGCATTCAGGCCGGCGGCGGGCTTGGTCGCGGTGCGCATCATCACCCCGGGCAGGGTCTTCTCCAGGGCGCTGGGCAGCTGGCGAAGCAGCAGTCCGGCCATCAGCTCGTCGAGCTTCTCCTGCGTCTCGAGCTCGGTGACGGCCTCCAACATGGCGGGCAGGACCACCGCCAGGACGTCGTCGGTCGCCTCCTCGATGGCGGCCACGGACATCTGGCGCATCGCGTCGCTGGTCGCGGCGTTGGTGATGGCGTTGCTCAGGACGGCGTTCATCGCCTCAGAGCGCTCCGCGCGAACCGCCCTGCCCCGCTCGGCCAGGGACGCCAGGCGGGCATCAGCCATCTCCGTGGCGAACGTGGGGGAGAGGGCCCGAACGACATCGGCAGCCCGCATCGTGATCCCCGTGACCGTCGCGATGCCCCACGAGCCGGCGCGCCAGGCCCGATCGGCGATCACCGAGACCACTCCGAGGGCCACATCCTCGGCAGGCGGGTACGCGGGCCGTGTGGTGAGGGTGGTTGCCGGTCGGCGGGTCGATGCGGCGGACACGGGCGTCCCGTTCAGCATGTCTGGGGCTGACGGGGCCTCGTCGGCCCCCTCTGTGTGGACCTCCCCCGGGTAGTGGGCGAGCAGCGCCTCGACGGCGGAGTAGCCGCCGACCCGAGTGGTCGGTGCAGGTCGCTCGTCGCTCTGGCGACGGGCGGCTCGGCTGGTGGCCGAACGGCTGGTCCCGGTGCGCCGGACCGAGGCACGCGTGGACGCTGGCTCCGGTGCTGAGGAGGGGGCTGCGGGCGCGGCCGGCGCGAACGGGCGGTCACTGCTGGTCCGGGTTCCCTTCGCGGAACGGGTCCGCGTCGCGGAAGTCCCCGCCATAGCCGGTGCCGTAGCCGTCGCCGGTGCCGTGGGGTTCGACGGCCCTGCCTTCGCGGCCGGGGCCTTGTTGCTCCGGGAGCTGGCGGCCGAGGCCTTCTTCGCTGCTCCTGCGGTCGCGCCGCCCTGCGTCGAGCCGCCCGTGGTCGAACCGGAACGCGCTGCTCTGGCCCGCGGGGCCGCAGCCTTCTTCGGCGCCGCCGCGCGCTTCGGGGCCGACGTCGTGCTCTTCGTGGTCGGCTTCTCGGCACTCATGGAACAACGGTACGCGGTGTTCACAGCGCGACGTGAATCCGATCCGGGGCCACCCACGCCCGACGAGGGTTCCCGCAGGGCCGGGCCGGTGGCCGATTCCCCGCCCAGCGCCGACCACGTGAGGTACATTTCCCAGCATTGTGGGCGAGTTGGGCTGGACCTTCGCGATCATCCTGGTCTTCACGCTGATCGGGGGTTTCTTCGCCGCGTCCGAGACCGCCCTGGTGTCCCTGCGGGAGAGCCAGATCAACCGGCTGGTCGAGTCCGATCCGCGCCGGGGCCAGCGGCTGCGCACCCTCATGGACCAGCCGAACCGCTTCCTCGCGGCCGTCCAGGTCGGGGTGACCCTGGCGGGCTTCATCTCGGCGGCCTTCGGGGCCAGCCGGATCGCCCCGGTGGTCGCCGGATGGATGGTGTCGGCGGGCATGCGCCAGACCGTCGCAGACTCGGTGGCGTTCATCGGTGCCACGGTGCTGGTCGTCTACATCTCGCTCGTGCTCGGGGAGCTGGTGCCCAAGCGCCTGGCACTGGCCAAGTCCGAGTCCATCGCGCTGGCCGTCGCCGCTCCCATCGACCTCATCGCGCGGATCTCCCGACCGTTCATCTGGCTGCTGTCCGCCTCGACCAACGTGATCGTCCGGATCCTGGGACTCGACCCCTCCAGCGGGCGGGAGGTGATCACGGGCGAGGAGCTGCGCGGCATGGTGGCCGCGCACACCGACCTGACCGCCGAGGAGCGCGAGCTGATCGACGACGTCTTCGACGCCGGGGACACCGAGCTGCGCGAGGTGATGATCCCGCGCACGGAGGTGGCCTTCCTCGACGCGTCCCTGCCGGCCTTCCGGGCGGCGTCGCTCGTGGCCCAGATGCCGCACTCGCGCTACCCGGTGATCGGCGACTCCCCGGATGACGTCCTCGGGTTCGTGCACGTGCGCGACATCCTGACCCCCTCGATGGTCGGCAGGTCCGTCCGTCTGGAGGACCTCGCCCGCGAGGTCGCGTTCTTCCCGGGGAGCAAGCAGGTCATCCCGGCCCTGACCGAGATGCGTCGCGGTGGGCATCACCTGGCCGTCGTCGCCGACGAGTACGGCGGCACGGCGGGGATCGTGACCCTCGAGGACCTCGTCGAGGAGCTCGTCGGCGACATCCACGACGAGTACGACCAGGAGTCAACGACACAGGCTCACGCCCTGCGCGCGGGCGCTCCCTTCGAGGTCGACGGACTGCTCAACCTCGAGGATTTCGAGGAGGAGTCCGGCGTGGTGCTCCGCGACGGGCCCTACGAGACAGTGGCCGGGTGGTTCGTCGCCCAGCTCGGGCGGCTTCCGGCCCTCGGCGACCAGCTCCAGGGAGCCGGGGCAGGGTTCGAGGTGATCGAGCTCGACGGCCGCCGGATCTCCCGCCTGCGGATCACTCCCGCGGTGATCGCGCCCGACGCCACGGCCCACGCCGAACCGGAGACCTCAGGGGCCTGATCGACCCCCATACCGGTGCCGGCGCCGGTGGGGTCGGGGAACGGTTCGGAACTTTGCGACAATGGCGCCCATGTCCCTGCGTCCTCGTGTGCTGTCCGGGATCCAGCCGACGGCGGATTCCTTCCATATCGGCAACTACCTGGGGGCCCTGCGCAACTGGGTGTCGCTCCAGGAGACGCACGACTGCTTCTACTGCGTCGTGGACCTGCACGCCATCACGGTGGACCACGACCCGGCGGAGCTGAACCGACGCACCCGGGTGTCCTTCGCACAATTGGTCGCCCTTGGCGTGGACCCGCAGCGCTCGACGGTGTTCGTCCAGAGCCAGGTTCCCGAGCACACGCAGCTGCAGTGGGCCCTGGCCTGCCTGACCGGCATGGGCGAGGCCGGCCGGATGACCCAGTTCAAGGACAAGTCGGCCAAGGCGGGCAGCGACCGAACCTCGGTCGGGCTGTTCACCTATCCGATCCTCCAGGCCGCCGACATCCTCGTGTACCGGGCCAATGCCGTCCCGGTCGGCGAGGACCAGCGCCAGCACCTCGAACTGACCCGCGACCTGGCCGTCCGGTTCAACGGCCGGTTCGGGAACACGTTGACCGTCCCCGAGCCGCTCATCGTCAAGGACACCGCGAAGATCTTCGACCTGGCCGATCCCACCTCGAAGATGAGCAAGTCCTCGCCGGCCGGCTGCGTGTTCCTGCTCGACCCGCCCAAGCAGACCGCGAAGAAGATCAGGTCCGCGGTCACGGACTCCGACACGGAGGTGCGCTTCGACGCGGAGAACAAGCCAGGGGTGTCCAACCTCCTGACGATCCTGGCGACCTTCACGGGGCGCTCGGTCGCCGAGGTCGAGCCGGAGTTCGCCGGCCGGATGTACGGCGACCTGAAGAAGGAGGCCGCGGAGGCAGTCGTCGCCTTCGTCGAGCCCGTCCAGGCACGGGTCGCCGAGCTCCTGGCGGACCCCGCCGAGCTCGACCGCCAGATGGCCAAGGGCGCTGCCCGTGCTCGCGAGGTCGCAGCCGCGACGTTGGCCGACGTGTACGCGAACCTGGGCTTCGTGACCGCTCGATGAGCGTCGCACCGGTGCTCCCCGCGGACGTCCTCGGCTCCGAGCCGCAGGACTGGCCCCTGACCATCGGTGTGGCCCTGCCCATCCCCGAGCCGTTCCTCAGCGAGCTCGGCGCCTATCGCGAGCGGTTCGGCGACCCCCTGGCGCATGCCATCGTCGCGCACATCACCCTGGTGCCTCCGACCGTGGTGGCCGACGAGGAGCACCTGGCCGCGATCCTGGCCCACCTCCAGGTCCAGGCCTCGGAGATGGAGTCGTTCGCGGTCGTCCTCGAGGGGGCTGGGACCTTCCGGCCGGTGTCCCAGGTGGTCTTCGTCCCGATCGTGGAGGGCGAGCCGCAGGTCCGGGCTGCTGAGGCGGCGGTCCGGCGCGGCCCCCTGGACCGTGCCCTGAACTTCCCGTACCACCCGCATGTGACGGTCGCCCACGACCTCGAGGAGGAGTGGCTCGACCAGGCCCATGAGTCGCTGCAGGCCTACCGAGCCGCTTTCGAGGCCGATCGCCTCAGCCTGTTCATCCAGGGCGCCGACGCCGTGTGGCGCCCGGTCGTCGAGTTCCCGTTCGGGCAGTCCATCATCGACCCCCAGCGCTACGCGGGTGACTCGGTCACCATCGGCCTGCTGGATCCGGCCGAGTTCCCCGCGCTGTGCCCCAGGCTCGGGGAGATCGTGGCCGATGCGGTGGCCTCCGGCGCGGGCGTGAACTTCATGCTCCCGTTCACGGCGGCTGACGGCGAGGCGTGGTGGCGCGCGCAGTCCGAGGACGTGGCCTCGGGCCGGCGGATCCTGCTGGTGGCCCGAGACGAGGGCGAGGTCGTCGGCACGATCTCGCTGAACCCCGCCGTCGCGCCGAACCAGCCGCATCGCGCAGAGCTCAGCAAGCTGCTCGTGCACTCGGCCGACCGGCGCCGCGGGGTGGCGACTCGGCTCATGGACGCGGCCGCAGCAGAGGCCCGCGAACGCGGGTTCACCCTGCTCACCCTCGACTGCGTGGCAGGGGGCCCGGAGGAGGAGTTCTACCGCGGACTCGGCTACGTGCCACTCGGGACCATCCCGGGCTACGCGCTGTCCCCGACGGGCGAGCTGCAGGGCGCGACGATCCTCTACCTCGAGCTGCGCTGACCGAACTGGTGGTCGATCCGGTCCATCCAATCGACGGAATCGACTACCAGCACCGTGTGCTCAGCCGAAGACCCCCGGCGGCGGAACCGGCGATCCGGTCGCGTTCGCGTCGGTGAACGGCGGGTGGTCGCCCACGAACCCGTCGAGGTCCACGCCGTGCAGGACGCGGGCCGGCCACGGGTCACCGGCGCTGCGCCGGGTGAGGGCTGCGAGGTCGAGAGGCTCGGCCCACGGCGACTGGGCGACCACGACCAGGTTCCCGAACCGGCGCCCGCGCAGGACTGACGGCTCGGCAGCCACCACGACCCGATCGAACGTGCCTCGTACCCCGGCCACGTACCGCCGGGCATAGGTCAGAGGGTTCTCGTCAGCGATGTTGGCCACGAGCGTCCCGCCTGGGGTGAGCACGCGTCGCACGTGACCGAAGGCCTCCACGGTCGTGAGGTTCCCGGGGGTCTGGGCGCTGGCGAAGACGTCGAGGATGACCAGGTCGGCCGATTCGTCGGGCAGCGACTCCAACGCGGTCCGGGCCTCGGTGGTGCGCACCCGGATCTGGTACTCCCTCGGCCAGGGCAGGTGCTCGCGGACAAGGTCGACGAGTGCGGCGTCGTGCTCGATCACGAGGTTGCGGGTTCGGGGCCGGGTGGCGCTCGCATAGCGGGCCAGGGCCATCGCGCCGCCGCCGAGGTGCACCACCCTCAGGGGCCCGGGCGGGAGCAGGTCGATGACGTGGCCGATGCGGCGCATGTACTCGAAGACCAGCCGGCTCGGGTCGGCGAGGTCCACATGGGACTGCTGGGTCCCCTCGACCAACAGCATCCAGCCCTCGGCGAGGTCCGGATCGGGCACGAGCGTGGCCTCGCCCCCGGCCACAGGTCGGGTCACCGTGCCGCGCAGCGCCCGACGTCCCATGGCCGGCCATTGTCCATGAGGAACTCGTGGGGCTGTGCGCCCCAAGCGGAATATCTGCGGCACCAGGTGTGGTTGTATACCTGCCGGGGTATATCTGGCAAGACCACACAGACGCCGAGTGCAAGGAACAATGACATGGCTAGCGTGACCCTGACCGCCACGGACTTCGAGTCGACCGTCCTGGGCAATGACATCGTCCTGGTCGACTTCTGGGCTGCCTGGTGCGGCCCGTGCCGCAACTTCGCCCCCGTCTACGAGTCCGCCTCCGCGGTGCACTCCGACGTCGTGTTCGGCAAGGTCGACACCGAGGCCGAGCAGTCCCTGGCTGCCGCTGCCCAGATCACGTCGATCCCGACGCTCATGGCCTTCCGTGAGGGCGTCCTCGTGTTCGCTCAGCCCGGGGCCCTGCCGGCGCCGGCGCTCGAGCAGGTCATCGAGGCCGTCCGCGGCCTCGACATGGAGCAGGTCCGCGCCGAAATCGCCGCCCAGAAGGGCGATCCGCAGTAGCGTCTGGAGGTGCCCGGACCGCACTGGTTTCGGGCGGAACGTCCCGGCGGCCCCCGACTAGGGCCCGGGACGTCGCACGGCGAAGGCTCGTCGCCCCTCGACCCGGTGACGAGCCTTCGTCATCTGCGTGCGGTGACCACCCGGCCGGTTCAGGTGGCCGGATCGGTCGGGGTCGCCTCCTCGCCGGCGTCGGCGGGAGCCGGCGTCCGGGCGGTCTGGGGTGCGGGAGGCGGTGTGGACCCGGCGCGGCGGGTGCGGCGTCGACGCACCCAGGCGATGATCCCCATGGCGATCAGCAGCGGCGAGATGATCAGCAAGGCCTGGCCGAACCAGCTCCAGAACTGCGACAGGCCATCGAGGAACGACTCCCACCACGTCTGCTGCGGCTGCGGGTCCACTGAGTTCTGGGCGTCCTCCGGACTCATCAGGGTCAGGCTGATCTGCGACATCGCAGTCTGGTTCTCGAGGTCGCGCTGCTGGGCCCTCAGGGCGTCCAGCTCGGCCTGCCGCTGGGAGATGGCCTGCTCGAGGGTGATCACGTCGGTGATGTCCGTGGCATCGTCCATCAGGGCGGTCAGCCGTGCCAGCGAGGCCTCGAGTGCCTTGATGCGGGCATCGACATCGGCGACCTGCGCGCCGACGTCGTACGTGGACTGCTGCATCTGCACGACCTCGCCGGCGTCGCGCGCGGCCTCCATCGCCTCGTCGTAGTCATCCACGGGTACCTGGACGGTGAGCCAGATGCCCGGCCCGCTCGGGTACCACGGGTAGGGGTAGCTCATCCCCATGTCCCGCGACATGGATACCTCGGGGCCGTAGGGCTGCACCCCGCCACCACCGCCCTCGGTCACCACGGACTCGGAGGTGACCCGGCCGCCCATCGCCAGGATGGTCGCCACGAACTCGTCGCGTGCCGCCTCGGGGTCCTCGGTGCCGACCAGGACCGAGCCGGAGCGGACCAGGGCCTCGTCGGTGGTGTCGGCGCCCGGGACGCCTGCATTGGGGGTGCTGGTCGTGGGGCTCATGGCCTCTGAGGAGACCGCTGCGTCCCGGGCGGCCTCGGGAGCGCCCACGCTGCCGTCGACGGCAGCGCCCTTGTCCGTCCCCACACCTGCCGGGGCTCCACCGGCAACGTCCGAGACGCCGACGCTCGCCGTCGAGTCCGAGCTGCTGCCGGGGGCCAGCCCGGGCAGGACGCTGCCTGCGGCCAGCGCGAGGGTCGCGACCCCGGCAGCCGCCATCAGCATCCCCTGCCAGTGCTTCTCGGTGAATGACCTGTGATCGGCGAGCTGGGTGGGGGCGATCTCGGTCGAGTCGGGTCCTGTGCCAGCAGCCGGGGCCTCCCCCGCGACGGCAGCGGCACGGACGCGGTCCAGCAGGTGCGCGGGCTCGGGCTGGGGTGCGCCAGCCTCGGGATCAGCCTGGGCGAGCAGGTCGCGCAGGGCCTCGTCCGCGCGATCCTCGGTGCTCTGGGTGTTCATCGTGTGGCCTCCGAGCCGTTGCGGGTGGTCAGGGTGTCTGTGGGGGACGTGGCCGCGTCCGGCTGGTTCTGGGTGCCGGGGCCGTCGACTCCCGGGCCGTCGACCCCGGGGCCGCTGACGCCGCGCTGCACCAGCGCCTCGCGCAACCGTGCCCGCGCCCGGTGCATCCGCGTGCGGGCCGTGCCCGGGGAGCAGCCCAGGACCTCGGCGATCTCGGCCGGGCCCAGCTGTTCCCACGCCCAGAGGCGAAGCAGCTCGGCGTCGGACTCGGAGAGGTCATCGAGGGCGGCAGCCACGACGTCGTGGGCCGCGGTCTCGTCGACGACCTGCTGGGCGGGGTCCACCTCGGTCGTGTGCAGCGGTCGCACCGTGGCCAGCCTGGTCCCCAGCCGGGTGCGACGGGAGTCCGAGCGGATCACGTGCGCGATCACGTTGCCGGCGGTGGCGTACAACCAGGGCAGTGCCTCGTCGGGCACGACGTCGCGCCGACGCCACGCGGTGGCGAAGACCTCCACCACCACGTCCTCGGCGTCCTCCGTGGAGTCCAGCCGACGACGTGCGTAGGCCAGAACCGCGCGGGAGTGCCGTCCGAAGAGGTCAGTCAGCCACTCGTCCTCGAGCTCGCGTGTGCTCATACCCCTATGTTCCCGCCGCGGACCTCCGCGTTACAGGACCGTTCGGGGTGCGGCGCACATGAAAGCGCCCTTCAGGAGCAGGTCCGCGGCGGCGCCGGAGTCCGCGCACGCGAAACCGCCCTAATGGTGGCTCAGAGAGCCCGCTATTCGGCGGTTCCATGTGCGCCGGCGTGGGTGCCTGGCAATGTCCCGGGGCATAGGGGCGGTTTCGGGTGCATCGCCCTCGTTCCCGCCGCGGGTCTGCGCCGTGAGGAGTCTGGCCTCGGCTGCCTACCCGAGGGCGGCCGAGACCACGTCGCGGGCCTCGCTCTGGATCCGGGCGAGGTGCTCGGCCCCGAGGAAGGACTCGGCGTAGATCTTGTAGACGTCCTCGGTGCCCGACGGGCGGGCCGCGAACCAGCCGTTCTCGGTCGTCACCTTCAGGCCGCCGATCTTCGCCCCGTTGCCGGGTGCCTCGGTGAGCTTCGCGGTGATCGTCTCGCCGGCCAGCTCCGTGGCGGTGACCTGGTCGGGGGAGAGGCTGGCCAGCTTGGCCTTCTCCTCGCGGTTGGCCGGTGCGTCGACGCGGGCGTAGGCCGGCGCCCCGTGCCGGGCGGTGAGCTCGGCGTAGTGCTCCGAGGGGTCCTTGCCGGTGACGGCCGTGATCTCCGAGCTGAGCAGCGTGAGCAGGACGCCGTCCTTGTCGGTGGTCCACACGGTGCCGTCCTTGCGCAGGAACGATGCCCCGGCGGACTCCTCGCCGCCGAAGCCGAACGAGCCGTCGACCAGGCCGGGCACGAACCACTTGAACCCGACGGGGACCTCCACGAGACGGCGGCCGAGGTCGGCGGCGACCCGGTCGATCATCGACGAGCTCACCAGCGTCTTGCCGACGGCGGCGTCCGCGCGCCAGCCTGGGCGGTTGGCGTACAGGTACTGGATCGCCACCGCCAGGTAGTGGTTGGGGTTCATCAGCCCCGCTCCCGGGGTCACGATCCCGTGCCGGTCGGCGTCGGCGTCGTTGCCGAACGCCACGCGGTACGGGTCCTTGAGCGCCACCAGGGAGGCCATCGCGTACGGCGAGGAGCAGTCCATGCGGATCTTGCCGTCCCAGTCCAGGGTCATGAACCGCCACGTCGGGTCCACCTTGGGGTTCACGACGGTGAGGTCCAGGCCGTGCATCTCGGCGATGTAGCCGTAGTAGGCCACCGCGGCGCCGCCCATCGGGTCCGCGCCCAGCCTCAGGCCGGCGTCGCGCACGGCGTCGAGGTTGAGCACGTTGGGCAGGTCGCGGGCGTAGGCGTCGAGGAAGTCGTAGGTGCCGGTGCTGTCCTGGGCCAGTGCGGTGGCCAGCGGGATGCGCTTCACGCCAGCCATGCCCTCGGCGATGATCTCGTTGGCGCGGTCCTGGATCCAGCCCGTGGCCTCGCTGCTCGCAGGCCCGCCGTCGGGCGGGTTGTACTTGAAGCCGCCGTCGGTCGGCGGGTTGTGCGACGGCGTGACGACGATCCCGTCAGCCAGTCCGTCGGTGCGCCCCCGGTTGTAGGCCAGGATGGCGTGGCTCAGCGCCGGCGTGGGCGTGTAGCCGTCGCGGCTGTCGATGCGGATCTCCACGTCGTTGGCGGCCAGCACCTCGAGTGCGGAGACCCACGCCGGCTCGGACAGGCCGTGGGTGTCCTTCGCGATGAACAGCGGGCCGTCGGTGCCCTGCATCGTCCGGTACTCCACGATCGCCTGGGTGGTGGCCAGGATGTGGAACTCGTTGAACGAGGTCTTCAGGCTCGTGCCGCGGTGCCCGGACGTGCCGAACGCGACCCGCTGGTCGATGTTCTCCGGGTCGGGCTGCTCGGCGTAGTACAGGGTGATCAGCTTCGCGACGTCGACGAGGTCACTGTCCTGGGCCGGGAGTCCGGCGCGCTCGTGGGTCATGGCACCTCCTGGTCGTGTGGTGGCGGGCGGGCCACGCACGAACCCCCAGAGTATTGACGCCGACCCCCGCACGGCGCGGTGAGCGCTACCCGGTTGCCCGGTGGGATGGTGGATCTGCTCGGAGAGGGCGCTCTCCCGTGTCATCATTGGCCAGTGACCGGCTCCACCCTCTACCGACGCCTGCCCAACGGCTCATGGGCCGCGCAGCGGGAGGACCTGCCAGCCGGCCAGATGGATGCTGAGTCACACGAACCCGAGATGGCCCACGTGGGCGCCGTCCCCGTGGTTGCCGGAGCTGTGGCGGCCGGCGCTCCGGTCGTCGCGGCTGGATCGGGCGGCAGCGGCGCCGCCACCGCAGACCCGGTGCCTGCCTCGCCCCAGCCCACGATCGCGCAGCCGACCCCGCCACCCACGAAGCGCCGCAGGCGCTGGTCGATCTGGCGGATCATCACGTGGGCACTGGCTGCATACGTGATCTGGCTGGTCGTGCTGGTCGTGTACGCGGCCGCTTCCCTGGACAAGATCGATGCCCTGTCCCCGGCCCCGATCGCCGACACGGATGGCACCGTCTGGCTGCTGGTGGGCTCGGACAGCCGCGATGGGTTGACCAAGAAGCAGCAGAAGAAGCTCAAGACCGGAGACGTCGAGGGCCAGCGGACCGACACGATCATGCTGGTGCACCAGAAGCTGGGCGAGACGCCCACCCTGGTCTCGATCCCGCGTGACTCCTGGGTGACCATCCCGGCACACACCGCCAG
This sequence comes from uncultured Actinomycetes bacterium, assembly GCA_963700475.1. GTDB lineage: Bacteria > Actinomycetota > Actinomycetes > S36-B12 > CAIYMF01 > Prado023. The sequence continues at coordinate 59,538 of CAVOXR010000008.1, forward strand.
CGACGGGGCCCAGGTGGAAGCGCGCGGCGGCAAGATCAACTCGGCGTTCTCCTACGGCGGGGCGCCCCTGCTCAGCGAGACGATCGAGTACAACACCGGCCTGCATGTCGACAACTACATGGAGGTCGGGATGGGCGGGATCGTCAACATGACCGATGCCGTGGGCGGGATCGAGGTCTGCTTCGAGAAGGCGATCTCGGACAAGAACAGCGGGCTCGACGTCCAGCCCGGCTGCCAGACCCTGGACGGGCCCGAGGCCCTGGCGTGGGTCCGGATGCGCTACGCCGACCCCAAGGGCGACCTCGGCCGGATCGAGCGCCAGCGCCAGTACATCGCGTTGATGGTCGACCAGATGCTCAGCTGGCAGACCGTGGTCAACCCGTTCCGGCAGTGGGACATCGTCAACGCCATGCTCGACTCGGTGCGGGTGGACGACGGCACGGGGCTGATCAACCTCGGCACGTTCGGTTTCGGGATGGGGCGGATCGCATCAGGCAGCGGCGAGGTCACGACCGTGCCGATCGACGACACCGACCACTGGGAGAACGGCCAGTGGGTCATCAAGTGGGACGCGGCCGAGGCTGACCAGCTGTTCTCCTCGATGGGCGCGAGCACCCCGCAGTCGGCGTCCGACCAGCCGTAGCCCGGGCCTCGTCCCCGCGCGTCGTGATGCTGGTGATGGCACGACGGATCGCCGCACTGATGGGGCACGTGCACCAGGGGGACCGAGCGCCTACCGTTGGCGCATGGATGGAGCCACGATCCTCATCACGGGGATGGGCTTGGCCGTCGCCGCGGGCCTGAACGCCTACATCCCGCTGATGGTCGCGGGGCTGCTCGTGCGATTCGATGTCGTGAGCTTCGGCGATCCCTACGACATCCTCGGGAGCACGCCCGCGCTGATCATCATCGGGATCCTGCTGGCGATCGAGCTCCTCGCCGACAAGATCCCGGCGGTCGACTCGGTCAACGACGCCGTCCAGACCTTCATCCGTCCGGCGTCGGGCGCCGTGCTGTTCGCGGCCGCCGCATCCGGTGCCGAGTGGCAGTGGGCGCAGGCGCTCGCGGTGATCGTCGGCCTGCTGACCGCCCTGGGCGTGCACTCCACCAAGGCGGCGGCGCGGCCAGTGATCAACGTCGCGACGGCGGGAGTGGGCGGCCCGGTGGCCAGCGTGGTGGAGGACGGCTTCTCGTTGAGCCTCGCGCTGGCTGCCCTGCTGGCGCCGCTGATCGCCCTGGTGATCCTCGTGTGGCTGGCGTGGTTCGCGTTCCGCGCGATCCGGCGGATCCAGCGTCGCCGGTCCGGAGAGCCGGCGGCCGCGGTCTGATCCCCCGGATCCGGGCGCCGGGCGCTCCCCTGCCCTGCAGGATCGGCCCGGCCTGGTCGGGCCATCGGGAGCATCGAAGTAGGCTGTGCCCAGCAGTTTCGCCGCACCCCCAGGAGTTGCCGTGGCCCGCGTCGTTGTCGACGTCATGCTCAAGCCGGAGATCCTCGACCCGCAGGGCCGGGCGGTGATGGGGGCACTGGGCCGGCTCGGCCTGACCGGTGTCGCCTCCGTCCGACAGGGCAAGCGCTTCGAGATCGAGGTCGACGGCGAGATCGACGAGGAGCTCTCGGAGCGCCTCCACGAGCTGGCCGGCTCGCTGCTCAGCAACCCCGTGATCGAGGACTACGAGATCTACGAGGAGGGCGAGGAGATCGCCTGCGACTGCGACGACTGCGTCTGCGAGCCCACGGCGGAGGGTTCGGCTGAGGCGGAAGCCCCTGCCGACCAGGGCGGGTGCGCGTGCGGTGGTCAGGGTTGCGCAGGCGGGTCCGGCCCGGTCGACGTCGAGGCCCCGGCCGCGGTGGAGAAGGCCTGATGCGCATCGGCGTGGTGACCTTCCCCGGGTCGCTGGACGACAAGGACGCCGCGCGCGCCGTGCGGATCGCCGGCGGTGAGTCGGTCGCCCTGTGGCACGCCGACGCTGACCTGCAGGCTGTGGACGCGGTGGTCCTGCCCGGTGGCTTCTCCTACGGCGACTACCTGCGCTGCGGGGCCATCAGCAGGTTCGCCCCCGCCATGGGCTCGATCATCGACGCCGCCAGGGGCGGGCTGCCGGTGCTGGGCATCTGCAACGGATTCCAGATCCTGTGTGAGTCCCACCTGCTCCCCGGTGCCCTGACCCGCAATGCCGGGCTGCACTTCGTGTGCCGCGACCAGGAGCTCGAGATCGCGAACGCAGCCACCCCGTGGACCCGCGAGTACGAGGCCGGCGAGCGGATCGTCGTCCCGCTGAAGAACGGTGAGGGGCGCTTCCAGGCCGACGAGGCCACCCTCGACGCGCTCGAGGCGGAGGGTCGGGTCATCGCCTACTACGCGGGTGTGAACCCGAACGGCTCGCAGCGCAACATCGCGGGCATCTGCAACGAGGCGGGCAACGTCGTCGGCCTGATGCCGCACCCGGAGCATGCGGTGGAGGCCCTCACCGGCCCGGGAACCGACGGCCTGGGGTTCTTCACCTCGATCCTCACGCACCTCGCCGCCGGCGGCTCGATGGCCGGCGCCGCACAGGGAGCCCACGCATGACCGACACCGTCGCCGCCGCCCAGGCCCAGCCTGTGGCCGCGCAGCCGTATGCCGAGCTCGGCCTCAAGCCCGACGAGTACGCCCGGATCTGCGAGATCCTCGGCCGCCGCCCGACCTCGTCGGAACTGGCCATGTACTCGGTGATGTGGAGCGAGCACTGCTCCTACAAGTCGTCGAAGGTGCACCTGCGCCAGTTCGGGGAGAAGAAGCCGGAGACCGACGCGCTGCTGGTCGGGATCGGCGAGAACGCCGGCGTCGTGGACATCGGCGACGGCTGGGCGGTCACGTTCAAGGTCGAGTCGCACAACCACCCCTCCTACGTCGAGCCCTACCAGGGCGCGGCCACCGGGGTGGGCGGCATCGTGCGCGACATCATGAGCATGGGCGCCCGCCCGGTCGCGGTGATGGATCCGCTGCGCTTCGGTGCGGCCGACCATCCCGACACCCGGCGCGTGCTCCCAGGGGTCGTCGCCGGGGTCGGCGGCTACGGCAACTGCCTGGGCCTGCCGAACATCGGCGGCGAGGTCGTGTTCGACGCCTCCTACCAGGGCAACCCGCTCGTGAACGCCCTGTGCGTCGGCGTGATGCGCCACGACGAGATCCATCTGGCCAGCGCCAAGGGTGTGGGCAACGCGGTGATCCTCTACGGCGCGCGCACAGGTGGCGACGGAATCGGTGGAGTATCGGTGCTGGCCTCCGAGACGTTCACCGACGGTGGCCCGACGAAGCGACCCAGCGTCCAGGTCGGCGACCCGTTCATGGAGAAGCTGCTCATCGAGTGCACGCTGGAGGTGCTCGGCGCCGGGCTGGTCGAGGGGATCCAGGACCTGGGTGGGGCTGGCATCTCGTGCGCCACCTCCGAGCTTGCCTCCAACGGTGAGGGCGGGATGCACGTCTGGCTCGACCGGGTCCTCCTGCGCGACGCCACGCTCTCGCCGGAGGAGATCCTCATGAGCGAGTCCCAGGAGCGCATGTGTGCCGTCGTGGAGCCGGCCAAGGTCGACGCGTTCCTGGCGATCTGCGCCAAGTGGGACGTCGAGGCGGTCGTGATCGGTGAGGTCAACGCCTCCGGCCGGCTGACGGTCGACTGGCACGGCGAGCAGATCGTGGACGTCCCCCCGCGGACCGTGGCCCACGAGGGCCCCGTGTACGACCGCCCGCTGGCCCGTCCCGAGTGGCTGACGGCGCGCCAGGACGATGCCCCGACGCCCGAGCGCCTGGCCCGCCCGGGCACGGCCGCCGAGATCCGCGAGACGCTGCTGACCCTGTTCGCCTCACCGAACCTCGCCGCCAAGGATTGGGTCACCGACCAGTACGACCGCTACGTCATGGGCAACACGGTCCTGGCCCAGCCCGAGGACTCCGGCATGATCCGGATCGACGACGAGACTGGCCTTGGTGTGGCCCTGGCCACCGACTGCAACGGCCGCTTCGCCGCCCTCGACCCGTACGCCGGCGCCCAGCTGGCCTTCGCTGAGGCCTACCGCAACGTCTCGGTCTCGGGCGCGATCCCGCTGGCGATCACCAACTGCCTGAACTTCGGCTCGCCGGAGGACCCGGGCGTGATGTGGCAGTTCGCCGAGGCCGTCACCGGCCTGGCCGACGCCTGCCTGACGATGGGCACGCCGGTCACCGGTGGCAACGTGTCGTTCTACAACCAGACCGGCGACGTGGCCATCCACCCGACGCCCGTTGTCGGGGTGCTCGGTGTCATCGACGACGTTGCCCGGCGCACCCCCATGGCGTGGGGGCCCGACGGCGACCTGATCTACGTGCTGGGGGAGACCCGCGATGAGTTCGGCGGGTCGGAGTGGGCGCACGTCGTCCACAACCACCTCGGCGGGATGCCGCCGCACCTGGACCTCGAGGCGGAGCGGCAGCTGGGCCAGATCCTCGTGGCCGGGTCGCGCGACGGCATGTTCACCGCCGCCCATGACGTGTCCGACGGCGGCCTGGCCGTGGCGCTCGTCGAGATGGCGCTGCGCTCCGACGTGGGCGCGCGCTGCTGGGTTCCCGACGGCCTCGACCCGTTCGTCTTCCTGCTCGCCGAGTCAGCGACCAGGGCGGTCGTCGTGGTGGCCCGCTCCGAGGAGCTGCGGTTCACCGAGATGTGCGCGGCCCGCGGGTTCGCGGCCACGCGGATCGGGGTCGTGGATTCCGGGATCGGCGCCGAGTCCGGCGTGGCCGGCGGCGGCCAGGCGCTGGTCGTCGATGGGGTGCACGGCGAGACGGTGGTGCTTCCTCTGGCCGAGGTGCGCGCCCTGCGGGAAGCCACGCTCCCGGCCCTGTTCGGCTGATCGCGTCAGCGCGCGGGCGTCCGCCTCGCACCTGGTCGCGCTGCGCGTACCCGGCCACTTCCCTGAGCGCGTGGGCGTTCCCGGCCGCATGTGGCCGCCAACGCGCACGGCCACGGTGAGGTGGCCGGGAATGCGCGCCCTCCACCCCGACATCAGCTCGGATCGCGAATGCGCGGCTGCGCCGCGCGTGCGAGCATCTTCGGCCATGGGACTCGATGACCTCGAGCAGGTGCTGGTCACCTCACGTGCCGAGCTGCGGGCGTGGCTCGAGGCCAACGCCGACACCTCCCCGAGCATCTGGCTGGTGACGTACAAGAGGGCGTCGGGCAAACCGGCGCCGACCTACGACGACATCGTCGAGGAGGCCCTCTGCTTCGGCTGGATCGATTCGACCGTGCGGACGCGCGACGAGGAGACGTCGATGCTGCTGCTGAGCTCGCGCAAGCCGCGCTCGACCTGGTCAGCGGTGAACAAGGCGCGACTCGAGCACCTGCTGCCGTCCGGGTTGATGACCGAGCGCGGGCTGCGTGCCATCGAGGTCGGCAAGGCCAACGGATCCTGGGAGGTCCTCGACTCGGTCGAGCGACTCGAGATCCCCGACGACCTGGCCGAGGCGCTCGACGCCCAGCCGTCGGCGCGCGAGTTCTTCGACGGGATGCCCCCCGGTGCGCGCAAGCAGAACCTGTGGTTCGTGATCAGCGCCAAGCGACCAGGGACCCGCGCCGCCCGGATCGAGAAGATCGTGGCAGCGTCCGCCGAAGGCCGCCGAGCAGTCGGCTGACCCCCGCCGCCGCCCCGCCCCCGCCCCGGCCCGGCCCCGGCCCCGCCCCCGCCCCGGCCCCCGCCCCGCCCCGGCCCGCCCGTTCTCCCAATCTGCTTCCCCTTGATCGATCTGCTTCCCGGATTTCGGAAGCGGATCCTTGGAAGGGAAGCGGATCACCTCTGCAGACGGCGCTGGGCCGCCCGGCGCCTGGCAGCAGCGACCCGATCTCGCAGGCCCGCCTCATCCCACAGGTCAGCCCACGCGATGTGCAGGACTTCGTACCCCGCTTCGACGATCCGATCGTGCCGTCGCTTCTCGTTCCACATGGCCGTCACGACATCCCCGCTGAGTGCGTACTTGCCCTTTCCGTCGAACTCGATGACGAGCCGGTCCTCGACCAGGAAGTCGACTCGCGGGACCCCATCCACGTCCACGAGAGTGACCTGCTCGCGCAGCCGCAGCCCCATTCGTTGAAGCCGAAGCCGGAGCAGGCTCTCGCCGGGGCTCTCAGCCAGAGGACTCGTGTGCTCAGGGAGGGCGCGGGCCCGGGCCGCGCCCGTCACGCTGTGCACAAGCGCGGCCTCCTCTGCAAGGTCCACTGGGTCGATGAGGTCCCGGCGGATTGCTGCATCGGCGGCCACGACCCCCCAGTCGAGGCCGAGGAACCTCACGGTGTCCAGCACTGTCCGCAGGGGATCGGTGACAGGCATCCCCGCACGTTCGGCGACGCGTTCACCGGTGATGGGCCCTGGGTGCATCCGGTACCAACGCCTCGACTTCGGCCGCCCTGCCCGTCGGTCCGTGCGCGTTACATGCACGACGGTCAGCTGGGAGACCAGCGTCGGCAGGTTCCACAGCGTGAGGGCAGTTGCGTGGCTGGCCACGACGGCGTCGAGGCGATCGAGGACGGCCTGGGCCCGCATGCGATGGGCAGCCTCGGCGGACAGATCTGTGAGGTCGGCGTACGCGCCCGGTGCCACGATCGTCAGCCCCTTGATCAGGCGGCCGAACTCATGTGGTGAGACCCCGCGATCTCGGAGATCCCGGGATCTCAGGAGCGCGGTCTGGCTTTGAGGGCTTGCCTTCACGGCTGAATCCTTCGTCGACCAGGTGTGTTCCGGAACCCGCTGCCCCACATCTGTGGACGAGCGAATCCGGTGCCCCGCACCCATGAGCCTGCAGCGCCGCCACCTTCTCGGCCACCACTGGCCCGCAAACGCTTCCCTTCACCGGATCTGCTTCCCGAATACCGGAAGCAGATCCGCGAGCCGGAAGCGCCTGTGATCCCGGCGTGGGTGCCGCCCAGGCTGCCGGCACCTGATAGGACTCCCCTGTGGAGCCACTGTTCGTCGTCGCCGTCGCGGGGGTTGCCCTGGGTGGCCTCGCCCAGTCGGTGACCGGGCTCGGGTTCGCGCTCGTCGCAGCGCCGGCGCTGATCGCCCTGTTGGGGCCCAGCCAGGGCGTGGCCGTGGTGGTCCTGCTCGGCGCTCTCGCCTCGGTGCTGCCCCTCATCGGGCATTGGCGGCGCGTCCGGGTGCGCGACACCGCGACGCTCCTGGTCCCCACCCTCCTGGCGACGCCCGTCGTCGCGGCCCTCCTGAAGGGGGTGGACACTGCAACGGTGGCGGTGGCGGCCGGGATCGCGGTGCTCATCGGTGTCGTCGCGCTGTGGCGAGGGTTCACGTGGGCTCGGCTCGTGTCGCTCCCCGGGGCCGTCGGGACCGGGATCTCCAGCGCCGCCCTGAACGTGATCGGCGGAGTGGGCGGCCCGCCGGTGGGGCTCTATGCGGCAAATGCGGGATGGGATCCCCCGGAGTCCCGCGCCAGCCTGCAGGCGTTCTTCCTGGTCCAGGGGATCGTCACGGTCGCAGTCGTCGGGCTCACATGGCCCGACCCGTGGATGGTCTCGGCGCTCGTGATCGGCACGGTGCTGGGCATGTGGCTTGCGCCGCGGATCCCCGAGCACGCCGCGCGCCTGGCAGTTCTGGGCGTGGCGGCATTCGGGGGCGTCGCGCTCATCGTCGGGAACCTGTGAGCCGAGCGGCGCGAACCTCCGCCCCCGTGACCCCGCCAGGGGAGTCCGTCGGCGGCGGTGAGCGCGTCTCGGGGGTGGATGTCGTCTGGCGCGGACGCGCCACCGGTGGGTGCTTGGTCACGGACCACGCCTGGAGGGGGTGACCCGGGCAGACGGCCCCAAGCGCGGGCTCGCGCGGATTGGACGATCAGTCGCCGACCAGGGGGAGCCACTCGGTGAGGTCGGCGCGCTCACCGCTGGCCCGGATCCGCCCGGCTGCCCTCGCCTGCGCCCAGGAGAGCTCACCGGTGGCGAGGGCGAGCCACGTCGGTGCGTCCATCTCGATGACCGCGGACGGCGTGCCGCGACGGTGCACCGGGCCGGGGATCGCCTGAACGGCTGCGAACGGCGGGATCCGGACCTCCACCGAATACCCGGGTGCACGGTCGGTCAGGACCTGAAGCGTGTACCTGACGGCGAGCCGCTGCGTGGCCCGGTCGGCCGGCTGATCCGACGGGCCCAGCTGATCCGACTGGCCTGACGGGCTCGACGGGCGGGAAGGACCGGGTTCGCCTGGCACCTGCTGATCCGGACCGACGGGGCTCACACACGCCCGGACAGCGGCCAGCCCCTCGGCATCAGGGATCCGGGGACGTGCCATGGCCCGATTCTCCTCCGCCGCGGCCGCGGTTGGACGATCCGCTCCCGGTTGGACGATCTGCTCCCATCGTGTGGGTGCAGATCGTCGTGGCGGGTCAGAGCGCCGTGGGGGCCGCCCCGGGCGGCGGCGTCACAGCACCGGGACGGGCTCCGACTCCTCGGGCGCCGAACGACTGGCCAGCACGCCCTGCAGGAACAGCCCGGTCAGGATCACCAGCACGCCCAGGACCTCCACGGTCACCAGGGTCTCGCCGAGGACGACCACACCGAGCACGGTCGCGACAACCGGGTCGGTGAGCATCAGGGTCGTGGCGGGCCCTGGGGTCAGGGTCCGCATCCCGCGGGTCAGCAGCACATTGGCCAGGCCCATCGTGGCCACGCCGAGGTACAGGGCCATCGCCACCCCAGAGGGGGTCGAGAGCCACGCCATGGGCTGGGTGGCCAGCAGCGGCAGCAGGAGCGCTCCGCCCAGGACGAAGCTGCCGGTGGGCACCTCGAGCGCCCCGACGCCGCGATCGAGCTGGATCCGCGCGGCGACGTTGTAGCCGGCGATGCACAGCCCAGCGCCCAGGGCGAGCGCGAATCCGGTGGCGCTGCCCCCGCTCCCCTCAGTCAGGCCGGGTGCGGTGAGAAAGCCCAGGCCGACGAGGCACACCAGTGTGGCGACCAGCCAGCCACGCGTGGGACGGTGCCGCAGGACCCCCCAGCCGACGAGGCCTGCGAACAGCGGCGCGCTGCCCACTGCGACCAGCGTCCCGAGGGCCACTCCAGCCCGGCTGACCCCGGCGAAGAAGAACAGCTGGTAGGCGCCGGCCGTGCTCGCCGTGACAAGCATCGCGGGGGTTCGCCAGAGGGGTACGAGCCGACGCGGTGACGATCCGAGCAGGGGCATCGCGATCAGCAGCACGATGGCGCCGACGACGATCCGCACGATGCCGACCCCCAGCGGGGTGCTGCCGGCCGGACCCAGCGCCTGAGCGGTGCCCGCGGTCCCGAACAGCGCTCCAGCCGCCACCACGAGCAGGACGGGCATCCGGGCAGCGGGCACGGGACCTGAGGCTACGCCCACGAGGCGGCGGGCTCGGGACCCGAGGCTACGCCCAACGGGAGACGGGCAGGCGACCGAGTCCACGCCCACCGGGCGGCGAGGCGACCCGCAGCTGCACCCACGGGGTCGCGGCGTTCACCGAACCCGGCCCGGGCACCTAGACTTCACCTCGTGCCGCGCGGCGATGGGATGCTCACCCACGAGCTCGACCCCCAGGATCAGGGGCCGCAGGACGCGTGCGGCGTGTTCGGGGTGTGGGCGCGCGACGAGGAGGTCGCCAAGCTCACCTACTTCGGCCTCTACGCGCTGCAGCACCGCGGCCAGGAGTCGGCCGGCATGGCCGTCAGTGACGGCCACCAGATCATGGTCTACAAGGAGATGGGCCTGGTCTCGCAGGTCTTCACCGAGGGCGTCCTCGCCTCCCTGCAGGGTCACGTGGCCATCGGCCACTGCCGCTACTCGACGACCGGGTCCAGTGTCTGGGAGAACGCCCAGCCGACCTTCCGCTCGACCGCCACCGGTCATCTGGCCCTGGGCCACAACGGCAACCTGACCAACACCCACGAGCTGGCGATCCGCGTCGCGGACGCCGAGTCCCGGTCCGGCGCGCTGCCCTTGGGCACCCTGATGCACTCCACCTCCGACACCGAGCTGCTCAGCGCGCTGCTGGCCGCCCATCAGGGCGAGTCGATGCTGACGGCTGCTGTCGACGAGCTGCCGCACGTGCGTGGTGCCTTCAGCCTGGTCTTCATGGACGACAACACGCTCTACGCCGCCCGCGATCCGCAGGGCATCCGCCCGCTGGTGATCGGCCGGTTGGAGCGCGGCGGCTGGATCGTGGCGTCGGAGTCCGCAGCGCTGGACATCGTCGGCGCGACCTTCGTCCGCGAGGTCGAGCCCGGCGAGGTGATCGCCATCGACGAGCGCGGGTTGCAGAGCGACCGGTTCGCGCCGGCTGAGCCCAAGGGCTGCCTGTTCGAGTTCGTCTACCTTGCCCGCCCCGACACGCGGATCTCGGACCGCAGTGTCCACGCCACCCGCGTGGAGATCGGCCGCACCCTGTTCCGCGAGCACCCCGTCGAGGCCGACCTGGTCATCCCGACGCCCGAGTCCGGGACGCCCGCCGCGGTCGGGTACGCGCAGGCCAGCGGCATCCCGTTCGCACAGGGCCTGGTGAAGAACGCCTACGTGGGGCGCACCTTCATCCAGCCCTCCCAGACCATCCGACAGCTGGGCATCCGGCTGAAGCTGAACCCGCTTCGCGACGTCATCGAGGGCAAGCGCCTGGTGGTCGTCGACGACTCGATCGTCCGCGGCAACACCCAGCGCGCCATCGTGCGGATGCTGCGCGAGTCAGGCGCCGCGGAGGTGCACGTGCGCATCTCCAGCCCTCCGGTCCTCTGGCCGTGCTTCTACGGGATCGACTTCGCGACCCGGACCGAGCTGATCGCCAACGACCGCACCGTGGAGGAGATCCGGGCCTCCCTGGGTGCGGACTCGCTCGGCTACGTCTCCCTGGATGGCCTGACCGAGGCAACGAGCCTGGGCGCGAAGAACCTGTGCCGCGCGTGCTTCGACGGCGTCTACCCCATCGCGCTGCCGGAGCCCGAGCTGCTGGGCAAGTACCTGCTCGAGGCCGAGGAGGTGGCAGCACCGTGAGCAGCGCGATCGGCCCAGCGCCGCACAGCGCCACCTCCGCCCCGGGCGCCACCTACGCGGCCGCCGGCGTGGATGTCGAGGCCGGCGAGCGTGCAGTCGAGCTGATGCGGTCAGCCATCGCCCGCGCCCAGCGTCCCGAGGTCGTCGGGGGCGTCGGCGGGTTCGCCGGGCTGTTCGACGCCTCGGCGCTCACCCGGTTCCGTCGTCCCCTGCTGGCGACCTCCACGGACGGCGTGGGCACCAAGATCGACGTCGCCCGGCGCATGGACATCCACGACACCATCGGCATCGACCTGGTCGCCATGGTTGTCGACGACCTCGTGGTGTGCGGCGCCGAGCCCCTGTTCATGACCGACTACATCGCGGTGGGCAGCGTCGTCCCCGAGCGCGTTGCCGCGATCGTGACCGGCATCGCCGAGGGCTGCCGCCGCGCGGGAGTCGCCCTGGTCGGCGGGGAGACCGCCGAGCACCCAGGGCTGCTCGCACCGGACGAGTACGACGTCGCCGGCGCCGGGACCGGCGTGGTCGAGGCCGACGAGCTCCTCGGCCCGGATCGGGTCCGCGAGGGTGACGTGCTGGTCGCGATGGCCTCCAGCGGCCTGCACTCCAACGGCTACTCGTTGGCCCGCCACGTGCTGTTCGATCGGGCCGGATGGGCCCTGGATCGCCATGTTCCCGAGCTCGGTCGGTCACTCGGCGAGGAGCTGCTCGAGCCGACCCGGATCTACACGCTGGACATCCTGGACCTGATCGCCGCGGGCGGGGTGCACGCGGTGTCGCACATCACCGGGGGTGGGATCGCAGCCAACGTCGCCCGGATCCTGCCCGCCGGAATGCACGGGGAGATCGTGCGGGCGTCCTGGACGCCGCCGCCGATCTTCACCCTGATCGGCGAGCTCGGCGGAGTCGCCCTCACCGAGCGCGAGAAGACGTTCAACGAGGGCCTGGGCATGGTTGCCGTGATGGCCCCCGACGCAGTCGCTGAGGGTGTCCGCCGTCTGGCGGCCCGAGGGGTCCCCGCGTGGGTGTGCGGCCACGTGCGTGCGGCTTCGGCTGGCGATTCCTCGGACTCGCCGGCCAAGGGCGGGGTGGGCGGGACCGTGACCCTGGTGGGGGAGCACGCCTGACGCGTGACCGCATCGGCTCGCCGACAGGCTGCGCTGTCGTTGGCCGGATTCAGGTCACGTGCTGGTCAGCGGCCCGGGTCCCCATCAGCGTCGTCGTCCTCGTCGTCGTCCTCGACGTACTTCGCGTAGGGATCGTCGTAGTCGGAGTCCTCGGCGAAGTCGTCGCTCTCGTCGGACTCGGAAGGTGTAGACCCCGCGAGCTCGGCCTGGAGTCGCTCCAGGTCCGTGGTCGGTCCGCCGTACTTCAACTGGCGGGCGACCTTCGTCTGCTTGGCCTTGGCTCGGCCGCGCCCCATGGCTCGACCCCCTCCTCCGGTGCGTTCCCGGGCGGTACGTGTGCTCCGGCGTGACACGTCATCCACGCCTGCCTGCAGGAGGCGTGATCGGGGACATACTACCCGGCCGCGGGGTCAGGCGCCCGACTCATCGCCTCGATATCCCCTGCCGAGTGTCGCGGGGTCAACGACTGACAGTCGGCGTGGCGCTACGACCGTCCGGAGGAATGCTCTGCCAAAATGCTCTCCCCGTGTTGAAGGATCGTGGGTCTCGGTGTCATGCTCAGGGCAGATGCCCGATTGAGTACGTTCTGTGAACTATCACCGAGGAGTCCGCAATGGCTGCACGACAGCAGGAAGTGGAACCGCTGCTCACCCCAGCCGAGGTTGCAGCCCTGTTCCGCGTCGACCCCAAGACCGTGACCCGGTGGGCGAACTCGGGCAAGTTGACGTCCATCCGCACCCTCGGCGGGCACCGCCGCTACCTCGAGAGCGAGGTGCGCGGACTCCTGGAGAGCATCCCCGCGCCGCGCAACGGCATGGCGGAGGACACGCCTGCCGGGTAGTTGCGCCTGTCACGGAACGTCGAACGCCTCCCTCGGGATCCCTCCTCCGTCAGCGGGTCGCGCCCGTCACCAACCAGTCGTTTCCGCGGACCCGCCACAGGAATGCGCCGGCCCGCGCGAGCATGAACACCGTCAGGGCCCACCACAACTCGGTCACGCTGCCCTGCGAGCGCAGCACCCACCACGCGGCCGGGGCGAAGGCGGCCAGGGCCAGCACCTGGGCCCACACCAGGAAGCGGGCGTCCCCGGCGCCGAGCAGCACGCCATCGAGGACGAAGACCACACCGGCCAGCGGCTGCTGGAGCGCCACCACCACAAGGGCTGAGGCGACCATGGCCTGGACGATCGGGTCGTCACCGAACAGCCCCGGCGCCCATCCACGCGCGACCAGCACAAGGCCCATGAGGAGCACGCCGAGCCAGATCCCCCAGCGGGTCATCTGCCAGGTCACAGCCCGGGCCGTGCCCACGGATCCGGCTCCGAGATGGCGCCCGAGGAGCGCCTGGCCGGCGATGGCGAGCGCATCCATTCCCAGGGCCAGCAGGTACCAGATCGTGAACGTCACGTAGTAGGCGGCGAGCTCGGCATCCCCGAGGCGTGCGGCCACCACGACCGCGAGGACGAACACTGCGCGCAGGGCCACTGTGCGCCAGAACAACGGGACCGATCCCCGCGCGGCGACCAGCACTCCTGAGCGGCTGGGCTTCAGGGAGGCGCCGTTCCTGCCCGCCCGCCGGGCGAGCTCCCCGAGGAAGAGCGCCGCCGCGAGTGCCTCGGCCACGACCGTGGCCCACGCCGATCCCGTGATCCCCCACCCGGCGACCAGCACCAGGTAGGCCGCCAGCACGAGGTTCGTGCTCACCGCAGCGAGGGTGACCCACAGGGTGGTGGCCGTGTCCTGCAGCCCCCGCAGGACGCCGATCGCAGCCATCGCAGCCAGGGCGAACGGGAACGCCAGGCTGATCGTGCGCAGGTAGGCCAGCGCCTCGGGCGTGGTGGCCGGTGAGGTCCCGATCCAGCTCAGCAGGTGCGGGGCCAACAACCACGTTCCGGCTGTCGCGGCAATCCCGAGCGCCAGGCCGAGAGCCACCCCCTCGATCCCGTCGCTGATCCCGGCAGCGACCTGACCGGCGCCCACCCGTCGGGCCACCACGGCGGTCGTGCCATAGGCCAGGAAGATCGCGAGCCCGGTGACGGTCGTGAACACCTGGGCGCCGGCCCCGAGGGCTGCCAGCGAGGTGGTTCCGAGGGTGGCGACGATGCCGGCATCGATCAGGGTGAACAGCGGCTGGGCGACCAGTGCCCCGAAGGCCGGTACTGCCAGCCGCAGGATCTCGCGAGCGGAGGTGGCTGGCGCCGACGCGAGGGGAAGGTCGCTGCCGGGGGTTGCCACGCGGGAACCCTATGGCAGGTCGTACCGAGCCCCGCCGCCCGTCCGCGGCCCGATCGGATGCCCGGGTGCCCACGCCTGCCAAGGGGGCGACATCACGCAGGGCGCAGAGTCGCAGCTGGGCGACCCGAGAATCGCCCGCGTCCTGCGCCGCGTCAGCGGCCTCCTGCATGGCAGGCTGCGGGCTGTGACCACCACCTGGGCGCCGGGCGACCCACCACGGATGCAGTTGCGGAGGCTGACCGAATCCTCCGCGAGGCCTCGAGCGTCCCGGTCGGGGAGCTCATGAGCGCCGAACAGGTCCTGGCGCCCGCCGCGCTCGCGGAGCCGATCGTCCCGGTCCGGCGGCGCTACATCGGGGCCGTCGCGCTGGTGAACCTCGGCATCACGATCGCCTTCTTCACCCCGATCCAGAGCCTCCTGCCCCGGCTGGCCCAGGAGGTGGCCCCGGACAGCAAGGAGACGGCACTTGCCTGGATCGCCGGCGCTGGGGCATTCGCCTCCATCTTCTTCAACCCGCTCGCCGGGGCGCTCTCAGATCGGACGACGTCACACTGGGGCCGGCGCAAGCCCTGGGTGCTCGGCGGCGCGCTGGTCGGAGCCGTGGGAATCGTGCTCCTGGGAGTTCCGGGCACCGTTCTGGGACTCGCGGTGGTCTGGTTCGCCTGCCAGGCCGCCATCAACGGGTCCTACGCGGCGGTCACGGCGACCATCCCCGACCAGGTCCCGGTCCAGCAGCGCGGACTCGTGTCGGGCTGGGTGGGGCTCGCCTCGACTGTCGGCGTCGTCGTGGGTGTCGCCCTGGTGTCGTTCGTCGTCACCGACCTGCGGCCAGGACTCGTCCTGACTGCGGTGCTCCTGGTGCTGCTGGCCCTGCCGTTCGTCCTCGGGGTCCGGGACGTGGTGCTGCCCCGAGAGCTCCGGCCGGCGTTCCACCTGGGTGCCTGGCTGCGGGGGTTCTGGATCTCCCCGCGCCTGTACCCCGACTTCGCGTGGGCGTGGATCACCCGCTTCCTCATGATGCTGGGCAACTCGATGGCCACCCTGTACCTGCTCTTCTGGCTGCAGGACGAGGTGGACTACCCGGAGCCCGAGCAGGGCCAGACCGTGCTGATCGCCCTGTACGCGCTGGGCACCATCATGACTGCGGTCGTGTTCGGCCGGATCTCGGACCGCTCGGGCCGGCGCAAGGTGTACGTCATCGTCTCCACGATCGTGATGGCCGTGGCCGCCGTGATCCTCGCCCTCTTCCCCGTGTTCCCGGCCGCGATGCTGGCTGCGCTCATCCTCGGTCTTGGCTACGGGATGTACCTGGCCGTCGACCAGGCCCTCGTGACGCAGGTGCTTCCGCGCGCCATCGACCGGGGGCGCGACCTCGGCGTGATCAACATCGCCAACAGTGCCCCGCAGGTGCTGGCCCCGGTGATCGCAGCGCCCATCGTGACCAGCGCCACGGGGTACACCGGGCTCTACCTGCTCACCGCGGTCATCACCCTGCTGTCCGCGGTGCTCGTCACGCGGATTCGCAGCGTGCCCTGATCCCGTAGCGGCGGACGAGCGCCGCGCTCGATCGGCGGCGCACTCGGGACACCTGTGCCCACGGGCGTGGACCCCACACAGGGCGAAGCCCCTCACGACGGGGGAGACATGAGGGGCTTCGCGGTGGCCAGGGGCGGGGTCGAACCGCCGACCTTCCGATTTTCAGTCGGACGCTCGTACCAACTGAGCTACCTGGCCGGTCGGTTCCGAAGAACCGGGAACCGGTACCGGAGCGACCCCGACGGGACTCGAACCCGCGACCTCCGCCGTGACAGGGCGGCGCGCTAACCAACTGCGCTACGGGGCCCTGCGTTGCCGCGAGGCCGTTGTGCTGTGCGGTCCGGGGACCGCGATCGTGCCTTCCAACCCATTGGGCTGGTCGTAGCCCCAACGGGATTCGAACCCGTGCTACCGCCTTGAAAGGGCGGCGTCCTGGGCCACTAGACGATGGGGCCGGGACTGCTTGCCGTACCGACCCCGACTGGCGGTCAGGGACGGCGATAAGCATACGGGAGGCCCCTGCGATTTCCCAATTCGACCGCAACCGGTGCACCCTGCTGTGAGGTGGCAGGGCTGGTGGGCGTCGGGATCGCCCATGGGGCAAGATGAATGACGCTCCCACAGCCGCATGGACGACCACGCGAACGGGGAGTGACTGTGATGCGAGGAGTTCGTGATGAGTGACCGCTTGAGCCCTCTGGACGTGTCGTTCCTGTACATGGAGGAGCCCACCACTCCCATGCACGTGGGCGGCGTGGCGGTCTTCGAGGTGCCCGATGGTGGGTTCGACTACGAGCGCCTGGTGCGGCTGATCCGCGACCGGATCGCCCTGGTGCCGCGCTACCGCCAGCGCGTCCGCTGGGTGCCGGGTCACCTGGCGAACCCGGTCTGGGTGGACGACGAGAACTTCGACGTGACCTATCACGTGCGACGCTCGGCGCTTCCCCGCCCGGGCACCGACGACCAGCTCAACGATCTCGTCGCGCGCATCATGAGCCGACCGCTGGACCGGGCTCGCCCCCTGTGGGAGATGTACCTGGTGGAGGGCCTCGAGGACGATCGCTTCGCGATCCTGACCAAGACCCACCACGCCATGGTCGATGGGATCGCCGCGGTCGACATCGGCCAGGTCATCCTGGACATGAGTCCCGAGCCGCGCGAGGTGCCGGTGGACACCTGGCGCCCCTTGCGCGAACCGTCGTCCGTGGAGCTCGTGGCCGGCGCCGTGAACGAGATCGCCCGGTCACCGAAGGCCGTGGTCGACACCGTGCGGACCGGCTTGGTCGACGTGCAGGAGACGGTCGGCCAGATCGGGCGCAGCGTCGTGGGCCTGGCCGCAGCCGCGCGCACCATGGCCCGCCCGGCGAGCTCCAGCCCGCTGAATGTGTCCATCGGCGGGGCCCGCCGGTACGCGACGACCGAGACCGACCTGGAGAAGCTCAAGCGGATCAAGCGCGCCCACGGCGGAACCATCAACGACATCGTGCTCACCGTCCTCGCCGGGGCCCTACGGTCGTGGATGCTCACCCGAGCCGAGCCGGTGACGACCAGCAGCTCGATCCGGGCCATGGTCCCGGTCAGTGTGCGGACGCCGGGGGACAACTCCGGCAACCAGATCGCCGCGTTCCTGTGCGACCTGCCGATAGGCGAGCCGGACCCGGTGATCCGGCTGCAGCGCGTGCGCTTCGAGATGGACATGCTCAAGGAGACCGGCCAGATGCTGGGGGCCACGGCCCTTGTCAGCGTGGCCTCGTTCACCCCGCCGACGGTGCACTCGCTGGGTGCTCGGGCAGTTTCCGGGCTGTCGCGACGGGTCTACAACGTCATCATCACGAATGTCCCCGGACCGCAGTTCCCGCTGTACGCCGGTGGTGCGCTGATGCTCGCGGCCTACCCCGTGGTCCCGCTGGCCCGCGGCCAGGCGGTCTCCATCGGCCTGACCTCCTACGACGGTGGAGTGTTCTTCGGGATCAACGCCGACCGGGAGGCGATGCCCGACGTCGAGGTCCTGGCCCAGTGCATCGACGACGCGATCGAGGAGATGCTGGCCACGGTGACCCTCAGCGGGAAGGCGCGACGGCCCAGAAGGCCCACCGCATAGGGAATCCCGGCCCCGCGCGACGGTCGGATACCCGGGGGCGTAATCTGGGCACACCTGTGTGCGCTGGGTCGGTCCGGCGCGTCGATCGCCCAGCGAGGAGGTTGCGTCCATGGCGTCCGTAGAACGCCCCATCAGGCGCGGGCTCGTGCTCGGCGGTGGTGGCGTGCTCGGCGGGGCCTGGGCCGTTGGTGCCCTCTCGGCGCTCAAGGCCGTCCACGGGTTCGAGCCGCGCGACGCCGAGGTGATCGTCGGGACGTCCGCAGGATCCGTGCTCGCCGCCCTGCTCGGCGCGGGTGCCACGGTCGAGGAGCTGACCGCCCAGGAGCGTGGGGACAAGGTCCTCACCGGGCCGATCGCCGGGTTCAGCTGGGACATCGAGGCGGTGACGGGTGGCTCCCGGCCCGGTCGGCCGAAGCTGGAGCCGGGCTCGCGCACGCTGATGCGCACCGGCCTGAACCGGTTCCGGATGCGTCGCATGCCTCCGACCGCGTTCCTGTCCGCGTTCCTTCCCACCGGCTCGAAGACACTGGACCGCGTGGCCCACCTCGTGGAGGGGTTCACCCCGATCGGCGAATGGTCGCCGCACCCCAACGTGTGGATCGTGACCATGGACTACGCCACGGGCACACGGGTGGTCTTCGGCCAGCCCACGGCCCCGGAGGCTCCCCTGTCCCTGGCCGTGCAGGCCTCCTGCTCGATCCCCGCCTGGTACTCGCCGGTCGAGATCGACGGGCGCCGATACGTCGACGGCGGGGCCTGGTCGGCGACCTCCGTCGACCTGGTGGCCAACATGGGCCTGGACGAGGTCTACGTCATCGCCCCGATGGTCAGCTTCCACATGGACCGCCCCGACCACCTGCTCGCCCGACTCGAGCGGACCTGGCGGGTGCAGGTCACCAAGCGCTGCCTGAACGAGGTCGAGAAGGTGCGCGCGGGCGGCACGGACGTGACCGTGCTGGGTCCGGGCGCTGAGGACCTGGCGGCCATCGGCGGGAACCTGATGGACTTCGAGAAGCGGATCCACGTCCTGGAGACCTCGATCCGCACCTCGATCGAGGCCCTGCGCGACCCCGACCACCTCGGGCCGGACCATCTCGCCTCGGTGGGCTGATGCGGGCCTACATCCCGGTGGGGTGGGAGCAGCTGGCGGCGTTCGACCTGGCCGGCCGGATCGAGGGGCCGCAGCGTGGCTGCGCCGTTGACCCGGCGTGGCGCGCCAGTGACCCGGGGGTCGACGAGGAGGAGTGGGAGTTCGAGGCGCAGCTGGCGGCCGCCGAGGCCCTGGCGGACATCGACGGTGGGGTCGTCCTGGCCGTGGATGTGCCTGACCCCGATCCGGCCGGCCCAGATCCGACGTTCGAGGACGGATGGCTCAACCTGGCCGGTCCGATCAGCCGCCGCGACACGGCGGCCGTGCTGACGACGGACCTCGCCTGGTTCGGCGTGCAGGAGATCCCGGGGCTGCTGGATCGCTGAGCGGTCAGCGGGTCAGAACTGCTTGGCCAGCGCCGAGGTGGCGCCCTTCAGCGTGTCCTTGACGGTCTTCTTCTGCACGAAGCCCGGCAGGGGGAGCGAGGTGTCGACGGTCAGCGACATCGTCGCCTCGGTCTTGCCGCCCTTGTCGGCCAGGGCCCACGAGCCCTCCTGCTTCTTCTGCACCTTGGTGGGAGCCACGAGGGTCCAGGAGAAGCCCGAGTCGCTGTGGGTGTAGTCCAGCTCGAAGTCGTCCTTGGCGACCTTGACGTCGTTGACCAGGCGCGCCCTGGTGGGCAGGCCCTCGTCATCGCGCTCGAGGACCTCGGAGGCGAGGTTGCCCGGGAACCAGTTCTTCTGGTTGTCGATGTCGCGAAGGAAGGCAAGCACCTCGTCGACGGGGGCGTTGACAGTGACGCTGAGGGTGTCTGAGACGGCCATGGTCGGAACGCTAACGGGGTGGGCGCGGGGGAGGCGCGCCGAGCGGGGCGGGATCCGGGGAGTCGACCCGCTACTCCGTGAACCACTGGGGTGAGATCTGCTGCTCCTTGCGCAGCGCCCGCATGAACTGCTCGCCCACGATGTTCTCGATCTTCCCGCCGACCATGGGCACGTGTGCCTTGGCGTGGATGACGACCTTGATGAGCGATCCGGCGCCGTCCGGGTGCAGCTCGATGGTCCCGTAGACCTCCATCGGGGCACCGCCGAACGAGGCCTTCACCGAGCCATGCCGGGAGCCGTCGACGTCGGCATGCGACCACGTGTGCACCTCGTCGATCTGGATCGACTCGCCGACGAACCTGCGGGCGGCCGAGGGGATCTGGGCCGGGAGCTTGCGTGAGGAGCTGACGATGATGTGCGCCCCGTCCTCCTCGACATCTGCCGACACGTCGAAGGCCGCCATGTGCTCGTGCTTCCAGACGACATAGTGCGGATCGCACTGCGCTGCGAACACGACGTCCGGCGCGAAGTCGAAGTGGATGTCGCCGGCGAACCTCTTGGCCATGTGCACTCCTTGATCGGCGGTCAGCCCGAGGGAGCCGGGGCGACTGGGCTAGCAGGACTATAGGCCCGAACAGGTTCACATCCGTGCTCGCGTGACGGCCGATGCTGCCCCGGTCGACGGCCCGGGGGTGGCAGTGCGAAGGTGGGACGTTGGGTCGGCATCGAGGGAGGAACAGCTCGTGGGCGTGGGATTCGCCGAGTGGTACAGCTGGTCATCGGCGCGGGACGAACGGCTCGCGTCGTTGTTCTACCGGCATGTGGACCCCGGTGACGTCGCCGACCGGGACCCGGAGGCCGTGGTCGGCGCCGTGACCCATCTCCTCGACGTGGCCCGGCTTCGCGAGCCCCAGCAGGCACTCGTCAGCGCGGTCAACCCCACGGCAGCGGACCTCGGTTGGTCGTGCGGGCGCACGGTGGTCAGCGTCGTCACCGACGACATGCCGTTCCTGGTCGACTCCGTGAGCGCCGAGCTCAACCGGATGGGCGTGGGCATCCATCTGGTGGTCCACCCGATCGTGGCCGTGACCCGGGACGAGGGCGGTGCGCTCATCCATGCTGATCCGCCGGGGACGGGGCCGGACTCGGAGCCGACGCTGCCGGAGGACGTCGCGACCGGTGGCCTCGAGTCATGGATGCACATCGAGGTCGACTGGCAACCGGATGCCACCGCGCTCACCACGATCGAGGAGAACCTGCAGCGCGTCCTCGGCGATGTGCGCCGAGCCGTGAAGGACTGGCCGAGGATGGTGGCCGAGGCCCGCGGACTGGCGGCACAGCTGGTCGCCCAGGCCACCGCGGGGGGTCTCCGGCGACCAGGTCGGCGAGGCGATCGACCTGCTCAACTGGCTGGCCGATGACCACTTCACGTTCCTCGGGTACCGGCAGTACCGGCTGACGGGCCAGGAGGGTGGGGCGGCCGAGCTCATGCTGGTCGAGGAGCCCGGCAGCGGCTTGGGCCTGCTGCGCTCCGAGCGCCCCGAGTCGGTGTCGTTCTCCGAGCTGTCGCCCACCGTGCGGCAGAAGGCGCTCGAGCCGCGCCTGCTGATCGTGACCAAGGCCAACCGCCGGTCGACCGTGCACCGCCCGGTCTACCTGGACTACGTCGGAATCAAGATGTTCGACCGTTCGGGACGGGTCGTGGGGGAGCACCGCTTCATCGGGCTGCTCTCCGCCTCGGCCTACACCCAGAGTGTCGAGGGCATCCCCGTGGTGGACAGGAAGGTCCGGCGGGTGCGCGAGGTCCTCGGGTTCAGCCGTGGCTCGCACGGGGGCCGCGACCTCATGGCGTTCCTCGAGACGTTCCCCCGCGACGAGCTGTTCGCGATCGACGCCGACGAGCTGACCACCATCGCCGAGGCTGCCCTCAACCTCAAGGAGCGGCGGGCGACCCGGCTGTTCATCCGGCGCGACACCTACGAACGCTTCCTGTCCTGCCTGGTCTACCTCCCGCGTGACCGGTACACGACTGACGTGCGCCTGCAGGTCCAGCAGGTCCTGATGGACGCCGTCGGCGGGGCCAGCGTCGACTACACCGCGCGCGTCACCGAGTCCGTGCTCGCCCGCCTGCACATCGTGGTCCGGGTGGCGCGCGGCCAGTCGGTGCCCGAGGTCGACGCCGAGGCTCTCGAGGCCCGCATCGCCGAGGTCGTGCTGTCCTGGGACGACGAGCTCTCGATCGCCCTCGTGGCCGCCTCCTCGGAGGCCAGCGCACATGCCCTGCTCGGCAGGTACCCGGAGGGGTTCCCGCAGGCCTACCGAGCAGTCACCTCGGCAGGGGAGGCCGTGGCCGACCTGTCCGAGATCGAGCAGCTGACCCCGGAGTCCCCGTTGCGCGTGTCCCTGCAGCCGGCCGCCGAGGCCAGCGGCGAACAGGCCAACGCCCGGCTGAAGCTGTACTCGCTGATGGACATCTCGCTGGCCGAGGTGCTGCCGGTGCTGTCCAGCCTCGGGGTCCAGGTCGTGACCGAGCAGCCGTTCCGTCTGGCGCGCTCCGATGCCCAGGGCGCCCACGGTGGTGCCTTCATCTTCGACTTCGGCCTGCACGCGGCGGGGTCGGCGCGCCTCGGTGGGGTACGGCGTATGTGGGAGCAGGCGTTCCTCGCCTGCTGGGCGGGCCAGGCCGAGGCCGATGGGTTCAACGGACTCGTTGCCGAGGCCGGCCTGGACTGGCGAAGGATCTCGGTGCTCCGGGCCTACGCCCGCTACCTGCGCCAGACCGGTTCGGCGTTCAGCCAGGCCTACATCGAGAATGCGGCGCTGGCCAACCCCAAGATCGCCAGCCTGCTGGTCCAGCTGTTCCATGCGCGGTTCGACCCCGACCTGGTGGCCGACAGGGCCCAGCGCGCCGATGAGCTGCGCACCCAGATCACCCGCGCACTCGACGACGTGGCGAGCCTCGACCAGGACCGGATCCTGCGCTCGTTCCTGGACCTGATCCGCGCCACGCTGCGCACCAACCACTTCCAGCCCGACCGGCCCGCGCTGGCGATCAAGCTCGAGCCGGCGCACATCCGGGAGCTCCCCGAGCCGCGGCCGAAGTACGAGATCTGGGTCTGCTCCCCGCGGGTGGAGGGCGTACACCTGCGCTTCGGGAAGGTGGCACGCGGCGGTCTGCGCTGGTCGGACCGCCGGGAGGACTTCCGCACCGAGGTGCTGGGGCTGGTCAAGGCGCAGGCGGTCAAGAACGCGGTGATCGTCCCGGTGGGGGCCAAGGGCGGGTTCTTCGCCAAGCAGCTTCCGGATCCGGCGCTGGATCGCGACGCCTGGATGACCGAGGGGATCTCCGCCTACAAGGTGTTCGTCGGGTCCCTGCTGGACCTCACGGACAACCTGGTCGGTCACGAGGTCGTCCCGCCCGAGCGCGTCGTCCGCCATGACGGTGACGACCCCTACCTGGTGGTGGCCGCGGACAAGGGGACCGCGACCTTCTCGGACATCGCCAACGGGGTTGCGGCCGAGTACGGCTTCTGGCTCGGCGACGCCTTCGCCTCCGGCGGGTCGGCAGGCTACGACCACAAGGCCATGGGAATCACGGCCCGCGGGGCCTGGGAGTCGGTCCGTGCGCACTTCCGGGTGGTCGGGCCCGACATCGACCTGACGACCTTCACGGCCGTCGGCGTCGGCGACATGAGCGGGGACGTCTTCGGGAACGGGATGCTGCTGTCGCCGAACCTGCGCCTGGTGGCAGCCTTCGACCACCGGCACATCTTCATTGACCCCGACCCCGATCCGGCACGGTCGTTCGCCGAGCGCCAGCGGTTGTTCGCCCTCCCGCGGTCCTCCTGGGCCGACTACTCGGCCACGCTGATCTCGACCGGTGGTGGGGTGTTCCCGCGCACGGCGAAGTCCATCCCCGTGCGTGCCGAGGCGGCCGAGATCCTCGGAATCGATGGGGGGGCGACCTCCATGGCGCCCAACGACCTGCTGCGGGCGATCCTCAAGGCGCCGGTCGACCTGCTCTGGAACGGCGGCATCGGGACCTACGTCAAGGCGTCCACCGAGTCGCACGCGGACGTCGGCGACCGTGCGAACGACGCGATCCGGGTCAACGGTTCCGACCTTCGGGCGCGTGTCGTCGGCGAGGGAGGCAACCTCGGCCTGACCCAGCGTGGCCGGATCGAGGCGGCCCACGCGGGTGTGGCCCTGAACACCGATGCCATCGACAACTCGGCGGGCGTGGACACCTCCGACCACGAGGTCAACATCAAGATCCTGCTCGACCGGGTGGCCGCGGCAGGGGACCTGGACCCATCGGAACGAGATCCCCTCCTGCAGTCGATGACCGACGAGGTGGCGGCGATGGTGCTGCAGGACAACATCGACCAGAACGTCCTGCTCACCTTCGAGGCCCACCACGGACAGGCGATGGTCTCCGCGCTCGGACGGCTCATCCGCAGCCTCGAGCGGACCGCCGGGCTCGACCGCGGGCTGGAGGCACTGCCCGACGACGCCACACTGGCCACGATGGTGCTCGAGGGCCGCGGCTTGACCAAGCCCGAGCTGGCGATGCTGGTCGCCTACACGAAGCTCGACCTCAAGGACGCACTGCTCGAGTCCTCGGTGCCTGACGAGGCGTTCACCGCACCCTGGATGTACGGGTACTTCCCCGAGGTCCTGGCCCGACGGTGCGCCGAGCACCTGGACGCCCATCCGCTTCGTCGCCAGATCATCGCCACCGGGCTGGTCAACGAGCTGGTCAACCGTGGCGGGATCACCTATGCCATGCGCGCCGCGGAGGAGACCGGGGCTGCCCCCGCGGAGATCGCGCGCGCCTTCACGGTGGCGTGTGGGGTCTTCGACCTGCCGGACCTGTGGGGCCGTATCGACTCCCATGGCGGGATCGTGCCCACCGCGGCCCTGAACGCCCTGCGCAGCGAGGTGCAGCGACTCCTCGACCGGGCGACGCGCTGGCTGCTGCAGACCCGCGGCGGGAAGCTGGACGTGCCGGTGGAGATCGAGCGGTTCCGTGCCACGGTCGCCGATCTGGCCGGTCAGATCCCGGAGTTCCTGGTCGGCGTCGAGCGCGAGCGGCTCGATCGGCGCGTGTCGGACTTCGTGTCGGCCGGTGCCCCCGCCGACCTGTCGGCCGAGGTGGCAGCACTGCTCGACGTGTTCTCCCTCCTGGACATCGGCGAGGTGTCCCAGCGCACCGGCGAGGATCCGCAGAGCGTGGCCCGGTTGTACTTCACGATCTCCGAGCGCTACGAGGTGGACCGCTTCCTCGGCCGGATCACCGCCCTGCCACGGGCCGACAGGTGGTCGTCGTTGGCGCGCTCGGCGCTGCGCAGCGACCTCTACGGGGCACTGGCCTCCCTGACCGCCAGGGTGGTCCGGGCCACGCCCGACGGTGGCGAGCCGATCGACCGGGTCACGACATGGGAGGAGCGATACGCGGAGGGCCTCGGCCGTGCCCGGGCGACCCTGGCCGAGATCGGCGCCCAGGAGAGCTTCGACCTGGCCACCCTCTCAGTGGCGCTGCGAGTCATCCGCACCCTGGCGAGCCAGGGCGGCTAGTTGCAACCCCGGATCGCGTCGGGTCTCCTGGGTGCGACCCCGGATCGCGTCGGCTCTCGACCGACGCGATCGGCTGAAAGCCGACGCGATCGCGGGGGGTGGGCGCGCCGGTAGGCTTGTGCCTCATGGCACTTGACTTCCCCGCGGCCGTCGCCGAGCTCGAGACCACCCTCACCAGCATCGAGAAGGTCCTGGACCTCCCCGCGATGCGCTCGGAGGTCGTCGAGCTCGAGGCGCAGGCCTCGGCGCCGGACCTCTGGGACGACCCCACGGCAGCACAGAAGGTGACGTCCCGGCTGTCCTTCGTGCAGGGCGAGCTGCGCAAGGTCTCGGCATTGCGCCAGCGCCTGGACGACCTGCCGATCCTCGTCGAGCTGGCTGAGGGCGAGGGTGATGCGGACTCCCTGGCTGAGGCGGAGAAGGAGCTCGGCGACCTCGGGAGGGCGGTGGCCGAGCTCGAAGTCCGGACACTCCTGGCCGGGGAGTTCGACATGCGCGAGGCGCTGGTCACCATCCGCTCGGAGGCCGGCGGGGTGGACGCCGCCGACTGGGCCGAGATGCTGCTGCGCATGTACACCCGCTACTGCGAGCGCCACGACCTGGCCTATGAGGTGTACGACATCTCCTACGCGGAGGAGGCGGGGATCAAGTCCGCGACGTTCGCGGTCAAGGCGCCCTACGCGTACGGGACCCTGTCGGTCGAGCAGGGCACCCACCGGCTCGTGCGCATCTCGCCGTTCGACAACCAGGGACGCCGGCAGACGTCCTTCGCCGCCGTGGAGGTCCTCCCGGTCACGGACCAGGCCGACCACATCGACATCCCCGAGAACGAGATCCGGGTCGACGTGTTCCGCTCGTCGGGCCCCGGCGGTCAGAGCGTGAACACGACCGACTCGGCCGTGCGGATGACGCACATCCCGACCGGGATCGTGGTGTCCTGCCAGAACGAGAAGTCGCAGATCCAGAACCGCGCGGCCGCCCTGCGCGTGCTCGAGGCCCGGCTGCTCGAACGCCGTCGGATCGAGGAGCGCGCGGCGATGGATGCGCTCAAGACCGACACGTCAGGCTCGTGGGGGAACCAGATGCGCTCCTACGTCCTGCACCCCTACCAGATGGTCAAGGACCTGCGCACCGAGTACGAGACCGGCAACACCTCGGCGGTGCTCGACGGGGAGATCGACGAGTTCATCGAGGCAGGGATCCGCTGGCGTCGCCAGGGCGGGGCCTGACATGACCGGGGCGGATCCGCTGCCGGCGGACGCGATCCTCCTGCATCTGGGCTTCCACAAGACGGGCACCACCGCGCTGCAGTCGGCCTTCGCGGCCAGCCGGCCGGCGTTGCTCGAGCACGGCGTGCTCTACCCGGGGCGCCGGCGCTCGCACCACCCGGCGGCGATGGCGATGACCAAGCGGACGTGGGGCGTGGGCCGGGAGGGCGGCTGGGACCCCGATCCGCGGGACTGGGATCGGCTGGCCCGCGCGGCCGTGCGCCACCCCGGGCGGGTGCTGATCTCCAGTGAGAGCTTCGCCCTCACGCCGGACGAGTCGGCGGCCCGGATGGTGGCCGACCTCGGACCCCAGCGCGTGCACGTCGTGTTCACGATGCGCCCCGTCGCCGCGCTGCTCAGCTCCTCATGGCAGCAGTACCTGAAGTCGGGCTGGACGACCACCTACGGGCAGTGGTTGGAGCAGATCGTGGCCGAGCTGGAGCCCGGTGCCCGGCGGTCGGGGTTCTGGCTGCGGAATGACTACCCCGCGATCGTGGGCCGCTGGGCCGGCCTGGTCGGGGCCGAGCGGGTGCACCTGGTGTGCTTGGACGGATCCGATCGGGGGTTCCTGCTGCGGACGTTCCGGGAGCTGCTCGACCTGCCCGAGGGAGTGCCCGACGAGCAGGCGGCGGACTCCAACAGGTCGATGACGGCCGCCGAGGCCGAGCTGCTCCGATCCCTCAACGAGGTCACCGCCGACTGGGACTGGCCGACCTACCAGCGGACCATCCGGACGGGCGCGGCAGCTGGCATGGTGGAGAGCCGCCGGCCGGACCCGAGCGAGCCCCCGATCGTCACCCCCCCAGAGGTGCTGGCTCGGATGGCCGAGCACGGGCGTGGTCTGGCCGCCCAGCTCGATGGCCTCGGTGTGGTGGTCCACGGCGATCTCGCCGTGCTCGGAAGCGAGGTCCGCGCCGTCGCGGACGAGGGTGCAGCGGCCGACCAGGCCCTGCTCCCGATCGATGCGGCGGTGGTGTCCGTGCTCGGTGCCATCCGGGGGGCTCAGCGGCAGGCGTCCGAGGAGGCCCAGAAGGCTGCTGCCGCTCGGGAGGCTGCCGTCGGGACCCCCGTGGCGGAGCCCACGACCAGGGAACTTGCCGGCCAGCTCTCGGGACGGATCCGACGCGCCACGCGGCGTCGGCTCTCGCCGCGTCGCGGCCGTGGCCTGCGTCCGGACGGGCAGACCCGCCCGTAGACTTCGCTGAGAGGGCCGGGCTGACCCGCCCGGGCCACACAGTCATCCGTCCCTCGGGAGTTGTGCGTGATCCGCTTTGCGAACGTCACCAAGCACTACCCCACGCAGATGCGCCCGGCGCTGGACGACGTCAGCCTGGAGATCACCAAGGGTGAGTTCGCCTTCCTCGTCGGTGCGTCCGGTTCGGGCAAGTCCACGTTCCTGCGGCTGGTCCTGCGCGAGGACCGGCCCACGTCCGGCGGGGTCTTCGTGGCAGGCAAGGACCTCAGCCGGATGCCCAACTGGAAGGTTCCGCACCTGCGCCGCCAGATCGGGGCCGTGTTCCAGGACTTCCGACTGCTGCCCAACAAGACGGTCTACCAGAATGTCGCCTTCGCCCTGCAGGTCATCGGCCGGCCGAGCGCACACATCCGCAAGGTGGTTCCCGAGGTCATCGACCTGGTGGGCCTCGCGGGCAAGGAGGGGCGCTACCCCGACGAGCTCTCCGGTGGCGAGCAGCAGCGTGTCGCCGTGGCTCGCGCGTTCGTCAACCGCCCCATGATCCTGATCGCAGACGAGCCCACCGGGAACCTCGACCCCGCCACCAGCGTGGGCATCATGCGCCTGCTCGACCGGATCAACCGGACCGGGACCACCGTCGTGATGGCCACCCACGATGCTGCCGTCGTCGACCAGATGCGCAAGAGGGTCATCGAGCTCGAGAACGGCCACATCGTGCGCGATCAGACCCGTGGCGTGTACGGGGTCGCGAGATGAGCTGGCAGCCCAGCCCGATCCAGGGGTCCACATGCGCGTGAGATTCGTCCTGGGCGAGGTGTTCACCGGCATCCGGCGCAACCTGACGATGACGATCGCCGTCGTGATCACCGTGGCCGTGTCGTTGGCGCTGTTCGGCGCCGGGCTCATGGTCCGTTCCCAGGTCGACCTGATGAAGGACTACTGGTACGACAAGGTCCAGGTGTCGATCTACCTCTGCGGGTCCACCTCCGAGGTGATCTCGTGCGCGGAGGGTCCGGTCACGCAGGCCCAGCGTGAGGAGATCCGCGCCGACCTCGAGTCCCTGCAGCCGCTGGTCGAGGAGGTCTACTACGAGTCCTCCGCGGAGGCCTTCGAGCGGTTCTCGGAGCAGTTCAAGGACGCCCCGATCCTGTCCAACATCACACCTGACCAGATGCCCGAGTCCTTCCGCGTGAAGCTGTCGGACCCGACCAAGTACGACGTCGTGGCCAGCGCGTTCATCGGTCGCCCCGGCATCGACTCGGTGAACGACCAGCGCCGGGTGCTGGACAAGCTGTTCGCCATCCTCAACGGCTTCCAGACCGGTGCCCTGGTGATCGCCGGCATGATGCTGCTCGCCACCGTCCTCCTTGTGGCCAACACGATCCGTGTTGCTGCGTTCTCCCGGCGCCGGGAGACGGGCATCATGCGCCTCGTCGGGGCGTCGAACTTCTACATCCAGCTGCCGTTCCTCCTCGAGGCGGCGCTGGCCGCGATGGTGGGAGCCCTGGTGGCGATCGGCCTGCTCGCGATGCTCAAGGCGGTGCTGGTCGATGGGGTGCTGACGCCGAGCTTCCAGTTCACCAGCTTCGTCGGATGGGACGTGTGGGCCCAGGTCTCGGTGATCGTCTTCCTCACCGGTGTGACCCTGGCATCCGTGGCCGCGCTGATCACTCTGCGCCGGTACCTGCGGGTCTGATCCCGCTCAGGATCGGGCATGGGCTGGTCGATGACGTGGACAGGTCGTCTTCGCGCGGTACGCTGGAAGTTACGCCCGCGCGTGCGGGCACATGGGCATGAGGGGTGGGCAGATGCGGGCTCAGCGGGCGGTCGCTCTCGGTGCCTCCATCATGCTCGCCCTCGGGGTCGCCTCCCTGGGCCGGGCCGCGGCCGACACCGAGGAGGACAAGAAGAAGGTCGACGCTGCCGTTGCGGCCGCCGGTGACGACCTGCGGGCGGCCAACGCCCAGGTGGAGAAGGCGATCGCCGACCTGCAGGAGGTCCGCCAGCTGCTCCCCGCTGCGCGCAAGGAGCTGGCTCAAGCGCGTGAAGCAGCCACCGTCGCCGAGGAGGCCGACCGAGCGGCCCAGGCGGAGCTCGAGCAGGCGACTGCGGCCGCGATCCGTGCCGAGCAGGAGCGCGCCGAGGTCGAGTTCCAGATCCAGGACCTCCAGAGCCGGGTGGGCAACCTCGCCCGCGCTGTGTACCAGAACGGAGCGTTCGCCGACTTCGACCTGCTCATCACGGCGCAGTCCCCCACGGACCTCTCCGACCGGGCCCAGGCACTCGACGCGGTCTCCCGGGCCAACAACCAGACCCTGTCGCAGATGGCCGGCATCCGTGCCGAGCTGGCCCTCAAGGAGGCGCGTCTCGAGGTGCTGCGTCAGGAGGTCGACGACAAGCGCCAGCAGGCGGCCATCGCGCTCAGTGAGGCCAACATCGCGCGTGATCGTGCCGCGGCTGCGAAGTTGAAGGTCGACCTCCTCGTGGCGCAGAAGGCAACCGCCCTCGACGTTGCGGCGTCGGAGCGGGCGAAGGTCCTCAAGCAGTACAAGTCGGTCCAGGCCGAGCAGCAGCGGATCGCCGCGCTCCTGGCCAAGCAGGCGGCGGCGGAGGCTGCGCGGCTGGCTGCCGGCGGCGCGCTGAGCTTCACGCCCACCGACGTCGAGGGCTTCCAGTGGCCGATCGAGGGCGTGAGCGTCGGCCAGGGCGTCGGGCC
This sequence comes from uncultured Actinomycetes bacterium, assembly GCA_963700475.1. Taxonomy (GTDB): domain Bacteria; phylum Actinomycetota; class Actinomycetes; order S36-B12; family CAIYMF01; genus Prado023. The sequence continues at coordinate 90,217 of CAVOXR010000008.1, forward strand.
GCGGGTCCATCCGGTGTACGGGTACCGCTCGTGCCACACCGGGGTCGACCTGGGTGCGCCCAGCGGGACGCCCATCCGGGCCACGGCGGCCGGGATCGTGGTCATCAACGCCACCGGGGGACCTTACGGCAACCACACCCTGATCTCACACGGCAACGGGCTGTTCTCGATGTACGCCCACCAGTCGAGGTTCGGTGCCGAGGAGGGGCAGACCGTCAAGAAGGGCGACGTGATCGGCTACGTCGGCAGCACCGGCTACTCGACCGGCCCGCACCTGCACTTCGAGATCCACGTGGGCGGAACGCCGTACGACCCGCTGGGCTGGTTCGGGGCCGGCGACAAGGAACCGGTTCGCTGCTGATGCCGCGGGAACAGGGGCGGCGATTGGTCGCCCAGAACAAGAAGGCGCGCCACGACTACCACATCGACGCCACGTGGGAGGCCGGGATCGTCCTCGTGGGCACGGAGGTGAAGTCGCTGCGCGCCGGACGGGCCAGCATCGTCGATGCCTTCGCGCAGTTCAGCGACGGGGAGCTCTACCTGCACGGGCTGCACATCCCGGAGTACACCCACGGAACCTGGACCAACCACGCTCCGCGCCGTGTGCGCAAGCTCCTCATGAAGCGTGCCGAGCTCGACCGGCTGGAACGCAAGCTCAAGGAGAGCGGCTACACCGTGGTGCCGCTGTCGCTGTACTTCAAGGACGGGTACGCCAAGGTGGAGATCGCCCTTGCCCGTGGCAAGAAGGCCTACGACAAGCGCCAGACGCTGGCCGAGCGGGATGCCAACAGGGACATCGCCAAGGAGATGGGCCGCCACCTGAAGGGCCGGACGTAGCCGGCTGCGACCTGGCGCCCGGGCGCCGCGCGTTCCCGGCCACAGCTCGCTCGTCGTGCGCATTCGGCGCCACATGTGGCCGGCTGCGCGCACCTTGTCGCGGGAGTGGCGCGCAACGCCCGGACTGTGCGGCCGGGCGGAGGTGTCGTCGCAGGGGGGCCGGGCGGCGTCTCGGGCGTTGGCTTATGTCAGGCGCTGGCGCTACTCTTGAAGTGCCGGTTCGCCGGTGACAATTCAACAGGGGGGTGACAGGTTTCGACGTCGGCTGTGGTCGACGGGAGAAGCGGGCCGAGGATGGCAGTTATCTCGAGAACGACCTGCCAAAAAACAATTGCGAACAACAACGCAAATGTTGCACAGTCTCGTATGGCCCTCGCGGCCTGAGCTGTAAGCGACCGGTGGACCGGGGGCGTCTCCGCCCCGAATCCGCCGTCATTGAGGAGACTCACCAACCCGCCCGGTAACGGGGTGGGACGGAACACCTAACAGTTGCTGGACCGTGTTACCGCGCAGTGCCACACGAAGCGCGGAGGTTGAGACCACGACAGCGTGGCTGCGCCCGGAGAAGACCCTGAGAGACACCGATGGACCCGGGTTCGATTCCCGGCACCTCCACGAACGAAACGAATGTGAAGTCGCGGGACATCGTCGCCAGGTGTCTCGCGACTTCGTTTATGTCGGTGGGGTCTTCCTCTTTCGTCCGTCGCGGTACGTCTGGCCTCGTGACATGCGTGTGGCCCCCCACGGGCACGGGGGGCCACACACGTTCTGGTGAGTCAGGCTGAACGGCCCGACCTGTCGTCGGTGGAGTCGTGGCCGGACCCGGAGGTTCCCGACGTGCTGTCGTCATTGGCGTCGTGGCCGGGGAGCTCGTCGGTACCTGAGTCCATGCCCTTGTCGTCCATCAGGTCCTCGACCTCGACGCCGTGCTCGCCGTCCTCGGTGTCCTGCGAGTCGTCGTCGCCCCGCCCGCGATCATCGACGACCTTGTCGTCGCCGCTGTCGCCGAAGCACCGGTCATCGCCGTCCTCTCCGTCGACCATGTCGTCGCCGGACTGGCCGCGCAGTTCGTCCTCGCCGCGGCCGCCGCGCAGGCTGTCGTCGCCCGATCCGCCGAAGCCGCGGTCATCGCCGGCCTCGCCCATCAGCTCGTCCTCGCCCTGGCCGCCGCGCATCCGGTCGTCGCCGTCCTCGCCGTTGAGGTTGTCGTCGCCGGCGTCACCGAAGAGGCGGTCATCGCCCGCACCGCCCTGCATGTTGTCGTTGCCCGACCCGCCGTGGAGCCGGTCGCGCCCGCCCATGCCCAGGATCGTGTCGTCACCGGAGCCGCCGAAGACGTCGTCCCTACCGTCCGAGCCGCAGATGATGTCGTTGCCGCCGCGGGCGTGGATCGTGTGCCGGCCGCGGCCCTCAACCCTGATGACGTCGTTCCCGGACGTCCCCTGGATGTTCCGGGCGGACGAGGCGATCAGGTTGAAGCCTTCAGGGGCACTGGCGGCGCAGGCGGACATCGCATCAGTCGGCGCAACTGGTGCCGCGAGCGCGACGGGGGCGAGGCCGAACGTGGCCAAGCCGATGGCGGCCAGGAGCGTCGCGGTACGGGTGGTCGTGGTGGTGATCATGGTGCCCTCCAGGTCCTCGGTGGTGAGGGTGTGGTGCCCCTCATGTCAAGGAGTCTGCGGGCTGCTCGGGTCCGAGCACCATTGGACCTTCGTCCTAGGACCTACGCGGACCTCGGGGTCACGTGGGTGAGACCCGCACGTCCTCCTCGCCCGTGGAGCCCTCGATGTCGGATGCTGCCTGTTCGAGCAGCTGGTCGGCGAGATGGCGCAGCGCCCGGGCCACGGCGACCTCGTCGCCGATGCGCGGCTGCGGGGGATCCTGGGCGCGCCGGTGGCTGACACCAGTTGCGCGGATGCCTTCCAAGGGATCAGCAACGAGCACTGCCCGGGCCGTCGTGTCATCGCCCTCGAACAGGGAGATCCGCACGGTCCACTGGTGGGCCGTCGGCGGGGCCACGGAAGCGTCGGCCGCGGGAGTCTCAGGAGCCTCCTGGGGAGCCGCGTCGCCGGGGTTCTGGACCCGGAGAACCGATCCGGGGCCCGGATACAGAAGTCCGGTGTGCCCGTCGCTCCAGCGCACCAGGTAGGGGGGTGCCCCGTCCGCGCCCCGCACCTCAAGGACCTCTCCGTCGCGTGTCGGGCGGTCCACCTGCTCTCCGGCCATCACGATCCGATCGCCCACCGATGCCTTCATCGCGCCACCTCCCGGGTCTCGTCTGTGCACCTCCACTCTGCTCCTCCGGGGGTCCGGACGGAAGCCCGGGAGGGGGTCGTGGCCGTGCCGGGTCACGCACGGGCAAGGCCGCCGACGGGCGGCGGGTCCAGTGACCCACCTCACTTTCGGTTTCCGCCATCGGCTCGCGGGGAACAACACCTGGGTAGTTGCCCCTGAGCTTCGTTCGGGGCACCACCTCGACCCCGCTCGACGCGGGTCCGTCCTCCCCCTGAGGGCACGCACGATCCCGCGGGAGACCAGAACCCGTCGCGGACCGAGGTGGACCACATCCGACGCGAACCGCGTCGGCCCGACCAGGAGTCCCCATGAGTCGCTCGTTCCCCCGAACGCCCCGCGCCCTTGCCACCGCCGTGGCCATCGGCTCGCTCGCCGTCCTCGCGCCGGCGTCGGCCGCTGTCGCCGCACCTGTCGCCAGCGCGGCCGTGGTCACGTCCGCTCCCACCTCGGCGCCCACCGGTGAGCGCAACACCAAGGTGTCGCGCAGCATGACCGGGATCCGGTCCTCGGCCTACATCGGCAAGTACTACAGCCCGCGCCACGAGGGCACCCGCAAGTGCATCGTGCGCAAGGAGTCGCACGGCAACTACCGGATCGTCTCCCGTGGTGGTACCTACCGTGGCGCCTACCAGTTCAACCCGCACCTGGCTCGCGCGACGGCCAAGAGGATGGGTCGATCGGACCTGGTGAACAAGCCCTTCAACCACTGGAGCCGCTTCGACCAGGACAAGGCGTTCTGGACGGTCTGGAACCACGGGAAGGGTCGGGGCAACTGGCCCACCGCCCGCGGCTGCTGACCGCGGGAGCCCTCGGGCCGATCGGCGCACCACGCCGCTGGGCCCGTGTGCGCTCCGGGTTCCGGGGCCGGCGGCAAACCGCTCAAAACAGGTGTGGACCGGGCCAAATCGCCTGTGATCTTCCTCACAGACGCGCCTTCTCGTTTCCGTGGCGCACCCTGATCTGGCAACACTGGTGCTAGCCCCGGCGGGACGCAGCCGGCGTCCTGGGGCGCACAGCAGCCCGCGGCGTGCCGCGGGAACCGCCCCGATGAGGCCGGTGTGAGTCGCGCGGGAGACCCGAACTCGCGTATGGCGCCCAACCTGCTGTGGACGTGCGTCGGCCCTGGTGGCCGGCCCGGACCAGGAAGTCCTATGCCTGCAGTGCTGTCCCGCATGACCGGAGTTGTTGCCGCCGCCGCCACAGCGGGAGCCCTCGTCCTGATCGGCCCCGTCTCGCCCGCATCGGCAGGGACGGCCGCTGTCGCCGCCACCCCGAGTGCCGCAGCCAGCGCCGTCCGCGCCGGCGAGCGCAACCCCAAGGTGTCGCGCAGCCTGAGCGGTGTCCGCGCCTCTGCGTACATCGGCAAGTACTACAGCTCCCGCTACGAGGGCACTCGGCGCTGCATCGTGCGCCGCGAGTCGGGGGGCAACTACCGGATCTCCTCGCCCGGCGGCCGGTACCGCGGGGCCTACCAGTTCAACGCGGGCCTGGCCCGTGCCACGGCCTACAAGATGGGCCGCAGCGACCTGGCACGCAAGCCCATCAGCTCCTGGAGCCGCTTCGACCAGGACAAGGCCTTCTGGGTGGTCTGGAACCACGGTCGTGGCGCCGGCCACTGGGGTGGCACCCGGCACCGCTGCTGATCGGGCCAGCACCTGCGAGGATCGAGGCATGCTCGATGTCTCGCGTGATCGGTTCGAGGAGCTCGTCTCCGAGGCCCTGGACACGATCCCGGAGGACCTTGCCCGCCTCGTGTCCAACTGCGTGATCCTCGTCGAGGACGACGTCCCGCCGGGCACGCCGAGCCTGCTCGGGCTGTACGTGGGCACGCCTCTGACGCAGCGAGGTGAGTGGTACAGCGGCGTCCTCCCCGACCGGATCACCATCTACCGGCTCCCGATCCTGCGGATGTGCCGCGACGACCGGGACGTGGTGGATCAGGTGCGGATCACGGTCATCCACGAGGTCGCGCACCACTTCGGCATCGCCGAGGATCGCCTGCATGAGCTCGGCTGGGGGTGAGTGAGCGCTCGCCGGGCGCCCGCCGCGGTTGCCTCAATAGGCTGGGGCCACGCCGCTCTGGGAGGTTCGCATGGCCCCGATCGAAGAACGCCGCAAGGCCCTGGCTGTCCTGACCTCCGGGGGTGACTCCCAGGGGATGAACGCGACCGTGCGGGCCGTGGTCCGCACCGCGATCGCCAACGGGGCTGACGCATACGCCGTCTACGAGGGACTGCAGGGGCTCGTGGACGGCGGGGACCGGATCCAGCATTTCGACTGGAACTCGGTCGGCTCGATCATGCACCTGGGTGGGACGGTCATCGGGACGGCCCGGTCGGCGGACTTCCGTGAGCGTCAGGGCCGGTTGCGGGCCGCACGCAACCTCGTCGAGCGCGGGATCGACCGGCTCGTCGTCGTCGGCGGCGATGGATCCCTGACCGGCACCGACATCTTCCGCTCCGAGTGGTCCGGGCTCCTCGACGAGCTGGTGGCCACCGGCGAGATCAGCGCCGAGCAGGCGCACACCCACCAGCAGCTGATCATCGCCGGAGCCGTCGGCTCGATCGACAACGACATGGTCGGCACCGACAAGACGATCGGCGCCGACACCGCGATGCACCGCATCGTCGAGGCCATCGACGCCCTGTCCTCGACCGCATCCAGCCACCAGCGCTCGTTCGTCGTCGAGGTCATGGGCCGGCACTGCGGGTACCTCGCGGTGATGTGTGCGATCGCCGGTGGGGCGGACTATGTCCTCATCCCCGAGGTCCGGCCGGGCCCCGGGTGGGAGGACGCGCTGGTCGCGCGGCTGGCCGCGGGTCGGGCCGCCGGTCGCCGGGACAACCTCGTGATCGTGGCCGAGGGCGTGTCCGACGAGGCCGGCCAGCCGGTGACGTCCCAGATGGTGGCCGACCTGATCACCGACCGCCTCGGCGAGGACACCCGCGTCACCATCCTCGGGCACGTCCAACGTGGTGGTGCCCCCACCGCCTACGACCGCTGGATGCCCACCCTCATGGGGCACGCCGCAGCGTTGGAGGTCCTCGGTGCGGAGGCCGACCACGTATCGCAGCTGATCGGGATCCACAACAACCGGGTCTCCCGGATGCCCCTGATGGAGGCCGTCGCCGCGACCCAGGCGATCCCGCGGATGATCGAGGCGGGGGACTACGCCGCCGCGATGGCAGCTCGCGGTGACTCGTTCACCGGGATGATGCGCGTGTTCGACGGGATCGCCCAGCCCGAGCCGATGTTCGCCGGTCAGGGCACCCGTATCGCCATCGTGCACGCCGGCGGCCTGGCGCCGGGGATGAACGCCGCCGTACGGGCGGCAGTCCGGTTCGGGATCTCCCGCGGACATGCCATGGCGGGCATCCGGGGAGGCTTCCCCGGACTGCTCAACGACCAGGTCGAGGATCTCGACTGGGCCGCCGTCGAGGGCCTGGCCAGCCTCGGTGGCGCCGAGTTGGGGACCAGCCGCACGACACCCCGTGCAGAGGACTACGCCGCCGTGGGCGAGGCCATCCAGCGCAACCGGATCGACGGTCTCCTGGTCATCGGCGGCCATCGCGCTTACGAGGCGATGTGGCGCCTGCGAGAGCACCGGGGCGACCATCCCGGGCTGCGCATCCCGGCGATCTGCCTGCCCGCGACGATCGACAACAACCTGCCCGGTTGGGAGATGACGATCGGGGCGGACACGGCGCTGAACGCGATCGTCTCGGCGGTCGACGTCCTCAAGCAGTCCGCGAGCGCCTCGCACCGCGCGTTCGTCGTGGAGACCATGGGGCGCAGGTGCGGGTTCCTGGCCACGCTTGCCGCGCTGTCGGTCGGCGCCGAGGAGGTGTACCTCAACGAGGACCCGCCCACGCTCGCACGGCTCAACCACGACGTCGCCGAGATGGTCGAGGGGTTCCGGACCGGCCGCCAGTTCCACCTGTCGATCCGCAACGAGGAGGCCAGCGCCGGGTACACCACGGCGTTCCTGTGCCAGTTGTTCGCCGAGGAGTCCGGCGGGCTGTTCGACGTCCGTCCGATGGTCCTCGGGCACCTGCAGCAGGGCGGCAACCCGACCCCGTTCGACCGGGTCCACGCCGCACGCCTGGCCGCCCACTGCATCGACTGGCTGACTGGTCGGATGCTGGCGGGCCGCATCGACTGGCACTACGCCACACTGGTCGACGGCAAGATGGGCTCGGCCCGCCTGGTGCGGATCTCGGAGGTCTACGACATCGAGAACCGCCGCCCCAAGGAGCAGTGGTGGACCGCCGTGCTCCCTGTGATGGACGAGCTGGCGCGCGGGCGGCTGCCCGGTGGATCGGCAGACCAGCCAGCGGCGAGCTCCTGACGGTGGGGAGGGGACGCCGCTGCGGGGGCGATGGCCTGCCGTCGCCCGTCGCCCTGTGGTTGGATCGGGGCCTGATCAGCCGCCGCCCGCATCCCTGGAGGTAGTCCCCGTGATCCTCGAGTCCGCAACGATCTCGGTGGAGCCCGGCCGGGAGGACGAGTTCCTCGCGGCGCTGGAGAAGGCCAAGGAGGTCCTCGCGATGGCCCATGGATGGCGTGACATCCGGGTCCACCGCGGTATCGAGCGACCCTCCGTGTTCCTGCTGGCCATCACCTGGGAGACCCTTGAGGACCATACCGAGGGGTTCCGCGGCGGTGAGCTGTTCGGGCAGTGGCGCGCTCTCATCGGCCCGTTCTTCGCCGAGGCGCCACAGGTGGAGCACTGGACCTTCGTGTGAGCGCTCCTCCGTTGCATGAGCTGCGTGCGTTCGAGGCAGCGACCCTCATGGCCGAGGGGCGCTTGACCAGCGTCGAGCTGGTCGAGCACCTCCTGCGCCGGATCGAGGAGCGCGAGCCGACTCTGCACGCCCTCATCGCCGTCCATCCGCAGGCCCTCGACCAGGCCCGAGCGGCCGATGCGCGCAGGGCCGCGGGACAGGCGCGCAGCGAGCTCGACGGCATCCCGGTCATCATCAAGGACAACATCGAGTGCCTGGGCCTGCCCGCCACGGTCGGGTCGCTGGCCATGGTCGGGTCGCCGGCTGAGCGTGATGCACCCCTGGTCGCCCGGCTGCGTGCGGCCGGGCTGGTCGTCCTGGCGGCCGCCAACCTCTCCGAGTGGGCCAACTTCCGTGGGCGGCACTCCGCGAGTGGGTGGTCGGCCGTGGGCGGGCTGACGGACAACCCGTGGAAGTCAGGGCACTCGGCCGGCGGCTCCTCGTCGGGCTCAGGAGCCGCCCTGGCGGCTCGGTACGCGCCCTTGGCTGTGGGCACCGAGACGGACGGCTCGATCACCTGCCCCGCGTCGTTGTGCGGAGTCGTGGGCCTCAAGCCCACCGTCGGCACCGTGCCGGTCGAGGGAGTCGCGCCGATCGCGGCCAGCCATGACTCGCCCGGGCCGATGGCGCGCAGCGTGGCCGACGTCGGTGCCCTGCTCTCGGTCCTCGCCGGGCAGCCGGTCGCGGCCGAGCAGGACCCGAATCGGGAGAGCCGCAGACGCTACGTCCTGGGCGTCCCTGGGGCCTGGCTGTCGGGCGACCGGGCCACCGACGCGCTGTTCGCCCAGGCTGTCGAGTCCCTCCGGGCCGCAGGGATGACCGTCCTGGACGTCGAGGCCGCACCGGCCGACGACGAGAGCGCGCGCGACGAGGTGACGGTGCTCGTCCATGAGATGGCCGACGACCTCGACGCGTACCTCGCCTCCCGCCCGGGCACCGGTCCGACCTCGATCGCAGCGGTGGTCGCCTTCAACGCCGCCCACGCCGACGTGGAGCTCGCCAGCTACGGCCAGGAGTACCTCGAGGCGGCGGTCGTCAGCGGCGGACGTGCCGCGCCCGAGTACGCGCCGGCTCGCGCTCGAAACCTCGCGTGGGCGGTCGATGCGGTGCTGAACCCGGCCTTCGGCCACGGCGTCGATGCGCTGATCTCCCCCGCGTACGGGCCGGCCTGGCGCAGTGAGCAAGCGGGTGGGGACTCGTTCACGGGCGGTCTGGTCACCTCGGCCCCGGCGATCTCAGGATGGCCGATCCTGACGCTGCCGATCGGGCTGGTTGACGGGCTGCCCGTGGGGATGAGCATCGTGGGCCCCGAGCACGGGGAGGACGCCCTGCTGGCGATCGGTGCGGCGGTCGAGGTCGCCGTCGGCTGGTCGGAGCAGCCGCCGGAGGCCTGAGCGCGGCCCGGCAACGGGGCAACCGCCGTTGGACCCGGGCCTCTCGGGACCATCGGCGGGCCGGAAGGGTACCTCCTCCTGTTGGCCTGGAATGCCGATGCGGCAGGCTATGTCCTGTGCGCCCGCTCGGGGCGCGCCAGGATCAGATGGAGTGCTCATCCCATGACTGTCCCCGGACTCGAGAATCCGCCCACCGAGAACAAGAAGCTGCTGGAATGGGTCGAGCAGGTGGCCACCCTTGCCCAGCCCGACCGCATCGAGTGGGCCGACGGCTCCCAGGAGGAGTGGGATCGCCTGACCCAGTTGATGGTCGACGACGGCATGGCCACCCGCCTGAACCCGGAACTGCGCCCCAACTCCTTCCTGTTCCGCTCGGACCCCTCCGACGTGGCCCGCGTCGAGGACCGCACCTACATCTGCTCACTCGATGAGCGCGACGCCGGCCCGACCAACAACTGGCACGACCCGGTCTCGATGCGCACCACCCTCAAGGGCCTGTTCGAGGGCTCCATGCGCGGACGCACGATGTACGTGATCCCGTTCTCGATGGGCCCCCTGGGCTCCCCGATCTCGGAGCTGGGCGTGGAGATCACCGACTCCCCGTACGTCGTGGTCAACATGAGGATCATGACCCGCATGGGCCAGGCAGCACTGGACCTCATCGGCCCGGACGGCGACTTCGTGCCGGCCGTCCACTCCGTCGGCTACCCGCTGGCGGACCGGGATGGGAACACCCGCCCCGACCTCGCGTGGCCGTGCAACGAGATCAAGTACATCGTGCACTTCCCCGAGACCCGCGAGATCTGGTCCTTCGGCTCCGGCTACGGCGGCAACGCGCTTCTGGGCAAGAAGTGCTTCGCCCTGCGGATCGCCTCGGCGATGGCCCGCGACGAGGGCTGGCTCGCCGAGCACATGCTGATCCTGAAGCTCACCGGCCCGACCGGTGACGTCAACCACCTCGCCGCGGCGTTCCCGAGCGCCTGCGGCAAGACGAACCTCGCCATGCTCGAGCCGAGCGTCCCGGGCTGGAAGGTCGAGACCGTCGGCGACGACATCTGCTGGATGCGCTACGGCGAGGACGGCCGCCTGCACGCGATCAACCCCGAGGCAGGGTTCTTCGGCGTCGCGCCGGGCACGTCGATGAAGACCAACGCCAACGCGATGCGCACCATGTGGGGCAACTCGATCTTCACCAACGTCGCGCTGACCGACGAGGGCGACGTCTGGTGGGAGGGCATGACCGACGAGCCCCCCGCGCACCTCATCGACTGGAAGGGCCACGACTGGACCCCGGAGTCCCATGAGGTCTCCAGCCACCCGAACAGCCGGTTCACCACTCCTGCAGCCCAGTGCCCGATCATTGCCGACAACTGGGAGGATCCGGCCGGTGTGGCAATCGACGCGATCCTCTTCGGTGGCCGTCGGGCCACGAACGTCCCGCTGGTCAACGAGGCCCGCGACTGGGAGCACGGCGTGTTCATCGGCGCGACGGTCTCCTCGGAGATGACCGCAGCGGCCGTCGGTGGCCTGGGCCAGCTGCGCCGTGACCCGTTCGCGATGCTGCCGTTCTGCGGCTACAACATGGCCGACTACTGGGGCCACTGGCTGAAGGTGGGGGCGGCCACCGCGCCGGAGAAGCTGCCCAAGGTCTACCAGGTCAACTGGTTCCGCAAGGACGCCGATGGCAAGTTCATCTGGCCGGGCTTCGGTGAGAACAGTCGCGTTCTGGCCTGGATCATCGACCGGGTCAACGGTGTCGGCGCCGGTGTGGAGACCCCGATCGGCATCGCCCCGGCCCCGGGTGCGCTCTTCCTCGACGGGCTGGACCTCAGCGAGGAGCAGCTGACCGAGCTGTTCTCCGTGGATCCCGATCGCTGGCTCTCGGAGTGCATCCTCACGGAGGAGTACTTCGGGCAGTTCGGCGACGCAGTGCCTGCCGCCATGTACGCCCAGCTCGAGGTCCTGCGCGAGAACCTCGAGGACGCCAAGGCCTGATCGACCACCCGCACGACCACGACCGCCCGGTGCCTGAAGGCGCCGGGCGGTCGCGCGTCTCCCGCCGATCCTCCACGAAGGGTCAGACCCTCCCTGTCGACGCGGAGGTTCCTGCCCTTGCGGGAGGGTTTGCGGGGTGGGGTGGGAGGATCGGGGCATGGACCACTCTGCGATGGACCTCCGTGGGCGCGACTTCCTGCGGGAGGCTGACTTCACTGCTGCTGAGCTCGATTCGCTGATCGACCTGGCCGGCGTCCTCAAGGCCGACCGGGCCGCGGGGCGCGAGCGCCCTCGGCTGTCCGGTCGGGTGATCGCGCTCGTCTTCGAGAAGACCTCGACTCGCACCCGCTGCGCGTTCGAGGTGGCCGCCTACCACCAGGGTGCGAACGTCACGTTCCTGGATCCCGGGGCCTCGCAGATGGGGCACAAGGAGTCGGCGGCGGACACGGCGGCGGTGCTTGCCGGCATGTACGACGCCATCGAGTTCCGTGGTTCGGACCATGCGATCGTCGAGGAGCTGGCCGCTGGCGCCGACGTCCCGGTCTACAACGGGTTGACTGACACCTGGCACCCGACGCAGATGCTGGCGGACTTCCTGACGATGCGCGAGCACTCAGGTGGCACCCCGTGGTCGGACGTGAGCCTGGCCTACGTCGGCGACGCCCGGTACAACATGGGGAACTCGATGCTCGTGATGGCCGCGATCATGGGAGCAGACGTCCGGATCGTCGCACCCCGCGAGCTGTGGCCGGCCGAGGAGATCCAGTCTCTGGCCCGGGAGCGGGCGGCCCTCAGCGGGGCGCGGATCCTGCTCACCGAGGATCCGGCCGAGGGCGTCGTGGGTGCGCGGTTCGTGCACACCGACGTGTGGGTGTCGATGGGGGAGCCGAAGGAGGTCTGGGACTCCCGGGTCGAGATGCTGCGCCCCTACAGGGTGGACTCGGCGCTCATGGCTGCCACCGGACGCCCGGACGCCCGGTTCATGCACTGCCTGCCCGCCTTCCACGATGCGCGCACGGTGGTCGGCAGGGAGGCGGCCGAGCGCTACGGGCTCCGGGACGGCATCGAGGTCTCCGACGAGGTGTTCAGGTCGGCGGCCAGCGTGGTGTTCGAGCAGGCGCACAACCGGATGCACACGATCAAGGCACTGATGGTCGCCACGTTGGCGTGAGGGATCCGGTCGGGCCATGAATGGCCCGGACATGCATCGACGCCCACTCCCGAACGGGAGGGGCGTCGGAAGCAGGAGTGCTCAGGCGATCCCGAGGGTGACCGGCGCAACGGCCAGGGCGATCTCATCGGCGGCGGCTGTCGCGCCTTCGCCGCGCTGGCGCGGGAACTCGGTGAGGTCGATGCGCACATACACGCGCTCGCGCTCCTCCTCGGTCATCCCACCCCAGACGCCGTAGGGCTCGCGGGCGCGGATCGCGTAGTCCGCGCACTCGACGCGCACCTCGCAGCGGGTGCACACCGCCTTCGCGGCCCGATCGCGACGCAGCCGGGCAAGGCCCCTCTCGTTCTGCGGGTGGAAGAAGAGGTCCTGATCGGCGCCGCGACAGGCGCCCACCTCCTGCCACTCCCAAGTAGCGTCCATCGGTACCTGGGACAGGGGCTGCTGCGGCATTGACTACTCCGTTCCGGACCGTGGCCCGCGACGTGGAACTCATTCTCCGGCAGTGGTGGCGCGCTTCCCGCATGACGGTCCCCGGGCGGTATGAGCCCTTGATCGGGTTCGTCTGCGGCCCTCGCCACGCTACTCACCGTGAAGGTAGATGTTATCCAACGAATAGATGAAAGTCCATTAGTACGTTATAACTAGTCCTCACGTTCCGTGCAGCTGCGCCCCATGACCCCTCCCACTGGGGACGTCTGACGGGCTCCTTGAGCGTGCCTGCGCATCACGGTACGTCACCAGTAAGTAGTGGGGTCCTCACAGGGGGTTCACCAGCCCTCGCCGTGACGCATCGTGATCGGCGTACCATCAGGGCATGCGCAACGACCTCGAGCCCCTGGGCACACCTGAGCTCTCAGGCGACACCGCGGTGATGGAGCGGACCGAGAACACTGATGGCACGGGCGATCACGATCGCTTCGCCCATTACGTGCAGAAGGACAAGATCGTCGAGAGCGCGGTCATGGGAACCCCCGTGGTCGCCCTCTGCGGCAAGGTCTGGGTGCCGGGCCGGGACCCGTCCAAGTACCCGGTGTGCCCGGATTGCCTGAAGGTCTACAACGGGCTTCCGCCCGGTGGGGGCGACGACGAGTAGCCGTCCGCAGGTGCGCGGCCGCTAAGGGCGCTTCATCCACCGGATAAGGCGGCGTGGCATCGCCGGATGTGCTGCCCGGGGCCATGTTGCGCGTGGCATCATCACTCTGGGGTGAGGGGCCGGCGGGGGCCAGGACCGATTCGGGAGGTGCGGGGTGCAACCGGACGTCGCGGGTGTCCCGGACGCGACCGGTCGCGTGGCTCGTCCCGCGGTGATCGTCGCGATGGCACTGACCCTGCTCGTGGGCCTGCTGACGCCAGCGAATCCAGCCGTGGCCGCCGATCCGACCCCCACCCCGCTGGTCACCGGCTGGCTGCCCAGCTGGGCCACCGATGCGGCGCTGGCTGGCGTCGAGGTCAACGCCGACCTCATTGGCGAGGCCTCCCCGTTCTGGTACACCGCGAAGGCGTCCGGCGGTGCTGTCAGCGTGTCGACCACCATGAGCCCGGACACAGTGGCCGGCGTCGTGGCTCGCCTGCGCGCCAAGGGGATCACCGTCGTTCCCTCAGTGGCCGACGGGTCCGCGGCCAAGGCCATGGCCGCGGTCATCGCGGATCCTGCGGCTCGCGCGGCCCATGTCAACCAGCTCGTGGAGCTGGTCGCGGTCAACGGTTACGACGGCATCGAGCTGGACTACGAGAAGTTCGCGTTCTCCGACGGCACCTCGACGTGGGCCGCGACCCGCCCGGCCTGGGTGGCATTCGTCACCGAGCTGGGCACGGCGCTGCACGGTGCCGGGAAGCAGCTGGCCCTGGCGGTCCCGCCCATGTACGACGGGACGTACACGTCGAGCAGCGGCTACTGGGTCTACGACTATGCCGGCGTGGCGCCGGTGGTCGACTCCCTGCGGATCATGACCTACGACTACTCGGTCTCCCGGCCGGGGCCGATCTCGCCGCTGCCCTTCATCCGACGCACGCTGGCCTACGCCGTGACCGCCTTCCCGGCAGCCCGGATCCGCATGGGGCTCCCGGCCTATGGGCGGCTCTGGACAGCCCGCAAGGCCGACGGGACACCGTCGATCACCGGGACCTGCCCGACCACTGGGGTTCCCGGTACCACGAGCTTCACGACCGCCACGGCCATGACGTACCTGACCTCGGTGGCCGGTGCGGCACCGACGCTGCGCTACGACGAGCCGTCCGGTGAGATGGTCGCGACCTTCGCCAAGGAGTACGCCGGCGTCGACAAGGATGGCAAGGCCACGTCCTGCGTGGTCGACCACGAGGCATGGTGGGTCGACTCCCGCGGGGTGGCGGCCCGGATGCCGCTGGTCACCGAGTACGGCGTGGCCGGGGTGGCCGCGTGGCACCTCGGTGGGGTGGACCCGGATTCGTGGAACGCCATGCGGGCGTTCGCCGCGGGGATCCCGTTCGTTCCCCCCGCACCCATCGTGACGCCGGCCGTCACGACGCTCGTGGAAGCCCGGCCGTCCACGTTGGCGCCCAAGAAGGGCAAGAAGGTCAAGGTCCGGGTGCAGGTCACCCCGGGCAAGAAGTCGGTGACCGTTCGGCGGCAGATGCTCGTCAAGGGCAAGTGGAAGACGATGTCCACGAAGCGGACCAGTTCTGCCGGACGGGTGACCTTCACGTTCAGATGGCCGAAGGCGAAGACCTCGCGGACCTACCGGGTCACGACGAAGAAGAAGGGCGCACTCCCGGCCGGGCGGTCCGCGGAGTTCACGATCAGAACCCGCTGAGTCACCCACGGGCGCGGGTCCGCGGTGGCCGGTTGGGCGATCAGGCGAGGCTGGCCGCCGGGAGGTCGAACCACTGGAGGTGGCCCAGCTCGTCGGGCAGTTGGGCCTCTGGGCCGTGCGCTCGGTCGACTGCCGCGGCCAGCAGCGCGCGGGCCGCCGCGAGGTGCTCGACGAGTGCGCTCTCGTCGGCACGATCGTCGTGCCGCGGGCTGATGAGCTCACCGGACGTGTCGTAGTACACCTCGGCCAGGCGCAGCGGCGGCTCGACGGGTCCGGCCCGGTGCTTCCACAAGCCGGTCGCGATGTCGAAGCGGTAGTCCTCAAGCAGCGCCCAGCCGTGGCGGGCGATCAGGTCGACCGCCTCCACGAGGTAGGTGAACACCTGCTCGGAGATGAAGTAGTTGAAGTTGACCCGGACCCACCCCGGCTTGATCCCCTCGCAGCCGCTCGAGATCTGCTCCTCGAACTCCGCGGAGCGATCCAGGGAGATCCCCAGCAGCCGGTGCCCGTACGGCCCTGCGCAGGAGCACCCGCCGCGGGCCTGGATGCCGAACACGTCGTTGAGCATCGCGACGATCGCGTTGTGGTGCAGGTAGCGCCCACTGGGCCCGCGCACCGTGAACGAGACGATGGACAGCCTGTCGGCCTCCACGTTGCCCAGCACGCCGATCGCAGGATTGTCCGACCACGCAGTGACCGCGCGATGGACGAGGTCCTCCTCGTGAGCCCGGATCACGTCGGTGCCGACGGCGCGCTTGAGGTCGAACACCAGTCCGGCGCGGATCGATTCGATGATCGCGGGCGTGCCGCCCTCCTCACGGTGCTCCGGGTCGGACAGGTACTTGTGCTCGGTGGGGCTCACGTACGCGACCGTGCCCCCGCCCACCACGTCGGGCACCCGGTTGGTCAGCAGGTCACGTCGCACGATCAGCAGGCCCGGTGTCCCGGGACCGCCGATGAACTTGTGCGGCGAGAGGAACACCGCGTCCTTGGCCGCACGCGGATCCCCGCCCGGGTTCATGTCGATGTCGATGTAGGGCCCACCTGCCGCGTAGTCCCAGAACGCGAGAGCCCCGTGGGCGTGCAGCAGCCGCGTGATCCCCTCGGCGTCGGACAGGATCCCGGTGACATTCGAGGCGGCGCTGAAGCTGCCGATCTTGACCGCGCGGTCGGCGTACCGGACCAGCTCGGCCTCGAGGCGCTCGGCGTCGATGTGCCCGTCGGGGCTCTCCGGGATCATGACGACATCGGCGATCGACTCCCGCCACGGAAGCTCGTTGCTGTGGTGCTCGAACGGGCCGATGAACACCACGGGACGATCCGACGCGGGGATCTGGGCGCTGAACCCGTAGCGGTCGTCGAGGTCGGCGGGGATGCGCAGGTTGAGGATGCCGATCAGCTTGTTGATCGCGCCGGTCGTGCCGGACCCGGTGAAGATGACCGCGGTGGAGGCGTCGCCGTTGACGCACTCGCGGATGATCCGCCGGGCGTCCTCACGCAGCCGTGTGGTCTGCAGACCGGTTCCGCTGGACTCGGTGTGCGTGTTCGCGTAGCGCGGGAGCACCTCGGCGCGGATGAAGTCCTCGATGAAGTCCAGGGCGCGGCCGCTGGCCGTGTAGTCGGCGTAGGTGACCCGCCGACGGCCGTAGGGGCCGTCCATCACCTGGTCGTCGCCGATGACCCCGGACCGGATGCGTCCGAGCAGCGCCGGTTCCGGCAGCCCGGGCGTTCTCGGGGGGATCGAGATCATGCGCGCACGCCCTTCTGGAGGGCCTGGACAAGGCGATCCTGGTGGTAGGTGAGCCAGTCGTAGACGAGGTACATCGCCCTCCGGGGGTCGTCCTCGGGCAGGGCGAGGAACTCCTCCGGGCCGTCCTCGCCGACGTCCAGCCGGGTCCCGAGGGTCAGGCGCAGGTCGTTCAGTGCGCCGAGCCACGCCAGGCACTCCGCCTCGGACAGCTGTGTCGGGTTGGGCCGGGCCAGGGTCTCGCTCGCGGTGGTGAGGTTCCCCAGCTTGGTGGTCCGCAGGTCGCGCTGGGTGAAGCGCCGGAACTCGTCGGCATCGTCGGGGTCCTCGTAGGCGTCGGGGAACAGGCGGGCCAGCGCCGGGTCCTCGGGGCGCGCCGCAGTCGGGTCGATGCCGACCAGCTCGGCCAGCGGGTCCACCGGGTCCTCCGGCTCCTCAGCCTCGGGCTCGGACAGCAGGCCGGACATCTGGGTCAGCAGGTCGCCCATCAGGCGGCGGTCGGCGTCGCCGAGGTGCAGCCAGACCTTGCCATGGCGGTTGCGCCGGAACCCCGGCGGGTCGAGCAGGCCCATGGTGCTCCTCAGTGGTCCCGCGACATGGTGGCCCAGAGGCCGTAACTGTGCATCGCCGTGACGTCGCGCTCCATGGCGTCGCGGCTGCCGGAGCTGACCAGCGCGCGGCCCTCCTGGTGCACGTCGAGCATGAGCGCCTCGGCCTTGGCCCGCGGATACCCGAAGTAGGTCATGAACACGAACGTCACGTACGACATCAGGTTGACGGGGTCGTTCCAGACGATCGTCACCCAGGGCGTGTCGACGTCGGCCTCCTCGGCGACCTCCACGTCCTCGACGGGTGCGATGCTCACGGTCCCCATGGTCGCATCCCGGGGCCCGGGATCGCCAAGCCATTCAGCGGGCGGTGACCCACTCCGGGGTCTGCTCGACCATCGTGACCTCCGGCCCCAGGAACCGGCGACCCAGCCGGGCGAAGGGCAGGGGGTCCCCGGTGGCCAGGAACCGGTGCACCGGCGGGGGCGAGTCGGCCGGGCGCCCGAGCTGGTGTGCGGCCAGCGTGCGGTAGACGTCCTTGGCTGTCTCCTCGGCCGACGAGACAAGCGTCACGTCGTCGCCGCACACGTAGGAGATGACGCCGGTGAGCAGCGGGTAGTGCGTGCAGCCCAGGACGAGGGTGTCGATGCCCTCGTCGAGCAGCGGGTCGAGGTACTCGTGGGCGACGGCGATCACCTCGTCGCCGGTCACCACACCGGACTCCACGAAGTCCACGAACAGGGGGCAGGCCTGCGAGCGGATCGTCAGGTGCGGCGCGGCCGCGAAGGCGTCCTCGTAGGCCCCGCTCGTCACGGTCGCCACGGTCCCGATCACCCCGATCCGCCCGTCCCGCGTCGCCCGGACCGAGCGCCGCACGGCCGGCTTGATGACCTCGACGACCGGCACCGGGTAGCGCTCGCGGGCGTCGCGCAGGACGGCCGCCGATGCTGAGTTGCACGCGATCACCAGGGCCTTGACCCCCGAGTTGACCAGGTGGTCCATCACGTCGAGGGCGAAGGACCGCACCTCGGCGATCGGACGCGGCCCGTACGGCCCGCGGGCGGTGTCACCGACATACAGGATCGCCTCGTCGGGGAGCTGGTCGATGACCGAGCGTGCCACGGTGAGTCCGCCCACGCCGCTGTCGAAGATGCCGATGGGTGCGTCGGGATTGCCCACGCCCGGGCCTGCGATGGACGGTGTGAGCGACATGACGCCCATTCTCCCCACCTGGCTCCCGGGCCTGGTGCTGGGGATCGCTAGGGTTGCCCGCGTGTCGGGGCGGCTCTGGCCCCCACGTCGCGGGAGGGCGCGTGCGACTCACGGTCATCGGCTGTGCGGGATCGTTCCCGAACCCGGGCTCGGCTGCCTCCTGCTACCTCGTCGAGCACGACGGCACCGCGATCGTCCTGGACCTCGGGCCCGGGTCGCTCGGGCCCCTGGCGGCAACCACGGACATCCGCACGCTGGATGCCGTGCTGCTCTCCCACCTGCATGCCGACCACTGCCTGGACCTCGCCGGCATGTACGTGGCCCGCAAGTACCACCCTGACGGTCCGCCGCCACCGCTGGCTGTGCATGGGCCGCGCGGTACCGCTCGGCGCATCGCGGACGCGTACCGGACCTCCCCCGGGGAGCCCGTCGAGGGGTTGGAGCGCGTCTACCGATTCGTGGACCACGCGGCCGACCCCGTCCAGATCGGACCCTTCACCATCACCGTGGCGCGGGTCGCGCACCCGGTCCCGGCCTTCGCGATCCGAGTGGAGGCAGGTGGAGCCTCGCTGGTCTACAGCGGCGACACCGGGCCGACCCCAGCACTTGTCGAGCTCGCGCGGGGTGCGGACCTCGCCCTTTTCGAGGCCTCCTGCCTGAGTGACGTCGCCAATCCGAAGGACCTGCACATGACCGGGGTGGAGGCCGCTGAGCACGCAGCTGCCGCCGGAGCGGGTCGGCTGGTGCTGACGCACCTCGTCTCGTGGAACGATCCGGGGGCGACGCTGGCCGAGGGGCGCAGTGCGTTCGATGGGGAGGTGGCCCTGGCCGCCCCCGGGATGGTGGTGGAGCTGTGACCCGATCTGATGGCCGTGCGCCTGATGCGCTGCGCGAGGTGACCTTCCAGCGGGGCTGGCTGGACCACGCCGAGGGCTCCTGCCTGGTGTCCTTCGGGGCCACGCGCGTGCTGTGCGCGGCATCGTTCACCGCCGGTGTGCCGCGGTGGAAGAAGGGCTCCGGGTCGGGCTGGGTCACCGCCGAGTACGCGATGCTGCCGCGCTCGACGAACACCCGCTCGGACCGCGAGTCGGTCAGGGGCCGGATCGGCGGGCGGACCCACGAGATCTCGCGGCTCGTCGGCCGGTCGATGCGGGCGATCATCGACGTCGCTGCCCTGGGCGAGAACACGATCGTGATCGACTGCGACGTCCTGCAGGCCGATGGAGGCACCCGCACGGCCGCGATCACCGGTGCCTACGTCGCGCTCGCCGACGCCGTGGCCTGGGCCCGAGGCCAGGGCCTGATCGCCGCGGGGGCGTCGCCCCTGGTGGACTCGGTCGCGGCAGTGAGCGTCGGGATCGTCGATGGGCAGCCCTGCCTGGACCTGCACTACGACGACGACGTCCGGGCCGACACCGACATGAACGTCGTGATGACCGGCTCGGGCAAGTTCGTCGAGGTGCAGGGGACCGCCGAGCGCGAGCCGTTCGACCGCGCCGAGCTCGACCGGCTGCTCGACCTGGCTGCGTCCGGCTGCGCGACGCTGACCGACCTCCAGGCGGCAGCCCTGGGCGGAGCTCCGGGGGGCCGGCCGTGACGCATCGGGTCGTGCTCGCGACGCGCAATCAGGGCAAGGTCGCCGAACTGCGCCGGATTCTCGACTCCGCGGGGCTGGACGTCGAGCTGGTCGGCGCGGAGGCCTTCGCGGCCCTGCCGGACGTCGCCGAGACCGGCAGCACGTTCGCCGCCAACGCGCTGCTCAAGGCCAGGGCCGCCGCCGCCTACACCGGCCTGCCCTCGATCGCCGACGACTCCGGGCTGTGCGTCGACGCGCTCAACGGCCTGCCGGGGATCCTGTCGGCGCGCTGGGCGGGGCGGCACGGCGATGACGAGGCCAACCTGGACCTCGTCCTCGCCCAGCTGTCCGACACCCCGGACGAGCGCCGCGGGGCGCACTTCTTCTGCGCCGCAGCTGTGGCGATGCCCCCCGGCCATCACGGCGAGCCGGGGGAGGCCCGCGTCGTCGAGGGCCAGATCGACGGCTCGCTCATGCGGGAGCGTCGTGGCACCGGCGGGTTCGGCTACGACCCCATCTTCGAGCCCTACGGATCGTCGCGGACCACCGCTGAGATGGATGCCGCCGAGAAGGACGCCATCAGCCACCGCGGCCAGGCCTTCCGAGCGTTGGCGCCGGTGCTTGCCGAGCTGCTGGGCGACACCGCCCCCTGAGCCCAGGGTCGTCCGCGAACTGGCCCCGGTGCTGGCCGACTTGCTCGCCGACTCCGCCCGCTGAGCCCGGGGGCGTCGCCGCGCACACGAAACCTGCCGAATACGGCCGGTCGCTGGGCCATCGGGCTAGGGACGCACACGACACCGCCCGTCTCGAGCCCGCAGGAGGGGCCATTCGGGCGGTTCGGCGTGCGTGGGCGATGGGGAGGCCCCTGACCCAGCTGAGAAGGGAGGTTTCGCGTGCGTTGCCCGACAGGATCGGGACTGCAGTGCTCGTCGAGCCCATTCCTGGGTATCAGGTGCGGCACCACGTGCGGGTGGCGGGACTTGAACCCGCACGTCCGTGGACACAGGAACCTAAATCCTGCGCGTCTGCCAATTCCGCCACACCCGCGTTGCCCCCATTGTGGCAGTCCACGCAGACGATCCCGGGCGAGCCCGCGGCTTGGCCAGTGGTTGGATGGGCGCATGCAGGTATCGGCTCGCGTCGACTACGGCACGCGTGCGCTGGCCGAGCTGGCCAGTCGCCCGGATCAGCTGGTGACCTCGGAGGAGCTCGCCGCGCTGCAGGGGATCCCGGTGAAGTTCCTCGAGGGCATCCTCACGCAGCTGCGCCGTGCCGGGTTGGTGCTGAGCAAGCGCGGGGCCGAGGGTGGGTACCGCCTGGCCCGGCCGGCGGCTGAGATCGCAGTGGCCGACGTGTTCCGGGCCCTGGACGGACCGATCGCCGCCGTTCGGGGCATGGCCCCGGAGGACATGGACTACCCGGGTGCTGCCGAGCACCTGCGCGACGTCTGGGTCGCCACCAGGGCGGCCCTACGCAGCGTCCTGGAACAGGTCACGCTCGATGATGTGGTCAGCGGCCAGCTCCCGGACACCGCCCGGGGACTCCTGGCAGAACCGGGGGCGTGGGAGCGCCGCTGACCCCGCGGCATCCGGCTCGGTCGGCTGGTGTCCCGTCAGATCCCCAGCTCGCGGCGGAGCTTGGCGACGTGTCCGGTGGCCTTGACGTTGTACATCGCCCTCTCGATGCGGCCCCCGGCGTCGATGACGAAGGTCGAGCGGATGACGCCCACCACGGTCTTGCCGTACAGGGACTTCTCACCGAACGCCCCGTAGGCGGTGAGGACGGCCTTGTCCGGGTCGCTGGCCAGAGGGAAGGTCAAGCCCTCCTTGGCCCGGAACGACGCGAGCTTCTCCGGAGTGTCCGGGGAGATGCCCACAACAGTGATCCCGGCGGCCGCCAGGGCGTCGAGGGAGTCGCGGAAGTCACATGCCTGCTTCGTGCACCCCGGGGTCATGGCCGCCGGGTAGGCGTAGAGGACGACTCGCTGCCCGCGCAGGTCGGCCAAGCGGACCCGGCCGCCACGATCGTCAGCGAGGTCGAAGTCGGGGGCGTCGTCACCGGGTTCGAGTCGGGTGTTCATCAGTCCTCCTGCAGGTTCGGCCCCCAGACCCTATCCCCGCGATGGCTTGGGCTGCCCCTGCCCGCGTATGGTGGGCCCATTCCGTGCTGTCAGGAGGATTGACGTGTCCGAGGCAAGTGCCAGCAAGCCTGCGAGTGCTCCCGCGCGCAAGCCCGCCGAGATCGAGGCCGACCTCGACGCGACCCGTGAGCGCCTCGTGGGCACCCTCACCGATCTCGAGGACCGGGTGAACCCCACGAAGGTGGCCAAGCGCAGCACCAACAAGCTCATGGACTTCTACGTGGGCTCCGATGGAGTGCGCTGGAAGAACGTCGCCCTCACCGCGGGCGCCGTCGTCGGCGGGCTGATCGCGGTTCGCGTCACGAGCAAGACGGTGCGATGGGCCCTTGCCGCTCCGCCCGCCCAGCAGATCCCCACCGACATCGTGTTCCTGCCTGTGCCGCGGTCCCAGGCCGGCGCGCTTGCCGGTCTCGCTGCGGCCATCTGACCCCACCGGCTCTCGGCGCGAGCCCGGATCGGCGCTGGCCCGGCACCGATCCTCCGTGCGCTACTCGCCCTCGGACGGCCCGGAGGACACCAGCCGCGCGAGGTGGCGACCGACCAGCAGCGTCGGGGTGATGGCGCCGACAGCCAGGGCGATCACCGTCAGGGTCGCGATCGAGCCGTTGATCACCGCGGCGTCGACGATGGCCGAGGGGTTGGGCTCCTTGCCCGACGTCAGCTCCAGCATCCCGGTGAGGGCGTTGAACATGTAGGTGCCCGGGATCAGCGGGATCACCGGCGCGAACGCGTAGATGGGGGTGGCCTCGTTGGCTCGGGGTGCGACGACTGCCGCGGTGAACCCCACGAGGACCGCGGCAGCGAAGCTGGCCAGCGGCAGGGTGGCACCGAGTTCCAGGCCCAGGCTGCGGACCAGATGAGCCACGATGGCCAGCGCGATGATCCCGGGCAGCGTCCTGCGTGGCACGGAGAACACCATGGCGAAGCCGAGCACGGCGAGGCCGGCCCACAGCGAGAGTGCCCAGTTCATGTCAGTGCGTCCACGAGGGCGACAGCCGCGGTCAGCCCGACGGCGGCGGAGGCGATGATGACCGCGCTCATGGTCAGCTTCACCACACCATTGAGGTAGTGGGCGGTGAGCAGGTCGGCAGTCCCGTTGAGCATGGGGACCCCGGGGACGAGGAACAGGGTCGAGGCCGCGAGCGCCGGGTTCACCTCGACGCCGAGGAGCCCGAGGAGGTGCCCGCCGCCGGCGACGATCAGGGCGGAGGCGAATGCCGCGCTGGACACGGACACGAATGGCTGGAGCCCGCGCCCGACCAGCAGGTGCCGGACCCAGGCGCCGGTCCAGCCTCCGAGCAGGGCCAGTCCCATGGCGATCGCCCCGGCGTGGAACAGGGCGGCGAACGCGGCCGTGGAGCCGCCGAGGGCCAACATGACCAGCCAGGTGGGGTAGACCGGGCCGGTGTTGCGGATCAGGGTCAAGCGGGCCCGCACCTGGCTGGCGCTGAGGCCGTGGGCCTCGGTGTCGGCGACCAGGCGCTTGATCTGGGTCAGCGTCGTGAAGTTGATGCCCAGGTGTCGCGCGTGTCGACCGGCGGTCAGCTGCTGGCCGTCCGCGGAGACGGTCATCGCCACGTTGACCGAGGAGATCCGGGCGTTCCCCTCCTGGGCGCCCAGGGCCGCGGCCATCCGCTCCATATGGTCCACGGTGCGGGTCGTGTGGCCGCCGGAGAGCTGCACGAGCTCGCCGACCTCCAGGGACAGGTCGAGCGCGTCCGCAAGACCGGTCATGGCCCGAAACCGTACTCCGTTAGGCTCATCGGGTGCCTCACCAGCCCCCTGCTGCCCCCGATCTCACGCCTGGTGCGGACGGGTCCGTGCCCATCAAGCTGCTCCACGACCGCGTGCTCGTCCACATCGACTCCCCCGACGGGGAGCGGCGCTCCGGCGGCGGCATCCTGATCCCGGCCACGGCGGCTGTGGGGAAGCGGCTCACGTGGGCCACGGCGGTGGCGATCGGGCCGCTGGTCCGGGCGGTTGAGGTCGGCGACCAGGTGCTCTTCGAGCCCGAGGAGCGCGCCGAGGTCGAGCTGCGCGGGCTCGCCTACGTCCTGCTGCGCGAACGTGACATCCATGCGGTGGCCGCGGCTCGCGTCGCCGAGGATGCGACCGGCCTGTACCTCTGACCCGCTCCCGGCGCGACCCGGGAATGCGAAAGCCCCCCCGGGATCGCCGGGGGGGCTGGTACGCCGTGTAGGGCTCGAACCTACGACCCGCTGATTAAGAGTCAGCTGCTCTACCAACTGAGCTAACGGCGCGAGTGCCCCCACACCATACCAACGCCGGGGCGAGGGGGCCAAACCCACGCTCCCTCCGAGGGATCCGGGCGGACCCCTCAGGGGCGCCCTAGGATGTGGCCCATTCATCACTGGACCAGTCAGGGGATCAACCGTGGGGACCACCCGGGAAGCAGCGCTCGACACGACGCCGGACACGAACCAGGAGCCGTCGACGGTCGTCCGCGAGGCCACGAGGTTCGCGCACAACTCCCGCTCCGATGTCGCTGCCGACTGGTTCGCCACCGGTGCGCTGCTGTACGCGCTGTTCCTCTTCGTGGTCTCGATCGTCCGGCCCTTCCAGCGCTACTTCGACCGATCTGACGACTTCGTCTCCGAGACCTTCCTGATCATCGACCCGAACCTCGTCTACGCGAGCCTCGTCCTGGTCATCGCGATCGGGCTCCGGCGGCGTCTCGCGGAGGCCTGGTGGCTCGGGCTGTTCCTGGTCCTCCTCCTGCCGACCATCGGTCGTGTGATCGCGCTCGCTGCCGATGATCTGCGGACCTGGACCCTGTGGGTCGGGATCCTGGTCAACCTCGTCCTGATCACCCTGTTCATCCGGGCGAAGGGCCAGTTCCGCGCGCACAACGCCCGGGGGGCGGACCTGCGGGCGTTGGGCGTGGTGCTCATCGGTGGAGCACTCACCGTCCTCGTGGGCGGCTGGCTGGCCAACCGATACGGCACCGGTGGCGAGGCAGGCGTGGCCTCGGCGTTCGGTCTGGAGACGCTCCTTCGGGACATCGGCGCGGTCCAGTCCGACGAAGGCCTCACAGTCCCGTTGTGGGTGCGGGGGGTGGTGAACCTGCTGGGTGCTGCGGTGATCCTCGGTGCGGCCTACGTGTGGTTCCGCTCGCCGAAGGACTCCCGGAACCTGGAAGCCAAGGACGAGGCCCGGGTCCGGGCCCTGCTGCGCGGGTTCGGCACCGTGGACTCCCTGGGGTACTTCGCGACGCGTCGGGACAAGTCCGTGATCTGGGACACCGAGTCGGTCGATGACGCACTGGCGGGGGTGTCCTACCGCGTGGTCGGCAGCGTGGCCCTGGCCAGCGGCAATCCCGTCGGCGACCCGGAGCGCTGGCCGATGGCGATCGAGCGGTTCAGGGCCCACACCCGGGCGAACGGCTGGTCCATGGCCGTCATGGCGGCCGGTGAGGAGGGCGCCGCGGCCTACCAGAGGGCCGGGCTGGACACCTTCCAGATCGGTGACGAGGCGATCCTGGACCTCACGGACTTCTCCCTCGAGGGCAAGTCCATGAAGGACGTCCGGCAGGCGGTGTCACGGATCGAGCGCCGTGGGTACACCGTTCGTGCGGTCCGGCACAACACGCTCACTTCGGCCGACTTCGAGGCCCTTGAGGCGGCTGCCTCCCTCTGGCGCGGTGACGGCGGGGAGGAGCGCGGCTTCTCGATGGCCCTCGGCCGGCTGGGCGACCCCCTGGACGGTGACTGCGTCCTGGTGGCCGCCTATGACGGCGACGACAGGGTCCGCGGCTTCCTGTCGTTCGTCCCCTGGGGCCGCAACGGGCTGTCCCTGGACCTCATGCGCCGCGATCCCACCGCCGAGAACGGTCTCATCGAGTTCCTCGTCGCCGGCTTGGCCCGTCGGGCCGGCGATCTGGGCGCGTCCCGGGTCTCGCTGAACTTCGCCGTGTTCCGCGAGGCGTTCGAGCGCGGCGAGTCCCTCGGCGCCGGGCCCATCGCCCGCACGTGGCGCCGGGTGCTGATGATCGGCAACTCCAACTGGCAGCTCGAGAGCCTCTACCGCTCGAACGCGAAGTACTCCCCGGACTGGCAGCCCCGGTACATCTGCTTCGAGTACGCCTCCGACCTGCCGCGCGTGGGGGTCGCTGCGGGCAGCGCCGAGGGGTTCCTGTCCAGCCCCTCGATGGCCATGGCGCTGCGCCGCGGCAAGGAGGAGGGCGCAGGAGCGCTGGATCGCTCCAGCGAGGTCTACGCCGCCGAGGTAGCCGCCCTGATGCCCGCCGAGGAGGACCCGCTCGAGGCGGCGCTGTCCCTGGACGGGCTGCCCGAGCAGGTGCGGGTCCGCCGCCAGAAGCTGGAGCGGATCCGGGAGATGGGGATCAACCCCTACCCGGTGAACGTCCCGTACGACACCTCACTGGCCGACGTGCGCGCGCAGTTCCCCGACCTGGCTCCGGACACCCGGACCGGGACCACAGTGAGCGTGGTCGGCCGTGTGATGCTCAAGCGCGACACCGGCAAGCTGTCCTTCGCGAGCCTGCGCGACGGATCGGGCGACCTGCAGGTGATGCTGTCCCTGGCCGAGGTGGGCGAGGCAGCGCTGGACCAGTGGAAGCACCTCGTCGACATCGGCGACTTCGTGTCCATCACCGGGGAGGTGATCACCAGCCGCAAGGGCGAGCTGTCGGTCTCCGCGACCTCGTGGGTGCTGTCGGCCAAGTCCCTGCGTCCGCTGCCGGAGAAGCACAAGGGCCTGACGGATCCCGAGGCCCGGGCGCGCATGCGCTACGTGGACCTCATCGTCCGTCCGGAGACGCGCTCGGTCGCCTACCTCCGGTCCACGATGGTGCACAGCGTGCGCGACTCCCTGCACCGCCGCGGCTTCGTCGAGGTGGAGACCCCGATGCTGCAGGTCATCCACGGCGGCGCCAACGCCCGGCCGTTCGTGACGCACATCAACGCCTACAACATGGACGTGTTCCTGCGCATCGCCACCGAGCTGCACCTCAAGCGACTGCTGGTGGGCGGCATGGACAAGGTCTTCGAGATGGGTCGCCAGTTCCGCAACGAGGGCGCGGACTCCTCGCACAACCCGGAGTTCACCTCGCTGGAGATGTACCAGACCTACTCGGACTACCAGGACATGCGGGTGCTGACCCAGGAGCTCATCCAGGAGGCTGCGATCGCCGCGTTCGGCGAGCCGGTCGCCCGGCGCATGCAGCCCGACGGCTCCATCAAGGAGTACGACCTGTCCGGGGAATGGCGGCACATCACGGTCGTCGATGCGGTCGCCGAGAAGCTGGGCGAGCACATCCACGCCGACACCCCGATCGAGGAGATGCGCGCGCACGCGGCCAAGCACCACATCGAGGTCGAGGCGCACTGGACCTGGGGTGCGGTGCTCGAGGCCCTGTACGAGGAGCTGTGCGAGGAATCCACGGAGCTGCCGACGTTCTACATGGACTTCCCCAAGGAGATCGCGCCGCTGACCAAGGCCCACCGCGACGACCCGCGGTTCGCCGAGAAGTGGGACCTCGTGTGCTGGGGTGCCGAGCAGGGCACCGCCTACTCCGAGCTGAATGACCCCGTCGACCAGCGGGCGCGGTTCTTCGCACAGTCGCTGCTCGCCGCAGCCGGTGATCTCGAGGCCATGGCGATCGACGACGACTTCCTGACCGCACTGGACTACGGCATGCCGCCCACCGGTGGCCAGGGCATGGGCATCGACCGGCTCGTGATGACCCTCACCGGTCTGAACATCCGGGAGACGATCCTGTTCCCGATGGTCAAGCCGCAGTAGGCGCCGGGAGTCCTCGCCGCAGGGCGCGGTCGTCTGGGCGGATCTCGGGGTCAACCCCTCGATCCGCCCCACGCCGTCTCTAGGCGGTGTTGCCCAGCGACGCGGTGAGCTGGGTGCGGGCGGTCTGCAGCGCGGCAGCGGACGTGGCCACGGCCTGGGGGTCGGCACCGGCGGACCCGACGAGCGCGACGTGCGCCGCGGCGGAGGAGCGCACCTGGCTGACAGCGGTGGCGATCGCCTTGGCCTGCGCCGCGCGCGCCTCATCCGGGGCGTCGGCCACCAGCCCGGCCAGGTTGGCCTCGAGCTGGTCCAGGGTGGGCTGAGCGGTGGCGAAGTGCGGGCCCACCATCGCGGGCGGAGTCGCGGGGTTCGTCAGGGCCGGGACCAACTCGGTCACGACCCACTGCCCCTGGGCCTGCTCGACGGCCAAGCGCTCGTCCCAGGCCTTCTTCTTCCGGCCGGCGGCACCGAACAGTGCCAGCCCTCCGAAGACCGCCACCGCGGCACCCAGCGCCAACCACAGCGGCAGGGTGCTCTCCTCGGATCCATCCGCCGATGCGGAGGCCGAGGCGGACCCGGTCGCGGACGCGCTGGCCGAGTCGGTCGGGGAGGCACTGGTCGGCGTCGGGCTGTCGCTGGGTGACTGGGTCGCGGTATCACTCGGCGAGGGGGTCTCGGTGGGAGTTGGGGTCTCGGACTTCGTGGGCGTCGCGGACTCGGTGGGCGTGGGTGACTCCGCCGGCTTCGTGGAGGTGGCGGCCGCCGGACTCGAGGGCGGGATGGAGGTCGCGGCCTGGGAGAGCGTCTTCGTCGGAGTGGGCGACTCAGTGGGCGCTTCGGTGGTGGGCGCCTCAGACGTGGGTGCCTCAGACGTGGGTGCCTCCGTGGGCTTCTCGCTCGGCGACTTGGTGGGCTCCGGCGTGGCCGTCGCCGTCGGGCTCGGGCGCTCACTCGGCAGGCTCAGCGAGGGTGTCGGCCGTTCGAAGGACCCCGAAGGAACCGCGGTCGGAAGGGTCACCTCCGCGCCGGATCCGCAGCCTGCGAGGGCCGTCAGGAGCAGGAGTGTCGCTGCTGTCGCTGCATGGCGGCGGGGTGAGGGCACGGCTGGCTCCTGTGGTTGTCGGCAACGAGTCGACTCCGAGCGTACCGGCAGGAAGTCGGGAGTCGCGCTCAATTCCGAGTCACTGCCGCGTCGTCACGAGCAGCCCACTGCCACCCACGCAAACGCAAGGGGCCGCCCGTGTTCCGGACGGCCCCTTGCATTGGGGTGAGTGACGGGACTCGAACCCGCGACCACCGGGACCACAACCAGGTGCTCTACCAGCTGAGCTACACCCACCAAGTCCGCACAGGATCACTGCGCGGCAGGTGGAAAGTGTACCCGACTCAGGCGGGCGGTTCCGCCGCGGACGTGCTCAGCGCATGGTCCACGACGTGGTTCGTCGCCGCCGCGCGGGCCTGGTCGGTGGACGGTCCGGGGACCGCGACGAACAGCGTGTCGCGGTAGTAGCGCAGCTCGGCGATGGACTCCCGGATGTCGGCCAGCGCCCGATGCCCGCCGGTCTTGGCGGGGGCGTTGAAGTACGAGCGCGGGTACCACCGGCGCGCCAGCTCCTTGATCGTGGACACGTCGATGAGCCGGTAGTGCATGTACTCGTCGAGCTCGGGCAGGTACCGGGCGAGGAACCCGCGGTCCACGTAGACGCTGGACCCAGCCAGCGGTGCGCGGCGTGGCTCCGTCACGTGGCCCTGCACGTAGGCCAGGACCTGGGCCCCTGCATCGGCGAGGGTGATCCCGGCCGGGATGTCCTCGAGGAGCCCGGACTCGGTGTGCATCCGCACCACCACGTCCTCCATGCCCTCCAGGATCGACAGGTCCGGGGGGCACACGACCAGCGAGATCCCGGCATCGAGCTCGTTGAGCTCGGCGTCGGTGACGATCGCGGCGATCTCGACGATCTCGTCGTGCGAGGGGTCCAGCCCCGTCATCTCGAGGTCGATCCAGACCAGTCGGTCGTTGCGTGGTTCAGTCACGCAGCGCAGCCTACGGCCTCTCGCTGCCGTCCGCGGCCCACCAGCGCACGAGGTCCGAGCCTGTCACGATGCCGACCAACCGGCCGAGCTCGTCGACCACGGGAACGGCCTCCGCCGAGTGCCGGGCCATGATCCGTGCGACGTCCGCCAGGGGCGCGGAGTCGCTCACCGATCGAGCAGGTGCACGCGACAGCAGGTCGCCGACGCCGCGGTTGCGCAGGCGGTCCTCGGAGACCGGGATGTCGGTGAGGATCATCCGGTCGGAGATGACCCCCAGGCAGCGGCCGTCGTCGACGACCACGAGGTGGCGCAGGCCCGAGACGCTGAGCAGTTGCCACGCATCCCACAGGCTCTCGGTCACATCGATCGTGAGCACCGGTCGGGTCATCGCCTGACCGACCACGGCGCGGGCCCATTCGGCCCCACGGCGCCGGGATGCCATCTCGCTGTGGGTGGATGGGGACGGCAGGGTCGCCCCCTCCGACGGGATCTTGTCCATGCCACCGCCTCCGCTGCGATCGTCCGGGCTCAAGCATCACCCATGTCGGGCAGCACCTCGCAGGGGCAGGAGGCCTCGGAGTGGGGGACCTAAGTCACGACGCGCCCGGTGGGGCCTACGCGGGCGGCTCAGCGTCGCCTGCGGTGGCGGCGAGGTGCTCGGACACCGCATCGATGGGGTAGATGCCCACCGGTGCGCGACGACCCGTCCCCGCGCGCTGCCACGGGCGCGGCCCCGCCAGCGGACGGTGGTTGACGTGCAGGGAGTCAAGGCGGGCGATCTGGGCGTCGAGGGCGTCGCTTTCAGCAGCCAGGTCCAGGGGGCGCCCGCGCCACAGGTTCGCCCCGAGGACGCTCAGCCGTGGGAAGGCACGGTACTCGCGGGCACGCGGCGTCGGGGGCGTACTCGGTCCACAGCTGGGCCTGGCCTCCCAGGACCTGTCCCGGGCTGTCGGCGTCCGCCACCTCCGGGACCCACGCGGCGACCCGGTCGACCCCAAGCGGGGCCCCGATCGACAGCGGTTCGTCCATCCCGGCGTCCTCGGCGTAGTCGAAGTACGTGGGCAGCACCGGGGTCATCACGACGTCGTGCCCCGCGGCCGCCGCGGCATGGCCGATGGCTGCCGACCGCCAGGGCATCACGACGGTCTGTGTCGGCAGGCCGCCGGCGACGAAGGCGTCATCCCAGGCAATCGGGGTGCGGCCCAGGTCGCCGACGATCCGGGCCAGCTGGGCGTTCACCGCCGAGCGCAGCCCCTCCACCCCGCCGTGCGCGGCCGCCAACTCGAGGACGTCGGGCGATCCCCGCCACATCCCCAGCTCCGCCTCGTCGCCCCCGATGTGCAGGTAGGGGGAGTCGATTGCCTCTGCCACCTCACCCAGGAGGTCCTCGATGATGCGCATGGCGCCGGGAAGTGGCGAGATCGTCCGGCCGAGCAGGCCCCAGCGGGTGGCCACCTCCTGCGGCGGGCAGCCGGGCACGCCCAACTCCGGGATGGCAGCCAGCAGGGCGCAGGCGTGGCCGGGCAGGTCCACCTCGGGCACGATGGTCACACCGTGCCGTGCTGCGTGGTCGGTGATCTCGCGCAGGTCGGCGATCGAGTAGAAGCCGCCATGGGGGGTCCCGTCGAGTCGGCTCGGGTCCTCCGCCTCACGCCCCTGGCTGTGGCCGATCCAACTGGCCGATCGCCATGAAGCCACCTCCGCCAGCGCGGGGTACGTCGGGGACTCGACGCGCCAGCCCTGGTCGTCTGTCAGGTGCAGGTGCAGACGGTTGAGCCGGTGCATCGCCAGCAGCTCGATCCAGCGGAGCACCTCGGGCACGGCCGCGAAGTGCCGGCTCACGTCGAGCATGAACCCGCGGTACTCGTGTGCGGGGGCGTCGGTGACGTTCAGGAACGGAAGCTGCCAGTCGTCACGCCGGACGGCCGTGGCCCGCCAGGCGTCCGTGGGCAGGAGCTGCCGGATCGTGGTCGTGGCCTGCAGGGCGCCGAGGGGAGTGCTCGCGCCGATGGTGACGCCGTCCGCATCGATCGCGAGGTGGTACCCCTCCGGCGGCAATGACACGTCCTGCACCGTGCGGATGTGGGGCGCCGCGGCGGAGGCCGTGCCGGGCAGCGGGTCGAGGACGCGGAGGGCGGATCGCACCTGGGCGATCCAGGGCCCGTCGACGGTGGGGGCCGCCCCGAGGGGCAACGATCCGATCGGGGCGAGGGTCAGGGGCGGCCAGAGGCTCGGTGCGTCCATGGGCATGGGCACGATCATGGCCGAGCGGGGCAGGGCTGGGCGCGGCTGGGCGGCGTTGTTGCGAGGGTGCGTGTGAGGATCGGCCCATGCGCCTCTACCCGGACCTGGCCGGACCTCGGAACCGGCAGATCACTCGCGACGTGTTCGTGCTGCTCGCCCTGGTGCTGTTCGCCTTCTTCGCGTGGGCCGTGAAGAAGGCCGTGATGACCCTGACGGCGATCAGCGCGGGGTTCACCGACAGCGCTCAGGGAGTCGAGGACTCCTGGAACTCGATCGGGAGCTCGCTGTCGGGGATCCCGTTCGTCGGTGACGACCTCCAGGGCGCCGTCAACGACCTTGCGGACGCGACGGTGGGCAACGCGGTCGACGCGGGGCAGGCGATCACCGAGGCCGTCACGACGGCGGCCAACGTCCTGGCGTTCGTGACATTCGCCGCTCCGGCCGCGGTACTCCTCGTGCTCTACCTGCCGCGGCGCCTCGACCGCTCACGGGCGTGGACGGCCGCCGACACCGTCCTGTCGGCGATCGAGGTCAACCCGGCCTTCGGCCTTGCCGGCCCGGCTTCGCGGCCGGTGTCGGGCGCCTCCCCGATCCCGCAGATCGAGGGGCAGCCGCACGACACGATCGCCCTGCCGTGGGGCCCTGCGCCGGGGTCGGCGGCGGGTGCCGGTCGGGTGGGCCCGGCGGTCGTGGCGTTCCCGCCGGACGAGCTGCTCGCCCTGCGGGCGCTGTGCGACCTCCCGTTCGTGGACCTCGTGCGCTACACGCCGCGGCCGTTCGAGGCGTTCTACGCCGGGGACTACGCCCCGCTCATCCGTGCGCTCTACGCCCATGAGGGGCTCGAGCCACCGGTCTGAGTCGACGCCCGCGGTCAGCTGCAGCGTCCGGCGTCTACGGTGTGCCCATGCTGATCGCGCGGGTTCCGGTGCGCCTGGTGCTGGGCAGCGCGCTGATGCTCTTCCTCGAGCTCGCCCTGATCCGCTGGCTCGGGGCCAACATCCTGCACCTGTCGTACTTCTCGAACATCGTGCTCCTCGGGTCGTTCCTCGGCATCGGCCTGGGCTTCCTGCGCTCCCGGCAGGGGGCGCAACCGCCGATCTGGTTCCCGCCGCTGCTGGCTGTCATGGTCATGGGCGTGCTGGCCGCCCCGGTGGGGGTGGATCGCTCCAACTCGGACCTCATCTTCTTCACGTCGCTGTCGACCACCGGGCCGCCTGCGTGGGTGGTGCTGCCGGTCGTGTTCGTGATCGTGGCCGCGGTGCTGTTCGGCCCCGGGTACCTCGTCGGGCAGTGCTTCTTCGAGCTCCCGCGCCTGACGGCCTATCGGTTCGACCTCATTGGGTCGCTGATCGGCATCGTGGGGTTCACCGCGCTGAGCTTCCTCGGCGCCCCGTCGCTGGTGTGGGGCGTGGTGGTCGGCGTTCTCACGCTGGTCCTCTACTGGCCGGCGCCGAGGTCCCGGGCTGATGGCGCCGCGGCCGCGCGGTTCGCCCCCGTGAGCGGCGTCGGCCTGGTGCTCGCCTCCCTGAGCGTGGTGGCGCTCGTCGGTGCCCTGGCGTGGGAGACCTCCCAGCCGGGGGTGCGCTGGTCGCCGTACTACAAGATCGAGACCCAGGCGCAGATGACCACGATCGGTGAGTTCACCACGATCATCGCCAACGGGGTGCCGCACCAGGCGGTGACGGACGTGGACGCACGGGTCGGGTTCGAGCCGTTCTACGCCGTGCCCTACCAGCGCTCGGAGCGAACCGACCCGGGGCGCGTCCTGATCGTCGGGGCGGGCACCGGCACCGACGTCGCCCTCGCCCTGCGCCAGGGGGCCACGAGCGTGGACGCGGTCGAGATCGACCCGCGGATCCGCGAGATCGGCCAGGACATCAACCCGAACAAGCCGTTCGACGACCCGCGGGTGAGCGTCCACATCAACGACGGCCGGGCTTTCATCGAGCAGGCCGACGGGCCCTACGACACCATCCTGTTCGCGCTGCCGGACTCGCTCACGCTGGTCGCGGGAGCCAGCCAGTTGCGGCTGGAGTCCTACCTGTTCACCGAGCCGGCGATGCACCGGGTCAGTGAGCTGCTCGCCGACGACGGCGTGTTCGCGATGTACAACTACTACCGTGAGCCCTGGCTGGTCGGGCGGCTCGGCTCCACGATGGCCTCGGCCTTCGGGCATGCCCCCTGCATCGACCTGAACCGCGACTACAACTCGGCGGTCCTCGTGGTCAGTGCCGACGAGTCGATGCAGCGCTGCTCGCCCGAGGACGAGTCGGCCGCCCTGATCGCCGGCGCACCGGCGCCGGTCGACGACAACCGCCCGTTCCTGTACCTGCGCTCGCCGCACATCCCCGGCTTCTACCTGGCCGTGCTCGCGATGATCCTCGGGATCAGCCTCATCGCGGTCAGGGGCGCGGTAGGCAGCCTGCGGCGCACCCGACGGTACGCGGACCTGTTCCTGCTGGGCGCCGCGTTCCTGCTGCTGGAGACCCGGGCGATCACGATGTTCGCCCTGCTCTTCGGGACCACGTGGCTGGTCAACGCCATCGTGTTCGGCGGGATCCTGCTGGCGGTGCTGGCTGCCGTGGAGTTCACGGCGTGGATGAAGCGCACGGGTCGCTCGGACCGGATCTCCCTGCCGATCGCCTACGCGGTCCTGCTGGCCTCGATCGCGGTCGTGTGGCTGATCCCGCTGGCGTCGCTGCTGCAGCTGCCGGTGCCGCTGCGCATCCTGGCCGCCACCGCGATCACGTTCATGCCCGTGTTCACCGCCAACGTGGTGTTCGCCTCACGGTTCGACGAGGCGCCGGAGCCGTCCATCGCGTTCGGCATCAACCTGCTGGGCGCGATGCTCGGCGGGGCGCTGGAGTACCTCGCGCTGTTGATCGGGTATCGGGAACTGCTGCTGGTGGCCGCGGTCCTGTACGTCGGTGCGCTTGCCCTTGGCACGCGCGCCCGACGTGCGGAGTCGGTGGCAGTCGGCTGACCCGCCTCCGAGCCTTCCGGAACGGCCTGTGCCGAGGGCCCCTTGCCTGCGGGCCGTCAGTCCCGGGTTCGGCGCACCTCGATGATCTCCACGTCGTCGACCAACGTCAGCGTCACCCCATCGGTGAAGTCCTCGGCTGGAACGGTGGCCAGAAGGTTGCCGGTCATGACAGACGTGAGGACGCAGCGACCCGGGCCGAACATGGGGATGCTCACGCTGACCTCGCAATCACTGCAGGCATTCCTGAAGAGGACGATCATGCCCTCACCGTCGTGGCTGAGCCGTGCGTACCCGTCCCACTGCGCGGCATTGGGATGCATCCACGCCCCCAACGGGAAGAAGCTCTCCTGGATCGGGATCTCCTGCCGCAGTTCCTTGAACCAGTCGATCTTGCTTCGGTACCACGAGACCTGGTCAGGCGACAGCTGCCGCAGGTCGCCCAGCAGCAGCGGGGCAGACCCAATCGCAGTTGCGAAGCGCTCGGCGATCGGCTCGATGTCAGCCCTCAGGTTGCCGATCAGCATCGTGTCGGCGGGAATCGCCAGGGATCTCTGGTACAGCAGAGTGCGCGCCTGGCGCGGGCCGGCCGCGCCCAGGTCGTGGACGTTGCTCAGCCAATCGAGGTCGCCCGATGCCAGCAAGCCGTAGTCGATGACGTGCTTCTGGCCCCAGAGCTCGAACGTCAGGTCGATCAGCAGCTCCGGGAACCGGGCATGCAGGGATGCGGTGATCGCATGGATGCTCTCGTAGCTCCGGTCAGGGACTCAGCCCAGGAGCGCATGCTCATGACCGGGCGCAAAGCACCCCGGCCCCTCGCCGTAGGCGTTGAAGACCGTCGTGAGGTCGAGCTTGACGTAGGCCAGGTCATACATCTGCACGGCCTGTGCGATCTGCTCGGTCACCACGTCCCGATAGGGCGTTGCCAGGCACATCACCGGCGCCGGTCCCGACATGGTCAGGGTCTGGCGCGGTTGGAGTCTGCCGTCCCAGCACCTCCACTCCGGATGCTCCCTCACCGGGGGATCGTCGGCATCCACCACGGCCAGGGCGAACCACAGACCGAGGCGCATCCCGTTGCCCTCGACCATCCTCTGGATACCGTCGAGGCCGTCGGGGAAGTGCGACGTGCGAACGTCGTTGCTCCCCATCATCGCCTGCCACCCATCATCCAGCGTGAAGACGTCGAAGCCCATTCGACCGGCGAGTGGGATCATCGATGCAATCGATGTCTGGTCGATATCGCGGAAGAAGTGCTCCCAGGTGTTGTAGATCCACGGGGCCCGGAAACGGGGACCCTTCGGGTGCAGGATGTCGCTGGTGTAGGCCGGGATCACGCGCTGCGGGGCGGATTCGGTCCCCTCCTGCGTGAAGGCAATGCCCACGTTGGCGGTCGTGAACGTCTCGTTGGGCGCCACTCGCCGCTCGAACGGGAACACGTCGGTGTCGTACATGAGTTGGATCCCGCTCTGCCACGTCCAGGACGTGTCGATGCGCTTCATGATGCCGGGTACCTCGTTCATCGCCACGAAGCCCTCGCCCGTTGTCACGTTCCGTTGGTACACGACGGGGTCGTCGACCCGTCCGCTCACGAACATCTCCCGGGGCTGCACCCCGTAGAAGGTGAACAGGGCTTGCTCATCGGGGTGGCCGACGCACAGCTCCAGCGATTCAAGGATCATGTGCGTCAGGACGATCGGCTCCTGACGCCTGTTCTGGATCGTCAGCCCCTTGCGCAGCACCGGATGGCGGTCATAGACCGTGTAGGTGACTTCGATCGCGATGTCCTGCGCCTCAAGCAGCACCGTGAGACTGTCGTCGCGCTGTCTGCTGCTGACGAGGTGCAGGTCGGGCGAACGGCTGCTCAGCGTCGTGCGTCCGTCGATGACGAATGAGAACTCCATGTTCCATTCCGGCGCGCCGTGATCCAGCGGCTGGAGGAGGTTCGTGCCGGTTCTTCGGTTCGTCCAACGGTCCGTGCGCAACCCCCGTCCATCCTCAAAGGCCACGTCGCGCTGCATGAACGGGCTGACCAGGTGCCATTCCTGTCGGGTCATCGGCGTCGATCCTCAGTGGGGCGTCACCTGAACAGTACCCATCGGCGCGTGTGGGTCGGGACAGCCGGCGGCCGTTAGGCTGCGGGCATGGCCAAGTACCCCCTCTCCCTGCTGCCTGTCGTCACGATCAGCGGAGGGCAGGCTCGGCTCGCGCCGCCCGGGTACGGTGCCTCGACGGAGTCCGGCACCCCCGCACATGCGATCGCGTCGTGGGTGGGCCAAGGCGCGGCGTGGATCCACGTGGTCGACCAGGACGCCCTCGACGGGCTGGGCGCGAACCACCACCACATCGTGAGCAGCGGGGCGCACCTGCAGTACTCCGGGGCCGTCGCCGACGATGCGTCCCTGGCCGACGCCCTGGCCACAGGGGCCAGCCGCGTGGTGATCGACGCGACCGACCTCGACTGGGCCAGCGGGGTCGTGGCCGCGCAGGGCGAGCGCGTGGCCGTGGGCCTCGACATCCGCCAGCCGGACGTGTTCGATGTCGCCGCGCACCTCGAGCGGGCAGGGTGCCGCCGGTTCCTCGTCACCGACCGTGCGGAGGCTCACCACTGGAAGCACGGCGACCGACACCTGCTCGGCGAGTTCTGCTCGGCCACGAACCGCCCCGTGATGGCACGCGGCGGCATCGGCCACCTCAACGACCTGCACGCGCTGCACGAGCTCGTCCCGCACGGGCTGGACGGGATCATCCTCGACGACGCCCTCTACGACGGGGCGTTCACCTACACCGAGGCCGTGGCCGCCGGAGCCGACCGCTTCGACATGTTCTACTGGGGCCCGCCGCAGTAGTCAGCGCGCTGCTCAGCCGGGCTCGGCGATGATGCGGCGGCCGCGGGCGATCAGGTGGTTGACCGCAGCCCCGAACGGCGCGAACGCGGGGTTGGTCGTCTCGCCTGCTCGGTATCGGTACCAGATCTGCTGGGCGATGACCGCGAGCCGGAACAGCCCGTACACCTCGTAGAACCGCCACCCCGCGGCCGGCAGCGTCAGGCCGGTCCGGCCCAGGTAGTGCGCGACCACCTCCGCGCGGGTCGGCATGCCCGGCAGGTTCGAGGGTTGTCGCCGGAACATCTGGAAGACCGGGTCGTCGTCGGCCTGCACCCAGTACGCCAACGAGGCGCCGAGGTCCATCAGCGGGTCGCCGACCGTGGCCATCTCCCAGTCGAGGACCGCCCGGACCCGCGACAGGTTCTCGGGGTCGACCACGAGGTTGTCGAAGCGCCAGTCCCCGTGGATCATCCGGGCGGCGACGTCCTCGGGCTGGTGGGCGTCCAGCCACGCCATGACCTCCTCGCCGTCGGGGACGTCATCGGTGATCGCCGCCCGGTAGCGCTGCGACCAGCCCTCGACCTGCCGGCGCACATAGCCCGACCCGCGCCAGAAGGTGTCCAGGCCGCTGGCGGAGATGTCCACCGAGTGCAGGTCGGCCAGGGAGTCGAACATGCCCAGCGCCAGTTCGTTGGCCTCCGACGGGCGGAGCGCCAGGCCGTACGGGCAGGTCCCCGCGAAGGATCAGCCCGGGCACGTGGGCCATCACGTAGAACTCCGAGCCCAGGACGGCCGGGTCGTCGGTGTACCCCAGCACCTCGGGGACCGCAGGGAACCACGGCGCGAGCATCCGCTGGATCTCGTACTCACGGCGCATGTCGTGGGCGCTCGCAGCCTTGTGCCCGGCCGGCGGGCGGCGCATCACGAGGTCGCGGTCGGCGTAGCGAACCAGGAAGGTCAGGTTGGATGCGCCCCCCCGGAACTGCCGGACCTCCGGCAGCCCGGCGGGTAGGTCGACCCGTTCGCGGAGCCACGCGTCGAGTGCCGCGACATCGAAGGCGTCCTCGGAGCGGACGGGTCCGGCTCCGGGGATCAGGTCAGGGCTCGGACCAGCGCCTCGGACGCCGTCGGGGGCTCCGGAGCCCTCAGCCGCCACGCCCGCGGGACCGTCCCCCTGGCTCATCGGGGCACGACCAGCGGCCGCAGCTCGAGCCGGGCGACGTCGCGCAGGTGCACCTCGTCGGGGCCGTCGGCGATCCGCAGGGTGCGCAGGCCCGCCCACATCATCGCGAGCGGCGTGTCATCGCTCACGCCGGCGCCACCGTGGGTCTGGATCGCGCGATCGACCACCTCGAGGGCCATCCGCGGGGCCACGACCTTGATCGCGGCGATCTCCTTGCGGGCGCCCTTCACCCCGACTGTGTCGATCATCCAGGCGGCCTTCAGCGTGAGCAGCCGGGCCTGCTCGATGGAGATCCGGGACTCGGCGATCCACTGCTGGACCACACCCTGGCGGGCCAGCGGCTTGCCGAACGCCACGCGCTCGACCGAGCGGCGGCACATCAGGTCCAGCGCCCGCTCGGCCATGCCGATCGCGCGCATGCAGTGGTGGATGCGCCCCGGGCCGAGCCGGGCCTGGGCGATCGCGAACCCGGAGCCCTCCTCACCCAGCAGGTTGGTCACCGGCACGCGGACGTCGGTGAACGTGATCTCCGCGTGCCCGTGCTGGTCGTGGTAGCCGAACACCGGCACGTTGCGCACGATCTCGACCCCGGGTGTGTCGATCGGGACCAGCACCATCGACTGCTGGTGGTAGACGTCCGCCGACGGGTCGGTCTTGCCCATGACGACCAGGACGCGGCAGCGCGGGTCGTTCGCGCCGGTGCTCCACCACTTGCGGCCGTTGATGACGTACTCGTCGCCGACGCGCTCGATGCGTGTGGCGATGTTGCGTGCGTCGCTGCTGGCGACGTCGGGCTCGGTCATCGAGAACGCGGATCGGATCTCGCCGGCCAGCAGCGGCTCCAGCCACTGCTCCTTCTGCTCGGGCGTGCCGAACATGTGCAGGATCTCCATGTTCCCGGTGTCCGGCGCGGCGCAGTTCAGGGCCTCGGGGGCGATCTCCGGCGACCAGCCCGACAGCTCGGCCAGTGGGGCGTAGTCCAGGACGCTCAGGCCATGGGCGGGGTCGGTGCTGTCGGGCAGGAACAGGTTCCACAGGCCGGCGGCGCGCGCCTGGGACTTGAGGCCCTCGACGACCTGCGGCAGCTCGTTCGGCCGGCCCGCGGCCGCCAGCTCCCGTCGCTGGGTGGCGTAGACCGGCTCCGCCGGGAGCACGGCGTCGTCCATGAAGGCCTGCAACCTGGTGAGGTACTCCTGCGCGCGGGGGCTGTGCTGGAAGTCCATGGTTCTCCGTCCGTCTGGCAGGGCCGGCACCCGGTCGGGGTTCGCGGGTCCTCTGCCTGTGGTTGGTACGTTGGCATCGTCCCATCCCCGGTGTCACCCCCCACGAGGAGCCCCGATGGACCCCGACCTGCCCCTGGACCTGACCGGTCGCGTCGCGCTCGTGACCGGCGGGGCGTCCGGGATCGGGGCCGGGGTGTGCCGCATGCTCGGCGCCGCAGGCGCGCGGGTGGTGGTCTGCGACATCGACCACGCGGGGGCGTCCACGGTGGCCGAGGAGGTCGGCGGGGTCGCGGTGCGGTGCGACGTGAGTGTCCTGGGTGACAGTCAGGCGGCGGTCGCTGCGGCGCTGGAGTCGTTCGGCGGCCTGGACATCGCCGTGCTGAACGCGGGCGTCGACAGCCTGGCCGTGACCCTCGATCGTTTCGACGAGGTCGCGTACAGGCGTGCGATGGGCGTCAACCTCGACGGCGTGGTCTTCGGGCTGGCAGCCGCCCTGCCGGCGTTGCGCGCCCGGGGCGGGGGCCGGGTCGTGGTGCTGGCCAGCCTTGCCGGGCTCGCACCCGTGCCGATGGATCCCGTGTACGCCGCGAACAAGGCGGCCGTGGTCAACCTCGTCCGGTCCGTCGGGCCCGGACTGGCGGCCCAGGGGATCGTGGTCAACGCGGTCTGCCCCGGCTTCACCGACACCGCGATCGTCGACCCCGTCCGCGGCTTCCTCGAGTCCGCCCGGATGCCACTGATGGCCGTCGAGGAGGTCGTCACGGCCGTGGCGACGGTGATCGGGTCCGATTCGGGCGGGGAGGCGTGGCTCGTGCAGCACGGCCATCCCGCGCAGCCATACCGCTTCCGCGGCGTCCCCGGCCCGGCCAGCAGCCCCAACCCCCCCGCCGCGCCTGTCCTCTCGGCTGCGCGCCAGGGCTCCCGGCGGCCGCCCTCTCTCGGTTGGTCCGCTATTGCGCGGCTCACTGGCGGGGTCGTCCGGAATTGCGAGCGTCCGTGCTCCGGAATCCGGACCAACTCGGGGCGGCGGGTTACTGCGACGGGTGGCGCCCCCCAATCCCCCGACTGCGACGTCCGATTCCTGCTAGTGCGAGTCCCTCCGGTGGGAGAGGATGGTGCCCATGGACATCGCCCTGGATCACGAGCGCTGCTACCGCGCCGTCGCCAGCCGCGACGCCCGGTTCGACGGATCCTTCTACACGGCCGTGCGCACGACGGGGATCTACTGCCGGCCCAGCTGCCCCGCGATCACGCCGAAGCGCGGGAACGTCACCTTCTTCCGGACCGCCGCGGCGGCCCAGCGCGACGGCTTCCGGGCCTGTCGGAGATGCCGTCCGGATGCCGTTCCCGGATCGGCGGAGTGGAACGTGCGCGGGGATGTGGTGGCCCGCTCGATGCGGCTGGTCGCCGACGGCGCGGTCGAGCGGGTGGGGGTCGCGGGGGTCGCTGCGGCGCTCGGGTACAGCGAGCGGCACCTCAACCGCCTCGTGACCGAGGAGCTCGGGGCGGGGCTCCTGGCGATCGCCCGGACGCAACGGGCGCACACGGCGCGGATCCTGCTGGAGACCACCGACCTCCCGGCGAGCGAGGTGGCGTGGGCTGCGGGGTTCGGGAGCATCCGGTCGTTCAACGACACGATCGGGGCTGTGTACGGCGAGTCGCCCACGTCGCTTCGGACGCGTCGGGTGCGCGGGCGAGCCGAGGCGGCTCGCGGATCGTCGGTACGGCCGGGGGACCCAGCGGTCTCCCGATCATGGGTGGCTGAGCCGGTCGCGGGCGCTGCGCATGCCCCGATCCGCGTGCGCCTGGCCACGCGCCAACCGTTCGACGCCCGGGCGCTCATGGCGTTCCTCGGCGATCGGGCAGTCGCCGGGCTCGAGGAATGGGACGGCCGTACCTATCGGCGCACGCTGGCCCTGCCCCACGGACACGCGACCGTGGCGTGCCAGGAAACCCCGGGAGGTCTCCTGGCCGAGTTCCGGCTCGCGGACCTCCGGGACCTGGCCCCCGGGGTCGCCCGGGTACGCCGACTGTTCGACCTCGACGCCGACCCCGTCGCGATCGCGGAGCTCCTCGGGGACGACCCGATGCTGGGCCCGCTCGTCACCGCGCGACCGGGGCTCCGCGTGGCCGGCTGCGTGGACCCGCACGAGATCGTCGTCCGGGCGATCGTGGGCCAGCAGGTCAGCCTGGCGGGGGCGGCGACCGTGCTGGGGCGATTCGTCGCCGCACACGGCGAGCCGCTCGCATTCGCCGATCCCACGTTGACCCACGTCTTCCCGACCGTCGACCGGCTGGCTGATGCCGACCCGTCCGGGCTTTCGATGCCTCGGGCGCGCGGAACCTCGCTCGTGGGCGTCTGTCGAGCCCTGGCTGATGGTGACCTGGTACTCGATCAGGGCGTCGACCGGGCCGGGATCGGAGCGGACCTGCAGTCCCGCCCGGGGATCGGGCCGTGGACCGCGGCCTACATCGCGATGCGAGGGCTGGGTGATCCGGACGTGATGCTGGCCGGCGACCTCGGCGTTCGCCACGCGGTGGCTGCCCTCGGCGGCGACGACCGGCCCCGCGAGATCGAGCGGGCCGCGCACGCCTGGCGGCCCTGGCGCTCGTACGCGGTGGCGCACCTGTGGGCCAGCCTCGAGCCGGCCGGCGCCGATGCGCCGGGTACACAGGGTGCACGACGTTCTGACGAGATGCCCGCACCAGTGGGCCGACGGAAGGTGACCTGATGACACGTTCGACCGCGGCAGAGGATCCCAGCTCGCTGGGCCTTCGGAGCAGGGCAATGAGCACCCCGATCGGCCCGCTCGAGCTGGTGGCCAGTCCGGCGGGGTTGCGTGCGGTGCTGTGGCCGGGTGAGGACGGCTCCCGGGTGGCTCGCGCGGTCGGCTCGTGGATCCGGGTCGACTCGTCCGGAACAGTCCAGGGGTCGGCAGAGTCATCCTCGGGCGTCGACCAGGGCGAGGCGCACCTCGACAGGGCCGAGGCGCAGCTTGCGGAGTACTTCGACGGGTCGCGACGCGACTTCGACCTCGCCCTCGACCCGGCGGGCACGGACTTCCAACTCCGCGCGTGGCAGGCCCTGCGGGCCATCCCGTACGGCCGAACCATCAGTTACGGCGAGCAGGCCGCGGAGCTGGGCGAACCAGGTGCGGCCCGCGCCGTCGGGGCAGCCAACGGTCGCAACCCGCTGTCGATCGTGGTTCCCTGCCACCGCGTGGTCGCCGCGTCCGGGGCGCTCACCGGGTTCGCCGGGGGCCTCGACACGAAGGCGTGGCTGCTCGACCACGAGCGAGCAGTCCTCGAAGCGAGCGAGGAGTCGGGCAACCTCGCACCAGTTGCGGTGGAATAGGGGCTGGTGGATCCCGGCTCGCGTCATCCTCGCGCTAGTTCCGCTGCTTCCCGAGCCGATCCCCTCGGCAGGTTCCACCGGAACTGGCGCGAGGTTCAGTGCAGCACCCACCGAGGTGGCCGCTATCCACCGGAACTGGCGCGAGGTTGGGCGAAGGCTCGCGCCGCTGCAGGACGCGGGCAGCGCACCGCCCGAAGGTCTGCCCTCCGCATTCGACCCATTCGCCGCCGGCCGCCCCGCCGACGGCCGCCCGCCGACAGCCGCCCGCCGCCGGCCGCCCGCCGACCCCGTCAGGGCACCTCCGGCGAGTGCGCTCAGCGGGCGATGACACGCCACGCAGTGAGGCCCGAGCCGACCAGGGACCCCACCCCCGCTGAGGCGCACCCGCCGGAGGAACCACACCCCGAGCAGCCCTCGGTCGAGCAGGCATCGGCGAACACCAGGACCCGACGGATTCGCCCGGTCGAGGCCAGGGCGGCCAGCGCCGTCTCGGTGGCCTCAGGCGTCGCGCCGGTGCGGCGGGCGACCTCGGCGGTGGACCCGGCGCCCTCGGCAACCGCGGCGAGGACGGCGCTGATCGTGCTCACGCGAGTGCCGAGCCGATCTGGAACACCGCGACGGCCAACAGCCACGCCATCGTCAACTGCATGACCACGCCGGTAGCGGTCCAGCGCCCACCGATCTGGCGCTTCTGCGCGGCCAGCGTCGCCACGCATGGGGTGTAGGCCAACAGGAAGACCAGGAACGCGGCGGCCGCAGCCTGCGGGTGCCCGCCCGAGCTGGCGACGAAGTCCGTGTACA
This sequence comes from uncultured Actinomycetes bacterium, assembly GCA_963700475.1. Taxonomy (GTDB): domain Bacteria; phylum Actinomycetota; class Actinomycetes; order S36-B12; family CAIYMF01; genus Prado023. The sequence continues at coordinate 135,143 of CAVOXR010000008.1, forward strand.
CCCCTGTCGAGAGGTCGACGTCGGCCGGGTAGGTCTGGGCCCACGAGGAGATGACGGCCTCCTTGGCCACGAACCCCACCATGAGTGCCCCGATGGCATGCCACTCCGCGAAACCGGTCGGAATGAACAGGACGCTGGCCTGCTCGGCGAGCCAGGCGTACAGGCTGTCGGCGATCGGGACCTCGCCGAGGCTCCACGAGGTGCCGGGGGCGGGGATGACGCCGAGCGCCCACACCGCGGCCACGGTGGCAACGATGATCCCGGATGCGGTCTCGAGGAACCCGCGCAGGCGCATCCACGTGGCCGCTGCGAGCAGGCGAAGGGCGGGACGCTGGTAGGGCGGCAGGTCGATCACGAGCGGATCGGAGCCCATCGCCCGGATCAGCGTGGAGCGCAGCAGGAGGCCGCCCAGGACCACCAGCACGATGCTCGTGACGTACATCGCGAACACGACGGTCCCGGCGTGGGCGGGGAAGAACGTTGCCGCGACCATCACGTACACGGTCAACCGCGCGGAGCAGGACGTGAACGGGACGAGCAGGGCAGTGAGCAACCGGTGGCGGGCGTCGGGCAGGACCCGCACCGCGGAGATCGCTGGGACGTTGCACCCGAAGCCGACCACGAGCGGCAGGAATGCCCGCCCGGGCAGGCCGAGCCGGGCCATGAGACGGTCGGTCACCACTGCCGCGCGCGCCATGTAGCCGGAGTCCTCGAGCAGGGCGAGCAGGGCGAACATGATGGCCATCAGCGGCACGAACGTCAGCAGCATCCCGACACCGGCGATCAGGCCGTCAACGACGAAGCCTTCGACGAGGCTGCCGCTCAGGCCGACCGCGGCGAACGCGGCCGTCATCACGGTCGTGACAGGGCCGGTGAAGAACGCATCCAGCGCGCCCTGGAGAGGGGCTGCGACCGTGGTGGTGAGGGCGAACACGGCCCACATGACGGCCAGGAAGATGGCCGGTCCGAGGACCGGGGCTGTCGCCCAGCGGTCGATCCGGTCCGACCACGTCTGGCGCTGCTCGTGCGTCCGGGTGGTGACCAGCGCCGTCGTGTCGGTGGCCCACGCGAACACCGCCTCGGCGCGGGCGAGGTCCTCGTCAGGGCCCAGGCTGGCGGCCAGGTCGTCGATCGCGGTCGGCGGGCAGGATGTGCAGTCCCGCGGGCAGTCCGCCCGGCACCCGCCGACGGCCGTCGGGGCCAGGGTCAGCGGGTGGGCCGCGGGCCGCTCGAGTGCATCGGTGACCGCCGCGGCCAGGATGTGGACGTCCCTGCGGCGGGGGTCGAGGCGCACGACCCGGACGCCCAGTCGCTCGGCGAGCGCCTCGTCGTCGACCACGACTCCGCGGCGCGCGGCGACGTCCGTCATCGTCAGCGCGACGACCACCGGCACGGGCAGCTGGCGCACGTGCGCGGCGAGGACCAGGGAGCGCCCGAGGTGCGCAGCGTCGCAGACGACGACGACGGCGTCGACCTGGTCGCCACCGTGCAGCAGGTCCGCGGTCAGGGCCTCATCGGGGGACATGGGGTTCAGCGAGTACGCCCCCGGGAGGTCGGTGAGGGCGAGTTCGCCGAAGGCGGGGTCGGACCAGCGCCCGGTGCCGACCTCGACGCTGGTTCCCGGGTAGTTGCCGACGGCTCGACCGGCGCCGGTGAGGGCGTTGAACAGGGTGGACTTGCCGGAGTTCGGGCTGCCGACGAGGGCGACCCTGCGCGTGCCGGGGCTCGCTGGCTGGCCGGCTGCCTCGTGGCAGTTGGCGACGACGTCAGCCATGCGAGGGCACCTCTGCGCCGACCTCGATGCTGGCCAGGATCTGGCGCGAGACGGCGATCCGATCGTCGCCGATGGCAAGGATCGCCCCGCCGCCGCTGGTCCGGGACTGGATCCGCAGGGCGGCACCGGGCCGGATGCCGAGCTCGGCGAGGCGGCGCGTGACCGCACTGTTCGGCCCGCCCGGGCCCGTTGGGTCGCTGGGCCCCAGGACCAGCATCGGCTGCCCGGTGCGGGCGGCGTCCAACTTCATGTGCCGAGGATACTTGACAGTAAGGCTTGCCTTACCGGGCCATTGGTCCCGGCTCAGGCGGGCTGAGGTCCCGTCGAATCGCCGACAGCGCGGATTGCCGTGGCGGCCTCGGCGACGGTCATGTCGGTCGCCTGCAGCAGGTCGGAGGCGGACAGCCGGATCTGGGCCACCATCGGCGCAGTGAACAGGCCCTCAGCTGGGGCCGCCGCTGCCGTGGCGACGGCGTCGAGGATGGCCTCGCGCACGGGGTCGAAGTCCGCCTCCCCGGCGATCGCTGGGCCAAGGGAATCGATACCGTCGGCGAGGCCGAGCAGCGCCTGGGGGACTGCTGCGGGGACGACGTCGTCGCGCTCGAGGGCGATCGACGCCTGACGGGTCAGCACGCGCAGGTTGCGCAATGCGTTGTCGAGGTGCCCGCCGGCGATCGTGTAGGTGGCCAACGTCTGGCGCTGGCCCCAGTACCAGGGCGAGAGTCGAACGGACTCGCGGGTTGCGTCCAGTCCCGCATGGAACGAGGCGAGCACCGGAGCGGTCCCGCGCAGGCGCTCCAGGATGGAGCGCGCCACGTCGGGGTCACGGTCGGTCAGGGCAGCGGCCACACCTCGATAGCCTGCGGCGATCGTGTCGATCACCGGCAGGGTCACCTGCTGGGCGTGTCGAGCTGGGTCGACCGGCATGACCAGGGCGGAGACGACCAGCCCGACGAGTCCGCCGACCAGGGCGTCGACGACGCGCCCCGTGTTCCACGGCTGGGCCGCCGTGGGGGGAGTCAGGGTGGCGATCAGGACCGCGGCGGAGGAGGCCTGCATGATCAGGATCGGGCCACCGCCGAGCATGATCGCCGAGATCAGGGCGATGGCCACGACGAGTCCGAGCTGCCAGACGCCGGTCCCGATCTCGGCGATGAGCAGGTCGGCGAAGAAGATGCCGACGGCGTTGCCGACGAGCAGCTCAGCCGATCGGCGCAGCCGGTGGGCCAGTGACACCGCGACGGTGGCGATGGCCGCGATCGGTGCGAAGAAGGGCTGCTCGTGCCCGATGGCCAGGGCAGCTGCGTAGGCGAGGGTCGCGGCGAGCGTGGCCTGCAGGAGGATCCGCCAGGAGCGACGCACCTCGTCGAGCCCTTGGGCGGAACGGCCGATAGTGGCTCGACCGGCGCGGGTGAGCTGGGCAGAAGCAGGCGCGCTGTTCATGCGCCGACCCTAACCGCGGCCCGGATCGACAGGGCCTGCCCCGAGAACCGCGCCGACGTCGGTGGCCCGGCCGCGACGCCGGTCCCGAGATGAAGACCCTCCGCCCGGGGTCAGACCCTTCGCATCGAGGCGGAGGATATGACCCCTGGCGGAGGATCTGCGGGGTTGTGGGTCAGCGGCAGGTGCACTGCCGGGGCTCGGGCACGCTGGCCATCACCTGGTCGACGTGGCGGCCGCAGCCGGAGTAGGTCACCTTGCCGCAGGAGCGGCAGATCGCGGGGCTGCACATGAGGGTCTCCTTCGAGTTCGTGGTGGGAACAGGATACCCCAGGGGGTATCGCGTGATCAAGTCCCCGGTCCCGGAGGAACCTCCCGGAAGGGCAGGACCCTCCCCATCAAGGCGGAGGTTCCTGCCTTGGCGGAGGATCCGCTGAGTGGCGGCACGTGCTCAGTGTGGAGCAGCAGTCCGGATGGGCTCCCACGGGGGTGGCGGCGCCGGGATCCGGACCAGGGCCGAGTCGACGTCGCCGAAGCGTTGCCCGTGGTCGCGCCAATCGGCGTAGAACGTCGAGACCTCGTCGGCGTTGCGGGCCACGAAGTTCCACCACATGAAGACCGGCTCCGGGAACGGGACGCCGCCGAGGATCATCAAGCGGGTCGGCTCGCGGGCCTCCACGTCGATCTCGGAGCGACCGGCAGGGAGCGCAGCGATCTGCCCCGGCTTCGCGGCGGCACGTGGGGCGGCCGGCTCATCGCCGACCAGGAGCGGTCCGTCGAGGGCGATGATCGCGTGCTCGAAGTCCGGGCGCAGGGGGAACGTCGTGACGCCGGGTTGGACGGTCACCTGCATGCCCAGCAGCTCAGTGGCGAAGGCTGCGGGCGACGTCGCGCCGAGGTAGCTCCCGGCGATCAGGGTCGCCGAGGCGCTGGCCCACTCGACGACGGGCAGGTCCGCGTGGTGGGCGAACCCGGGATCGCCGTGCCGGACGTCGTCAGGCTGCGCGACCCAGAGCTGCATCCCCTGCAGGGTGCCGCGGTAGGTGCCGGAGTTCTCCTCCGCGTGCACCACACCCCGGCCCGCGGTCATCAGGTTGACCTGGCCGGGGCGGATGAGCTGCTCCGAGCCGAGGCTGTCGCGGTGCAGCACCGCGCCCTCCATCAGCCAGGTGACAGTCTGCAGGCCGGTGTGGGGGTGCGGGCCCACGTCGAGCCCTGCGGTCTCGGTGACCTCCGCAGGGCCCATGTGGTCGGCGAAGCACCAGGCGCCGATCGTTCGTAGCCTCCGGCGGGGCAGGACGCGACGCACCTGCATGCGCCCGACCTCGGCGGTGACGCCGTCATGGACCTCGATTGACATGCGCCCAGCGTCGCCCGCCGCGCCCGGACCCGCAACGGCAGCCGGGTCCTGGCGTCGCCCGGGGAGGCGGGTGAGCTCCCGCCTCGTGGTGGCGGTAGGGCATCCCCGGAAGCTCATCAACGACACCGGCGCCGACGCGAGCGCCCGGAAGTCCTGGACCCTCGTTCGGTCCAAATCGGGTGAGGGACAACCGGGCGTCGCCGGTGACACACTGGAGGTGTGACCGGAGACGGTCGGCTCAACGCCCTGGAGGCCGGGTTCCTCTGGATGGAGACGGACGTCCAGCCGCTGCACGTGGGGTCGCTGCTCATCTTCGAGGGCCCGGCGCCGGACCACCGCCAGCTCTGTGCGCAGATCGCCGCGAGATTGGCCCCGGCCGCCTGGCACCGCCGCCGGGCCCAGCGGATGCCGCTCGACCTGGGGAGGCCCATCTGGGTGGACAGCGAGCGCTTCGACGTCGCCGAGCACCTGCACCATGCGGTGCTCGATCCGCCCGGCGACGATGCCCAGCTGCGCGCCATGGTCCTGTGGATCATGGCCGAGCGGCTTGATGTGGGCCGGCCGATGTGGGAGATGTGGCAGGTCGACGGGCTTTCCTGCGGGCGCTGGGCGGTGATCGCCAAGGCGCATCACGCGATGGTCGACGGGCGCTCGGGGACTGATCTCGTCCAGTCCGTCCTCGACCCGGAACCGACGCCGACGGGTGCCGCACGACCTGACGCTCGGCCGGCCCAACTCCGCCCGGCCCCCTCGCGGGGAGTCCTTGCCGTGTCCGGTGCGACCTGGTTGTTGTCCCTTCCCTTCCGGCTGATCAGGTTGCTCCTGCGTGCCGTCCTGTCGCCGGGCGAGGCGCGGCAGGCGATCCAGCAGGTGCGCGCTGGGCTGGCCGCTGTGGTGCGCCCCGATCTGCCGGCCAGCATCCTCAACGGGCCCCTGTCCGGTGAGCGGCTGTGGGGCTGGACTGGGATCGACCGAGCGCCGCTGGCGGATCTGCGTGCGGCCACCGGTTGCACGGTGAACGACGTCTTCCTGACGGCTCTCGCCGGAGGGCTGCGCCGGTACCTCCTCGATCGAGGTGAGCCTCTCGATGGCGCGGTGCTCCGGACGATCGTGCCGGTCTCAGGACGACGTGGAGCGGGATCGACCGCCACGACCAACGCGACCTCGGCGATGTTCGTGAACCTGCCGGTGGACGTGACCGACCCCTCCGAGCGGCTGGCCGTGGTGATGCAACGCACCGCCGAGCAGAAGTCCCAACGGGTCGCGACGGGCACCGATGCGGTGGTGCGCCTGGCCGACCACATCCCGGCACCCCTGCTTGCCCGGGCGTCGCGCAAGTACGTCCGCGCAGGTCAGGCACGCGTGAACGTCGCTGCGACGAACGTTCCGGGCCCTCGGGAGGTGCGTCGCCTCGGTGGCCGGCAGCTCCTTGAGTTCGTGCCCTACATCCCCGTGGCGCTGGACGTGCGCTGCACGTTCGCGCTGGTCTCCTATGCCGACCGCCTGACGATCGGGATCACCACCGATGCCGTCGCGCTACCTGACCTGGATCAGCTCGTCGACGCCGTCGGGATGTCGCTCCACGAGCTGGCTGAGGTCTCACGCTCGGGGAGGCCCGGCGCGTCTGCGACAATCTGACCTGCGCGAGGGGACGTCAGGGTCCCCACAGTGCACGGCCCCCGTAGCTCAGGGGATAGAGCGATGGTTTCCTAAACCACAGGCCGCAGGTTCGAATCCTGCCGGGGGCACCGAGTGACACCGCAGGTCAGAGGCTGGTTTCCTCGCAATGAGGGCGGGCACGGCATGGAAGCTGCTCGTCGACCGCGGTGTGGCCCGGTTCTGGCCCTCGACCCGAGGCGCTGGTAGCGTCCTCATCCCGCTGTTCAGGAGGCTGTGATGAAGGCTCTGACCCCCTACCTCAACTTCGATGGGACCACCGAGGAGGCATTCACCTTCTACGCCGAGGTCTTCGGCGGTCAGATCATGGGTGTCGCACGGTTCCGGGACTTCGGCTCGATGGAGCATCTGCCGGAGGCGGACCTGGACAAGGTGGCCAACGTCGCTCTCACCCTTCCCAACGGGACCATGCTCATGGGCACCGACATGCTCGCCTCGCTCGGGCAGGAGTTCAGCACGGGCAACGACTTCTCGTTGCATGTGGAGGCCGACGATGCCGGCGAGGCCCGGCGGCTCTTCGATGCCCTGTCGGAGGGCGGGACGGTCTCCATGGAGCCGGCGCCCACCGAGTGGGCGGAATGGTTCGCCGGATGCACCGACCGGTTCGGCGTCGAGTGGATGATCAGCTACACAGGCTCCGTCGACTTCCAGGGCTGACTCAGGGCTCAAGGGCCAACGCGCCGTCCTGCTGCTGTTACCGGTTGCGGATTCGGGGTATCAGGAACGGGGTCCTCTGCTTGTAGGCCAGGTACTCCTGGCCGAACCGGGCCGCCATCTCCGTCTCCTCTGCGCGGTTGATGTAGGTCAGGAGGGCGGCTGCGAAGAGCCCCACCACCACTACTGCGCCGAGCGAGTGGAAGAGGAGGGCGACACCGAGGTACATGCCGATGGCGCCGAGGGCCATCGGGTTCCGGCTGTAGGTGTAGGGCGGCTCGACGATGAGTTCCTGTGTGGCCATGAGGGGGACGGGGGTTCCCCGACCGATGGTGAACTGGCTGTGGTTGGCCCACAGGCCGAGCAGGCCGCTGGGGAGGATCAGCACGAATCCGACGATCAGGTTGACCGGTGTCGGCGCGATGGGTGGCCATTGCATCCGCCGGTCGAGCAGGGCCCCAAGGTGGATGAACAGCCAGGGAAGGACGACCAGGAAGACGGGCGCGAGGAACACCAGCGCGATGACGCGTGTACGTGGGCTGTACTCGTGCGTGGTCTGTTCGAGCAGCTTGTCCGTCAGCCTCCGGCGTCCCGCCATGGCTGTCAGACTGCACCACGCGGGGCAGCACACGCATCCGACACTCGCAGCGGCAGGTGCCGCCGAGGCCGCGCCCGTCGATACCCGATCCCAGCGGGACATCCGAAGGTCCTGGGGATGCGCAGCGGGGCCTTTGGCCTCTGGCCGATCGACTGCCAGGAGGCGGATGGTTGAACGGGTGGTGGAGACGTCCACGTCCGAGCGCGGTTGGAGGTGAGCCGTGGTCGGCACGCAGGATGCCGACCCGGTCGCACAGGTCTGGACCTCGTCGAGGATGTGCGAGGACAGGCGATCGTGATGGTGGTGGTCGGAGTGGCTCTTGCGGGCGCGGGCATCCTGGCGTTCGAGCGACGCGACCTGGTCGGCGCCTGAAGGGGGCGCGGTTCCCGTCTACCGCTACTGGCACATCGAGCCGATGAGCGTCGTCTTCTATGGCGCCTGGGCGTGACGGTGCAGGTTGGGACCCCGCCGATTGGCACGGGCTTTACGCGGACTTGTTGAGACCTTCGCTGTTGGTCACTGTGCAGTGAACCAGACCGGCCCCATGCTCGTTGAAGGAATGGCAGGCCAACTCCGACTTCCCCAGGGGGGAGCAATGACGCGCAGGGTGACAGTCGTCCTCCAGGACGACATCGATGGCGGCGAGCCAGCGCAGACGATGTTCTTCGCCCTCGATGGCACGCACTACGAGATCGACCTGACCGAGGAGAACGCCGCCGGGCTTCGCGACTGCCTGGCACCGTGGATCGCGGTTGCGCGCCCGACCTCCGAGGCACGGATCCCCGAGCCCCGATCATCGTCGGTGGGTCGATCACCGAACCCCGCCGAGATCCGCAGGTGGGCGGCCGAGAACGGCATCCCCGTACGCGCTCGGGGGCGCATCTCGGTCGACCTGCACGAGCAGTTCGCCTCCGCCCACTAGGCCGTTCGCAGACCCGGGGTCGCTCACATTCGGCCTGATGCCGGGTCCCTCGGCGGGGTGCCCTTCATGCTGCACCGCCAGGTCGACGCCTGAGACTGGCAGTCCCGGAGCCCGCAGCACGCGTCACGCATGCGCGGGAGGCCACGATGGGACGACCACACAGGAGGCACAGGGATGAACGTCAACGGCGCACGGGTCGTCATCACGGGGGCGTCGAGCGGCATCGGGGCCGCGGCCGCGAGGGCCTTCGCCGATCGAGGTGCGGAGGTCGTGCTGCTCGCTCGGTCGCAGGCCGGCCTGGAGGCCGTGGCACAGTCCATCCGTGCCCGCGGCGGGACGGCTCACACCTATCCGGTGGACCTGTCCGACCTCGACGCTGTCGGTCGGGTCGCCGATGGAATCCTGTCCGACCGGGGCACCGTTGACGTCCTGGTCAACAACGCCGGATCGGGACGGTGGACCGCCATCGATGAGACCACGCCGAGTGAGGCGCTGGCCATGACGATGGTGCCCTACGTCGGGGCCTTCGCGATCACGCACCACCTCGTGGGCCCGATGATCGCCCGAGGATCGGGCACGATCGTCAACCTCACCTCGCCGGCCGGTGCCATGCCCTTCCCGGGCTCGGCCGCCTACAGCGTGGCCCGGGGTGCGATGGTCCACTTCACCCGGGCGCTGCGCGCGGACCTGCGTGGGACCGGCGTCCGCGCCGTTCTCGTGATGGCCGGGGAGGTGGAGTCCGAGTACTGGGAGAACAACCCCGGGGCACGCGATCGCGTCCCCACCATCTCGCGGCTGTTCGGCACCCTGACCACTGACCAGGTTGCCCAGTCCGTGGTCCGGGCCGTGGAGCGCGAGGGTGGCGACGTGGCGACCCCACGGCGGCTGGCCGTTGTGCTGGGCATCCACCAGGTCATCCCCGGCCCCATCGAGTGGCTGGTCAATCGCACCGGCTGGAGCCGACAGAGCTCCACGTAGGGGCTTCCACGTGCCCCGGGCATGGAGATGCCCCCCAGCTCATCGGCCGGGGGGCATCTGCCGATCTGGGGACTCAGCCCTCCTCGGCCAGGGCTTCCTCGAGCTCGAGCTCGAAGCCGAGCGCCTGGGCCATGTTGCGCGCCGCGGAGATGACCCTCGGGACGCCCACGATCGGGGCGACGGCGATGAGGACGCTGCGGGCATCCTCGAGCTGCAACAGGGTGCCCTCGGCGGCACGCAGAGTGGCCAGGTAGGAGGCGGGCGGAGCGTCCACCGCCACCAGCGCCGCGAGGCGGACCATCAGGATGGCTTCGAGGCTGTTGTCGAGGTTCGACAGTGAGACCGCGTTGATCCCGACGACTGTGTCTAGCAGGGGGTTCTCGGACATGCAGTGTTCCTCTCGGGGGTGCGCCCCGCCGATGGCGGGCACAGATGGATGGGGTACCGGGGAGACCCACGGCACCGCGACAACCCTGTCACGGTTCCCGCAGTGATGCGCGGGCCGGCCGTCAGCGGGGGGTGTCCAGGACGGCGCGCGCCCGGGCCACGTCCTCGGCCCAGACCATGACTCGTGGTCCCTCGGTCGTGTTCACCTCGCGGCAGCGCACCCCTGCCGCTGTGAGCCGGCCTGCGACATCGCGGGAGGCACGGGCGTTCGCGGGGCTGGCAACGGGGATCATCAGGCCGTACTCCTCGGCGCTGCCCTGCCGCGGGGGTCCCTCGATGAGCGATGTCCCGGTCTGGCTCGCCCAGCGCGCCACGAGCGCGAGCCCGGCGAGAGCGACCAGGGCGATCATGGGCCCGAAGAGGAACGAGTACGAACCCCAGCTGCCCACGCCCCGATTGTGCGCCGGGTCAGCGGGCCGCGCTACCCGTCGTAGTCATCCAGGGGGCGCACCATGGTCACCGCGTCGGGGTCCGACCCCCAGGGGGTGAACCCCAGGCGCTCGTAGAACGCGATCGCCGCGGCATTGCGCGGATCCACTCCGAGGTGCACGCCCTGCGCTCCGAGTCCAGCCAGCCGGCTGAGGAGCCAGTCGATCAGCTCCCGCCCGAGCCCCCTGCCCTGGGCCTGTGGGAGCAGGTCGATGTGCAGGTGCGCGCTGTACGCAGCAACCAGGTCAGCCGGGGGCACAGGGGGCCGATGGACCGCCTCGATCACGGACTGGTCCGCAGGGAGCCGCAGTCGGCCGTCGTCGTCCAACGGGTGCCTGGCCCGAAGCGCCGGCCACCACTGCGTCTCGCAGGCGGCCGCAAAGCTCATGGTGTCTGGAGTTCCCAGCACGTACCCCAGGGCGGATCCGCCCTCATCGCTGGCTACCCCCGCAACCGCTGGCTGCATGTGCAGGTAGGGCCCTACATAGACCTCGCCGAGCAGGTCGGCGTCGGCGTGCAGGGCAGTCGCGTCGCGGCCGGCGTCGCCGGTCAGCAGGCAGATCCGGTACAGCTCGGGGGCATCGGCGGGGGTCGCGTCGCGGATCACACCCCGGATCCTCCCAGCCCTGAACAGCAAGAGGGGCGCCCGCCGCGTGGACGGGCGCCCCTCTTGCTGTTCAGGGGACGGTTGATCAGCCGGTGACCGAATCCAGGAGCTGGGTCACCGGGTCGATGGCGAAGTAGACGGCGAAGGCCGCCGCGACGATCCAGAGCAGGGCGGGGATCTGCCGGGTCTTCCCGGTGGCGACCTGCAGGAGCGTGTAGGTGACGATGCCGGCCCCGATGCCGTTCGCGATCGAGTAGGTGAACGGCATGATGATGATCGTCAGGAACGCGGGGATCCCGATCGTGTAGTCGTCGAACGGGATGTGCTTGATCTGGGTCATCATCAGGAAGCCCACGATCACCAGGGCGGGGGTGGCCGCCTCGTAGGGGATCACCGAGACGAGCGGCGTCACGAACATCGCGAGCAGGAACAGCACGCCCGCGACGATCGCGGCGATGCCGGTGCGGGCGCCCTCTCCGATGCCCGCGGCGCTCTCGATGTAGCTCGTGTTGCTCGAGACCGACGCCATGCCGCCGACAGCCGCAGCAGCCGAGTCCACGAGCAGGATCGACTCGAGGTGGGGGATGTTGTCCTCCTCGTCGGTCAGCTCGGCCTCGTGGGACAGCCCGGTCACGGTGCCGATGGTGTCGAAGAAGTCCGTGAGCAGCAGGGAGAACACGAACAGGGAGGCGGTCACGATGCCCACCGCGGCGAAGGCTCCGGTCAACGAGAACTGACCGAGGATGCTCAGGTCCGGCGTGCTGAACCATGTGTCAGGGAAGCGCGGGACGTTCAGCGCCCACCCGACCGGGTTGTTCGGGGTGTCGGGGTTCCCGTCGTTGAACGGCCCGATGCTGAACGCCGCCTCGATGGCGACAGCGAGCCCGGCAGTGGCAAGGATCCCGATCAGGATCGCGCCCTTCACACGCTTGGTCACGAGCACGATCATCAGCAGCAGGCCGAACACGAACACCAGGGAGGGCCAGCCGCGCAGGGCGCCGTTGACGCCGAACGAGATCAGCGGGACACCGGGGCGCACGATGCCGGCGTCCACCAGCCCGATCAGGGCGATGAACAGGCCGATGCCGACGCCGATGGCGTACTTCAGTGCCTCGGGGATGGCGTTGAACACCTTCACGCGCAGGCCGGTGAGCACCAGCGCGAAGATGATGATGCCCTCGATGACGACAAGGCCCATGGCCTGGGGCCAGGTCATCAGCGGGGCGATCGTGTAGGCCAGGAAGCTGTTGAGGCCCAGGCCGGCGGCGATTGCCAGGGGGAAGCGCCCGATGCCGCCCATGGCGATCGTCAGGATGCCGGCGATCAGGGCGGTTGCGCCGGCCACGAGGCCGATGGAGACGACTGGGTTGTCCCCGCCGCCGATGTAGTTGCCGTTGACGTCCTGGGCGGTGCCGATGATCAGCGGGTTGAGCACGACGATGTAGGCCATCGTGAAGAAGGTGACCAGGCCGCCGCGGAACTCGGTGCCGAGCGAGGACCCGCGTCGGGTCAGCTCGAACCATCGGTCCCAGGCGGGGAGGTCGGTGCGGGTGGGGGGATTCTCTGCCAGGTCAGGGACTTCTGCCTGGTCTGTGGGGTTGGGGTTCACGGGCGCCAAGTGTAGGTCGGCCCCATGGGCTGGCGGTTTCCGGTGTGTTGCAGCCGCGTGTCGGGGCCGGCGGCGGGGTCGCAGTCATGTGACGGGCGGGGTGGCGTTGCTGGGCCGCTCACGTGGGGGCAGGCATCGCGAGCAGCTCCCGGTTCACTTGATCCGAACAGTCACCGGCGCAGAGTAGGCGCCGTACCCCTTCGCGTTGCGGGCCTGGACCTTGACCACATACGTCCTGCCCTTGAGCAGCTTCTTGGTCCGGCAGTGGAGGGTGCGCGCTTTGGCGGTGCATGACGTGCGGTACTTCAGCGACGTCCCAGAGCTCAGGTAGACCTTCGCGCGGTACTTGGTGAGCTTCTTGGTGCCGTTGGGCGCTGGGGCCGACCAGCGCACGGTCACGCGCTTTGACTTCGCGCTGGCCCGCACTGCCGTCGGCGGGCCCGGTCGGTTCGTGGGCGCCAGCGTCCGAGCGGCGGGAGGGGCCGGGGCTGCCGCCATCGCTGGAGTCGTCAGCCCCGCGCTGACGGGCATCCCCGCGCAGCTGAACGCCCCCCAGGCGCGGCAGTCGACCGGCGCGTGGTTGAGGTTGACCAACGTGAGGTGGTCGCCACTGTTGGACAGCAGGCTCGCGGTACGGCCCAGGAACAAGGTGTCTGCGGTATCCACGCCGACGCCCATCGACAGCCGAAGGGTCGCCCCGGCAGGGATCACCGCGGCCGGCGGGAACGGGTACTGCGCCCCTCGTCGTGCGAAGGCGTAGCCCCCGAGGCTGACCGGTGCCCCCGTGGTGTTGCGGAATTCGACGTACTCAGCGGCCGCCGTGTCAGTGCCGGGGGGGTTGTACTGCACCGCACCGATCACGACCCGCCCGACGAGCGGGTCGCCGCACGCGGCGGGGTCGCACGGGTACGTGAACCAGGCGCGCAGGTTGCCGTAGGCGTACCCGGGCTGGGCGTCGTAGATGTAGGCACCGTCGCCGTAGAAGTAGCCCGCTGCTGGGTCCCAGTTGGCGAACATCTGGGTCGGACCGCCGAAGTGGAAGTCGCGCGGCGTGGGCGTCCCCGGCGCCCCGGAGCCGGTGAAGATGCGGATGTGGTCACGGGGGCCGATCACGGTTCCGGCGGGCAGGGTGAGCGTGGTCAGCGACGAGTCGCGGACCGTCCAGCCGCTGACGTCCAGCGCGGCGTCGGAGTCGTTGAGCACCACCACGTACTCGTGGTTCGCATCGTCGCCGATCGGGTCCGAGACGACCCAGGTCCGAACGGCGGCAGGGGCCGACGGTCCGCAGAGGTTCGCCGACCAGAGACCCACACCGCGCGCGGCGGCGTCATCGACGAGCCGCCGGTACTCGAGGTTGTGGGCGTACTCCGGCTTCTCGGTGTCCGCCAGGCTGTGCGGGAACCACATCGCGTGGCCCCCGGCGAGGACCGCGCGCCCGGCGTCGACCCACGCCCCGGTGGCGTCCTGGTAGTAGATCGTTCGGGCCAGTCGCCCGCCGGAGTAGTCGGCCTCCACCGAGCGCACGCTGATCGAGCGCAGCTGGACCGGGGTGCCGGCCGGCAGGACCGCCGCGAGGGCGGCGGTGGCGGCGCTGGCCCGACACTGCTCCAGTGCAGAGCCTCCGGCCGCTCCGGCCTTCTCGGGGGCCTGGATGCCGCTCAGACGGACGCGGCAGCCGTCGAGGTCGTTGTCCGGCGCGGGCATCGACCCATCGGCGTTGATGCGCTCGGCGCAGTAGGAACGCGCAGAGGGGACGGCGAGGTCGAGGGACGCGGGAGGTGCGATGAATCCGGGGTCCGCGGCCGACTGGATGTCCACGCTCACGGTGTCGCCGTCGGCGATGCCACTGATGATCCCGGTCTCCCAGGTCTGCTCGGCCTGCGGCGTGATCGCGCTCGAGGTGGACGCGAACGGGGCCAGGCCCGCGACCAGCAGTGCGGTGACGGCACCGGCGACGACTGCGCCCCGACGCCTGGGCAGCGCAACGCGGCCGCTCTCCCACCCATCCCTGCGATCCATCTGTCCCCCCGGACATCGACGCCTCGGTGAGCCGAACGTAGCAGGACACGCGCCCTGCTCCGGGATATCACGGGGGAAGGGTGTGGATATCGCGACCACAAGGGTGCGCTACGTGGTCGGTCTGTGCGTCGGAGTGCGCGTGTCAGAGGGCTGGGGTTGGATCAGGGCATGGCAGCCATCAACGCTGAAGGCCTGGTCAAGGTGTTCCCGAGCCGATCGGGCGAGGTCCGTGCGCTCGACGGTGTGGACCTCGAGGTCCCGACGGGGTCGGTGCTGGGGCTGCTCGGGCCGAACGGTGCGGGCAAGACCACGGCCGTCCGCATCCTCACCACCCTGCTCACCCCCGACGCCGGGCGGGCCACGGTCAACGGCATCGATGTCGCCACCGACCCCCAGGGCGTGCGCCGCTCGATCGGGCTGTCCGGCCAGTACGCGGCCGTCGACGAGTACCTCACAGGCCGGGAGAACCTGGTGATGGTGGGTCGGCTCTACCACTTCGACATGGCCCAGTCGCGGACCCGTGCAACCGAGCTGCTCGAGCAGTTCGACCTGGTGGAGGCCGCCGACCGCCCGGCGAAGACCTACTCCGGCGGCATGCGACGGCGGCTGGATCTCGCCGGGGCGCTGGTGGCCCGACCACCCATCATCTTCCTGGATGAACCCACGACGGGCCTCGACCCACGCAGCCGGATCGGCCTGTGGGAGGTCATCGAGGGGCTCGTCGCCCAGGGGACGACCGTCCTGCTGACCACCCAGTACCTGGACGAGGCCGACAAGCTGGCCGACTCGATCGCCGTCGTCGATCGCGGCCGCGTGATCGCCCGGGGGACCTCCGACGAGCTCAAGGCCCAGGTGGGCGGTGAACGGCTGGCGGTCACGGTCGCCGCGGGCCAGGTCTGGGACGCGCGCGAGGTCCTGGCCGGGCTGGCCAACGGCGTGATCGACGTCGATGAGCACTCCCGTCAGCTCGTCGCCCCGGTGGCGGGGGGTGCCACCGCCCTCCTGGAGGCGGTCCGCGCCTTCGATGAGAAGGGCGTGCACATCCTCGACATCGGCATCCGGCGGCCCACCCTCGATGACGTGTTCCTCGAGCTCACCGGGCGCCATGCGGAGGACGACGAGGCCTCCGCTGCCGCGTCCGCGCCCGTCGGTGGCGCCCCCGGGACAGCGCCCACGTCGACCGCCGCAGGCCCACTGAACGCCGACACGAGGGAGGGGACCAGCCGATGAGCGCCCTGGGGCAGACGCTGTCCGACACCCGCACCATCACGTGGCGCAACGTCACGCGCCTGCGTCGTCAGCCGGACTCGATCGTCTTCGGGATCATCCAGTCGATCATGTTCGTGCTGCTGTTCGCGTTCGTCTTCGGCGGCGCGATCGAGGTTCCCGGCGGTGGGGACTACACCGACTACCTCATGGGCGGAATCTTCGTGCAGACCGTGGCCTTCACCTGCGCCACGACCTGCATCGCCATGGCCGACGATCTGTCCCGGGGGCTGTTCGACCGGTTCCGCTCCCTGCCGATGGCCAGGTCCGCGGTTCTCGCGGGGCGGACCTTCGCCGACCTCGCGTTCGCTGGGGTCACCACGGCGGCCATGGCCCTGACCGGGCTCCTCGTGGGCTGGCGGACTGACGCCCCGGCCGTGAGCGTGATCGGCGCCTTCGCCCTGCTGGCGCTGTTCGCGTACTCGTTCCTGTGGATCGGCGCCGTCATCGGCCTGTCGGTGCGCAGCGTCGAGGTGGCCCAGACCGCCGGGCTCATCTGGCTGTTCCCTCTGACCTTCCTGTCCAACGCGTTCGTCCCGCTGGAGACCATGCCCACCTGGCTGCAGCCCGTGGCGGCATGGAACCCGATCAGCGCCGTGGCCGCTGC
Organism: uncultured Actinomycetes bacterium; assembly: GCA_963700475.1. Taxonomy (GTDB): domain Bacteria; phylum Actinomycetota; class Actinomycetes; order S36-B12; family CAIYMF01; genus Prado023. The sequence continues at coordinate 151,530 of CAVOXR010000008.1, forward strand.
GGTGCGCGAGCTCTTCGGCAACGTCCCGCCCAACTACCAGGCCCCGGACTACTGGCCCTTGCAGAACCCCGTCCTGGCCTCGGTCCTCTGGTGCCTACTTCTCCTGGCGATCTTCATGCCCCTGGGCGTCGCCCGGTACCGCAGGGCCGCCGCCCGCTGACGGATCCGCCGCTGCCGGACGGGCGCTCGAGGTCTCGGAGTCCCACCCGCCGTCGGACTCCGAGTCACGGTTGACCGTGGTCACGGTGTCCCTGCGAACCCGGAAGCGCCAGACGAAGAACATCACGCAGCCGATCAGCATGGGCATGATCCACGTGTCCACCCGGTACAGCGTGAGGGCGGCCGTCAGCTGCGACTGCTGGGTCTCGCTCGTGATGCCGAGGATGGACGACAGCTGCGGGACGATCAACGCGTTGAGGCCCGGGACCGGCAGGACGTTGAGGACCATCACGAGTCCGCTGGCCAGGAGCACGGCAGCCGGGGAGACCTCGGAGCTGTCCAGGCCGCTGAAGCGCAGGCAGAGCCCCAGGACCAGGGCATTGCCCAGTCCCCACGCCAGGTTCGAGGCGAGCAGGGACCACCGATTCGACTTCGGCCGTCCCCCGGGTCTTCTGGCCGAAGTCAATGACGATCTGCTCGATGTCCTTGGAAGGCGTCCGGTGGAACCGCCTCATGGTCCAGGTCACCAGTGAGTTGGTCCACCGGCCCACGGCGTGCGCGGTCACGTCGCTGATGATGATCCGCCTGATCAGGTAGGCGACCGCGAAGAACGCGGCCGTGTACCCGAGGAACCACCACAGCGAGTCCGTCGTTCCCTGACCGGCAAGCAGGATGGCCGCCAGTCCGACGATCGGCATGAAGAAGATGGCCAAGTACCTCAGGACCATCGCGATCAGGACCGAGGTCGCGGATTGCTCGTCGGTGAATCCATACGTCCGGTACATGGAGAAGCGGATCACGTAGTCCCCCGGAGGCGGGATGACGAACGCCGTCATCTGGCCTGTGGCGGAGGACTCGAAGCCCTGGTAGAGCCGCAGCCCCGGCAGGGAGGCCTTGGCAGCCCAGCCCAGCAGCACCATCACCAGCACCCCGGCCAGTCCCAGGACGACGAGCTGCTCCCACGTCAGCGCGGTGATGGCGGCCCAGACCTCGTCCCAGTCGATCTGCGAGGGCAGGACAACGAAGAACGCGTAGTAGAGCAGGGCGAGCAGGATGATGGCGCCGACCAGCTTGACGAAGCGCTTGTTGCGCACGATCCGGGAGATCGGCCCCCGCTTCGGTGCGATCTCAGTGCTGTCGGCCCCGTCGGCCCCGTCGGTGCTGGCCGCGCTGCCGGCGCCGGCGTCTGGCTCTGAGGTCATCGCGCCTCCTCCCGCTGTGGACCCCCGGCAGCCATGATCGAGCCGGGCGGCGGCCAACCCTGCGCCAGGGGGCGCAGAACATGTCGACCGTAGCAGCGACCGGGTGGACTGCCGCGCGTCGCGTCTCCGGCGCGCCGCGCTCGGTGCGCGCCGCAGGGCGTGGGAATCCTCGCGGCAGTAGTCTCGTTGAACCTGACGGCCAGCCGGTCGCGAGAGGCGCCGGCTCGAGGTGAGGGAGAAGTCGTGACAGCGGGGTCCTACCGACTCGAGCCAGACCGCCCGGAGCTGGGCGCACCGGTGCTGGTCCATGGGCTGACCGGCTTCATGGACGCGGGAGGAGCCAGCCGTCTGGCGATCCAGCACCTGCTCGACTCCTGTGAGCACACTCGCGTGGCCACGTTCGATATCGACTCCCTGTTCGACTACCGCGGTCGCCGGCCACGGACTGTGTTCGACTCCGACCACTACGAGTCCGTGGCCATGCCCGAGCTGGTCGTCGATGCGGCGGTCGACGAACGCGGCGAGAGGTTCCTGGTCCTGCACGGGTCCGAGCCAGACGCTGCATGGGGTGCGGTCAGCAGCGGGATCATCCGACTGACAGAAGCCCTGGGCGTGCGGTTGGTCGTGGGGATGCACGCCATCCCCTGGCCGGCCCCGCACACGCGGCCCATCAACGTGACCGTGCATGCCAATGACCCCACCCTCACCGTCGGTGCGCAGCCCTGGGTTGGCTCCCTCGAGGTGCCGGGGAGCCTGGCTGCCCTCCTCGAGCTCCGGCTCGGCGAGCAGGACCGGCCCGCGATGGGTTTCGCCGCGCACGTGCCCCACTACCTCGTGCAGGCGGAGTTCCCGCGGGGGGCCCTGGCCCTCCTGCAGTCGCTGGCCACGGCGACGGGCATGGCCGTCCCTCTCGACGAGCTGCGTGAGGCCGCCGAGGAGTCCGACGCCGACATCTCCATCCAGATCGCGTCCAACCCGGAGAACATGGAGGCGGTCACCACCCTCGAGGAGCAGTACGACGCGATGATGGCCAGTCGGGCCAACCAGCCGGCCGGATCCGACGCGCTGCCCTCCGACACCGACATCGCAGCCCAGGTGGAGGCCTTCCTCGCCCAGCTCGACCAGGGCGATCCGCAGTGAATCCGCCGGGTCCTCAGCCGGAGGGCTCCGATTCCCCGATCACCGAGGCTGAGGAATCGGCACCTCGGCGGTTGACGTTGGGGGATCCCCTCGACGGTCGAGCGGCCGAGGACCGGCCCGAGTCGTGGGGTGAGCGCGGCGAGTCCGAGTCCGACCGGTTGGCCCACTACCGCACGGAGACCCCGCCGCACCACGGAGGTTGATCGCCGCCGTTCGGCCGCCGATGTCGCGCCGGAATGGAGCGCTGCATGCTGCGCCGGTGCGCGACGGCGGTCGATACGAGCGACTGCTAGTGTCCTGCCCGCGTCCCGGGGCGTCCCCCGAGCCAACTCTTGTCAGCCGTACGCCGTGAGGAGCACGTCAATGGGCATGTTCAGCGAGTTCAAGGAATTCATCAACAAGGGCAACATGCTCGGCATCGCCGTCGGGTTCGTGATGGGTGCGGCGTTCACGGCCGTCGTCACGGCACTGGTGGACAACGTCATCATGCCGATCACGGCGATCCCGTTCGGTACGCCGAACTTCGACCAGGCGCTGATCCTCACGATCAACGGAGCTGAGATCAAGTTCGGGGCGTTCCTCACCGCCCTCGTGACCTTCGTGCTCATCGCTGTGGTCATCTTCTTCATCGTCAAGGCCTACGCGAAGGCCTTCGACCAGGAGGTCGCGGGGGCAAAGAACGAGGTCGGCCTCCTCACTGAGGTGGTCGAGGAGCTCAAGGGCATGCGCGCCGAGCTCGCCACCAACACCCCCGGCAGCGACCCCGGGTCGGATCCGGGCGCCTGACCTGCACTGCGCTGGATCAGCGCTGGCGCTCCATGCACGGGCAGGCCCCGGTCGGCAGCCCATGGGGCTGTCAGCCGGGGCCGAGGTGCATCAGGTAGCCCAGGCTCGCGCGCCCCTGTGCCCCTGCGATCGCCAGACCCGCGCCCCGATCGGCGGCGAGCATCACGAGGGGGCTCTGGTCCTCGGTTGACGGCTGACCTCCGAGGAGGCCGCCCGACCCCTGATCCGGCCAGATGACCGCCAGCACCAGGATGTCCGAGGCGACCAACTCGGCCGAGGCGAACGGTGCCGCACCTTCGGGACCGGGCCCCGAAGCGGCGACCACATCCACGCGCTGTCCAGCGGAGAGCAGAGCGGCAGCCCCGGCATCAGCGAACCGAACCGGCACGGGCATCGTGCCCGGGGGCACTGTCCATTCGGGGAGGTCCGTGAGCCTGTGGCCGGCCAACGCCTCGCCGCGCGACACCGGTGCGGCCAGGGCCCGCCCCAGGAAGTTGCCGGGATCGTTGCTCGTCCCGGCGGGAAGCACCCCGGCCGGGACCTGGGCGACGGCGAGGTCGCCCGCGACCAGCGAGTGTCCTGCGGACAGGTCAGTGGTCGCCACGACGACGCCGCGGGTGGCCGGGGTCGGTGGCTGCAGGGCCATCCCGAGGGCCGCGATGGATGCCGCCGCAGCCACACCTGCCAGAAGGCGACGGTGTCGTCGGAGGAGTCGAGCCGCATCGGGGCGTGATGAGCTCCGGTTCGATCTGGCCACGTGACCCCCGCCCCGCTCTGATGGCGCCTGCTCTGTTCGCGGGCGGCCCGTGCCACCGGCAGGGGGACCGTACGAGAGATCGACGGGATCGACCAGCGGTTGTCCACAGGCGTGCATCTCCCGGCGTCGACAGCGGGAGGGGTCACGCACACCGACGCCCCCGTCGCCCCTGACGCCGGGACGCGATTAGCACTCAGCGCCCGTGAGTGCCAGAATGGGAGCCTGTCAGAGCCATGATGGCCGCGGTGAAGAGGGTGAGTATGCCGACCTACGAGTACATGTGCACCAGCTGCAACACCCCGCTGGAGGTCGTGCAGTCGATCCACGAGCCGTCGCTCACCGACTGCCCGTCCTGCGAGGACGGCCGACTGCGCAAGGTGTTCGGCAACGTCGGCGTGGTGTTCAAGGGCAGCGGCTTCTACCGCACAGACAGCCGGGGCAAGTCCTCAGCGACGTCCCCGCCCACCCCCAAGGCGGAGTCGAAGAAGTCCTCCGAGGCCGGCACCTCGTCCTCAACAAGCGGCTCCTCCGGGTCGTCGTCCGGCTCCAGTTCTGGCTCGGACTCGGGTTCGGGGTCGAAGACGTCCTCGACTCCCGCTGCGTCCTGACCCACCGGTCGGGCCCCCGCGCGGCTCAGCGGGCCAGCCGCACGTACTGGGTCGGCGTGAGCACGGCGGACATCAGCTGATCGTGGTCCTCGCGGGGCACGGCTCCGGCGGGGAGCACCTCGCTGTCGCGCACCACCGCCACGACTCGCACGGCCGCTGCTGACGGGTCGGATCCAGACGGACCGCCCCCCTCCCGGGGAGCCACCGCCATGGCCGCCAGCCCGGCCAGGAGGCGGTCGTAGTAGCCCCCGCCCTGCCCGAGCCGAGCGCCGTTCCTGTCGACGGCAAGCGCCGGGACCAGGACCGTCCGCACCTCCCATGCCAGCAGTGCCGCGGCGCCCGAACCGACGACCTCGCCGGCCGGGACCTCGATCGGGTACCGCCCCTCGGGCCGGTAGTTCCCGTCGTCGAGTGCCCAGTCGAGTTCCCTCCCGGCGCGTGGGATGGGCAGCAGGACCACCCCTCCCGCGTCGCGAACAGCGTCACGTATCGCGGCCACGTCCGGCTCGCCGGGAGCGGCGATGTACGCAGCGATCGCGACCGCCCCGACTTCGTCCTGGGTGCCATCCCCGTCGAGCAGCCCGGCGGCTCGCGCAACCGCAAGCAGTCCGGCGCGTTCCTGCGCCCCGGCTGCCGCGCCGACGGCCTGCGACCGAGCGGCGCGGATCCGCGCCCGCAGGTCCGACTTCGAGTCAGCCACGGACGCGATCATGCACCACTGCCGGTCGTGGGGGAACTGGGGCGGTTATCGTGCGTGGCATGACGATGCTCGAGGACCGCGCCGCGCAGCCCGGCCACACGGTGCGCGACGGTGTCGAGCGTCGTGGCAGGCAGGGCTGATGCGCACCGTTGACGAGCACCTGGCCGAGGTCCTGGCACACGCGAAGGCCCTTGAGTCCCTGGACGTCTCACTCCTGGAATCCCGAGGATGCCTGCTGGCCGCGCCGGTGACCGCGCCGTGGGCGGTCCCGCCGTTCGACTCCGCGGGCACCGACGGGTACGCCGTGATCGCTGCCGACATCGCCACAGCCACGACCTCTGCGCCGATCACGATGCCGGTCACCGATGACGTCCCCGCGGGCTACCGCTCCAGCCACCCGATCGCGACGGGCACGGCCATCCGGATCGGGTCGGGCGCGCCGCTCCCGTCGGGGGCGACGGCGGTCGTCCCGTTCGACCTGACCGACGGCGGGATGCCGACCGTGTCGATCCATCGTGCCGTGGCCCCCGGTCACGGGGTCCGCAGGGCCGGGGAGGAGCTCGACCCGGGCCAGGCGGTCCTCCCCGAGGGCGCGCTCGTGGGCGCCCGGGAGGTGGCGCTGCTGGCCTCCGTGGGGCAGTCCCGGGTGACGGTCCGGCCCCGACCTCGGGTCGTGGTCATGAGCACCGGCACCGAGCTCATCGAGCCGGGCGCACCGATGACGCCCGGGCTGATCCCCGACTCCAACGGCTACATGCTCACCGCCGCTGCCCAGGATGCCGGCGCCATGTCGTACCGCGCCGGACCGGTCCGTGACGAGCAGCGCGCGCTCATGGACACCCTGGAGGATCAGCTGGTGCGCGCCGACCTCATCGTCACGACCGGCGGGGTCACTGCGGGCACCTACGACACCATGAAGTCCGTCCTGGCGCGCCTGGGATCCGTGGAGTTCACCCGGGTGGCGATGAGCCCGGGGATGGCGCAGGGGCACGGCTACCTGGGGCCGGACAACGTGCCGATCTTCACGCTGCCCGGCAACCCGTCGAGCGCGTTCGTCGCCTTCGAGATCTTCGTGCGTCCGGTGATCCGTCGGATGCTGGGCCACCAGCAGGTCTTCCGCCCGCTGATCCCGGCCCGGCTCACGCACCCGGTCCGCGGCGAGCCCGGCGTGCGCACCTACCTGCGCGGCCACCTCCACGGTGCGGCTGACGAGCGTCTCATCACACCGATCTGGGAGCCGGGCCTCATGGGGCTGCGCATGGCCGACAGCCTCATCGTCCTGCCGGAGGCCACAGGCGAGGTCGCCGCCGGCGCGGTGGTCTCGGTCATGCCACTCGGCAGGTCCTGATGGGCGCCCTGCCGGTGCTGACTCGACGCACCGAGGCCGGCGTGCTGGAGCTGCGCGAGCTGCGCCGGCGCGACGTCCGGGCCTGGCGGGAGGTGCGCTCGCGCAACGTGGCGTGGCTGTCGCCGTGGGAGGCCACCGTCCCCCCGGGTTCGGGAGAGGCTGTGCCCAGCTTCGGCCAGATGGTGGCCCGGTTCCGCGACGAGGCCCGGGCCGGTCGCACGCTGGCATGGGCGATGACCCTCGACGGCCGGCTCGTCGGACAGGTCACCGTCGCCGGGATCACGATGGGGTCCCTGCGGGGTGCCGCCATCGGGTACTGGATCGACTCGCGCGTCGCCGGGCTCGGGTTGACCCCGATGGCCGTGGCGATGGCGTGCGACTACTGCTTCGGGCACCTGCGACTGCACCGCATCGAGATCGTGATCCGTCCGGAGAACGCCGCAAGCCGGCGTGTGGTGCAGAAGCTGGGGTTCCGGCACGAGGGTTCGCGCCCGGGGTTCCTGCACATTGACGGGGCATGGCGTGATCACGAGGTCTTCGCCCTCAACGCAGACGAGATCCGGGGATCGATGGTCGACCGACTGGCGGCGCGACACGAATCTTCGCGGACCCGATTACCCGGGTCCAACGACCCCACCTGAAGTAGATTCCGGCTCGTGACGGGTCTGATCTACGTGGCAATCATCGCCGTTTGGGCCGTGGTCCTGGTCCCGGCGTGGTTGCGTCGTCACGATCACATGGACTCAGAGCGCTCCGTCGACCGGTTCAGCCGCAGCCTCCAGGCGCTGTCGAAGCGGGATTCCGTCTTCGGCATCCCGCTGCCCGTACCGGAGAGCTCCGAGGGGGAGAACCCGCGGTCCGAGTCGCGTACCAGCGACGCCGCGCCCGAGGTCTTCACCGTCACCCGTCAGGACCTCGCCGGTGTCAGCAGCCGGGTGTCGGGGCTCGTGTCCGGGGCATCGTCGAAGGCGGCGACCGCCTCAGCCGCGGCCCGCCGTCGCGTTGTCCTGGGGATCCTCGGGGTAGGCCTGGCCGTCGTCGTCGGCCTGGTTGTCGGGGGAGTCCTGCTGCCGATCGCGCTCGTCGTTCCCGTCGGCCTGATCGTGGCGTTCGTCGCGGCGGCCCGCCACCAGGTCCGGAGCGCCCAGAAGCGGCGCTCGGTTCAGCCCCGCACGCTCCCGACGGCGAAGGCTGCCAGCGCCCCGGCGCAGCGCCGCGCGGTCGCGGGCCAGGCAGGGGCCACCTGGGAGGCTCGCCCGGCCACCCTGCCCACCTACGTCACAGCGCCGCCGGCCGCTGAGTTCCCCCGCGTGATCGACACGGCCACTCCGGGTGCGTGGACGGCCGCGGCCATGCTGGAGCGTGCCCAGCAGCAGAAGGCGCGCGCGGAGCGAATGGCTGCAGCCAAGGCCGAGGCGATCGCCCGCGCCAAGGCGGAGCAGGCGGCAGCCGAGGCGCGGACTCGTGACGAGGAGTTCCTCGCGCAGCAGTCGGCCGCGTGGAAGGCGCAGGACACGTCCGCGCCCGCCTTCCGCCCCCGCGCCGTCAACGAGTAGCAGCCGCTGCCGGCCCCGGCGCTCGGCCGCACGACGTCCACGAGGTCGTTTGGTCCTCGCGGCCGGGACTGGGTACCCTAGGAGCGCTCAAGGGGCTGTAGCGCAGCTGGTAGCGCACCTCGTTCGCATCGAGGGGGTCAGGGGTTCGAGTCCCCTCAGCTCCACAATGAGAGGGACCCCCGGTTGTTCCCGGGGGTCCCTCTCATTGTGTGGTCTCAGCAGAGTGGGGACTCGGGAGGAGGTCGCCCTGTGGGCGACCGACGGATCCCCTCAGCTCCACCATCACGGACGGCACGCGAGGCCGCCGCGCCCGCGCGTGGGAACGCCTGGCCCGATAACCTCGGCGGCGAGGACCACGAGTGGCGAGGAGTGCGTGATGTCTGACGACAGGCTTGACCGGATGGGTGCTTTCGACGCGGTCATGTGGGGCGTCGAGCAGGATCCGGTCCTGCGGTCGGTCGTGGTCGCGATGACCGTGCTGGACGAGACGCCCGATATCGACCTGCTCGTCGACCGGATCACGCGGATGACCCTGGCTGTCCCGAAGCTTCGCCAGCGGGTCATCGGCAATCCGGTCTCTCCGATCCCCCCACGGTGGGAGGTCGATCCCAACTTCGACCTCACCTTCCACCTCAAGCGGTTCCACGTCCCCGAGGACGGCTCCGACCGACCGTTGCTGCGCATTGCCGAGCAGATGGCCGAACAGGACTTCGATCGAAATCGACCGCTCTGGGAGATGGCGCTGGTCCAGGGCTGGGACGGCGATCGCTCCGCGGTGATCATCAAGCTGCACCACGCCATCACCGACGGCGTCGGTGGCATGGCGATGGCCGCGAGTCTCTTCGACCTCACCCGTGAGCCGTCCAGGGCCCTGGGGGCGATGCCTCCCGAGCCCACCCCGGATGTCCTGGGTCTTCCCGGGCGGATCGTCAACGGGACCCGGTTCGCGGTCAATGCCACCTACCAGCGTGGCCGCGCCCTCACCGGTGGGGCGATCGGGCTGGTCGAGCGTGTGGTGGCCGACCCGGGCGAGTCCGCAGTCTCGGGTGCCGCATTCGCCCAGTCGGTGACACGCCTGCTCGCCCCGGCCAGTGAGCCGCTGAGCCCGCTGATGCACGGCCGCTCGCTGTCGGTCCAGATGGCAGTGATCCAGGTCCCCTTCAAGCCCTTCAAGGCCGCGGCCAAGATCGTGGGCGCCACGTTGAACGACACCTACATGGCGGCAGTCGGAGGCGGCGTCGCGGCCTACCACGAGGCGCACAACGCACCGTGCGAGTACGTGCGGGTGAACATGCCGGTCAACATGCGCACCTCGAGCGACGACACGGCGGGCAATCGTTGGGTCCCCGCGCGGTTCCCGATGCCGATCGACAGCGGCGATGCCGCCACTCGGATCAGGCGATTGTCGCCCCTGCTCATGCAGGCGCGCACAGAGCCCGCACTCGTGGTCAGCGACACGATCTACCGGCTTCTGACCGCACTTCCGCAGAGCGCGGCCACCTCCGTCGCGTCGGGCATGATGAAGGGCTGCGACCTGGCCATCACCAACGTGCCGGGCCCCCCCATCGCGCTCTACGCATCAGGCGCCGAGGTCCAGGCGATCGTGCCCTTCGCCCCCAAGGGCGGGGCCGCGGCCAACCTGGGGCTGATGACGTACAACGGCATCGCCTACGTCGGCATCAACGTCGACACCCGCGCGATTCCCGACCCCGGGGTGTTCCTGGAGTGCATCCGGGCGGCGTTCGACGAGGTCCTGGCGATCGCCGACCCAGACGCGCGCGCAGTCCTCGGCCTGCACTCCGGTGCGCCCGTGACCGAGGCGGGTCCGGCAGCCTCCGTCACGAAGGCTCCGGCGAGGAAGCGAGCGCCGGCGAAGAAGGCCGCGGCATCGACCTCCAGCACGAAGGCCCCCGCGAAGAAGGCCCCCGCGAAGAAGGCCCCCGCGAAGAAGGCCCCCGCGAAGAAGGCCCCCGCGAAGAAGGCCCCCGCGACGACGGCGTCCTGAACGGGTCCCACGTGGCGGGGCGTGGCGGCCGGTGCGCCGGGCGGTCCTAGCATTGCGCCGTGTCCGTCACCGTGGAGTCGCCGTCGGTTGAGGCCGAGGTGAGCGCCCCGGTCCGGTCGATGCATCGCCCCATGCCCTCAGGTGGGCTGCGCGGGTGGATCGGGCCGCTGCTGGTCACCGTCCTGGCGGGTGTGCTGCGGTTCGTCAACCTCGGTCGGCCCGACGCGATCATCTTCGACGAGACGTACTACGTGAAGGACGCGCTCGCGCTCCTGCGGTTCGGGTACGAGCGGCAGGCGGTCGACGGCGCGGACGACAAGATCCTGGCCCAGGACGCTGCGTGGAACCAGCTCGACATCTTCAAGGACGGCCCCTCGTTCGTCGTCCATCCGCCGCTGGGCAAGTGGGTGATCGCCGCTGGCGAGTACGCCTTCGGCGTTGTCCCCTTCGGATGGCGGTTCGGGGTCGCCGTGCTCGGGACGTTGAGCGTGCTGATGACCGCGCGGATCATCCGCCGGCTCACCCGGTCCGACCTCATCGGGACCGTCGCCGGCTTGCTGGTGGCCCTCGACGGGCTGCACATCGTGATGAGCCGGACGGCCCTGCTCGACATGACCCTGATGTTCTTCGTCCTGGCTGCGTTCGGCTTCCTGCTCCTGGATCGCGATGCGGTCCGGCGCCGGGCGGACGCCTGGCGCACCCTGTGGGAGGGCAACCCAGTCATCCTCGGGCCGGGGTTCGGGCTGCGTCCGTGGCGGATCGCCGCCGGCCTGTCGCTCGGCCTGGCGTGCGGGGTCAAGTGGAGCGGGCTCTGGTACGTGGCGTTCTTCGGCCTGCTGACCGTCTTCTGGGACCTCCAGCTGCGCCGTGAGCTGGGTGCGCGGCGTCCGCTGCAGGGCGTCCTGGTCCGTGACGCGCTGCCCGCGTTCGTGAGCATCGTCGTCGTCGGCTTCGTCGTCTACGTGCTGACATGGACCGGGTGGCTGGTCACGGACGGCGGGTACGACCGCAACTGGGCCGCAACGCATCCGGGCTGGCCCCTGGTTCCCGACGCCCTTCGTTCCCTGGCCGAGTACCACCGGGCCGCCTGGGCGTTCCACGTCGGGCTGGACTCGCCGCACTCCTACAAGTCGAGTGCGTGGTCGTGGCCGGTGATGTCGCGACCGACGTCGTTCTACTACGAGTCGCCCGAAGGCACCTGCCGGGCTGACCGATGCGCTGAGGAGGTCCTCGCGCTCGGCAACCCGATCATCTGGTGGGCTGGCCTCCTGGCCATCTTCCACAACGTCTGGCGCGCTGTGGCCGGGCGCGACTGGCGCAGTGGCGCCCTGCTCGTCGGCTACCTGGCCGGCTGGCTGCCGTGGATGGTCTTCCACGGGCGGACCATCTTCACGTTCTACGCGATCCTGCTCGTCCCCTTCCTCGCGGGGATGCTCGCCATCTCCCTGGCCAGCCTCGCCGGCGGACCCGACGCGACCGCATCACGCAGGCAATGGGGGATCCTCGCCGCAGGGACGGTCCTGCTGCTCATCATCGCCGCGACGTGGTTCTTCCTGCCGGTCTGGACCGGGCAGGTGCTGCCCTACGTGCGCTGGGACTGGCGGATGTGGTTGCCGACCTGGGTCTGAGCGGGAGGGTGTCTCACAGCTCGCGGGACTTGTGGGCGACCACGGCGTCGAACACCGACCTCTTGGGTGCTCCGGTGCTGCTGGCCACCAGGGCGATGGCCTCCTTGCGCGCGATCCCCTGGGCCTCGAGCGCCGACACCCGAGCGGCAAGGCCGGCGGGATCGATGTCGCCACCGGACCGCTCCGGTGCCCCCTGCACCACCAGCGTGATCTCGCCACGCACACCGGTCTGCGCCCACTCGGCGAGCTCGCCCAGGCCGGCGCGCAGCACCTCCTCGTAGGTCTTGGACAGCTCGCGGCAGACAGCGGCGGGGCGATCGGCGCCGAATGCCTCCGCCATGTCGGCCAGCGTCTCGGCCAGCCTCCGGGGGGACTCGAAGTAGACCTGGGTGCGCGGCTCGTCGGCGAGCTCGGCCAGCCGGGCACGGCGCTCGGCCGATCGCCGGGGGATGAACCCCTCGAAGCAGAACCGGTCGCAGGGCAGCCCGGACACGGCCAGCGCCGTCGTCACGGCCGAGGGCCCGGGCAACGACGAGACGGCGTACCCGGCGTCGAGGGCGGCGCGCGCGGCCCGGTACCCGGGGTCGCTGACCGAGGGCATCCCGGCGTCGGTGACCAGCGCCACGGTGCCGCCGCCGGCCAGGACTGCGAGGAGACGGGGCAGGCGCTCGCGCTCCACGTCCTCGTAGTACGACACCACCGGACCCGTGCGCACCACGCCGATGTCGGACAACAACCGGCGCAGCCGCCGGGAGTCCTCGGCGGCGACCAGATCGGCCGAGGCCAGGAGCTGCGCCAACCTCGGGGACGCGTCTGCCGGATTGCCCAGGGGGGTCCCCGCCAGGATCAGGGTGCCGCGCCCCGGCAGCGCATCGAGGGCGTCGTCATCGGCGTCGGGCATGGGCCCATCGTGCCGCACCTGCACACGGATGAGGGGACACGCGCGCCCAACTAGAATCTCCCCATGAGCCCGACCGGCAAGGCGTTCTACGTCACCACGCCCATCTACTACGTCAATGACGCCCCGCACATCGGGCACGCCTACACCACCGTCGCGGCCGACACGATCTGCCGCTGGCACCGGCAGCGCGGTGAGGACGTCTGGCTGCTGACCGGCACCGACGAGCACGGCGAGAAGGTCCTGCGCACGGCCGAAGCGGCTGGGGTCACTCCGCAGCAATGGGCCGACCGCCTCGTCGCCGAGCACTGGAAGCCCGTCCTCGCGACCCTCGACGTCGCCAACGACGACTTCATCCGCACCACCGAGCGGCGTCACGAGACGCGCGTGCAGCACTTCCTGACCCTGCTCAAGGACTCCGGGCACATCTACTCCGGTGACTATGAGGGCCCGTACTGCGTCGGCTGCGAGGAGTTCAAGCTCGCCAGCGACCTCGTCCCCGGGGCGGGTGAGTTCGAGGGCCAGATGCTGTGCCCGGTGCACAGCCGCCCCGTGGAGATCGTGTCGGAGACCAACTGGTTCTTCCGGCTCTCCGCGTTCGGCGACGCACTCCTCCAGCACTACTCCGACCACCCCGACGCGGTCGCCCCGCAGAGCGCGCACAACGAGGTCACCTCGTTCATCCGCAGTGGCCTGCAGGACCTGTCCATCTCCCGGTCGAGCTTCGACTGGGGAATCCCCGTGCCGTGGGACACCTCGCAGGTGGTCTACGTCTGGTTCGACGCGCTGCTCAACTACGCCACGGCCGTGGGCCTGGGCGACGAGCCCCCGTCCTCGGGAGCCGCGAAGTTCGCGGCAACATGGCCCGCGGACATCCACCTGGTCGGCAAGGACATCCTGCGGTTCCACGCGGTCATCTGGCCAGCGATGCTGATGGCAGCGGGGCTCCCCCTCCCTGGGCAGGTGTACGCCCACGGGTGGCTGCTGGTGGGTGGCGAGAAGATGAGCAAGAGCAAGCTCACCGGGATCGCTCCCGAGCAGATCATCGACCACTTCGGGGTGGACGCGTTCCGCTACTACTTCCTGCGCGCGATCCAGTTCGGCAACGACGGGTCGTTCTCCTGGGAGGACATGTCCGCCCGGTACACCGCCGAGCTGGCGAACGGCCTGGGCAACCTCGGGTCGCGGGCGACAGCCATGGTCGGCAAGTACTTCGACGGTGCCCTGCCGGCTCCGGGCGCCTTCGCCAACGCCGACCTGGCGCTCGCCGACGCCCTGTTGGCCGCCGTGCAGGACGCCGACGGCGCCTACTCGAAGCTGGACTTCACCTCCGGAATCGGTGCGGTCAAGGGCTTCGTCGACGCGGTCAACCTGTACGTCACCGAGCAGGAGCCGTGGGCGCTGGCCAAGCGGGTCGACGATCCGGTGGCCCGCGAGCGACTGGCCACGGTGCTCTACACGACCTGCGAGTCGCTGCGGGCTGTGGCCGTGCTGCACAACGCCGTGATGCCGCGTGCCATGGGAACGTTGTGGGAGTCGATCGGCGCCGCCGAGGGCCTGGGCGCGATCGGGGACCAGCGCATCGAGGACGTCAGCCGCTGGGGACAGCTGCCCGCTGGGGTCCGCGTGACCAAGGGGGCGGCTCTCTTCCCGCGCCTGCCCGAGGAGACCCCTGCCGGTGCCTGACACCACCTCGGTGGGCAAGCGCCCGCCCCTGCCCGAGCCGCTGCCGCGCCCGGTCATCGACTCGCACTGCCACATCGACATGCGTGGTGGTGACGAGGATGAGTTGAGCCCCGCGGACGCCGTGGCCGCCGCGGCGTCGGTCAACGTGACCGGGATCGTCCAGGTGGGGTGCTCGATCCGCGACGTGCATGCCGCGGTCGCGATGGCCGAGGAGAACCCGGCGATCCTGGCGGCGATCGGGATCCACCCGAACGAGGCTCCCCGCCTGGCCGCCAAGGGCGAGCTCGACGCCGCCATCGCCACGGTCGAGCAGCTGGCGGTGGGCTCGCCGCGGGTCCGGGGTATCGGGGAGACCGGCCTGGACTTCTTCCGCACCCGTGAGCCTGAGGCGTGGCTCATCCAGGAGCAGTCGTTCCGGGCGCACATCGACATCGCTCGACGGCTCGGACGCGCGCTGGTGATCCACGACCGCGACTCCCACGACGATGTCATCCGGGTGCTGCTCGACGAGCTGGCCGGCGCCGGGCTGCCGGACGTCGTCGTGTTCCACTGCTTCTCCGGCGACGAGCCGATGGCGCGGATCGCCGCCGAGCACGGCTGGTACGTGTCGTTCGCCGGGACGGTCACGTTCACCAACGCGCGCGACCTGCACGCCGCGGCGCCGGTCGTGCCGCGCGACCGGATCCTCGTCGAGACCGACGCGCCGTTCCTGACGCCCACGCCCCACCGTGGCCGGATCAACGCCAGCTACCTCGTGCCGCTGACGGTGCGCCAGCTGGCGGAGCTCCGCGGAGAGGACCTCGCCACGCTCTGCGACGACCTGCACGCCAACACCCTGCGGGCATTCGGGGACTGGGCGTGACCCACCCGGGCGAGGGCGACGCCGGACCCGGTGGTGACGGCACCGGGTCAGATGCTCCCGTGCCCCGGGCGGCCGCCCCCGGCGCGTCCGACGCTGCAGCTGCCCTGCTGGGGCCCGCGGAGATCCGCGGGCTCGCTGCGCAGCTGGGCCTGCGGCCGACCAAGACACTCGGGCAGAACTTCGTCATCGACGCCAACACCGTGCGCAGGATCGTCCGGGTGTCCGGCGTCGGTGCCGACGATGCGGTCCTCGAGGTCGGACCCGGGCTGGGGTCGCTGACGCTCGCCCTGCTCGACGCGGTCCGGCACGTCGTGGCCGTCGAGGTCGATCCGGTGCTGGCCGAGCAGCTGCCGGTGACGGTGGCCGAGCGTGCCCCGGCGCACGCCGAGCGGCTCACCGTGGTTCCCGCCGACGCACTGCGGATCACAGGACTCCCGGTCGTGCCGACCGCCCTGGTCGCCAACCTGCCGTACAACATCAGCGTCCCCGTGCTGCTGCACCTGATGACCACCTTCCCCACGATCGAGCGGGCGCTCGTCATGGTGCAGCTTGAGGTCGCCGAGCGCCTGGCTGCGCCGCCCGGCTCCCGCGTGTACGGCGTGCCATCGGTGAAGGCCCGGTGGTTCGCCGACGTCCGTCAGGCCGGGCTGGTCGGGAGGTCGGTGTTCTGGCCGGTGCCCAACGTGGACTCCGGCCTCGTCGAGCTCATCCGGACCGCGCCGCCCCGCGACGACGTCGATCGCGCCGAGGTGTTCGCCGTGGTCGACGCCGCGTTCGCCCAGCGGCGCAAGATGCTGCGCTCAGCGCTGTCCGGCTGGGCGGGCAGTTCGGCGCGAGCGGTGGCCCTGCTCGAGGCTGCCGGCGTGGACCCGACCGCCCGCGGAGAGGCCCTCGACGTCTCCCAGTTCGCCGCGATCGCCGCCGCCGCACATGAAGTGCGCGCTTAGCGTCCGGTCCACACCGCACCTGTCGCCCACCGCACATGGGGTGAGCGGAATGACCGGCTCCCAGACGGTCAGAACGCTCATTCCGTGTGCAGTCGGGGACCTTGGGCACCGCGCCCGCGTCGTGAAGGTGCAGTTCGTGCGCGGTCCCGGCAACGCGGTCGGGCGTGTCGCGGTTGGTCGTCTGGTGCCCCCGGGACGGGCGCGGGTTCGACCCTCGCCGGGCGGTACCGGCGCTCCCTCCCCGTCGCCAGGGAGGATCCGACCTTAGCCTCGTCTTGGGCTCCGCTGGGGCCGACGGTTGGTACGGTCAACGCGTGGAACGCTCCGCGGTTCGTCGCAGGGGGCTCAGCCTGCTCGTGGTGGCGGCGGCCATCCCCGCGCTCATCGGTGCAGCGATGCCCGCGGTCGTCCCGATGCCTGCGGCCGCTCCCGCACCGGCGGTCGCCGCGGCACCGGGGGCACGAGCCGGCACGCAGGTTGCCGCCCTGCTCGCCGCATCAGCGAGCTCATCGGCGCCCTCGCGGATCCTGTTGACGCCGACCGCGGATCCGGCCACCTCGCAGCGCATCTCGTGGACCATGCCCGCCCGGACCAAGGGGCAGAGGGTCGCCTACCGCGTCCCCGGGGCGCCCGCGCAGCGGGTCCGCGCGACGCGGGGTCCGGCCACCTCGGTGAAGTTCTCGGGCTCGGCGCAGCCCCGTTACTCGGCCACGCTCAGCGGCCTGACCCCGGGCACCGCCTACGAGTACCGGATCGTCACGCCCCGTGGCTCCAGCAAGTGGCTCAGCTTCACGACCGCCAGCGCTTCCCCATCGCCGTTGACCATGATCGGGCTCGGTGACACCCAGGTCGACAACCGCGGTGTGCCGCGCGCGACGCTGCGCCGCGCCCTGGCAGAGGCACCCGCGGCCCAACTGGTTCTCCAGGCGGGGGATGTGGTCAACCGGCCGTACAAGGGGTCCCAATGGGCGGACCTGTTCACGGCGATGGGGAGCGCCGCGCGAACCCGGAACTGGGTGGTCTCGATCGGCAACCACGAGCAGTGCGTCCTGGTGCTCAAGTGCCGCGACAATGGGGCCGAGGCCTTCCGCTCGTACTTCGACTGGCCGGACAACGGGTTCCCCCAACAGGGCGAGACCTGGTTCCACGTCGACTACCAGGGCGTGCGGATCGTGGTCCTCGACTCGTTCGGCGGTCGGATGGCCGAGCAAGCGGCATTCCTGGACAAGGCCCTGGCGGAGAACCCGACGAGGTGGTCGATCGTGCTCATGCACGCAGCGCCCTTCGGGAGTCGGCCGGAGCGGACGAACCCGCCCGAGGTCCGCGACCTCTGGCTGCCGATCATCGAGCAGCGGAACGTGGACCTCGTGCTCTCGGGCCACGACCACTCCTATGCCCGGGGCTCCCGCAAGCCCAATGGTCCGGTCTTCGCGGTGAGCGTGTCGGGCCCGAAGTACTACGACGTGACCGACACGGACTGGTCTCTCAACGGGGCCACCCGGACGGTGTGGGCGGCAGCGACGTCGACCTACCAGGTCATCACGGTCGCCGGCGACACCCTGACCTACAAGGCTGTCGTGACCGACCGGGGGAAGGGGTCGACCTCCCCGTTCGGCCCCGGAGGGGTCCTCGACCAGTTCACGATCGTGAAGGGCCCCAAGGGCGAGAAGGTGGTGCGCTAGCCACGGGCGGCTACGCTGCCTTCCCGTGACCGCCTCCGTGACCGCCCGTGCCCCGGGCAAGGTCAACATCCAGCTCTCCGTGGGCGCCGTCCGCCCGGATGGGTTCCACCCGTTGGCGAGCGTCTTCCACGCGGTCGCGATGCCCGAGGAGGTGACCGTCGAGGTGGGGGCGCCGGGGACCGGGATCGTGATCAATGAGGTGACCGGCCTGCAGGCCGACGAGGTGCCGCGCGACTCCACCAACCTCGTGTGGCGGGCCGCCGAGCGGCTGGCGGCCGAGCTGGGTCGGCCGACGCCGGACCTGCGGATCTCCATCAGCAAGGGCGTGCCGGTCGCCGGCGGGATGGCCGGGGGATCGGCGGACTGCGCAGCGGCGCTTGTCGCGATCAACGACCTCTGGGGCTCGCCGCTGGGCCGTGACGACCTGGCACGTGTCGCGCTCGACCTCGGCTCCGATGTGCCGTTCAGCCTCATGGGCGGCACGGCGCTGGGCCTCGGTCGCGGGAGAGGTCCTCAGCCCGCTCATGGTCCGGGGCACGTTCCACTGGGTGTTCGCGACAGCCACCCGCGGCCTGTCGACCCCTGCCGTCTACGGGGCCTTCGACCGCCTGGTCGAGGGCCGGATCGTTCCCGAGCCGGAGGCCGATGCCGCCATCATCGCCGCCTTGATCGCGGGCGATGCTCGGGCGTTGGCGCGCGTGCTGCACAACGACCTCCAGGAACCGGCCCTGACGCTTCGGCCGACCCTGCGTGACGTGCTCGACGCGGGACTTGCCGCCGGGGCCCTCGGCGGGATCGTGTCCGGCTCCGGGCCGACGGTGGCGTTCCTGGTGGAGGACCCCGCCGCGGCCGCGCGGGCCAACGCCGCACTCTCCGGGCTGGAGCAGGTCCGGGCGGCGTTCAGCACGACGGGGCCAGCGCCTGGCGCACGGGTGATCGGCCGGAGCGACTGACCGCGTTCGGCGGGGCGACCTGCCGGCGTCGTCAGGCCAGCGCCGGGCCGGGGTCGGTGGTGATGGCGATGAGGTGGTCGCCGGCGAGGCGCACGGGACCGGTGCCGGTGGGGATGACGACGCTGGTCCCGAGGCCGAGCTCGATGGACTGGTGGTCGGTGGACAGCGTCCCCGATCCGCCGATGATGGTCAGGACCCGGTAGCCCGGGGTCTCGAGCTGGCAGTCCTCGTTGAGCAGCTCCCAGCGCTGGACCCGGAACTGGGGGCAGTCGACCAGCACCCGGGTGCGGCCGCCGTCACCGAGCTGCTCCCAGGGCCCGGCGGTGCGCGCCGCGGCCGGGTCGTGCGGTGCGCTCACGACCGAGAACCCCTTGTCGACGTGCAGCTCCCGGGCTTGGCCGTCGGGGCCGACGCGGTCGAAGTCGTAGAGCCGGTAGGTGATGTCGCTGGACTGCTGCACCTCGTAGACCAGCATCCCCGGGCCCACGGAGTGCACCTCGCCGGCGTTGACCATGAAGAAGTCGTCCTGGGCCACGGGCACGGTGATCAGCCGGTCCATCAGGGTCCCGTCGAGCAGCGCTTGGCGCAGGTCGGCCGCGGTGTCGGCGGTGTGCCCGAGGATCAGCGCGGCGTCGTCGGTGCAGGAGACCACCAGCCAGCACTCGGCCTTGCCCCGCGGTTGGCCCTCCAACGCACGCGCCTGGGCGTCGTCGGGGTGCACCTGGACCGACAGCCAGTCCTGCGGGTCGAGGAACTTGCACAGCAACGGGAAGTCCCCGGACTCCTCCCGCCCGGTGACCAGGCCGCCCAGCCAGGCCTGGCGCAAGGTGATCCCCTCCGGGGCTCCCGAGGCGATGAATCCGCTCATCCCCGGCATCCCGGAGACCGCCCAGCACTCCCCGATGATCCCCTCAGGCACCGCCGCCCCGAACCACGCCCGCAACGTCGTCCCGCCCCACAACCGCTCGGCGAACACCGGCTCGACGACGAGCAACTCGGGCACTGCACGCTCCTTGAGGGTGAGAGCCGGCCAGCGGGCCGGCGAGGTGGTCGGGACGTCCGTGCGTCCGACCCTACCGGCCCGGGCGACTAGCCTTGGGCCCCATGCCGCCCGTCGTCGCCCTCGAGGACATCCACGTCGTGTTCGCGACGCGTGCGGTCCTTGCCGGGGTCACCCTGGGCATCGACCGGGGCCAGCGGGTCGGGGTCGTGGGCCGCAACGGCGACGGCAAGTCGACGCTGTTCCGGGTGTTCGCCGGGGTCGGCCGAGCCCGACTCGGGGCGGGTCATCCGCACGGCTGACGCCCGAGTGGTCATGGTCGGTCAGTCCGACGCCCTTCCGCCGGGCGCGCGCACGGTACGTGACGTCACCGTCGGGAATCGCCCCGAACACGAGTGGGCGGCGGATCCGCGGATCCGCGCGGTGCTGACAGGCTTGCTCGGCGGCGTCGGGGCGCAGGGCTACGCGCAGGGCCTGGACACCGGGCTCGAGGGCCTCTCCGGCGGCGAGCGACGCCGGCTGGCCCTGGCCAGGGCGCTGATCGATCCGGGCGACGTGCTGCTTCTCGACGAGCCGACCAACCACCTCGACATCGAGGCTGTCACCTGGCTCGCCGGGTTCCTGACCGGCCCGACGGGCCCACCGACCATGGCCGTGGTGACCCACGACCGCTGGTTCCTCGACGAGGTCGCCACCACCACCTGGGAGGTGGCCGACGCGACCGTCTACCGGTTCGAGGGAGGCTACGCCGCCTGGGTGCTGGCCCGCGCAGAACGCGAGCGCCGGGAGGCGGTGGCTGAGTCCCGGCGACGCAACCTGGTCAGCAAGGAGCTCGCGTGGCTGCGGCGTGGCCCGCCGGCGCGCACCTCGAAGCCGCAGTTCCGGATCGACGCGGCCAACGCGCTCATCGCCGATGTCCCCGAGCTGCGCGACAAGCTGGCGCTGCGCCGGGTTGCCTCGGCACGCCTCGGACGGCAGGTCGTCGACCTCGAGTCAGTGGCGCTGCGGGTGCCCGGAGTCGGTGGCCCGGGTGAGCCCGCCAGCGAGCGCACGCTGATCCAGGACCTCACCTGGCAGCTCGGCCCCGGCGACAGGGTCGGGCTCCTCGGACCGAACGGCGCGGGCAAGACGACCCTCGTCCGGCTCCTCACCGGCCAGCGGGAGCCGGACGCGGGCACGATCGCGATCGGGACCACCGTCGTGGCAGCCACACTGCCGCAGACGATCGTCGCGGCGAACCCCGACGATCGCGTGCTGCCCAGCGTGGAGCGGCTCCGACGCGAGATCGAGATCGGTGGGAAGACGGTCACGGCCGGAACCCTCCTGGAGGACTTCGGGTTCAAGGGCGAGAAGGCCATGACCCGGATCGGCGACCTGTCCGGCGGCGAGCTGCGGCGCCTGGAGCTGCTGAAACTGCTGATCGGGGGGCCCAACCTGCTCGTCCTCGACGAGCCGACCAACGACCTGGACGTCGAGACGCTGGCCGTCATCGAGGACGTGCTCGACTCGTGGCCGGGGACCCTGGTCGTCGTGAGCCATGACCGCTACTTCCTGGAGCGCACCTGCGACGACCTGTACGCCCTGCTCGGCGATGGCCGGTTGCGCCACCTGCCGCGTGGCGTCGAGGAGTACCTGGAGCTGCGGTCCTCGGCCAGTGGCAGCCTGCTGTCGACCGGCGCCAGAGCCCCTGGCGCTGTGGGCGGCACCTCCCCGGCCGGGTCCACGGCCGGTGGGTCCCTGGTCGCCGGCGTGGGCACAGCCTCCTCTGGGCCGCGGTCGTCGGCAGCCGATGCCCTCGCTGGGCTCACCGGAGCCGCCGCCCATGCTGCGCGCAAGGACCTGGCGCGGGTGGAGACCCGCATGATCCGGATCGAGGCCCTGCGCGCGGACCTCCACGCCCAGATGGCCGACGCGCACACCGACCACGAGCGACTGCTGACCCTTGCGGCCGACGACGCCGCCCTGGCCGCAGAGCACACCGAGCTCGAGGAGCGCTGGCTCGCGCTCGGGGAGGCCCTCGAGGGCTGACCCGCGCCAACCTCGCGCCCGTTCCGGTGGATCCCGAGGTCCTGGCTGGTGCCGCGCGCCAACCTCGCACCCGTTCGCGTTGAACCCGCCCCCGATTCGGCGCCCCTATTCACCGGAAGGGGTGCGAGGCTCGCTCCGGAGCCCGCTGGCGGTGGGCCATCCCACCGGAACGGGCGCAATGTTCGGCCGCTGGCGTCAGTCGGTGGGGGACTCGAACTGCAGGAGGAGGTGGCGCAGGCTCGCGGCCACGGCGGCCTGGTCCTCCGGCGGCAGGACTGCCAGCAGGTCGCGCTCCTCGGCCAGCAGGTCGATGAACGCCCCGTCGACCCTGCTGCGGCCCTCGTCGGTGAGGGCGACCCACGTACCTCGCCGGTCGTCGGGCACCGGCTCGCGCACGACCAGCCCGCGCGTCTCGAGTCGGTCGATCCGGTTGGTCATGGTCCCGCTGGTCACCAGCGTCTCGGCCAGCAGCTGCCCCGGGGTGAGCCGGTACGGGGGCCCGGTGCGGCGCAGCGCCACCAGCACGTCGAACTCCCACACCGCCAGCTCGTGGCGCGCGAAGGCCACGTCGCGGGCGCGGTCGAGGCGCCGCGCGAGCCGGCTGACCCGGGAGAGCACCGACAGGGGCGCGAGGTCCAGGTCGGGTCGCTCGCGGTTCCATGCGGCGATCACCTGGTCGACGTCGTCGCCTGCGGGAACCGGCCCGCCGGTACGCGGGGGAAGGCCGCCCGCACCTCGCACCGCAGGCCCGGCACTCACTCGCGCTCCCTGGTGACCAGCCCCGGATCCTTCTCCAGGCCCGAGACGCCGTTCCACGCCATGTTCACCACCTGCGTGATGACCTGCTCCTTGCTGGGCTTGCGCACCTCGGCCCACCACTCGCCGGTCAGCGCGACCATCCCGACGAGCATGTGGGCGTACATCGGGGCAAGTGCGGTCGGGTAGTTGTAGTGCCGGCACACGACGATCAGTCGGTCGGTCAGGTGGTCGGCGACCTCGCGCATGACGGTCCCGAACGTGCCGCCGCGCTGGTCGCCGCGCGGGTGTGGCCGCAGCAGGACGCGGAAGCCGTCGGTGTGGGCGTCGATGTAGTCGAACAGGGCGGTCGCTGCCTGCTCGAGCAGGACGCGTGGCCGGTCGGACGTCAGCGACTCGGTCATCATCGACATCAGCAGGGTCATCTCGCGGTCGACGACGATCGCGTACAGGCTCTCCTTGTCGCCGAAGTGCTCGTAGACGACCGGCTTGGAGATCTTGGCCGCGGCCGCGATCTCCTCGATGCTGGCCGCGTCGAACCCGCGCTCGGCGAAGATCCCCCGGCTGACGTCGATCAGCTGGGCGCGGCGCTCGAGCGCGCTCATCCGGACCCGACCTCGGGACTGCTGGGTGCTTGCGGCCATGCTCCATTGTGGCCCCGGCGCGGGGCTATCCTTCTCACCACCGCCGATCCCGGTTCGTTCAACGGCAGGACAGGTGCCTTTGGAGCACTCAATGGGGGTTCGAGTCCCTCACCGGGAGCACCCCCGGTCGCGCTATCCGAGCGGGGCCGCGACCACGCGAAGGACCCTCGTGACCGACTCCGCAGCCCACGTCAGCGCTGTCATCGTCCTTGCTGCCGGGGAGGGCAAGCGCATGCGCTCGGCCACTCCCAAGGTGCTCCACGAGATCGGCGGACGAAGCCTCGTCGGTCATGCGGTGGCTGCCGCCGACGTCCTGGGAGCCGACCGGCTCGTGGTGGTCATCGGGCACGGGCGTGATGCGGTTGCAGCGCATCTGGCCGCAGTCGCCCCGCACGTGCGCACGGCCGTACAGGACCACCAGCTGGGCACCGGGCACGCCGTGCAGTGCGCGCTGGAGGCCGCGGGTGACGTCGCCGGCGGCACTGTCGTGGTGACCTACGGCGACGTCCCCCTGCTCACGGGCGCGACGCTGACCGACCTGGTGGCCCAGCACGAGGGTGACGGAAACGCCGCAACCGTCCTGACCGCCCGGGTCGCCGACCCCACGGGGTACGGGCGGATCGTCCGCGCCGAGGACGGCTCGGTCGCCGGCATCGTGGAGCACCGCGACGCCACCGCCGACCAGCTGGCCATCGACGAGATCAACTCGGGCATCTACGCCTTCGATGGCCAGGTGCTCGTCGACGCCCTGGCGCAGCTGCGCCCGGACAACGACCAGGGCGAGCTCTACCTGACCGACGTGCTGGCGCTGGCGCGGGCCGCGGGTGGGCGGGTTGCGGCGCTGGTGACTGACGACGTGTGGCAGACCGAGGGGGTCAACGACCGCGCGCAGCTCGCCGCGATGCGCCGGGAGCTCAATCGACGCGTGGTTCAGGGCTGGATGCTCGCGGGCGTCACCGTCGTGGATCCGGCCACGACCTGGGTTGACGTCACCGTCGAGATCGGGCAGGACGCCATCCTGGAGCCCGGGACCCTGCTGCGCGGGACCACACGCGTGGCCGCCGACGCCCTCGTCGGCCCGGACACCCTGCTCGTCGACTGTGAGGTCGGCGTGGGGGCGCAGGTGATCCGCACGCACGCGACCTCGGCTCGGATCGGCGCCGGCGCCCAGGTGGGCCCGTTCACGTTCCTGCGACCGGGAACGGTCCTGGGCGAGCGGGCGAAGGCGGGGGCGTACGTGGAGATCAAGAACTCCCAGGTCGGAGCCGGCTCGAAGGTGCCGCACCTGTCCTACGTCGGCGACGCAACGATCGGCGAGGGCTCCAACATCGGGGCCGCAACCGTCTTCGTCAACTACGACGGCGTGGCCAAGCACGCCACGGTCGTCGGCGACCAGGTACGGATCGGGTCGGACACGATGCTGGTCGCCCCGGTGACGATCGGCGACGGCGCGTACACGGCGGCCGGATCGGTGATCACCGAGGACGTCCCGCCCGGGGCCCTGGGCCTGGGCCGCGCACGCCAACGCACGATCGAGGGCTGGGTGATGGTGCGTCGCGAGGGCACCGCCTCGGCCCGGGCGGCCGCGGCCGCGCAGGAGTCCCCCAGCACTGCCACCGGGCAGGAGTGAGGCGTGCTCGCGTTCCACTTCGGCGTCATGGGGTCGGGCAAGTCGGCCTTCGCCCTGATGACCGCCCACGAGAAGAACCGTCCCGACGCCGCCTCGCACCCCAACCGGGCCGTGCTCGCGACCACCATGGACCGCTCCACCGAGACCGTCACGTCGCGCACCGGGATGACGGCCCAGGCGATCCAGCTGCAGCCCGGCACGATCCGCCCGGAGCTGTTCAACGGCGCGAACACCGTGGTGATCGACGAGGCCCAGTTCCTGACCGCCGGCGACGTCGACGTGCTCGCCGCGATGAGTGCGGCGGGCACGGAGGTCATCTGCTTCGGCCTGCGCACGGACTTCTCGTCCGCGCTGTTCGAGGGTGCCCGGCGACTGCTGGAGCTGGCCGACAAGGTCGCACCCATGGCCATCGAGCCCCGCTGCGCGGCATGTGAGCGGCCGGCGGTCATCAACGCGCGCTTCGTCGACGGCCGGCTCACCGCCACCGGGGACACCGTCGTCATCGGCGACGTCGCCCGCACCGGGGGCAACCAGAAGGTCACCTACGACCCCATGTGCTACCGCTGCTGGCGGGTCCGGCTCGGGGACGCCGCAGCGAACAACGGGGGCGGTGTCGCGTCCCCGCCGGTCATCGGCAACGATGTGCCCCGTTGACCGCCCCCCTCCAGGAGGACAGCACATGGCCCGGATGACCCACAAGCCCAAGAAGCACCTGATGCTCTTCAGCGGGCGGAGTCACCCAGCGCTGGCCGAGGCGGTCGCCGCTGAGCTCGACGTCACGCTGACCCCGACATCCGCCTACGACTTCGCCAACGGCGAGATCTTCGTGCGCTTCGAGGACTCGGTGCGCGGGGCCGACGCGTTCGTGCTCCAGGCCCACACGGCGCCGATCAACAAGTGGATCATGGAGCAGCTGATCATGGTCGACGCGCTCAAGCGTGCCTCGGCCAAGCGGATCACCGTCGTGCTGCCGTTCTACGGGTACGCGCGACAGGACAAGAAGCACCGCGGCCGTGAGCCGATCAGCGCCCGGTTGATCGCCGACCTGTTCAAGACCGCGGGCGCCGACCGGCTGATCTCGGTCGACCTGCACACCGCCCAGATCCAGGGCTTCTTCGACGGTCCCGTCGACCACCTGTTCGCCCTCCCCCTGCTCGCCGACCACATCCAGGCCCGCCTCGCGGGCGAGAAGATCACCGTGGTCTCCCCGGATGCCGGCCGGGTCCGCGTGGCCGAGCGCTGGACCGATGTGCTCGGCGCCCCCCTGGCGATCATCCACAAGCGTCGCGACCCGGATGTGCCCAACCAGGTCAAGGTGCTCGAGGTGGTCGGTGAGGTCAAGGGCCGGGTCTGCGTCGTCGTCGACGACATGATCGACACCGGCGGCACGATCGTGAAGGCGGCCGAGACCCTGCTCGAGCAGGGCGCCAAGGAGGTCGTGGTTGCCGCGACGCACGGGATCCTGTCCGACCCCGCCACCCAGCGTCTGGCCGACTCGCCCATCTCGGAGGTGGTCGTCACCGACACCCTGCCGATCAGCGCGGATCTCGACAAGCTGACCGTCCTGTCGATCGCCCCGCTGCTGGCCACGGCCATCAAGGAGGTCTTCACCGACGGCTCCGTGACCCGGATGTTCGACCCGACCCCGAACGGCGATCCCGGGCACTGAGCTCCGGCGCCAACTGGGGTGACGCAGCGCACCACTGCTGCGTTTGGTGGGGGAGTCCGGCCGACGCTAGACTCTTGGCCATTCCTCGGCGAGGGTGCCCCGCTGCGTGCGACGTTCCTGTGAACGCACTGCGGATCCGTGATCGACGTGGTGGCGGGTGCTCCCTCCAGCCGAAGGACCATCGCCCCACATCTCAAGGAGTTCGTGTCGTGTCCGACACCCAGGTTCACATGTCCGCCGTCCCGCGCAGCGACTTCGGCAAGGGCGCGGCCCGCCGGCTGCGCCGCACCGGGATGGTGCCCGCCGTCATCTACGGCCACGGCTCGGACCCGGTCCACGTCGCCCTCGACGGCCACGACCTGTCCAAGGCCCTGCGCCAGCCCCGCGTCGTGCTCGCGCTCGACGTCGACGGCACCGACTACGTCTGCGCCCCGCGCGACATCCAGCGCGACGTCGTCCGCCAGGTGCTCGAGCATGTCGACCTGGTCGTGATCGGCAAGGCTGAGGCAACCGCCCGTGCCGCCGCCGCTGAGGCGATCGCGCACGCGGAGGCCGCCGCCGAGGAGGCCGGCGTCGATGTCGCCGCCGCCGTCGAGGCGATCGAGGCTGCCATCGCTGCCGGCGAGGACCCGGAGGCCGCTGCGGCCGCCGCCCTCGAGCAGGCCGTCGAGGACCAGCACGCACTCGAGGACGCCCAGTCGGCCGTGATCGAGGCGCGCGAGGCCGTCGAGGAGGCTGCTGATGCGGCTGCCGCCGCTGCTGTCGCGGCTGACGAGACGGCCTGACCCCGGCTTGTCCGACACGCCGTGGTTGGTGGTCGGGCTGGGCAATCCCGGTCCGCAGTACGCCGGCACGCGGCACAACATCGGCGCGATGGCAGTCGAGGCGCTGGCCGGTTCCCTGGGTGGGGGTCTGTCGGCGCACCGTCGCTGTCGCGCCGAGGTCTTTGAGGGCCGCCTCGGCCCGCTCGGCCATGGCGCGACCCGGATCGTCCTGGCCCGATCTCGCGGCTTCATGAACGAGTCCGGTGGCCCGGTGTCCTGCCTCATGGAGTTCTACAAGGTCCCCCTCGAGCAGCTGGTCGTCCTGCACGACGAGCTTGACCTGCCCCTGGGCGGCCTGCGGATCAAGCAGGGCGGCGGCGACAACGGGCACAACGGCCTGCGCTCGCTGCGGCGGTCCCTGGACAGCGGGGAGTTCCTTCGGATCCGGCTCGGGATCGGGCGGCCGCCGGGTCGTCAGGATCCGGCGGACTTCGTCCTGAAGCCGTTCGCGGGCTCCGAGCGGACCGAGGCCGACCTGCTCGTCGGTGAGGCGGTGGACGCCGTCGAGGTGCTGGTGCGCCAGGGCCTCGAGCCGGCGCAGAACCAGTTCAACCGCTGAGCCGCTGCCGAACCGCGCCGCGCGTGGGAGGATCCGCAGCGTGCCCACAGACGCCGCCCTCGCCGCCGAGATCGCCCGTGAGGCCGGCATCGCACTGCTGGACCTGCGTGCGCGCTTCGGCCCCATCGAGGACGAGGTCCGTCGCCGGGAGCTGATGGACGCCGGCGACCGGCTGGCCCAGCAGGTCCTCTCTGACCAGCTGACCGCCCAGCGGCCGGAGGACTCGGTCCTCTCGGAGGAGGCCGCCGACTCCGACGCCCGCCTGGCGGCCGAGCGTGTGTGGATCATCGACCCACTGGACGGCACCGACGAGTACGGCCAGGGACGGACGGACTTCGCCGTGCACGTCGCGCTCTGGCAGCGCAGCGCCGGTCCGTCCGGGGCGCTCACCGACGCCGTCGTGGACGTGCCCGCCCTCGGCGAGCTGTGGCGCACCGACCAACCGCGGCCGGCCCACGCGCTGCCGCTGAACCGCGCGCTGCGGATCGTGGTCTCCCGGTCCCGACCTCCCGCGGGCCTGAGCCGCCTGCTCGAGGACGTCTCGGTCGACCTGGCCGACTCGGGGATCACGTCCCGAGGGATCGAGGCGGCCAACGTGGGCTCGGTGGGGGCCAAGCTCGGTGAGGTCATGGCCGGACGGGCCGAGGCCTACCTGCACCCCGGTGGCCTCAACGAGTGGGACCTCGCCGCGCCGCACGCCTGCGCCCTGGCCGCGGGCCTGGTCGCCCTCGGCCCCGAGCAGCCGTTCAACCGGATGCCGCCCAAGGCCGGCCCGGTCCTGATCTGCCACCCCGCCCTGGCCGAGGTGCTGACCGCCAACTGGCGCTGACCCTCCGCACCCGGCGCCCCCGCCGCCCCACCCCGCAAACCCTCCAGCAGGGTTCAGACCCTCCAGACCGGACGGGAGGGTGTGAACCCGACGGGAGGGTTTGCGCACGGGGCGCGGGGGGCCGGGCCGGGATCGGGGCGGCTGACGGTGGCCTGCCGGGGGTGGGAGAATGGGGGCTCTCATGGATCTCTCTGGACTTCTGGGCGGGCTGCTCCTCGACCCCGCCTTCGCGCGCGCCGCCCGGGCCGACGGTCCGCACGGCTCGGTGGTCACCCCCGACGCCGCGATCCCCTTCCTCGCCGCGGGGATGGCCCGACACCGCCTCGTCCTTGCGGTCACCGCCACCACCCGCCAGGCCGAGGACCTCGCTGCGGCCGCGAGCAGCCTGACCGGGCCCGCCCGCGTGGCCGTGCTCCCGGCCTGGGAGACCCTCCCGCACGAGCGCCTGAGCCCGAGCTCGGACACGGTCGGTCGCCGACTGGCGGTCCTGCGACGGCTGGCGCACCCGGACCCCGCCGACGAGACCATCGGCCCGCTCGACCTCGTGGTCGCCCCGATCCGGGCGCTGCTGCAGCCGATCGTCCAGGGCCTTGGCGACCTCCAGCCCGTCGTGGTGCGTCCGGGCGACGAGATCGCCCACGAGGAGCTCGCCGCGGCCCTGGTGGCCATCGGCTACGCCCCGACCGACCTGGTCGAGAAGCGCGGCCAGTTCGCCATCCGTGGCGGGATCCTCGACGTGTTCCCGCCGACGGAGGAGCACCCCCTGCGGGTGGAGTTCTGGGGCGACGACGTCGAGGAGATCCGCTACTTCCGCGTGGCCGACCAGCGCTCGCTGGAGGTCGCCCGGCACGGGCTCTGGGCGCCCCCCTGTCGTGAGCTGCTGCTGACACCGGCCGTCCGTGAGCGCGCGGCAGTCCTGGCGGGGCGCCACTCCGAGCTCACCGAGATGTGCTCCAAGATCGCCGAGGGGATCGCCGTCGAGGGGATGGAGGCGCTTGCACCCGTCCTGGCCGACGGCATGGAGAGCCTGATCGACGCCCTGGCTCGCAGCGGGTCAGGCGACAGCCCGCTGGTCCTGCTCTGCGACCCGGAGCTGGTCCGCACCAAGGCCCACGACCTCGTCGCCACGAGCAACGAGTTCCTCGCCGCGTCCTGGCACAACGCCGCCGTCGGCAACGAGACCCCGATCGACCTCGGTGCTGCGACCTACCGCACCATCGAGGAGGTGCGCGACGCCGCCGACGACCTCGGGGTCGCCTGGTGGACCGTGGGCCCGTTCGGCATGGCGGCAGCCGGCGAACTCCCGGACGAGGGGATCGCCGACCTGGCCAGCGATCCCCTGGCTATCGACCCGGACGCGATCGCCCTGGCCGTCTCGGCCACCCCGGCGTACCGCGGCGACGGCAAGGCGCTGGTCAAGGACCTCCGGGCAGCACTGTCTGCAGGCCGACGGGTGGTCGCGGTCACGGCGGGTGTCGGATCGGCGCAGCGCCTGGCCGAGCAGCTCGGCCAGGCAGACATCGCAGCCCGGGTCGCACCGGGCATCACCCGCTGGCCACCGGGAGCCGGCGTCGTCACCGTCACGACCGGGCGGCTCGACCACGGGCTGGACGCGCCCGGCGCCGGGCTGCTCATCGTCACCGAGACCGACATCCGCGGACAGAAGGGCTCCACCCGGGACATGGCCCGGATGCCCTCGCGCCGGCGGAACACCGTCGACCCGCTGCAGCTCGCCGCCGGTGACTTCGTCGTCCACGAGCAGCACGGGGTCGGGCGCTACGTCGAGATGACCCAGCGGACCGTCGGCGGGGCGACCCGCGAGTACCTGGTCCTGGAGTATGCGCCGAGCAAGCGCGGCCAGCCGCCGGACCGCCTCTACGTCCCCACCGACCAGCTCGACCAGGTCACCCGCTACGTCGGTGGCGAGGCGCCCAGCGTCCACCGCCTCGGCGGTGCGGACTGGCAGCAGACCAAGACGCGCGCCCGCAAGGCGGTGCGTCAGATCGCCGGTGAGCTGGTCAAGCTCTACGCCGCGCGCCAGCAGGCGGTCGGCTACACGTTCGGCCCGGACACCCCGTGGCAGCGCGAGCTCGAGGACGCGTTCGCCTACACCGAGACCCCCGACCAGGACTCGACCATCAACGAGGTCAAGGCCGACATGGAGCGGGCCATCCCGATGGACCGGCTGGTCTGCGGCGACGTCGGCTACGGCAAGACCGAGATCGCCGTGCGCGCGGCGTTCAAGGCGGTCCAGGACGGCAAGCAGGTGGCCGTCCTGGTGCCGACCACGTTGTTGGTCCAGCAGCACTTCCAGACGTTCTCCGACCGGTACTCCGGATTCCCGGTGAAGGTCGCGGCCCTGTCCCGGTTCCAGACCGACGCGGAGGCCCGGACCGTCCTGGCCGGGCTGGCCGACGGCACGATCGACGTGGTCATCGGCACGCACCGGCTGTTCAGCAGCAAGACCCGGTTCAAGGACCTGGGCCTGCTCATCGTCGACGAGGAGCAGCGCTTCGGCGTCGAGCACAAGGAGCACATCAAGGCCCTGCGCACGAACGTGGACGTGCTGACGATGTCGGCCACGCCGATCCCGCGCACGTTGGAGATGGCGGTCACCGGGATCCGTGAGATGTCCACGATCCTGACCCCGCCGGAGGAGCGGCTGCCGATCCTGACCTACGTGGGGGCCTACGACCCGAAGCAGATCTCGGCGGCCATCCGCCGCGAGCTGCTCCGCGACGGCCAGGTGTTCTTCGTGCACAACCGGGTGGAGTCCATCGACCGGGTCGCCGCCAAGCTGCGCGACCTGGTGCCCGAGGCGCGCATCGCCACCGCCCACGGGCAGATGAACGAGCACACCCTCGAGCAGATCATCGTGGACTTCTGGGAGAAGCGCTCCGACGTGCTTGTCTCGACCACGATCGTCGAGTCGGGCCTGGACATCCCCAACGCGAACACCCTGATCGTCGACCGTGCCGACGCCTTCGGCCTCAGCCAGCTGCACCAGCTGCGCGGGCGCGTCGGCCGCGGTCGCGAGCGGGCCTACGCCTACTTCCTGTACCCGCCGGAGAAGCCGCTGACCCAGACCGCCCACGACCGGCTGGCCACGATCGCGGCGCACACCGACCTCGGCGCGGGCATGGCCGTCGCGATGAAGGACCTGGAGATCCGCGGCGCGGGCAACATGCTCGGCGGCGAGCAGTCCGGCCACATCGCCGACGTCGGGTTCGACCTGTACATCCGGCTGGTGGGGGAGGCCCTGGCCGAGTACCGCGGCGACGCCGGCGCCGACCTGGCCGACGTCAAGGTCGAGCTGCCGGTGGACGCCCACATCCCGCACGAGTACGTCAGCGGCGAGCGGCTGCGCCTGGAGGCCTACCGGCGGATCGCGGGGGCGACCGATGAGGCCTCGATCGACGAGGTCGTCGCCGAGCTCCGCGACCGGTACGGCCCGCTGCCCGAGCCCGTCGAGCGGCTCATGGACGTCGCCCGGCTTCGCGGACTGGCCCGCTCGGCGGGAGTCAGCGAGATCGTGCTTGCCGGCAGCTACGTCCGCTTCGGAGGGGTCGACCTGCCCGAGTCGCGCACGCTTCGCCTGCTGCGGCTCTACCCGGGCACCCAGATCAAGCCGGTCACGCGGACGGTCCTCGTGCCGCGCCCGAAGCCGGCCACAGTGGGCGCTGCACCGGTGATCGACGCGGCCCTCGTAGCATGGGCCCGTGAGGTGATCGGCTCGGTCATCCTCGAACCGATCGGAGGCACGTGATGCGTAGGACTGCCATCGCCCTGGGTGTGGGCGTGATGGTGCTCGCCGGGTGCAGCACCAATGGGTCGGCGCAGTCCGTGGCGATCGACTCCGGCCAGGCGGCGGTGTCCCAGGACTTCCGCATCGCCCAGTCGGAGGTGGCCGACGACGTGTCGCAGGTGCTCTCCGACCAGGGCCAGCCCCCCGGCGAGCCCCCGGCCGGGTTGGCCAGCGCCACGACGCAACGGCTCGTCCAGAACAAGTTGATCGAGAGCTACGCCGCGACGAACGGCATCGAGTTGACCCGCGCCCAGGTGCAGCAGGGCCTCGAGCAGCTGGCCACGGAGAACGGGGGCCGGGAGGCCCTGAACAACCTCGCCCTGCAGTCGGGCATCCCGATCAGCGGCCTCGAGGGCACGGTGCGCACCAACCTCCTGGTCACCGCGATCGGCGAGAAGCTCAGCCCCGCCGGGGATGCCCAGGCCAAGGGTGAGGCGACGCGCGTGGCCCTGTCGGAGTACTCCGACGCCATCGACATCGAGGTGTCCCCGCGCTACGGGACCTGGGATGACGCCCAGCTGTCGATCATCCCCGGCTCTGCGGTGACCCAGCCGTCCGTCGGGGAGCAGGCAACCCAGTAGATGGGCCCGGCCGTCCAGGAGCCGCGGTCCCGCGACGTCCCCACGCCCAGTGGCGAGCCGCTCATCGAGCTCATCGCCGTCATGGACCGCCTGCGCTCACCCGGCGGGTGCCCGTGGGACGCCGAGCAGACCCATCAGTCGCTCGTGTCGTACCTCACCGAGGAGGCCCATGAGGCCGTCGAGGCGATCGAGACCGGGGACCGTGCGGCCATGCGCGAGGAGCTCGGGGACGTCCTGCTGCAGGTCATGTTCCACTCCCGGATCGCCCAGGAGGATGAGACCGACCCCTGGTCGATCGACGACGTCGCGGCCGGGATCTCCGCGAAGCTGATCGCACGGCACCCGCACGTGTTCGGGGACGAGACGGCGGACTCCGCGGCCCATGTCGAGTCCGTGTGGCTGGCGCGCAAGACGGCCGAGAAGTCCCGCGAGTCGGTCCTCGACGGCATCCCGAACGGGCTTCCCGCGCTGCTCCTCGCGGCCAAGATGCACTACCGGGTGACTCACGGCGGTGTGCAGCTGCCGCCGGTCGAGCCGGGCACCCAGGCGGTGGCCGCGCAGGCCCTCGACGAGGTCGGGACCGACGGCGTGGGCGACCTCCTGCTCGCCCTGGCCACCGAGGCGCTCGACCGCGGCGTGGACCCGGAGTCCGCGCTCAGGGGTGCCCTGCGCAGCTACGCCGAGCGGGTCCGCGCGGCGGAGTCCGGCCCGGCCTGAGCGATCCCGAGCCGGCGTTCGCTCAACAGGAGCGCCACGGCCGGAGTCGGTAGTGTGGCGGTCAGTGCGAGCGCCATTGGCGTCCGCCGCCTGACCGACAACCTGATGGGAGCATCCTGTGGCAAGTATCGATGTCGTGATCGCGCGCGAGATCCTCGATTCGCGCGGCAACCCGACCATTGAGGTCGAGGTGGCGCTGGAGGACGGAGCGACAGGGCGTGCCGGTGTCCCGTCGGGCGCCTCGACCGGTGCCTTCGAGGCCTACGAGCTGCGTGACAACGACAAGGGCCGCTACCTCGGCAAGGGCGTCATGAAGGCCGTCGCGAACGTCGAGGACGAGATCGCCCCGGCGATCCTGGGCTTCGACGCCTCGGAGCAGCGCCTCATCGACCAGACGATGATCGACCTCGACGGCACCGCCAACAAGGAGCGCCTGGGCGCGAACGCGATCCTGGGTGTGTCGCTGGCCGTGGCCAAGGCGGCTGCCGAGTCCGCGGGCCTGCCCCTGTTCCGCTACCTCGGTGGCCCGAACGCCTACCTGCTGCCCGTCCCGATGATGAACATCATCAACGGCGGCTCGCACGCCGACTCCTCGGTCGACATGCAGGAGTTCATGATCGCCCCGATCGGCGCGGAGACGTTCGCCGAGGCGCTGCGCAAGGGCGCTGAGGTCTACCACGCGCTCAAGGGCGTGCTGAAGTCCAAGGGCTACGCGACCGGCCTGGGCGACGAGGGCGGCTTCGCCCCGAACCTGCCCAGCAACCGCGCCGCTCTCGAGCTCATCGTCGAGGCGATCGAGAAGGCCGGCTTCAAGCCCGGCACCGACATCGCCCTGGCGATGGACGTGGCGGCCCAGGAGTTCTACGGCCGGGCGCTCAAGGGCTCCGGAGAGGTCAAGCCCAACGAGTACTTCGTCGAGGGCCAGGCCA
Source organism: uncultured Actinomycetes bacterium (assembly GCA_963700475.1). Lineage (GTDB taxonomy): Bacteria > Actinomycetota > Actinomycetes > S36-B12 > CAIYMF01 > Prado023. Next base: position 186,418 of record CAVOXR010000008.1, read on the forward strand.
AGAGCACCGACCAGATGATCGAGTACTACAAGGGCCTCGTGGCGGACTTCCCGATCGTGTCGATCGAGGACCCCCTGGGCGAGGACGAGTGGGCCGACTGGACCGCCATCACCGCCGAGCTGGGCTCCAAGGTGCAGATCGTCGGCGACGACCACTACGTCACCAACACCAGCCGCATCATGCGTGGCATCGAGGAGAAGACCGCCAACGCGCTGCTGGTCAAGGTCAACCAGATCGGTTCGCTCACCGAGACGGCTGAGGCTGTCGAGGCCGCGCACCGTGCCGGCTTCAAGACGATGATGAGCCACCGCTCGGGTGAGACCGAGGACTCGACCATCGCCGACCTGGCCGTCGCGTTCAACTGCGGCCAGATCAAGTCCGGCGCGCCGGCACGTTCCGACCGCGTCGCGAAGTACAACCAGCTGCTGCGCATCGAGGACGAGCTCGACGACGCGGCACGCTACGCAGGCGCCTCGGCGTTCCCGAGGTTCTCCGCCTGACCGTGGGAGGATGGGCGGCATGTCAGCCGGCCGCCCATCCCCCGCACCACGGGGCCGGCGACCCGACGTCCGACGCCCAGTGCTCTCCGCTCGCGCGGGGGCCGCACTGGGCGTCGTCGTCGTCCTGATCACCATCCTGGCCATCCCCTTCCGGGAGTGGATCACCCAGGGAGCGCGGATCTCCGAGCTGGAGTCGCAGGTCGCCTGGCACACGCAGCGGGTCGCCGACCTGGAGGCCGCGCACGAGCGCTGGAAGGACGAGGCCTACATCGAGGCCCAGGCCCGATCGCGGCTGCACTTCGTCCGGCCCGGCGAGGTCGGTTACGTGGTCCTGACCGAGGAGACCGCCGCCGCCCCGGAGACCACCCAGACCCGACCGATGGCTGCCGCCCCCAAGGGCGGGCCGTGGTGGAGCGCGGTCTGGACCACCGTGGAGCAGGCCGCCGACCCGGCCAAGAAGAGCCCGCCGCCCGCCCCCGCACCCGCCCAGCCGGCGGAGAGCTACGGCCGGTGACTGCTGAGGATCCCGGCAGTCCGGGGCAGCCAGTCAGCCAGGAGGACCTCGATGCGGTGGCAGCCCAGCTGGGCCGGCCTGTCCGTGCGGTCCGGGCGGTGGCGCACCGGTGCTCGTGCAGCCGGCCGGATGTGCTGAAGACCGAGCCACAGCTGCCCGATGGCACGCCGTTCCCGACCCTGTACTACCTGACCTGCCCCCGAGTCACCAGCGCGATCGGCACCCTTGAGGCCGACGGGGTCATGCGCGAGATGGCCGACCGGCTGGCCGCCGACCCCGACCTGGCCGCCGCGTACCGCGCGGCCCACGAGAGCTACCTGGCCGAGCGGGAGCAGCTCGGGCACGTGGAGCACATCGCGGGCATCAGCGCGGGAGGGATGCCCGACCGGGTCAAGTGCCTGCACGTGCTCGTGGCGCACTCCCTGGCCGTCGGCCCGGGCGTGAACCCGTTGGGCGATGAGGCGCTGGCGATCCTGGCCGAGCGGGGCATCAGGCCCGGCTCGGCGTGGGGCGGCACGCCCTCCGGGTGCGTCCCCGGGACCTCATGACCACCCATCGGGCAGCCGCCATCGACTGCGGGACGAACTCGATCCGGCTGCTGATCGCCGACGTCGACCCGACGGCCGGTACGGCCACCGACGTGGTGCGGGAGATGGTCGTGGTGCGCCTCGGTGAGGGGGTGGACGCGACCGGGACGTTCGCCCCGGCGGCCCTGGAGCGCACGTTCGCCGCCTGCCGCGACTACGCCGACCTCCTGCTCGAGGCGGGGAGCCCCGCGCTGCGGTTCGTGGCCACGTCCGCCTCCCGCGACGTGTCCAACCGTGCGGAGTTCATCGCCGGGGTCGCGGGCATCCTGGGCGTGGAGCCGGAGGTGATCAGCGGCGAGGAGGAGGGCGCGCTGTCGTTCGTCGGCGCCACCACGGGCATCCCCGCCGACGCCCGGGCGCCGTACCTGGTCGTGGACATCGGCGGCGGCTCCACGGAGTTCGTGCTCGGATCCGGGCACCCGACCCACCGGACGAGCGTGGACATCGGCTGCGTGCGGATGACCGAGCGCCACCTCGCCGCCGACCCGCCGACGCCAGCGCAGGTCGCGTCGGCGACAGCCGACATCGACGCCGCGATCGCACGGGCCGGCGCGGTGGTCCCGTTCGCGGAAGCGGCCACACTCGTCGGGCTCGCCGGCTCCGTGACGACTGTCGCGGCCCTCGCCCTGGGCCTGCCGGCCTACGACGCGTCCGTCATCCACCACAGTCGCATCTCAGCCCTCGACGTCCGGCGCGTCAGCGACGAGCTCCTGTCGATGACCCGCGCGCAGCGGGCAGCCCTGGCGGTCATGCACCCGGGTCGTGTGGACGTGATCGGGGCAGGGGCGCTCGTGCTGCGCCGGATCATGGACGCGTCGGGGGCGGCCGAGGTGCTCGTCAGCGAGCACGACATCCTCGATGGCGTGGCGTGGTCAGTCGCGGCGGCCGAACAGCCGCTCGATCCGGTGGCGAAGGACGATCCAGTCCCCACTTCCGATCCAGTCGCCGAGGGCTGAGGCAAGCGGGCCAGGCAGTACCAGCGCGACTGCCCACGAGGGGGGCAGCCCCACCAGCAGCAGGGCGATCACGGCCAGAGCCATGAAGAGCAGGACCACCCATCGGCTGGTCTTCGGCCTGGTCTCGAACAGGATCTCGTCGCGCCCTGCGCCGAGCAGGTTGAGCGCGAACGTCGGGACGAAGATGCAGGCGAAGATGATCAGGGGGTCCATCCGCGCCCTCCCTGCACCCGTAGGCTGTGCTCATGCCAAGCCTTGCCGTCACCGTCATCGGCCGGGATCGCCCGGGCATCATTGCCGAGGTTACCGGCGTCCTGGCCGATCTGGGAGGCAATCTCGAGGACTCCTCGATGACGTTGCTGCGCGGGCACTTCACCTGGACGCTGATCGTCGACATCGACGCCACCGCCGAGGACCTCGGTGCCCGGCTGGCCCACCTGGGTGCTGATGGGCTGGTGGTGTCCGTGCTGCCGGTCGGTCCGGAGGAGCCTGCAACGAGTGAGCCCGGGTACGTGCTGAGCGTCCACGGCGCCGATCGACCGGGCATCGTGGCCGGCGTGACCTCGACCCTGGCCAAGCACGGTGGGAACATCACCGACCTGTCCACGCGACTGGGCCAGGGCGGGCTGTACCTGCTCATCGCCGAGGTGAGCCTTCCGCCGGGCGTCGACGTGGTCGCACTCGGATCGCAGCTGTCCGAGGCGGGGCGGAACCTGGGCGTCGGGGTATCGCTGCGTCCCGCTGACTCCGACGTCCTCTAGCGGCCATGGAGGATCTGCCCGTCGCCCTGCGGCTGCCCATGCCCGAGCTGCCGGCTGGGCGGGTCCTTCCCGTTGTGGCCGCCCCGCACTCGGTCCTGGACACCCGCTGCACCGAGGTCGACCCCACCGATCCGGACGTCATCCAGCTCGCCGCGGACCTGATCGCCACCATGCGCGTCTCGCCCGGGTGCGTCGGCCTGGCTGCCAATCAGGTCGGGGTCGGATGGCGGGTCTTCAGCCTCGACGTGTCCCGGCACCCCAAGGCGCGCACGTCCCATGGGACGTTCGTGCTCGTGAACCCGGTCGTGGTGTCCTCGTCGCGCAACGAGAAGGGGCGCGAGGGGTGCATGTCCGTTCCCGACTTCACCGGCGACGTGCGCCGCGCCACCCGGATGACGGTGTCCGGCGCTCTCCCCGGATCGGGTGAGGTGGTCACCGTGACCACGGATGCCTTCGAGGCTCGGGCGCTGCAGCACGAGATCGACCACCTCGATGGGCTGCTGTTCCTCGACCGGGTGGCCGGGGCGCACGCGATCCACGCCCGTACGACGTACCTTTGAGCCGGTCGGACCCTCGGGACCGGCCCCCGTAGCCCAATTGGCAGAGGCAGGCGGCTTAAAACCGCCCGAGTGTGGGTTCGAGTCCCACCGGGGGCACCTATACCTGAACTCATGCATGTTCACGAAGGAGTTCACATAAGTCGGATCGTGCAAGTCGCGGCGTGGCCTTCTACGATGCGCTCACTTCCGCCGCCGCTACTTCTTGAGGTAGACCGCCGCCGAGGTCGTGCCTTGATAGCCGTACTTGGCCTTGACTTCAACCCGATAGGTGCCTCTCTTGAAGTCCAGGGTTCGAGTCTCTCCCTTGCCGTACGTCTTGTATGTGGTCGTCAGCGTCTTCCACGACCCAGTACTTGTGCGCTTCTGGACTTTGAATGTCCAGTAGCCGGAGCCCTTGTTCGGGTTCACGTTGATGTAGACCTTGTTCCCGCCGTCGACCGCTCTGACGCTCACCGTCACAGTCGGCACGGCCGGAGTCGCCACCACCACGGGTAGCGGGAGTGGGGTGTATGTAGGTGACGTTGGCGGCGGTGAACTGGGCGGAGGTGAGGCGGGTGGGGGTGACGTCGGCGGAGGAGCGGTGGGCGTCACGGCCTGTGAAGCGACTGACCATGCGGAATCGCCGACGCTGTTGGTCGCCTTGACCGTGAACGTGTACGCCGTCCCGTTGACGAGGCCACCGATAACGCAGGACAGCCCACCTGTAGTGGTGCAGGTCCGGGAGCTCGGGGTTGACATCGCCGTGTAGCCGGTGATCGGGGAGCCTCCATTGTTCGGTGGCGTCGTCCACGAGATGAGGGCCTCTCCGTTGCCAGCCACCGCCGATACGCCTTGCGGGGCTTGCGGGGGTCCGATGACGACCTGAACCGGGGTCCACCTGTCGAGGGTCGTTCCGTCGCCCACCTCGCCACTGAGATTTCTGCCCCAGCACGCACTCGACCCATTGGTGAGCAGTGAGCAGGCATGCATGGACGACGAAATCGACACAGCCCCTGTCAGATTCGAAACGGAGACTGGGGTCAAGCGGTCCAACGTGAGCCCGTTACCCAATTGACCAACGGCCCCCCACCCCCAGCACTTGACTGTGCCGTCCGACAGCAGGGCACAGGAACTCATGCCGTCCGTGTCGATCTTCACGGCTCCCGAAAGCCCGGACACCAGAGTCGGGAAGGGGCGATCCGTCGTCGTCCCATCGCCCAAAGTGCCAAACAAGTTGCTTCCCCAACACGCGGCCGTTCCGCCGTCGATCACAGCGCAGGTGGCGTAATGGCCAGCTGAGATCGCCACAGCCCCCGCCAGGTACGACACAGCAACCGGGGTACGGCGCTCCGTCGTCGAGCCGTCGCCCAATTGACCATATGTGTTCACTCCCCAGCAGGTCGCGGTCCCATCCAGTAGGAGAGCGCATGTGTGCAGGCCCCCCGCAGAAATTGACACAGCTTGCGACACGCCGAACACAGCGGCGGGAAGCCAATGGTCGGTCGCCGAGCCATCTCCCAACTGGCCGTACGCGTTGTACCCCCAGCAACTCGCGGTTCCGTCGCCGAGAAGGGCGCATGTGTGGTCGCCGCCAGCAGAGATCGCCGCAGCCGTCTTCAAGCCCCACACCGGGACTGGCGTCAGCCTGTCGATAGTCGTGTTGTCTCCCAGCTCACCCCAACGGTTATAGCCCCAGCACCTCACCGACTTATCGCTGAGAAGCGCGCAGGCATGCCGACCGCCGGTCGAGACAGCCACAGCACCGGAAAGGCCCGCCACCGCAACCGGCCAAGGGCTATTCGTCGTCGAGCCATCACCGAGTTGGCCATAGGTGTTGTCCCCCCAACACCTGACTGAGCCATCAGCCATCAGGGCACAGGTGGACGAATCCCCAACCGAAACCTGAACCATTCCCGTCAAGACGACCGCGTTCGCAGACGGCACCACGCCCATTAGCAGTAGGCACGTGACGCTCGCGACGGTCAGCGCTCTCCCGAATCTCCTCACTTCGGCCCCCATTCCATCGGAAGGTTCAACCTGTTCCATTTCACGCGCGTCCACGTTGGCTCGGTAAGGGTCGAAAGGCCCCCTCGTCCGCGGACCCCGATTTCCACTTACAGCTGTCCTCATGCGAGGTGGCTTGAGCCGCGCAGGGTGACGGATCGATCCCTGAGTCGGGCGCCAGAGGGTTTGGGCGCTGAGATTGCCCGTGCTCATGAAATCGGACATTTCGGATTGGTGAACCTGCGACTCGCGCATCACATGCATGCGTGCGGGGTGTGAAGTGGGCGTCCGGGGGGAAGGAACATGCCGAATCGCGCGTTATGTGGTTCAGTGGATGCATCGCCCAGCACGGGCGATGCGGACTTTTCGACGTGGAGGTCGAACACACACGATGAACAACAAGAACCCCATCTTCCACCGGCTCGACGAGCAGACGTCCGGCCAGAGTGGCTTCGCCTACGCAGAAGGGGTGCAGGCCTACGGCCAGGCGGGTCAGCAGGCCGGTCAGGCTCCCGTCGGGCAGCCGTACCCCCAGCAGCCGTACCGCCAGCAGCCCTACCCGCAGGCGCCGTACGGCCAGGTGCCGGGGCAGGTCCCGCCGCCGGTTCCCATGGGCCCGCCCACCGGGTCGGTGTACGAGCCCATCACGAACAAGATGTCGATGGACGACGTCATCGTGCGCACGGGCATCTCGATCGCGGTCCTGATCCCGTTCGCGGTGATCGGCTGGAACCTCGCGCCCACGATGCCGTGGCTCTACCTGGGTGCCATGTTCGTGGGCCTCGGCCTGGGCCTGGCCAACGCCTTCAAGAAGGTCGTCAGCCCGCCGCTGATCCTGGCGTACGCGGCCGCGGAGGGCGTCTTCCTCGGTGGCATCAGCTACGTCTACGACCAGTGGGCGCAGGGCAGTGGATACGAGGGCCTGGTCTCCCAGGCGGTCATCGGCACGATCGTGGCGTTCGTCGTGATGCTCGCGCTCTACAGGAGCCGCCTGGTCAAGGTCGACGGCCGCTTCAAGAAGATCATGATGGTCGCGATGGTCTCGTACCTTGCGATCGCGGTGATGTCGCTCATCTCGTCGTTCTTCGGCGTCGGCGGCGGCTGGGGCTTCTACGGCGTGGGCACGCTCGGGTTGATCCTGTGCGCCTTCGCGGTCGTCCTTGCTGCCTTCAGCCTCATGCTGGACTTCGACTCGATCGAGCGCGGCGTGAAGATGGGCCTGCCGGAGCGTGAGTCCTGGCGGATGTCCTTCGGCCTCCTGGTGACGCTGATCTGGCTGTACCTGGAGATCCTGCGTCTGCTGGCGATCATCGCCTCCGGTCGCGACTGACCGCACACACGCACCGGGCCCTGCAGCACCTCGCTGTGGGGCCCGGTGCGTTTCGTGCTGCGGGATGGAGCGGCCGCTCAGCCGATCGTGCGCTCGAGGAACGCCAGTACCTCGGCCTGGACCTCGTCCCGGTTGGTCTCGTTGATCACCTCGTGGCGCGCGCCGGGGTAGAGCCGGACCTCGACATCACCCATCCCCGCCGCCCCCAGCTGATCTGCCAGCTCGCGAACGCCCTTGCCCTTTCGCCCTACCGGGTCGTTGTCCCCGGCGAGGAGCAGGATGGGCAGGTCCTTGGGGTGGATGGCGTTGAACCCGGTGTGGGCCACATGCTCCCGCCCGCCGATGAAGTCCACCCACGCCTGGTTGGTCAGGTTGAAGCCGGTCCGTGGATCGGCGAGGAAGGCATCGACCTCGGCGGAGTCACGCGACAGCCAGTCGGAATCCGTGCGTGTGGGCCGGAACGCGAGGTTGTACGGGCCGAAGGCCAGGTTGTGCAACGTGGTGCTGCGTCCGCGTGGGCCGTGGAGGCGGCGTTCGACCTTGGCCGCCTGCAGGAAGGCCTCGTAGCTCAGCCCGCCGGGGGCGTCCGACCCAGCGAGGATCACCGAATCCCACTGGGACGGCGGGTGCAGCGCCAGCGCGGCCTGGGCGATGAACGAGCCCATGCTGTGGGCGAACAGGGCCACGTTGCGGCCGGCACCATCCTGACCCTCGTGCTCCAGCTCGGCACGAACCGCGAGCAGGTCGCCGACGACACGTTCGAAGCCGTCCTCGTCGGCGAAGTGCCCGAGGTCATCGTCGCTGCGCGCAGTCAGGCCGTGGCCGCGGTGGTCGTGGGCCCACACGGCGTAGCCGGCCCCGACCAGGACAGCGGCCAGCCGCGCGTAGCGCCCGGAGTGCTCGGCCATCCCGTGGGCGACCTGGACGACCGCCCGAGGCTCGCCGTCGGGGCGCCATCGGCGGACGTGCACGGCGACGCCGTCGGTCATCGTCAGGTCGAACTCGTCGAAGCGCATGCCTGAGACCCTAGAGCAGCCCGGGGTGTGGGGGCGCTGCGGACCCCGAACGCAACCATGCCCCGCAGCGCGGGGCTGCAGGGCATGGGATGGGACGCGCGCGGGTGGCGCGCCCCCGGGTGAGTGCGGGAGGGTCCTACTGGACCCGGCGTGCGGCCTTGGTCTTGTCCATCTCGTGGATGATCGCGGTCGCGTAGCCGTGGGACAGCTCATGCTCGTCGCGCAGCCAGTTCACCCGGTCATCGAAACGAGTGAAGGACGGGCCTTCCTCGACCACGACGAACCACTCCTTCATCGGCTTGCCGGTCGCCTCAGGGACGCGCTCGACAAGCAGCTGGTGGGTCTCCTCGGAGTGGTGCAGGGTCATGGGCATCTCCTCTTGGCCGACGTTCTGGTCCTACCGTAACGCTCCCGGTGGGTGCGGTGCCACCGAACCCCCGTACCGGATACCGTGCCGGGGTGAGCCTGCTTGATCCGACCCCTGCACCGGAGGATCCCGAACGCCTGATCCTCGAAGCCTCGCGGACCTGCGACCGGCTTCGGTCCCTGTCCCTGGTCCGTCTGGCGGCGCTCCTGCCGGACGGACGCAGCCGGGCTCGGGCCGCGTTCGACCTCGCCCAGGAGCTGGCCGACTCGTCATTCGCGTTGGCGGGGCGTCCCCTCCAGCGCCTGCCGGAGCTGGGCGATCCGGCCGCAGGTGACGTCCTGGCCGTATGCGCCCAGGACCTCGCCGAGGAGGTTGCCGAACGACGCGGTGACGCCTCGGCCGAGGCCTGCCGGCGCGGGGTCGAGGGCCTCATCGCCCTGCGACAGTCGCTGTGACCCACGCTGCGAGTGGCGCCGTCGAGCCTCTCAGGAGGGCCCGGCCGTGATCTCCCTGAGCCCGCGTCGGGGTTCCAGGTTCAGCGCCGCCAGCACGGGTGGCACCAGGGTGGCGCCGATCCTCCGGTAGCCCATGCTCGAGGGGTGGAAGCGGTCGGGGCCGAAGAAGGCCTCGGCGTTGGCCTCGAACTCCGGGCCCAGGAGGTCGTACAGGTTCACCGGGACCGCACCGGTCCTCAGGGCGACGCGGCGCTGCGCGGCGGCCAGCGACCGCGACCTCTCCCGAGCCACCCAGCGCAGCGGCGGTCCGACGGGGCGCACGGTCCCAAGGTCCGGGCAGGTGCCGATCACGACGGACGTGCCCGCGTCGACCAGCCTGGCGATCGCCGTCTCGAGGCGGCGCGCGGCCTGCGCCCTGGGCACGAGGTGGGTCACGTCGTTGGCCCCGATGATGATGACGGCAACGTGGGGCCGCGCACTCAGGCAGCGGGTCACCTGCCGATCGAGATCAGCCGACTTGGCGCCCACGACGGCATGGTTGGTCATGGTCACGGGGCGACGGCCAGCCTCCACCACGGCGCGCACGAGGACCCCGGCGACCGTGTCCGCGGCGCTGTCCGCACCCAGCCCAGCAGCCACCGAGTCGCCGAGCACGGCCAGGCGGATGGACGTGGCCCTGGGCGGGCCGAAGCGTCCGTCCTGGTACGGCGGCACCCCTTGCTGCGGACCGATGTCGCGCCTGACCGCCCGCGCCTGGGCCGCAAGCACCCCCAGACTGGCCGCGACCGCCCCCGCCATCCCCCCGCTGCCCCAGGCCGCTGAGCGGCGGGAGATCCCCCGGGTCATTCGATCTCCGGCAACAGGATGCCGGTGTGGGCGTGGCAGTCGTAGCCGTGCGGGTTCTTGTGCAGGTACTGCTGGTGGTAGGCCTCGGCGTAGTAGAAGGGCCGGACGACCTCGCCGTCCTGAAGGGCGGCGCCGAGCTCGGTGGTGATCGGGTCGAACCCCTCGGCGCGCAGGACCTCGTCATAGGCCGCGGCGCTGCGCTCGACCAGCGTCTGCTGCTCGTGCGTGCTCCAGAAGACCGCGCTGCGGTACTGGCTGCCCACGTCGTTGCCCTGGCGCATCCCCTGGGTTGGGTCGTGGTTCTCCCAGAACACGCGCAGCACGTCGATCGTCGAGACCACGGTGGGGTCGTAGGCGACCATCACCATCTCGGCGTGCCCGGTCATCGCGGTGCAGGTCTCGCTGTAGGTGGGGTGCGGCGTGGACCCGCCCTGGTATCCGGCGGCCGTGGTGTGGACCCCGGGCAGCTGCCACAGGCGCTTCTCCGCGCCCCAGAAGCAGCCCATCCCCAGGTAGAGGGTCACGACCCCGGCGGGGAACGGCCCCAGCATGGATGTGCCCAACACGTCGTGCACGCGGGCCAGTGGGTAGTCGTAGTCGGGGCGGCCGGGCAGGGCCTGCTCGGGGGACACAGGGATGCCACGACGGCGGGACTGGAGCCACATGCTCCAAGGGTCGCGCCCGGCTGGGTCCGGCGCAAGTCGCACCGGTTATGGGGGGTGCGCCCGGGGATGCCCGGATTGCGATCGGCCCGCGTTACCGGATCGTTATCGAATGCCGGCTTCCGTGATTGTTCTGTTGCCGAATCCGGCCAAGTGGGGATTCCCCATCGGCTTGAATCCTCCGTGACGCCCCGCCGACCTGGCCGGGCAGCGTAGGAAGCCCAAGACACACCTCACACCCGAAGGGGATTCGATGAAGTTCCGCACCGGAATCGTGGCGCTGGCCGCCGCGGGCCTGACCCTCACCGCCTGCTCGAGCGGCTCGTCCGAGACCGCCACCGATACCGCACCCTCGGTGCCCGCGGCGGACGCCACTGGCACCCTGAAGGTGTGGCTGATGGACGGCAGCCAGCCGCAGAGCGTGATCGACTCGGTCAACGCGCAGTTCAAGGAGACCTACCCCAACGTGGACGTTGAGGTCGAGCTCCAGCAGTGGGGCGGGATCCAGGACAAGCTGACCACCTCTCTTGGCACCGATTCCACCCCGGACGTCGTCGAGATCGGCAACAGCCTCACCGCCAAGTACTCCGACGCCGGCCTGCTGGCCGACCTGACCGCCTCCGCCGGTGACTTCAAGGTCGACGGCATGCTGCCGGGCCTGCAGCCCTCCGGTGAGCTCGACGGCAGCCGCTACGGCATCCCCTACTACGGTGGCGTGCGCATCGTGGTCTACAACAAGGAGCAGTTCAAGGACGCGGGCGTTGACGTCCCGACCTCCCTCGAGGAGCTCAACGCTGCTGCCGAGAAGCTGCAGAAGGCCAATGCCGACAACTCCAAGTACTCGGCCTTCTACTTCCCGGGCAAGTACTGGTACGGCGCCGTGCCGTTCGTGTGGGACGCCGGCGGCGAGATCGCCGAGCAGGACGGAGACACCTGGACCGGCACCCTCGACCAGCCGGCCGCAGTCGCGGGCCTGACCACCCTCAAGGGCCTGGTGAACAACTACTCCAAGGCTCCCGTCGATGGCGACGAGACCAAGAACATGGACGCCTTCAACACCGGCAACGTCGGCATGATGATCGACTCCTGGTGGGCCCCCGGCGCGCTGAACACCGGCGACATGGAGGGCAACATCGGGGTCTTCGCGCTGCCGGGCACCGCAGCAGGCTCAACGTCGCCCGTCTTCTTCGGTGGCTCGGACCTCGCTGTCTCGGCGAAGAGCGCCAACCAGGGCCTTGCTGTCGAGTGGATGAAGATCCTGACCGGTCTCGAGACCCAGACCCAGCTGGCCAAGGAGGGTGGCGTCATCCCGAACCAGGAGGGCGCGTTCGTCGGCCACCAGGGCAATGAGTTCCTCGAGGTCGCCGACCAGGCATCCACCAACTCGCGGTTCACCCCGGTGACCCCGAACTGGGCCAACGTCGAGTCCTCGCAGGTCCTGCAGGACATGCTGGTGAAGATCTTCAGCGACGCCGCGACCGTCGAGGAGGCCACTGCCAGCGCCTCCGAGCAGATCACGTCCATCCTGAACGGCTGATCTGCCCGACCGAGCATCCGATGGCCCGGGCGAGCAGCATGCTCCCCGGGCCATCGGCCTGACCAGCCACGGTATGGCCACTGAAGGGATCGTCTGATGACGAGGGAGATGGTGTGAGTGAGCAACGTTGAAGCACCGGACGTGATCGAGGTTGACATGGCCGGGGCTCCGGCAGACATCGAGCCGAAGCGCAACAGGCTGGCGTTCTGGTTCCTGCTGCCCGCCTCGGCGATCCTGCTGGCCGTCCTGGCCTACCCCATCGTGAAGATGGTGGTGCTGTCGCTGCAGGAGGCCAAGCTCAAGAACATCACCCGTGGCACGGAGTCCTGGAACAACTTCGAGAACTACACCAAGCTGTTCTCCGACCCGTTCTTCTGGACCGTCGTCGTGGCGCACCATCGTGTTCACGGCGGTCTGTGTCGGGGCCACCATGATCCTGGGCACGCTGGTAGCGCTCCTGCTCAACAGGCTGGGCAGCAAGATGCGCCTGACCGTCCTGGTCGGGCTGCTCCTGGCCTGGGCGACCCCGGCGGTGACCGCGACCCAGACCTGGCAGTTCCTCTTCGACACGGAGTTCGGGGTGGTCAACTGGGCACTGGTGTCGCTGGGCTTCGAGCAGTTCGAGGGCTACTCCTGGCTGGCCCAACCGCTGTCGTTGCTGTCCCTGGCGGCCCTGATCGTGGTGTGGGCTGCGATCCCCTTCGTCGCCCTGACCCTCTTCGCCGGCCTGACGCAGGTGCCCAACGAGATCTATGAGGCGGCGTCCCTGGACGGGGCCGGCCGCTGGACGCAGTTCTGGAGGCTCACGGTGCCGCAGCTGGCCCCGATCTTCCTGATCCTGTTCGCGCTGTCCACGATCTGGGACTTCCGGGTCTTCACCCAGATCTACATCCTGCAGAAGTCCGGCGGCATCGCCCGGGAGACCGACCTGCTGGCGCTGTACGCCTACCGGACATCCTTCTCCGCCAACAACTTCGGGGTGGGCGCAGCCATCGGCGTCGTCATGGTGCTGATGCTGCTGGTCTTCTCCGTCATCTACATCCGGCGCATGATCAAGCAGATCGACGAGGCATCATGATCAACAAGAAGGGCGGCTTCGTCGCCAACACCCTGGCGATCATCCTGACCGTGTTCATGGTCTTCCCGGTGTACTGGATGGTCATCTCCTCGTTCAAGCCGCGCGCGGACTTCTTCCTGCCGACGCCGAAGTTCCTGCCGATCCCGGCGACCCTGGACAACTACTACCGGGTCATCAACGACAAGGACTTCTTCAACTACGCCAGGAACTCCCTGATCGTCACGGTCGTGGTGGTGATCCTGTCGATGCTGGTGGCCTTCCTCGCGGCCACCGCCGTGGCACGGTTCAACTTCAAGGGCCGCAAGGCGTACATCGTCATGCTCCTGGCCGTGCAGATGGTGCCCTTCGAGGCGCTGCTCATCTCGATGTTCGTGCTGCTCAACGCGGCCGGGCTGGTCAACCAGCTCACCGGTGTGATGGTCGCCTACCTGGCCTTCGTCCTGCCGTTCACGATCTGGACGCTGCGTGGGTTCATCGCCAACGTGCCCAAGGACCTCGAGGAGGCGGCGATGATCGACGGCTGCAGCCAGGGGCAGGCGTTCCGCAAGATCCTGTTCCCGCTGATCGCCCCGGGCCTGGTGTCCACGTCGGTGTTCGCGTTCGTCATGGCGTGGAACGAGTTCATCCTGGCCAACGTGATCCTGCTGGACCAGAAGAAGCAGACGCTGCCGGTCTGGCTGACGTCCTTCCAGGGCGGTCAGAAGGCGATCGACTGGGGTGGCCTGATGGCCGGGTCGGTGCTGTTCGCGATGCCGGTGATCATCTTCTTCGTCATCGTCCAGGGCCGCATCCAGCGCGGCGCGCTCGAGGGCGGTGTGAAGGGATGACAGGTGGCTCACACGGGCGGGGCACGAACTCCTCGCGCCCGCGCCGAGTCCGGGCTGCGGTCCTGCTGGCCGCTGGTTCCGATCCCGAGTCCCGGGAGCTGCTGACCAGGCCGCTCGGTGACTCCACGGTGGTCCAGCTGGCCGTCGAGAACGTCCGCACCGTCGTGGATCCGGCCCGCATCGTGGTCGTCGTCTCCCGCGACGACACCGCGATCCGGGGGCTGCTGGGCTCGGAGGTCACGTATGTGGTCCAGGACGCGCCCCTGGGTACGGGCGACGCTGCCCTCCTGGGCCTCGGGTACCTGCTGTCGGACACCGAGCAGGTGCTCGTCACCTATGCCGACACCCCCCTGCTGCGTCCGGAGTCGCTGCTGGGGCTGTTCACCCGGCACCGGCTCAAGGGAGCGGACCTGTCGATCCTGACCGCCGTCGTTGACGACCCGGACCCGACCTACGGGCGTGTCGTGCGCGAGGACGGCCGGATCGCGGCGATCGTCGAGGGCCCCGACCAGACCTCCGAGCACGACGAGATCCGGGAGGTGAACGTCGGGGGATACGTGGCCACCCCCAGCCTCTTCCTCGGGACGCTGGCGACCATGGCCGCGGCCGGCGAGCACCGGCTGACCGACCTCGCCCGAAGGGTGATCAGCTCGGGTGGTCGGGTGCACAGCTACCAGATCCACGACCCGGACGAGGTCCAGGGCATCAACACCCCGGGGGAGCTCGCGGTTGCCGAGGACATCGTCCTCAAGCGGCTGTTCGTGCCGAAGAAGAACACCGACACGAAGATCGTGTTCGGCACGGGCGGCTGGCGCGCGGTCATCGGCGAGGGCTACACGCTGGCGAACGTCCGGCGGCTCTGCCAGGCGATCGCGAACGAGACCATCCGCCGGGAGCTGGACTCCCAACCCATCGTGATCGGCGGGGACCGCCGGTTCCTGTCCCGTGACTCGGCGGTCGCCGCGGCGGAGGTGTTCGCGGGCAACAACATCCCGGTGGTCCTGCTGCCCGACGACGTGCCCACGCCCCTGGTCACCTTCGCCGCCCCGCACCTGGGCGCCGCCTACGGGGTGATCATCACCTCGAGCCACAACCCGCCGGAGTGGAACGGGATGAAGGTGTTCCGGGCCGATGGTTCGCTGCCGCTGGATGAGGAGACCGACCGCTTCCAGGACGAGGCCAACGCCATGACCGTCGACGACGTCATCACCCTGGACATCGACCTCGCCCGGCGCTCCGGGATGGTGGTCGAGCGTGCGCTGACCACGCCGTACGTGGACGCGATCGAGGCCATCATCGACGTGGACGCCGCGCGCGACGCCGACCTGAACGTGATCGTCGACCCGATGTACGGCACCAGTCAGCTGACCCTGGGGATGATCCTCAACGACATGCGGGTGCGCACGGAGTTCATCCACGCCGCGCACAACCCGCTGTTCGGCGGGATCGCGCCGGCACCCGACCTCGAGCGGCTGTCCGCGCTGATCGGGATGATCACCCACGGCAACGGCCGCTACGACCTCGGCCTGGCCACCGATGGGGACTCCGACCGGATCGGCATCGTTGACGAGCAGGGGGAGTACGTCTCCACCAACGACCTGCTGCTGCTCCTGTACTGGTACCTGCACGAGGTCCGCGGCGAGACGGGCGGCGTGGTCCGCAACCTGGCCACGACGCACCTCCTCGATCGGCTCGCCGCCCACTTCGGGGAGGAGTCCCGGGAGTGCCGGGTGGGGTTCAAGTACGTCACTGCCGGCATGGACGAGATCGGAGCGGTGCTCGGCGGCGAGTCCTCCGGCGGCCTGACGATCCGCGGCTGGATCAAGGGCAAGGACGGCATCTTCGCGTGCGCCCTCGTCGTCGAGATGCTGGCCCGGACGGGCAAGCGGATCAGCGAGCTGCGCGAGATGGTGTACGAGATCACCGGTCGGCTGTACGCCAAGGACGAGAGCGTGGCCGCGACCCCCGAGATGCGCGTCGCCGTGCCGCGGCGGCTCGAGGCCGAGCCCCTGACCCACATCGGCCCGTACCCCGTCATCGGCGTCTCCCATCTCGACGGGACGAAGATCCTGCTCGACAACGACAACTGGGCGTTGCTGCGCTTCTCGGGCACCGAGCCCGCGCTGCGCCTGTTCGTCGAGGCCGACTCGCCGGAGAAGGCCGAGGAGCTGCTCGCCTGGCTCCGCGGCTTCGTGACCGCCGGCTGAGGCCCGGCCCGCCACCGACCGACCATCCTGACCTGACCCACGGACGAGGACCACGCCATGCGCTACGGGCACTTCGACACTGCACGCGACGAGTACGTCATCGACCGTCCGGATGTCCCCGTCTCGTTCACGAACTACCTGGGCAGCAAGGACTACTGCGTGGTCCTGTCCCACAACGCCGGCGGGTACTCCTACTACCGGTCCCCGCAGAGCGGCCGGGTCACGAGGTTCCGCCCGAACGGCGTCCCGCTGGACCGCCCCGGGCACTACGTCTACCTGCGCGACGACGCCGACGGCGACTACTGGTCGGTGTCATGGCAGCCCGTCGGCAAGCCGTTGGCGGCCGACGGGGTCGAGGGCGGCGCGCGGTACACCGCCGCCCACGGGATGGGCTACTCGCGGTTCGAGTCCTCCTACCGGGGGATCGACGCCACCCAGACGATCTTCGTCCCACTCGACGACGCGGTCGAGGTGTGGGACGTGCGGGTCACCAACACCGGTGACGCCGAGCGCACCCTGACGCTGGCGACGTATGTGGAGTTCAGCTTCCACACCATCACGATCGACAACCAGAACCTGCAGATGTCGCTCTACGCCTCCGGGTCGTCCTTCGCCGACGGGATCATCGAGTACGACTTCCACTACGAGCCGTGGACCGCGCACTACTTCGCGTCGAGCCGGCAGCCGGACTCCTACGACTCGCTGCGGGACAGCTTCATCGGGACCTACCGGACCGAGACCAACCCCATCGCCGTCGAGCGCGGCCACGGGTCGAACCGGAGCTCGACCACGCAGAACCACTGCGGATCGCTGTTCCACACGGTGAAGCTCGCCCCGGGCGAGACCGCGCGCCTCGTGTACGTGCTGGGCCACGGGACCCGCGACGAGGTCGGCCGCGCCATGCAGGCCAAGTACGCCGACCTCGCGACCACCGACGCCGAGTTCGCCCGGCTGGGCGCCCACTGGCGGGCCAAGCAGGACGCCCTGCGCATCCGGACGCCCCACGAGGGCATGGACACGATGATCAACACGTGGACGCTGCTGCAGGCCGAGACCTGCGTGCAGTGGTCGCGCTTCGCCTCCTTCGTCGAGGTGGGTGGGCGTACCGGTCTCGGCTACCGGGACACCGCGCAGGACGTCATGAGCGTCATCCACTCCAACCCCATCAGGACGCGCGCACGGATCATGGAGCTGCTGCGCGCCCAGACGGAGGCCGGCTACGGGTTGCACCTGTTCGATCCCAAGGCCTTCGATCCGGACGCCGAGCCGTTGCCCGACATCCCCTCGCCGACGGTCGTGCCCACGCCGGCGGGATCCTCGCTGATCCATGGGCTGGAGGACACCTCCTCGGACTCGCACCTGTGGCTCGTCCCCTCCGTCGTGGAGTACGTCAGGGAGACCGGGGACCTGGCGTTCCTCGACCTCGAGGTGCCCTTCGCCGAGGGCACCCCGGCCACGGTGTACGAGCACCTGAGGGCGGCGCTGGACTTCTCCTCCGCGCAGGTCGGGGCCAACGGCGTGGCCCTGGGCCTGCGCGCGGACTGGAACGACTGCCTGAACCTCGGCGGGGGCGAGACCTCCCTGGTGACGTTCCTGCACGCGTGGGCGATCCGCGCGTTCGTGGAGGTGGCCGAGGGGCTCGGCCGCACCGACGACGTGGCGCGCTACACCGCCGAGCTCGACCGGATCACGAGGGTCGCCGACGAGCAGCTCTGGGACGGGGCCTGGTGGATCCGTGGCTACACCCGCGACGGGGTCCGGATCGGCTCGCACGAGAACGAGGAGGGTCGGATCTTCCTGGAGCACCAGGCGTGGCCGGTGATCGCCGGGATCACCACCCAGGAGCGCGGAGAGGCCTCGATGGACTCCGTGCGGGAGCTGCTCGGCTCCGAGTACGGGACGCACCTGAACTGGCCGGCATTCACGACCGTCGACGACACCGTGGGGTTCGTCACCAGGGTCTACCCGGGCATCAAGGAGAACGCGGCGATCTTCAGCCACCCGAACGCCTGGCCGATCATCGCCGAGGCGGTCCTCGGTCGTGGTGACCAGGCCGTGGCCTTCTACGACTCGATCCTGCCGTACCACCAGAACGACAACATCGACGTCCGGGGTGCTGAGCCCTACGCCTACGTGCAGTTCATCTACGGACGCGACCACGAGTGGTTCGGCAAGGCCCAGAACCCGTGGCTGACCGGTACGGCGGGCTGGATGTACACGGCGGTCACGAAGTGGATCCTCGGCGTGCGACCGACCCTCGACGGTCTGGTGGTCGACCCCTGCATCCCGCGCGACTGGGACGGCTTCGAGGTCCGTCGCGAGTGGCGTGGGGCGACCTACCTGATCGAGGTGCGCAACCCCGAGCGCGTGTCGAAGGGCGTTCGGTCGATCACCGTGGACGGTGTCGAGTGGGACCCCGCCCGGCCGATCCCCGCGCGGCCGGCCGGCAGCGAGGTTCAGGTGGTCGTCACCCTCGGGAGGTAGGTTCGGGGCCATGCCGGCTGACCACCCTCCTGGCGCGCGGGACCCCTCGGTTGGCGCGGGTGTCCTCGTCTGCGTGGATGTCGGCTCGACGTTCACGAAGGCCGCCGCGATCGGATCGGACGGCACCGTCCTGGCCACCGCACAGCACCCCACGACCTCGGATTCCGACGTGCTCGCGGGCCTGGACGCTGCGGTCGCGGGACTCGGCGTTGGTGGGGTCCCGGATTCCTCCATCGTCGCGTGCTCCTCGGCCGGCGGCGGGCTGCGGCTGGCCGTCGTCGGCCATGAGCGGGTGATCTCGGCCGAGGCCGGCCGCCGGGTGGCGCTGTCCGCCGGCGCCCGGGTGGTCGCGGTGTCCGCCGGGCTGCTCGACGACGCGGGGATCGACAGCCTCGCGGCGGCTCGCCCGGATGTGGTGCTCGTGGTGGGCGGCACCGACGGCGGTGACACCGAGGTCCTGCTGCACAACGCCCGGGTCCTGGGCCGCTCCCGGCTGCGTGTCCCCGTGGTCCTGGCCGGGAACGCCGACGCGGCCGCGGAGGCTGCCGCCCTGCTCGGGGCGCGCCGTCGCGTGGTCCTGCCCACGGCCAACGTCATCCCCCGGATCGGAGCACTCCATCCGGGTCCCGCGCGACGGGCGATCCGGGAGGTCTTCATCGCCCACGTGATCGGGGGCAAGGGGCTGTCCTCCGGCCGCAGGTTCCCGGGGCTGGTCGTCTGCGCCACGCCGGACGCCGTGCTCGCCGGGATCGAGGTGGTCGCCGAGGTCCTCGCCGGGCAGCCCGGCGCGAGCGGGGACGTCATGGCGCTGGACATCGGGGGTGCCACGACCGACGTCTACAGCGTGATCACCCCCGACGACGAGGCTCCCGAGGAGGCGGTCGAGACCCTCTGGCACGGCCGGTCGGTCGAGGGCGACCTGGGGATGCGCTGGAGCGCCCAGGACGTCGTCGCAGCGGCAGTGGTCGAACGCCTGCTTGAGCCGTCCGGCGTTGGAGGCCCGGCCGAGTCCCTGGCGCTCGCTGCCGAGCTTCGCCGCGCTGATGTCGGCTTCCTGCCCGCGACCGCAGCCCAGACGGCCGACGAGCTCGAGCTCGCGCGGCTGGCGGCCGTGATCGCGGCCCGCCGGCACGCCCGACCCGGCGCGGAGGGGTCGCGCGACCTGACCCACGTCGGCCTGTGCATCGGGTCCGGTGGCGTCCTGCGGCACGCCGATCCAACGGCCGCCCTGAGCGTCCTGGGCGCCGTCCTGACCGACTACGCCGGGGGGTGGCGGCTGCCCGAGCGGGCCCGGGTGATCGTGGACCTGCAGTACCTGCTCGCCCCGATCGGCCTGCTGGAGATGACCGGGCGACCTGATTCGGCGCGCGCCCTGGCTGAGGAGCTGATCAGAACTGCCTGACCGGTGCGCCCGGCAACCTCGTCACGGAAGGCACCAGTCGATGGGACCCGCCCCCTGGGCTGCGAGCGCGGCGTTGGCGCGGCTGAACGGGCGGGAGCCGAAGAACCCGCGGTCGGCGGACATCGGACTGGGGTGGGCGGAGGTGATCCGTGGGGTGTCGCCCAGCATCGGGGCAAGGCCCTGGGCGTCGCGGCCCCAGAGGATCGCCACCAGCGGCCCACCTCGAGCCACCAGGGCCCGGATGGCGGCCTCGGTGATCTCCTCCCAGCCCTTCCCGCGGTGCGATCCGGAGTTGCCCGGGGTCACCGTGAGGACCCTGTTGAGCAGCAGGACGCCCTGGTCGGACCACGGGGTCAGGTCACCGGAAGCGGGCCGCGGGCATCCGAGGTCGTCGTGCAGCTCGCGGTAGATGTTGGCCAGGCTGCGCGGGACCGGCCGCACATCCGGGGCCACGCAGAACGACAGGCCAACCGCGTGCCCGGGCGTCGGGTAGGGGTCCTGCCCCACGATCAGCACGCGGACCTCGGCCATGGGGCGGGTGAAGGCGCGCAGCACGTTCGGCCCGGCCGGCAGGTAGCCGCGGCCGGCTGCCAGCTCGGCGCGCAGGAAGTCGCCCATCGCGCTGATGCGATCGGCCTGCGGCGCCAGGGCCGCCGCCCAGTCGGGCGCGACCAGCTCGGCCAGGGGTCGGCGGTCCTGGGTTGTGGGGGAGTCAGCCACGCACGGAGACTAGCCGGGCGCTGGGGTCCGGCTCACGTCCGGTTCTTGAAGCTCGCGTAGTAGGCGGCCTTGCGGGCACGCATGATCTCGCCGAGTGGGCGGTGGTCAGCCAGTGCCATCCAGGGGTCGAAGTGGTCCCGTTCCACAGCCTCGGAGTCCTCGATCCGGCTCAGCTCCAGCACCCCGACGGTGAGCTTGGGGGCGTCCCATGCCCGTCGCCCGTCCTCGATCGGCGTCGACTCGGGATCGGTGTAGAACTGGGCCTGCACCGTCCAGCGCAGCGCGCCCTTGGCGATCCGGCCGCGCACGTCGGCGCCCCAGTCCCGCCAGGCGAGCAGGTCGCGGGAGGCGTTGACCGGCGTGACGTGCACGTGGGCGGCGTACGGCCCCCAGGCGATCGGGGCGCAGGCGTGGAAGTCCGAGGTTGCGTAGCCGCTGAACGGCCGCGCCAGGTCGGCGGCCTGCCGCGCCATCTCCAGGGTGCCGCGGGCCACGCCGTGCTTGCTGATCTGGTGGTCGAGCATCGCCTTCTGGCCCTTGGGCGCCACCTGGACGACCTCCGCGAAGTCGCGGGAGTCCTGGAACCCGAACGCCGGCCGGTTGATGAGCAGGAAGTCCTGCCGGTCCGTCGAACCTCCCAGGGCTCCGGGCGCTTCGAGGCCTCGAACGGAGAAGGCGAACCCCCGGATGTCGGGGATCTGGTCGCGTTGCGGCGTCACCGACCCGTTGGACATCCGAGCCAGCACCTCGAACTCACCGGGAGCCGCGAACAGCCCGTGCGCCGCATGGTCCGGCAGGTCGGCTGCCACCGTGAGGGTCCCCGACAGGGCGGCGACTGGCTTGCGGTGGAAGGCCCTCCCGGGCCCGCGCTTGGCATTGATACGGCTCTGCAGGGCAAGGATCTGCTCGGTGAAGGCCTCGTGCCGGGCTGGCTCGTCGTCGCTGATGGTCTCGGCCCAGTCCGTGCTCGGGGGTCTCATGGCTCCAGTGTCGCGCCCTGGGGCTCCCGGCGCAGCGTCTCGGGCATGACGACGACGAACGCCAGGGCGATCAGCCCGATCACCACTCCCGCGGCGAAGGCCCACTGGAAGCCCGCGGCGTCGGCCAGGGCACCGGCGATCAGCGGGCCGAGGATTCCGCCGAGGTCGCCGACCATCTGGTACACGGAGACCACCCGGCCACCGGACAGCCCGCGGGTGAGGTCGCCGACCACCGCAGCGGAGGCGGGGGCCAGGAAGGCCGAGGCGAGGCCCGATGCGGCCATCGCCAGCAGGAATCCCACAGCCCCGGTCTCGAGCGCGAGAAGCAGCATGGAGGCGGTGAGGATTGCCGTGCCGACGAGCATCGAGCCGCGCCGCCCGGACCGGTCGGTCCAACGCCCGGCCGGGATGAGCATCACGGCCTGGGTTGCCGCGGCGCAGAGGAACCCGATCCCGACCAGTCCGACGCCCTGCTTGAGGCCCTCGGTGACGAACAGCGGGACCAGGGAGATCCGCAGGCCGAACACGATGAAGCCACTGGACAGGTTGACCATCAGCGCGGCCCGGTAGGCAGCACTTCGCAGCGCCGCGGACAGCGACGCCGGCGGGGCCTTGGGTGTCGCCGGGGCTGCGGTGGCGGCCGGTCCTGGTTGTTCGGGCGCGACAGCCACAGCCACGACCGGTTCCCGCGACAGGTACTTCGCGGCCAGCGTGCCGGCCACGACCAGGGTGATGCCGTACACCACGAAGGGGGCGCGGATCGAGATGCCGGTCACTGCCCCCCCGATGGCGGGCCCGGTCACGCCGCCGAACAGGAAGCCTGCCTGGAACGCCCCCGACGCGCGGCCGCGCTGCTCCGGGCCCGCGGTCCGAAGCAGCAGGGCCATGGCCGAGACGGTGAACATCGCCGACCCGATCCCGCCCACCCCGCGGAGCACGAGCAGCTGGGGGAAGTTCTGTGCGAGCGCGGTCATCAGCGACGAGCCGGCCACCACCCAGATGCCGATCGACATGATCCGGCGTTCGCCGAACCGGTCGACCAGCAGGCCCGAGGGACCGGCGCTGAGCAGTCGCATCAGGGCGAAGCCGGAGATGACGGTGGAGGCCACGAACGCCGAGACCCCGAACGTGCGGGCGTACACAGGCAGGGCGGGAGCGGCGATCCCGTAGCCGAGCGCGACGGCGAAGGCCACGAACGACAGGACGGCGACGTCCCGGGGGAGGTCGGCCAGGTAGGGGGTCCGCCGGGCCCACGCGAACACCCGTTGACCCAGCACAAGGGCCCATCCTGCCAGTGCATGGGCCACCATGGGCCCATGCCCGTGACAGTGCAGGCCATCCGAGAGGCGCGCGAGCTGCTGGTCGGGGTCGCCCGCGTGACCCCCGTCGCCCCGGCGACCTACCTCGCCGACCGGGTCGGCGGCCCGGTGTGGCTCAAGTGCGAGAACCTCCAGGTGGCCGGGTCGTTCAAGGTCCGTGGGGCGCACGTGCGGCTGTCACGGCTCACCGAGGAGCAGCGTGCCCGGGGCGTGGTCGCGGCCAGCGCTGGGAACCACGCCCAGGGGGTCGCGAAGGCTGCGCGCGGCCTGGGCATCGCGACCACGGTGTTCATGCCGGTGGGAGCGCCCCTGCCGAAGCTGGCCGCCACCCGGGCCTACGGCGCCGACATCGTCACGGTCGGCACCACCATCGATGACGCCCTCGTCGCGGCCACCGAGTTCTCCGAGCGCACGGGTGCGGTGCTGATCCACCCGTTCGACCACGAGGACATCGTCGTGGGACAGGGCACGATCGGGCTCGAGATCCTCGACCAGGTCCCGGACGTCCGCACCGTCCTGGTGTGCACGGGCGGAGGGGGACTCGTGGCCGGGATCGCCACCGTGATGGGCGAGCTGGCCCCGGACGTGCGCGTGATCGGCGTGCAGGCGGCCCAGGCGGCGGCGTACCCGGCGTCCCTGGCCGCCGGACATCCGGTGGCGCTGGAGCGCATGAGCACGATGGCCGACGGCATCGCGGTCGGGCGCCCCGGCGTCGTCCCGCTGGCGATCATCGCCGAGCGCCATGTGGAGATCCGCACGGTGTCCGAGGACTCGCTGTCGCGCGGGCTCCTGCTGGTGCTCGAGCGCTCGAAGCTGCTCGTCGAGCCGGCGGGGGCGGCCGGGGTGGCTGCGCTCCTCGAGGACGCCACCGGGATCGAGCCGCCGGTCGTGGTGGTCCTCTCCGGGGGCAACGTCGACCCGCTGCTGCTCGCGCGCGTGCTCGAGCACGGGCTGGTCGCAGCCGGGCGCTACCTGCAGCTGCGGGTGCGCATCTCCGACCGCCCGGGTGGGCTGGCCGCCCTGCTCGCGGAGGTGGCGGCGCTGGCCGCGAACGTCATCTCGGTGGAGCACCTGCGCACATCGGCCGGGCTCTCGGTCGGTGAGGTCGACGTCTCGCTGCACCTGGAGACCCGCGGCCCCGAGCACTGCGAGCAGGTGGCCGCTGCCCTGCAGGCCAGCGGGTTCCGGGTGCGTCCCGAGGGCTGACTCAGCCCGCGTACGGCTCCACGTGGGTGATCCGCGCGGTCAGCTCCTTGCCCGCCGGGGTCGTGTAGGTGACCTCGTCGCCGACCTTCGCGCCGTCCACCGCGGCGCCCATCGGGGACGACGGGGAGATCACGTCGACGCTGGCGTGCGCGGCCTCCTCGCGGGATCCGAGCAGGAAGGTCATCGTCCGACCGCTGGCGACCAGCTCGACGGTGACGACCATCCCGTGCGCTGCCTGGCCCTCCTCCGAGGGCGGCGAGCCGATCTGCGCGTGGTCGAGCATCTGGCGCAGCTGGCGGATCCGGGCCTCGTTCTTGCCCTGCTCGTCCTTGGCGGCGTGGTAGCCGCCGTTCTCCTTGAGGTCGCCCTCCTCGCGGGCCGCGGCGATCCGCTTGGTGATCTCGGTCCGGCGCGTGGTCTGGCGGTCCTCGAACTCGGCGGCGAGGCGGTCGTAGGCCTCCTGGGTCAGCCAGATGGTCTGGGGGCTCTCGGACACGGCGGCTCTCCTGGGCAGTGATCAGTTGGTCATGGAGGGTAACACCGGGCCGTGGGGCTCAGGGCTCAGTCGGGGTCCAGGGCTGATCGGGAGCGACGATCCCGGGCCGGAACTGCGCACCCGGGATCCCGGGCGGTGGCCCAGTCAGTCCGCACCCCAGGAGCTCACCCACCAGTCCCCGGTAGGCGGTGCCCATCTCGAGCGTGTGGTACGTACGTCCTTGGGCGGGTGGAAGCTCCACGACTGCGTAACCGACGTCGAATCCGTCCAGGGCCCGCGCGCGCAGGACGCATGTGGCCGGGGAGGTCTCGCGCCGTTCGACCTCGTAGCCGATCGTCATGCGCTCGTCGCTGACTGTCTCGTAGGACAGCACCCCCGCGTCGATCACCGGGTTGGACAGTCGCAGCCCGAGGAAGGCCACGAAGGCCAGGAAGGCCAGGCCCAGCACGATCAGCGCGGCGGGCCCCCAGCGCGGGCGATCGGTGACCCCATAGCGCTCACGGATGTGCGGGGGCCACTGCGAGGGGTGACCGGCCGTTCGTGTGGGCGTCATGATGCTGCGACACTAGTACCCACTGCAGATCCGCAGCCTGGGAGGTTGGCATGCACGGTGTCGTTGCGGCGGTGGTCGCCGCCGCTGAGGACGGTCCGACGGTCCGGCCAAGTCCGATGGCCTCGGTCATGTTCACCGTCCTCCTGCTTGTCACGATCCTCCTGCTGTGGTCGTTCGTCCGGCACCTGCGCCGGGCACAGACCAACCTCGGCTCCGCTCGCTCCGTGCCGGGCGCGCCGGCAGCCGCAGGCGAGGTCGAGGGCGACTCTCGCTGATGTCCTCGGGCGGATCCTGGGCTGATCCCCGCCGGCTGGGCTTCCACGCGCTGACCGTCCTCGCCGTGCTGGTGTGCATCGTGGCCGCCCGTTGGCAGTGGGACCGGGCCAACCGCTCGGAGGCCGACGCGGTGCCCCAGGGACCGGTCGTCGCGTTGGCCGATCTCGACCCGGTCACTGCGTTCAGTGGCATGCGGGTGGGCATCACCGGCGAGTTCGATGCGGCGCATGAGGTGCTCGTCGAACCGCGGGAGCGTGACGGGCAGGTGGGAGCCTGGGTGATGACCCCGATGCGACCGAGCACAGGTACGGCCGCCGACCCGGAGGACACCGCGGTCGCCGTGGTGCGCGGGTGGGTTCCTGCGGGGCAGCGCCCCACGCCGCCGCCCGCGGGGATCGTCGAGGTGGTCGGGGTTCTCGTCGCTGATGCCCGAGTCCCTGATGCCGCGGTCTCTGCCGGGGACCCGCCGACGCTGCCCGTGGTGGACACCGGCGCGCTGTCGGCCCACGCCGGCTATCAGGTCCGTTCGGGTTGGTACGCCCTGACGGACATGCAGCCGGCGGGCGTCGGCCAGCCCGTGCCCCTGCAGGTGACAGAATTGCCCGGAGCCGATGTGGGCCTGAACTGGCGCAATGCGGCCTACGCGATCCAGTGGGTTGCGTTCGCCGCGTTCGCGATCTTCTTCTGGAACCGCTTCCGGCGCGACTACGTGGATCGCCCCGTCGAGCAGGAGACCCCCCAATGAGCACGCACGCCGCCCCCGCACCCGCGACCATCCTGAGGTCGGGTGCGTACAAGCGGTTCCAGGTGATGGCATGGGTCACGGGCACCCTCCTCGCATTCATGACCGTGGTCGGCCTGCCGTGGAAGTACCTGCTCGGCCATGAGGAGTCCCTCTGGTACGCCGTCGGGTGGCAGTTGCACGGCTTCCTGTACATGCTCTATCTCGTGACTGTGCTCGATGTGGCGATCCGCGCCCGGTGGACCCCCGGGCGCACGGTGCTCGTCGCACTGGCCGGCACGATCCCGTTCATGTCCTTCGTGTTCGAGCGTCACATCACCCACCAGCTGCGGGCTGAGGTCGCGGCGCCGTGAGCCTGTCCGAGGTCCCGCCAGGCTCTCCCGACGGCCCGCTCGGGGCGGCCGGTCGGGTCCTGGTCTCCGACGCCGATCGTGCGCGCATGGCCGACGTCATC
Source organism: uncultured Actinomycetes bacterium (assembly GCA_963700475.1). Taxonomy (GTDB): domain Bacteria; phylum Actinomycetota; class Actinomycetes; order S36-B12; family CAIYMF01; genus Prado023. The sequence continues at coordinate 213,236 of CAVOXR010000008.1, forward strand.
GGTGATGCCTACGCCGAGGGCCGGTTGAACCGCGACGAGTACGAGGAGCGGTTGACCGCGACGCTCGGCGCACGGACTGCGGCGGACCTGGTCCCCGTCCTCGACGGCCTGCCCCCGGCGACCGTCGCGGCGGCGCTTGCGCCCCTGACCGGGATGGCGATGGCCGTCCCGCCGATGCCGGCCCCGGCGCCCGTGTCCGGCTGGCACCCGCCTGACGGCGTGGACTCGTCCTCGTCGTCGGTCGTGGCCATCTTCGGCGGGGCGACGCGCAAGGGCGAGTGGGTCGTGCCGGCCCAGCTGACCGCGTTCGCCATGTTCGGCGGCGTCGAGCTGGACCTCACACGGTGCACCTTCGCCCAGGCGGAGTCCGAGATCATCGCCGTGGCGGTCATGGGCGGCATCGAGATCACGGTGCCCGAGGGATTGGCCGTCCACGTCGACGGGATGGGCATCTTCGGCGGCTTCGACCAGCAGGCGGAGGGACCGGGCCAGCCCGGCGCACCGGTGCTGCGGATCAAGGGCGCGGCCCTGTTCGGCGGCGTCGAGGTCAAGCGCAAGCCGCGCAAGAACAAGTCGTTGGGCGGCAAGGACCGACCGCAGCTGCCGGAGGCGTGATCGCTCGGGCCTTGGCGGCGGCCCTGTTCAGCTCAGTGGGCGTCCATGGAGTACGAGGGATCCAGGTCGGGGTCGCCGTTCGGGCGCGCCGGGTCGGGGTCCTCGTCCGGGGAGCCCTCGTGATTCGCCCAGGCCGTCCTGTCCGGGGGTGAGGTGCTGGCGCATCCGCAGCGCCAGGAGAGCGGCGACCAGGCAGCCGGTGGCAAGGGTCAGGGCCCACGCGGCACCGAGCTCAGTCGACAGGAAGAACAGGCCGGTGATCATGGGTCCGATCGCTCCCGAGACTCCCCACAGGAGCGACTGGAAGGAGTTGTACCGACCGCGCAGGTGCTCGGGGGCCAACTCGTTGAGCAGGGCTGGGGCGACCGGCGACCAGAGGGTCTCACCGAGGGCGAACGCCGACATGGCCAGGATGAGGGCCACGAGCACGAGCCCGCCTGTGACCACCAGCGAGGTCGTGGCCAGCGCCCATGTCAGCGCCCACAGGAGGGCCACGCCTGCCAGCATCTGGGCGCGAGAGCGGCCCTTGACGAAGGAGATCATGAACATCTGCATGATCACGATGACGGCCGTGTTCGCGGCGAGGACCACGCCGATGCTGCTCGCCGGCAGCCCTGCGTAGGTCAGGATGAACAGGCCGAGCCCGGACTCGATGCTGCCGTACCCGAACGTGAGCAGCAGGAGCGCGACCAGGCCGTAGCGAAGGAGGTTCCGATCGCGCAGGACCTCGGCCCACCCGTCCATGCGCGGCGATGGATCGACGGTGCCCTCGGGTGCCCCTTGTTCGCCCGCCTCCGGTTCGGCATCGCCCACTGGCCGGCCGCCGACGTCCCCCATCACCAGGAGGGCGACGAACAGCGCCACGAACGACAGGGCCGTGAGCGCGTAGAGCCACTCGAACGTGGTCGGATCGTTGACATCGATGATGGTCGCGCTGATCAGCCCGCCGAGGCCGAGGCCGATGTTCAGCAGCATGAACTGGAAGCCGAATGCCGTGGATCGGTCCTCGGAGGGCACCAGGCGGGCAAGGAGCGCGTCGGTGGGCCCCCAGATGCCGGCAGCACCGACGGACATGACCGACATCACGAGGAATGCCTGCGGCCACGTCGTGACCTGCCCGAACGCGAGCATGCTGGCGGCCTCGATCAGCAGGGCCACCATGAGGACGGGCCGCGGCCCCCTGCGGTCGACCAGGGTGCCGACCACGGGCGACACCGCGAGCGTCAGGAGAGCCTGCCACGCCAGCAGCAGGGTGGCGATCAGGACGGGGAAGTCGCGCACCTCCTTGAGGTAGACCGTGATGAGCGACAGGGTCAGCCCACTCCCGATCGACTTCAGGAGCAGCCCGACGAAGAGCGTCCGTGTCGGTCCATGGGCGATCCGGCGGACGTCACCGAAGGCTGCGGACATGGACATGGGGGGATCCTGCCATCGCAGGGGGGTTGCCCCGGCATTGGCCCCGGCGTTTCGCGGTGGTTTCGTTCCTCTCGGAGTGAACGCAACGTGACTGGGCGGTCACCTTGTGCTCAGGCTCCGAGCACGGACTCGACCGGGTCCCTGGACGGGGTCACCAGGTGCCAGAATCGCAGTCGTGCGCATTGCCACCTGGAACGTGAACTCCCTGCCCGCGCGGCTGCCGAGGCTGCTCTCCTGGCTGGAGTCGGCCGAGCCGGACGTGGTCGTGCTGCAGGAGACCAAGATCGCCCAGGAGGCGTTCCCGACCGACGAGGTCGCGGCCGCCGGGTACGAGTCGGTGCACCGCGGGCAGGGGCGCTGGAACGGCGTGGCGCTGCTCTCACGGGTGGGGATCGCCGAGCTCGAGACCGACATCCCCGGCGTGCCCGGCTTCCCGGACCCGACCGACGCACCGGAGGCCCGCTACATCGCAGCCACCTGCGGCGGGGTGCGGATCGCGGGGGTGTACGTGCCGAACGGTCGCACGCCGCAGGACCCGCACTACGAGTACAAGCTCGCGTGGCTGCACGCCCTGGCCGGGCACCTGGGGCCGGTGGCGGCCGCCGACCTGCCGTTCGCGGTCCTCGGCGACTTCAACGTCGCGCCCGCCGACGACGACGTCTGGGACATCGCGGCCTTCGCCCAGAGCACGCATGTGACCGCCGCCGAGCGCGCCGCCCTGGCCGAGCTGCGCGCGCTGGGGCTCTCCGATGTCGTGCCCACGATCAGCAAGGGCCCGCACCCCTACACCTTCTGGGACTACCGGGCCGGGTCGTTCCACAAGGCGATGGGGATGCGGATCGACCTGGTGTACGCCAATGCGGCGTTCGCCGGCGCCGTGCGCGCCGCCGTGGTCGATCGTGAGGCGCGCAAGCCGGGGGTGAAGGGCACACCGGCCCCGAGCGACCATGCCCCGGTGATCGTGGACCTGGACTGATCGGGCGCCCCTTGCTGTTCGGGGCGCACCCTGCTCTACTTCGAGTATGAGTCCCGTTGAGTCCCTGCGGGAGCACTACCTCAACGTGAAGCCCGTCCTGCGCGGGTGGCTGCACATGGTGGCTGCCCCCATCGCGGGGGTGGCCGCGGTGCTGCTGGCCATCCTGGCGCCCTCGGACCTGCGAATCCCGGTGGTCCTCTTCGCGCTGACCACGATCCTGCTGTTCTCAGTCTCGGCGGTCTACCACCGGGGCCGGTTCTCGCCCCGGGTGACCGGGGCGCTGCAGCGCTGGGACCACGCCAACATCTTCCTGGTGATCGCCGGCAGCGCCACGCCGTTCGCGGTCGCGCTGCTCGGACCCGGCCCGGCCCGTTCGCTGTTGGCGGTCCTCTGGCTCGGGGCCGTCGGCGGGGCTGCGATCCGCGTGCTGTGGGTGCGGGCTCCCCGGTGGCTCTTCGTGCCCATGTACCTGGCGCTGGGCTGGGCCTCGGCCATGTTCCTGCCGGGGTTCCTGCGCTCGGACACCCTGACCGACACCCGCCATGCCTGGGTCCTGGGCCTGATCCTGCTGGGCGGGATCTTCTACACGATCGGTGCGGGGGTGTTCGCGACCAAGTGGCCGAACCCGTCCCCCAAGTGGTTCGGCTTCCACGAGGTCTTCCACTCGTTCACCCTCGGGGGCTGGGCCGCCCACTTCGTTGCCGCGGCACTGGTCGTGACGGCAGTGCGATAGCCTCCACGACGGGCACGGAGGTCGCTTCGGGAGGAACGCATGGGTCTTGACGACCTCGTCTACGGTCTCTACGAGCGTCGATTGGCCCATGACCTCAGCCAGGGTGACATCCCCCGCCACGTCGGGGTGATCCTCGATGGCAACCGGCGCTGGGCCACGGAGCAGGGGTCGAGCAGCGCCGCGGGGCACCGGGCCGGGGCCGCGCGGATCGCGGAGTTCCTCGAGTGGTGCGACGAGGTCGGCGTCGAGGTGGTCACGCTGTGGTTGCTGTCGACCGACAACCTCAACCGTCCCAGCGAGGAGCTTGACCCCCTGCTGAAGATCATCGAGGGATCCGTCGAGCAGCTGGCCGCTTCGGGCAAGTGGGTGATCCGCCACGTCGGCGCGAAGGATCCGCTGCCGGCACGCACGCGACAGGTGCTGGAGAACGCCGAGCTCACGACCTCCGGCATCGATGGGATGACCGTCAACGTCGCGGTCGGGTACGGCGGGCGCCAGGAGCTGGTCGATGCTGTGCGCGCGTTGCTCCAGGAGGAGGCGGCCGCGGGGAGGTCGCTGGAGGAATTGGCTGCCACGCTGGACGTCGAGCACATCGCCGCGCACCTCTACACGAAGGGCCAGCCCGACCCCGACCTGGTCATCCGGACCTCCGGCGAGCAGCGGCTGTCGGGGTTCCTGCTGTGGCAGAGCGCCCACTCCGAGTTCTACTTCTGCGAGGCGTACTGGCCGGACTTCCGGCGCGTGGACTTCCTGCGCGCCCTGCGCGACTACGCAGCCCGGGAACGGCGCTACGGCTCCTGAGCCACGCCTGCCCGTCGGCCCGTTGGCCGGCACATGACGATTCGGGGACAGTCCGACGTCGGGGGCCCCGCGCGCGGCGTGTCGTTGCGGACGCATGTCGCGTCCGCACCTAGATTCGGTCAGGTCGGGCGCACCCCGAGCCGCCCGACCCGACTGTGGAGGCGCGTGTGCCGACTGCGACGAAGCCCCGATCCAGCCGAGCTCGAACGGAGGCGCGTCGCTGCTACGTGCTCGACACCTCCGTTCTCCTGTCCGACCCGCGGGCGGTGTTCCGCTTCGACGAGCACGAAGTCGTCATCCCGCTGGTCGTGATCGTCGAGCTGGAGGCCAAGCGCACCCACCCCGAGCTGGGCTACTACGCCCGACAGGCCCTGCGGATGCTCGACGACTTCCGTGTGGACTTCGGCCGTCTCGACGAGCGGATCCCGCTCAACGACGAGGGTGGCACGCTGCGCATCGAGCTCAACCACTCCGACCTGTCGCGCCTGCCCACGGGCATGCAGCTCGGCGACAACGACACGCGGATCCTGGCCGTGGCGCGCAACCTCGCCGCCGAGGGTCGCGATGTGGTCGTGGTCAGCAAGGACCTCCCGCTGCGTGTCAAGGCCTCCACCCTGGGCCTGCAGGCCGAGGAGTATCGCGCCGAGCTGGTCCTGTCCACCGGCTGGACGGGCATCGAGGAGATCGAGGTCGGCTCCACGGTCGTCAACGAGCTCTACGACAACGAGCGGATCGAGCTCGACCTCGCGCGCGACCTGCCGTGCAACACCGGCGTGGTGCTGATCTCCGAGCGGGGCTCGGCCCTGGCCCGGGTCACGGCCGACAAGCGGCTGCGGCTCGTTCGCGGCGACCGGGAGGCCTTCGGCCTGCACGGTCGGTCAGCCGAGCAGCGCATCGCCCTGGACCTGTTGCTCGACCCCGACATCGGGATCGTCAGCCTCGGTGGGCGTGCGGGCACGGGCAAGAGCGCCCTGGCCCTGTGCGCCGGGCTCGAGGCGGTGCTGGAGCGCCAGCAGCACCGCAAGGTCGTGGTCTTCCGGCCGCTGTTCGCCGTCGGGGGCCAGGAACTCGGCTACCTCCCGGGCAGCGAGCACGAGAAGATGTCGCCCTGGGGTCAGGCCGTGTTCGACACCCTCGGGGCGATCACGACATCCGAGGTGGTCGATGAGGTTCTCGACCGGGGCATGCTCGAGGTGCTGCCGCTGACCCACATCCGTGGACGCTCGCTGCACGACGCGTTCGTCATCGTCGATGAGGCCCAGTCGTTGGAGCGCAACGTCCTGCTCACCGTCCTGTCGCGCATCGGCAAGGACTCGCGAGTCGTGCTGACCCACGACGTCGCCCAGCGCGACAACCTGCGGGTGGGTCGCCACGACGGCGTGGTGGCGGTGGTCGAGAAGCTCAAGGGACACCCGCTGTTCGCGCACGTCACCCTGACCCGCAGCGAGCGCTCGCCGATCGCGGCGCTGGTCACCGAGATGCTGGAGGACCTGCCCAACTGAAGGCGTTCGTTTGTCCGACCTCGTCCGGTTCATGACCTAGGTCCTGGCTGTGGCATACCTCACATCAGACTCTGCAACCAATGTGACGGAAATCCTCGAATGACCGAATCGCCCGGCCAGATTTGTGATGCAGGTCACGGTGGAGAGCGCTTTCGCCATGAAATCCGGGTGGAGTCAACCGCCGTTCGAGTGGCACGCTCCGGTGTTCATGAGCACTTCACTGCGCGTTCAGACGCCGATGCACCGTCTCCTGGCGGCAATCCTCGGGGCACTCCTGGTCGTCGGGCTGCCCGCCCTGAGCGGTGCGTCGCCGGTCCGAGCCGAGGAGGCCCCCGCACCGCTGCCGGCCGCTGAGCCGGCGGTACCGGCCACACCAGCTGACCCTGCAGTCGCCCCCGCCGACCCGGCCACGGCTGCCGTCCCCGCCGCGCCCCTGGTGCTCGGCGCGCGCACCCTGCGGTTCGGCGACACCGGTGAGGACGTCTCGGAGCTCCAGAAGCTGCTCAAGGTGGATCAGACGGCGACCTTTGATGCCGCGACCCGTAAGGCCGTCAAGAAGGTCCAGCGCGCTGCCGGGATCAAGGCCAACGGGGTGGTCACCGCCAAGGCGCTGAAGAAGATGAAGCGCGAGCTGAAGAAGCAGGCCGCCGCAGCCCGCGCTGCCAAGAAGGCGTCGCGTGGGGCCCTGCCCCGTGCTGGCACGCCGGCGGCCAGCAAGCGCTTCGCCGCGGTCTACATCTCGCGGACGTATGGCTGGGGTTCCGGGCAGATGTCCTGCCTGTCGGCGATCTGGGCCAGGGAGAGCGGCTGGCGCTACCGGGCGAGCAACCCGAACGGCCGCTACCACGGCATCCCGCAGACGTCGTCAGCCGTGTGGAGCCGTGCGGGCTACTCCACCTCCCAGTACATGAACAGCCCCGCGATCCAGATCAAGGTCGGGGCGAAGTACATCAAGGGCCGCTACGGATCGCCCTGCAACGCCTGGGCGTTCTGGCGCTCGCACCACTGGTACTAGGCCGGCGGGCCCACCGGGATCGACGTGATCGTCGGCTTCGACGTCTCGGCGAAGAAGTCGTTGCCCTTGTCGTCCACGACGACGAACGCCGGGAAGTCCTCGACCTCGATGCGCCAGACCGCCTCCATCCCGAGCTCGGGGAAGTCCAGCACCTCGACTGAGCGGATGTTGTCCTTGGCCAGGCGCGCCGCCGGCCCACCGATCGAGCCCAGGTAGAAGCCACCGTTGTCGCGGCAGGCGTTGGTGACCGCGGTCGAGCGGTTTCCCTTGGCCAGCATCACCATCGAGCCGCCCGCCTTCTGGAACTGGTCGACGTAGGCGTCCATGCGCCCGGCGGTCGTCGGGCCGAACGAGCCGGACGCGTAGCCCGCGGGGGTCTTGGCCGGCCCTGCGTAGTAGACGGCGTGCTCCCGGAGGTAGTCGGGCATCGGCTCGCCTCGGTCGAGCATCTCCTTGATCTTCGCGTGGGCGATGTCGCGGGCGACCACCAGCGGCCCGGTGAGGGAGACGCGGGTCTTCACGGGCAGGGTCGTCAGTTGGGCGCGCACGGCGTCCATCGGCTGGTTCAGGTCGATGTGCACCACCGCGTCGTCGAGGTGCTCGTCGGTGATCTCGGGCAGGTAGTGCGCGGGGTCGCGCTCCAGCTGCTCGAGGAAGACCCCCTCGGGGGTGATCTTGGCCAGGACCTGCCGATCGGCCGAGCACGAGACTGCGATCGCAACCGGGCAGCTCGCCCCGTGGCGGGGCAGGCGCACCACGCGGACGTCATGGCAGAAGTACTTGCCGCCGAACTGCGCGCCGATCCCGAACTGCTGGGTCAGGGTGAGGACCTCGGCCTCCATGTCCAGGTCGCGGAAGGCGTGGCCCCCCGCGCTGCCGGCTGTGGGCAGCGAGTCGAGGTACTTCGCCGAGGCGTACTTGGCCACCTTCAGGGCGTACTCGGCACTCGTGCCCCCGATGACCACGGCCAGGTGGTACGGCGGGCAGGCGGCGGTGCCGAGGCCGCGCAGCTTCTCGTCGAGGAACTTGGTCATCGAGGCCGGGTTGAGCAGGGCCTTGGTCTCCTGGAACAGGAACGACTTGTTGGCGCTGCCCCCGCCCTTGGCCATGACGAGGAACTTGTAGGCCAGCTCGTGGCCGGGGGTCGTGTCGGCGTAGAGCTCGATCTGCGCCGGCAGGTTCGTCCCGGTGTTGCGTTCCTCCCACATGGTCAACGGCGCCAGCTGGGAGTAGCGCAGGTTGAGGGTCTGGTAGGCGTCGAAGATGCCCCGGGACAACGCCGCCTCGTCGGGGCCCTCGGTCAGCACCTGTTGGCCGCGCTTGCCCATGATGATCGCGGTGCCTGTGTCCTGGCACATGGGCAGGACTCCACCCGCCGCGATGTTGGCGTTCTTGAGCAGGTCCAGGGCGACGAAGCGGTCGTTCGGGCTGGCCTCGGGGTCGTCGAGGATCCGGCGCAGCTGGGCGAGGTGGGCCGGGCGGAGCAGGTGCTGGATGTCGTGGATGGCCTCGTAGGCGAGCAGCCGCAGCGCCTCGGGGGAGACCTGCAGGAAGGTGCGCCCGGCGGCTTCCACGGTGGTGACGCCCTCGGTCGTGAGCAGGCGGTAGGGGGTCTCGTCGGCGCCTGTCGGCAGCACGTCGGTGTAGGTGAAGTCGGCCATGGAACGAGCCTAGTCCGGGGCTGCCCAACGCGGGTTCGGGGGCGGAGCCGGGGGCAGATTGTGCGGACCGGGCCCCCATGGTCCACCATCGTGTCCATGGGAGAGCAGATCGTGGGTCGGGCGCCGTCGCGAGGACGGCAGCTCGGCACGGACATGATCCGCTCGCTGGGCCTGGTGGCGATCGTCCTGCTGGTCTGGATGTACTTCTCGCACCCCCGCAGCTCGGACGCCATCCGCGAGGTCGAGTGGGCGCCGGTCGCGCAGTCGGCTGCTGCCGCTGCCCCGTACGAGGTCCTCGCGCCGCCGGTGACGTTCCCCTGGCCGGCGACCAGCTCCCGGGTGGAACCGCAGGCCGATGGCACCCTCGCGTGGCGGACCGGCTTCTACACCCCGGAGAAGGAGTACGCGGCGATCCTGCAGCGCGGTCAGTTCCCGAAGCAGGCGGTTGCGGCGCAGCAGGACTGGATCCAGGCCGAGACCCGCGAGGGCGTCGCCGGGGGGACGGTCACCATCGCTGGGCGGGAGTGGACGCGGATGGAGGGCGATCCCACGCCCGACGACCGGCGCTCGCTGGTCCTGATCGAGGACGGGACTGCCACTGTCGTGACGGGGTCAGCTTCGTGGGCGGAGCTGGAGACGCTGGCGGGGACGCTCTCGCCGGTCAGTCCTTGATCTCGGAGGTCAGGCCGGGCCGTGCCGCCTCGATCCGCTCCCGGGCCCCGTCGAGGTGCGCCTGGCAGATGTCGGCCAGGGCGGTGCCGCGCTCCCAGAGCGCCAGGGACATCTCCAGGTTGACCGTGCTGGACTCGAGCTCGGACACGACCGTGTCGAGGGCGGCCCGGGCCTGCTCGTAGGTCAGTCCGGCGAGGTCCTCGGGGTTCCCGCCCGGCAGGGCGGACGCGGGCTGCTCGGTGGGCTCGGTCATGACGCCGATGCTACGTCGGTGACGTCGGCCCGGAAGTGACCGGTGGCGACACGCACGCGAACGCCGTCCCCGGGATGGAGCTGGTCGGCCGCCCGGATCAGGTCTCCACCCGGACCGACCACGACCGCGTAGCCGCGGTCGAGGGTGGCCAGAGGGGATAGGGCCCGTGCCCGGGCGCGCAGGTGGGCAAGGTCGCGCTCCTGAGTCGTGATCCGTTGCTCCACGGCCCGGAAGGCACGCTGGCGGGCCGTGTGGACCTCGGCGGACAGCCGGGGGAGGAGCCCCGCCGGATCGGCCATGGCCGGTCGGCTGCGCGTCTGCTCCAGCCATGTGGTGGCCTGATCGAGGCGGGTCAGGATGGATCGGTCGAGGCTGGCACGGCGATCGCTGATGCGGCGGGACTCCTCGGCCCAGTCGGGGACGATCCGCTTGCCTGCATCCGTGGGCGTCGAGGCGCGCAGGTCCGCGACGAGATCGAGCAGGGGTGCGTCCTGCTCGTGGCCGATCGCGCTGACGACGGGTGTCCGGGCCGCGGCCACCGCCCGGATCAGGGACTCGTCGCTGAACGGCAGCAGGTCCTCCAGGCTGCCACCGCCGCGCGCGAACACGATCACGTCGACGTTCTCGTCGGCCTCCAGCTCGGCCAGGCTGCGGAGCATCGTGCTCACCGCCGAGGCGCCCTGGACCGCGCCCTCGCGGACCTCGAACTGCGCCGAGGGCCAGCGGTGGCGGGCGTTGGTGATGACGTCGTGCATCGCCTGGGCGTTCACGCCGGTGATGAGCCCGATCCGGCGGGGGAGCAGGGGGAGGCGACGCTTGAGCTCGGGGGCGAAGAGCCCTTCGGCGGCCAGCTGCTGCTTGCGCCGCTCGAGGGTGGCCAGGAGCTCGCCGATTCCCACCGGACGGATCTCGCTGGCGCGCAGCATCAGTCGGCCGTTGCGGACCCAGTACTCGCACTGGACGTTCATCAGGACCCGCTGGCCGGCCGCCAGCGGCGGGTTCATCGCGCGGTCAAGGCCACCGGGGATCACGACGGACACCGAGGCATCGACATCCACGTCGCGCACCGTCAGGTAGACCTGCGAGCCGCTGCGCCGGCTGACCTCGACGACCTGGCCCTCGATCCAGACCCGGTTCAGCCGGGCGATGTAGTCCCGCAGCTTCACCGAGATCTCGCGCACCGGCCAGGCGCGCTCGGGGGCGGAACCGTCTGCGGGCGCCCCGCCCGAGGCTGCTGTGATGGGGGCTGTGGCCATGGTCGCGAGGGTACGACAGGCGGCGGACATTGCCGGGTCGCCCTACCATTGAGCCATGGCTGAATCCGGTGGCAAGGTCCTGCTCGCTGCGCCGCGCGGCTACTGCGCGGGCGTGGACCGGGCGGTGGTGGCTGTCGAGAAGGCCCTCGACCTCTACGGCGCGCCGGTGTACGTCCGCAAGGAGATCGTCCACAACCGCTACGTGGTCGACTCGTTGGCTGCGCGCGGAGCCGTGTTCGTCAGCGAGACCGATGAGGTTCCCGAGGGCGCGACCGTCGTCTTCAGCGCCCACGGGGTCGCGCCCGTCGGTCCACGAGGAGGCCGCCGAGCGCAACCTGCGGACCATCGATGCCACGTGCCCGTTGGTCACCAAGGTGCACAACGAGGCCCGACGGTTCGCCGACGAGGGCTACCGGATCCTGCTCATCGGCCATGAGGGCCATGAGGAGGTCGAGGGCACCATGGGTGAGGCCCCCGACGCGATGACGCTGGTGGACGGTCCGGGTTCCGTCGCGGACCTCGACATCTCCCCGGACGACAAGGTGGTGTGGCTGTCCCAGACCACGCTGTCGGTGGACGAGACCATGGACACAGTCGGGGCGCTGCGCGAGCGAGTCCCGGGGTTGGTCAGCCCTCCGAGCGACGACATCTGCTACGCGACACAGAACCGCCAGACCGCCGTCAAGAAGGTCGCCCCACGCAGCGACGTCCTGATCGTGGTGGGGTCGGCGAACTCGTCGAACTCCGTGCGGCTGCTCGAGGTCGGGCTTCAGCACGGCGCGAAGTCCGGCCACCGGGTCGACATGGCCACCGAGCTGGAGCCGGAGTGGTTCGAGGGCGCCGCGACCGTCGGGCTGACCAGTGGGGCGTCCGTGCCCGAGATCCTGGTGCGTGACGTGCTCGCCCGACTGGCCGAGCTCGGTTTCGACGACGTCGAGGACGTGGACGCCGTGGAGGAGCACATGGTGTTCGCCCTCCCGCAGGAGCTGCGCAGGGACCTGAAGGCCGCCGGCAAGCAGTAGGCGTTGCTCGCGCGGGCTTCGGGCGGGCTCTCAGCGGTCCGTGAAGTGGCGGATCGCGGCGATGGTGGTCGAAAGGATCGTGGCGGCCACGACCCAGATGGCGTTCGGGCCGAGGGTCTGCACGATCATCAGGGCCTCTCGTGTGCGCCAGGATCCGCCGGTGGCAGGCACGAGCAGCTGCCCAGCGACCAGGACCGCGGCCAGGAACGCCAGGGGTGGCATCATCGCCGGCAGAGAGCGATCGCCCTTGCGTGTGACCAGGGGCGCGATGATCGCGACCACGACCAGCGTCAGGCCGGTCCAGAGCCCGATCCGGTCGCGCAGGGTCGCTTCGAGTGCCGCGACACCGATGACCACCAGCGTCGCGACGACGACCACGCGACCCCCGCGGAATCCCCGGCCCTCAGCGTCTGGCGCATGAGGCGCGGGGGCCGCCGCCGGCTGTCCGGGTACCTCGTTGACCGGTGCCCCGGAACGTCCCCACCCGCCGTCGCTGGGTCCGGGTGAGGGCAGGGTCACGGGGCGATGGTAGTCCGATGACCCACAGCGACTACGCGACGGCTGTTGAGGTCGTGTCGAGGGTCACGTCCGGTGGTGGCTCGCTTGCCCCGAGGGCCCGTTGTTCCAGCTCATCCAGACTCCCGGGCTCTGTCGAACCCAGCGCGGTCGCGGCGAGGTCGAGCTCGTCCGCCTGGCTCAGCGCGTTCTGGACCTCAGCGTCGCCAGCAGTCCGGGCAGCCACACTGCGCGGTTGCTGGTCAACCTGCCGGGGAGCCTCCAGCGGGATCGGCAGTCCCTGCATCTCGGTGAACCGTCGACCGGTCACCAGCACCCGGGACTCCAGAGACGCGATCGCCTTGTTGTAGGCGGTCACGCCGGATCCAAGGGCTGAGCCCAGCCTGTCGAGGTGCCCGAGCATGGTCGCGAGCCTCTCGGCCAGCTCGCGGCCGAGGGCCTGGACCTCCTTGGCGTTGGCGGCCAGCGCGTCCTGGCGCCAGATGTGGCCGACCGTGCGGGTCAGGGCCATCAGCGTTGTCGGGGTGGCCAGGACGACGTTGCGGTCGAAAGCGTGCTCCAGCAGTGCGGGGTCGCAGGCCAGGGCCTCGGCGAGCAGCGATTCCGCGGGCAGGAACATGACGACGAACTCCGGTGCGGTGTCGAACTGACGCGCGTACTCCTTGCTCGCCAACCGGTCGACGTGGTTGCGCACCTCCCGCGCATGCTGGGCCCGAGCCGCCGCAACCTCGTCCTGCGGGTCGCCCGCTTCGATCCCGAGGATCGCGCGCAGGGAGACCTTCGCGTCCACCACGACCGTCTTGTCGTCGCTGAGGTGGAGGACGACGTCCGGACGCAGCAGGCCCGCATCCGTCGCGACGCTCTGCTGCTCAGTGAAATGCACATCGCGGACCAGTCCCGAGGACTCCAGCAAGCGGCGCAGCTGGAACTCTCCCCACCTGCCGCGCACCTCGCTGTGGCCCAGTGCCCCCACCAACCGGGCCGTCTCGCGTCGCAGACCCGTCCGTGGACACGCTCGTTGCCTGTGCGACGGCTCGCATCTGCTCGGCCAATTGCGCCGTTGACGTCGTCCGCCCACCTTCCGCTCGAGCCACGGCCTCCTCCAGCCGGCCCAGGGCCGTCTGCACGGGGGCCATCGCCTGAGCCACCTGCTCCGGCGCCTGCGCTTGTGATTCCGCGGTCGCCCTGGCCGCAGTCAGCTCGGCCTCCAGCCGCGCCATGCGCTCAGCGGACACGGCCCGCTCGGCCGCGTATCGGGGACGGTCCATCAGCCCGCGCAGCAGCCACCCCAGCACGAGGGCGACCACGGCGAACGCAGCGCCCCACAGCATCGTCGTGTTCATGGGTCATTCCTACGGCAGGGGTCTGACATGGCGGAGGTGATTGGCGATCCCAGTCGACCGGAGTGTCGCGGCTTCCTGTGCTCAGGCCACGCGGGCGTGGTTGTCATCCGGGTGGGAGAGCGCCGATGCGCCCTGGGGGCTGGTCCAGCGGAGTCCGCCTCCGGACGTTGCCTCAACTCGCCATCCGCCCTCGTGCTTGAGCCCGTGGTGGCGTCTGCAAAGCGCGTGCAGGTTGTCCGCCGACGTGGGCCCCTCGGGGAACGGGACCAGGTGGTCGAGGTCGCACTCAGCGGCCGGAACTGCGCAGCCGGGGAATCGGCAGGTCCCGTCACGCAGTCGAACGTGCCGGTCGAGCGCTGCCGGCGGCCGGTACGAGAGCGTCCCGACGTCGAGCACGGCTCCCGTCGTTCGGCATGTCAGGACATGTCGCCAGCGCGAATCACCCGCGGCCAGTCGCCGGGCGTCGGCGGCAGGGATCGCTCCGAAGCCGTTGATCACGCCGGGGGCGTCTGTGAGCCCGGCCAAGGAGTCCACCGGGATCGTGACCGTGATCACCGTGTCCACGCGGCGTCCCCGGCGCGCAGTCCCGCACTCGGACACACGGGCGGTGTCGTCCGCGGTGCTGCCGGAGGATGCGCAGGCGCCGGCACCCGGGTGCAGGACCAGGTCCACAAGGGCCGCGGCGAGCCACAGGTCCAGGGGCTCGCGGTTGGTTGCCCCCTCGTTGGTCGGGTCGCCGTTCCGGTCGGCGAGCGCACAGGACCGGATCACGGAGTAGACGCGCTCGGCGTCCTCGCTGGCCAGCCGCGCGATCAGGTCCGCCGTCCCGTCCCCGCGATGCCCGACCCAGACCCCTCGCTCGGCGAGTCCCCTGCTGCGCCGCCGGGGCCGCTCACCGCAGCCAAGGGCCAGCAGGCGGCGCTGCAGGAAGATCTCAAGGCGCCGGGCGGTGTGCTGACGCCCGTAGGCCACACCCTCGGCCACCATCGCGGCACACTCAGCCTCGTACGCCACCCGGGGCACCCCGTCGATGTCGGTCAACGGGATCTCGAACAGGGCCTCGGCCAGGATCCGCGCCCGGGTCAGGTCAAGCTCCCCGCGGCAGAGGGCTGCCCACACTGCCGGCTGGTGGCGCAGCGCCTCGGCCGTGGCCCGGGTGTGCTGGGCGGAGCGGCGGGAGACGACCAGTGCGCAGGAAACCTCATCGAGCACCCGGTCGGTTCCTGCGCCACCGGGGGTCTCGTCGGCAACTGCGGCCACGCAGGCCGCACGCAGGGCGGCGACCTGCCGGGACAGCTGCTCGACGGCCTCCAAGGACAGCATCGCCGGCCCGAACACGGACACATCCAGATCACGCCCCGTTGGACCGTCCGGCACCGGAGTCGGTGGTCGGGCCCGGATCACCTCCACCAACCCGTCCACGCCCAGGTCGGCTGCGTCAACGAGCCGGCCACACCCATCCCGCACCGACAGCACAACCTCCAGCATCGGTCCCCCTCTGACGTCATCGAACTGGTGTTCGATTCATGGCTCGAACCTACAGCACCCCACCGACAACGCAAGGCCCCTGAAGGTGGCCTGTGGACAGGCTCGGCGGGGCGCAGTCGGGGCACCCCCGACGAGTGCGAGCGTCGGTCTGCGAGGGGTCCGGGCGTCCACACGATCGCCGGTAGAATCGTGGGTTGTGGCCCTCACCATCGGCATCGTCGGACTGCCCAACGTCGGCAAGTCCACCCTCTTCAACGCACTGACCCGCAACAACGTGCTGGCGGCGAACTACCCGTTCGCGACCATCGAGCCGAACACCGGCGTCGTCGGTGTCCCGGACCCGCGCCTCGATGTGCTCGCCGGCATCTTCGGCTCAGCCCGGACGCTGCCCGCGACCGTCACGTTCGTCGACATCGCCGGGATCGTCAAGGGCGCCAGCGAGGGGGCGGGTCTGGGCAACAAGTTCCTGTCCCACATCCGGGAGTCGGACGCCATCTGCCAGGTCATCCGCGTGTTCACGGACCCAGATGTCGTGCACGTCGACGGACGCGTCTCGCCGAAGGACGACATCGAGGTGATCAACCTCGAGCTGATCCTGGCCGACATGCAGACCCTGGACAAGGCGATCCCCCGGCTGCAGAAGGAGGCCCGGATGAACAAGGACCGGGCCCACATCCTGGCCGCTGCAGAGGAGGCGAAGGTCGTTCTGGAGAGTGGTCGGACCGTGTTCGCCGCCGGGCTGGACCGCGAGCCGCTGCGTGAGTTGTTCCTCCTCACCGCCAAGCCGTTCCTCTACGTATTCAACGTCGATGCCGATGAGCTCTCCGATGACGCAATGCGCACCGAGCTCGCCTCGTTGATCGCCCCCGCGGAGGCGGTGTTCCTCGACGCCAAGACCGAGGCCGACCTGATCGAGCTCGACGAGGCCGAGGCCCTCGAGCTCCTGCAGTCGATCGGCCAGGAGGAGAGCGGGCTGACGCAGCTCGCCCGGGTCGGGTTCGACACCCTGGGGCTGCAGTCGTACCTGACCGCCGGGCCCAAGGAGTCGCGCGCGTGGACGATCCCGAAGGGCGCGACCGCCCCGGAGGCGGCCGGAGTGATCCACACGGACTTCCAGAAGGGCTTCATCAAGGCCGAGGTCGTGTCCTTCGACGACCTGGTCGAAGCCGGCTCGATGGCCGAGGCCAAGTCGCGTGGCAAGGTGCGGATCGAGGGCAAGGAGTACGTGATGCACGACGGCGACGTGGTCGAGTTCCGCTTCCAAGCAACATCAGGGAACCAGAACAAGTAGTCGGGGTAGGGGATGACGCGGGCCGCTCCAACCCTGATAGGGCCGCGCGTGGTGCTGCGTGCACCCAGCGCTCCCGACGTGGAAGCCCGCAAGAGGCTCGGCTGGCATCGCCAGATCGAAAGAGGCTACGGGTCGAGCCGGATCGATGGCCCTGCCACCACTGAAGAGGCGGCTGAGTGGTTCCGATACGTCAGCGAGGACCTTCCCGCTGAGACATCGTGGGTGATCGAGGTCGATGGAGCCTTGGCGGGGATCACGAACTTGCACCACGTCTCAGCGCAGGATCGGAACGCGATGTTCGCCATCGGGATGCTGTCACCTGACTTCGTTGGACGGGGCTACGGTCTTGAGAGCGCTCGACTCGTGCTTCGGCACGCGTTCACGACGCTGGCCCTGCACCGCCTATGGCTACGCGTGCTGTCGGACAACGTGCGGGCGATCCGCTCCTATGAGTCATGTGGCTTCGTGTACGAGGGCACGCAGCGGGAGAGCTGCCTGATCGACGGCATGTGGTTGGACGACCACTTCTACGGACTGCTCGATCGGGAGTTCTTCGCGGCGGCGTCCGAGTCGTGACCTGACTTGCACGACGGCGACGTGGTGGAGTTCCGCTTCCGTGTGACAGCGGGCATCGTCGCGGTGGGCTCGCACTGCACCATCGGCGAAGGCCGAGCGGCTCGCGGTACGTTCGTGGGCATGGGTTCGCGAACGACGTCGGGCACCCGACGGGAAGCGGGAGTGGGATGATGGCCGACAACTCGATCGAACCCCGCATCATGGCGTCGTCGACGGTGCGCCCGACGCTCGTCGTTGCGCCGTCCACGCCAGCACGGACTCCTGGGCTGACCCCGGGGGTCTCCACGGCCGACGACGTCCAAGCAGTGGTGCTCGGGATGAAGCCTAAGGATGCGACGAGGCTTCTCGAGCCGCTGGGCTATGTGGTCGATCTTGTTCCCGCCGACGAGGGATCGGAGCCGGACGCGCGTGGCTCGAACGCGGAGCGCGTGATCCTGACGGTCGCGGTCGACCGGGTCACCGGCGTCGCGTTCGGCTGACCGAAACCGGCCAGGGGCACGGGCGAAATGTGGTGATTCCCGGGGTAGGCAAGCCTAGGATGAGCGCCCGTCCGCCGCCCGTCCGCCCGTCCCGCCGTCCCCAACCACTGGAGACCGTCATGTCTGACTCCGCGTTCCCCTTCACCCACGAGATGGTCGTGGTGCACAAGCTCTTCCGCCGCGAGTTCACCCAGGGCCCCGGCTGGGTCCGGCGCGTTGCGCCCGGCGACACCACGCAGGCGCAGCTGGTCCACACCCACATGAAGAAGGAATTCGACCTGCTGCACCACCACCACGAGGCCGAGGACATCAACCTGTGGCCGCGGCTGCGTGAGCGGGCGAGCGACCAGCAGGAGCTGCTCGACACGATGGAGGGCCAGCACCGGGCGATCGACCCGGCGCTGGCGAAGGCCGAGGAGCTCGGCGCGGCGTGGGCCGAGACAGGCGACGCCGGCGCTCGCGATGCATTCGCCGACGCGATCGAGGAGTTCTCCGCCCCCCTGCTGGCGCACCTGGACCAGGAGGAGGCTGACATCCTCCCGCTGGCCCAGAAGTACGTCACCGAGGAGGAGTGGGGGCTCCTGGCCAAGCACGCCCTGGCCAGCACACCCAAGCAGGACCTCGTCAAGGGCTTGGGCGGCATCCTCGAGGATGCGACGCCGGCGGAGCGGGACATGATGCTCGGCGTCATCCCGGCGGTGCCCAAGTTCCTCTACAAGGCCTTCGGCAAGCGCGCGTACATCAAGGACGCCACGGCCGTCCGGGGGGTCGCTCCAGCCGGGCTGTGACGGCAAGCCATTGACCTGTCAGGCAAAGTGAGCCTAACCTGACTTTGGATCGTCGAGTGGGCTCGCACGATCCACTGAGGAGCCTGACATGGCAATGCTCGACAAGCGGAACATCGACAGCCCCAACGAGACCCGACCGTTCGTCGCGCACGGGCGACTCGATGTCTTCTCGGTGGGTGACTTCCAGATCGGCCGGGGAGTGTTCGAGCCGGGCTGGAAGTGGTCGGTTGACGTCAAGCCGATCGCCGGCACCGACTCGTGCATGACGCGGCATACCGGCGTCTGCGTCTCGGGAAGCATGGTGGTCCGCGCCGATGATGGGACCGAGCTCACCATCGTCCCCGGGGACGTCATCAACCTGGAGCCCGGTCACGACGCCTGGACGGTCGGGGACGAGGCGTGCGTGCTGCTTGACACCGGGGGCGCGAACTACGCGAAGCGCTCCTGAACGAACCTCGTGAGCAGTGAGGAGCAGCCGAACATGTACGGAACAGTCGCGATGTGCAGCGTCCTCCCGGAGAACGCCGAGAGGCTCATGGCGCTGGCTGCCGCTGAGGATGGGCTCGGTATCGAGGGATACCTCGGCACGGAGATCCTGGTCGCTGAGAACCACCCGAACACCATGCTGATGGTGGTGCGATTCAGCGATCGCGAGAGCTACGTGGCGAATGCGGACTCGCCCGGCCAGGACGACCGGTACCGCGAGTTCCGGGCGCTGATGGAGTCCGACCCCGTGTGGTACGACGGGGAGTGGGTCACCTCCCGCTGACGGCGGGCAGGGTCAGTTCTGGCCTCACCGCAGTGACCGGCAGGTGGATGCGCAAGCGGTTATGCTCGCCTTCTCGGGCTGCAGCGCTGAGGCGGCCATGGGAATTGCCCGCTTCGCCCCCGACACCCGGTCCAGGAGTGATGGATGCTGCGCGTCCAGGTCCCCCGCGACGGCCGGATGCGCAGGGTGCTGGTGGCCTTCGGGCTGTTCGCGCTGGTCGAGTTCGCCACGTGGATCGCCATCCTGCTCGTCGCCTACGACCGTGGCGGCGCCGCGATGGTGGGCATCGCCTCCGTCGCCATGCTCGTCCCGGCCATCATCCTGGTACCGCTGCTCTCGGGTTTCGGGGACAGGATGCCCCGGGGCCGGGCCCTCTCCCTGTCGCACGCGGGGGTGGGGGTCGCTGCCGCCCTCACGGGCGTGCTGCTGCTGGTCGGTGCACCGTGGTGGTCGGTGCTGCTCGGTGGTGCCCTTCTCGCGGTGGTTGCCGGCTTCGTCCGCCCGATGCACTTCTCCGCCCTCCCGGGCCTGGCCGTCCGCCCCGGCGACCTCGTCGCCGCGAACGGGCTGTCCTCGTCGGTGGAGGGGATGGCCGTGTTCCTCGGGTTCCTCCTCGGCGGGGTCCTCACCGACACGGTCGGCGCCTCCGGAGCACTCTTCGTGGGTGCCCTCCTCGCGCTCCTGGCGGCAGGCCTGACCAGTGGGCTGAGGACCTTCGGTGCGCGGCCGATCGTGGTCAGGGAGAGTGGGCTCCACGAATTCCGCGGAGCGCTCGAGGGCTTCGTCGCACTCCGGGGCAAGTGGGGCGCCCAGGCCCTGCTGGTCCTGTTCGCGATCACCTTCCTGGTCACGGGGGCCAACGAGACCCTGACGGTCGCCTTCAACGCCGAGGTGCTCGGGCTCGATGACTCGACGGCCGGGCTGCTGGCCGGCGCGTACGGCCTGGGCCTGGCGATCGGCGGAGTCACTCAGACGGGGCTCGCCCACCGTCGGCGGCTCGCTCCCGTGGTCCTCGCCGGAGGGCTGCTGTTCGGCGTGGCCGAGCTGGCGGTGGCGTTCCTCGGCAGCCTCGCTCCGGCCTTCGTGATGCTGGTGCTGGCGGGTCTCGGTGTGTCCCTCGTCCTGGTCTCGTCACGGACCCTGCTGCAGCGCGGTACGGACAGGCTCGTCCTTGCCCGGGTCCTCGCGGTGCAGGAGGGCGTCCACCTGATGGGGCTCACGCTCGGGGCAGTGGTCGGTCCGATCGCCGTCATCGCGCTGGGTCCGCAACTGGCGTTCCTGCCCTTCGGCCTGTTCATCATCGCGGTCGGGCTGCTCTCGTTCCCGGCGATCCGCTCCATGGACGTCTCTGCCCCACTTCACCTGCGCGAGGTCGAGCTGTTGTCCGGGGTGCCCTTCCTCGCTGCGCTCCCCGCCTATGAGTTGGAGCACCTGGCCCAGACCGCGCATTGGGAGACGATCACGGCGACGCAGCAGGTTGTGAGTCAAGGTGAGCTCGGCGACTGCTTCTACATCGTCGCCGAGGGGGAGCTGTCGGTGACGGTCGACGGGGTGCTGCGCGAGCACACCCTGACGACCGGCGACGGGTTCGGGGAGATCGCCCTCCTGCACCGGGTCCCGCGGACGGCCACGATCACCGCGCTCATCGACAGCGAGCTGCTGGTCGTCGGCGCTGCGCAGTTCCTCGCCTCCGTTGCGTCCAGTGCGGACGGCGCAGCGTTGGCGGCCGAGGTCTCGGCGGCGCGCCTGGCGGCCGACGGGAGCGTTGCGGACAGCTGACGCGCCACCGCTCGCGGGTGCGACGAGGCGGCTCGGCCGAGTGCCAGCGATAATGGCGCCCATGGCCGACATGCTGGACTACTGCTCCGACCTCCCCACGCTTTCCGTGCCGGAGGGTGACGTCCTGATCATGGAGGGCGGGCAGCCGTCCCAGATGTTCGTGCTGGTCTCCGGCTCGGTCACGATCGAGAAGGACCTGGTCCCCTTCGCCCGGATCGACCATGCCGGGTGCGGTCTTCGGCGAGATGTCGTGGGTGCTCGACCGCGCCGCGACGGCCACGGTCCGCGCGGCCACGCCCGTCGAGGTGCGGGTCATCGAGGATCCCGACACCTTCCTCAACGACAACCCGGGCGCCGCGGTGGCCGTCCTCCGGATGACAGCGATGCGCCTCGACGGCCTGACCCAGTACCTCGTGGACGTCAAGCAGCAGTTCGCCGGGCTCACCGGGCACCTCGGGATGGTCGACCAGATCCTCGACAGCCTGGTGCACCACCAGAGCGGCCCGACAAAGACCGGTTCCGTGCGCGACCCGGAGTGCTGAGTCCCCTGAGCCTCAGTCGAGGCTGATGGTCTCGGACTCGAAGACGCCGTACCAGTGGGCGGTCCGCTCGTTCGTGTCGAGCGTGATGTTCGGCGGGATCGGGCCGATCTGCTTGCCGGGGTTGAACACCCAGGTCCGGCCCAGCTGGGCGTTCCAGGAGCCATCCGGAACCCACGGAGCCTGGTGGATGTGCCCGCAGAACACGACGTCGGGCTGGTACTGCTCGATCCAGGCGGCGAGGTCGTGGTCCGGGAACTCCCGACGACCGTCCTTGCAGAGAGGGGTGCCGGCCGGGGGCGCGTGGTACAGCCAGATCCACGTCGCCGGGCGGTCGACCGCGGCCGCGGCCAGCTGCGCGCCGACCTCCTCGCGGGTCACGGGTCCGTCCCACCACGGGCAGATCGTGAAGCGCACGCCATCGACGTCGATGCTCGTGCCGTCGGTGTGCACGCCCTCGTCGGTCACGCGTCGCAGCCAGCCGGCCACCTGCTCGCCGTGGGCGCCGGGACCGTCGAGGTCGTGGTTCCCGGACGAGGCCAGGACCAGGGCCTCGCTCGACAGCGCCGTCAGGTACTTGCCCAGCACGACGGACTGGACATCGATCGGCACCGGGTTGACCACGTCAGCGAGGTCGCCGCACAGCGCGACGACGTCGGCCTCGCTGGAGGCGCGCACGAGCCAGTCGTAGTGGGGGAGCCGGTAGTGCAGGTCCGACACGGCCAGGATGCGCACGGGCTCAGTCTCCCCTAACGGGCGGCGTTCGGCATGGGAATGGCCGGCGTGGTGGGCGGATCAGGGCAGGTCGAGGACCATGCCCTCGTAGGCGACGCTGGCGAAGCCGGTGCTGCAGAACTCGGTGCGGATCTGGTCGAGGGCCTCGTCGGTCCGGTGCGGCCCGTGGTGGAACAGCACCAGCGACTTGGCGTTGACCTTCTCGGCGAGGGTGATGGCCTCGTCGATGGTCGCGTGCCCGTAGTCGACGGCGCGGGGGCGCTCGTGGGCCAGGAACTGCGCGTCCTCGATGAGGACGTCGACACCGTCCATGGCGGCCATCGCCTCGTCGGTGACGCCCGCGGCCGGGGCGTGGTCGGGCACGTACGCGAAGGAGGTGTCACCGACCTGCACCCGGTACCCGAAGCTGCGCCCGCCCTTGTGGGCGACGTCGAACGGCGTGACCTCGAAGCCCTCAACCGTCAGCGGGGTGGCCTCGATGGCGTTGAAGGTCCAGTGCCCCTTCAGCCCCTCGGGGGTGATCGGGAACGCAGGCGGGGACATCATCTGGGAGAGCAGGTCGAAGCCGGTCCGCCCGGACTCCTCGGGGATGTACACGTCCACCCGGGAGTCGTCACGGTCGCCGGCGGCGAAGAAGGGGATCCCCTGGACGTGGTCCCAGTGCAGGTGGCTCAGCATGATGGACCCGTCGAACGATGCGCCCTCGAGGAGTGCCGTCAGGGATCGGATCCCGGTACCCGCGTCAAGCGCGAGGACGGGCGCGGACGCGGCGTCCGGCGCGACCACCACGCACGAGGTGTGGCCGCCGTAGCGGACGAAGTCAGGGCCTGGGGCGGGCGTGGAACCACGCACCCCGAGGAAGGTCAGCCGCACGTTCTCTCCTCAGCCCGGGCGGTCTTCCGCCCTCTCCAGACGCTGGACCTGTGACATTCTAGGGGCAACAAACCGCCCACCGAGTCAGGCCGATAGGGAGACATGACCGACCTGCGCCGGCACGTCCCCCCGATCGCGCTCGCGTGGGACGACGAGACGCCCGGGGAGCTGTGGCGTGTCGTCGACGGGACGCTGGTGTTCGCCGACGTCTCGGGCTTCACGGCGCTCACCGAGAAGCTGTCCCGGCGGGGCCGGATCGGTGCCGAGGAGATCGTCGAGACCCTCAACCGGGTGTTCGGCCCGATGCTGCGGATCGCCGGCACCCGCGGCGGCGAGCTGCTGAAGTTCGGCGGCGACGCGTTGCTGTTCCTGTTCACGGGCCCGGACCACACCGAGCAGGCGTGCGACGCGGCGGTCGAGATGCGCACGGCGCTGCGTCAGGCTGCGGCCGTGCCCACCTCGGTCGGGCGGCTCTCGCTGAAGATGTCGGTCGGGCTGCACTCCGGGGACATCCACCTGTTCCTCGTCGGCGCCCCGACGCGCGAGCTGCTCATCCTCGGGCCCGGGCGCGACGTCCACCGCCCTGGCGGAGAAGGCCGCGGAGGCCGGCGAGATCGTGGTCAGCGCGGCCACTGCCGCGCGGCTGGCCCCCGACGCCGTGCGGCCGCGTGAGGACGGCGAGCTGATGCTTCGCCGACGTTCCGCGCACTCGGCGCCCGGCGAGGACTTCGTGCTTCCGGACGTCGACCGCGAGCGGATCCGGGGCTGTTCCCGATCGAGCTGGGGGAGTACCTCGACGCCGGGCATCCCCGACCCGGAGCACCGGATCGCCAGCATCGCGTTCATCAAGTTCTCCGGCACCGACGCCCTGCTCGCCGGGCCGGGCCCCGATGTCCTGGCCGAGGCGCTGCACCGGACCGTCAGCCTGGTCGAGGAGGCGCTGGCCCCGGAGTCGATCAGCCTGCTCGCCACCGACCTCGACAGCGACGGCGGCAAGTTCTTCCTCGGCTCCGGGCATCCCGACCTCGTTCGAGGACAACGAGGGCCGGATGCTGCGCGCCCTGCGCCGGATCGCGGACTCCGACTCGCCGCTGCCCCTGCAGCTGGGCGTCAACCGCGGGCACGTGTTCGCCGCCGAGGTCGGGATCCCCGAGCGCGGCGCCTACACCGGCATGGGCGACACCACGAACACGGCGGCCCGGATCATGTCCAAGGCGTCCGCGGGCGTGCTGTTCGCCCACCCAGCGGTGCTGGAGCACTCGCGCACGCGCTTCGCCGTCAAGCCGGCCGGCCCGTTCCCGATGAAGGGCAAGGCCGTCCCGCTGCTGGTCTTCGAGGTCGGCGAGGAGCTCGGCACGGTCGAGGAGGCGACTTCTGAGTCCCGGCTGCCGTTCCTGGGCCGCGACCAGGAGTTGGAGACCGTGCGCGGTGCCCTGGATGAGGCCCTCGGCGGCACCGGCGGCGTCATCACCATCACCGGAGCCACCGGCATGGGCAAGTCCCGTCTGGCCTTCGAGGCGGTCAAGGAGACCTCAGAGGTGCAGGTCGTGGTGGTCCGGGCCGAGCCCTACGGTGCCGCAAGCGCGTACCGCGTCTTCCGCGACCCCGTCCGCCGGCTGCTCGGGCTCGAACGGGACACCCCGGAGGCCATGGGCCAAGCGCTGCTCGCCACCCTCGCCCAGGTCGCTCCGGACCTCCTTCCGATGGCCCCGCTCCTGGCCGATGTGGTCCAGGTGGACGTGCCCAGCACGCCCGAGGTCGACCAGCTCGACCCGCAGTACCGCCCCGATCG
The DNA here is from genome assembly GCA_963700475.1 of uncultured Actinomycetes bacterium. Taxonomy (GTDB): domain Bacteria; phylum Actinomycetota; class Actinomycetes; order S36-B12; family CAIYMF01; genus Prado023. The sequence goes on from CAVOXR010000008.1 coordinate 238,126, forward strand.
GTTGGCCGATGCCGTCGTGCGGTTGGTCGACGAGACGATGCCCGGGCCGCTGGTTCTCGTCGCCGAGGAGGCCCACTGGGCGGACGGCGCGTCCGCGCGGCTCCTCGAACGCCTTGGTGCTGCCAGCGCGAGCCGGCCGTGGGCCGTGGTCGCAGTCCGTCGCGGCCAGGAGGGCGGGTTCGCCCCCACTTCAGGGACGCACGTCACGCTGGATCCGCTGCCGCCGGAGGTCATGGAGCGCCTGGTCATCGCCGCGACTGAGGCCACGCCGCTACGCCCGCATGAGATCGCCGCGGTGGTCGACCGCGCCCAGGGCAACCCACTGTTCGTCGAGGAGGTCACCCGCGTCGCCCTGAACACCGGGTCGCTGGACACGCTCCCCGAGTCGGTCCAGGCGGCCATGAGCGCCCAGATCGACCTGCTGCACCCCGATGCCCGCCGGGTCCTGCGCTACTGCGCGGTCCTCGGTCGCAGCTTCCGCGTCGAGGTGCTGCGCCGGACCCTGGCCACGGACGGGCTGGTCGCCGACGCTGCGACGCTGAGCAGCCTCAGCTCGTTCCTCCAGCCGGACGGACCGGACCGGTGGCGGTTCCGCAACAGCCTGGTCCGGGACGCCGCGTACGAGGGACTGGCCTACAAGATCCGCAGCCGCCTGCACCGCGCCGCCGGCGAGACGCTCGAGGCGATGAGCACCGACCTCGACGCCGACTCCCCGACGCTGGCCCTGCACTTCTGGCGGGCCGGCGACGCCGAGCGCACGTGGAGGTACGCGCAGAGGGCCGGCGAGCTGGCCCGGCACGCCTACGCCAACGTCGACGCGGCCGAGCTCTACGAGCGGGCGCTCGAGGTGAGCCGGCGCGTGCCGGGCGTCGACCGACGCCGACCGCGCCGAGCTGTGGGCAGTCCTCGGCGAGCTGCGCGAGCTGGCCGGGGTGCTCGACGGCTCGGTCGAGGCCTACCGCCGGGCGGCCGCGCTCACGGAGGACCCGGTCGACCGAGCCGAGATCACTGGCACGCCGGGCGCGGGTGCACGAGCGCGCCGGGGCCTACCGGACCGCGCTGCGCGACGATCACCCGGGCGCGGAAGCTGCTCGACGTGGCGCCAGGGCCCGCACGCCGACGCGTCCAGCGTCCGGCTGGACAACCTCACGGCCGTGATCCGGCTGGGGCAGGAGCGCGGCGCGCGAGGCGCGCCGTGGGCGCTGCGGGCGGCGCGAGGGGCGCCGCGTCGCGCGGGACCCCGAGACCCTGGCCGCTGGCTCTGACGCTCATCGACTTCGCCGACGTCCAGCTGGGAACGGCCGACGTCGGGCGCGAACACCCGCGAGGCCCTCGAATCTGTTGACAGCATCGGGCGACCTCGGCGGGAGTCGGTGGCGCGGGCCAACCTCGGCAGCCTACGCCTTCTACGCGGGCCGGTGGGAGGAGGCCGTCGACTGGTACGCCTCGAGCCGCCGGGTCGACGTCGAGGACGGGCAACGCCTTCGGGGCCGCGGAGACCGACCTCAGCCTCGGCGAGATCCTGATCCATCAGGGGCGCCTCGACGAGGCCGAGGAGCTCCTCGACGACGCCGTCCGGGTCCTGCGGGCATCGGGAATCGAGTTCTCGTGCGGTCTACGGCGAGATGCTGCAGGCACGGCTCCTGCTTGCCCGGGGGGACGTGGACGGCGGCAGAGGACTGCAGGCTGCCGGGTCGCCGGCACTTCCTACGGACTGGGCAGCCCGATGACGCGCCTTCGAGGCCAGCCTGGTCCGGGCCGAGGCGGAGATCGCCGCATGGACGGGCCGCAGGATGCCCTCGCTGATCGTGACGAGGCCGAGAGTGCGACCCGGGGAGAGGGCGCCTCCCTGCAGGCCCGCGTGAGCCTCGTGCGCGGCTCGCGCGCAGCTCGACCTCGGGCTCCTCGAGGAGGCTGGAGCGTCGATTGCCGGCGGGCTCGAGGCAGCGAGGAGCAGGAGCTGCCCTACGAGGAGGCCCTGCTGCTGCAGCTGCGCGAGCGAGCTTGCGGCCATGCAGCGACGGGCGCTCGGACGACAGCGATGCAGCGTGGGCCGCCGAAGCACTGCGATCGCACGCGGAACGAGACTCTTCAACTCCTCGGGGTCCGGCACTCGCCGGATCCACCTCCTCACGTGAGCCTCAGATCACTTCCGCCAACGACGTCGCCGAGGAGGTAGACCTGCTCGGGGACTTGGACCCTGTCTGCCGTGTCGTCGACGACCCGAGACCTGACTGCGATCCGACGCAGGCGTACTGCTTCCGGCTGCGTCGTGTCGGTCAGTCCGACCATGGCCGTCGCGAGTCCCGATGAGCTTGGCAGGGTGACGCCGTCGAAGTTGCTCGGTACCAGTGAAGATCGGGTCGGGGCACCAGCCGATCGCCAACGAGTCCCGGCCGGTGATCCGCGGCCGGCTCTCGAAGTCGACGGTCGGTCGCGGGAGGCACGCCAGGTTGAGTGCCGTGCTCGTGCACGTCGTTGGCCATGGCAGGTCCACGATGAACTCGCCACGAACTGCTGTCGGTCGCTGGTCCAGAGGCTTGAGGAAGCGGAGCTCCGCCTCGCCGCGTTGCTGCGAGTGTGTAGGGCAGCAGCTCGCAGTAGTGCGTTGTCGAGGATCCGCGTCCCGTCAGCCGGCTGGACTGGACGTCGCGTTACCCAGTCGGTTGAACCTCACGGACGAGGTCGTCGCTCGTCCACGGTGCTCGCGTGTCACCGTTGACTCCGTTGCACGCCAGCATCCCATCCACGCCGCTGCACGAGCTGAAGTTCGAGACGGCGCGGTGGGCGCGCCGTCGGCACCACCCTCGAGCGAGAAGGATCCGGCGACTGCTTCTAGCTCCAGACTGGTCGAAGACGAGCCCCGGTGCCGGATCGACCAGTCGGCAGTTGTCCGAAGCGCCGGAGTCGGGCCCGGAGTCCGCTTCCGCGCTGCATTGCGAAAGGATCACCGAGTCTCGTCGCCTCAGCGGAGCCTTGCCACAGCGAGGCGCCGCTCTGGAGCTCGAAGTATCCAGACGGCATCACCGTTTCGGTTCTTGGCCGTTGCCAGGATCCTGGCGCTCTGCTTCGAGTTCGACGTCCAAGCTCGGCCGACTCGATCAGCGCAGGCCCAACGCGACCCCCTGAGGTCACTGGCGAGAGTCAAGATCAGTTTCTCCGCCGGGTAGCCCGACCTGGCTGCAGGAGGTGCCGCGACTTCTTCTCCGCCACGCCGATGGACCCGACTTGCCAAGGAGGCCGTTGACGGCTCGCATCGGCCGATCTGAGCGCTGAATCCTAGAAGGGCTCCCGTCGGTGGTCAAGGCGCAAGTCCTTGAGTCGGGAGTGAGTGTCTGGATGCACCAACGACCGTGGGTGACGTCGCCACCGGCGTACCGCGTGACGGAGTCTTGTGATCCCCGTGGCCAGGGTCGAGTCTACCGAGCTGTCGTAGCCGTGGTTGGCGGCCGAGGCAGGTGCGATCGTCGTGGTTGCGGCGTCGAGAACGTACCCGCCGTCAACGCCACCGGGACCGCCCCCAGCGACAGCGCGATGGCCGCCGTCAGTGCCGTGACGCCGGACTTCCTGATGCTTCTCATGTATGACTCCGCTGGGTGGTCGGGAACGCGGCTGGCGTCGGCTCTTCGGGGGACAAGAATGTGGAAAGGCTACCTTGAGTTAGGGGTGCATTACTACTCCCAGTAGGGGACTTTCGTAACGGACAGATCAAGACTCCTCCAACGTGGCTACCTCCGACGTCGACGCCCGCAAACGCTGCGACAGGCTCCGAGCGATCGCCAGGGTCAGTTGGGCGCAGGCGTCGGGTGCCTCGACCCGCAGATCCTCGAACCCCTCGGGTGAGAGCACGAAGCAGATCGTCGACTCCAGCGCGGCGATCCGGGTGGAGCGCGGGCGGCCGTCGACCAGCGCCAGCTCCCCGAACGACGATCCCGCCGCCATGCTGTTCAGCCTCCGCCGCCCGCGCTGGCCGCGCACCCGAACGTCGGCGCTGACCTGCCCGGCGCCGATGAAGTACAGGCCATCCGGGTCGTCGCCCTCGTTGAAGACCACCGTGCCCGAGGTGAACACGCGCGTCGTGGTCCGCGCCTCGATCTCGGCCACCACCTCGGCGGGCAGGCCGCTGAGCAGGTCCTGGTCGGCGAGCGCGACCAGCCCCTCGTCGAGGGACTCCTCGATGCCGTGGCTGCGCAGCAGCTGCGTCTCGCACCACTCGAGCGCGCTGTCGCTGTCGGCGAACCGGGGCATGTCCTCGCCCAGCGCCCCAGCGACCTCCCGCGGCCCGCGCCCGCGCGGCTCCACCAGCCCGACGACCACCTCGGCCGACTGCAGCTGCTCGACCAGCCCGCCCAGCAGGGTCCGGGCAGCGACGTCGATCCGCGTGACCCGGCCCATGTCCAGCACCCGCCACCGGGCGGGCTCCGGGTCCGACAGCACCGTCCGGACCAGCGACTCGACGCCCGGCGAACCCCTGGTCGCCGACGAGCTCGTGGACCACGATCGTCCGGCCCTCGGCCTCCAGCAGCGCCCGATCCGCGGCCGGCCGGGTGCGCTTGGACCGGACCAGATCCCCCCGGTAGGTGCGGCGGATGTTGGGCCGGGACCGCTCGGTCGGCAGCAGCAGGTGCAGCCCGAGCCGCGACGACAGCTGCTCGCACGCCGCCACTCCCCGGACGCTGTTGCCCCGCGGATCCAGCCGCGGGCTGTGCGCCGCGAGCCCCATCTGGCCCGGGCAGGACCGCCGAGATGGCCCCGCTCACCCCGCTCTTGGCCGGCATCCCGACCCGGTAGAGCCACTCGCCGGCGTAGTCGTACATCCCGCAGGTGCTCATCACGGTCAGCACCGGGCGCGACCACGTGCCGCGGGATCACCTGCTCCCCGGTCGTCGGGTTCACCCCGGCGTTGGCCAGCGTGGCCGCCATGACAGCCAGGTCCCGCGCGGTCACCACGATCGAGCACTGGCGGAAGTACATCTCCACCTGGTCGTCGACGTCGTGGTCGAGCAGCCCGGCGGAGCGCATCAGGTACGCGATGGCGCGGTTGCGGTCGCCGGTGTCGCGCTCCGAGGCGTAGACGTCCTCGTCGACGTCCAGCGCGCGGCCCGCGAACGCGGACAGCCCGTCGAGGATCCGGTCGAACTGCTCCGCTCGGGTCCGCCCGGCCACGAGCGTCGCGGTGACGATCGCCCCGGCGTTCACCATCGGGTTGAACGCCCGGCCGCTCACGTCGTCGAGGCTGATCGTGTTGAACGGGTCGCCGGTGGGCTCGGCCCCGATCTTGGACAGCACCGTTTCGGCGCCGCTGTCGGCCAGCGCCAGGGCGTAGACGAACGGCTTGGAGACCGACTGGATCGTGAAGGGCACGAGGTCGCCGGCGGTGTAGACCGCGCCATCGAGGGTCGCCAGGCTCAGCCCGCACGTGGAGGGGTCCGCCTTGGCCAGCTCGGGGATGTAGTCGGCGACCTGCCCGGAGTCGATGGTGCGGACGGACTGCCACACCTCGTGCAGCAACCCGTCGACCGGACCGTGGTCGCTCTCGAGCATCGGGCAGAGCCCTCCCTCCTATTGGGGGCACACCATGGCAAACCCGTGTTTCGGGGATGTTGCAGCCACGTACCGATCGAAGGATCGACCACCCCGTGGGCAAGGGGCCGTCCACGGGCGACATAGGGTGGCGCGACCGCAGGAAGGGGCCCAGATGGCGAAGTCAGGTGTCGCTGCACTGTTCACCCTGCCCGCTGACCCGCGGCTGCGCCGGGTCCTTGTGGCCTACGGGCTGAGCCGCTTCACCGAGTTCGCCGGATGGCTGGCAATCCTCCTGGTCGCCTACGGACAAGGGGGCGCCACCCTCGTCGGGATCTCCGCCTTCGCCATGCAGCTGCCGGCCATCGTGCTGGTCCCGCTCCTGGCCGGGTACCTCGACCGCCTTCCCCGGGGGCGTGCCCTGACGGTGACGCATGCTGCAGTCGCGGTCTGCGCCGGCATCACCGCGGTCGTCCTGTTCCTGGATGCCCCGTTGTGGGTCGTGCTCATCGGGGGGACAGCCACGACGATCGCGGTCTTCTCCGTCCGGCCCTCGCACTTCTCGACCCTGCCCCTGCTCGCGCGCGGCCCCGGTGACCTCGTGTCGGCCAACGGGTGGTCGTCGTTCATGGACGGCGCGGCGATCTTCGTCGGCTTCGTGGTGGCGGGGATCATGACCCACGACTTCGGTGCCTGGACCGTCCTGGCCGTCAGCGCCCTGCTGGGGGTCGTCGCCACGCTCCTGACCGCCGGGCTGCACACCCCCTTCGTCGGGACGGGGCACGCCGATGCCCCCGGCGAGCTGCGTGCCGCCCTCGAGGGCGTGGTCACCCTGCGCCGCAGCCCCGGCGCGCTGGCGCTCCTGCTGCTCATGGCCTGCGTGGCGATCCTCCAGGGGTCCAACGAGCCCCTGACGGTCACGTTCAACGACGAGGTGCTCGGCCTGTCGGAGTCGACTGCCGGGCTCCTCGCGGGTTCCTACGGGGTGGGGGTCGCGATCGGCGGCATCACACTCGCCGGACTAGCCCGACGGAGCACGCTGGCCCCGGTCGTGCTCTCCGGCGCGCTCCTGCTCGGGGTGGCCCAGTCCTCGGTCGCCCTCACGGGGTCCCTCGTCCCCGCCGTGGTCCTGCTGGTGCTCGTGGGCGTCGGCATGGCCATGATCATGGTGTCGGCCCGGACGCTGCTGCAGCGCACCACCGACGATGGCGTGCTCGCGCGCGTGCTCGCCGTCCAGGAGGGGGTGCACCTGACGGGCCTGACGATCGGCGCGCTCGTCGGTCCTCTGGTGATCGCCCTGTTGGGGCCGAGCGCGGCATTCGTCCCGGTGGGCATGCTCATCCTGGGGATCGGGCTGCTGGCCGGCCGCTCGATCCACCAGCTCGACGCCGCGGCCGTCGACCACTCGCGCGAGGTCTCGCTGCTGGGGCGGCGTTCCCTTCCTCGCGGCCCTGCCGCCGTACGAGCTGGAGCGGCTGGCCCAGGGCGCCGAGTGGGTGGCCGTCTCGGCCGGCACTGACGTGGTCACCCAGGGCGACGACGCCGACAGCTACTACCTGGTCGCCTCCGGCCAGTTGTCGGTCACGATCGACGGGGTCCGGCGGGCGCAGCCCCTGGTCACCGGGGACGGCTTCGGCGAGATCGCCCTGCTCAACCGGGTGGCCCGCACGGCGACGGTCACGGCCCTCGAGGACTGCGAGCTTCTCGTCGTGAGCAGCGGGGACTTCCTCGGGGCGGTCACTGCAACTCCCGACGGGGAGGGCCTGGCCCACGAGATCTCGCGGGCGCGCCTCGAGTTCGACCGCCAGGGCGGCTGACCGGCCTCGGCGGATCGATCAGTACGTCGGGATGCGCTTGCTGATCATGTCGTCGGCGCGGTTGTTGACCTCGCTGTTCCCAGTGACCGCGTCGAGGAAGTCCGCGCGCTCCAGCGCCAGGACGACCGTCGGCTCGTCGGCCGTGACCGTTGCTGTCCGCGGCACATCGCGAAGCAGCGCGATCTCGCCGAACGGGTCACCCGGACCCATCTGCCGCAGCACCGCGCCCTCGAAGCTCGCGGTCATCTGCCCGGACTCGATGACGTAGAAGCGGTCGCCCTCGTCGCCCTCGCGGATCAGGACATCGCCGGCGGGCACCTCGATACGGACCAACTGCTGGGCCACTCGCTCCAGCGACTTGAGCTCCAGCGGCGCGAACAGCGGCACCTGGCGGAGCAGGACAAGTCCGTCGGGCTCGCGCAGGGTCTCGTTCATTGCCTTGAGCCGGCCGAAAGCCGGAACCACCGATGCGGAGACCGCGATCGCAAGGATCGCCAGGGACCACTGCAGGCCCCAGAAGTGGATCATGATCGGCATGAGGGCCGACCCCAGGGCCATACTTCCGATGAGGGCTGTGTCCAAGGCGCCGAAGACCCGGCCCATCACCTCGTCGTCGGTCTTGCGCTGGAGGATCGTCGAGGCGTTGACGTCGACCACCGGGTTCGCCATGCCCAGGATGAACACAGCGAGGAAGGCCGCCCACATCTGCGGCCAGATCGCCGCCAGCAGCAGGGGCAGCGCCCAGAAGATCACGCCGAGGCCGAAGTCGGTGCCGAGCTTGCCGGCCGACGACCGACCGACCGCCACGAGACCGCCCACGAGCGCACCGACGCCAAAGGCGCTGTCGATGTAGCCGACACCGGCGGAGCCGAAGTCGGTCATCTGCACGGCCATCTCGATGCCGAATACGGCCGATGCGCCCGCGACGATCGTCTGGGCCGAGTAGACCCCGGACACAAGTCGCAGGTCGCGGTCGCGCCAGATTGCCTTGAACCCCTCCATGGACTCCATGAAGAAGCTCTGCGACTCCGCGTCGGCCACCTCGTCGGCGTCCTCCGCGTCGCTTGCCTCTGTCGATTCCGCAGCCCTCGCGGGCTCCTCCGAAGGCACCCGGATCCGGCTGACCAACAGGGCCGACCAGAGGAACGTCAGGGCATTGAACACAACCACGACGGGAATGCCGATGGCCGAGACGAGGATGGCTGCGATCGCCGGGCCCACGAAGAAGGCCAGGCTCTCGATGGTGCTCGCCGTCCCGTTGGCGGCCGTGAGCTCGTCGGGCGTCTTCACGAGCTTGGGCATCAGGGCGGCGACGGCGGGTCGGAAGGGCGCTCCGATCAACGGGGCCAGCGTCGCGAGCACGAACACGAGCCACACGGGGCCGTCCACCCAGATCAGGCCGGCCACGGCGAAGCAGAGCACCGCCCGGATCAGGTCGGCGCTGATCATGACCATCTTCCGCGGCAGCCGATCGACGATGGTCGACGCGAACGGAGTGACGATCGTAATGAGAACCAGGCGCACGGTGTACCAGATGCCGACGGCGCGGGCGCCCCCGATGTCGTAGGCCCAGATCAGGATCGCCGTGCCGTAGGCCCAGTCACCGATCATCGACCCGGCCAGGGCCAGGTTGATCTTGCGCAACCCGGGGTTGCGGAACACTGTCGACAGGGACGTCCCCGTCTCACGGACGGCGTCGGCGACGCGGGACATGGGTGCTCCTGGGAGTTCGGCGGCGTGGCTTGCGGCCGGACTCTATCCCGACATAGCGGGCCGGAGTCAGGCCGCCGCGCGCACCAGGTGTGTGCCCATCCCGTGCGTGGCGGAGACCGCCCCGGACGTCAGGACGGCGAAGGCCTGGTACTCGTCACCGGGCAGCCAGTCCCACGCCTCGGCCAGCGGGCGGTCCTTCGCCAGCGCCCAGATGGCCGTGGCGAACGCGTCGACATGTCCGAGGTCCGGCCCCACGACCGTCACGCTGGCCAGCGCGTCCGGTCGGCCGGACCCGCCGGGCTGCCCCCCGAGCCCCGCCCAGATGTGGTCGCCGCGCTGCGCCGCCCCGGAGGTGGCGACCGCGAACGGCCGCCCGTCGGTCGGTGCCTCGACGACCGCGACGATCCGGCGCTCGTCGGCCGGATCCGTCACGGCGACCCGCCACGGTCGTCCGGTGTCCGCGCGGCCCACCATCTGGATGTCGCCACCCACGCCGAAGAAGGCGTCGTGGACCCCCGCGTCGGACAGGATCCCGACCGCTCGCTCGACTGCCCACCCCTTGACGTAGCCAGTCGGATCGAAGCGACCCTGCCGGTCGTAGGGGTGGAAGCCCCCGTCGGTCAGGTCCTCCAGCGTCCCGACGGCGTCGATGACCTCGGCGAGCAGGGGGGAGCACCGGCCCAGGGTGCGGGCCCCCGATCGCCACTGGCACAGGTCGCTGTCGTCGCGGTAGGGCGAGAGGGCGGCCTCGACTTCCTCGAGCCACGTCTTGACCTCGTCGACCGCCTCGTCCGGGGGCCCGACGGACCGGTCGCTCGGGTGCCACGGCACCGCAAGCGACGCGTACGAGCCCATCGTGGGCCAGGCCCACCGCCTCATCGCTGGTCCAGGATCGACTGCATCGACGCGCGGTAGGCCTCGGTCGTGTAGGTGGCCCCGGAGACCCCGTCGAACTCGACGCCCTGCTGGGCGGCCTGGGCGTCGAGGGTGGGGATCGCACGGCTGTTGATCATCTGGGACTTGCGGTCGCCGTCGGGGTAGGTCAGAGCCTGTACGCCGCAGATCGTCCCGTCGGTCGCGAGCTCCATGCGGACCTGTACGGGCCCCCACGGGGTCATGGCTGCGTCGCCGGTCACGGACTCGGCGTTGCCGCAGTCAGCGGCGGCTGGGGCATCGGTCGAGGCCCCGGAGCCGGCAGACGCTCCTGAGTCGGCGGAGGTCCCAGAATCCGCCGAGGGCTCGGAGCCGTCGGTCGTGCCGGTCCCCGCAGGGTTCGCCGCCGCGGTGTTCGTGACCTCGGGGTGCAGCGCCGGGTCGAACATCCAGACGCTCGCCAGTGCCACGCCGGCCAGGGCGAGGCCGGGTGTCGCTCGCTTCATCAACTCGCTCACGGTGGGCTCCTACCAGCCGAATCGTTCGGAATGGATCTGGTCGCGGGGGACCCCAGCGCGCTCAAGCTCCCGGCAGACGCGGTCCTGCAGGTCCTTCGGGCCGCATACGAACGCCGCGCGGGAGCGCAGGTCGGGGATGTTGGCCGCCAGGGCCTCGGCGGTGAAGGGGTTGCCGCCGGGGAAGGCCGTGCGCGGCCCGGTGACCGGGATCATCGCGCCGCCGCGCGCCCTCGCCATGTGGTCGAACTCGGCCGCCAGCGGCAGGTCCGCAGGGCTGTGGGCCCGAGCCAGGACCAAGGGAGCGTTGGCGCGGGTGGCGTCCTCGAGCAGGGCGCGCATCGGGGCCAGGCCGACGCCGGCGCCGATCAGCAGCACCCGCCGACCCCCAGCCTGGTCGATCGTCATGCCGCCGTAAGGGCCTTCAAGGAGGACCCGCGTCCCAGGCGCGACGGCCAGGGTGCGCGTGGAGGCGTCGCCCAGGGCCTTGACGGTCAGCCGGAGGGCACCCGCCCTCGGGGCCGCCGAGAGCGAGTACGGGTGGGCCTGCCACCACAGGTCGCGGGTCATGATCCGCAGGGAGACGAACTGCCCCGGCCGGGCACCGAGCCGGTCCACGCCGCGGCCGGTGATGACCAGCGACGCGACTCCCGGGGCCTCCGGGATGATCCGGCTGACGGTGGTACGCCCACGCAGGGCCGGGCGCACGATCCCGCCGACGCGGCTCCACAGGATGATGGCCGTGGTGGCCGCGTAGAGGGCGATCCACCACAGGCGCGCCACCGGGCTGCTGCCCAGGGTGGTGCCGCTGAACAGCGCGTGCGGGAAGGCCAGCGCGACGGCGAGGTATCCCGCCAGGTGGACCATGTGCCAGGTCTCGTAGCTCATCCGGGTGCGGATGCGCCGCCACGACGTCAGGCTCACGACGGCGAACAGCACCGCCGCCGCGACGGCAGCGACGAACCAGTCGGTCCCCGTCACGAGGTCGACGAGCCCGGTCCACATGCGGGTGGCCCCACCACCCGCGGCGTACAGGGAGGCCACGACGTGCACGAGCATCCCGAACGCCGCGGTCATCCCCGTGATCCGATGCCAGGAGATCATCCGATCCAACCCGGCACCACGCTCCAGCCACGCGGGGCGGGCCGTGAGGACGAGTCCGCCGAGTGAGGCAAGGGCGGCCAGGAGCCCGGACAGCTGGCTGATGGCCAGCGCCGAGTCGACGCCTCCGGCGAGCAGCTCGGTCAGCCCCCCGGCCAGGGCCCAGAGCCCGACGGTGACCGTGGTGATCCCCGCCGCCCAAGGTGCGGGATCGAGGTGGCCCCGGGAGGTGGCACGAGCCGTGGTCGCCAGGCGGGAAGCGCGGCGTGTCCTCGCGTCGATCGGGCGGGCACCGTGGGGCTTCTGTGCGTTGGCGCGGGCGGCCTCACGCGCAGCGGCGGCTGGGTCAGCGCGCAGGTCGTCCGGCCCTCCCGGGGTGGGGCTCGTCGGTGGCTCGAGCATCGTTGTCATGCCTCGATGCTCGCATTGCGACAGCGTCCCAGCGAAGGCCAGAACGCCCGTTGAGCAGCCCCTTTACGCGCCCCGTACACGAGCGTGAACTGGCTCTGTTGTCCTTACCGTACGACTATCCAGCTCTCGTCGAACCATGGAGGTCAGGCCGGGCCGCCGGCGGCCGCTGCCTCGGCCTTGCGCCGACGGCGTCGGCCCCGGGTCGCGAGCCGGTAGATGCCCCAGATGACCAGGATCAGGATCAGCAGCAGGACGCCGAGGATGATCATCAGCCAGCCGAGCAGGCCGATCCGGAATGAGGAGTGATCCGGTGGAGCCGCCTGGGTGACGGCGCCCTGCGGCCCGGCGGACACATCCACCACGGCCAGGAGGCCGGCATGGTCGGTTGGCAGGCACACGCCCCGTCCGGTGATCGGCTCCGCGAGGCCCTTCTCGGCCAGGATCGCCGAGGACTCCTCGGTCGTGGTGATCTGGGCGGGATCGTCGCAGGCCCACACCTGATCGGCGTCAGGCCACTTGTTGCCGAAGACCTCCGCCCGCACGGGCGTCGCCCCGTTCCGGGTGAACACGTAGTCCAGGCGGTCGGTGAAGCCCGCATCGTTGCCCTGCTCCAGGGATACCTTCAGGCGCTCGGGGTTCGGACCCGCCAGGTCGCCGTCGGCACCCCATGTCCGGTACTTCGGGTCCAGGGAATCGGGGCCGGAGTCGGTGTATCCGGCGTCCACCATCGTCCAGTAGGCGCTGCACGAGGGGTCGGCGTTCGCGGCCGAGACGGGCTCCGGCTGGGCGGGGCACTGCGTGCCGGCCTCGGGCTGCTCGCCGGGGTTCTCGCTGCCCGCGACCCGGGGGTCGCGAGGGTCGGAGTTGAAGTCCCCGATGACGATGGTCGGCACCGTCGTGGTCGACAGGTCGGCCACGAGTTGGCGGGCCTGCTGGGCCGAGGTGACCTCGCCATCAGGGGCCCACAACGACTCCAGGTGGGTGGTGACCGCGCGGATGGTCGTGCCGGCGATGGCGATGTCCGCCCATGCGTACCCACGGTCGATGGTGAACACGACCGGTGCCACGGCATAGCGGTCGTCATACTCGCCGGTCCCGACGGCCAGGACGTCCTTCGCGATGTCGGCGCGCACGAGCAGGGTGTCGCCGATGACGAACCCGCAGTCGGCGGTGTCCGTGCCGAACAACGGCTGGAAGGTGTCGGGGTCCTCGACCGTTGTGAGGAACGGGATGGAGGGGATCTCGTAGCCCGGGTTCTGGGCAGTGACCCCGCCGCGCTCGGCCACCTTGTACTCGACGCCCGCCTCGGCGGTTGCCTCCAGGAACTGCGTGGTGAAGTCGAACACAGGCACCGGCGCGCTCCACGGCTTCGGTCGACACGACCAGATGGTGGCCTCCTGCAACCCGATGACGTCGGGCTGGGCGGCGGCGGCCTCCTCCGCGAGCAGCGAGACCCGCTGGTCGAAGTCGGTGGTGGCCACCTGGTCCCACATGAACTGGGCGGCGGCAGGCATGTCGGGGATCAGTTCGAGGGCGACTCCCACGTCGGCGCCCAGGTAGAGGTTGCGGCCCATGATCCGCACCGTCCCCGCTGGGTCGTCGACGGCGACCGGTCCGAGCGCCGGCGTCGGGGCGGCCAGGGCAACGGGTGCGGCCGTCAGTCCCGCGAGAAGTGCTGCCGAGGCGGCGATGCCGAGCCGTTGTGCCGAGGTGAGTCCCATGCCTCGGACCGTATCCGAGCAGGCGCTACCGACGCGTGATGATCGAAGGCGAGCCCACCACGCGCCCGCCCAACGGGGCCCGCTACTGTGCGGGCACTCGACAACGGGAGGTCGCCATGCACGCTCGACGGTTCTGGGCAGCTGTGGGTTCACTCGCACTCGTGGTGGGGGTGGCAGCGCCGTCCACAGCGGTCACGTCGCCGACCCCGTTGCCCGTCCCGACCTCGATGGCGGCGCTGGGTGACTCGATCACGGTGGCCTACGACATCAAGTCCCTGCTGGCGGCCGACCCCACCTACTCCTGGAGCACGGGCACGCAGGCCGTCGGTGAACTCGTTGTACACGCGGCTCGAGGCGCGTGACACCAGTGCGCCGAACATCGCGAAGGCCAACCACGCGGTTTCGGGGGCCAAGATCGCCGACCTTGCTGGTCAGGCAGGCAAGGTGACGCAGGGTACGGAGCTCGTGACGATCCTGATGGGCGCCAACGACGCCTGCACGAAGACCGAGGCGGAGATGACCCCCGTCGCAGACTTCCGAACCCGGGCGGATTCAGCACTCACGGCCTCGCCGGCAAGGGCGTCAAGCAGGTCGTGGTCGCCTCCATCCCGGACGTCTACAAGCTGTGGGAGGTTGGCAAGGGATCCTCGTCCGCCCGTTTCGTCTGGGGCCTGTACGGCATCTGCCAGTCGATGTTGAAGAGCCCGAGTTCGTCGCTGCAGGCGGATCAGGATCGCCGGCTCCGGGTGCAGAAGCGTGTCGTCGACTTCAACACGGAACTGCAGAGGGCGTGTTCGGCGATCGCGGATTCCTCAACCACGCTGGCGTGCAAGTTCGACAACAACGCGGTGTTCAGCACGAGCTTCGCCCTCACCGACATCTCGAAGGTCGACTACTTCCACCCGTCGGTCAGTGGACAGGCTCTCCTCGCTCAGAAGGTGTACACAGCGGCCGGCTTCTGACCGCCCACTGCCTC
>CAVOXR010000009.1:0-646659 GCA_963700475.1 uncultured Actinomycetes bacterium
TGGTTGGAGTCAAAAGGAGACAGTCGAACCAGCCGGTGAACCCCGTTTTCGGCTCGCAGGTAACCATACGCGTAATCGCCTTCGAATTCAAGGGTTACTGATTTGATACCGGCATCATCACCTTCGAGAAAGCTGATCTCACGTACATTATAATTGTTGCGCTCACCCCAGCGGATGTACATACGCATGAGCATTTGTGCCCAATCCTGGCTTTCAGTGCCGCCTGCACCGGAATTGATCTTTAAAATGGCACCCCTCCTGTCTTCGTCATTGCGCAGCATATTGCGGAACTCGAGGTCTTCAATCATCCATAACCGACCGTGGTGCTTATCGATTTCCTCTTCGGTGGCGTCACCTTCCTTATAAAAGTCAAAAATCACCAACAAATCATCCAGCTCTCTGTTGAGCCGTTGGTAATCAGCGGTCCAGCTTTTAAGGGTGGAAATCTCCCTGAGCTTTTTTTCAGCTTCCTTGGGGTCGTTCCAAAAATCCTGTGCCTGTGTTTTCTCTTCTTCTTCTTTGATCAGGGCCAATTTACGATCGATGTCAAAGATACCTCCCCAGGGCAGTGGTACGCTCTGTTAACGCTTTAATTTGTTCAATGGTAACCATGTCCTGTAGTATTTAAATAAGGCGACAAATGTAAGAAAAAATATAACGGTAATTCATCCATTATTCTTCAGTGGTATCCCCGAGAAATTCCCGCACATATTCCATTTCATAGCCACGTGAGGTACCATACCGGGCCAGTTTTGCCCATATCTCACGGGGATACCTTTAAGCGATTTTCGTTTTTTGTTCAGTTCTTTGCCGATCATACTCCGGTATTCCTCCTTGTTGATCTCAGCAATGGCTTTTTCCACCTCGGTTTTTGACATTCCCTTATGATGCAGCATATACCTGATCTTTATAATTCCCCAGTGGTCAAAGCGGATTTTGTCTCTTACAAATGCAAGGGCATAACGGTAGTCATCGATGAAGCGTTCTGTCTTCAGCTGATCAATTATTCGCGTTTGTACAGGAAGTTCATGCCCCACTTTTTAACAACGTAATAACGTCGGCAGTGCATTTCTCCTGCCTGCTGCATAGCTGCCGGAGTTTTTCAAGGGCTGCTTCGGGAGATTTTTCAGATGATTCCATTATTGGATTATTACTTTATCAATATAGGCAACAATGCTACTTCCTCGCTCTCACCATCCTGGCCTTCCGGTAAGGTCCTTTTTTATTTCAACCCCGTAGAATCCTGCTTTTTTAAGTATTTTAACCATCTCATGTGGGAATGCCTCATTGATCTCGAGGTACAACGATCCGCCATCTTTCAGGTATTTTCTGCCAAGCAAGGCAATGTTGCTGTAATATAGCAGCGGGTCATGATCAGGAACGAACAGGGCAATACCGGGTTCAAAATCCAGCACATTCTGCCGCATAAGGGCTTTTTCCTGCTCTCTCACATAGGGGGGATTGCTCACCATCACCTGGTATTTTGAGGGTAAAACAGCATTGCTGTCGAGCATGTCAAAGGTAAAACAATGCACATTGGCCTTGTGTCTCTGTGCATTTATACGGGCAACATCCAGCGCTTCGGGAAGAATGTCACAGGCCGACACCTGTGCGCCGGGCAAGGACACTGCCAGTGAAACTGCAATGCAGCCGCTGCCGGTACCCAAATCAAGCAATCCCCGCCTGATCCGTTTTCCGATTTCAAGATCCAGGCAACCAGTTCCTCGGTTTCCGGACGGGGTATCAGCACACTCCGGTTTACACTGAACGTGAGGCCATAGAACTCCGTATAACCCAGTATATATTGAACCGGTTCCCAGGTCTTTAGCCTGTTGAGCAACCGGGTGAACTTTTCTGCGGCAGCCTCGGAAATTGGTTCGCCATTCCTGAGAAAAATGTCAATTTTGCTGTAATTTAGCACATGTTCGGCGACCAGGAAAAAAATGTGCCGGATTTCTTCATCAGGATAATGGCCTGAAAGTCCGGACTTAAAGTATTGCTGAATTTCCGAAAGGATAATCGATGATTCCATCGGGTAAATTTAAACAAAAGTACATGACACACGAACCCCTCAGGGAAACATATATGAAACGTTGCCTTGACCTGGCGGACTCGGGTTGGGGAATACAGCACCCAATCCTATGGTAGGTGCGGTTATTGTGTATAATGATCGTATTATCGGAGAGGGATTTCACCGGAAATTCGGCGGTCCCCATGCTGAAGTAAATGCCGTTAATTCGGTTAAGATAAAAGTTCCTGCTGAAACAGTACACTTTATGTAAATCTTGAACCCTGCTCCCATACCGGAAAAACACCTCCCTGTGCCGACCTGATCATACAGTTCGGGAATTCCCGGGGTGATCGCGGGTATTACCGATCCCAATCCGCTGGTTGCCGGAAATGGTCTTCAAAAAACTGAAGGATGCAGGTGTTAGGGTTCACACAGGAATTCTCGAAGATGAATGCAGGAACTGAACAAACGCTTTATTACTTATCACGCAGCGAAGCGACCTTATGTTATTCTGAAATGGGCACAAACCAGCGACGGATTTATTGACGTACTTCGGGCTAAGATCCCGGAGTACCAGCAGCCCACATGGATATCCAACGAGATATCACGCATGCTGGTTCATAAATGGCGCAGTGAGGAACAGTCCATCCTGGTGGGAACCCAGACTGCCATATGGACAATCCCCGGCTGAATGTCAGGGAATGGCCGGGAAAATCCCCTTACAGACTGGTGATCGACCGAAATCTGAAGCTTGTCAAAGAAGCTTAACCTGTTCGATAACACAGAGCCCTACCATTGTTTTTAACGCCTATGGATCTGCAGGAAAATAATACAAATTATGTTTACATTGATTTTGATGGCAATTTTCTGGAAAGACATGCTCGGTATCTTTATGAAACAGGTATTCAGTCCGTTCTGGTTGAAGGAGGCAAAATGCTGATCGACAGCTTTATCAGGGCAATTTATGGGATGAAGCACGTGTTTTCAAAGGCAAAAAAATTTCGGAAATGGAGTTCCAGCTCCTTCTATACCAGTGATTCAACCCGAAGAATATCATATCCGAGAAGATATCCTGATGCTTTACCGGAATACATTATCTGCAATTAATTTTCAGCCTTTTATTAATGTACCTTCATAAACAAAAATTCCTATATATTCGTATCCTACCTTATAAATCAAAATTATAAATTCAGGTTATGAAAACCTCAGCTATATTTCTGCGCTTTCCTTCTTTTTATGGGATTTGCCATGGACGCTTCATGCACAGAATGCCCGGCAGATATTATAAAACCGGACTTACTTTTGTTGAAGCAGGAAACCATAAGGATGCCATTGATCAGTTTACCAAAGCCATTGATATTGATCCCGAATATGCCCAGGCCTATGTTGAAAGATCGCATCGTATGAAGCAATGGGAGATCTGCAGAATGCAGCTGATGACCTGAAACGTGCGCTGACTTTTGAACAAAAAGATCCGGAACTTTATTATGATGCGGCCCGTATCAATTTTACCTTGGCAATTCCATGATGCCCTGGAACTCATCAATAAAAGTATTTCACTTGAATAAGAAATCGGAAACCGCTTAAGGTTGCTTTCGCGTATTCAAATGGCACTGGAGGATTATTCCAATTCACTGGTTTCGATAAACAAAGCCATCGAAATTAAAGGACAATCGCGGAAAACTACTTTCTACAGGGGGCAGCTATCAGAAAAAATGAAAAATTACAATCAGGCAGAAACTGATTATAAGGCCGCCATTACAAAGAAAGTCATATACCGAAGCACTGCTCGCCCTGGCATCCTTACGGCTTATGCTGAACAAGCCGCAGAAGCCATGGAAAGTTGTAATATTGTCCTGGCAAAAGAGCCGAGCAACAAGAAGCCTTTTATTCGAAGCCGGATTTATGCTAAACTTACCGAGTACCCTAATGCCATTGACGATCTGTCGAAAATTCTGTATAACAATCCCGATGATAAGGAAATGTTCGTGATCAGGGGAAACTATTACCAGGAATTTACCCAGCATCAGCAGGCAATTAACGATTTTTCAAAGGCCCTGCTTCTCGACCCGAAATATTCCGAAGCCATTTACAAAAGAGCTTATTCCTATGAACAGATAGGCGATTTTAAATCGGCCATAAAAGATTACGAAACGCTACCGCCTTTCTCAGATGATCTGGTTGCACAGCAACATCTGAATCAATGCCCGTAAGCGCTTATTTGAATTGAACCGCGGAATCAAATGCTCCCAGGGTTGCCTGTATCAGAACCCGCGGTCTTTAATGATTCAACCCTGAAAATTGCCAGAAACAAAAATACATTTGCCATTCGTGGGAAAAATTACCGATCAGAGTGAAATCGGACAGGTCACCATCAACAAAAAGCCGGCTAACTTTTTTAGAATCGGTGAAAATTATGAGTTTACCGCTGATATCGATATTTCCGTAACTGATATGATCTCTGTGCAGGTACAGGATGTATATGACAATATTAAAACCAAACATTACAGTATTTCCCGCACCGAAATTGATCCGCCGGTAGTTTCAATTCTGGCTCCCTATGCTTCCGATAATGGTGAGATTTACCTGGATACCGATAATGCAAGCCTTTATATTGAAGGAATTATTCAGGATGAAAGCAATATCAAATCAATTCTGATTGACGGTGTGGCTGCAAGTTTTACGCTGGACGATCTGAATCCGAGGTTTACAGCTACCATCAATGTTGCCAACAAAAATAAATTCAACGTTACGGCATCGATACTTACGGTAATGATACCACGGTAACCTTTGTACTGAACCGCGAAGGTGTTTCGCTGCTTGAGGCAAATCCGATGGGCCGCACCTGGGTTGTTTTTATTGAAAATTCGAATTACGAAACCTTCCCCAGTCTCGATGGACCGTCCAAGGATGTTACCCTGATGCGTTCGGCACTTGCCCGTTATGATATTCATAAGATCATCCATAAGCAGGACATGACCAAAAAGGAAATGGAACGATTTTTTTCAATTGAACTCAGGGATTTGTTACGAAGCAATAAGGTAAATGCCTTGCTTATATGGTATGCCGGTCACGGTAAATTCTATAATGAAACCGGATACTGGATCCCGGTGGATGCCAAGCGCGATGATGAATTCACCTATTATAACCTGAATGCCCTGAGGGCTTCACTGCAATCTATTCCGGCATATGTTACCCATAACCTGGTGATCACCGATGCCTGTGAATCGGGTCCGACCTTTTATCAGGCCATGCGTGATACACCTAAGGAAAGAAACTGTAACGACTGGGAAGCTGTGAAATTCAAATCGTCACAGGTATTTTCTTCTGCCGGATATGAACTGGCGGTGGACAATTCACAGTTCACAAAAACCTTTGCCAATACCCTGGCCAACAATCCCAATGCCTGTCTGCCCATTGAATCTATTGTGAATAAGGTCACCATGGCAGTCACGCAAAGCAACCAGCAAAAACCAAAATTCGGTAAGATCGCGGGTCTTGAAGATGAAGACGGTACCTTCTTTTTCATGTCGAAAAAATAAGGTTAAGGTGCCGCTATTCCCAGCAACCATCGGCAAACCGCTTCCCCGGAAAACAGCATTGTGGCCCGTGGCCTTATGGATATGCCTGCTGGCAATATGCATTGGGGTTCCCCTGCAAGCACAAACTTTCTTTTTTGATAATTACAGCATCAAACAGGGATTTGAATCCAAGGTGTATGCTGTTGTCCAGGACAGAAACCTGTATGTATGGCTGGGAACACAATCAGGTGTGTCGAAGTTTGACGGCACTACCTTTGTGCCTTATTCAGTTGATGACGGACTGGCCGAAGGCAGTGTTAGGGTTCTGTTTATCGACAAGCATAAGGCATTATGGATAGGGCACGAGGGAGGAGAGGCATCACACGCTATAATGGTGTAAGCTTCGAGCGTATTGTGCTGAAGGATTCCCTCATCAGGTCGAACATTACCTCCATTGTGCAGGATAAGGATGACCAGTTATGGATAACAACAGCATCCGACGGGGCTGTGATGATAAAAAACCCAACCGATCGGGTTGCTTTTCTTGAATATACCCACTACCTGAAAGGGAAAAGTCTGGGCGATAAGGTATTCAATAGTCTGGTAACCACAAACGGAGAACTGTATTTCATTACTGATGTTGGAATCAGAAAATACAACAAAAACGACAGTTCTTTTGAAAGCTTTATTCCCAGGGGGATGTCAACGTATTTCAATCCCACCGTTATGTTCGAAGACTCACACAGTAACCTTTGGTTTGGCACTTATAACGGAGGTTTGGCAAAGCTCAACCTCCAACACCAGGTATTTCAGGACTATAGTACAAAAAACGGACTGGCTTCGAACTGGGTAACTTCCATCACTGAAGACCGTGCAGGTAATATCTGGGTAGGTCATTGGAAAGACAACAGCAATGTTGGCGGTATTAGCCGGATTGACCTTAACGGTAAAATTACCGTGTTTACCACCGCGAATGGTTTGCATGACGATCACATCTGGTGCATCAGCGAGGATGCCGAGGGTAATTTGCTGATCGGCACTACAGAACAGGGACTGGATATATTCAAGGATGAACGGTTCGTAAGTTTCAGCAAGCAGGACGGGTTGCTACATAACCAGGTTAATGCCATTGAAGGTACCGGGGAAGAAATATGGTTTGGCACCGACGAGGGCATTACCGTGTATAAGGGTGATGGAATTAAGCCTGTTTACAGCCATTATAACGAATCGAACAACTTATTCAGCAACCAAATCAAGTTTCTTCGGCAGGGATAAAAAGAACAATATATGGATCGGTTCCGCCGATCAGGGAATCATGTTGTATCATTACGGGCGAAAGCAATTATTCTCCCAGCGACAGATAAACGAATGGATCCACCAGGACATTACCGCCCTTGAAATTGGCGGAGAAGGCCATTTATGGATCGGCACCATGGACGGGCTGGTGGAGTATGATATAATTCACGACCGTTATGTGGCCACACATTCCCAAACCTCAGGTCTTGCCGGAAACCAAATTACCGCCTTGTATACCGACTCAAGGGGCGATCTCTGGATTGGTTCGGAAGAAAAGAACGGACTTACGCGCTTTCATCAGGGCCGGTTTACCACAGTGAAAGAATTTCAGGACGTCGCACCTACGTGCATTGTCGAAGACAAGGATCACCACATATGGATAGGTACGAAATTAAGGGGTGTTATGCAGCTCGAGGGTGATTCGGTAAAGACATACGGCATCGGTGATGGCCTGCTGGCCAACCTCATTAACCTGCTGGTTTGCGATGTCCAGAACAATATTTACGCAGGCACCAACTATGGTTTAAACAAGATTGACCAGCAACATAGCAGGGTATATTCCTATACCCGCCAGGTTGGTTTCACAGGAGTGGAAACCAACACCAATGCATGGTGGCTTGACAGCCAACGTTATTTATGGATAGGTACGGCAGATGGCGCGATAAGGTGTAACCTCGACCTGCTTTCACGGGTCGATACGGCTGCTGCGCCCGTGGTACAGATCAAGGAGATGCTGGTGAAAGGACAACCGGTAAAGAAAATGGTTCAGGGCATGCGTTTATCAAGCAATGAAAACGATATTTCCTTTCAATATATCAGCATATCACTCAGGAATCCCGGAGGAATTCTTTACCAGGTAAGGCTTAGTGGATCGGATGATGACTGGACCGACATGAAAAACGAAACCTCCATATCGTTTAATAAGTTGCCTCCCGGGAGGTACAATTTTGAAGTAAGGGCGAAGAATGATCAGGGCGTGTGGTCGGTGAATCCTGCCGTATTTCAGTTCAGAATCCTTGCCCCTCCTTATAAAAGGGGGTATTTTATCATCACGGTAATTTGCATTATACTTGCCTCCATTGCAGCCTACATAAAAATCCGCGAAAGGACCCTTGTACAGGAGAAAAAGATCCTGGAAGAGAAGGTTGAAGAACGCACCCATGAATTGTCGGCCGCTAATGAAGAGCTATCGATGAGAAACCGCGACATCACCGACAGCATAACCTATGCCAAGCGGATACAGTTTGCCATTCTTCCTCCGGATATACCCTTTGACAAAACCTTTATTTTCTTCAAGCCCAAGGATATTGTGAGCGGTGATTTCTACTGGCTGAATTCCGCCGGGGGCAAAGAGTTTATGGCAGCCGTGGATTGCACCGGACATGGTGTACCGGGTGCCTTTATGTCGTTTATCGGTTTCACGTCGCTTAATAAAATCATCATTGAACAGGGTGTTTACACCCCTTCAGCCATTCTCAATCACCTAAACGAAGAAGTAGCCACAACCCTTCATCAGAAGGGCGAAGATATTGTTAATGACGGCATGGATATAGCGCTTATCTGCTATTCTCCTGAAACAGGCCTGCTGGAATACGCCGGGGCATTTAACCCGCTCATTCTGGTGAGAAACGGTGAATTGATGGAAACCAAAGCCGACCGGTTTGCCATTGGGCGTGCCACCGGTCGCGAAAAAACCTTTACCAATCATGCAATTCAGCTTGAAGAAGGAGATTCGGTTTACCTTTATTCAGATGGTTATGCTGATCAGTTTGGCGGTGCCGAAGGAAAAAAATACAAAACCGCGACACTGAAGGAATTGCTGGTGAAAATCAGTCAGGAAGATATTGACAGGCAACAGAAAATCCTTGAAAAAGCTTTTAGCGAATGGAAAGGCAGCCAGGATCAGGTGGATGATGTATTGGTCATCGGCCGCAGGTTTTACCCGGCTTTAAGCACCACACGGTGACCTGTCAATGATTTGATGGCGAGGTAAATGCTTTCAGGATCAAAGCCACATTCCTTGTACAATTCCTGCTGCGTGCCATGATCAACGAATGTATCCTGTACGCCAAGGCGTTTCACCTGAGCCTGATAGCCATGATCGCTCATAAACTCAATTACCGCACTGCCAAACCCGCCGGCCAGTATGCCGTCCTCAACAACCAGAACCTGTTTGAAGTTCCTGAATATGGCATGCAGGCAATCTTCATCAATGGGCTTTACAAACCGCATATCCCAATGTTCCACCTCTATGTTCTCAGCATCGAGTCTCTCAATGGCATCATTAGCCAAATTACCGGCCACGCCAAGGGTAAGCACGGCAATATCTTTACCTGGCCTTACCATGCGTGCCTTGCCAATCGCAATTTCCCTGAACGGCTTGCGCCAGTCGGTTAACCGGCCCCTCCCCCGTGGATAACGGATGGCAAAGGGTCCGCGGTTTTCCATCTGGGCAGTATACATCAGGTTTCTTAAATCCCCTTCGTCCATTGGTGCACTAATGATCATATTAGGAATACTGCGCAGGTAGGCGATATCGAAGATACCTTGGTGTGTTGCCCCGTCGGCGCCGACAATTCCCCCGCGATCGATACAGAATACCACGGGCAGCTTTTGAAGGGCAACATCATGAATGATCTGATCGTAGGCGCGTTGCAGGAACGAAGAATAGATATTACAATAGGGAATCATTCCCTGGGCAGCCAGTCCCGCGGAGAAAGTAACCGCATGCTGTTCAGCAATTCCAACATCAAAAGCCCTGTTGGGCATTTCATCCATGAGTATTTTCATGGAACAACCCGATGTCATGGCCGGGGTGATACCCACAATTTTATCGTTGTTGCGTGCCAGTTCGAGCAGTGTTATTCCAAACACGTCCTGATATAAAGGTGGTTCAGATTCATCTCCGGCTGTTGAAACCAGTTCGCCGGTTTCACGGTCGAATTTTCCGGGAGCATGGTACACCGTCTGGTTCATCTCGGCCAGTGGAAAACCCTTGCCCTTTACGGTAAGCAGATGCAATAGCTTTGGCCCGGGTATATGTTTCATGTCTTGCAGCAATTCAGTCAGATGAATCACGTCGTGCCCGTCAACCGGACCAAAATAGCGAAATTTAAGTGCTTCAAAAAGATTGCTCTGGTGAAGGAGAACCGATTTTAGACCGTTTTCCAGCTTTTGCGCATATTCACGTGCATGGGGCGCAATTTTATTGATTTTGCCGAACAAATGCCACAGGTCGTGCTTCATACTTTGTTATAGGTTCGTGATGTGGTGATGTCGGTAAGGTATTCCTTCAGCGCCCCGGTATTGGCATCAATGGCAATATTGTTATCATTCAGGATCACCAGCAGGTCGGTATTTTCCATTCCTGCATTATTCAGTCCCTCAAAGGCCAGTCCGCCCGTCAGTGAACCGTCACCAATGATGGCAACAACATTTCTTTTTATCCCCTGTATCCTGTCGGCCACTGCCATTCCCAAGTGCGGCTGAAATGGATGTGGAAGAATGACCCGTGCCAAAAGCATCGTATTCACTTTCACTCATGCGCGGAAATCCGCTGATTCCTTTGTATTTTCTGTTGGTATGAAAAACCTCTCGACGGCCGGTAAGTATCTTATGTCCATAGGCCTGGTGACCAACATCCCAGATCAGGGCATCGTGCGGGGTGTTGTATACATAATGAAGGGAAACCGTAAGTTCAATGACACCAAGGCTGGCCCCCAGGTGCCCCGGATTGGATGAACACTCATCAATGATAAACTGACGCAGCTCATCGCAAACCTGTGGCAGCTGTTCTTTTTCAAGTTTCCTAAGGTCGGCAGGATAAATGATCTGATCAAGCAGTCGTGTATTTTCCCTATGGTTATCCATCTTCACCCGAATATCAGCCTGACAAACGTGCCTCAGTAATAAAGTTGGTTATCAAGAATGCAAAGTTAATAATTAATTGCTTATTTCACTTGAATATATTGCGGGGTAGTAATTTCGGGGGCTGACATTTTACAGGTCAGGCTTTGGCTCCGTGCAGCCTGGCATTCATTTTCACCGTATGGCAACACCTTATTTATAGAAATCATGAAAAACATCTCCTGTTATCCCTGATCACCTTATTCTTCAGCGCCTGTGTACCCCCAACCCGGTTTAAGGCCCTGCAATCGGAAACCCTTACATGCCAGGAAGAAAGAGATTTGTTGAAAGCTGAAATGGAACAGCTTGCCGTTGAAATGAAAGAAGGAAAGGCGCAAGCTGGCAACCGGGCTGAAATGAACCTGGAGAAGGCCGGTCGGGATACAGTAAAGTGGAAGGAAGAAGTACCCGGCTTAATCAGCAAAACTATCAGCTGACCAAGGATTACAGTGATCTTCAGGAGGCCCAGCAAGCCCTCATGAAGGGAAGTGAGGAAGAAATCAGGCGACTGATGGATGAATTACAGGTTTCGCAGAAAGATCTGCAGAAGCGGGAAGCGATCTCAATAAACTTTCCGCTGATGTTACGGCCCGAAAGGATGAACTCGACAAGATTCAGCGTGGAACTGGATCAGCGGAATGCCCGCTTGACCGAACTGGAACATCTTCTGCAGGAACAACAGACCATGCTTAACATTACGCAAAAGGTCTCCGATGCACTGCTGGGATTTGAGAACCAGGGGTTAACCGTTACCCAGAAGAACGGGAAGGTATATGTATCGCTCGATGAGAAGCTCCTGTTCAAAAGCGGCAGTACGGTGGTTGACCCTAAAGGTGTTTCAGCCCTGAAAAACCTGGCCGGTGTGCTGGAACAAAATCCGGATATCAATGTTATGATCGAAGGGCATACCGATGATGTTCCGGTAATAAGCGGCTCGACCTATAAGGATAATTGGGATTTGAGCGCGTTAAGGGCCACATCCATTGTAAGAATTCTGCTTGAAGGCTCATCGATAAATCCGCAGCGGCTTACCACTGCCGGACGAAGCCAGTATCTGCCGGTGGAAATTGCGAAAACTGCAGAAGCAAGGCAGAAAAACCGGCGAACGGAGATCATTCTGTCGCCAAAGCTGGATGAATTGTATAAATTGGTGGGAAATTAGCTCAGACCGTCATAATATCCTTTTCTTTGGCAACCACTATAATGTCCACCTTTTTTATGTATTCATCGGTCATATGTTGAACCTCCTCAACCGATTCCTTTTCAATATCCTCGGGTAATCCGTTTTTGAGCAGTTTTTTCAGTTCTTCATTGGCATCCCGGCGGGCATTGCGAACGCTCACCTTGGTATTTTCACCCATGGTTTTCACCTGTTTAACCAGGTTCTTGCGGCGTTCTTCGGTAAGCGGCGGCCCGGCGCGCACGGGTGGGGCGGACCTCGTGAACCACCAGTCCCACTCCCAGTGCTCGACGGGACGGATCCTGGCCGGCAGGTGCGTGAAGGCCCGGCGCTCCACGGTGATCCCCTCAGGCATGCCACCGTCGTCCACCAGGGCCACGACACATCGCGCCACGGCGGGTGGATCCTGGCCCATGGCGATGATCCATGGCCGGTCCCAGGTGGCGTGCAGGGAGCGCCAGGCGACACCACCGGCCTCGGCGTGAACGGCAGACACCACGTCCAGTCGTGCGCCCACCTCGAGGTACGTCTGTGCGCCCTCGTCGTCACGCGGCACGGCCGATCGGATCCGGTCGGCCAGCACGGGGTCGGGGGTGGGGACGCTCACGGTGCCTATCATGGCGGCGTGCCCGGCCCCTCCCGAACGACCCCCACAGGTCCGTCGCTGTTCGACGCCTCCGGGGCTCAGTGACCGTTCGGTGGATGCCACGGCACCCCTGGCTGTGCGGATGCGGCCCCGGGACCTCTCGGAGCTCGTCGGGCAGGCGGACCTCGTCGCGCCGGGATCCCCCCTGCGTCGGCTCATCGACGGGTCCGGCGCGGCGTCCGTGATCCTCTGGGGCCCGCCGGGGACCGGCAAGACCACGATCGCGTCCCTGGTCAGCGGGGCCGCGGGCCGGCGTTTCGTCGAGCTCAGTGCGGTCACCGCCGGGGTCAAGGACGTGCGCGCCGCCATCGACACCGCCCGGATGTCGGGGGTGCCGACCGTCCTGTTCATCGACGAGGTCCACCGGTTCACCCGCACCCAGCAGGACGCGCTGCTGCCCGGGGTGGAGAACGGGTGGGTGACGCTGGTCGCCGCGACCACCGAGAACCCGAGCTTCTCGGTCGTCTCCCCGCTGCTGTCCCGCTCCCTGCTGCTGACCCTGAGCTCCCTGACCGACGAGCAGGTGGGGGAGCTGCTCGACCGGGCCGTCCTCGATCCCCGCGGCCTCGCGGGTCGGGTCGCGCTGTCGAGGGAGGCGCGGGCGGACCTCATCCGCTACTGCGGTGGGGACGCCCGCCGCGCCCTGACGTACCTGGAGGCAGCCGCCGAGGGAGTGGCCGGCGCCGGCGCCGACGGGGAGCCGGAGGGGGAGGGGACGCCGCCGGCGATCAGCGCCGAGCACGTGGGGGTCGCCGTCCAGCGGGCGCTGGTCCGCTACGACCGCACCGGGGACCAGCACTACGACGTCATCTCGGCGTTCATCAAGAGCGTCCGGGGCAGCGATGTGGATGCGGCCCTGCACTACCTGGCCCGGATGATCGAGGCCGGGGAGGATCCGCGGTTCATCGCCCGCAGGTTGGTGATCCTGGCCAGCGAGGACATCGGGCTGGCGGACCCCAGCGCCCTGGGCGTTGCCACGGCGGCGATGACCTCCTCTGCCCAGATCGGGCTCCCGGAGGCCCGGCTGCCCCTGGCGCAGGCCACGATCCACCTGGCGCTGGCGCCCGAAGTCGAACGCCGTGATCCGGGCCATCGACGCCGCGCAGGCCGATGTCCGCGCCGGGCTGGTGGGCCAGGTGCCCGCGCACCTGCGCGACGGGCACTACCCGAACGCAGCCACCCTGGGAGTCGTCGGCTACCGCTACCCGCATGACGATCCCTCGGGCGTGCTGGCCCAGCAGTACGCGCCGGACCCGGTGGTCGGCCGGCACTACTACGAGCCCGGGGGGCACGGCGTCGAGGCCCGGCTCGGCGATGTCCTGGCCCGCCTCCGGGCTGCGCTCGCCGGCGAGGCGCCCCCGGATCGAGGTGGCCCAGCCAGCACCGGATGACTGCCGCCGTCCCCACCTCGACTCCGCGGTTCGACGTCCCTTCGGGGCCATCGGTCGGCGACCTGCTCCCGTCCTGCCGATCTGCTCCCCTCCTGGTGGGAGCGGATCGTCGCAACGGGAGCGAATCCGGGGCGTTAGGGTTCGGTCCATGAGTAGGACCTTCTGGATGGTGGTCGGCGCCGTGGGTGGCGTGGTGGCCTACCGCAAGGGCACGCAGGCAGCCGCGCGCGCCAAGGAGCTGGGCCCGCTGGGCTCCGCCCAGGTCGCGGCGCAGACGACCAGCAAGTTGGCCGGGAAGACTGCCAACGGACTCGGCCGGCTCCAGGACGTCAAGGCGCGACGTGAGGGGCGCCTGCTCACCGGTACCGCGCAGGAGGTCACGAGCGGACCGCCCCCCGAGGACTGGGTTCCCGCCCCCACGAAGCCCGCCACGACGAGGAACGGCACCCCATGAGCATGGACCAGATGGACTCCGCTGAGATCCGTCGGCGGTTCCTGGACTTCTTCGCCACGCGCGGGCACACGCCTGTCCCCAGCGCGAGCCTGCTCCTCGACGATCCGACGCTCCTGTTCGTCAACGCCGGCATGGTGCCGTTCAAGCCGTACTTCCTCGGCCAGGCCACGCCGCCCTACCCGCGGGCGACGAGCGTCCAGAAGTGCGTGCGGACGCTGGACATCGAGGAGGTCGGCAGGACCACTCGCCACGCCTCGTTCTTCCAGATGGCGGGCAACTTCTCCTTCGGCGACTACTTCAAGGCCGGCGCGATCCCGCTGGCGTGGGAGCTCCTGACCGGCTCGGTGTCCAACGGGGGCTACGGCTTCCCCGAGGAGAAGCTCTGGGTCACGGTCCTCGGCGACGACGAGGAGGCCATCGACATCTGGCACACGATCGCCGGTGTGCCGATGGAGCGCATCCAGCGCCGTGGCCTGAAGGACAACTACTGGCACATGGGCGTCCCCGGCCCCGGAGGACCCTGCTCGGAGATCTACTACGACCGCGGGCCCGAGCACGGCCGCGAGGGTGGGCCCGAGGCCGACGAGGACCGCTACCTCGAGGTCTGGAACCTGGTCTTCATGCAGTCCGAGCTGTCCGAGGTGCGCACCAAGGTCGACTTCGACATCCGTGGGGACCTGCCGAACAAGAACATCGACACCGGCATGGGCCTGGAGCGCATGGCTGCGCTGCTGCAGGACGTGGACAACATCTACGAGATCGACACCACCAAGCACATCCTCGACAGGGCGATGGAGCTGTCCGGAGCCAAGTACGGCGCCGTGCACAAGACCGACGTGGACCTGCGGGTCGTGGCCGACCACGCCCGCACCTGCGCCTTCCTGATCGGCGACGGCGTCCTGCCGGGCAACGAGGGGCGCGGCTACGTGCTGCGCCGGATCATGCGCCGGGTCGTGCAGAAGATGCGCCTTCTGGGAGCCCAGGACCCGTCGATGGGTGAGCTGGTGGGCGCCGCGATCGAGGCCATGGGCCCGCAGTACCCCGAGCTGGTCGACGCCGCCGGTCGGATCACGTCGATCGCCGTCGGCGAGGAGGCGTCGTTCCTCGAGACCCTCGGGCGCGGGACGACGCTGCTCGACACGGCCGTCAGCAAGGTGAAGTCCTCGGGGAGCACGGTCCTGCCGGGCGACCAGGTGTTCGCCCTGCACGACACGTACGGCTTCCCGTTCGAGATCACCCTCGAGATGGCCACCGACGCCGGCGTCGAGGTCGACGAGGACGGCTTCCGTCGGTTGATGACCGAGCAGAAGGAGCGCGCCAAGGCTGACGCCCGCGTCCGCAAGGCGGGGCTGACGCCGGCGACGGTCTACCGCGAGGTCATGGACTCCTCGGGGGTCACTGACTTCACCGGCTACACCGAGGTGGTCAGCGAGGGCGTGCTGCGCGGCCTGCTCGTGGACGGCCAGTCGGTCCCCGCCGCCGGACCGGGGGAGCACGTCGAGGCGATCCTCGACCGGACTCCGTTCTACGCCGAGGGCGGCGGCCAGATCGGCGACCAGGGCCTGATCCGCCTGGCCGACGGGACGCTGCTCGAGGTGTACGACGTCCAGCAGCCGGTTCCGGGGCTGTTCGTCCACCGCGCCACGGTCGCCGACGGCCAGGCCGAGGTCGGCGTGGGCGCGATCGGCGAGGTCGACATCCCGCGCCGCCTGGCCATCTCCCGTGCGCACACAGCCACGCACATGATCCACAAGGCGTTCCGCGAGATCCTGGGCGAGACCGCCACGCAGATGGGCTCGGAGAACTCGCCGGGTCGGCTGCGCTTCGACTTCCCGAACCCGGCGCCGGTGCCGGCTTCGGTCATGAACGACGTCGAGGACCGGGTCAACACCCTGCTGCTCGACGACCTCGAGGTCACCGCGCAGTACATGAGCCAGGACGAGGCCCGCGCGATCGGCGCCATGGCCCTGTTCGGCGAGAAGTACGGCGACAGCGTTCGAGTGGTGTCCGTGGGGGACTGGGCGCGCGAGCTGTGCGGCGGCACGCACACGGCCCGCTCCGGCCAGCTCGGGCGTCGTGAAGTTCCTCTCCGAGGCCTCGATCGGCTCCGGGTGTGCGGCGCATCGAGGCCCTCGTCGGGGCCGACGCGTACCGCCATCTGGCCCGCGAGCACATCCTGGTCAACAACCTGTCGCAGATGGTCAAGGCCAGGCCTGAGGAGCTCACCGACCGCATCGGCGGGCTCTTGGAGAAGCTCAAGGACGCCGAGTCCATGATCGCGAAGATGCGCAAGGTCGCGATCATGGCCAACATCGAGGGCACGATCGGCACGCGGTACGACATCGGTGGCGCCCGGGTCTGGACCTTCTCCCTGCCCCCCGGATCGACGGGAGCGGACCTGCGGGAGGCGACGAACGCCGCGCTGCAGATGACGGCCACCGAGATCCCCGTGGTCCTGGTGGGTGCAGCGGTGGACGCGGGGAAGGTCTCGTTGCTGGTCACGGTCAATCCGATGGGGCAACAGGCCGGCCTGAGCGCCAAGGACATCCTGGCTGCCGCGCTTCCCGCCGTTGATGGTCGGGGCGGAGGCAAGGCCGATGCCGCGCAGGGTGGCGGGTCGAAGCCCGAGGGCGTCGAGGCGGCCCTGGTTGCCGCCCGCGAGTACCTGGCGGCACGGGCGTAGTGCGTCCGGGCGTCCGGATCGGGATCGACGTCGGGTCCGTGCGGATCGGCGTGGCCCGCACCGACCCCTCCGGGCTGCTGGCGGTTCCCGTGGAGACCGTGGCACGCGGTGAGGGGGACCTCGCGCGGATCGCCGAGCTGGTCGCCGAACACATGGCCCTCGAGGTCGTCGTGGGCCTGCCGCTGTCGATGTCGGGCAAGCCGGGACCGGCGGCCGAGGCGGCGCGGGAGTTCGCTGTCCACCTGGCGCCGGTGGTGGCGCCCGTCCCGGTGCGACTGGTCGACGAGCGGCTCTCGACCGTGTCGGCCACCCGGGACCTGCGGGCGGCTGGTCGGTCGTCGCGGACGAGTCGCGCGGTGGTGGATCAAGCGGCCGCGGTGGTGATCGTCCAATACGCTGTAGACAGTGAGCGCGCGACCGGCGTCGCGCCCGGGACCCTCGTTCGGGAGTGAGATGAGCAACCTCGGCCTGCAGATGTCCGCGGACAGCCGGCCCCCTGAGGGCCCCCGGCACCGCGGCCGCTCGTGGATCGCGATCCTTCTGAGCGTCGGGGTCCTGGTCGTGATCGGGCTGGGAGTCAAGTTCGCGATCGAGAACATCCCCGATCTCGGCGGCCCGGCCGACTACGTCGGGGAGGGGACCGATCCGGTCGAGGTGAAGGTCGAGGAGGGGCAGACGCTCACCGAGATCGGGCGCACGCTGAAGGCGCTCGGCGTCGTCGCATCCGTCGATGCCTGGCTCGAGGCGGCCGCCAAGGAGCCCGATGCCAAGAAGATCGGCCCCGGTCTGTACGACATGCGCAAGGAGATGAGCGCGGCGGCGGCCGTGGAGCGGATGATCGATCCGTCGGCGCGGATGACCGACAAGCTGCTCCTGAGGGAGGGCCTTCGGTTCACCCAGAGCATCGAGACGATCTCGGCGGCCACGGGCATCTCGAAGAAGAAGCTCGTGGCGGCGTCGAAGAGCGGCAAGATCGGGCTGCCCAAGTACACCGACGACAACGCCGAGGGCTACCTCTTCCCCGCGACCTACGAACTCGAGAAGGGGGAGTCGGCGACCGAGATCCTGACCAGGTTGGTGGACCGCTGGAATGACGCCGCGACGACACTGAACCTCGACGCCGGGGCCAAGGAGAACGGCGTGACGCCGTATGAGGCGATGATCATCGCCAGCCTCGTGCAGGCCGAGGGGCATCCCGACGACTTCGACAAGGTCGCACGCGTCATCTACAACCGTCTGGATGAAGCCACGTGGGGCGGCACCTACGGATACCTGCAGATGGACGCCACCGTCAACTACGCCCTCGACAAGTCGGAGATCAACCTGACGACCGAGGAGCTGCAGAACACCGACTCGCCATTCAACACGTACAAGTACCAGGGCCTGCCGCCCACCCCGATCAACTCGCCCGGTGAGGCCGCCATCGAGGCGGCGCTGAACCCGGCCGAGGGCGACTGGCTGTGGTACGTCACCGTGAACCCGGACTCCGGTGAGACCAAGTTCACGAACAACTACGACGAGTTCCTCGGGTTCAAGTCCGAGCTGTCAGCCTGGCTGGCCGCGAACCCCCAGTGACCAACGTGCCCCCACCATCCCGCAAACCCTCCGCAAAGGGTCAGACCCTCCCTGTCAACGCGGAGGGTCTGAACCCTGGCGGAGGGTTTGCGGTGGGGGGGCGGCGCAGGGCGGCGGTCCTGGGCAGTCCTATTGCCCACAGCTTGTCGCCTGTGCTGCACCGAGCTGCGTATGCACAGCTCGGGCTCGACTGGACCTACGACGCGATCGAGGTGGACTCGGCCGGGTTGGCGGGGTTCCTGGCCGAGTGCGGCCCCGAGTGGGCCGGGCTGTCGCTGACGATGCCGCTGAAGCGCGCTGTGCTGCCCCTGCTCGCCAGCGCCAGTGAGCTGGTCAGCGTGGTCGGCGGGGCGAACACGGTCGTGTTCGGCGACCAGGGCTTGGTCGGTCACAACACGGACGTCTTCGGGATCATCGAGGCCCTGCGCGGGATCGGCGCGCAACCCGGGCCGGCGATGGTGCTGGGAGGGGGAGCGACCGCCGCTTCCGCGCTGGCCGCGCTGTCCCAGATGGGCTGTCCCAGCGTCACCGTCCGCGCCCGACGCCCTGAGGCGGCGGCCGATCTGGTGGAGGTTGCCGAGCGACTTGGCCTCGAGCTGGAGGTAACCGGCTGGCCCGATCGGCTGCCGTCCCGGGAGGAGTCCTCGATCGTGGTCTGCACGGTCCCGGCCGCGGCGGGTGAGGCGCTCGCAAGGGCTGTTCCCGCCGACCCGGGGTGGTTGCTGGACGTCTCGTACTCACCCTGGCCGCCGGCTCTGTTCGCCTCGTGGGTCGCCGCCGGCGGTCGGGCCGTGGCCGGCGACGAGATGCTGCTCCATCAGGCTGTCGAGCAGGTCCGGCTCATGACCGGGCTGGATCCCGACGTCGCCACCATGCGACACGCCTTGAGCGTTGAACTCGAATGGAGCAGAGCAACTCAAGCCACTGGGGGCTCCTGACGATTCACCAGCCGAGGAGTGGGGCTGGCCCACGCCTATGCATCCGGTGAGGGTCCCATGGAGCAGGTGGCGGTGTTGAGCGTTGAGCTCACTGTCGTCGCTGCCCCGGGGAACCGCCCGGGCACCCCAGGAGGGCCGACACCATGACGACCAACCTCTCCGGCAGCCTGTCTGAGTTCAGCCTCGCCGAGGTGTTGTCCCTGCTCGGGATGGGCGGACGCACCGCCCACATGCAGGTGACGTCGGCTGACTGCGTGGGCACCGTGCACCTCGTGGACGGACGGGTTTCGTCGGCCACCGCGGACAGCGCCCGTGCGGGGCTCCTGCGCGCGGTGGTCGCGGCCGTCTCCGTGCCGGCCGATGATCTGGCACACGCGCTGCAGTCCGACGATCCGGTGCGGGCCCTCGTGGAGTCGGGTGTCGTTGACCGGGAAGCCGCTCAGCAGGTGGCCTCCGAGCACTGCACCGAAGCTGTCGGCGAGATGCTCGACTGGACCTCGGGGGAGTTCGCCGTCTGGGTCGGGTCACACGATCCGGCGGACATCGGGGTCCGGCTCGACGTTGATGATCTGGTGGCCGCCGCACGGGAGCGTGCCCAGGAGTGGCACGACCTGCGGGCAGCCCTGCCCGAGTCCGACAGCGTCCTGGCACTCGTCCCGGACGTGGCGCAGGCTCCCGTCGTTGACCTGGACGACTGGGCCGTGCTGGCCCGTGTTGACGGGCGCAGGACCCTGACCGAGGTCCTCGCGGCCATGGGGGCGTCGCCGTTGGCGGCCGGGAATCGCCTGGTCCAGCTCCTGGACCGTGGGCTTGTGGCAGTCCGGGTCGGCGGAGGTGACGCCGAGCGGGAGCAGATGAGCCAGATGCTGGACGCCTTCGACGCCGGCGGGTCTGTGGAGGCGGTCATCGAGCTGGCCGCCCAGCCCGAGTCTGAGTTCGTCCCCGACGTCCATGACCTGTTCGTCACCGAGCCGGAGGCCGTCGAGGAGTGGCAGGTCGCCGCTGTGGATTCATGGGCGGTCGCGGAAGTGGAGCCGTTTGTGGCGTCCAGCTCGGAGTCAGCGCCGGATCCCGAGCAGGTTCCGGCCGAGGAGTATGCGGTGTCCAGCGAGTGGGCCGCCCTCGTGGCCCCCGAGTTCCCGGCTGGACCGGAGCCGGTGCTCTCCCAGAGCTTTCCGGCGGCGGTCGAGCCGACCCCCTACGAGCTCGGGGCCGTGGGATTCGCCGCAGAGCCGGTGACGTTCGAGAGTCAGTCGTACGAGGCGGTGGACTCCGCCCACGGATTCGAGCCGGTGGCCTATGAGTCCGATCCTCAGGCCTACAACCTGGATCCGACGGGCGATGAGGTCGTTCCGGTCGACTACGAGTCGGCCTCGGCGTTCGTCGAGACAGAGCCGATCTCGTCCGAGTCCCACGCGCCCACGTACGAGATCGAGGATGAGGCTCCCGGAGGGGAGCCGGTGACGTTCGACCTCGAGCCAGTCGCTGAACCGGTGGGGGAGTCGTTCGCCTGGTCCCCGTGGGCGCAGGAGATGGGCTTGGGTGAGGCCCCGGTGGTGGCTGACGCCGAGCCGGAGTCCTTCGCCGGGAGCGGCTTCGCCGACATGGTCGAGGATGCCGCGGGGCATGGCCACACCGATGCGTTCCCGGTCCCCCAGGCGCCGGTCGGCGTCGTCGAGGACGTGGACCCCGCCGTTGCCTACGCGCCGGTGGACGACGTCGCGCAGTTCATGCCGCAACCGCGGGATCCCGGCGACGGGGTCGTCGACCCGTCGACCTATGCCCAGGCTGTGGGCGCGCACGCGGCAGCCCCGCAGGACGTGGCTCCGGAGGAGACAGTTGACGTTCCGGTCCAGACGCCCGGTGGCTCAGCAGCCGACCCCCTGGCCGGCGGCTTGCTCGCGCACCTGATGTCCAGCGTTCGAGGACTGTGATGGCTGGGCCGCCCGAAGGGGTGGCCCGGGGCCCGGCACCGGAGATGCGGGGACCCGCGGGGGAGCGTGGGCCGTGAAGCAGTTGGGAGATGTCCTGCTCGAGCGTGGCCTGGCCACGCCCGAACAGGTCTATGAAGCCGGACAGGAGCAGCGCCGGGTCGGGCGCAGCATGGGCCGGGTCCTGGTCGACCAGGGAGTGATCAGCGAGGCCGACCTCGTCCGGGCTCTTGCCGCCCAGATCGGCCTGGACTACGTCGACCTCGGCGACGCCCTCATCGACCCGTCGGCCAGCGCGCTGGTCCCTGGCGCCGTGTGCCGGCGACACATGCTCGTCCCGGTGCGCTTCGTCGACGGCAAGCTCGTCATCGCGATGGCCGACCCGGCGAACGTCATCGCGCTGGACGACGTCCGCTCGATCGCCAAGGTGGACCTCAAGCCGGTCGTCTCGACCCGTGGCGACGTCATGGCGGCGATCGCGCGCGCCTACCGAGCGGGTGACGAGCTCGACAGCCTGAGCACGGCCATCGAGGTCCGCAACACCGACGAGGAGGACCTCACCCGGATCAAGGAGGTCGTCGAGGAAGCCCCGATCGTCAAGTTCGTGAACCTGCTGATCACCCAGGGGATCCAGGACGGCGCCTCGGACATCCACATCGAGCCGACCGAGCATGACCTGCGCGTGCGCTTCCGCATCGACGGCGTGCTGCACGAGATGATGCGCTCGCCCAAGTCGATCCAGTCGGGGGTCACCAGCCGCCTGAAGATCATGGCCGACATCAACATCGCCGAGCGACGGATCCCGCAGGACGGGCGGCTGTCGGTGAACGCCTACGGCCGCAAGGTGGACCTGCGCGTGGCCACCCTCCCCACGGTGTGGGGCGAGAAGGTCGTCATGCGCATCCTGGACAACTCCACCGCCATGCTCGACCTCAAGGACCTGGGGTTCACGGGCGGCAACTTCGACCGCTACCAGACCAGCTACCTCAAGCCGTACGGGATGATCCTGGTGACCGGCCCGACCGGGTCCGGGAAGTCGACGACCCTCTACTCGACGCTGCACCAGATCAACAAGCCCGAGGTGAACATCATCACCGTCGAGGACCCGGTGGAGTACCGGCTCCCGGGCATCAACCAGGTGCAGACCAACGCGAAGGCCGGGCTGACGTTCGCCGCCGCGCTGCGGTCCATCCTGCGCGCGGACCCCGACGTGGTCCTGATCGGCGAGATCCGCGACCACGAGACCGCGCAGATCGCGATCGAGGCCTCCCTGACCGGCCACCTCGTGCTGGCCACGCTGCACACGAACGACGCCCCGTCGGCGGTGACCCGCCTGATCGAGATGGGGATCGAGCCGTTCCTGGTCGGGTCGGCGCTGGACTGCGTGCTGGCCCAGCGGCTGGCGCGGCGGCTGTGCAGCAAGTGCAAGGAGCCCTACACGCCGACCCCCGAGACGCTGGTCGCGGCCCGGTACCCGTGGAATCCCGAGGAGCCGGTGCCCATGCTGTACCGGGCTGTCGGGTGCGGGGCCTGCGCCAAGACCGGATACAAGGGGCGGTTGGCGCTGCACGAGGTGATGAGCGTGAGCGAGGCCGTGGAGCAGCTGACGGTCGAGCGGGCATCGTCGGCGGCGATCGAGAACGTCGCCCACTCCGAGGGGATGGTCTCGCTGCGTCTGGACGGGATGCACAAGGTGAGCGAGGGGATCACGTCGCTGGACGAGATCCTGCGCGTGGTGGTGTGACTTCAGGGCTTCTCGCTCAAGTCACCCGGTTCCTCGCTCCGATGGAGCACGCAGAGGGCGTATGCCCTGCAGCGTCGACGCGCGGAGGGATCATGGACGAGCTCATCCCCGGGGTGGCCCCACAGTCTGGTGGGCCTCAGAGTGGTCCGCTGGCAGGCGACTTGCGCTGGGCGAGTGCGCCGGTCGCACCGCCGTGCGGCGCCGCGCGGTCGGCCGTCCCAGCGCCCGTAGCGTCCGCGTCGGTGGCTCCAGCGCCCGCCGCCCGCGGCGCCAGCGGCTCCCGCCGCCGGTGCTGTCCCGACCGTCGCACCCCAGGCAGTCGCGCCCGCCCCCGCGCCCCCGATGGCCTACGGACCACCGTCGGTCCCCCCAGGTGCGCCGCCGGCTCCGCCCTCCGGCTACGCCGCCCCCGCGGGCACGATGGCCCCTCCGATGGCGCCCGCGCCCACGCACCAGCCGGTCCCGGGGCTTGCGCCCGACGTCCGCGGCGCCGACGTGGGTCTGGCCCCCGAGAACCCGAGCCTGATGCCGATCCCCGAGGTGCGGATCGCCGAGTCGGAGTCCGCCGCCTACTCGCGGATCTCCACCGAGGACGAGATCCGCCGCGACGACTTCTCCCTGGCCTGCGCGCTGATGACCATGCTCGAGATGCGCGGCTCCGACCTGCACCTCACAGCCGGTGCGCCGCCAACTGTCCGCGTGGACGGCAGCCTCCGGCCGATCCCCGACACCGAGGAGCTCACCCCCGAGACGATCATGCGGATCATGTACTCGATCGTCACCCAGCAGCAGCGGGAGCGCTTCGAGGAGACCCTCGAGCTGGACTTCTCCTACGCACTGCCCGAGGTGGCCCGCTTCCGCGTCAACCTGTACAAGCAGCGCGACTCGCTTGGGGCGGCCTTCCGCGTGATCCCGTTCGAGATCAAGAGCCTCGAGTCGCTGGGCATGCCCCCGGCGATGGGCAACTTCGCGCAACTGCCTCGTGGCTTCGTCCTCGTGACCGGGCCGACCGGATCGGGCAAGTCGACGACGCTGGCCGCGCTGGTCGACCTGGCCAACCGGACGCGCAGCGAGCACATCATGACCGTCGAGGACCCGATCGAGTTCCTCCACCAGCACAAGAGCTGCCTGGTGAACCAGCGCGAGGTGGGGGAGGACACGTACTCCTTCGCCAACGCGCTCAAGCACGTGCTCCGGCAGGACCCCGACATCATCCTGGTCGGCGAGATGCGCGACCTGGAGACGATCCAGGTCGCGCTGACCGCCGCCGAGACCGGCCACCTCGTCTTCGCGACCCTGCACACCCAGGACGCCGCGCAGACCATCGACCGCGTCATCGACGTGTTCCCGCCGAGCCAGCAGCAGCAGATCCGCCAGCAGCTGGCCGGCACGCTCCAGGGGATCGTCTGCCAGACGCTGTGCAAGACGGCCGACGGTCGCGGCCGTGTCGCCGCCACCGAGGTCCTGATGGCCACGCCCGCGATCCGCAACCTGATCCGCGAGGGCAAGACCCACCAGATCTACTCCGCCCTCCAGGCCGGGGCCCAGCACGGGATGCACACCCTCGACCAGAACCTCGCCGAGCTGGTGAAGGCCGGACGGATCACCTACGACACCGCCTTCGAGAAGTGCCACCACGTGGAGGACTTCACGCGCATGGCCGGACGGCACTGAGGGGAGCGGGCATGACCAAGACGATGGAGTACGACTACGCGGTCCGTGATCGCGCCGGCAAGATGGTCAAGGGCCGGTTGAAGGCCGACTCGCCGGCCATGGTGGCCACGAAGCTCAAGAGCATGGGCTACGCGCCGGTCTCGATCACCGAGGCCAACGCGGGGATGAAGCGCGACATCAACATCCCGGGGTTCGGCAACAAGATCGGGCTGAAGGACCTCGCGATCATGTCGCGGCAGTTCGCCACGATGATCAACGCGGGGCTGTCGCTGCTGCGGTCGTTGACGATCCTCGAGGAGCAGACCGAGTGCAAGCCGCTGGCGAAGGTGCTGGCGCAGGTCCGTGCCGAGGTTGAGGGCGGCAAGGCGCTCAGCGAGGCCATGGCCGTGCACCCGAAGGTGTTCCCGCCGTTGATGGTGAACATGTGCCGGGCCGGCGAGGTCGGCGGCTTCCTCGACCAGTCGCTGCTGCAGATCGCCTCGAACTACGAGTCCGAGGTCCGGCTGCGCGGCAAGGTGAAGTCCGCGATGACCTACCCGGTGGTGGTCGCGGTGATGGCGGTGCTCGGCGTGACGGGCATGCTGCTGTTCATCGTGCCGACCTTCAAGGAGATGTTCTCCTCGCTCGGCGGGACGCTGCCGGCGCCGACTCGGTTCCTGGTGTTCCTCTCGGAGCTGCTGAAGAGCTCGATCCTCTTCATCATCGCGTTCTTCGTGGTCTTCGGGGTGCTGTGGAAGAAGTTCAAGCGCAGCCCGCAGGTGCGCAACGTGGTCGATCCGCTCAAGCTGAAGGCGCCGGTCTTCGGGCCGCTGTTCCAGAAGATCGCGATCGCGCGCTTCACGCGCAACCTCGGGACCATGATCCACTCGGGCGTCCCGATCCTGCAGGCCCTGGACATCGTGGCCGACACGACAGGCAACGTGGTCGTCGGGCAATGCCGTGCGCGACGTGCAGGAGAGCGTGCGCCAGGGCGAGTCCCTGGCCCGGCCGTTGAACAACCACCCGGTGTTCCCGCCGATGGTCGTGCAGATGCTGTCCGTCGGTGAGGACACAGGTGCCCTCGACGAGATGCTGACACAAGATCAGCGAGTTCTACGACCAGGAGGTCGAGGCCACCACCGAGGCCCTCACCTCGCTGATCGAGCCGCTCATGATCGCCGCCATGGGCGTGGTGATCGGCGGGATGATCATCGCCCTGTACATGCCGATCTTCAAGGTCTTCGACCTGATCCAGTGACGCATCGCCGCTGGCCGTGCTCGCCTCGCAGCCGACTGCCAGGGCCGCTGGTCAGCCAGAGCGCGAGGCACGGCGGTCAGCCGATGGGAGGCATCGTGGAGCATCGATACGAGGGCTCGGTCAGACGATGGGTTCACCCTGATCGAGCTGCTGGTCGTGATCATCATCATCGGGATCCTGGCCGCGATCGCCATCCCCGTCTTCCTGCAACCAGCGGAGAAGGGCGTGGGACGTTGCGGTCGCGAGCGACCTGCGCAACGCGGCAACCGCCCAGGAGGCGTACCTTGCCGGCAGCCCGACCGGGCACTACGCCACCGACCGTTGCGCAGCTGACGTCGATCGGGTTCCGACCATCGCCGGAGTCGAACTACTTCGGCGGGAGTCTTCGCGATGACGATCGGCACATCGCCGGCGGTAGCTACTGCCTGACGGCCAGGTCTCGGTCCGGCCAGTACCTCGGATACCAGCAGCGGTCGAGGATCCGGTGCGAAAGCCGACTGCCGATCGACGCTGCCACCTGCACCTGAGACACGGCACTGACGGCGACTGGCCGACCTTCGAGCAGCCGGACGTCACGGCAGGCCCGGTCGCCGAGCCCGCACTTCGTCAGGCATCTGCGGCGCCGTTCGGCAGCCACACTCAGGAGCATTCGTCGCCAGCTCCGGTGAGCACGGCGATTCACCCGTTCGGGTGACAGCGATCGGATTCAAGAGCCCCGATCGAGGGTCCGATGCAACTCTTGTCCGGACCCAAGCCGGGCCTCACGTCACACACACAAGGAGCATACACATGTTGGAGAAGCTGCGCAAGGAGCGGGGCGACGAGGGCTTCACCCTCATCGAGCTCCTGGTCGTCATCATCATCATCGGCATCCTCGCCGCCATCGCCATCCCGGTCTTCCTCAACCAGCGCCAGAAGGGCTGGGAGGCCGCGGTGCAGTCCGACCTGCGCAACGCCGCGACTGCCCAGGAGACCTACCTGACCGAGAACGCCACCTACACCACGGACATCGCCGCGCTGAAGTCGGTCGGATTCAAGTACTCCGACTCCAAGAACTACGCGAGCGCTACGTCGCGATCATCTGGTCGCGACAGTCAACGCCGGCAACAGCTACTGCATGCAGGCGACTGCCGCTGGCGAGACGGCGTCACCTTCAAGTACTCCAGCCCCAATGGACTCCAGAAGGGCGCCTGCACCTGATTCACCGAAACCGTCTGAGGCCCCGGATCCTAGGATCCGGGGCCTCAGACGTTTCGGCTCACCCGCGGACCCGTAGGGACCGAACGGCGTCGAGTAGAGGCTTCATTCTCAGCACTCTCGCTGCCGATAGACCGTTCATGGAAGAACGCTCTACATTGTTCTTGGATCCCGCTCTCGTGGGTCACGGTGACACCTCAGATCCAGGAGGAGCGCCTGACCCCGTTCGGGCGACTGACCGAAGCCCACGCCGGAACCAGCGGGGAAGCCTCGAAGTGCCTCGAGCGGCCGCATTCGTCGCGGGCGACCGCCCTGGCCATGCTGCTGGTGCTTGTGGGTCAACCCCTAGGGCTGGCTCCGTTGTGCTTGACCATGGCCTTGCTCGCGGCTATCGCAATTGTTCCGCGCCGGGGACCGGGGAGCCCCACGGTGGCGTCGTTCATCCCGGCAGGTTTCGTGATTCTCTGCGCGTGGGGTCTTCTTTGGGGCCTCGGAGCGGGTGTCGTCGGTGTCGGCTCATGGGCGACACGCACGCAGAGCCTCACGGGCGTCGCCTGCTTCGCTAGGTCTCACCGGGATCGCGGTGCGCCGTCGTGGAGGCCAGGTGGCTCTGGTGGGCGGTGATGGTCCGGCCGCCGTGGGATTCCTTGCGATCATGTGCTTCTTCTTCTGGGTCGATCGCCAGCCAGCCGCTGGCGTGGTGGTCGCGGATCAACGGTTCCGGGACGGACTTCCTGCGCCACCTTGGCCTCATCCGCGATGTCCGAGAAGTTGGTCGGCTGGTCCCTGGGGAAGCCGGGTACCCTAAGGCCCTTCATGCGGCGGGCGCCTGGCTCACCACAGGACTGGGCACGCCAGCATCCGCCGAGGCGCTCTGGCTCGCCATCGCGCCGCTCGGATTTCTGATGCTCGGGCTAATCCTCCTTGGGATCATGGCGACTGCCCGATCCCTTGCTGAGAGCCTGGTGGGAGCGAAGTGGCCGGCCGTGGCTGCTGCGGTACTCGCCGGTGCTCGTCTTCGTCCAGACCGCTTGGTTCAGCACGTTCCTGGCCTTCGGGAACCTGATGAACATCTTGGTCGGTGTCTGCCTGATTGGGCTTCTGCCACTGGGACTGCAGCCTGGAGCCTTCGGATCGACGGACCAGGCAGTTTGGTCGCTGCCAGCGCGCTGGCCGTAACTGCCAATGCGTGGCAGCTGCTTGCTGCCCGTCGCTGGCATGGCGGCACTTCCGTGGTTCGCGGGCTTCATCGCGAAAGGGCGTCGTCGTCCCGGCGACTGGATTGGTTTGGGGCCTGGGAGTGCTCCTGCTCGGTGAACGGCGTGCTTGGTCTTCGCGCTCCTCGACGGCGAGGCGCAGGCGTCGCGAAGCGACAGTGTCCAACCTGTTTCGCCCCGATTGGTGGTGGTGGGTCGCGTTGGCGCTCGCACTCGCCAGCCGTCTCGGTCGCCTACCGTCATGGGCTTACGCTCCTGGGCGACCATGGCGTCGGGCATGATCGTAGGTGGCATGGCTCTGATCTGGCTGCTGATGCGTCGTGACGGGCTCAACCTGGGACTTGCTTCTGCTACTACCCGGTCAAGGCCCTCTGGACAGCGATGGTCGTGCTGATCCCGCTCGGCAGTGCTGGGGCAGTGGCCTTGGTAGTGACGACGTGGGGCCGTGCGGGAGGCTGGTCCCGCCCTAGGGGGTCCGATGCTTCGTGGGGGCGTCGCTCTCGCTCGTTGGCGTGCTCGTGGCGGGTGTGCTCGGTCGAGGCTTTGCATTCCCGCCGCACTGTTGCGACATTGCACGAGGGTCGAGCCGGGATGCCCAACTGGTCGCTGGCGCTGATCGATGCGATGGCGTGCCGGTCGCGATACCACCAGGGTCCGAGGAGGGAGCAATCGTCTTCGGTCTGGTCCCATCGCCGGAGTGGCGGCGTGACCAGGTGGATTCGTCGGGATGGTCGACTACATGGCCATGGAGGCCCTCGATCATGCTGGGGTTGAGGGCGCCATCTACTGCTCCGGTGAAGGTGGGCTTGTACACGCGAGACATGACGCAGGTCTGCCGGTACCTGCAAGGACTACCCCGACTCGCTGCGGATCACTGGACCGAACCCCGCGGCCGGCGCCCCAGTGGATCATCGACTCCGGGCTGTCCCGTGGACATTGTCAAGCCCGAGCGCTGGATCAGCCTGCAGATCGACCCCGTGTGGCTCGAGCGGTCGCCATGGGAGGACGGGCAGTGGAGCTTCCCCACCTTCGACGAGGTCCAGAGGCGCATCACTCCAAGGGTGAATGCCGGCTACACCCCGGGCATCGCCCAGCCGATAACACCCGCATGGG
Organism: uncultured Actinomycetes bacterium; assembly: GCA_963700475.1. Taxonomy (GTDB): domain Bacteria; phylum Actinomycetota; class Actinomycetes; order S36-B12; family CAIYMF01; genus Prado023. The sequence continues at coordinate 29,715 of CAVOXR010000009.1, forward strand.
ACGCTCCCCGATCGCGCGTGCGCGCCGACGCGCCAACGATGACTCCGGCTTCACGCTGGTCGAGGCCGTCGTGGCCCTGTTCGTCCTGGGCATCATCTTCACCGCCCTGGCGGCCGCCGCCATGGGCTCACTCCGCGCGTCAATGACCGCCCGCGCCGAGCAGCAGGCGATCGACTTCGCAACCGAGGCGCTGGAGAAGACCAGGGCAGCCGACTACTACTCGTTGGCCAACATCTCGGCCGACGTGTCCGGCGATCCCCGGGTCAGCACCTGCGGATCGGACAAGTGCATCGATCCGGGTACAGGAACCGCCGAGCCGCTGGTGCTGTCGGACACGGGCTCCGTGAACCCACACGTGAGCGCGGTCAACATCGACCTCGCCAACAACGTCACGCATGAACCTCTACACCTACATCACCCGACCGGCCGACTCGACCGCGGACTACAAGCGGGTGACTGTGGTGGCGAAGTGGCAGGTGGCCGGCCATCAGCGTGAGCGAGCCGTCTCCAGCCTCGTCACCGTCACCGACCGGGGCCTCCCGCTGCCGGTGTTCAAGCTCACCCCCCTGGGCGGCACGTCGGCCTCGGTGAACCCCGACACCGATGTCCCGTTCGGCTTCGAGCTCACCAACCAGGGAGCGCCCGACCGGTGGAACCTGTCCTTCACGGGCAGCGCTCCCACGAAGTGGACCCTCTATCGCGGATGACGGGGACGGGGTCTGGGAGGCCGACACCATCGATGTGCCCGCTGACCAACACGAACTCCGAGGCGGACGCCCTCATCGACACGGGCCGCATCGACCCGACCGCCTCCGTGGTCTTCTGGGCGGTGCGCGAGGTGGACGACTCAGATCATTGCCGGGGACTACTGGTCGACACTGACCGTGACCTCAGCGGCACAGCCGTCGGCGGAGACAGCGACGGCGTCAGTCGACCTCCTCGTGAGGGTCGTCTCATCGGGGACTGCCGTCGTGGTCAACCCCGGCGGAGGGCAGCAGGGCACGGCGCCCGGAGCCCCGGAGAACCTGCTGGTCACCTCCGGTGACGGGCAGTTGGTCCTGAACTGGACGCCACCTGCGTCCGTGGGGTCATCGGCGATCACCGACTACGTCGTCTCCTACAAGCTCCAGGGCGGCGCGACATGGACGGTGTTCGACGACGGGGTGTCCACGGCCACCACGCGCGACCGATCACGGGCCTCGACGAACAACACGGTCTATGACCTCGCAGTGGCCGCGAAGAACGCCGTCGGGGTTGGGGCCCAGGGGGCGACGGCCGCAGGGGACGCCGGTCGGGAGCGAGACCTACGTGACGCCCGATCAAGTGCGCCGCGTCGTCGGCGCCCCCTGCTGGCGAGGCCAACAACGGGTACACGCTGCGCCAGTACGCCCTGCACAACCGGTCAGCTGCCAATCCGAGCTGGCCCGGTCCGGGGCTGCCGTCAGCCACCTCGACGATTGGCCAGGGGCTGCCCCTGAGCGCCGCCGTCGATGGCGCCCAGGTGCCGGCGACGACGAACCTGCCGGTCTACTCCAGCGACATCCTTGCCACGGAACGGGGGCGGATCCTGCTCGCCGGTGGATCCCTGGCGACCAGCGACACCACGCGCGTCGTGGACTGGCGATCAACGACGGGTAGCAAGGCCTACAAGGGCAAGGCAGTCCTTGTGCTCTGGGTGGCGCCCGTCACAGGCGACAACGCGACCCTGCCCCTCCAACTGACGGGACAGCTGTACATCCGCAAGTCCAACGGCTCGCTTCAGGCCGAGGGCAGCGCCGTCACGGCGGTCGTACTCCGCCAACACGTTCGGCGCCTCGGGGTGCGCGGATGGCAGCAGGTGTGGATGGAGTTCAACGTGAACCAGTCCAGCCTCCTGGCGACGAACGAGTTCATCGGTGTGCGGTGTGGAACTCCGCGACGAGCGGCGACACCAGCAAGATGCAGCGGCGTGAAGGTGGCCTACGACGTCGTCGGCGACTTCCCGTCCTACCTGACCGTGCCGGAGAAGCCATGAACCGGCTCTGGATGCGGCTGCGTGCGCAGGCTGGGCATGACTCTGATCGAGCTGCTGGTGGCGATGACGCTGCTGGGGGTCGTCTCCTCGCTGGTGGTGGTCGGGCGTGCAGCAGGCCGGCCGGGTCCTGACGCACACCGACGACGAGAACCGCGGCCTGCAGGATGCGAAGGTGATCCTCGACCGGCTCTCCCGCGACATCCGACAGGCACGCGGGGTGGTCTGCGACGGGGCCGGTGGGGACACGTACTGCAAGCAGCACCTGCAGCTGTGGATCGACGACGACTCGGACTACCTCAACGACCCTGAGGAGATCGTGACCTGGACCCTCGAGGACAACCCGGACGGGGAGCACTTCGACGTCTGGCGGATCCAGGGCGTCGCTCCGGCCACACCCACGAAGCGGCTGCAGGCCTCTGCCCTGATCGTGAAGACGCTCTTCTTCTACGACGTGGGGGCCAACACCGATCCGAGCCCGGCGCGTCTCGTCAGCCTGAAGATGCAGTACGACGCGATCGTCGGCCGCGGCGTCAACATCAAGGAGGCCGCAGTCTCCGTCCGGCTCCGGAACAAGGGGTGAGCGGCATGCTGACCGCAATCCGTAGCCGACTTGCACGATGACGCAGGCATCGGAATGATCCTCGTGATCGGCATCACCGTGTTCGTGGCCGGGCTGACGGTCACCGCTGCCACCATCGCCCAGAACGGGCTGGGCCAGAGCCGGCAGCGGATCAACTTCGAGCGCTCCATGGCCTCGGCGGAGTCGGGCATCGACTACGCGCTGGGGCACCTGCAGTACGCATTCGACGAGGCCGAGCGCCGACTACCCGATCCCGGCGAAGGACTTCGCACCCTCCTCGGCAGTGCCCCGTGGTCGAGATCGAGCTGCCTGACTCTGAAGAACGTGAACGAGAAGCAGTGGGCCAAGCAGCAGCTCAAGACGCTGGTCGAGCACGCACCCCGAGTGCCTGATCGACACCCCCGACGGCCAGGTCATGGTGCTCAAGCCCAAGAACCGTGCAGGCGGGGCGGGCATCCAGTACGGGCGCGTCTACGCGATGGGCTGGTCCCCGGCCTACGGCGAACCTCGCGCCGTGTCCCGCACCGTCAAGGCGGAGTACGTCTTCATGCCCTACCGGCCCAAGCACGCGATCCTCACGGGCCAGTCCCTGACCCTGCAGTCGACGAGCACGGACGTCATGGGTGCCTACGGCGTGAATCCGAAGGAGGCCAGCGTCCACACGAACGGCGACCTGACGGTCATCGGCCAGCCCACCGTGACCGGGCCGGTGAGCTACTCCGGTTCGGCGACCGGCAACTTCACGAACTTCAAGGACGACACCGCCACGAAGAAGAAGGACTTCAGGATCCCCCGGGTGAGTGCTCGCGCCTTCTACACGAAGGCCCCCATCGTGGACCCGGAGGCCATGCAGACGTGGACCGACCTCTGCCCGAACGGGAAGGCGAAGGCGCTACTCGCCGGAGGGCCATGTACCGGTGGCGAGTTGAGCCCGAGCCCGTACAAGGGTTGGTCCTACAAGTCCGACACCAGGACGTGGACAGCCTCCAAGGACACGGCCAGCGGAACGTACTTCGTCCACGAGGCTGACGTGGCCAACGGCACCGGCAACGGGTCGATCCCGAACATCACGGTCATCGCCTCCTCAGCGGGGACAGGGCTGCACGGACAAGCAGTACGGCAACATCGTGTGGGACCACTACGACACGCCGGCTCCCGCCTTCACCAACCTGTTCTTCATGGCCGACGGGGACCTCTCCGCGACGTCGAACTTCTACTCCGGGCCACGTCCGCCAGGAACACGTGGTCCGGGATGTACGTCGCGGGGGAGGAGATCCTCGTGTGGACCAGTTCCAGCGGGCTGGTCGGGGCGGTCCTGGCAGCCAACCAGTGCCCCAGCGACACGGGTCCGGTGGCGAGCAACGAGGTCCAGGGCCAGATCGTCAAGTTCGATCCCAAGTCCGAGTCCCCGTTCTCCAGCCTCATCTCCACAACCCTCTGGCTGGAATACGTGGGCTGAGCCCGAACCACTGACAGAATCGCCGATCGTGGATCCCGTCGAGGTTGTGGCCGTCGTCTTCATCACCCTCGCGGGCCTGGCGATCGGGTCGTTCCTGAACGTCGTGATCTGGCGCGTGCCACGGGGGGAGTCGATCGTCTCGCCGCCGTCGCACTGCCCGCAGTGCGACGCCGAGATCCGCGGCCGCGACAACATCCCGGTGCTGTCCTGGCTGATCCTGCGGGGGAGGTGCCGGGACTGCGGGGCGCACATCAGCGCCCGATACCCAGGGGTCGAGCTGCTGACGGGGGCGCTGTTCCTGCTGATGACGCTCACGCTTCGGCCTCACGTGGGAGCTGCCCGCCTACCTCTACCTGACCGCCGTGGGCGTCGCCCTGGCGTTCATCGACCTGGACACCAAGCGCCTGCCCAACGTCCTGACCCTGCCGTCCTACCCGATCGTGGCCGGCCTCCTGCTCATCCCTGCGGTCGTCTACAGCCAATGGGGTGACTTCGGTCGCGCCATGCTGGGCGGGCTCGGCCTCTTCGTCTTCTACCTGCTCCTCGCACTCGTGTACCCAGCGGGCATGGGCATGGGCGACGTCAAGCTCTCCGGCACCCTGGGCATGGCCCTGGCATGGCTCGGCTGGGGGGAGTGGCTGGTGGGCAGCTTCCTGGCCTTCCTGCTCGGTGCGTTCGTCGGCCTGGGAATGATGCTGTTCCGAGGCGCTGGTCGGAAGTCGGCGATCCCGTTCGGCCCCTTCATGCTCGGCGGGGCGCTGCTGGGCATCCTGCTGGGGCCGGCGATCGCCGACTGGTACGTGGGCCAGCTCGGCGTCTGACGGCCCTCCGGCGCCCCCTCGCGAGGTGACTCAGGCAGATTCCGGCACATCTTCTGGTGTCACCCGTTCAAGTGACCCTCTCCGAAGGCCGATTCCCTCCTCAGCGCCATACTGAGGAGGCACCATCGTGGGTCGACGAACCGCCATCGGACTGGACATCGGGACGTCCAGCGTCCGGGCCGCAGAGCTCGCTCTGCGCTCGTCCGGACCCGAGCTCGTGCACTTCGGCCAGATCGCCCTTCCCGAGGGCACCCTGCGCGACGGCGAGGTCGTCGACCAGGCCGCCGTCACCGAGGCCATCAAGGAACTGTGGGCCGGGGTGAAGTTCTCCCACAAGAAGGTGACCGTTGGGGTCGCCAACCCCCGGGTCGTCGTCCGCCAGGTCGAGGTTCCCTACCTGACCGGTGACGAACTCCGCAAGGCCCTTCCACTGCTTGTCGGCGATCAGGTGCCCATCGACACCGACCAGGCCGTGCTCGACTTCGCCCCCCTCGAGGAGATCCGCTCCAGCGACGGCGCTCGCTCGCTCAGCGGGCTGCTGGTCGCCGGAGTCGAGGAGATGATCATCCGCTCGGTCGACGCGGTGATCGCCGCAGGCCTCAACCCGACCGTCGTGGACCTCAACTCGTTCGCGGTACTCCGGGCGATCGCCAGGACACCGGGGCTCGGACTGAACGCCCGGCCCGAGGCCGTGGTCGACATCGGCGCAGACCTGACCAACATCATCGTCCACGAGAACGGCATCCCGCGCTTCGTGCGCATCCTGCTCTCGGGTGGCCGCCAGGTGACCCAGGCCCTCGTCAACGACCTGGGGATGTCACTGATCGATGCCGAGCAGACCAAGCGCGAGGTGGGGCTCGCGGAGGAGACCGGGCCGATGGCTCCGGCGATCCGCATCATGAGTAGGGCCGCCTTGGAGCTCATCGAGGAGATCCGCGGGTCGCTTGACTACTACTCGGCGACCTCGACCAACGGGTCGGTCACGCGGGTCGTGCTCTCCGGCGGCGGCGCCCGGCTGAACGGGTTCCCCGAGCGGCTCGCCGATCGCCTGCGAGTTCCGGTGGAGGTCGGGTCGACTCTCTCTGGCCTGTCAGTCGGGGGCACCGGACTGTCGCCGGCACAGCTCAACTACGTCGATCCGATCGCGGCTGTGCCCGTCGGTCTTGCCCTCGGGGGTGTGTCATGAGGCTGTCCCGTGGCCGTGGGGGAAGCCCCGAGGCGAACGAGCCGATGGAGGTCGGCGACGTGGAGTTCGTCGATGCGCCCCCCGGTGATCTGCTCGTGGAGGAGGTCCCGACGTCCGACACCGTGACGGTCCTCGCCGCGGTCAACCTGCTCCCCAAGACCTACGCCCAGCGGGCGGCCGTCAAGCGGGCCAAGATCTTCGCGGCCATCGCGGTCGTGATCGCCCTGCTGCTGGCGCTGCTCGGGTGGCTGATCGCGACGCAGAAGCAGAGCGCCGCCCAGGAGTCCCTGGACGCCGCGACCGCTGAGCGCACGCTGCTCACCGCCGAGGCGGCCCAGTACTCCGAGGTTCCCAAGGTCTTCTCAGCCGTCGCGGATGCGCAGGCCCAGTTGCGGCTTGCCATGGGCAACGAGGTCCGGTGGTCCTTCTTCCTCAATGACCTCGCCCTCACCATGCCCAGCGGGGTCTCGCTGGACACGCTGGCCGTCACGTCGCCCGCTCCTGGGGCGCCCACACAGGCGACCGCCCCATCGTCGGCCGGTGCCTCGACTCCCACGGACCCGACGTCAGGTGCCGGAGTCCCCGGCCTGGGCACGATGAACGTGTCGGCCAAGGCCTTCACCTACAACTCGGTGGCCAACTGGCTGGACTCCCTGGCCAAGCTCCCCACCATCGCCGATCCCTACGTGGGCAGCCTCACAGCCGGCACCGAGGAGGGGACCAAGATCGTCACCTTCAGCTCCACGGGCAACGTGACTGCTGAGGCCCTGTCGAAGCGCTACCAGGACGAGGAGGTCGCGCCATGACCCTCAGCCCGCGGATGTGGAGGGTGGGCGGGATCGCCGCGGCAGTCCTGCTGCTGGTCGGTGCGTGGTTCGCTCTCATCAGCCCGACGATGCAGAAGGCTGCCGCCCTCGACGTGGAGACGGCGAGCCAGCAGGCCGCGTCCGAGCAGCTGCGATCACGGATCTCCCTGCTCAAGAAGCAGAGCGAGGAGCTTCCTGCCCAGGAGGCGATCCTGGCTGAGATCCAGCAGCGGATGCCACCGACTGTGGCGCTGCCGACCCTCATCCGGAACCTGACGACGGTCGCCAAGAACGCCAACGTGATCGTGGCTTCGGTCACTCCCGGCCGGCCCACGCCGATCGCTGCGCCGGTCGTGGCGGCTGCCGCCTCCCCCCGACACGGAGTCCAGCTCGACCGATGATTCTGCGGACTCCAGCACCGATGTCTCAGAGCCGGTTGCGCCAGCAACTCCCCAGGTGCAGGCCGTGAGCCTGAACATCTCCGCCTGTGGGACCTTCGCCCAGCTGCGCAACTACCTGCGCGAGGTCGAGTCGATGCAGCGGGTGGCCCTGGTGTCGAACGTGTCGATCTCGAGGGGTTCGTGCGCCGAGGGCTCCGCCGAGGACGACCTGACCGCCACCATCACGGCCAACGTCTTCACGCTCCCCAATGCCAACGCCGACTCGACTGAGGCCGACGCGGACTCGACCGAGGACACGAAGGGTGACTCCAATGAGTGAGCAGATCCTCGAGCGGACGTCGACGAGTTCGGGGTCCTCGATGCCGTCGATGCTGGATTCGCCCACGGAGGCTGCACCCAAGCAGAAGCGGACCTTCATGGTCGTGGCACTGGCGATCGTTGCGGGCCTCGTGGTGGGCGGCATGGCACTGTTCGTCATGCAGCCGGGCACCGACGATGAACTGCTCGGCCCGGTTCCCTCGGCGCAAGCCGCTGGAGGCGCGGCGGCAGCCCAGGAGGAGGCCCAGGCAGAACAGGATGCCGCAGCCGAGCAGGTCACTGCCAAGACGAAGGTCCGGCTCACCAGCCGCGACCCGTTCGCGCCACTGGTCGCCAAGCCGGCACCGGCACCTGCGCCCGTCGCAGCTCCGGCAGCACCGGCGGCCGACGCAGCCTCCTCGTCCTCCTCGTCGTCCTCCTCCGGCGCCAAGGGCGGCACCATCTCCGCCCTGTCGATCTCGCCCCTGGGCAACTCCGTGAAGCTCAAGCTGGATGGCAAGAAGTACACGGTCGACGAGGGTGAGCAGTTCGCGAAGTCCTACCGGCTCTACGACATCTTCAACGCCAACTGCGCGGGCTTCCTCTACGGCGACCAGAACGCGGTCGTCTGCGAGGGCGACTCGGTCTCGATCGGCTGATCCGCCGCTCGCGTGCTGGATCCGGCGTCGCTCCGGCATGACAGAATCGGGCAATGCTTCGATGGTTGACCGCCGGCGAGTCGCACGGCCAGGCCCTTGTGGGCGTGCTCGAGGGCATGCCCGCCGATGTCGCGATCACGACCGCGGACATCGCCCGTGAGCTGCAGCGCCGGCGTCTCGGCGTCGGTCGCGGCGCCCGGATGAAGTTCGAGGCCGACGAGATCCGCGTGATCGGCGGCGTCCGGCACGGGCGCACGATGGGTGGCCCGGTCGCGATCGAGGTGGGCAACAGCGAGTGGCCGAAGTGGGTCGAGGTGATGTCCTCGGACCCGGTCGATGCCGACGTCCTGGACGCGCAGGCCCGCAACGCGCCCCTGACCCGCCCCCGCCCCGGGCACGCCGACCTCGCCGGGATGCAGAAGTACGGCTTCGACGAGTCACGCCCGATCCTTGAGCGCGCCTCTGCTCGGGAGACCGCGGCGCGGGTGGCCCTCGGAGCAGTGGCGAAGGCGTTCCTGCACGACGTGCTGGGAGCAAGCGTCATCAGCCACGTGGTGGAGATCGGCACCGTGGCAGTGCCGTCGGGCACGCCCCTGCCCACGCCGGCCGACCTCGACGTCGATCGATGCCGACCCTGCCCGGTGTGCCGACCCGGCCACCGCCGCCCTCATGGCCGAGGAGGTTGAGGCTGCTCGCCGCGACGGCGACACCCTCGGGGGCATCGTGGAGGTGCTGGTCGACAACCTCCCACCCGGACTCGGCTCGCACGTGCACTGGGACCGCCGCCTCGACTCCCGGCTCGCGGGCGCGCTCATGGGGATCCAGGCGATCAAGGGCGTGGAGGTCGGCGACGGCTTCGAGCTCGCCCGCACCCGCGGTTCGCTCGCCCACGACGAGATCCTCCCGGACGGGCCCGGCAAGGTGCGCCGTGCGTCGGGTCGCGCCGGTGGGACCGAGGGCGGGATGAGCACCGGCGAGCTGCTGCGCGTGCGTGCGGCCATGAAGCCGATTGCCACCGTCCCGCGGGCCCTGCGCACGGTCGATGTCGCCACCGGCGAGGAGGCGCGCGCCAACAACCAGCGCTCCGATGTCTGCGCGGTGCCAGCCGCTGGTGTGGTTGCTGAGGCGATGGTCGCCCTCGTCGTGGCCGACGCCGTGCTGGAGAAGTTCGGCGGCGACAGCGTGGCCGAGACCCGCCGCAACGTCGAGGGGTACCTGGCGGGGCTGGCCATCCGATGAGCGGACCCGTCGTCGTGCTCGTCGGGGTGCCGGGCGCGGGCAAGTCGACCGTGGGCAGGCGCTGGCCGAACGGCTGGGAGTCAGTTTCCGCGACACCGACGAGGACGTGGAATCGACCACCGGACGGGCGATCGCCGACATCTTCATCGACTCCGGGGAGCCGGAGTTCCGCCGGTCTGGAGGCCGCAGCCGTGGCCGCCGCGCTCGCCGAGCACGACGGGGTCCTCGCACTCGGCGGGGGAGCGGTGATCGACGCCGCGACCCGGGCTCTCCTGGTCGGCGGCCCCGTGGTGTGGCTGCGCGTCGGACTCGCGGCCGCCTCGCAGCGCGCAGGCCTGTCGGGTGCCCGACCGGTCCTCTTGGGCAACGTACGTGCCCAGATGAAGGCCCTGATGGATGCGCGCGCCCCGCTCTACACCGAGGTGGCCCGACTGATCGTGGACACCGACGACCTCTCGGTCGACGACACGGTGGAGGCGATCCTCATGGGCTCGACCTGAGCACCGACACGGATCAAGAGACGCAGTCATGACCGACGCCACCCGGATCACAGTCCGCACCGAGCGCCCCTACGACGTCGTCGTCGGCCGTGGCCTGCTCGGCGAGCTGCCAGCCATGCTCGGCCCCAACGCCCAGCGAGTCGCCGTCATCCACCCGGCCGCCCTGCGCACGTCCGCCGAGGCCGTCCGGGAGGACCTCCTGGCCGCTGGGTACACGGCGATCCTGCTCGAGACGCCGGATGCCGAGGAGGCGAAGTCCGCCCAGGTGGCCGCCTTCTGCTGGGGCGTCCTGGGCCAGGCCGGGTTCACGCGCTCGGACGCCATCGTCAGCGTCGGCGGAGGGGCGACGACCGACCTCGCCGGCTTCGTGGCCGCCACCTGGCTGCGGGGCGTGCGCGTGGTCCACGTCCCCACGACTCTGCTGGGCATGGTCGACGCCGCCGTCGGCGGCAAGACGGGCATCAACACGGCCGAGGGGAAGAACCTCGTGGGCGCGATCCACGAGCCGTCCGGCGTCGTGTGCGACCTGAACTCCCTGGAGACCCTGCCCCGCAACGACCTGGTCGCCGGCATGGCCGAGGTCATCAAGGCCGGCTTCATCCGCGACACCACCATCCTCGACCTCGTCCAGGCCGACCCCGCCGCCGCCACCGATCCGACGAGTCCGGTGCTGCGCGAGCTGATCGAGCGCGCGATCCGGGTGAAGGCCGACGTCGTCGCCGGTGACCTCCACGAGACGTCCCGCGCGCTCGGCGGTCGCGAGATCCTCAACTACGGACACACCCTCGGCCACGCGATCGAGCGCGCCGAGCGCTACCGGTGGCGGCACGGGGCGGCGGTGTCCGTCGGCATGATGTTCGTCGCTGAGCTGGCCTTCCTCTCCGGGCGGCTCAGCGAGGCCGACGTGGACCTGCACCGCGAGATCCTCACGTCGATCGGGCTCCCGGTCTCCTACGCCGGAGCCTCGTGGCCCCAGCTGTCCGAGGCGATGCTCGTCGACAAGAAGGCCCGTGGAAGCAGCTTGCGGTTCGTGATCCTCGACGGCATCGGCTCGCCGATCTTCCTCGACGGCCCCGATCCGACCCTGCTCCTGGCCGCCTACGGCCAGATCGCCGAGTAGAGCCGCGGTACCCCCGGCCTCGCGCCGATCGCGCTGCGTCTCGGCCGTTTCGCCGTCCGAGATGCAGCTCAGGTGCCGTTCCCGGACCGAGATGCAGCGCAACTCGGGAGGGCGTGGGCGGGCGGCGGCCGTCCGCGCGGCGACGGGGGTCAGACCCCCGGTCCGGTGCGGGCCTTCTTGGACCCGTCCGGCACTGGCGCTCGGTAGAGTCCGTGCATGCGCAACGTCCTGGTGCTCAACGGTCCCAACCTCGGTCGGCTCGGCACTCGCGAGCCCGAGATCTACGGTTCGATGACCTTCGACGATCTCGCCGAGAAGTGCCGGGACCGAGGTGCCGAGCGAGGTCTTCTCGTCGACGTCCGCCAGACCGACTCGGAGTCCGAGCTCATCAGCTGGCTGCACGAGGCTGCCGATGAGCGGATCCCCGTCGTGCTCAACCCGGCGGCGTTCACGCACTACTCGTACGCCCTGCGCGACGCGGTGGCGATGCGCACCGCGCCGCTGATCGAGGTCCACCTCAGCAATCCGCACGCCCGCGAGGAGTTCCGCCACAACTCCGTGATCTCCGCGGTCGCCACGGGCGTGATCGCCGGGTTCGGCGTCCAGTCCTACCTGCTGGCCCTCGACGCGATCGCCGCGGACCCCGCCACCTGACCGGAGCGCCCCCACCTCACGCAAACCCTCCGCCAAGGGTCAGAGCCTCCCGGTCGGCGTGGAGGGTCTGGCCTTTCACGGAGGGTTTGCCGACTGGGGAGGCGGGGGAGGCGGGAGAGGCCGAGGTCGGCAGAAGCCGGGCCGGCCGGAGCAGGGGCGCCGAACCCCAGCCGCCGGAGTCGGCGATTCGGGGGAGCCTGCCCCTAGCCGGTACCCTTGGAGTCTTGGGCCTCGCCCGACCCCGATACCACCTCTACCTGGGAGAACCATGGCTACGACCAACGACCTCAAGAACGGCCTCGTGCTCAACATCGACGGCCAGCTCTGGACCGTGGTCGAGTTCCAGCACGTCAAGCCCGGCAAGGGCCCGGCGTTCGTGCGCACCAAGCTCAAGAACGTGCTGTCGGGCAAGGTGGTCGACAAGACGTTCAACGCCGGGCTGAAGGTCGAGACCGCCAACCTCGACAAGCGCGACATGACCTACCTCTACAAGGACGGCACGGACTTCGTCTTCATGGACCTGCAGTCCTACGACCAGCTGCACATCGGCGGCGACGTCGTCGGCGACGCGGAGAAGTTCCTGCTCGAGAACCAGAACGCCGTCGTCGCCACCCACGACGGGGTCCCGCTGTACGTCGAGCTCCCGGCGTCCGTCGAGCTCGTGATCTCCTACACCGAGCCCGGCCTGCAGGGCGACCGGTCCACCGGCGGCACCAAGCCCGCCACCCTCGAGACCGGTGCGGAGATCCAGGTGCCGCTGTTCGTCGAGCAGGGCACCAAGGTCAAGGTCGACACCCGCGACGGCTCGTACCTCGGCCGCGTGAACTGACCCGTGACCGCACGTGGCAAGGCGCGCAAGCGCGCACTCGACATCCTCTACGCCGCTGAACTGCGTGGGGTGTCGCCCCTGATCGTGCTGGGGGAGAAGCCGCTGGCCGAGGGCTCGGCGCAGTCCCAGCCGGCGCCCAACCCCTACGTGGCCACCCTCGTCGAGGGCGTCGTGGCCCACCAGTCGCGGATCGACGAGCTGCTCAGCACGTACTCCTCGGGGTGGGCGCTGGACCGCATGCCCGCCGTCGACCGCAACATCCTGCGCATCGGTGTCTTCGAGCTGCTGTGGTGCGATGACGTGCCTGACGCGGTCGTGATCGACGAGGCCGTCAACCTTGCGCGCGAGCTGTCGACCGACGAGTCCCCGGCGTTCGTCAACGGCGTCCTGGCCCGGATCCTCGACCTGCGGCCCCGCCTGGCCGTCTGAGGTCCACAGCGTTGGTGCGCACGGCGTGCCCCGGGTGGGATTCGAACCCACACTGGACGGTTTTTGAGACCGCTTCCTCTGCCGGTTGGGATACCGGGGCGCCGCGCACATGGTAGTCCAGCCCCTCGGTCGGTGATTCAACTCACGCACGCACTCGCCGCTAGGGTTCCCCATGTGTCCGCACGCGTCGTGGTCGTCGAGGACGAGTCCCTGATCCGGCTCGACCTGGTCGAGATGCTCACCGAGGCCGGCTACGAGGTCGTCGGCCAGGCCGGGGACGGGGAGTCCGGCGTGCGCCTGGTCCGCGAGCTGCGCCCGGATGTCGTCCTCATGGACGTCAAGATGCCCGTGCTCGACGGGGTCTCGGCCGCCGAGGCCCTGGCCGCGGATGGCATCGCCCCCATCGTGCTCCTGACGGCGTTCAGCCAGTCCGACCTCATCGAGCGAGCCCTTGCCGCGGGCGTCCAGGGATACGTCGTCAAGCCGTTCACGCTCGCCGAGCTGCGCCCAGCCATCGAGATCGCCCGGGCCCGGTTCGCCGAGGTGCACGTGCTGCGCAACGGGGTTGCTGACCTCGAGGAGCGTCTGGAGGCCCGCAAGCTCATCGAACGGGCCAAGTCTGCGCTCCAGGCCCAGTTCGGCTGGGATGAGCAGGCCGCCTTCGCGTGGATGCAACGCGCGGCGATGGACGCCCGGGTGCCCATGGCCGACGTGGCCCGGCGGGTGCTGGAACAGGGTCCGTCCGGTCCCGCCTGACGGCGGCCATCGAAGGCCCTCGATGCACGCTGGGGCCTTTCCGCCCGCGGCAATCCCAGGCAGGAAAACGTCCCAAACCACCAGACACGCGGGCAATTCACGCGCTGCCGGACAAGGCGTTACCAATCCGTTACCGTCCCAGCGCCGGGGTGTGTTACGCGCCGGACACAGACGTGATGTAGTTTCCGCCCCACGATGCTCGCTCCCGCGGGCACGGATCACGACTCCCCAAAGGACACACATGCGTACAACGATCAAGATCGGGGCGGCGGCAGTGGCCGCTGCCCTGGCTCTGACCGCCTGCAGCGGCTCCTCGGACACCGCGTCCGACGGCGCCAGCGGCGGCGCAGCACGGCAAGACCCTGGTTGTCGGCACCGACCTGCCCCTGCAGGGCGCTGCGACCGATGCCAACGTCTCGACCAACAACATGATCAAGCTCTACCTCGAGCAGATCGGCAACAAGGTCGGTGACTACAACATCGAGCTCAAGGAGTACGACGACGCCACCGCGGCCAAGGGCTCGTGGGACGACGCGACGTGCGCCAAGAACGCCCAGGACCACGTGGCCAACACCAACGAGGTCGCCGTCATGGGCACCTACAACTCCGGCTGCGCCAAGATCATCGTGCCGGTCCTCAACCAGGACCCTGACGGCCCGATGCTCATGGTCTCGCACGCCAACACCAACGTGGGCCTGACCAAGACGTGGGATCCGGGCGAGCCCGAGAAGTTCTACCCCACGGGCAAGCGCAACTACGCCCGCGTCGTCACCACCGACGACTACCAGGGTCAGGCCGCGGCACAGTTCGTCGCCAAGGAGCTCGGCTTCAAGAAGTGCTTCGTCATCAATGACAACCAGACCTACGGCCAGGGCGTGGCCAAGGCCTTCATCGACGAGGCCGCAGAAGCAGGGCATCGAGATCCTCGGCAACGAGGCGTGGGACGCCAAGCAGCCCAACTACACGGCCTTCTTCGAGCAGATCAAGGCCACGAACCCCGAGTGCCTCTACGTCGGCGGCATCTACGACAACAACGGTGGCCAGCTGGTCAAGGACAAGGTCAAGGTCCTGGGCGACAACACGGCCGTCCCGATGATGGGCCCCGACGGCTTCACCGGGTACACCGACCTGCAGGCCCAGCCTGAGGCTGAGGGCATGCTACCTGTCGTTCGCCGGCCTGGACCAGAGCACGCTGCTCGCGCAGGGTGGGGCTGGCGCGGACCTCGTGAAGGCCTACAAGGAGAAGTACGGCACCGACCCGGTCGGCAGCTACCCGCTGTACGGCGTGGCCGCGATGCAGGTCATCCTCGATGCGATCGCCAAGTCCGACGGCACCCGCAAGGGCATCACGGACGCCGTGTTCTCCGGCGAGGGCATCACGATCCCGGCGGACAAGGCCGTGATCGGCAAGGAGATCAAGATCGACCCGGCTACCGGTGACAGCAACAACAAGGACATCTCGATCCTGAAGATGACCAGTGGCCAGGAGAAGCTGGTCATGCCCTGGATCCTGAACTGATCCGCTGACATGGGAGGGACGGCCGACCCCGGTCGTCCCTCCCATTCGGGTGTCGAGGCCCTAAGGTGCAGCACTAAGCCGGATGATCGTGAGGAAGAGGCGCTATGACCACTGCGACAGCCATCGAATCCGCGGAGATGCGGATCGCCATGACGCGCAAGCAGGCGGTCGGCAGGGTGCTTGGCATCCTGTTGCTCGTCGCCGTGGGCGTGTGGGTCGTCGCAAGCTTCCTCGCGTCGCCTGACCAGTTCGTCAACAGCCTTCTCTACGGTGTCGGCAACGGGGCCCTGTACGCCCTGATCGCGCTTGGGTACACCCTCGTGTACGGGATCATCGAGCTGATCAACTTCGCCCACGGTGACCTGTTCATGCTCGCGTCGGTCTTCTCCGGCTTCATGATGGTCCACTGGTTGGGGGCCGTTGAGCCCAGTCCCGCGAGTTGGGCGATGATGCTGCTGACCCTCGTCGCGGCGATGGCGTTCGGTGCCACGATCAACGTCGGGATCGAACGGGTGGCCTATCGAAGGCTCCGGCGAGCGCCCAAGTTGGCCTCGCTCATCACCGCCGTGGGCATGAGCTTCATCCTGCAGTGGGTGGGCCTGAAGTGGAACGGCTCGGCGCCGCAGCAGTGGCCCACCGTCATCCCGCAGGGCGGGATCCCGATCGGCGGCGCCACGCTCCAGTACGCCACGATCGTGGTGGTCGCCTTCACCATCCCTGTCCTGCTCCTGCTGACCTACGTGGTACAGCGGACCAAGCAGGGCAAGGCGATGCGCGCCACGGCCCAGGACCAGGACGCAGCCCGACTGATGGGCATCAACGTCGACCGCACAATCGCCTTCACGTTCGCACTCGGCGGGGCGATGGCCGGTGCGGCTGGCCTGCTGTTCCTCGAGTCGGTGGGCACGACCCGGTACGACGCCGGCTTCCAGCTCGGTCTGATCGCCTTCACCGCCGCGGTGCTCGGAGGCATCGGCAACCTCGCAGGGGCGGTGCTCGGCGGCCTGCTCATCGGCGTGATCCAGGGCCTCAACGACGGTGCCGCCTACGGCTTCGGCCAGAAGTGGTCACAGACCGTCGTCTTCACGATCCTCATCCTGGTCATGGTGTTCCGACCTACCGGCATCCTCGGCCAGCCGACAGTGGAGAAGGTGTAGCGACATGGCGACCCCCACCATCGACGCGAGCCCGGCAACCCCGTCGTCCGCACACGCTGCCGACCACACGAACCGGCGTTGGGCCATCGGCTGGATCATCGCGGCCATCAGCCTCTGGGCGTTCTACAAGTTCGCCCTCGACAGCCTCCCGACGCAGGCCCAGGACCTCATCAAGCAGTGGCTGCCGCTCACGGCGGTCAACGAGGGCATCGTCTGGGTCATCTGCGCGGTCGGACTGAACATCGTCGTCGGCTATGCGGGCCTTCTCGACCTCGGCTTCGTGGCCTTCTGGGCCATCGGTGGCTACTGCGCCGGATGGTTCATGAGCACCTTCTTCTACCAGGTGAACATCCACTTCCTGAGTGCCGCCCCGCCGGACGCGGCGGGGATCCACATCAACTGGTGGTTGGTCCTGGTCATGGCCGGATCCATCTGTGCCTTCTTCGGCATCCTGATCGGTGCGCCGACCCTGCGACTCAAGAGCGACTACCTGGCGATCGTGACGCTGGGCTTCGGCGAGATCATCCCGCAGATCTTCACCAACGGTGAGGACATCAACGGGTTCAACCTGTCCAACGGGACCAAGGGCATCACGCCTCTGGACCCCATCGCTGTGCTACCTGGAACCGCACCCCTCGGCCCGTTCGACCTGGGCACGAAGTTCCTGCTGTTCTCCTTGGTCCTCGCGTTCGCCATATTCGTGTCGCTGCGGATCCGCGAGGGGCGCCTGGGCCGAGCCTGGTTGGCGATCCGCGAGGACGAGCTCGCCGCCTCGATGATGGGCGTGCCCTTGATGCCCTCGAAGCTTGCCGCGTACGCCGTGGGCGCGTTCATGGGCGGACTCGGCGGCGTGGTGTTCGCGATCCACGTCAACGGTGTGTTCGCCGACCGGTTCAACTTCTCGATCTCGATCATCCTGCTGGCCATGGTGGTCCTCGGCGGCATGGGCAATGTCTGGGGCGTGATGATCGGCGCCCTCGTCACTTGCGTGGATCAACTCCACGTTCATGCCGGAGCTCGGGGAGACGATCAACGACCAGTTCGGGACGGAGATCAACTTCCCGTCCTACAACTACTTGATCTTCGGCAGCATCCTCGTCCTGATGATGCTCTTCCGGCGCGAGGGCCTGTTCCCGGAGACCCGGAACCGCCAGATCCTGCACGAGCAGGAGCGCACGGAGGTCGAGGACCTGCACGAGGACCTCGAGGGGAAGGCATAGTGAGCACTGCACAGGCGGGTCCAGCCGCCCTCTCAACGACCAACGCCCTCCTGGCCGAGAAGATCACCGTCCGATTCGGCGGCCTGATCGCCGTGCGGGACGTTGACTTCTCGATCCCCGAGGGCGGCATCGTGTCCCTGATCGGCCCGAATGGTGCGGGGAAGACCACGTTCTTCAACGTCCTGACTGGCCTCTACAAGCCGTCGTCGGGGCATGTGACGCTCGGCGATGAGGACATCACCGGGCAGGCCCCGCACTCCATCGCCGCCCGCGGGATGGGCCGGACGTTCCAGAACATCCGGCTGTTCGGGCTCATGACGGCATCCGAGAACGTCATGGTGGCGATGCACTCGCACCTGAAGTCCGGGCTCTTCGGCACGATCATCAAGGGCCCGAAGCAGCGCCGCGAGGAGCGGGAGAGCCGCGAGCAGGCCCACGAGCTCCTCGAGTTCGTCGGGATCACCGGCAAGGACGACGAGTACGCCAAGAACATGTCCTACGGCGACCAGCGTCGCCTCGAAGTGGCCCGGGCGCTGGCCCTTCGACCCCGCGTACTGCTCCTCGATGAGCCGACGGCGGGGATGAACCCGCAGGAGTCCGCACGGTTCGTCGACTTCGTCCACCGGGTCCGCGACGAGCGCGGTGTCTCCATCCTGCTGATCGAGCACGACATGAGCGTGGTCATGAAGGTCAGTGAGCGGGTCACGGTCCTGGATCGTGGCGAGAAGATCGCCGAGGGCAGTCCCGAGGAGATCAAGGCCAATCCCCGAGTGATCGAGGCCTACCTGGGCAAGACCGGCACGGAAGGCAGCGCTCGATGAGCCAGGCCACGGCAGGCACGCCCCTGCTCTCGTTGGAGAACATCAGCGTCTACTACGGCAACATCGCGGCCGTGAAGGGCCTGACGATGCAGGTGCCCGAGGGATCCATCGTCACCTTGATCGGTTCGAACGGGGCGGGCAAGTCGACGACCCTGCGCACGATCTCTGGGCTGATGCACGCCAAGACCGGGTCCATCACCTTCGACGGCAAGGACATCAGCCGCGCCCAGGGCCACGAGGTCGTGGGCGAGGGGATTGCGCACAGCCCCGAGGGCCGGCGGATCTTCTCCCGGATGACCGTCGATGAGAACCTCGACATGGGTGCGTTCTCGAGGGCTGACAAGGACGGAATCGCCGCTGACCGCGAGCACGTCCTCGACCTCTTCCCCCGTCTCGCCGAGCGCATCAACCAGAAGGCCGGCACGATGTCCGGCGGCGAGCAGCAGATGCTTGCCGTGGCCCGGGCGATGATGGCCAAGCCGAAGCTGCTCATGCTCGACGAGCCGTCGATGGGCCTCGCACCGGTGCTCGTGGACCTGATCTTCGACACGATCGAGAAGATCCGCGACTCCGGCGTGACGATCCTGCTCGTGGAGCAGAACGCCCTGGCCGCGCTGCGCGTGGCCGACTACGCGTACGTGATGGAGTCCGGCGCCCTCAAGCTCGAGGGCCCGGCACCGGCACTCGCCGAGGACGACGAGGTCATCCGCGCCTACCTCGGCGGCTGACCGCGCACGAATTGCACCTTCAGCCGCTGGGGACGGGCGGAGCGGCCGGCGAGCGCACATGACTTGGTCGTTTTGGGGTACCCGGTTGGGGGCCATTCCGAGCATTCCTTGCGCGGTCGGCTTGCGTGCTCCCCGTTCCGGTGCCGAGAACGTTCAAATCGTGCGCGCCGACGCGGTCCTGGGCGTGTACTTCGCCCTGATCCCGGTGGCCGGGTCTGACGTGGTGACATCCGATGCCCGGACGCACCCGTCGCGACCGCTCAGCGCAGGGCGGCGACGATCCCTGTCAGGATCGGGGCCACGAGCAGGGCGGGGAGCAGGTCGCCGACGGGGACCTGCCGGATCCGCAGCAGCCGCAGGGCGATCCCGACCAGCAGCAGGCCCCCGGTCGCGGTGAGCAGGGCGATCTGGGCTGCGGTGAGCACCGAGCCCAGCCCCCAGCCGAGCAGCGTCAGCGTTCCCTGGTAGACGCCGACGACCAGCGCGCTGGCGGCCACGCCCCACCCGAGGCTGGCCGCGAAGGCGATCGAGGTGAAGCCGTCCATCACCGACTTGAGGGCCAACTGGTTGATCCCCAGGCCCAGGCCGTCGGACAGCGAGCCGAGGATCGCCAGCGGCCCGACGCAGAACACCAGCGAGGCCGTCACGAAGCCCTCCACGAAGGTGTTCGGCTGTCCGTGCCGTCCATCGCCATCGGCATCCGCCAGCGCCCCATCGACCTCGATGTCCACCGGGTCGCCCGGCGCGGGTGTGTCGTCGGCGCCAGACGTCGTGGTCACGTTCGCGGCTGCAGCGGCCCGCCCGGTCGGATCTGGATCAACTGGCGCATCGGCCGGTTGGCCATCTGCCGCCGCGGCGACACCACCAGCGGACGAGCGACGCGAAAGCCGGAGGCGGATCGACTCGCCCAACCCCTCGAGCCTCGCCTCGATCCGCCACAGCGAGCCGAGGATCCCCCCGATCAGCAGCGAGCCGAGAACGATGAGCACCCCGGAGGCACCCACGTCCTCGGATACCGCAGGGCTGAGGACAGCGGCCGCTGACAGCGCGGCCACGAGCAGGACGGCCAACCCCACGCCGTCGGTCACCACATCGCGCGTCCGCTGGGGCAGCCGGTGCCCGAGGGCGACGCCGATCGCGGAACCGATCAGGATCGCGATGACGTTGATGATCGTGCCGAGCCCGATCATGGGCGGGGCCGCCGGATAGTCGTGCTCACCGGTCGCGCAGCAGGCAGGTCAGCCGGGCGGTGCAGACCGGCGCACCAGCCTCGTCGGTGATGCTGATGGCGTACGAGGCGACGGTGCGCCCGCGCACCAACGGCGTGGCGGTTCCGATCACGTAGCCCTCGCGGACTGCCTTGTGGTGGGTGCAGTTGAGCTCGAGTCCCAGGGCGATCCGGTCCGGGCCGGCGTGCAGGGCGGAGGCGATCGAGCCGACCGATTCGGCCAGGACGGCAGAGGCCCCGCCGTGCAGGAGCCCGTAGGGCTGGGTGTTGCCGGCCACCGGCATCCGCGCGACCGTGCGGTCGGCTCCCACCTCCAGCAGCTCGATCCCCATGTGGTCCGGGAGTGCCCCAAGCCCGAGGTGGCGCAGCGCCTCGATGACGGCCAGCTCGGCGGGGTCGGTCGGCATGACCGGCGCGGTGTAAGCCGACGTCACGGGGGATGCCGCGGTTCCGGGCGTCGCCACGGGGTCGGCGTTGGGGGCAGAGTTGTCGCTGGGCATGCCCCGAAGCCTAACCAGTGACCTTCCTGTGCTGACGATCCGTGCCACCGGTAGTCGATTCGGTCGATCGGGACGTCGGAATCGACTACCAGCACCGGTGTGCCGTGTCAGTCGGCGACCGTAGGATCGACCGGTGACCACGCCGAAGCCCTCCCGCCCGCGCCTGCTCCTGCTCGACGGGCACTCGCTGGCCTATCGGGCGTTCTACGCCCTTCCCGTGGAGAACTTCTCGACCACCACCGGCCAGCCCACCAACGCCGTGTACGGCTTCACCTCGATGCTGATCAACACACTGCGCGACGAGGCTCCGACGCACATCGCAGTCGCCTTCGACGTCTCCCGGCACACCTTCCGCACCGAGCGCTTCCCCGAGTACAAAGCCAACCGGGCCAGCTCTCCCGAGCCGTTCCGCGGCCAGGTGGAGCTGATCCAGGAGGTCCTGGGGGCTCTTCGCATCCCAGCGATCCAGGTGGACGGCTACGAGGCCGACGACATCATCGCGACGCTGGCCAAGCAGGCCGGTGCGGAGGGATTCGAGACGCTGATCATCAGCGGCGACCGTGACGCCTTCCAGCTGGTCAACGACGACACGACCGTGCTCTACCCGCGCAAGGGGGTCTCGGACCTGGCCCGGATGACCCCGGCCACCGTCTTCGAGAAGTACGGCCTCACCCCGGCTCAGTACCCGGACTTCGCCGCCCTGCGGGGCGACCCCAGCGACAACCTGCCGTCGGTGCCGAGCGTGGGGGAGAAGACCGCGACCAAGTGGATCAGCCAGTACGGCGACCTCGGCGAGCTCATCCGCAACGCCGACCAGGTGCCCGGAAAGGTGGGCGAGGCGCTGCGTGCGCACATCGGCCAGATCGAGACCAACCGGGCGCTGACCGAGCTCGTCAGCGAGGTCCCGCTGCCGGTGGGGCTGGCCGACACCGAGCGCCAGCAGTTCGACCGCACAGAGGTCCACGAGGTGTTCGACGCGCTGCAGTTCCGGGTGCTGCGCGAGCGGCTGTTCGAGACGTTCCCGGGGGATGCGGCGGCGGCCAGCGGCCCCGAGTCGGTCGGTGCGGGTGCCACCGCCCAGCCGACTGTGCGGATCGCCGGCGCGGGGGAGGTCGCCGGGTGGCTCGCGGCCGCCGGCTCGCCGGTCGCGGTCTCGGTGCGCGGCACGTGGGGTGCGGGCACTGGCTCGCTGTCCGCAGTGGGTCTCGCCGCGGACGGGGCGGACACCCTGGTGATCGACATGGATGGCCTCGCCGACGCCGACGACACGGCCCTGGCGGCGTGGTTCGCCGACGAGTCGGTCGGCAAGGTCCTGCATGACGCGAACGGCCCGATGCTGGCGCTCGGCGCGCGCGGCTGGCCGTTGAAGGGGCTGGCCGGCGACACCGCCCTGTCGGCCTACGTGGTGCTCCCCGGGCAGCGCAGCTTCGACCTCGCCGACCTCGTTCCGCGGTTCCTGCACCGCGACCTTCCGTCGCCGAGCGCCCAGCAGGACCAGCTGAGCCTCGACGGCATCGTGGAGACCGAGGCCCTGGAACAGGTCGGCATCTTCGCCCGGGCCACCCTCGACCTCCACGAGATCCTGCTCAGCGAGGTCGCCCTGCGCGGGGGGGCGGCGCTCCTGGCCGAGGTCGAGCTGCCGCTGGTCAGCCTCCTGGTCGACCTCGAGCGCACCGGGATCGCCGTCGACATCGCCCTGCTCACCGAGTTGGAGGCCCAGTTCGCCGGGGAGGTCTCCGCCGCCCAGGACGACGCCCACGACATCGTCGGGCGTGAGTTCAACCTCGGCTCGCCCAAGCAGCTGCAGGAGGTCCTGTTCGACGAGCTGGGCCTGCCCAAGACCAAGCGGATCAAGACCGGTTACACCACCGACGCCGACGCACTCAACGGGCTCTACGCGACCACCGCGCACCCCGTTCTCGAGGCGTTGCTCCGGTTCCGCGATGCCTCTCGGCTGCGCCAGACGGTCGCCGGGCTGATCCCGTTGGCCGACGCGGACAGCCGCGTCCACACCACGTTCAACCAGATCGTGGCCGCGACGGGCAGGCTGTCGAGCACGGAGCCGAACCTGCAGAACATCCCCGTCCGCACACCGGCCGGTCGCCGGATCCGCGAGGCGTTCGTCGTCGGAGCAGGGTACGAGGCGCTCATGACGGCCGACTACTCGCAGATCGAGATGCGGATCATGGCCCATCTGTGCGGCGACGAGGGGCTGATCGAGGCGTTCGCCACGGGCGAGGACCTGCACACGACCGTCGCATCGCGCGTGTTCGGCGTGGCCCCGCAGGACGTCGACGCCGAGATGCGTCGCAAGATCAAGGCGATGTCCTACGGCCTGGCCTATGGGCTCTCGGCGTTCGGGTTGTCCCAGCAGCTCGGCATCGACCCGGGTGAGGCACGGCGGTTGATGGACGAGTACTTCCAGCGCTTCGGCGGGGTGCGCGACTACCTGGCCAGCGTCGTCGAACAGGCCCGGCTCACGGGCTACACCGAGACGCTCCTGGGTCGCCGGCGATACCTGCCCGACCTGACCAGCGACAACCGCCAGCGCCGCGAGATGGCCGAGCGGATGGCGTTGAACGCCCCGATCCAGGGGTCAGCCGCCGACATCATCAAGGTCGCGATGCTGCGCGCCGACGATGCCCTCAGGGCGGCCGAACTGCGCTCGCGGCTGCTGCTGCAGGTGCACGACGAGCTGGTCCTCGAGATCGCGCCGGGGGAGGCCGATCAGGTCACCGAGCTGGTCCGGGCCGCGATGTCCGGGGCGGTGGAGCTCGCGGTGCCCCTCGACGTCTCCATCGGGATCGGGTCGTCCTGGCAGGCCGCAGCGCATTAGTCGGTTACTGTCGTTCGGAGGCGGTGCTCGACGGAAGTGTCCGTGAGGAGGTGACTGGCGCGTGGCGTTGTCCCTGACTGGGGAGTGGGGCCGCCGATTGACCCGGCTGGCCCTCGCGGTTGGGCTGCTCCTGCTGGTCGCCGCGCCGGTCATGCGGTTCTGGGTCACCCCGGTCCTCGCCCAGTCGCCCGAGGTCCCGGGTGGGGATGGATTCCTCACCCACGTCAGCACGGGCACCATCACGACCCTGTTCGACCTCGAGACGGCGGAGAGCACGGCCATCGAGCCGATCCCGGTGACGCGCACCGAGTCGACCCGGGGGCTCGCCGAGGGCGCGAAGGAGGCTGAGGCCGTCGGAGCGAATGCGGCGGTGACCAACACGACGGATCGCACCGTGACGACCGACGGCCGCCTGATCGCCCAGTCCGAGTACCGGCTCGCGGCGGATCGGCACACCCAGGCCCTTGTCGACTGCTGCGGTGTCCAGGTCGGCGGGGTGACCGTCCCCATGGCCGGCTCAGGGAGCCCGCTGCGCCTGCCGTGGTTCACCCCCGAGGAGTCCTACCCCTACTTCGACCTCACGCTGCTGGCTGCGGCCGATATGTCCTTCATCGGGCCGGAGGAGGTGGGTGGCATGACGGCGATGAAGTTCCAGCAGGCTGCCTCCCCGACCCCGATCGGAACGGTGCAGGCTCCCGGGGTGCTCGTCGGGTCGACGCTGCCCACTGTTCCCCTGGTCCGTACGCACGTGGTGAACCGCACCATCTGGGTGGACCCGACCACCGGGATCATCCTGCGCAAGGTCGAGCGGATCCGTGAGGCGCTGCGCGACAGCGCTGGCAAGGACATCGTCACCCTCCTGGCGATGACGACGGCCAGCACCCCGGAGCAGGTGGACGCCCAAGTCGCGCTCGCACGGGAAGAGGGTCGCCCGGTGCTCTGGACCTATTCGTACGGGCCCACGCTGGCCGTCGCGCTCGGGCTCGTCCTGCTGGCCGTTGGCCTCACAGGCGTGATCATGCGAACCCGGGCTGCTCGGGTCGAGGAGGACTTCCCCGACGAGCTGGCATCCTTCGACGACCTTCGCGAGGCGTTCGACTGAGCCGCGTTCCGAGTCCGGTTGTGCGCGTGGGGCGCAGGGCTGGGAGAATCCGCAGGTGACTGGGGACTGGAAGCGGCTGACGGTGGTGGCAGCGGCGTGTGCGCTGCTTGCGGGGTGTTCGGGGTCCTCGGACCCGGTCGATGTGCCCACCGCGGCGGCATCCGGTTCCAGCACTCCGCTCGCGGAGCCATCAGCGGTCGCGTTCACCGACTGCGCTGACGCCTGCGAGGGCGAGATCGACGGCGCCAAGTACAAGATCCTGCTGCCCAAGGAGTGGAACGGCACTCTGCTGCTCTACTCCCACGGGTACCGCAGCCCGGTCTCGGTGCCTCCGGACTACTCGCCGGTGACCTCCAAGGCCGAACCTTCACCCGGGTACAGCGACGGTGGGGTCCCGCTGGCCCGCGACCTGCTGGACAAGGGGTACGCCCTGGCGGGATCGGGCTGGGCCAGCAACGGCTGGGCGGTCTCCGACGGGGTGAAGGCCAACACCGACCTGTACGAGTTCTTCGCCAAGACCGTGGGCAAGCCCGAGCGGGTCTACGCGTGGGGTGACAGCCTCGGCGGCCTGGTCACGATGGAGACCGCGGAGAAGAACCCCGACTGGGTCAGTGGGGCGGCACCGCTCTGCGGTGTTCTCGGGGGAGTGGTGCCGAACTTCGACCTCGCCATGGACGTCCAGTACGGGATCCGCGAGCTGATCGATCCGGACTTCCAGCTGACGGGCTACGAGTCCGCCGACGCCGCGAGCCAGCAGTTCGTGTCGACCGCCCGCAAGGTCCTCGACGCAGCAGCGTCGAAGGAGGAGCAGGCCGACATCCTCGCGCTCGCCCTCCTTGCGGACGCGAAGCTGCAGACCGAGTCCCAGGATGGCAGCACGCTCGACAGCCAGGTGCAGGCTGCGGCCGAGGCGGCGCTGATCGGGCTGCGCTTCGGGACGGTCGGGCGCTGGGACATCGAGAAGCGCTACGGCGGCAACATCTCGGACAACACCGACACTGACTACGCGGCACGCTTCTCGGATGAGGACCGGGCTCTGCTCGACGAGGTCGGGGGAGCCGGGACGGCCAAGCGGATCATCGCAACGCTGGAGAGAGGGCCAGCGTGTCTCAGCCGACTCGGCCGCGGTCAGGAAGGCGCGCAAGGACGGCGGCGAGCCCTCCGGCACGATCGAGATGCCGACCCTGACGCTGCACACGGCCGCAGATCCGCTGGTCGCGGTGCAGAACCAGAGCCTGCTCCGCGAGGAGTCGGGCTCGACCGATGACCTGGTGCAGCTGTTCACCGTGGCGCCTGACACCTTCCCGGCCAAGCCCGGGGCGCCCTACGGGGCGGGCCACTGCAACTTCACCCCGGACTCGAGGGTCGGGATGATCGACCTGCTCGACCAGTGGGTCCGAGGCGGGCAGGCCCCCACTGACGCAGCTGTGCTCGAGGCGTTCGGTGCGGACTCGGGGTTCGACCCGACGTTCGAGCCCGGGCCCTGGCCGCAGTGAGCTGACGGCGGCTCGTCCCGGCGGCCCCGCCCCCATGGCAGGAACATGGGAGGTTGTTGCTCTCCTAGTGGCAACAACCCTCCAGGATCATCACAGCCCTGTGCGAGGATGCCGACCGTGCGCGCTCTCCGGACGGTCGTCCCCCTGCTGGTGCTCGGTGTTGTCCTTTCCGGATGCACCAGTTCGGACAGCCCTGACGGGGCGGCATCCGGGGCCGGGTCGTCGCTCCCCACGGGGGATCCCAAGGACAGCTCGACGGACGTCGCCTTCACGGCGTGCGGATCTGGCGGGTTCGCCTGCTCCGGCCAGATCGACGGCACGCCGTACGACATCCGACTGCCCGAGAAGTGGAACGGCTCCCTGCTGGTCTACAGCCACGGCCTGCGGCCCATCGATCCCATCGCGGCCGATGGGCCGGCGTTCGAGCCGATCGCCGAGGCGGCACCGGGCCTTGGCGTCCGGCGTCGACGTCGTGGCCGAGGAGCTGCTGAAGAAGGGGTACGCCCTGGCAGGGGCTGGCTCGTCCACGGGCGGATGGGCGATCGACGACGCAATCGACTCGATCACCACGGTCCGTGAGGCCTTCGTGACCAACGTCGGGGTGCCCAACCGCATCTACACGTGGGGCCAGTCGCTCGGTGGCCTCGCGGCCCTGCGATCAGGGGAGGCCAACGACTGGGTCTCCGGATCGGCGTCCATGTGCGGATTGCTCGGTGGCCTGAACCCGAACATGGACCTCGCCCTCGATGCAGCGACCGGTGTCAAGGCGCTGCTGGAACCCGACCTCACAGTGACCGGATACACGTCGGTGAAGCAGGCGCGCAAGGAGTACGACCGGGCGATGAAGGCGGTCACCGAGGCAGCGC
Source organism: uncultured Actinomycetes bacterium (assembly GCA_963700475.1). GTDB lineage: Bacteria > Actinomycetota > Actinomycetes > S36-B12 > CAIYMF01 > Prado023. The sequence goes on from CAVOXR010000009.1 coordinate 56,938, forward strand.
AGGACCCGACAGGGGTGGGCCTGACGAAGCTCCAGGTGATCGCGGCCGCTGCGGAGATCCCCACCCAGACGCGCACGGCCGAGGGGACGACCCTCGACCAGCAACGCGTCGCGATCGTCGAGAACCTGAGCCGCGTCCTGGCGCGCACGACCCTCGAGCGGTTCCGGGTCGAGGAGCAGCTGGGCGGCAACCCGAGCACCAACGTGGGGGTGAACTACGGCGCCCGGGTCACGACTGACGAGGCTGCGCTGATCGACGCCATGGCCGGGGCGGAGGGCACGACCCTGGCACTCCTGCAGGAGATGGCGGCGCTTCCCGCCGTGGAGGCCGACCCGGCTGCACGCACCGCCGCGGACGCCCAGTACCCGGCGCCCGCCACGCTGACGAAGCCGAACGTCACTCTGCACACGGCCGTCGATCCGGTGGCGATCCTCGCCAACGAGACCCTCTACGGCCAGGCGGCAGCCAAGGCCAGCGGGCAGGACATCCGCTGGCTGAACATCAACGTGTCGAACCCGCCCTCGCCCTATCCGGCGGACGGAGTGGCTCCGTACGGCGCTGGTCACTGCAGCTTCACCGGCAAGTCCATCGTTGGTGCCGTGCAGATCCTCGATGACTGGGTGCGCCTCGGTCGCTTCCCCACCTGGGCCGGCAACACCCTCGCCTTCGGGGCGGAGGGCGGCTTCGCCGGGCCCAGCAACCTGCCCGAATGGCCCCCCAGCCCCACCAACCCAACAAACTGATCCAAATTCACCCTAACGAGACGATCCCCCGAGGGGCATCCAGTGTTTCGTTTTGGTTAACTCACGGTGTGTGACGTAGTTCACCCCCTCATGGGTGATCGCACCCGAGGGCTACGTGTGATGGAGGATCGATGAAGAGGACCTTGTTCGGGGGTCTGGCGCTGGCCCTGGCCGCCACGCTGGTCGTGTACTTCGGCGACGCAATCAACCTGGGGCTGCCCAACCCGCTACTGGGCATCACCTGCGGCGGCGTGCTCGCACTCGCACCAGGTGGGCACAGGCTGGGCCGACTCGCGGGCTTCCTCATCGGTGGGGCCCTGGCCTTCATCGGGTACGGCGTCAACGCCCAGTTCATGCCTCAGAACAGCGCCGGCGTGTCCATCACGGCCGTGCTGACCATTGGCCTTGCGACCGCGTGCCTGCGCGCTTTCATTCGGGCGCATTCCTCTGTGGTCGGCGCTGTTGGGAATCGTGGGATTCACCGGCGCCTACGACTACACGTACAACGACAAGCCCTATGACTTCCTGAACTCGGCGGTGGCGACGCCCGTCGCGATGCTTGTGTGCTTCGGCTTCGGTTATCTGGCCGGCGCGCTTGTTGACATGTTCTTCCCGCTTGAGCCTGGCGAGCCCAACCCGGAGGCGCATGAGGAGCTCGAGACCGTGGGGAGTGAGATCTGATGTCCGCCATGAAGGTGATGCGCCTCGTCGCGGGGGCCGCCGGTGTGCTGCTCGTGGCAGGGGCCGCGGGTCCCGGTGCTGCGGCGGTGACGACCGAGGATTCCGGTGACGTCCAGGCGACCGTCCGCAAGACCGTCCTGCAGACCGGTTCGGCGACCGGCGAGATCGCCACCAGCCGCATGTACACGCAGATCTCGGCTGTCGGTAACGGCACCAAGACGGTCGTGGTCCCGGTCGGGACGACCAGCAACCGCAACCTCAACGAGTTCGGCGCGTTCCCCATGGAGGGTGAGTCCATGGTGGTCGACCTCAGCGTCTCCGACGGCGTGGGGACCGAGGAGCGCACGCTGACCGATGCTGAGATCGCCCCGATGGAGGTCTCGGTCAAGGTCATGCTTGACGGCGTCGAGGTCGCGCCCGAGGACCTGGTCGGAGAAGAGCGGTGTGGTGGACGTGGAGTACACGGTGCGCAACACCACCGCGAAGACCGGTCCGGTGACCTACACCGACGTCGAGGGCAAGGAGATCACCGAGGACATCGAGACCGCGGACCCGTTCGCGGGTTCGCTCGACGTGATCCTGCCGCAGGGCTTCAACGAGGTCACCGCCCCAGGCGCCACGATCGCAGGCAACGGCCAGAACGAGACGCAGCTCGGCTACACCTTCGTCCTGTTCCCGCCGCTGGGTTCGGCCGAGGTGAAGGTCGGCTACCAGTCGCGGGTCACCAACGGTCAGATGCCGGCGGCTGAGTTCGCCTTCCTTCCGATCGTGCCGTTCGACAACAGCACCATCGCCGGGACGACCGAGGCCTACAAGGGTGGCGCCGCCACCGGTGCCGCGATCTTCGGCGCCGGTCAGCAGATCGGCGACAACCTGCTCAAGCTCCAGGAGGGCGCGGGCAAGCTGGTCGCGGGCCTGGGTCAGCTGTCGGCAGGTGCGACCGCGCTGAATACCGGGCTCGACAGTGCGGCGTCGGGATCCCAGGAGTTGGCTGACGGCAGCGCGCAGCTGTCCGATGGCCTCAACGAACTGGACAGCAGTGTCCCGGCGTTGGAGGAGGGCGTGTCGGACCTCAACGCCGGCGCCCAGACAGCTCAACGACGGCGCGCAGCAGGTCGCGGACGGCAACGAGAAGTTGGCGGAGGGTGCCGACGAGCTCAACGCCAACGTGCCTGCGCTGGCAAAGGGCGTGGGTGACCTGAACACGGGCGCAGCAGGCCTAGCTGCAGGAATGGCGGCGCTCGACAAGGGGCTAGCGGATCTCTACGCGGGCGTGGATGCACTGCCGGAGACCGTGAAGGCGGGTTGCAACGGACCCGAACTATCTGGGCCTGACTCGCGCATCCTGACGGGCTGATCAAGAGACATCGGGACCTTCGACGACCACACCGGGACCAAGACGGTCAGTGGTGGACTCTCCTCGATCGTCGCCCTCGTGACGGGACCGACCGGTGCTCAGGCGAACGTGGCAGTGGCACCTACGGGGCTGGAGGCAGCTGACGGTGGCGGCGCCGCTCAATTGCGGAGCGCAACTGCACGGACCCTGTCCGCGTGCACGCGGTGACGGCAGGCGATAACCGCGCTCACCAAGGTAGAACTGACCCAACTCAGGACGGCCCATTCGTAGGTGGCGCCCTGCAGCAGATCGCGACGACGTCGGCATCGCGTCGCCAGTTGAACTGCAAGCTGTATGACACGGCCAACTTCCCAGCTGGATGCAGACGGATCCACCAACCGGCTGTGGGGCGTCATCAGCTGCTGCAGATCGTCCGGGCCGGAATCCCGGACTCTGGTCGACGGGATCCGCCAGGTCGAAGGCAGCTCCTGCCCAAGATCGGCGTCCCGAAGGCGACATGCGATCCGAAGTCATCGCTCGGCGTGCTCTGCTGCATTGACTGCCGGCGCCGCTGCGCTCGCTACGGGACCTCCAGCCTGAACTCCAAGGTTCCGGCGCTATCGAGTGGCGTGAATCCGCTCGCTGCGGGCGCGAACCAGTTGGCTGACGGCTCCGCTCAGGTGGCTGATGGTACTGATCAGTTGGCCGAGGGGACCGAGACGCTCGACGCCAAGGTGCCCGCGCTCGCTGACGGGGTGAACCAGCTGGCTGCTGGTGGTGATCAGGTGGCCGCGGGCAACGAGCAGTTGGCCACCGGTCTCACGTCGGCGGCGGATGGCTCCGGGCAACTGGCTGAGGGCCTCGGCTCGGCCGAGCCGGGTGGCGCGCAGATCGAGGACGGCGCTGGACGGTTGAAGAAGGAGGGTGCCGACGAGCTGGCGAAGACCGGCAAGGAGGCACAGCTCGGCTACGCCAAGAACGTGGCGCTCCTCGAGGCGGCCCAGCAGGCTGGTCTCGAGGGCGCGGGCATCCCGTTCGGCAACGCCGAGGGGACCGACGTCGTGACGACGGCGGCCTACCAGATGTAGCTCGCCGGCATCTCGGTCGATACGGAGAACACGGCGCTGAAGTACATCCTTGCGGCCGCTGATGATCGCCGCAGGAGCGCTCGCCGGGGTGATCGCCGCCCGGAAGCTCGCCAGCTAGTCAGGCGGCCTTGCGCCAGCACCACCATCTGCCCGGCACCCGATGATCAGGGTGCCGGGCAGATGCGTTCCGCGCAGGGGGCTCCACCCGCCCCACGTGGCGTCGTTCCAGTCCGGCCACTCGGGCTCGACGATCCGCTCGATGGCGAAGCCTGCGCCGACAAGCGCGGCCACGTAGTCGCCGATCGTCCGGTGGAACTCGGCGTACACCGCCGCACCTGACCCGTCACGTTCCACGTACGGAGTCCGGTCGAAGTAGGAGCCTGACGCGGAGAGCCCGGCCGGACCCGGGTCGTCCGGGAACGCCCAGCGGATCGGGTGGGTCACGGAGAACACCCACCGCCCACCCGGCCGCAGGACGCGCCGGACCTCGCCAAGGAGCCGGGGGAGGTCCCCCACGAACTGGATCGCCCCGTACGAGGCGAACGCCACATCGAAGGACGCGTCGATGAACGGAAGCGCAGTGGCCGTTGCCACCAGGACATCGAGCCGCCCATTCTCGGCCGCGCCCCCGGAGCGCCCGCTCACGATCGCGTCGGGGTTGCTGGGTCCCACCAGTGATCCCGTCGGATCTGAACGAACGCGATCCGCCGAAACCCGACGCGATGCTGTGGGAAGTGGGGGAGCGGAGGGGTGCGGCGGTGCGAGGTGGGGTAACGCGTGCCGCAGCTGTGCGATCGAGATGTCGATCCCGACCGCGTGGACGCCCCGATCGGCCAGCCAACGTGAGCACTGCGCCGCCCCGCAGCCCACCTCAAGGACCCGCGCCCCCACCAGGTCCTCCACCGACCCGAGCAGCCCAGCTTCTGCCTCGGTGAGCCCTTCCGGCCCCCAGACGAACGCGCTGGGCCCACCGCCAGCGTTGTGGTAGTCAATTCGGTCGATTGAATCGACGGAATCGACTACCGCAAACGCATCACCGGCCAGGAACGCCCCGTGCTCAGCTTGGTACGCGTCGGCCTCGGCCTCCCAGTACGTGCGCGATGCCCGGTCCACCTCGTCCGCCCCGATCCCGGACCGCCCCGCCGACCCCTCCCCACCGCCCAGCCCGCTTCGAGAGGTTCGTCCGATTCGTCCGGTCGTGGCGGGGTTGAGATCACGTGCGGTATCCTGTCAGGGCGTTACGGGCCTGCAGCGTCTCAGACGTAGTAGGCGCGCGCGTTCATGTCGTCCCCACCGGTCACAACTTCACCGGCCAAGGAACGCCGGTGAACACTGGCCCGTGCACGTGACCACGACATCTATCCACCGGAGCAGAACCACTCCATGACCATCACCCCCACTGCCGCACCGCAGGTCGCGATCAACGACATCGGTAGCGTTGAGGATTTCCTGGCCGCGATCGACGCGACCATCAAGAACTTCGATGACGGCGACATCGTCGAGGGCACCATCGTCAAGGTCGACCGCGACGAGGTCCTTCTCGATATCGGCTACAAGACCGAGGGCGTCATCCCCTCCCGCGAGCTGTCCATCAAGCACGACGTGGACCCGTCCGAGATCGTGTCGGTCGGCGACGTCGTCGAGGCCCTGGTCCTTCAGAAGGAGGACAAGGAGGGTCGTCTGATCCTGTCCAAGAAGCGCGCACAGTACGAGCGCGCCTGGGGCACGATCGAGAAGATCAAGGAGGAGGACGGCGTCGTCACCGGCAAGGTGATCGAGGTCGTCAAGGGCGGCCTGATCCTCGACATCGGCCTGCGCGGCTTCCTGCCCGCGTCGCTGGTCGAGATGCGCCGCGTCCGCGACCTCCAGCCGTACGTCGGCAAGGAGATCGAGGCCAAGATCATCGAGCTGGACAAGAACCGCAACAACGTGGTCCTGTCCCGCCGTGCGTGGCTGGAGCAGACGCAGTCCGAGGTCCGCTCCAACTTCCTCAACCAGCTCCAGCGCGGCCAGATCCGCAACGGCGTCGTGTCCTCCATCGTCAACTTCGGCGCGTTCGTCGACCTTGGCGGCGTGGACGGCCTGGTGCACGTCTCCGAGCTGTCCTGGAAGCACATCGACCACCCGAGCGAGGTCGTGGCCGTCGGCGACGAGGTCACCGTGGAGGTGCTCGACGTCGACATGGACCGCGAGCGCGTCTCGCTGTCGCTCAAGGCGACCCAGGAGGATCCGTGGCAGCACTTCGCCCGGACCCACCAGATGGGCCAGGTCGTGCCGGGCAAGGTCACCAAGCTCGTCCCGTTCGGCGCGTTCGTGCGCGTCGAGGAGGGCATCGAGGGCCTGGTGCACATCTCCGAGCTGGCCGAGCGCCACGTGGAGATCCCCGAGCAGGTCGTGACCGTCAACGACGACATCTTCGTCAAGGTCATCGACATCGACCTCGAGCGTCGTCGGATCTCGCTGAGCCTCAAGCAGGCCAACGAGAACACGACCGGTGCCGGCTCCGAGGAGTTCGACCCCTACCTGTACGGCATGGCCCCGTCCTACGACGAGGCTGGCGCGTACATCGGTCCCGAGGGCTTCGACCCCGAGACCGGCGAGTGGAAGGTCGGCTTCGAGGACCAGCGCTCCGAGTGGGAGGCGCAGTACGCCGAGGCGCACGCCCGCTGGGAGCAGCACATGAAGCAGGTCGAGGAGGCCAAGACGGCCGACCAGAATGCGGCTCTCGAGACCGGCGAGGGTGTGGGCTCCTACAGCTCCGAGGCCCCTGCGGCCGAGGAGGGCGCTGGCACCCTGGCCACCGACGAGGCCCTGCAGGCCCTGCGCGAGAAGCTGACCGGCGGCGCGTGAATCGCTGACGGTTCGGCAGCTCTGGCTGGCTGAACGCACGAACGGCCCCGGGACCCACGTGGTTCCGGGGCCGTTCGGCGTGTGGGGCGCCGCCGCAGCGTGCCGACGCCCATCCCCAACGCGTTCGTCCGCTTCCCGCGGCCGATGACGAGTCCCCGCCGCCGCCCGGCCCCGATCGGATTCGTCCGCTTTCCGGCGGACGAATCCGGGGGTGAACCGGAATTCGGACCGTGGATCGTCGGAGATCCGGACCACGGTGGGTAGCTGACGCCCGGGGGATCCGGACGACGCGTGAGCCCACTGGCGCCGACTGCCCGGCCCGGCGCGGATCAGGCTGGCGGGCTGATGATCGGCTCGTCCGCGTCCGGACGGGGTGAGGGGCTCGTTCGCGCCCAGACCAGACCGCCCAGGGCCACGGCCCACGCCACCGAGGCGGCCACCGTCGCCAGCGCGTGGATCGAGGTGCCCAGCGTCAGCCCGAGTGCCGCCAGCCCTGCGACCCCGCCCCACAGCAGCAGCGTCGCCCGCCGGTCATGGTGGGCCATCCGGGCGTAGAGCAGGACCTGGACCACGCCGAATCCCGCGCCGGCGAGGGCGAAGATCCACGCGTCCTGGGCCACGGCGAGGTACTGCGTCCCCGACATGATCCGGACGATGAGCCTCGGAACGGCTGCCACCACGAGCGTGGCCAGCAGCCCGAGCCCCGCCACCGCGAGGATCGCCTGCTTCTGGGCGTTGCGGGAGCCGGCCACCATCCGCGGGAAGGCCGCGACGAGCACTGCCTGGGGCAGGAAGAACACGGCCCGGGCGATGAGGGCCCCAGCCGTGTAGAGGCCTGCGTCATAGGCGGGCAGCTGGGCTCGGGCGAGTAGGACGTCCAGATTGGTCAACGCGTAGAGCGCGACCAGCGCGTGCGCGGCGTGCCCGACCTCGACGAGGAACTCCCGCGGCCCCTCCTCCGACGAGCCCCACGGCGGCTGGCCCACGAGCAGGAACTGACCCGCGACGGCACCGAGGGTCGCGCCGACGGCGAGGCCGACGATCGTGGAGCCGGCCGTGCCGACAGCGGCAGCACCGACGATCGCTCCGGTGACCCGCGCTCCCGTGGCGACCACGTACAGGGCGCCGAGCCGCTTGTACCGCTCAGCACCCTGGAGCAGGCCCAGTTGCGCGCCGGTGACGGTGAACGGGATGAACGTGGCCCCGACCACGACCACGGCGACCACGTCCGAGAGGTTCAGGGCGTTGCTGATGAAGGGCGCCAGCGCCACGGTCAGGGCGCAGGTCAGGGCGCCGACGAGGAGCACGGATCCCGCGCCGATGTGCTCGGATGAACGGCCGGAGGCCACGTGCCGGGCGATGACCACCTGCGTGGCGGCCATCGCGGTGCTGCCCAGCAGGAGGATCACGGCGAGGGCACCGAAGGCCCCGAACTGCTCCGGGCCGAGCAGGCGCGACACGACCAGCATCTGGAGCATCGCGATGATCTGCGAGACGACGAGGCCCGACGCCCACGATGGCCGTCCCCTGGACCGAGATCCCGGCCGCCGGTGTTCCGGCCGTCGCGGCGGCGGGCGCCTCGCCGGCGGGATCAGAGCTCACCGGACAATCATCGCCCACCCCGGCAGCGGGCTCGACCAGCCGTGCGGGGTGTCAGGCACTCGCGGCGGGTGGAGGCTGACGATGCCCACGACGATCCGCCCGCAGGAGGCAGAGGCGGGGAGTGGCTGGCATGCTTCCCCCATGATCAGGGTGGGGTTGACCGGAGGCATCGGTGCGGGGAAGTCGACCGTCTCGACGATGCTGGCCGACATGGGGGCGGTCGTGGTGGATGGCGACCAGATCGCGCGCGACCTGGTGACGCCGGGCGAGCCCGCGCTGGCCGAGATCGTGGACCGTTTCGGCACCGGCGTGCTGCTTGCGGACGGGGAGCTCGACCGTCCCGGGCTGGCGGCGATCGTCTTCCCCGACCCGGAGGCGCTTGCTGCCCTCGACGCGATCATGCACCCGCGGATCGCGCAACGCGCTGCCGAGATGCTCGACACGGCCGAGCGCGCGGGCACTCGGATCATCGTCTACGACATGCCGCTGCTCGTCGAGAACGGCTCGGCCGACGACTTCGACGTGGTGGTCGTCGTGCACGCCCCGATCGAGGTTCGATTGGCCAGGCTGGCCGTCCGGGGCGTGCCGGTGGCGGATGCCCGCGAGCGGATGGCGCGTCAGGCCAGCGACGCCGAGCGTGCCGAGGTGGCGACCATCCTGATCGACAACGGGGGCGACGAGGAGCAGCTCATCGCGCAGGTGGAGCGGGCGTGGTACCTGCTTCAGGCAGCTCTGGGGGAGTAGCTGCGGCTGCGACGCGGGCGCGCGACGTCCAGCCACGGTCGAGGGGCCACCAGAGGATCAGGGCGCTGGCGAGCAGGACCACGGAGCCGAAGGCCCACCCGGCGATCACGTCGCTCGGCCAGTGCACGCCGAGGACGAGCCGACTGAGCCCGATGAACGGTCCGATGATCACCAGGATCCGCCCGACGACCTCCATCCAGCGCCGCCCCTGCGCCCGACCGAGATGGATGAGCACCAGCCCGGTGGCCATGTACAGGTAGATGCCCTCCATGGCGTGGCCAGAGGGGAAGGACTTGTTGAGGTCCTGTTCGAACTGCTCCGCGCCCGGCGGCCTGGCGCGCCCCATGGACATCTTGACGGTCTCGCTGACGGTCACGCCCGCGATCCCGGACATCGCCAGCAGCCCGGCCGCCGCCCGATGGTGGGTCAGCAGGAGCGCGACCACCAGGGCGGTGGCGGCAAGGGCCGACCAGAACGGGGCGGTGACCAGGCCGATCGCGTGCGCCACGTCGACGGGCCAGCCGAGCGGGTCGGCCCAACCGCGGGTGAAGTCGGTGAGGGCGGTGTCGAACCCGTCGAGAACGTGCGATCCGGTCGACACGGCGATCGTGAGGAAGGCAGCCACTGACAAGGCCGCGACCAGGCCGATGACCGCACGTCGGTGGGCGAGGAGCGCCCGATCACTGTGTGACATGGGCTGCGCGGTTGGGGCGAGGTCGGGCATCGCCGCAGAGTAGCCGAACGGCACGCGGCAGCTTCCCCGAGCACGGATGTGGTCGGTGCCCCGAGCTCCCGGCACCGCGGCCCTCGGGCGGGGAGGCGCCGGGGAGCCGATGTCAGACCCACCCAATACCGTGTCCTGCATGACCAGACCTGTCACCGACCTGCAGCGACGCGTCGCCCCGTTCCGCGTCATCAGCGAGTACCAGCCTGCCGGCGACCAACCCGCCGCGATCGCCGAGATCTCCAAGCGGATCGAGGCCGGGGCCAAGGACGTCGTGCTCCTCGGCGCGACAGGCACTGGGAAGTCCGCGACCACGGCATGGCTCGTGGAGAAGCTCCAGCGCCCCACGCTGGTGATGGCCCCGAACAAGACCCTGGCAGCTCAGCTGGCCAACGAGTTCCGCGAGCTTCTGCCCGACAACGCGGTGGAGTACTTCGTCTCGTACTACGACTACTACCAGCCTGAGGCGTACATCCCCCAGACGGACACCTACATCGAGAAGGACTCCTCCATCAACGAGGAGGTCGAGCGGCTGCGGCACTCCGCGACCAACTCGCTGCTCACCCGCCGCGACGTCATCGTGGTGGCCACGGTGTCGGCGATCTACGGCCTGGGCACGCCCCAGGAGTACGTCGACCGGATGGTGCGCCTGCGGGTCGGTGAGGAGGTCGACCGCGACGCCCTGCTGCGCCAGTTCGTGGAGAACCAGTACGCGCGCAATGACCTCGCGTTCGAGCGGGGGACGTTCCGGGTGCGGGGCGACACGATCGAGGTGTTCCCGGTGTACGAGCAGCACCCGGTGCGGATCGACATGTTCGGTGACGAGATCGAGCGTCTGATGACGCTGCACCCGGTCACCGGCGAGATCCTCACCGACGACCAGGAGACCTACGTCTTCCCGGCCACGCACTACGTCGCGGGGCCGGAGCGCATGGAGCGAGCCCTCGGCGGGATCGAGGCCGAACTCGCTGAACGACTCGAGGAGCTCAACGAGCAGGGCAAGCTGCTCGAGGCCCAGCGACTGCAGATGCGCACGTCCTACGACATCGAGATGATGCGCCAGGTCGGATTCTGCTCCGGCATCGAGAACTACTCCCGGCACATCGATGGCCGCGAGCCGGGCTCGGCGCCCAACTGCCTCATCGACTACTTCCCCGACGACTTCCTCCTGGTGATCGATGAGTCCCACGTCACCGTCCCGCAGATCGGGGGGATGTACGAGGGCGACATGTCGCGCAAGCGCACGCTGGTCGACCACGGGTTCCGGCTGCCCAGCGCCGCCGACAACCGGCCGCTGCGCTGGGAGGAGTTCCTCGAGCGGATCGGCCAGACCGTCTACCTGTCGGCCACACCGGGCCCGTACGAGCTGGCCAAGGTGGACGGCGACGTGGTCGAGCAGGTGATCCGCCCCACCGGCCTGATCGACCCCGAGATCATCCTCAAGCCGACCAAGGGCCAGATCGACGACCTCATGCACGAGATCCGCCTGCGCACCGAGCGTGGCGAGCGGGTCCTGGTCACGACGCTGACCAAGCGGATGTCCGAGGACCTCACCGACTACTTGCTGGAGCGAGGTATCCGCGTCCGCTACCTGCACTCGGAGGTCGACACGCTTGCGCCGGATCGAGCTGCTGCGCGAGCTGCGGATGGGCATCTTCGACGTCCTGGTCGGGATCAACCTCCTGCGTGAGGGGCTGGACCTGCCCGAGGTGTCCCTGGTCAGCATCCTCGACGCGGACAAGGCCGGGTTCCTGCGCTCCGAGCGCAGCCTGATCCAGACGATCGGCCGGGCGGCGCGCAACGTGTCCGGCCAGGTCCACATGTACGGCGACACGATCACCTCGCAGATGCAGACCGCAATCGACGAGACCAACCGGCGTCGGGCGCTGCAGATCGCCTACAACCTCGAGAAGGGCGTCGACCCCCAGCCGCTGCGCAAGAGGATCGCCGACATCACCGACCTTCTGGCTGCCGAGGACGCCGACACCGAGGAGGTGCTGGCCACCACGATGGGTTCCGGTCGCTCGCAGTCCCGCGGCAGGGGAGGGGCCAAGCGGCAGGGGTCGGGGGTCGCGGCCGCTGACGCCTCTGTCGCCACGGGCGCTGCTGCACGCGCAGACCTGCCGGCCACCGAGCTGGCCAACCTCATCCAGGAGCTGACCGCGCAGATGCACGCTGCCGCAGCAAACCTGCAGTTCGAGGTTGCCGCGCGGTACCGCGACGAGGTCTCCGAGCTCAAGCGGGAGCTCAGGGGGATGGTCGCCGCTGGATGAGATGAGCCGTCGGACCGGTCAGGTTGCCCGCCTCGGCCGGCCGGTTTCCGTTGGCGTGGATGGGTGCCGTCGAGGGCCCAGGTCCACGGCCGGCAGCTGGATCGCCCAGCGGTTGTCGGCAGTCGTGCCAGAATGGGGACCCTGCGCTCGGCAACCGGTCCCGACGCGGAATGGCCAGCAGGAGGGTGCGGGTGGACGTTTCGGCGGGCCTCTGGGCAGCCACCATCCTCGGGCTCCTCGGGATCATCGTCGTCGATCTCATCATCGTCGACCGGCGTCCGCACGCGTTCACGGCCAAGGAGGCAACACGCTGGGTGATCTTCTACGTGATCCTGGCCATGCTCTTCGCGGGTTTCGTCGCGCTCACGTTCGGACGGCAGTACGGAGGGGAGTTCCTCGCCGGATACATCACCGAGTACTCCCTGAGCGTCGACAACCTGTTCGTCTTCATGATCATCATCTCGTCGTTCGCAGTCCCCGAGCAGCACCGCCACCGGGTGCTGTCCATCGGCATCGTGATCGCCCTGATCCTGCGGGGCATCCTGATCGTGCTGGGCGCGGCGGCGATCGAGCGGTTCGCGGCGACCTTCTTCGTGTTCGGGGCCTTCCTGCTCTGGACGGCCATCTCCGTGTGGCGCAGCGGCGCTGAAGAGGCTGACCCCGAGGGCAACGCACTGATCCGGTTCGTCGAGAAGCACGTTCCCACCACGCGGGAGTACCACGGGACGAAGCTGACCGTGCGGATCGACGGCCAGCGGCTGGTGACCCCGATGCTGCTGGTGATGCTGGCCATCGGCACCACGGACCTGCTCTTCGCACTCGACTCGATCCCTGCCGTGTTCGGCCTCACCGAGGAGCCGTACCTGGTCTTCACGGCCAACGCCTTCGCCCTCATGGGCCTGCGCCAGCTGTACTTCATGCTCCACGGCCTGCTCGACCGCCTCGTCTACCTGTCCAAGGGCCTGGCGATCATCCTCGGCTTCATCGCGGTGAAACTCTTCCTGCACGCCCTGCACGAGACGACCGACCTCGACGTCCCCGAGATCTCCACTGCGCTGTCGCTGGTCGTGATCATCAGTGTGCTGATCGTGACGGCCATCGCCAGCGTCGTCGCGGTCCGCCGGGACCCGTCGTTGGTCGAGTCAAGCCCGGAGATGCGCCTCGAGCACGAGGCGGACGACGTCGCTGGTGAGGCGCTGCGGCACCTGCCACCCGAACCCGACCGCTGAGACGGAAGGCCTTTGCCCGAGGGCGGGAGCCGATGTCGGAGGGCTGTCCTAGGATCGGTGCGTGGATCTGGCCGAGCACCATCACGACCGCCTCACGGTGCGTGGCGCCCGGGAGCACAACCTCAAGGACGTCTCCCTGGCGATCCCACGCGATGCCCTGGTCGTGTTCACGGGCCTGTCGGGGTCAGGCAAGTCGAGCCTCGCGTTCGACACGATCTTCGCCGAGGGCCAGCGCCGTTACGTGGAGTCGCTGAGCGCCTACGCGCGTCAGTTCCTCGGCCAGATGGACAAGCCCGACGTGGACTTCATCGACGGGCTGTCCCCGGCGGTCTCGATCGACCAGAAGTCGACCTCGCGCAACCCCCGCTCGACTGTGGGCACCATCACCGAGGTCTATGACTACCTGCGCCTGCTCTTCGCGCGGATCGGCAAGCCACACTGCCCGTCGTGCGGGGAGCCCGTGGGGCGCCAGACACCGCAGCAGATCGTCGACCGGGTCCTCGACCTGCCCGAGGGCACGAAGTTCCAGGTCCTCGCGCCCGTTGTCCGGGAGCGCAAGGGTGAGTACTCCGACCTCTTCCGCCAGCTCCAGACCCAGGGCTTCAGCCGTGCCCGCGTCGACGGCACCGTGCACCTGCTCACCGAGCCCCCCACCTTGAAGAAGCAGCAGAAGCACACCATCGAGGTCGTCGTCGACCGGCTCGCGGTCAAGGCATCGGCGCGGCGGCGCCTCACGGACTCCGTGGAAACGGCTCTCGGCCTGGCCGGGGGCATCGTCAACCTCGAGTTCGTCGATGCACCGGCCGACGACCCCGAGCGGGAGCGGCTGTTCAGCGAGCACCTCGTCTGCCTCAACGACGGCCAGTCCTTCGAGGACCTCGAGCCGCGATCCTTCTCCTTCAACTCCCCGTTCGGGGCATGCCCCCAGTGCACAGGCCTGGGCACGCGCATGGAGGTGGACCCCGACCTCATCGTGCCCGACCCCGACCTCTCCCTGGCCGATGGAGCCGTCTCGCCGTGGGGGAGCGGGCACATCTCCGAGTACTACGCCCGGCTCGTCACCGCGCTGGCCGACGAGCTCGGTGCCGACGTGAACGCGCCCTTCAAGGACCTGCCCGACGCCATGCGCGACGCGGTCCTGCACGGGTACAACCACCAGGTCCACGTCCGCTACCGCAACCGCTACGGCCGGGAGCGCTCGTACTCGACCGGGTTCGAGGGCGCCATCCCGTTCGTGCAGCGCCGGCACGCCGAGTCCGAGAGCGACTCGGCCCGAGAGCGCTACGAGGGCTTCATGCGGGAGGTCCCGTGCCCGGAGTGCAACGGAGCCCGACTCAAGCCGGTCTCGCTGGCGGTGACGGTGGGTGGGGTCAACATCGCCACGATCGCGCAGATGCCGATCGGTGAGGCTGCGGCGTTCCTGGCCGACCTCGACGTCTCCGACCGCGACGCGCAGATCGCGACCCGGGTCCTCAAGGAGGTCAATGAGCGCCTGGCCTTCCTGATGGACGTCGGCCTGCACTACCTCTCGCTGTCCCGCCCGGCCGGCACCCTGGCCGGCGGCGAGGCCCAGCGGATCCGCCTGGCAACGCAGATCGGCTCGGGGCTGGTGGGAGTGTTGTACGTCCTGGACGAGCCGAGCATCGGCCTGCACCAGCGCGACAACCACCGGCTGATCGACACCCTGGTTCGGCTCCGCGACCTCGGCAACACCCTGATCGTCGTCGAGCATGACGAGGACACCATCCGCACCGCGGACTGGGTCGTGGACATCGGCCCGGGCGCCGGCGAGCACGGCGGCCAGATCGTGGTGTCGGGGACGGTCGAGGATCTGCTCGCCAGCCCTGATTCGCTGACCGGTCAGTACCTGTCCGGGGCCCGACGGATCGAGATCCCGGCGAAGCGTCGCCCGGTGGATGCCACCCGGATGGTCGTGGTCGAGGGCGCCCGGGAGCACAACCTGCAGAACGTGACCGCCGAGTTCCCGCTCGGCTGCTTCGTTGCCATCACCGGGGTCAGCGGGTCCGGGAAGTCCACACTGGTCAACGACGTGCTCTACACGGTCCTCGCTCGCGATCTCAATGGCGCCCGCAGCGTGCCCGGCAGGCACCGTCGGGTGACCGGCCTGGAGCATCTGGACAAGGTCGTGCACGTCGACCAGAGCCCGATCGGTCGCACCCCGCGCTCCAACCCGGCCACCTACACCGGTGTCTTCGACCACGTCCGCAAGCTGTTCGCCTCCACCCAGGAGGCGAAGGTCCGTGGCTACCTCCCCGGCCGGTTCTCCTTCAACGTCAAGGGTGGGCGCTGTGAGGCGTGCACCGGCGACGGCACGATCAAGATCGAGATGAACTTCCTGCCCGACGTCTACGTGCCGTGCGAGGTGTGCCACGGCGACCGGTACAACCGGGAGACCCTCGAGGTGCACTTCAAGGGCCGCACGATCGCCCAGGTGCTCGACATGCCCATCGAGGAGGCCCTCGAGTTCTTCGCAGCGGTGCCCCCGATCGCCCGGCACATGCAGACCCTGGTCGATGTCGGCCTTGGATATGTACGTCTCGGTCAGCCCGCCCCCACCCTGTCCGGTGGCGAGGCACAGCGCGTGAAGCTCGCCAGCGAGCTGCAACGCCGGTCCACCGGGCGGACCATCTACGTCCTCGATGAACCCACGACCGGCCTGCACTTCGAGGACGTGCGCAAGCTCCTGGGTGTGCTGCACTCGTTGGTCGACAAGGGCAACTCGGTCCTGGTCATCGAGCACAATCTTGACGTCATCAAGACCGCCGACTGGGTCGTGGACCTCGGCCCCGAGGGTGGATCGGGGGGCGGCACCATCGTCGCGGCCGGCACACCCGAACAGGTGGCGGCGAACACCGCCAGCCACACCGGGCGTTTCCTCAGCGATCTGCTGGGTCGTGCCCGCGCGACTGCATAGGCTGCACACAACCGACGAGAAGGGGGCAGAGATGGACGAGACCACGTGCTCAGGGGGCTGTGCATGCCAACCAGTGAACGATGAGCGTGGGTCCGTATCCCGGCGCGGGGTCCTCGCGGGTTCCGCAGCCGCCGTGGCGGTGATGGCCCTGGGAGCCTGCGCGTCCCCGGACGAGACGAGCAGCTCGGGATCCGCGACCTCGAGTGGGCCGGCCTCACCGACCCCGAAGGAGACGGAGTCCGCCACGCCCACCGCGTCCGAGGAGTCGGCAAGCCCGACCAGTGAGGCGTCCCCCGCCGGCGAACCGCTGGCAGGCACCGGCGACTTCCCCGTCGGTGGCGGAGTCGTCGTGAAGACGGCCAACGGCCCGGTGGTCGTGACCCATCCGACCGACACCGAGTTCCTCGCGTTCAACGGCCGTTGCCCGCACGCGGGCTGCCCCGTCGCCGAGGTGCTCGAGAACACCATCATGTGCAACTGCCATGGCAGCACCTTCGACGGCAGCACCGGCGATCGCCTGGAGGGCCCGGCGCCCACCGGCCTGGAGCCCGTGCCGATCCAGGTCGCGGGTGGGGAGATCTACCTGGCCTGAGGTGACAGCCAACTTCCGCCCCGCCCCCGGGCAGATCCCCACCGACCCAGGCGTCTACCGTTTCCGCGACGGTGACGGCCGGGTCATCTACGTGGGCAAGGCCAAGAACCTCCGCGCGCGTCTGACGTCGTACTTCCAGGACCCCGCTGCCCTGCACCAGCGGACACAGACGATGGTCGCGACTGCACGGTCACTGGATTGGGTCGTGGTCGCGACCGAGGTCGAGGCCCTGACCCTCGAGTACGCGTGGATCAAGGAGTTCGACCCGAGGTTCAACGTCCGCTACCGCGACGACAAGTCGTACCCGTTCCTCGCAGTGACCATCGGCGAGGAGTTCCCGCGCGCGATGGTCATGCGCGGTGAGAAGCGGCCCGGGGTGCGCTACTTCGGCCCCTTCGCCCACGCGTGGGCGATCCGCGAGACGGTCGACCAGCTGCTGCGGGTGTTCCCGATGCGGACCTGCACGCGCGGGGTCTTCCGCCGCGCCCAGGCCTCGGGGCGACCCTGCCTGCTGGGCTACATCGACAAGTGCGCCGCGCCCTGCACCGGGGAGGTCACGGCCGAGGAGCATCGCGCCATCGTCGAGGACTTCTGCTCCTTCATGGCCGGCGACTCGGCAGCATTCGTCCGCACCCGGACGGAGCAGATGAACGCCGCGGCAGCCGAGCTGGACTACGAGCGCGCTGCTCGCCTCCGCGACGACCTGTACGCCCTCCAGCGGGTGCTCGAGCGCAACGCCGTCGTCCTGCCCGATGGCACGGACGCCGATGTCGTCGGGCTCGCCAGCGACGAGCTCGAGGCGTGCGTGCGGGTCTTCCACGTGCGCGATGGGCGTATTCGGGGTGAGCGCGGGTTCATCGTCGAACGCGTCGATGATGCCGACGAGGCACAGCTCATCGCCACCTTGCTGGCCCAGATGTACGCGGAACCGGACGCCGACGTGCCGCGTCGCGTCCTGGTCCCCGCGCTGCCCGAGTCCGGGGAGGTCGCGGTCCTGACCGACTGGCTGGCACTTCAGCGCGGTGGGCCGGTCGGCGTCTCGGTGCCTCGCCGGGGCGACAAGCGCGCCCTGATGGAGACCGTGACCCGCAACGCGTCCCAGTCCCTTGCGGCGCACAAGTTGCGGCGCTCCGGTGACCTCACGACCCGCAGCCAGGCCCTGACCGAGCTGGCGGACGCCCTGGATCTCCCCACGGCCCCTCTGCGCATCGAGTGCTTCGACGTCTCGAACCTCGGCGCCGACGACGTCGTCGCCTCCATGGTCGTCTTCGAGGACGGCCTTCCCCGGCCGTCGGAGTACCGGAAGTTCGCGATCAAGGGCTTCGAGGGGCAGAACGACGTCGCGGCCATCTCGGAGGTGATCGGTCGTCGCTTCAGGCGGCTGGCGAGAGCGGAGGGTGCCGCAGCGGAGGTGGCGGCCGAGGCGGCGGGTGGCGCGGCGGCCGACGGGGCCGGTGGTGCGTCCGGGCCGACCGGAACCAACGTCATCGTCGGGGAGGCCACGGACGTCGGGCCCCCCGCCCGGTTCGCCTACCCGCCGTCGCTGGTCGTCATCGATGGCGGCCCACCGCAGGTCAACGCGGCTTTCCAGGCGCTGGTCGACCTCGGGCTCAGGGACATCGCCGTCGTGGGCCTGGCGAAGCGATTGGAGGAGGTGTGGCTCCCCGACGAGGAGGATCCGGTCATCCTTCCGCGCACCAGCCAGGGCCTCTACCTGCTCCAACGCGTTCGCGACGAGGCCCACCGCACGGCCATCCGCTACCAGCGGCAGAAGCGGTCGGCCCGGATGACCACCAGCGTCCTGGATGACATCCCAGGTCTGGGGCCAGCGCGGCGCAAGGCTCTGCTGTCCCGGTTCGGCTCGGTGCGCAAGCTCCGTGCGGCCTCCCCGGAGATGATCGCCGAGGTGCCGGGGATCGGTCCCGCGCTGGCTGAACGCATCATCCTCGCTCTGTCCGGTGAGACGATCAGCGCGGTCAACCTCACAACGGGGGAGATCCTGGGCGACGATGTGCCCGTGACCGAGGAGATCGTGGGCGCCGTGCCCGAGACCGAGGAGCCCAGATGACGACAACCCCGCCCAGCGACGGGATCGCCGACTTCGAGGTGCTGCTCGTGTCCGGGATGTCGGGAGCCGGCCGGTCGAGTGCCGCCCGGGCCCTCGAGGACCTCGGCTGGTTCGTCATCGACAACCTGCCGCCCAAGATGCTCGCCCCCACCCTGGACCTCCTGGCCGCCCGATCGGACCTGGACCGCGTGGCCGTCGTCGTCGACGTGCGCGGCGGCCGGCTCTTCGACCAGCTCGAGGCCGCGATGGCTGAGGTGATCGCGCGGGGCGTGGACCTGAAGATCCTGTTCCTCGAGTCCAGCGACGAGGCGCTCGTGCGTCGGTTCGAGTCCAACCGGCGTCCACACCCCCTGCAGGGCCAGGGCGGCCTGCTGGAGGGGATCCACCGCGAGCGGGCCCTGCTCGGCGATCTCCGGGCCGACGCCGATCTCGTGGTCGACACGTCGCACCGCACGATCCACGAGCTGCGCCGGGCGATCACGGCCTCCTTCGAGTCGGCCGAGCCGGTGCGGCTGCGCGCCACGGTGATGTCCTTCGGGTTCAAGTACGGGGTGCCGGTGGATGCCGACTTCGTCGCCGACGTCCGCTTCCTGCCCAACCCGTTCTGGATCCCCGAGCTCCGGGAGCTGCGCGGGCTCGACGCGCAGGTCAACGACTACGTCGTGGCCCAGGCGGGGCCGCGGCGTTCCTCGACGCGTACGCCCACATGATCGACCTGGCCACCGACGGCTACCTGCGCGAGGGCAAGCGCTTCGCCACCCTTGCCATCGGCTGCACCGGGGGCAAGCACCGGTCCGTCGCGATGGCCGAGAACCTCGCCGCCCGGTTGGTCCACGTCGGCCTTGAGGTCACGGTCGTCCATCGGGACCTCGGGCGCGAGTGATGACTCCCGCCGTCGCTGAACCTGGGGGGGCGGCTCGACGTCGTCGTCCGGTGGCTGCCGGCCCGGTGGTGGTGGCCCTCGGCGGCGGGCACGGCCTGGCCGTCTCCCTGCGCGCCCTGCGCGGGGTGACCGACCAGCTCACCGCGATCGTCGGGATGGCTGACGACGGCGGCTCCAGCGGTCGACTGCGCCGCGACATGGGGACACCGCCCCCCGGCGACCTGCGGATGGCCCTGGCCGCGCTGTGCGGCGACGACGTGTGGGGTCGCACCTGGAGCTCAGTCGTGCAGCACCGGTTCTCCGCCGGCGAGCTCGCCGGGCACGCCATGGGCAACCTGCTGATCACGTCGCTGTGGGAGCAGACCGGGGATGTCGTCGCCGGGCTGGACTGGGTCGCAGCCCTCCTGGGCGCCCACGGGCGGGTGCTGCCGGTGTGCAGCGAGGGCGTGCAGATCGTGGCCGAGGTCTTCGACGCCCCCGGGCACCCGGGCGTCAGCGTGGTGCAGGGCCAGTCGCAGGTGGCGGTGACCGAGGGGACCGTCCTGTCGATCTCCCTGGAGCCACCCGACCCGCCCGCACGACCGGAGGCGATCGAGGCCATCGCCCAGGCTGAGGCGATCGTGATGGGCCCGGGATCCTGGTACACCTCGGTGCTTGCCGGTCTGCTGGTGCCCGGCATCCACGACGCGATCATCTCGTCAACCGCGAAGCGGATCCTCGCCCTGAACCTGGTGGCCCAGCCGGGGGAGACCTCGGGGTTCAGCCCCCAGGGTCACCTGCACGTCCTGGCCGAGGCCTTCCCCAAGGTGACCTTCGACGTCGTCCTCGCCGACCCCGCCCATGTGCCCGACGAGCAGGCCCTGCGGGCGGCCTGCAGCGACGTCGGTGCCGAGCTGGTCCTGCGTGCCGTGGCCGACCCACGGGCCGGGGCCGGCCATCACGATCCGCTGCTTCTGGGGAGGGCGTTCGCGGAGGTCATCGGGCATGGCAGTATTCCGGCATGGCGATGACGGCGGGCGTGAAGGACGAACTGAGCCGATTGCCGATCACGAAGACGTGCTGCCGCAAGGCTGAGGTCTCCGCCCTCCTGCGGTTCTCCGGCGGACTGCACCTCGTGGCCGGCAAGGTCGTGGTCGAGGCAGAGCTCGACACCGGGCGCCGCGGCGCGTCGGGCGCGCAGCGCGATCGCGGACATGTTCGGCCACTCCGCAACCATCACGGTGGTGGCGCCCTCGGGCATCCGCCGGGGGAACCGGTACGTGCTGACCATCGCCCAGGACGGGCAGCGGCTGGCCAAGCAGGCAGGTCTCCTCGACGCCTCCGGCCGCCCGGTGCGCGGGCTGCCCGGCCGTGGTCGTCAACGGGGCCCTGTGCGACGCGGAGGCCGCCTGGCGCGGTGCGTTCCTCGCCCACGGCTCGCTCACCGAGCCCGGCAGGTCCTCCTCGCTCGAGGTGTCCTGCCCGGGCCCAGAGGCTGCGCTGGCCCTCGTGGGGGCCGCCAGACGGCTCGGTATCGCGAGCAAGGCCCGGGAGGTCCGCGGGATCGACCGGGTGGTGATCCGTGACGGTGACGCGATCAGCGCGATGCTCACGAAGATGGGCGCCCACGACTCGGTGATGGCGTGGGAGGAGCGGCGGATGCGCCGCGAGGTCCGGGCGACCGCGAACCGCCTGGCCAACTTCGACGACGCCAACCTGCGCCGCTCCGCACGGGCCGCTGTGGCCGCCGGAGCGCGGGTCGAGCGGGCGCTGCTCATCCTCGGCGACACTGTGCCCGACCATCTCGCCGTTGCAGGAAGGCTGCGCCTCGAGCACAAGCAGGCCAGCCTCGAGGAGCTCGGCGCGCTTGCCGACCCGCCGATGACAAAGGATGCGATCGCCGGGCGGATCCGGCGGCTCCTGGCGCTTGCCGACAAGCGCGCCCTCGAGCTCGGGATCCCCAACACGGAGGATGGCATCTCCACGGAGTGACGGGTTGCCCTCAGCGGGCGATCGCGCCGCCGCGTCAATAGGCTCATGCCTGCAAGGTGGCCGTTCACCCACAAAGGGAGTTTCTTCGTGAAGAGCATCAGTGATCTCGATATCGCTGGCAAGACAGTCCTGCTGAGGTCGGACTTCAACGTTCCGCTGGCCAAGGACGGCTCGGGTGTCATCACCGACGACGGCCGCATCGTGGCAGCCCTTCCCACCCTCAGGGCCCTGATCGAGGCGGGGGCGAAGGTCGTCATCGTGGCCCACCTCGGCCGGCCGAAGGGCGTGGGCTTCGAGGAGTCCGGCTCGCTTGCGCCGGTTGCCAAGCGCCTCAGCGAGCTCCTCGGTCAGGAGGTCGTCCTGGCCTCCGACGTGACCGGCGAGTCCGCGAAGGCCACGGTCGCCGCCCTGCAGCCCGGCCAGGTGGCCATGCTGGAGAACATTCGCTTCGACGCCCGCGAGACCAGCAAGGACGAGGCACAGCGCAAGGAGCTGGCCGCCGAGCTGGCCGCCATGGCCGATGTCTACGTCTCCGACGGCTTCGGTGTCGTGCACCGCAAGCAGGCATCGGTCACCGACGTCGCCGAGCTGCTGCCCAATGCGGCCGGCCTGCTGGTGGAGAAGGAGGTCAAGTCCTTCTCGAAGGTCCTGGCCGACCCGGATCGCCCGTACGTGGTCATCCTCGGTGGATCCAAGGTGTCGGACAAGCTCGGCGTGATCGACAACCTGATCGACAGCGTCGACCGACTGCTGATCGGCGGTGGGATGGCCTACACGTTCCTGGCCGCCCGGGGCCACACGGTCGGTGACTCCCTGCTGGAGGCTGACCAGATCGAGGCCGTCAAGGGCTACCTGGCGAAGGCGGAGGAGAAGGGCATCGAGCTCCTCATCCCGGTCGACACCCGCGTGTCGGTGGCCTTCCCGAGCAAGGAGGTCCCCGCGCCGGAGAACAAGGTCGTGCCCAGCTCGGGGATCGAGGACGGCTGGATGGGCCTGGACATCGGCCCGGAGACCATCGCGCTGTTCGCCGGCAAGGTCGCGGACGCCCGCACGGTCGTGTGGAACGGCCCGATGGGCGTGTTCGAGTTCCCCGCATTCGCCGAGGGCACCCTGCAGGTGGCCAAGGCGATCGCCGACTCGGATGCGTTCTCGGTCATCGGAGGCGGCGACTCCGCCGCTGCTGTCCGCCAGCTCGGCCTGGAGGACGGCTTCTCCCACATCTCCACCGGCGGTGGCGCCTCCCTCGAGCTCCTCGAGGGCAAGACGCTCCCCGGTCTCGCAGTCCTGGAGGGCTGACACATGGCACGCAAGCCGTTCATGGCAGGTAACTGGAAGATGAACCTCGATCACCTCGAGGCCATTGCGCATGTCCAGAAGATCGCCTTCGCACTCAACGATGAGGACTTCGCGGCCGTCGAGGCGGGCGTCATGGTCCCCTTCACCGACATCCGCTCGGTGCAGACCCTGGTCGACGCTGACAACCTCAAGGTCGTCTACGGCAGCCAGGACATCTCCGCCCAGGACTCCGGTGCCTACACGGGCGAGATCTCCGGCGTCATGCTCAGCAAGCTCGGCTGCACCTACGCGGTCATCGGGCACAGCGAGCGCCGGCAGTACCACGGCGAGGACGATGCCCTGGTCAACGCCAAGGTGAAGGCCGCCTACAAGCACGGCCTGACCCCGATCATGTGCATCGGTGAGGTCAAGGAGGAGCGCGAGGCGGGCATCCAGGAGCAGGTCACCCTCGGCCAGCTCGACGGCGGCCTCGCGGACATCCCGGCCGACCAGGCAGCGACGATCGTGATCGCCTACGAGCCCGTGTGGGCCATCGGCACCGGCCTCACGGCCACCCCGCAGGATGCCCAGGACATGTGTGGGGCGATCCGCCGCCGCCTGGCCGAGCTGTACAGCCAGGAGGTCGCCGACGGGATCCGCATCCAGTACGGCGGGTCGGTCAAGGCAGCCAACGCTGCGGAGATCATGGCCGGACCGGATGTCGACGGCGCACTGATCGGCGGGGCCTCGCTCGACGCCGACGAGTTCGTCGCGATCTGCAAGTACCGCCTGGCCTGAGGCCGACGAATGCGCTGATGCCCGGCCAGACGAGCCCCGGCTCGACCTGGCCGGGCATGCGTCGCAACGCCCGAATTGGTCCATTGGTGTGGGCTTGGCCCGTCATGTCGCCGGGACAACGTATCCTTGCGCCAACGAATGAAGGGACCCTGTCGTGATCCTCGCCCTCCAGATCCTGCTCCTGGTGCTCAACGTGCTCGTCATCGTCCTGGTGCTGCTGCACAAGGGCAAGGGCGGCGGCCTGTCGGACCTCTTCGGCGGTGGCGTGAGCTCGTCGTTGGGTGGCAGCTCCGTCGCTGAGCGCAACCTCGACCGGATCACCTACGCGCTGCTGCTCATCTGGACGGCCACGATCGTCGCGCTCGGCCTGGCGATCTAGTCCCGCAGTCCCTCACGTCCTTACCCGCTCGAATCTTCGGAAGGCACTCTCGTGGCTGGTGGTAACGCGATCAGGGGCAGCCGGGTCGGATCCGGGCCCATGGGGGAGGCTGAGCGTGGCGATGCGGCCCCTCGGCATCGTGTGAGCTTCTACTGCGCGCGTGGCCATGAGACCACCCCGAGCTTCTCCGACGAGGCCGCGATCCCTGAGATCTGGGACTGCCCCACCTGTGGCTACCCGGCCGGTCCGGACCCGGAGAACCCGCCGACCCCGGCCAAGGTCGAGCCGTACAAGACCCATCTGGCCTACGTCAAGGAGCGTCGCTCCGACGTCGACGGCGACGCGATCCTGGCCGAGGCCCTCGAGCGGATGCGCGAGCAGGCCTAGCCGGTACCGGCTCACCCTGCCCGCCTCGGCGCGCTACCGGTCGCGTACGCCCGAACGACCCGCCGAGCCGCGAGCTCAGCGCACGCGGCTCAGGACAGAGCGGGCAACCGACGCCACGTGGTCGGGGGTGAAGCCCAACTGGGCGAACAGCTCGTCGGCGGCGGCTGACGCTCCGAAGTGCCCGACGGACACGCACGCGCCCTGCGTGCCCACGTACTTCCACCATCCCTGGTCGCTTCCCGCCTCGACGCTGACCCGGGCCCGCACATGCGCCGGGAGGACCTCCTCGCGGTACTCGTCGGGCTGGGCCTCGAACCACTCGAGGCAGGGCATCGACACGACACGGGTGGGCACCCCCTCGGCCTGCAGCAGGTCCCGTGCGGCCAGCGCGACCGACACCTCGGAGCCCGTCGCCAGGAGCAGCAACTGCGGGTCCCCGCCGTCGGCTTCGGCAATCACATAGGCCCCGCGGCTGGCCGCCGAGGCGGGCTCACCGTGGGAGCGGTCGAGGGTGGGCACATTCTGCCGGGTGAGGATCAGCCCGACCGGACCGGGATTCTCCAGGGCGGCTGCCCAGACCTCGGCGGTCTCGTTGGCGTCCGCCGGCCGGACCACCGACAGCTCGGGGATCGCCCGCAGCGCCCACAGGTGCTCGATCGGCTGGTGGGTCGGGCCATCCTCGCCGACCCCGACCGAGTCGTGCGTCCAGATGAACAGCGATTGAAGGCTCATGAGTCCGGCCAGGCGTACCGGCGCGCGCATGTAGTCGCTGAACACCAGGAAGGTGCCACCGAAGGCGCGGGTGAGCCCGTGCAGGGAGATCCCGTTGAGGACCGCACCCATCGCGTGCTCACGGACGCCGAAGTGGATGACCCGGCCGTAGGGGTCGGCATCGGGAAGCGGTGGAGCCGGCGGGCAGGAACGATCCGCCGCCCTTGATGGTGGTCCCGTTGGACCCGCCGAGGTCCGCCGAACCGCCCCAGAGCTCAGGCAGGATGCCGGCCAACGCGTTGATCACGTTCTCCGAGGCGACGCGTGTGGCGATGGAGGTTCCGGTCTCCCAGGTCGGAAGCGCGTCGCGCCAGCCGTCCGGGAGCCGTCGGTCGACCAGCCGGTCGAGGAGATCGGCTGCCGCCGGGTTGTCCGCGCGCCACTGCTGGTAGTTCACGTCCCACTCGGTCCGCAGCTGCGCTCCGCGGCTGACCACCTCACGGGCGTGTGCCAGCACCTCGTCATCGACGTCGAACGTGACCTCCGGGTCCATGCCCAGGGCCTGCTTGGTCGCCGCCACCTCGCCTGCGCCCAGCGCGGAACCATGGGACTTCCCGGTGTTCTGCAACGTGGGGGCGGGCCAGGCGATGACGGTTCGCAGCTGGATCAGGGACGGGGCGCCGCGCTCGTCTCGGGCCGCGGCCATGGCGTCGGCCAGCGCGTGGACGTCAACGCTGCCATCGGTACCGAGTTCGACGGTCTGCACGTGCCAGCCGTAGGCGCGGTAGCGAGCGGCCACGTCCTCGGTGAATGCGATGGCGGTGTCACCCTCGATCGAGATCCGGTTGTCGTCCCAGAGGACCACGAGGTCGCCGAGCCGTTGGGTGCCGGCCAGGCTGGCCGCCTCCCCGGAGATGCCCTCCTCGAGGTCGCCGTCGGAGGCGATGACCCATGTGGTGGTGTCGAACGGGCTGGCGCCCGAGGGGGCATCCGGGTCCAACAGCCCTCGGCTGTAGCGCCCAGCCATGGACAGCCCGACCGCGGAGGACACGCCCTGTCCGAGAGGTCCGGTGGTCATCTCGATGCCGCGGGCGGGGTTGTGCTCGGGGTGCCCCGGTGTCAGGGAGCCAAGCGTCCGGAACGACTTGAGGTCGTCGAGCGAGATGTCGTAGCCGGAGAGGTAGAGCTGGATGTAGAGGGTGAGGCTGCTGTGCCCGCACGACAGGATGAACCGGTCGCGCCCGATCCAGGTCGGGTCGGCAGGATCGTGGCGGAGGAAGCGCTGGAAGAGCAGGTAGGCGGCCGGCGCCAGTGCCATGGCCGTGCCGGGGTGACCGTTGCCCACCTTCTGGACCGCGTCGGCGGCCAGGGCCCGAGCGGTGGCGACCGCTCGGTCGTCGAGTTCGGTCCAGCCTGCGATTCCCATTCGTCCTCCTGCGTCGGATGCCCCCCAGAGGGTATCCGTCGGCCGGGTCGGGGCTGAACACCGACGCGGGTAGCATGGGCACGTGACTGCAGTGGAGTCCGGCCGCATGGGTGCCAATCCGGAGTCGGCCGAGGGACCGGCTTCGCGCTGGCGCGCGTATCTCGCCCTCACGAAGCCCCGCGTGATCGAGCTCCTCCTGGTCACCACTGTCCCTGTGATGTTCCTCGCGGCTGGTGGGTTCCCGCCCCTGTCGACGACGCTGCTCACGCTCCTGGGCGGCACCATGGCGGCCGCGGGGGCGAACGTGATCAACCAGGTCTACGACCGGGACATCGACGCGGTGATGGTGCGCACCCAGCAGCGCCCGCTGGTGACGGGCACCATCAGCGCCGCCCACGCCCTGCGCTTCGGCATCCTGCTGAGCGTCGCCTCCGTCGCCCTGTTGGCGCTGACCGTCAACGTGCTCTCGGCGGTCCTGGCCGCAGCGGCCATCGGGTTCTACGTCTTCATCTACACCATGCTGCTCAAGCGTCGCACGGCCCAGAACATCGTCTGGGGCGGTGCGGCTGGGTGCTTCCCGGTGCTCATCGGCTGGGCTGCCATCACCGACTCGCTGGCGCTCACGCCCTTCGTGCTCTTCGGGATCGTCTTCTTCTGGACACCGCCGCACTACTGGCCGTTGGCCCTGAGGTTCAAGGCGGACTACCAGGCGGCCCGGGTGCCGATGCTCCCGGCGGTCACTGACACCGGTTCCGTGGCGACGGCCATCGTGCGCTACTCGTGGGCGATGGTCGCCACATCCCTGCTCCTGACCCCTGTGGCCGGCATGACCTGGCTCTACACGGGCGCAGCCGCGCTGCTCGGTGGGCTCTTCCTCTACGAGGCCTATGCCCTGCGCAGCCGCGTCCGGGCAGGTGCGGCGGACCCGCGGGCCATGCGCCTGTTCCACGGCTCCATCTCGTACCTGTCGCTGCTGTTCCTGGTCGTCGCGATCGACCCGTTCCTGGCCTGAGTCGGCCGGCGCGCGCGATGCGCGCTCGCTGCGTGACGACCGGCCTATGGGCCGCGGCGCTGTCAGCCGGCCCTGGTGAGGTTGAGCCGTACGCGGGCGCCACCCGAGGCGCTGGAGCCGATCTCGATCGACCCACCGGAGCGCTCTGCCAAGCGGCGGGCGATATCAAGGCCCAACCCGGTCGAGCCGGAGACCGACAGGCCGCGCTCGAGGACCGCACTGGACGAGAACCCGTGGCCTTCGTCGCTGACCTCCAGCCAAGCGCCCTGCCCGTCCTTCTCGCCCACCGCCACCGTGAACCCGACCCCCTCGTCGGTGTGGGAGAACACGTTGCCGATCAACGCGTCGAGCGCATCCCCGAGGTCCCGGGCCTCCGCGGCCACCCGTAGCGGCCCAGAGGGGATGTCCAGAGCGAGGGCGCGGTCCTGGTCCTCGGCGAGGACCACCCAGAAGGCCGCCCGCTCACGCGACACCGCACAGAGGTCGGCGCTGGAGGGGATGTCCTCCCGCAGCGGGCGGCGGGCCTCGCGGATCACCTCGTCGACCATCCGGTCGAGCCGATCGACGTCCGCGCGGAGTCGCTCGGTCGAGTCCGCGTCGGGGAGCGAGTCGGCATCCAGGCGGAGAGCGGCCACAGGGGTGCGGAGGCGGTGTGCGAGGTCCGCGACCTCTTCGCGCTCGAGTCCCAGCAGTTCGACGACGCGACTGGCCAGCCGGTTCAGGGCCGTGCCCGCGTTGTCGATCTCCCGGATGTCGCTGGCCGGGACGCGGGCGGACAGGTCCCCACCGGCCAACTGCTCGGCGGTCGCGCCCAGCTCGCTGATTGGCCGCAGGAAGCTGCGGGCCAGCAGCAGGCCCAGGCCGACGGACACCGCGAGCAGCGCGAGTCCGAGCGCCAGGAGCGTGAGCCGCGCCTCACGAACGGCACCCGTCAACTCGTCGTCGGTGACGTACACCCGAAGGACCGCCTCGCCCTTGTCCGTGTAGACGGGGACGAGGAGGTCGCGGCCGCCGTCGGCCTCGGCGAAGAAGGCTCCCTTGTCCCGGGCGAGCTGCACCGGCGGATCCAGTGGTCGCGGGGCCCCGACGACGGTGTCGTCAGGCAGGTAGACGGTCGCGGGGTGACCGGTCTCCTCGGCGAAGGCGTTGACGAGCTCAGCCAGCGACTCCGGTGGGACCACGGGGATCCGCGACACCAGTGGCTGGATCTGCAGCACGACCTCGCGCTGGGCGCGGTCGATCGCGAAGGATCCGATGATGACCATGAGCGGGACCAGGAACGCCACCAGGACGATGGAGGTCGAGGCCAGCAGGGTCAGGAGGATGCGGCGGCGCACCGCGTCACGGCTCCACCAGCTTCACGCCCACGCCCCGCACGGTGTGCAGGTAGCGGGGCTCCTGTGCGGTCTCACCCAGCTTGCGGCGAAGCCACGACAGGTGGACGTCCACGGTCTTCTCCCCGCCCCCGTACGACACCCGCCAGACCTCGGCCAGGAGCTCGCGCTTGGTGACGACCTCCCCGGGGCGGGCCATGAGGTAGGCCAGCAGGTCGAACTCGCGGGGGCTGAGTTCGAGTTCCTGGCCGTCGAGCTCAGCGGTCCGACCGCGGGTGTCCAGGTGCAGCGCCCCGACGGCCAACTCCGAACTCGGTGCGTTCGTCGCCGTGCGTCGCAGCACGGCGCGGATCCGGGCATCCAGGGTGTCGGCCGAGAAGGGCTTGATCATGTAGTCATCGGCGCCGCAGTCCAAGGCGCGGACCACCTGTTCGTCGTCGTCGCGCGCAGTCGCCACGATGACGGGGGTCGCGCTCACCGCCCGCAGCATCCGCAGCAGTTCGACGCCGTCGAGGTCGGGCAGGCCCAGGTCGAGGATCACGACGTCCGGCTCGCCGCTGATCGCTGCCTGCAGCCCGGTCATCGCGTTCGGAGCCGAGTCGACGGCGTGACCGCGATCGGTCAGGGCATGGATGAGCGCCGAGCGGATACCCGGATCGTCCTCCACCACCAGAACTCGTGACATGGCCCCACCGTAGACGCTCGCCCGTGGCCAGCGTCGCAGGTGGAGGGCGCGACGCCGCGCCGTGATTGCGACGCCTCACTGGTTTGCGGCCCCTTAGTGGGGAATTAGGCGGACAAGGGGGCACACTGGTCTCATGAGGTACCGCTGGTTGTCGATCACCGCGTGGGCCGCCATGGCCGCAGGTGCGGCAGCAGTTGGCCTGGCCGCGGTGTCTGCCGTCCGCGATGTCGTGGCCGACGCCCCCGTCCGGGTACTCACCGCATCGGATGTGGACCGCCTCCTGCAGGACCCTGAATCCGAGCTCGCACCCATTGCCACGCTGGCAGCGGCTTCAGATCCCGAGCGTCCGGAGTCGTTGGCCGTGCCGCCCGCCGGCACCGAGTCCTCCGAGTCGGTGGTGGTGGCGTCCCAGTCGGGCACGAAGTCCACCGTCAGCGCCCAGGGCGGACCCACCTCGAGGCCGACATCCGGTGGCTCCACCGGTGGCGCAGGTGGGGGCACCGGCTCCACATCGGGACAGGTGAGCGGTGCAGGTCTGGGTGGTTCCGCATCGCCCGTGCCCACGGACCCCACGCCGCCTGTGACCCCGGTGCCTGAGCCGGACCTTCCGAGTTCACCGGAGCCCACGCCCGAGGCGTCAGTGCCGGCGGAACCGACTCCCGACCCGACGCCGAGCCCGAGCCCGTCCGACCCGACACCCTCACCAACGCCGACGGATCCGACCCCGTCGCCGACGGACCCGACCCCGTCCGCCGACGGACCCGACCCCGTCGCCGACGGATCCCGACCGCCGTCCCCAACGGATCCCGTCGCCGTCCCCAACGGACCCGACGCCGACGCCGTCCGCAACGGAGTCGACCCCAACGGACCCGACTCCCAGTGCTGAGGCGTCCGAATCGGTCGTGCCCACCGTCAGCCCGTCGGCGTCACCCCTGGGCGGGGACGAGGTATCCGCGTCAGCGGCTCCCCAGGACCCCGCAGTTCCGGCCGCTGAGCCGGTCAGCGCGGTCGAGTAGGCCGCTGACCGCCACTGCGGTGGTTGGCCCGCTCAGCCCCGTGTGCGCAGGCTCAGGTTCGTCTTGAGGGTGGCGACCCAGACGAGGCACGCCAGCAGCATGTGGATGGCGACAAGGGCCCACGGAACGCCGGCGAACCACTGGGTGTAGCCGACGATTCCCTGCACGATGGCCAGGGCCATGAGGGCGTGGGACCACCAGCGCGCCTTGGCAGGTCCGTCGGTGAGCCTCAGCGCGAGCCAGATGGCCACGATCAGCCCGATGAACAGGAGCACCACGTCGGCGTGGAGCCAGGCGATGGTGCGCACGTCGATGTCCAGTCGGTGCTCGACGTCCGTGTCACCGGAGTGCGGTCCGGCTCCCGTCACCAGGGTTCCGAGCACGACCACGGCGGCGCAGGTGACGATCAGGACGATCGACAGCGCCCGGATCTCGGGACGCACGAGGCGGACCAGGGGCTCGTCGCCGGGCTCGCCGGCCCGATGGACGAGCACCACGCAGCCGGCGATGATCGCCACCGAGAGCAGCAGGTGCGATCCGACGATCAGCGGGTGCAGACCGGTCAGCACGGTGACCCCACCGAGCAGGGCCTGGGCGAGGGTGCCCAGCAGCGGAATCGTGGCCAGGAGAAGGATCGGGCGCCGCGGCACGGAGCCCTCGGTCCGCCAGCGGGCGCGCATCCGCAGCGCGCCGACGATGGCCGCGATGGCCAGGATGCCCAGGACGAACGTGAGCATCCGGTTGCCGAACTCGATGTACTTGTGGAAGGCCTCGGCCTGGCCCTCGACGGGAACCAGTGACCCGTCGACGCACTCCGGCCACGTGGGGCATCCCAGCCCGGACTTGGTGACCCGGACGAGCCCACCGGTGACCACGATGCCGATCTGGGCGACGAGGTTGGCCATGAAGATGCCTCGGACCCCGGCTGTGACGGGGGAGGGATCGGTGGCGGGGCTGGTGCGAACGGGGCTGTCGGAGGCGAGCACGGGACAAGCGTAGTTCGCGGATCCGCGCCGGATCTCGGGGGACCTGTGTGCCGGGCTACTCCCAGCGGAAGGTGCGGATCGACAGGAGGATGCCCACCAGAGCCCAGGCCGCAAGCACCAGCATGGGGCCGGCAGCCAGCGCGGATCCGCTGATGGGGGCACCGAGCTGGGCCCGCAGCGCATCGCCCAGGGCAGCGCTGGGCAGGAGGTGGACCACAGCGCCCAGCGGTCCGGGGAGGCGGTCGGCGGGCAGCACGGTGCCCCCGGCGAACAGCAGGAGGAGGAAGATCCCGTTGGCCACCGCCAGGGTGGCCTCTGCGCGCAGGAGCCCGGCGAGGGCGAAGCCCCAGGAGCCCAGCGCGACGGTGCCGAGGATGACGGTGGCGACCACCAGCAGGGGCTGCTCCACCTGGGGTGCCCAACCCAGCGCGAGGGCCACTGCGCTGATCAGCACGAGCTGGACGACGATCACGGCGAACGTGGCGGTCGTCTTGCCGACCAGCAGCCCGGAGCGGCCCAGGGGAGTGGCCCCGAGGAACTTCAGGACCCCGGAGCGCCGCTCGAAGCCGGTGGAGATCGCGGTGGCCGTGAAGGCCGTGGACAGGATCGCCAGGGCCATCACCCCGGGGGTCGCCTCATCGATCCCGGCCAGCCCGAGTCGCGTGACTCCGATCAGGACGGCGATCGGGATGATGAGCGTGAGCAGGAGCTGCTCCCCGTTGGTCATCAGCTGCCGCCACTCGAGCCGCGACTGCGCCCACCACTGGGCGCTTCTGGGGGCGGCGCCGGGTGCCGGGGTCAGGTCCAGGGTCACCTGTGGGTTCGGTGTGGTCATGCCTGCGCCCGCCCGTCGGGAGAGGAGGTCGCGTCGGCGGTCGTCGCCCCGCCCTGACCGGCCCGTGAGGTGATCTCGAAGTAGGCCTCGGAGAGCGACCCGCCCCCGGTGCTGAGCTCCTCGGGCATCGCCCCCTGGCCGGCGCACCACGACGTCACCGACGCCACGACCTGTGGGGTGACCGGGCCATCCACCCGGTACTGGCCGGGGCTGGACTCGATCGCAGAGAACCCGTCAGGCAGCTGCCGGGTGAGATCGCCGACGTCCATCCCGGCCCTGGAGCGGAAGCGCAGGCCGGGCGCGGTTCCCGTCAGCTCGGCCACCGAGCCGGCGGCTGCCAGCCTGCCCTGGTCGATCACGATGACGTGGTCGGCCAGCGACTGGGCCTCATCGAGCAGGTGGGTGCTCATCACGATGCCCACCCCGCTGTCGCGCAGCTCGGCGAGGAACTGCCAGACCCCGATCCGGGACTCGGGGTCCAGGCCGGTGGTCGGCTCGTCGAGGAAGGCCACCTCGGGTCGCCCGACCAGCGCGCAGGCGAGGGCGAGCTTCTGCTGTTCGCCGCCCGACAGCCGGCGGTAGGGGGTCCGTGCGACGTGGGTCAGGCCGAGTCGCTCCATCAACGCCCGTGGCGCCAGCGGGTTGGCGTAGAGCCGTGACACATGCGTGAGCATGTCGGCCGCCCGCAGCGCCGGCCAGACGCCGCCGGACTGGAGCATCACCCCGACCCGGGGGGACAGGCTCTGCCTGTCGGCCCTGGGATCGAGGCCGAGGACCCGGACGGAGCCGCCGTGCGGTGACCGGAAGCCCTCGGCGGTCTCGATCGTGGTGGTCTTGCCCGCGCCGTTGGGGCCGAGGACGACCGTGATCGAGGCGATCGGGGCCATGAACGTGAGGTCATCGACGACCGCGCGACCCGCATAGCGCATGGTCAGACCTGTGATCTCGACGGCGGCAGCAGGCACGATCGAAGTGTAGGTCGGGTGCCGGGGGCCGCCCGCCGGCCGGGGTGGGGACCCGGTGGTTGCGGATCTCAGGAAATACGCAACAATGGTGTTGTGGAAATACTGACCGGGGCTCCAGCGCGCGTGGCCCGGGCCCTGCTCGACATGGGCCAGGCGACAGTGGCGGAGCTCGCTGAGCGCCTGGAGCTCAGTGGTGCCGCGGTCCGCAAGCACATGGACGACCTCGTGGATGCGGGTTTCGTGGAGGCCTCGGATCGGCCTCCGTACGGTCCGGACACCCGTCGGCGGGGTCGCGGTCGACCTGCACGCGTCTACCACCTGACCCCGGCCGGTCGGGACAGCTTCGGCAACTCGTACGACGACGTGGCGGTCGGTGCCCTGCGGTTCGTTGCCGAGACCGGTGGTGAGGACGCCGTCATGGAGTTCGCACGCCGTCGGGTGGCCGAGCTGGAGCGGCGCTACTCCGACCTCCTGGACCTGACCGAGCCCATGGACGTGCGTGTCGACGTCCTCGCCGACGCCCTGGCCGCCGAGGGCTACGCCGCCGTCGCGGTCCCGACGGCCAACGGCATCCAGCTGTGCCAGCACAACTGCCCCGTGGCCCACGTGGCTGCCGAGTTCCCGCAGTTCTGTGAGGCCGAGACCGAGGCCTTCGGGCGCCTGTTGGGCACCCACGTCATGCGCCTGGCCACCCTGTCGCACGGCGACGGCGTCTGCACGACCCACATCCCCACAACGATCGGACCGAACGCGGCATCCCTCACAGGTGCCGACGACGCAGCGAAGCACTCCGAGGGAAGGACGACCCGATGACGGTCAACACCGAGCAGCTCGAGGGCATCGGCACCTACGAGTACGGGTGGTCGGACTCCGACGCCGCGGGGGCCACCGCCAAGCGCGGTCTGTCCGAGGCGGTCGTGCGCGACATCTCGGCCAAGAAGTCCGAGCCGCAGTGGATGCTCGACATGCGCCTCAAGGGCCTGAAGCTCTTCGAGCGCAAGCCGATGCCGACCTTCGGTGCCGACCTGTCTGGCATCGACTTCGACAACATCAAGTACTTCGTGCGCTCCACCGAGAAGCAGGCCACCAGTTGGGAGGAGCTGCCCGACGACATCAAGAACACCTACGACCGTCTCGGCATCCCCGAGGCCGAGAAGCAGCGCCTGGTCGCCGGTGTGGCCGCCCAGTACGAGTCCGAGGTCGTCTACCACAAGATCCGGGAGGACCTCGAGGAGCAGGGCGTCATCTTCCTGGACACCGACACCGGCCTGCGCGAGCACGAGGAGCTCTTCAAGGAGTACTTCGGCACGGTGATCCCCGTCGGGGACAACAAGTTCTCCGCCCTCAACACCTCGGTGTGGTCGGGTGGCTCGTTCATCTACGTGCCGCCGGGCGTGAACGTCGAGATCCCGCTGCAGGCCTACTTCCGGATCAACACCGAGAACATGGGCCAGTTCGAGCGGACCCTGATCATCGTCGACGAGGGCGCGTACGTGCACTACGTCGAGGGCTGCACAGCCCCGATCTACTCCAGCGACTCGCTGCACTCGGCGGTCGTGGAGATCATCGTGAAGAAGGACGCACGCTGCCGGTACACGACGATCCAGAACTGGTCGAACAACGTGTACAACCTCGTCACCAAGCGCGCGGTGGCCTACGAGGGCGCCACGATGGAATGGATCGACGGCAACATCGGCTCCAAGGTCACGATGAAGTACCCGGCCGTCTGGCTCATGGGCGAGCACGCGAAGGGCGAGACCCTGTCGATCGCCTTCGCCGGTGAGGGCCAGCACCAGGACGCCGGCTCGAAGATGGTCCACGCCGCGCCGTACACCTCGTCGGCGATCGTCTCGAAGTCCGTCGCCCGCGGTGGCGGACGGACCTCGTACCGGGGCCTCGTGCAGATCCAGGAGCAGGCCCACCACTCGAAGTCGACCGTGCGCTGCGACGCGCTGCTCGTCGACGACATCTCGCGCTCGGACACCTACCCGTACGTCGACGTGCGCGTCGATGACGTCGCGATGGGCCATGAGGCCACCGTCAGCAAGGTCTCCGAGGACCAGTTGTTCTACCTGATGAGTCGCGGCATGACCGAGGAGGCCGCCATGGCCATGATCGTGCGCGGGTTCATCGAGCCCATCGCGCGCGAGCTGCCCATGGAGTACGCCCTCGAGCTCAACCGCCTGATCGAGCTGCAGATGGAAGGGGCCGTCGGCTGATGTCCGTTGTCGAGGAGCGGGAGGTCAGCCTGACCCCCGCACAGGACCTGCTGCCCCGGGTGAGCTCCCGGGATATCGCGGCGTTCCCGATGCCCCACGGTCGGGAGGAGGTGTGGCGGTTCACCCCGCTGGCCACCTTCGCGCGCGTGCTCGCCGGTGATGCCTCCGAAGCCCACCTGACGTGGGACGCGAACCTGCCCGAGGGTGTGACCCTCACCGGGATCCCCGCCGGGGACCCGGCGCTCGAGGCGCTGCCGATGCCGGTGGATCGGACCTCCGCGCTGGCTGTCGCGAACGCCGATGGGGCAATGCGCCTGTCGATCCCCGCTGAGGCCGAGGTCGTCGAGCCTGTCGTCGTGCGACTGACCGGCAACGGTGGCCTCGTGTACGGCCAGCTGGTGGTGGAGCTCGGCGCTAACGCGCGGGCGACGGTCCTGCTCCAGCATGACGGCACGGCTGACTACTCGGAGCACACCTCCGTCCTCGTCGGGGATGGGGCTTCCCTGGACCTCGTCCACATCCAGACGTGGGACGCCGATGCCGTGCATGCCGGGCAGGTGGCGATCCGCCTGGGCAGGGATGCCCGCGTCCGCTCGACGCAGGTCAGCCTCGGCGGACGGGCCATCCGGATCGTCGAGTCCGTGGAGTACGCCGGACCGGGCGGGGATGCCGAGCTGATCGGGGTGTACTTCGCCCACACCGAGCAGCACATCGAGCACCGCCTGTTCGTGGATCACGGTGCGCCGAACTGCCGCAGCAACGTCCTCTACAAGGGCGCGCTTCAGGGCGCGGGCGCGCACACGGTGTGGGTCGGCGACGTGCTCATCCGCTCCACCGCCACCGGAACCGACACCTACGAGCTCAACCGCAACCTGGTGCTGACTGAGGGGGCGCGCGCCGACTCGGTGCCGAACCTCGAGATCGAGACCGGGGAGATCGCCGGCGCCGGGCATGCCTCGGCGACCGGCCGCTTCGACGATGAGCAGCTGTTCTACCTCATGAGTCGCGGCGTCCCCGAGGCGGTTGCCCGCCGTCTTGTGGTCCGCGGCTTCTTCGCCGACGTGATCAACCGCATCGGCGTTCCTGAGGTGGAGGCCCAGTTGCTGGCGGCGGTCGACGCCGAGCTCGGCTCGGTCGACCCGCTGTACGAGTTCGACGACAGCGACGGCGGTGACGCGTGACCCCCCAGCCCGTCTGCACGGTGGCCGAGGTCCCCGAGGGCACGGCTCACCGGGTCGTCGTCGATGGCCGGCCGATCGCCGTGGTCCACACGGAGGGCGAGTGGTTCGCGGTCTCCGACATCTGCTCGCATGCCGACGTCTCCCTTGCTGAGGGTGACGTGGACGGCTGCACCCTGGAGTGCTGGCTGCACGGCTCCCGGTTCGACCTGCGCACCGGCCGCCCCAGCGGTCCGCCGGCCACAACCCCTGTCCCGATCTACCCCGTTTCCGTCGAAGGCGACACCGTCTTCGTGACTGTCGCCTGACCGGCGAGAACTGGAGAACTGCGATGTCCACCCTGCAGATCCGCGACCTGCACGTCACTGTCGAGGCCGACGGCGGGACCAAGGAGATCCTGACCGGGGTCAACCTCACCGTGAACTCGGGCGAGACCCACGCACTGATGGGTCCCAACGGCTCGGGCAAGTCCACATTGGCCTATGCCATTGCCGGTCACCCCAAGTACACGATCTCGTCGGGGACCGTCACCCTGGACGGGCAGGACGTCCTGGCGATGACCGTCGACGAGCGTGCCCGCGCCGGGATCTTCCTGGCCATGCAGCACCCCGTCGAGGTGCCTGGCGTCTCGGTGTCGAACTTCCTGCGCACGTCGGCCACCGCGATCCGTGGTGAGGCGCCCAAGCTGCGCCTGTGGCTCAAGGAGATGAAGGGGGCGATGGAGAAGCTGGCCATCGATCCCTCGTTCGCGCAGCGCAACGTCAACGAGGGCTTCTCCGGCGGCGAGCGCAAGCGCGCCGAGATCCTGCAGCTGGAGCTCCTGGCGCCGAAGATGGCGATCCTCGACGAGACGGACTCCGGCCTGGACGTCGACGCACTGCGCGTGGTCTCCGAGGGGATCAACCGCGTGCGCGAGTCCGGCGACGCCGGCGTCCTGCTCATCACGCACTTCACCCGGATCCTGCGCTACGTGCGCCCCGACCACGTGCACGTCTTCCTCGACGGGCGGATCGTCGCCGAGGGTGGCCCGGAGCTGGCCGACGCGATCGAGGCCGACGGCTACGCGAGCTACACCACGGCGGTGGCGTCGGCGTGACCACCCTGCTCGACCCGGGGCTGCGGGCCGACTTCCCGATCCTGTCGCGCACCGTGCGCGGCGGGCGGCCGCTTGTCTACCTGGACACAGCGGCCACGTCGCAGAAGCCGGTCTCTGTTCTCGACGCCGAGCGGGAGTTCTACGAGCAGCACAACGCCGCGGTGCACCGCGGGGCGCACTTCCTGGCCGAACAGGCCACGGACGCCTTCGAGTCGGCGCGGGCGGTCATCGCGGGATTCGTCGGTGGGCGTGCCCAGGACCTGGTGTTCACCCGCAACGCGACCGAGTCGTTGAACATGGTCACCCATGCCTTCAGCTCGGCCACCGCGAAGAAGGAGCACGGCGCGCCTCTGCCCGACGGTGCGGAGCGCTTCGTCCTCGCCCCGGGCGACGAGATCGTCGTCACCGAGATGGAGCACCACGCCAACCTCGTCCCGTGGCAGGAGCTGTGCGACAAGACCGGGGCCGTCCTGAGGTGGATCGGACTCACCGATGACGGGCACCTCGACCTCGATGACCTCTCGACGGTGATCACCGAGAAGACCCGCGTCGTGTCGTTCGTCCACCAGTCGAACATCCTGGGCACCATCAACGAGGTCGCGCCGATCGTGGCCCGGGCCAGGGAGGTCGGCGCGCTCGTCGTGCTCGATGCCTGCCAGTCGGTTCCGCACATGCCGGTGGACGTCCGCGCCCTCGACGTCGACCTGATGGCGTTCTCCGGGCACAAGATGCTGGGACCGACCGGGGTGGGCTGCCTCTGGGGACGCACCGACGTGCTGGAGGCGATGCCCCCGTTCAACGCCGGCGGCTCGATGATCGCCATGGTCACGATGGAGCGGTCCTCCTTCGCCGACCCGCCGCAGCGTTTCGAGGCCGGCTCGCCGAATGTGGCCCAGGCCGTCGGGCTGGCGGCCGCCGTCCAGTACCTCGATCGGGTGGGGATGCCGGCTGTCGCCGCCCACGAGCATGTGCTGACCGAGTACGCGCTCGCGGCGTTGGCCGACATCCCGGGCGTGCGCATCATCGGCCCTCCCACCGCGGCGGGGCGCGGCGGGGCGGTGTCGTTCACCGTCGAGGGCCTGCACCCCCACGACGTCGGCCAGGTCCTCGACGACGAGGGCGTCGCCGTGCGAGTCGGGCACCACTGCGCCTGGCCGACATGCCGACGCTACGGGGTGCCGGCAACGACCCGAGCAAGCTTCGGGCTCTACAACCAGCCGTTCGAGGTCGACGCCCTGGTGGTGGGCATCCGGCGCGCCCAGACGTTCTTCGGGGTGGCCTGATGGATTCGCTCTACCAGGAGATCATCCTCGATCACTACCGCAACCCGGTCGGTCGCGGCCTGCGCGACCCGTTCGAGGCGCGAGGTCCACCACGTCAACCCCACCTGCGGCGACGAGATCACCCTGCGGGTGCACCTGGACGGGGAGGGGGAGGCGGCCACCGTGGTCGACATCTCCTACGACAACCAGGGCTGCTCCATCTCGCAGGCCAGCGCGAGCGTCATGTACGAGCTCCTGCTGGGGCACACCGTGACTGAGGCGCATGGCCACTCAGGAGGCCTTCCTCGGCCTCATGCAGTCAGCCACCGACGCTGCGGCGCCTGAGCCCGACGAGGATGTCCTCGGCGATGCGATCGCCTTCAGCGGTGTGGCGAAGTACCCGGCACGGGTCAAGTGCGCGTTGTTGTCCTGGATGGCCTGGAAGGACGCTGTCACCCAGGCCCTGACCACTGGAGGTACCCGATGAGCGCGACCGACGAGGACGTCATGGAGGCCCTGCACGATGTGGTCGATCCAGAGCTCGGCATCAACGTCGTCGACCTGGGCCTGATCTACGGGGTGCACGTCGACGACAACAACGTCGCCACCCTGGACATGACCCTGACGTCTGCGGCCTGCCCGCTGACCGACGTGATCGAGGATCAGACCCGTGCTGCGCTCGACGGGATCGTCGACGACTTCCGGCTCAACTGGGTCTGGATGCCGCCGTGGGGCCCGGACAAGATCACCGACGACGGCCGCGACATGCTGCGCGCCCTGGGCTTCAACGTCTGACGCACCACCCGCGTGTCGGGGTGACGGGAGCCCAGCAGCGGCGTAGTGTCGTCTCTCCCCAGTTCGCGAACTTCCCCCCGCGAGCCCTCGAGTGGAGGTGCGACCGTGGATGATCCGTTCCTTCCCGTGGTGGTGGACCCCGCCCAGCAGGCGCTGTTCGCGATCCCGGAGCCCGATCCCCGCAGCGGGCGCGGCTACCGCGGTCCTGTGGCGGCCGGAGCCGCTCGCATCACCTATCGCCAGCTCGACTACTGGGCTCGCACCGGCCTGGTCGTGCCGTCGGTCCAGGCAGCGCACGGCTCAGGGACGAACCGGCTCTACTCCTTCCGCGACATCCTCGTGCTCCAGGTGGTCAAGCGGTTGTTGGAGACGGGCGTCTCGCTGTCCAGCATCCGGGCGGCCGTCGGCACGCTGCGCGATCGGGGGACGGCTGACCTTTCGGCGATCACCCTGATGAGCGACGGCACCACTGTCTACGAGTGCACCAGCGATGACGAGGTCGTGGACCTCGTGCGCGGCGGGCAGGGTGTGTTCGGGATCGCCATCGGGTCGGTGTGGTCCGACGTGCAGGGCTTCCTGGCCGACGTTCCCGACGAGGCGGCCGAGGCCCCGGACGAGCCGGCGACGGAGCCCTCGGGCCGGTGGCTTCGTCCAGTCGGCTGAACGCCGCGACGGGTCGAGCGGGATGGCTGGGGTCAGGCGCGAAGGACGTGCAGGTGCTCGTCGTGGGCGACCCACGTCGCGGCATCTCCCCAGCGGCCCA
Source organism: uncultured Actinomycetes bacterium (assembly GCA_963700475.1). Taxonomy (GTDB): domain Bacteria; phylum Actinomycetota; class Actinomycetes; order S36-B12; family CAIYMF01; genus Prado023. The sequence goes on from CAVOXR010000009.1 coordinate 97,779, forward strand.
CTGCGGCGACCTTCGCTGCCGCGGCTTCCTCCGACGCCGGCTCCTGCCACCAGCCGCCGATCCAACGCGTGACCTCTGGATCGCCGTGCACCGTCAGCAGTGTCGGGATGTCGGCTTCCGCGAACACGTCGAGGGAGACCACCCCATCGGTGAGGGGGACGGCGAGTGTGGGGAGCGTCGGCACGGGCGACTGCCCCCGTCAGTCGGGGATAGGTCCAGCGGCGAACAGGTCGTGGACCGAGATCGGGTAGTCCATCGCGGACGCGATGCGCTCAGCGGCCATCACCACACGGGCGGTGCCCGTCAGGGGGGCAGCCGCAACCAGGACCGCTTCGACCTCGTCCACGGTCAGGGCCGGACCCGCCGTCCCGGCGAGGTTGTACAGGTAGGACGACTCGGAGGCGTCGGACGCGATCAGGCAGGCCAGTCGGATGAGCATCACCTCGCGCTCGGGCAGGTCAGCGTTGGCGCGTGAGGCCTGGGTCATGGTGAAGATCGTGCTGATGAGGGGCGAGCCGCCCTCCTGGACCGTGGTCATGTGCCTCCCTCGATGTCGGTGAGGTCAGCCTAGTCGGGTCCGACGGGGCAGAGTCGAAGGAGCCGGCGGCCGACAACGACCTGTGCGAAGCAGGGGAGCGCCCTCAGCCAGGCGCGACGGGAGGAGTGTCGGCGAGCGGCGGGTAAACTCGGGCAGTGATTGCGACGAGTGAGTTGGAGGTCCGGGCCGGTGCCCGCCTGCTCATGTCGGGTGTCTCGATCAGGATCGGGGACGGCGACCGTGTGGGCCTCGTCGGGCGCAACGGCGCAGGCAAGACGACGCTGATGCGCATCCTTGCTGGTGAGACCATCCCCGAGGGCGGCGCGGTGACCCGCAGTGGCTCCATCGGCTACCTGCCCCAGGACCCGCGCACAGGGAACATGGACCAGAGTGCCCGCGAGCGCATCCTCGACGCCCGTGGCCTGCGCGATGTGATCAGGCGGCTCCGGCGTGCCGAGACCGCGATGGGCGACACCGATCCCGATGCCCGCGACGACGCGATGCGCCGCTACGACCGGGCCCAGTCCGAGTTCCTCTCCCTCGACGGGTACGCAGCCGAGGCGCAGGCGGCGTCGGTCGCTGCCGGCCTTGGGATCACCGAGCGCAACCTCGGCCAGGCGCTGCGCACCCTCTCAGGCGGTCAGCGCCGGCGCGTCGAGCTGGCACGGATCCTCTTCAGCGAGGCCAGCACCCTGCTCCTCGATGAGCCGACCAACCACCTCGATGCCGACTCGATCGTGTGGCTGCGGGGGTACCTCTCCACGCACAAGGGCGGACTGGTGGTCATCAGCCACGATGTGGGACTGCTGGACTCAGTCGTGAACAAGGTCTTCCACCTGGACGCCAACCGCTGCGTCATCGACGTGTACAACGTCGGATGGACCACCTACCTGAAGCAGCGCGAGACCGACGAGAAGCGCCGTCACCGGGAGCGGGCGAACGCCGAGAAGCAGGCAGCCGTCCTGCAGACGCAGGCCGACAAGATGCGTGCCAAGGCCACCAAGGCCCGGGCCGCCCACTCCATGGAGAAGCGCGCGGAGCGCCTGCTGTCCGGCCTCGAGGACCAGCGGGCGAACGACCGCGTCGCCAAGCTGCGCTTCCCCGATCCGGTGGCGTGTGGTCGCACGCCGCTGCGTGCAAGCGAGTTGAGCAAGTCCTACGGCTCGTTGGAGGTCTTCGTCGACGTCGAGCTGGCCATCGACAGGGGGGCGCGGGTCGTCATCCTGGGACTCAATGGCGCCGGCAAGACCACCCTGCTGCGCATCCTGGCGGGGGTGGAGGACCCCGACACCGGCGAGGTGCAGCCGGGCCACGGCCTGCGCCTGGGCTACTACGCCCAGGAGCACGACACCCTCGACCCGCAGGCGACGGTCCTGGACAACATGCTGCACGCGGCCGGTGACATGAGTTCCACCGAGTGCCGCAGTGTGCTCGGCCAGTTCCTGTTCACCGGCGACGACGTCGACAAGCCGGCCCATGTCCTGTCCGGTGGCGAGAAGACCCGCCTCGCGCTGGCCACGCTCGTCGTGTCCGGCGCCAACGTCCTGCTGCTCGATGAGCCCACCAACAACCTGGACCCGGCCAGCCGCGAGGAGGTCCTCGGCGCGCTGGCGACCTACAAGGGCGCGGTGATCCTGGTGACCCACGATGAGGGCGCGGTGCAGGCGCTGGCCCCGGAGAAGGTACTCCTGCTGCCCGACGCAGTGGAGGATCTGTGGCGGGAGGACTACCTCGACCTGGTCGCGCTCGCCTGATCGGGTCACTCGGCGGAAACCCGCGCGCAACCGCTCGTTCAGGATGCGATCTTGTACGTGAGTCGCCATAGTTGGCCCGCAGTCGGTCAGATCGGCCGATCGGAGGGGGAGCCATGGTGGGCAGGGCGCGCGCTTCGCGTGTGACGGGGGAGGAGCGCGCCGAACTGGCCCGCTCCCTGGAGACTCAGTACCGCGCGGGCGCGAGCATCCGCGAGCTCTCGGCCAGCTCCGGGCGCTCCTACGGGTTCATCCATCGGATGCTGACCGACGCCGGGGTCCCGTTGCGTGGGCGCGGAGGAGCCACCCGGGATCGGACCTCGAGGTTGGCTGCTGGTTGACTGCTCGTATGACCGATACGAGCGCTCTCGACCTTGACCTGACTGACGGAATCCTCACGGTTCGCCTCAACCGCCCCGAGAGCCGCAACGCACAGGGCCCAGCCCTGTGGCGGGAGCTGGCAGCCATCGGCGAGAACCTGGATCCAGCCGTGCGCGCGATCGTCCTCTCCGCGGAGGGTCCGTCGTTCTCGGCCGGGCTGGATCGTCGGATGCTCAGCCCCGAGGGCATCCCCGGCGAGGGCTCGTTGCTCCAGTTCGCGACGATGGAGCCCGCCGAGCTGGATGCGAAGATCGCGGTCTACCAGCAGGCGTTCTCCTGGTGGCGGCGCTGCCCCGTCGTGACGGTCGCGGCCGTGGGCGGTCACGCTGTCGGCGCCGGCTTCCAGCTGGCCCTGGGCTGCGACGTGATCGTCGTCGCCGACGATGTGCAGTTCTCGATGAAGGAGCCGAGCCTCGGGCTGGTGCCGGACCTCGGGGGCACGCTGCCGCTCGTGGAGGCCGTCGGGTACTCACGCGCGCTCGAGCTGGTGGTGAGCGGCCGCTGGGTCCTCGCCGAGGAAGCCGTTCGCATCGGGCTCGCACTCAAGGCGGTCCCCCGCGCAGACCTCGACGCGGCCGCCCGTGAGGTGGCAGTGGGCTGTGCCAGCGCGATGCCCGGCGCGGTGGCAGGCACGAAGAGGCTGCTGGGCGACGCCCAGTACCCGACCGGCTTCGCGAAGGCGCACGACGCCCAGATGGCGGCCGAGCGTGCCGCCCAGGGCGATCGCATCCGCGAGTTGGCCGCCATGTTCGCCGGTCGTTGACCTGGCGGCACCGCCTGAGGGGCCATCAGACGGTGACCTGTCGGAATGCCACGGCCGGGCGTCGAGGGGAACATCCAGCCCACGCGGGGTGTTGGGCACTCGGAGGGTTGAGAGATGTCGATGTCGATGGGGGGCGGTGGTCCCTGGCAGACCTACCGGTCATTCACCCGTGACCGGTCTGTCGCCGACCAGCGGATCACCAAGGGCACGGTCACGCGGATCATGGGCTTCTCGAGGCCCTACCGTCGGGAGATCTTCTGGTTCCTCGTGACCCTCATCTTCTCCTCGCTGCTGGTCGTCGCCCAGCCTCTGCTCTTCCGGCGGCTCATCGACCAGGGCATCACAGCCGGGAACTCGACCGTCGTGACGGTCTGCGCGATCCTCGTCCTGGTCCTGGCCCTCGTGGATGCGGGAGTGGGCCTCGTCGGGCGCTGGTACTCCTCGCGCATCGGTGAGGGCTTGATCTTCGACCTGCGCACACGGGTCTTCCGGCACGTGGAGGCCCAGCCGCTGGCGTTCTTCACCCGGACACAGACAGGTGCCCTGATCTCGCGGCTCAACTCCGATGTCATCGGCGCGCAGCAGGCGTTCACCTCGACGCTCGGCGGGGTCGTCGGGAACGTGATCACGCTCACGGTGATCCTCATCGCCATGTTCGCGCTCTCGTGGCCGATCACGGTGATCAGCCTGATCCTCCTGCCGCTGTTCCTGATCCCTGCCCGGTACATGGGACGGCGCCTGCAGGCCCAGACCCGGGAGCAGATGCAGCTCAACGCCGACATGAGCTCGATGATGACCGAGCGCTTCAACGTGTCCGGGGCCCTGCTCGTCAAGCTGTTCGGCCGGCCGGAGGAGGAGGCGAGCACGTTCGCCGCCAAGGCCAGCCGCGTGCGCGACATCGGGGTTGAGATCGCGATGTCGAACCGGTACTTCTTCACTGCGCTCACGCTCGTGGCGTCCGTGGCGACCGCCATCGCGTATGGCGTCGGGGGCAACCTCGTCATCGACGGGACGCTCACGATCGGGACGTTGCTGGCGATCACCGCCCTGCTGGCCCGGCTCTACGGCCCGCTGACGGCCCTGAGCAACGTCCGCGTGGACGTCATGACCGCCCTGGTGTCCTTCGAGCGGGTCTTCGAGGTCCTGGACCTCGAGCCACTGGTGTCGGAGGCCACCGACGCCGTGGCCATCCCCGCGGGCCCGACCGCCGTCGAGTTCCGCGATGTGCACTTCACCTACCCGGGCGCCGACGAGGTGTCACTCGCGTCCCTGGAGTCCGTTGCCCGGCCGGACTCACGCGGGCGTGGTGAGCCGGTCCTGGCCGGAGTGGACTTCCGGATCGAGCCCGGGCAGATGTTCGCCCTTGTCGGGCCCTCGGGCGCGGGCAAGTCGACGATCACCAGCCTGGTGTCCCGGTTGTACGACGCCACCTCCGGCGAGGTACTGGTCGGTGGCGTCGATGTGCGCGACGCGACGCTGTCGAGCCTGTCGGACGCCATCGGCGTGGTGACCCAGGACTCGCACATGTTCCACGACTCGATCCGCGGCAACCTCACCTACGCCCGGCCCGGGGCGACGGACGAGGAACTCGTGGCGGCCTGCGGCGATGCCCAGATCGGCGACCTGCTGGCCTCGCTGCCGGACGGACTCGACACGGTGGTGGGGGAGCGTGGGTACCGACTCTCGGGCGGCGAGAAGCAGCGCCTGGCCATCGCGCGTCTCCTGCTCAAGGCGCCCAACGTGGTCGTCCTCGATGAAGCCACTGCTCACCTGGACTCGGAGAGCGAGGCGGCTGTTCAGCGAGCCCTGGCCACGGCACTGGCGGGTCGCACCTCGCTGGTGGTCGCCCACCGGCTGTCCACGATCCGCGCCGCCGACCAGATCCTGGTCATCGATGGGGGCCGCGTGGTCCAGCGCGGGACGCACGACGAGCTGCTCGCCGCTGGGGGCCTCTACGCCGACCTGTCGCGCACGCAGTTCGGGGCGGACGTCGAGGCCGACGACGCCGACCTGGCCTACTCCTGAGCCTGCGGCCATGGCGACATCAGCACTCGCGGAGGTGGACCCGTGCCCGGCCCGTTGAGGCTCCGGGGGTCGGTGGTCATCCCTGAGTCGGAGCTGACGTGGCGCTTCTCACGGTCCTCGGGTCCCGGTGGGCAGGGTGTGAACACCACCGACTCCCGTGTCGAGCTGCTCTTCGACCTGGCAGCATCCACGGCGATGAGCCCTGCCCTGCGGGCTCGTGCGCTCGCCCGTCTTGGGGCGCGCCTGTCGGGGGGCGTCCTGTCGGTCACGTCGTCCGAGCACCGCTCCCAGCTTCGCAACCGGGAGGAGGCGGAGCGCCGGATGGGTGCGATCCTGTCCGAGGCGATCGCCCCACCACCGAGGCCGCGCCGGCCGACGAAGCCCACGAGAGGCTCGGTCAACCGGCGGATCCAGGTCAAGAAGCGCCGCTCCGAGGTCAAGCGGCTGCGCCGCCCCGACGACCGGGAGTGACGCCACCACGGGGACCTTCAGCACTGGTCCCTCCGACCCCGTGGAGGGACGTCGGGGCGGTGGTGCAGATTGGGATGACCGTCCTCTTGGACAACCTCCACGGAGCCTGCGTGGAGTCCATGGGACCCTGCCCGCCGGGATCCTCCTGTGGTGGATCCCCGGGGTCTGATCCACCTCACAGGACGCGCAGGGACCCGCCGTCGATCGGGATGAGGCTGCCGGAGATGTAGGACGAGGCGGGGCTCAGCAGGAACGCGGCCACGCGGCCGAACTCCGCAGGGTCGCCGTAGCGGCCCAGGGGGATGGCTGCCTCGTTGCGGCGGCGGGCGGCTTGGGCGTTGCCCTGCGCAGCGTCCAGGGCGATCGTGCGATCGGTGGCGATCCGCCCGGGCAGCACGCCGTTGACCCGGATGCCGCGAGGCCCAAGTTCGTCGGCGAAGTCCTTCACGAGCATGGCAAGGCCCGGTCGGAGGCCGTTGCTGGCCGTGAGCCCGGGGATGGGGGACTTGGCCGACGTGGACAGGACCGCCAGCAGCGACGCGCCGGTGCCGATCGGGGCGTCGGGGTCGACCGTGGCCGCGGACGCGACGGCCCGCATCATCCGGACCGCTCCCAGGTGGACGGATTCGAAGGAGGCGCGCCACTGCTCGTCAGTGACGGTCATGGGCGTCCCCGGGGCCGGACCGCCGACGCTGATGAGGGCGCCATCGAGACGCCCGAAGCGACCCACCGTGCCCGCCACGAGCCGCTCGGCGGAATCGGGGTCGGCAAGGTCGGCGGAGATCGCCACAGCGTTGGCCCGCCCCAGTCGCTCCAGGGCGTTGGCGAGCTCCTTGTCGTCCCGCGCTGAGATCACCACGGTGGCACCCTCGGCGACGAGCACCTCGGCAGCGGCCAGGCCGAGGCCTCGAGAGGCCCCGGTCAGCAGGTACGTCCGTCCAGCAAGTCCAAGATCCATGGTCCGCATTGTGCTCCCGATCGGCGCGGGCGTGGGGGAGCCGCTCCGCAGCCACCGCCCTGACGTGGGATCGGGCTGGTTCCACGTGCCCCCGCGACGCGTCGTCCGCTTCTCCGAGCATCGCCCGTCGCTGGGGCGGACAACGCAGGCAGTGGTCCGCGCAATAGCGGACGACGTGAGGGGGCGAGGGGGGCGGGGCGCGCCGGGGGCTTGGGCCGCGGGCCGCCGTGGCGGGTGTGGCGTCCGGCGGGGGGTCAGGGGGCGACGGACCAGTGCGTGGTCGCCTCTGGCTCGCGTCCGCAGGACAGCAGGGCCGAACTGCTGGTCCGGACCAGTTCGAACTCCAGGGACTCCAGCCCGCGGGAGGTGCCCCATCCGCGCACGGTGGCGCCCATCCGGTCGGGATCGTCGGAGGCAGTCAGCTCGACCTGCAGGGGTGCCAGGCCACTGTGCCCGGTGATGGTGCGCGCATGGACCTCGGCCACCTGGGCGGGCTGGTCGAGCGTGCTGTGGCCCCGCAGGGTGTGCCGGGCCATGTCACCGAGAGTGGCATCCGTGAGGAGCCGGGCGGCGCCGGGCTCGTCCAGTCGGCCGTGCAGGGCCCCGATCGGCAGGAGCAGCGCAGTGGGAGCGAACCGGTGCCCGCCGAGGTGCGTGCAGGTCAGCACGCGGTCGGCGAGCGGACCGCGCCAGAGGGCGTCGGCAAGTCGGCCGCCGGAGTGCCCACAGCAGCGGTCGCGTCGGCCGTTGGCGCAGACGAGGAGCAGCGGGTCGGGGTCCCGTGCTCCCCAGTCGCGCAGGGATCCCGCGGCGATGGCCGACAGGTCCCAACCCGCGACAGCGTCGGGATGGTCCACGCCCCCGACCCGCAACATGGGCGTTCCTGTGGCATATCCCACCCACACACGCACGCCCGGGGAGTGAGCCCGCCGGGTCGAGTCCGCCGCACTCGATCCGCCGACCGAACCGCCGACGGACGCAGCACCCGAATCCGGCCGCTCCCGTCGTCCTCGCACCATGAGGACCCGCACCCCGTGACCGCTTCGGGTCAGGTCTGCGTCGCCCCACCCCGGGGTGTGCTCAACGGCCACCCACACGTCGGCCCGCGGTGCGGTGCCGGCCATGGGCTCCCCGGTCTCGCGGGAGACGTCGCTGCAGCGACGTCCTCCCGGACTCTGCCCGTCCCCGGTGAGTCCGGGCAGACCAGTCATACCCGCGCCGACACCGCGGCCGGAGCCGACGCGCACGGGGCGCCCGAGCCGTCCCGGCGGTTGTCCGGCTCGGGAAGGTCGATCGGCTCGCCGCTGCCCGTGGCCGCCGCAGCCGGCCAGGTGGTGATCCAACCGCGGGTGAGCACGTCCTCACCCTTCAGGAAGCGGTGCGCCCGGACGCCGCCAGTTGCCCGGCCCTTGCCCGGGAAGACCTCGCCGTGCGTCACCTTCAGCGAGCCACCGGCGTCGAGCAGGGCCGCGGAGTCCGAGGCCAGGGTCACGACCACTCCGGCGCTGCCCGGTGCCCAGACGCCGAGGGCGATGACCTGCGCACCTCCGGCGAGCTTGATCCCGGCCATTCCCCCGGCAGCGCGACCCTGTGGGCGGACGGCGGACGCCGGGAAGCGCAGGAGCTGGGCGTCGTCGGCGAGCAGGACGAACTCGTCCTCGTCGCCAACGGGCAGGGCCCCGATGACGACGTCCCGGTCCGCCAACCGGATGATCTCCCAGGCGTCGCGATTCGGAGCCGGCTCATCGGCGACGCGCTTGATGACGCCCGAGGCCGTCGCCAGGGCCAGGGTGGGGGCCCCCGGGATCAGGCTCGCCAGTCCGACGACGGACTCGCCGCGCTCGAGGGTCAGGAACGCCCCCAGGGGAGCCCCACCCGCCAGGCTCACCGGACCAGCAGTGCCGGGCAGGCTCGGCAGGTCCTGAACGTGCGCGCGCACGACTCGACCGGCCGAGGTGACCACGCCGACATAGCCCCTCACGGTGGCACTGGCACGGGCCACGACCACGTCGTGGGTCCCCCGGGGACCTGTTGCCGGGGCGACGCCCTGGGCTTCCTCGGCCTCCGGCAGCGCCCTGCGCGCGATCAGCCCGGTGCTGGACAGCAATACCTCGCACGGGTCGTCGGAGAGCTCCAGCGGTGCAGCGGTGGCGGCAGCGCCGCGCAGGGGAGCCGGCCCCTCGAGCAGGACCGTGCGCCGGGGTGTGGCATGGGCAGCAGCGACCTCGGCCAACTCGGAGGACACCAGGTCCCTGAGCGCGTCGGGGTCGTTGAGCAGGCGGTCGAGCTCGGCCAGGGTGCGATTGAGGTCGTCGCGCTCGGACTCCAGCTCGATCCGGCTGAACTTCGTCAGTCGGCGAAGGGGCATCTCGAGGATGTAGTTGGCCTGGATCTCGGACAGGTCGAAGACGCTCATCAGCCGGGCCCGGGCCGCAGCGGTGTCATCGCTGGAGCGGATGACGGCGATGACCTCGTCGATGTCGAGGATGGCGATCAGGAGCCCGTCGACCAGGTGCAGCCTGTCGGATGCCTTCGTCCGGCGGAACTGGCTGCGCCGGCGCACGACCTCCAGTCGGTGGGCGAGGTAGACCTCGAGCAGCCGCTTGAGTCCGAGGGTCTGCGGCTGGCCGTCGACCAGCGTCACGTTGTTGATCCCGAACGACTCCTCCAGCGGGGTGAGCCGGTACAGCTGGTCGAGGACGGCCTCGGGCACGAATCCGCTCTTGAGCTCGATGACCAGGTGCAGGCCCTTCTCGCCGTCGGTCAGGTCGGTCACATCGGCGATGCCGGTGATCTTCTTGGCGTTGTAGAGCTCGCGGATCTTCTCGATGACCTTCTCGGGGCCGACGTTCCACGGCAGCTCGGTGATCACCAGTCCGGACCGGCGGGCGGTGATCTGCTCGACCTTGGCCGTGGCGCGCATCCGGAAGGTGCCACGACCGGTGTGGTACGCGTCGCGAACGCCGTCGAGGCCCACGATCCGGCCGCCGGTGGGCAGGTCCGGCCCGGGGACGAAGCGCATGAGGTCGTCGGTGGTCGCCTCCGGGTGGGCGAGCAGATGCCGGGCGGCTGCGATCACCTCGCCGAGGTTGTGCGGGGCCATGTTGGTGGCCATCCCCACCGCGATGCCCGAGGCGCCGTTGACCAGGAGGTTCGGGTAGGCGGCCGGCAGCACGACCGGTTCCAGCTCGCGCCCGTCGTAGTTGGGTGCGAAGTCGACGACCTCCTCGTCGAGGCCGGCGACCATCGGGAGGGCTGCCGGGTCCATGCGGCACTCGGTGTAGCGGTAGGCGGCCGGTCCGTCGTCGAGGGAGCCGAAGTTGCCGTGGCCGTCGACCAGGGGCATGCGCAGGGAGAACGACTGGGCCATTCGGACCAGCGCGTCGTAGATGGCCGCGTCGCCGTGCGGGTGCAGCTTGCCCATGACCTCGCCGACGACGCGGGCGCTCTTGACGTGACCGCGGTCGGGCCGCAGGCCCATCTCGTTCATCGTGTAGAGGATCCGACGCTGCACCGGCTTGAGGCCGTCCCGGGCGTCGGGCAGGGCGCGCGAGTAGATGACCGAGTAGGCGTACTCCAGGAACGAGCCCTGCATCTCCGTGGTGATGTCGATGTCGACGATCTGGTCGGCGACGGGCTCGCTGGGCGGTGGTGTGCGACGGGCCATGGTGCTCCTTGTGCGCGGCAGGCCCACATTGTCGCCGACGCTGGGCCCGACCGGGTCGACCGACGTGCCGGTGCCGCCTAGGGTGGTCCCGTGGCATCTGAGTACCCGGCCCATTGGGAGGCCGACGTGGTGCTCCGGGACGGTCGGCCGTGCCACGTGCGCCCCATCCGACCGGATGACGCCCCCCGCCTGGTCGAGTTCCACTCGCGGCTGTCGGCCGAGACCATCTACTTCCGCTTCTTCGCCCCCTACCCGGAGCTCTCCGACCGGGACGTCGCTCGGTTCGTGAACGTCGACTACACCGATCGGGTCGCCCTGGTGGCAACTGAGGGCGGCGAGATCATCGCGGTGGCGCGCTTCGACCGGCTCAACCCGCGCGATGCCGAGGCCGCATTCGTGGTGCGCGACGACCACCAGAGTCGCGGGCTGGGCGCCGTGCTCCTGGAGCACCTCGCGGCGGCCGCCTGGGAGGTGGGCTTGCGCAGGTTCGTGGCGGAGGTGCTGCCCAACAACCGCAAGATGCTCGGCGACGTTCCGCGAGGCGGGCTACGTCGTGAGCCAGCGGATGGAGGACGGGGTCTTCCACCTCACGTTCGACCTGGAGCCGACGGACCAGGTCATGGACGTGCGGGCGGCCCGCGAGCACCGCTCCGAGGCGCGCTCGGTCGAGCGGCTGCTCAATCCGGTCGGGGTCGCCGTCATCGGCGCATCCCGGACCCCAGGGCGCATCGGCCACGAGCTGCTGCGCCACCTGCGCGACTACGGCTCGCAGGGCCCGCTGTACGCCATCCACCCCGAGGCTGACTCGATCCTCGGTGTTCCGGCCTACCGCCACATCACCGACATCCCGCAGCCGGTGGACCTCGCGGCGGTCGCCGTCCCCGCTGACTCGGTGCTGCCCGTGGTCGCCGAGTGCGCCGCCGCCGGTGTGAGCGGGCTCGTGGTGGTCTCCTCCGGTTTCGCCGACACCGCGACCGACGAGGGACGCGCGCGCCAGCGCCAGCTGGTGCGTACCGCTCGTGAGTCCGGGATGCGCGTCGTGGGCCCCAACTGCCTGGGGATCATCAACACCGACCCGCGAGTGAGCCTGAACGCCAGCCTGTCACCACTCGTACCCGGACGCGGCCGCGTGGGTCTGTTCTGCCAGTCGGGAGCGTTGGGTGTGACGGTCCTGGAGACCGTCGCGCGCCGCGGCCTGGGCCTGAGCAGCTTCGTCTCGGCCGGCAACCGCGCTGACGTGTCGGCCAACGACCTGCTGCAGTACTGGGAGTCCGACGCCGCGACCAGCCTGATCCTGCTGTACCTGGAGAGCATCGGCAATCCCCGCAAGTTCACGCGGATCACCCGCCGGCTGAGCCGCACGAAGCCGGTCGTGGCGGTGCGCAGCGGTCGCTACACGCAGACCCTGCCCCTGGGCCACCACGTGCGCCGTACCACGCTTCCCCCCGGCGCGGTCGATGCCGTGTTCGAGCAGAGTGGCGTGATCCAGACGTCGTCGCTGGGTGAGCTGTTCGACGTCGCGGCGATCCTCGCCTACCAGCCGCTTCCACGAGGGGATCGGGTCGCGGTCGTCGGCACGTCGGCGGCCCTGGAGATCCTGGCTGCTGACGCCATCGAGTCAGTGCGCATGACCGTGGCCTACGGGCATCCCAGCCTTCCGCAGTCGGCCCCTGCGGCAGACATCGCCGCGGCCCTGCGAACGGCGACGGAGCAGGCCGCCTGCGACGCCGTGGTGTTCGTCCACATCCCGAGCGTGGGGGCGGATCAGGCCGACGTCCACGCTGCGATCACCGCGGTCAGCATGGACTCCACCAAGCCGGTCGTGGCGATCATGCCGGCCGCGGATGGCACCGGGCTGATCCCGGCTGGGATGGGCCTGCTCCCGCAGAACGGGCCCGACGGCCGCCCCGAGCATGGTTCGGTGCCCACCTTCTCCAACGTCGAGGACGCGATCCACGCCCTCGCGCTGGTGCGGGGGTACGCCCGCTGGCGCGACGCCGAGCAGGTCGATGTGCCGGTGTTCCCGGACGTGGATCCGGAGCGGGCAGGCGAGCTGGTGGCCCAGTGGCTGGCCGAGGCGCGCAGGGACTCGACAGCCGTGCTGCTCGAGGACTCCGGCGATCCCGACGCCATGGATCCGACAGCCCCCGGTGTGGACCTCACCGCCGCCCAGGTCACGGAGCTCCTGGCCTGCTACGGGATCCGGGTGTGGCCCTCACGGCCGGTGCACTCCGAGGAGCAGGCGATCCATGCGGCCGAGGAGCTCGGCTACCCCGTCGTGCTCAAGACCACGGCACCGTGGTTGGCCCATCGCGTGGACCTCGGCAGCGTCCGCCTGAACCTGGAGTCCGAGCGGGCCGTGCGGGGCGCCTACCTGTCCATGGTCGCGCAGCTCGACGAGATGGCCGGCCACCGACTCGTGGTGCAGTCCATGGCGCCCCCAGGAGTCGCCACGCTCGCGGGTGCGGTCGATGATCCGCTGTTCGGCCCGGTTGTCCGGTTCGGCGTCGGCGGTGTGGCCTCGGAACTGCTGGGCGATCACTCCTACCGGATCCCGCCGTTGAGCATGGCCGAGGCCCGACGACTGGTGGCCGCGCCGAAGGCGGCCCCCCTGCTGCGCGGGTACCGGGGCGCTGACCCGGTGGACGTCGAGTCCCTGTGCCAGATCATCGCCCGGTTGGGGCTGCTCCTCGACGACGTGCCAGCCCTCGCCTCGTTGGACCTCAACCCGATCATCGTGTCGGGGTCCGGGGCCGCGGTCCTGGGAGCCACCGGGCGGATCCGGATGCAGTGGGAGCGACTGGACGTGGGGGTCCGCAGGCTGCTCGATGCCTGAAGAACGTGCGAGGATTCCCCGGTGAACCCCAAGTCCCAGTTGCGCTCCGAGATCGCTGCCTCCGGCTACTACCCGGAGCTCGTCGCCGACACCATGGCCACCGCCCTGGCTGACGAGGAGCCCATCAGCTACGTGATCCAGCACGAGGCAGCATTCGACCGCGAGGAGCTGCGCCGGCACATCTCGCTGCTCCTGCTCACCGGTACGCGCCTGCTCGTGCTGCACATCGACGACTTCCCGCCGGACGAGACCTGCCCCGTGCCCTACGCCTCCGCCAACTCCGAGGCCGTCCGCCTGGCGGACGTCAAGTCGGTGGTGGTGAACCGGATCGTGGGCAATCCTGCGCTGCACAAGCCCGGCGGTGCCGTGCGCGAGGTGATGCTCACCATCGGATGGGGCGCCGTCTCGCGCCTGGATCTCGAGCCGGCAGGGTGCGGCGATCCCGACTGCACCGCCGACCACGGCTTCACCGGAGCGTCGTCCAACGACGACTTCTCGTTGCGCGTCTCCGAGGCGGGTGACGGCGCGGACGCGGTGGTCCGGACCCTGGAGTTCGCCGCGGCTCTGTCGGCGGCGATCAGCCAGCACGCCCAGTGACTCCGCGGCCGCTGGCCGAGCTCCTGCCCGCAGCTGCCCACCTCCTGGGTGTGCCGGGATTCCCGGGTGACGGCAACGGCCTGGCCGGACCCCTTCGAGACGCCCTGGGGACACCTCCGCACATCATCGTGCTGCTGGTGGACGGCCTCGGCGCGGTCCAGCTCGCCGACCACCCTTCGCACGCTCCTCGGCTCATGGCGATGGCGGAGGTCGGCCCGCTCGCTGCGCCCTTCCCCTCGACGACCTGCGTGTCACTGACGAGCCTGGGAACCGGCCTCCCGCCGGGGATGCACGGGATCGTGGGCACGTCGTTCCGCCTCGACGACGGGTCGGTCCTGGCGCCGCTCTCCTGGGGCGGGGACCCCAACCCCATTGCCACGCAACCTGAGTCCACGGTCCTGGAGAGGGCTGCCAGCGCGGGGGTCCTGGTCACGAGCGCGGCGCCTGCTGCGCACCGCTCCAGCGGGCTGACGCGAGCCGCCCTGCGGGGTGGTGAGTATCCCGGGGCTGACACCCTGCCGGCCCGCCTGACAGTGACCGCCACGGCCATCGGCCGTGCGCGCGCAGGGAACCGGGCGAGCCTGACCTATGTCTACTGGCCGGACCTGGACAAGGCGGCGCACGTCCACGGCGTGGCATCTGCGGCCTACCGGGCGGAGTTGGCCCGGGTGGACTCCCTGGTGGCCGGGCTGCTGGACCTCGTCGCCGACGACGTGGCGCTGCTGGTGACTGCCGACCACGGGATCATCGACATCCCCGACGATCGGCGCATCGACCTCGAGGCCCGGCCCGCGCTGCGTCGGGACGTCGTCACGGTCCTTGGCGAGCCACGGGTCCGGCACGTGTACACCGTCGAGGGTCGCGCCGATCAGGTGCATCAGGCGTGGGCCGAGGAGCTCGGAGACCGCGCAGACGTCCGCACCCGGGCCGAGGTGTTCGAGCTGCTGGGTCCCGTCGACGACTGGTACGCCGACCGGATCGGGGACGTCGTGGCCATCGCGCGAGACGACTGGGCACTGACCTCCGAGCGCGTCGACAGGATCGTCTCCGCGCTGCGTGGCCAGCACGGGGGGCTGACCGACGCGGAGGTGCTCATCCCACTGCGTGCGGCCGGGGCCGCCGCCGGATCGGTCCGCTGAGGGACCGACTCGGGGCTACTTGCCCGGCCCTGGCCCGAACAGGATGTCGTCGAAGCTCGGCACGCTGGGCTTGCCCGTAGGGCGCTGCGCGGGGGGAGCGGGCGTCTGGAAGAGCGGGATGTCCTCGGCATCGGCCGTCGGACCGGACACGGACGGCTCCGCCGTCTCGTCACCGTCGTCGACCACCTCGTCGGCCACGTCCTCGACCGGCTCATCGCTGGCCCCGGCCTCCGTGGCCTCGACCTCCGCGATCTCGTCGAGGGCGTCCTCGATCTCCTCGGCCGTCGGCTCCTCGAGCCCCACCTCGTCGGCGACGTCCTCGAGCTCCTCGCTGTCCTCCCATGGCGCCACGGACTCCAGCTCAGGTGCCTCGTCACCGACGTCCTCGCCGGTCTCCGGCTCTTCCTCTCTCGTCAGCTCGGACGCCTCGTCCACGTCGGCGCGCGAGTGCCCCCACGCGGGCAGGGACGTCACGACCGCGGGCTCGTCCTCGAGGGAGTCATCCTCGTCCTCGATCGGCGCGACCGTTGCCAGCATCGGGCGTGATGGCGCCAGCTGCAGGGGTGCCTGCGGATCGATCGCCGAGAGGGTGCCCGCGTTGTCGTCGACCACGGTCATCGTGCGGCTGCCGCTGTCGTAGGTCCACGTCGCCACATGCGTGTTGGGCGGCAGGGGGAAGGTGGCGATGACGACCCACGTGCCATCGTCTCGTCGCCATGCGTCCCAGGCGATGTCGGCCGCGTCCACACCCTCGGCGTGCAGGCGCTCGGCGACGAGGTCCCCGAGCTCGATGTCGCCACCGGGCCTGCGCACCTCCGTGGCCTGCGCCTGCTGTGCAACCCAGGCCCGCTCGGTCAGGACCGGGCCCTCGAAGCGACGGATGTGCTCGATCGGCAGGCCACTGGCCGCAGCCACGTCCTCGGCCGTCTGCCCGGAGCGGATCCGCGCCTGGATCTCGCGGGGGCGAAGCATGCCCGCCTGCTCGATCTCCACCTGGCCGATACGGGCACGGTCGCGCCGGACGGCGGCCTCGATGCGCTCGTCGATGACCACGGAGTACTTCTGCCCGTCCTTGCCCGCCAGGATCAGGCGGGTGCCGTCGGGGGAAAGGCCATCGAACCTCAACTCGCGCATCGCACTCCTCGGTCTTCCACGTGGCAATCGGGCACATTGTGCCCCACTCGGGGGCCCGCAGTGGCTGGCACGGCCCATGTCGGGGAGGATCAGGGGCGTGGACGTGCTGCTCGTTGTGTCGTTCGGCGGCCCGGAGGGCCCCGATGACGTGGTTCCCTTCCTCGAGAACGTCACACGGGGTCGGGGGATACCGCGCGAGCGACTCGTCGAGGTGGGTGCGCACTACGCGCACTTCGGCGGCGTCTCGCCGATCAACGACCTCAACCGCGAACTGGTCGTCCAGATCCGCGCCGAGCTGACCGCCCGCGGGGAGGACCTGCCGGTCCTGTGGGGCAACCGGAACTGGGACCCCTACCTGGCCGACGCCCTCCGCGAGGCCCGGGAGCTGGGTGCCACCCGCATCTTCGCGGTGCTGACCTCGGCGTACTCCTCGTACTCCGGGTGCCGGCAGTACCGCGAGAACCTCTACGACGCACTGGCCGAGGTGCAGGCCGAGGACCCGAGCTGGTCGCCGCAGATCGTGAAGCTGCGCACCTACTTCAATCACCCCGGTTTCGTCGAGGCGATGGTCGACGCGACCCGCAGGAGCCTCGAGGGTCTGCCTGAGGGCAGCCGGCTGGTGTTCACGACGCACTCCATCCCCACGGCCGATGCCGACAGGTGCGACTACGTCGCCCAGCACCGTGACGTCGCGGCCACGATCGCCGGGGCCCTCGGACATGGCGACGAATGGGACCTCGTCTACCAGTCCCGTTCCGGGGCGCCGCACATCCCGTGGTTGGAGCCGGACATCGGCGACCACCTGGCGGTCCTGGCCAACGAGGGCGTCCCGGGGGCGGTCATGGTGCCGATCGGCTTCGTCAGCGACCACATGGAGGTCATCTGGGACCTGGACACGGTTGCCACCGACCGGGCGCGGGAGGTGGGCATCCCCGTCGCGCGGGCGGCCACGGCCGGCACCGATCCGCGGTTCATCGCGATGGTCGCCGACCTCCTCGAGGAGTCCCGCGCGGCACAGGACGGGCTGTCGCGCGTACCGAGCCCCACCACGGGTGGCGTTGGGTCCGCGGGTGGTGCCGTGCGCAGCGGGGTGCTGCCCGAACCCACGCGGACCGCGACCGGCACTGTGCGGGTCCGACTCGTGACCGGCAGCCCGGCGGAGTTCGCCGTCGCGGATCTCGGGCTCGAGCACGAGCTGCTCGACGTGGCATGGCGCGCGGCTCGGGCGGCGGGCGACCTGCTGATGGCGGGACGCGAGCAGGCACTGACTGTCACGACGAAGTCGACACTCACCGACGTCGTCACCCAGATGGACACCGAAGCCGAGGCCCTGGTGGTGGGCACGATCCTGGCCGCGCGGCCCGACGACGGGCTGCTGGGTGAGGAGGGTGCCGACCGCCTCGGCAGCACCGGCGTCCGGTGGATCGTGGACCCCCTCGACGGGACCGTCAACTACCTCTACGGCCTGCCCAGCTGGGCGGTCAGCATCGCCGCCGAGGTCGACGGCGTCGTGGAGGTGGCCGTCGTCGACGTTCCGCGGTTCGGCGAGACCTTCGTCGCGGTCCGCGGCCAGGGGGCCGTCCGCGTCGCGGGTGCCGGCGTCGAGCGGATCGCGCCGGGGGCGCCGGAGTCGCTCAGCCAGGCGCTGGTCGCCACGGGTTTCGGATACGCCGAGTTGCGCCGTGCGGCCCAGGCGCGGGCCCTGGCCACGGTGCTGCCGGCCGTGCGCGACATCCGCCGGGCCGGTGCCGCGGCAGTGGACCTCTGCTGGGCGGCCGCCGGGAGGGTCGACTGCTACTACGAGCGCGGCCTGAACCCCTGGGACTTCGCGGCCGGGGTCCTGGTGGCGACCGAGTCGGGTCTGGAGGCCGGAGGGCCGGGTGAGGGACCAGCCTCCAGCGAGCTCACCTGGCTGGCCCCGGCGCATCTGGCCCGGGAGTTCAAGGCGCTCCTGGCCCGAGCCGGAGCCGACCACGACTGAACTGGTGGGACGTCCAGACCATGCCGACGGCGGTCAGCCGATCCTGCGCATCTGGGCGTTGTACCAGTGCGCGTTCTTCACGTAGGTCTCGACAGACGAGGCGATCATGCCCTCGGGGACGGCGTCGGGCTTGATCCGCGCCGGCACGCCCATGGCCACCGCCCCGGAAGGCACCTCGGTGCCCGGGGAGACCAGCGCTTGGGCGGCCACCATCCCGCCGGTGCGCACCACGGCTCGGTGCAGCACGACGGATCCGGACCCGACGAGGCTGTCATCCTCGATCGTGCAGCCCTCCAGATGGGCCCTGTGACCAATCACACACCGGGCACCGATGATGGTGTCCAATGTGTCCGTGCAGTGCAGGACACTGCCGTCCTGGATGGAGGTCTGGGCGCCCACCACCACCTGGCCGGTGTCGCCCCGAAGCACCGCACCGGGCCAGATCGAGGCCTCGGCCCCCACGATCACGTCCCCGATGATCACCGCGTCCGGATGCACGAACGCGGTCGGATGGATCGTCGGGGTGCGCTCCCCGATGGCGTACAGGGCCATGTGCGTTCCTCCTCCTGGGGCCCAGTGGGCCGTGTCGTGCTGCTCGTGGGACCATCATGCGGCACAATGCGCTCCGCAGCGTGGGCATAAACACCCGGCGGTGTGATGTTGTACCGATCCGACACCGATCCCATCATGGGGGGAGCACGAGCATGGCCACCGACTACGACGCGCCGCGCAAGACCGAGGACGACAGTCTTGCCGAGGACAGCATCGAGGAGCTGAAGGCCCGTCGGATCGACAAGGCGGCCTCGACCGTCGATGTTGATGAGACGGAACTAGCCGAGAACCTCGAGCTGCCGGGCGCGGACCTCTCCGATGAGAGCCTGAGCGTTCGCGTCCTGCCCAGGCAGGCCGACGAGTTCACGTGTGGACGTTGCTTCCTGGTCCATCACCGAAGCCAGCTGGCAGGCGAGAAGGACGGCATGCCGATCTGCAAGGAGTGCGCGGCCTGATTGTGTGACGCCGCGTCGGCGGTTCGGGTTCTCGACGACTGGTCAGTCGTCGTAGGCGTCGAGAACCTGCGTGACGACGATCTCGATCAGCGCCACGGTCGCCGCCATCGTCGCCGCCCACAGGACCTTGGAGGCGACTGAGGCGTCGCGGCTGTAGATGACCGGCGCCGGCTTGCCGGTCCGGCCCTCGTAGGCCTTCATCATGGCCTTGCGCACAACCCATGTGGTGGCCAGGGCGATCAGCGGGGCGGCGGTGCGTGCCATGTTCCGTGTGGAGCTCTCGGAGGGCAGGGGTGCAGGCGCAGTTGTCATGGCGACAGCCTGCCACGAGCCGTCTCGATAGCGCGAGCCAGTCGCTGCGGGTGTCGTGAGGCCACCAGCCAGGTCCGGTGCGGGTCCTGCGGATCGGTCACCTCGATCACCACCGCGCCCGGTCCGACCCCCGGACGCAACAGCATGAAGGCGCTCGGGTCCCCGTCAGGGCCCCGTGCGGAACGGGCCTGGTCGCCGTCCAGTGGCAGGACCCGACCCGTGAACTCCCACTCGATCCCGGCGCGCCCGGCACGCAGGCGCTGGTCGGTGACGGTGACCAGCACGGCGCTGCGCACGATCAGGATCGCCGCGATGACGCCACCTGCGAGGGCCACGAGCCAGCCGGACGTGGATCCCAAGGAGCTTCCGTAGGCCAGTGCCAGCACCGCGATGCTGCCGAATGCCACGATCCACACCACGGGGCCCGGCCAGAGGCGCTCGCTGTACTCGGGCTTCGCGGCGGTATCGGGGATGGGCACGCGCCAACTCTGGCACCTCGACCCTGCCCGGACCGAACCCAGGGCCCTCACCAACCCCCCGCCGACCCCGCACCACGATGCTGGTCAGTAGGGTCGAGGCCGTGATGGAACCCCAACCGGTCGGGCCTGGGACGACCCCGGGCCCTGAGGCGGTCCTCCCGCCACGCAGTCCTGAGGCGGTCGCGCCCGGAACGGTCATCGCCTCCCACTACCGCCACTGCTTCGGCTGTGGGTCGGACCACCCGGCTGGCCTGCACATGCAGGTCGAGGCCGGGGAGGGCCTGACCCTGCGCGCGTCGTTCGAGGTCGGCCCCGCCCACCAGGGCGCGCCGGGGCTGGCGCACGGGGGGCTGCTCACGGCCGCCGTGGACGAGGTTCTGGGCGCCGTCAACTGGTTGCTGATGCGTCCGGCTGTCACGGCCCGCCTGGAGACCAACTTCGTCCGCCCGGTCCCGGTCGGATCCGTCCTGGAGTTCGACGCGCGGATCACCGGCGTCTCGGGGCGCAAGGTCTACACGGCGGCCATCGGGCGCCTGGGGCCCGACGGGCCCATCGCGGTGACCGCGTCCGCGCTGTTCATCCAGGTCGAGATCGGCCACTTCCGCTCCCACGGTCGGCCCACCGAGGTAGCAAGGGCGATCGCCGACGGCGATGCCGGCCCGCCGGCGGAGATGAACCCATGACCGACGTGCTGATCACCCGGCTGGACCCGGGGGTGCCTGTCCCGTCGTACGAGCATCCCGGTGATGCCGGCGCGGACCTGGTGACCACGGTGGACGCCACGCTGGCGCCCGGCGAGCGCGCCCTGCTCCCCACCGGCATCGCCATCGCCCTGCCCGACGGGTTCGCGGCGTTCGTCCACCCACGCAGCGGGTTGGCGGTCCGGTTCGGCGTGTCGCTCGTGAATGCGCCTGGGACCGTGGACGCCGGATACCGGGGGGAGATCAAGGTCAGCGTGATCAACCTCGATCCCCACCATCCCGTCGTGTTCCACCGTGGGGACCGGATCGCCCAACTGGTGATCCAGGCCGTGGTCCGGGCGCGCTTCCACGAGGTGGACCGGCTGCCCGGCTCGGCGCGCGGCGACGGTGGCTTCGGTTCCACGGGCGGTCATGCCGCGGGGTAGCCTGTGTGGCCTGTGCACCACCTGACTGGAGGCTTCGATGGCCCTGTTCAAGCGACGCTCAACACCTGAGGGTGCTGAGGGCCCCGACGAGGGCCTGGAGCGTTCCGACGCCGTCGACGCGGTCGATGATCTCGAGGATTCCGACGAGGGATCCGACGACGACGCCACCTCCACCGCGCGCCCTGCCTACGACCGGACTGACGGTCCGTTCGACGAGTCCGAGTCCGAACGTGCCGACCAGGACGTCCCACGGCTCGATCTCGGCTCCCTTCTCATCCCCGGTCTTCCCGGCATCGGGGTTCAGGTCGAGGCGGACCCGAGCACCCAGGAGGTCCGCGCCGTGACCGGGGTCGGCGACGGGGCCGCAGTCCAGCTCCAGGCGTTCGCTGCACCTCGTTCCGAAGGGCTCTGGGACGAGATCCGCGCCGAGATGCTCGCCGAGCTCGCCGAGACAGCCGGCGCCAAGGTCTCCGAGGGGGAGGGTTCGTTCGGGCCCGAGGTCCGCGGGATGCTTCCGGCACGCACGCCGGAGGGCGAGGAGGTCACCCAGCCGGTGCGCTTCGTCGGCATCGACGGACCGCGGTGGTTCCTGCGGGCCGTGTTCCTGGGACGGGCAGCTGTGGAGCCGGACCCGACGGATGCCCTGCACCTCCTTGTTCGCCAGACCATCGTCGTGCGCGGCACCTCAGCGATGGCTCCGCGCGACCCGCTCCCGTTGTCCCTGCCCGCACAGCCCGTGACCCCCGAGGACGCCGAGGCCGCTGGGGACGAGGTCGACGAGGCGGACGAGAGGTTCGCGGACCTCGACCCGTTCGAGCGCGGGCCGGAGATCACCGAGATCCGCTGACAGCTGCCCGGGCCGCAACTGACTTCGGGCAGCGGCACGGGTCGGCCGGATCGGCCATTCGTCCAGTGTCGGTCAACGCCGCTACCCTTGCTGTGTGTCGTCCACGAAGCCCAACGTGATCCAGCGGATCGGCGCGAGCCTTGCCAAGAGCAAGTCCGAGCAGCAGGCCGAGGCGCTTCAGGGATCCGTCACCGCCGTGGGTGCCACGCCGATCAGCCAGTGCGTCAGCGGCCAGGAGTCGACTGTCTCCGGCGTCCTGCGCTCAGTGACCCTGCGCCCCCGTGACACCGTCCCGGCTGTGGAGGCTGAGCTCTACGACGGCTCCGGACAGGTCCGGCTCGTGTGGCTCGGACGGCGCCAGATCCTGGGGATCACCCCGGGCCGGTCGATCGTGGTCACCGGGCGGATCACACGCACGGACACCGACCCGACGATCTTCAACCCGCGGTACGAGCTGCGCGCCACCTCGGGGCTCTCATGAGCGGCGACCCGCGGGAACCAGCGGCGACGGCGCCGGCTCCCGGGGGCGCAGACACCCTGGGCGTGGACCGGAGGATGCTCGACCAGGCGATCGGCGGATGGCGTGGGATGGTCGACTCCGGCCTGCCGGCGGCAGTGTTCGTCATCGCCTATCTGGTCACGTCCCAGCAACTGCGCCCATCGGTGATCGCCGCCCTCGTCGCCGGGATGCTCATCGCAGTGGTCCGGCTGGCGCGCCACGAGTCCCTGCAGCAGGTGGGCGCGGGCTTCTTCGGGGTGGCCATCTCCGCGTTCGTCGCGACCCGCACGGGCAAGGCGGAGAACTACTTCCTCATCGGCATCCTGATCAACATCGCCTACATGCTGGTCTACGCGTTCTCGTGCATCGTCCGCTGGCCGCTGCTGGGGGTCATCATCGGCTACGTCCGCGGCGATGCCACCGGGTGGCGACAGGACCCCCGGCAGTACCGCGCCTACGCGACGGCCTCCTGGATCTGGGTGGCCATGTTCGGCCTGCGCCTGGTCATCCAGCTGCCGATGTACTTCGCGGGTGCCGTGGGGATGCTCGGAGTGGCCAAGCTCGCGCTGGGCTGGCCGTTGTTCCTGCTTGCCGCCTACCTCAGCTACCGGATCATCCACCCCGTGCTCAAGGAGGTCGATGCCGAGGCCGCACTTCGGCAGCCCGCAGCCGGCTTGGAACCGGAGTCCGCCTGATCCACCCGCCACGCCGCCTACGGGGACAGCAGCGACTGGATCGCCTCCTCCTGGTCCGGAGCCGACACGAACAGGAGCTCGTCACCGGCCTCGAGCGGATCGTCCGGGCTGGGTGCGATCACCTGCAGGCTGCGAAGGATGGCCACCAACGACGTGTCCGGGGGCCAGGCGACGTCGCCGACGCGCTGGCCGACCACGGGGGAGTCGGAGCCCAGCGTCAGCTCCACGAGGTTGGCGTTGCTCTGGCGGAACGTGAACAGCCGGACGAGGTCCCCGACGGTGACCGCCTCCTCGACCAGTGCCGAGAGCATCTGCGGCGTCGAGACGGCGACATCGACGCCCCACGCCTCGTTGAACAACCACTCGTTCTTCGGGTGGTTCACCCGGGCGACCACGCGCGGGACGCCGAACTCGGTCTTGGCCAGCAGGGAGACCACGAGGTTGACCTTGTCGTCCCCGGTCGCGGCGACCACCACCTGGCACGTCTGCAGCTGCGCCTCCTCGAGGGCCGAGACCTCGCACGCATCGGCACAGAGGACGTGGGCGCCCTCGACCACCCCGACGCGGGCGATGTCGGCCTCCTTGTCGACCAGGAGGATCTCGTGGCCGTTGCTCAGCAGCTCGCGGGCGATGGCCCGCCCGACCTTGCCGGCCCCTGCGATGCAGACCCTCATCGATGTCCCTCCGGTGCGGCCTGGAAGATCTCCTGGATGCGTTCCTCGTCGTCACGCATGAGCAGGACGTGGACGATGTCGCCGTCCTGGAGAACGGTCTCGCCGGTGGGCAGCAGGGCGACGCCGAACCGGGTGAGGAACGCGATGCGGGCACCGGTGGTGGCCTGCAGGTCGAAGACCAGCCGGCCGACCCACTCGGGGTGCACGGTCATCTCCGCCAGCGCGATCGTCCCACTGGGATCGGTCCACTCCTCCTGGGCTCCGCGAGGCAGCAGCCGACGCAGCATCTGGTCGGTGGACCACGCCACGCTGGCAACCGTGGGGATGCCCAGGCGCTGGTAGACCTCAGCGCGGCGGGGGTCGTAGATGCGTGCCACCACATTGCCCACGCCGAAGGTCTCGCGTGCCACCCGGGCGGCGATGATGTTGGTGTTGTCACCGCTGCTGCAGGCCGCAAAGGCCTGTGCGTGGGCGATTCCGGCCTCGATCAGGGTGTCCCGGTCGAAGCCGATCCCCACGACGGTGCTGCCGCCGAAGTCGGGTGAGAGCTTGCGGAAGGACTCGGGGTCCATGTCGACGACAGCGACCGAATGGCCCTGCCTGTCCATGGTCTGCGCGAGGGCAGAACCGACTCGGCCGCAGCCGAGGATCACGATGTGCACGACGGGAACGCTACACGCGGCCCCTAGGGCTGCGCACTGTGCGTAGCATTCACCCACGTGGGAACCTTCTCGGACGCCTCCAAGCGTGTGCTGTTCGGACGTGCTCTGCACACGAACCAGTTGGGGGAGACGCTGCTCCCGAAGCGCATCGCCCTGCCGGTCTTCGCCTCCGACGCCCTGTCATCGAACGGTTACGCCACGCAGGAGATCCTGCTGGTGCTGTCCCTGGGCGGGTATGCCCTCTACCAGTACGCACCGTGGGTGGCCGCGGCCGTCATCGTGGTCTTCCTGGTCGTGGTGCTCTCGTACCGCCAGAACGTGCACGCCTACCCGTCCGGTGGCGGGGACTACGAGGTCGTGTCGACGAACCTCGGACCCAAGTGGGGAGTCTTCGTCGCCAGCGCGCTGATGGTCGATTACGTGCTCACGGTGGCGGTGTCGATCTCCTCGGCCGTGGCCAACGCCTCCTCGGCGATCCCCTGGATGGGCCAGCACAGCGTGGCCCTCGCCATCGGCCTGACCGTGCTGCTCGCCCTCATCAACCTGCGGGGGGTTCGCGAGTCGGGCAGTGCCTTTGCCATCCCCACGTACGCCTTCATCTTCGCCATCTTCTCGATGCTGATCTGGGCCGGGGTCCGGATGAGCCAGGGCGACGTCCTGCTCGCCGAGTCCGCGGACTGGGTGATCAAGCCGGAGGCGAACTTCGCCGGTGCGGCCCTGGTGTTCCTGATCGCGCGGGCCTTCTCATCCGGTACGACCGCCCTGACCGGCATCGAGGCGATCAGCAACGGCGTTCCGGCCTTCCGCAAGCCGAAGAGCAAGAACGCCGCGACCACCCTGGCGATGCTCGGGGCGATCGCCATGACGATGTTCGGCGGGCATCACGTGGCTGGCCGTCGTCACGAAGGTGAAGGTGGCCGAGACCACTGAGGACCTGATCGGGATGCCCCCGGGCACCGAGCAGAAGACGGTGATCGCGCAGGTCGCCCAGGCGGTCTTCTCGAACTTCACCCCGATGTTCGTGTTCGTGTCCGTCGTGACGGCCCTGATCCTCGTCCTGGCTGCCAACACCGCGTTCAACGGCTTCCCCGTGCTGGGCTCGATCCTGGCTCGCGACGGGTACCTGCCCCGGCAGCTGCACACCCGTGGTGACCGCCTGGCCTTCAGCAACGGGATCGTGACGCTCGCGGGCCTGGCCGGCGCTGCTGATCTACGTCTACGAGGCCAACGTCTCGGCGTTGATCCAGCTGTACATCATCGGCGTCTTCGTGTCGTTCACCCTCAGCCAGCTCGGGATGATCAAGCACTGGAACCGGCACCTGATCGACGAGCGCGGACCCGGCTGAGCGGGGTCGCATGAAGCGCAAGCGCCTGGTGAACAGTGTCGGCTTCTGCATGACCGGCACTGTCCTGATCATCGTGCTGACCACGAAGTTCACGCAGGGCGCCTGGATCGTCTGCATCGCCATGCCGCTCCTGTACCTGCTCATGGAGTCCATCCGAAAGCACTACGACCGTGTCTCGGTCGAGCTGGTGGCCGGCGATGAGGAGAGCGTGACGCTGCCCAGTCGGGTGCATGCGATCGTGCTGGTCTCGAAGATCCACAAGCCGACGCTCCGCGCCCTGGCCTACGCCCGGGCCACCCGGCCGACAGTCCTCGAGGCGGTGACAGTGGACGTCGATGACGACGCCACGGCGCGGCTGATCCACGACTGGGAGCGCCGCAGGCATCCCCGTCGCCCTGAAGGTCCTGGACTCGCCCTACCGCGAGATCACCCGACCGGTGGTCGAGTACGTGCGTGGGCTGAGCCGCAGCTCGCCGCGCGACCTCGTCTGCGTGTACGTTCCCGAGTACGTGGTGGGCCACTGGTGGGAGCAGCTGCTGCACAACCAGAGTGCGCTGCGCCTGAAGACCCGCCTGCTGTTCACGCCCGGGGTCATGGTCGTCAGCGTGCCGTGGCAGCTGCTGTCCAGTGAGCGGATCGCCGACGAGCCCGAGGCCCAGGCGCCCGGCGCCCTGCGGCGCGGCGAGCCCGATGCCGAGACCGCCGAGGCCTTCGTCGCCGGGGAGATGGGGGCCGGACCATCACTCCGGTAGCCGGGGGCATGGCTGTCGGGGACCGGGTCGTCGTCGAGGTCGGGGCAGTCGCGCACGGTGGCCACTGCGTGGCCAGGCACGAGGGACAGGTTCTCTTCGTCCGGCATGCGCTCCCCGGCGAGACGGTCGCCGTCCGGGTCGCCTCGATCGGGCGCAAGGGCAGGTTCGTCCGAGCCGACGCAGTGCAGGTCCTGGATGCCAGTCCCGATCGTCGCGTGGCGCCCTGCCCGGTCGCCCTCCAGTGCGGAGGCTGCGACTGGCAGCACGCGACGGTCGAGGCCCAGCGTCGGTTGAAGGCCGACGTGGTCCGGGAGGCGATGAGCAGGTTCGCGGGGATCACTCTCCCGGAGTCGTTCACGGTCGCGACCGTGGTCGATCCGGAGGCAGAGGGTGCCCTGGCCGCAGAGGGGCTCGGCTGGCGCACCCGCGGGACGCTGGGCGTGGACCGTGCAGGGCACGCGGGGTTCCTGGGCCACCGCTCGCATCGAGTGATCGTGGGCGGGCAGTGCCCCCAGCTGCACCCTCGGCTGGCCCCCCTCGACCTGTTCGGGCAGGTCTGGCCGGAGGGCCGGGTGGGATTCGTCGCTCCGTCGCTGGGGCAGCCGCTCGCCTTCGCCGAGTCGGATCCGCCTGCCGAGCCGATCACGGAGCGCGCTGACGGCCGGCCGTGGTCGGTCGCGCCCGACGGCTTCTGGCAGGTGCACCCCGGCGCCGCGGACGCCCTCGTGGGGCACGTGCGCAGGATGCTCGACCCGCACGAGGGTGAACGCCTGGTGGACCTGTACGCGGGCGTGGGCCTCTTCGGGATCAGCCTCTCCGGGGCGGTCGCGGGGGGGCTGGAGGTCACCCTTGTCGAGGGTGATCGACGTGCCTGCGAGCTGGCCGCCGGGAACGCCGGGGGACTCCCGGTCACGGTGGTGCGTGCCGGAGTCGACCGATGGGTGACCTGGCCCGACGCGTTGAAGGGGATCGACCTCGTCGTCCTCGATCCGCCGCGTACCGGTGCGGGCGCCGCGGTCGTGCAGGCGATCGCCGCCGCAGGGCCCCGGGCCGTGGCCTATGTGGCATGCGATCCGGTCGCCCTGGCCCGCGATCTGGCCACCTTCGGCGACAACGGGCTGGTCCTGGACGAGCTCATCGCCCTCGACCTGTTCCCGACAACCCATCACGTCGAATGCGTGGCCAAACTCGTCCCGCGGTGATATCTTGATATCAAGATACTTTCGGATGGCGGGACACGCGGGTCCCCGGGAGTCGCGATAGCCTTCCGATGCGGTTGCTGAGGAGGAGTCTGCATGGCGAGCAAGGACAGTTTCGGGGCACGTGGCACGTTCGAGGTCGGCGGGACGACCCACGAGATCTTCCGGATCTCCGCGGTCCCCGGAGCCGAGGCGCTTCCCTTCACGCACAAGGTCCTCCTGGAGAACCTGCTGCGCACCGAGGACGGTGCGAATGTCACAGCCGACCAGATCCGCACCCTGGGTGCCTGGGATCCGGATGCCGAGCCCACCGACGAGATCCAGTTCACCCCGGCGCGGGTGATCATGCAGGACTTCACCGGTGTCCCGTGCGTCGTGGACCTCGCCACCATGCGCGAGGCCATGAAGGACCTCGGGGGAGACCCGGCGAAGATCAACCCGCTGGCACCCGCGGAGCTCGTCATCGACCACTCGGTCATCGCCGACTTCTTCGGCACCCACGACTCGGCGACCCGCAATGTCGCCCTCGAGTACGAGCGCAACCGGGAGCGCTACCAGTTCCTGCGCTGGGGCCAGACGGCGTTCGACGAGTTCAAGGTCGTTCCGCCGGGCACCGGCATCGTGCACCAGGTCAACATCGAGTCACTCGCGCGTGTGGTCATGGTTCGAAACGGGCAGGCCTACCCGGACACCTGCGTGGGCACCGACTCGCACACGACGATGGTCAACGGCCTGGGTGTGCTCGGCTGGGGCGTGGGTGGCATCGAGGCCGAGGCCGCGATGCTCGGCCAGCCGGTGAGCATGCTGATCCCCCAGGTCGTCGGGTTCAAGCTGACCGGCGAGCTGCCCCAGGGCGCGACCGCCACCGACATGGTCCTGACGATCACCGAGATCCTGCGCAAGCACGGCGTCGTGGGCAAGTTCGTGGAGTTCTTCGGGGATGCCGTCGCCGGCGTCCCGCTGGCCAACCGCGCCACGATCGGCAACATGAGCCCCGAGTACGGCTCGACGGCCGCGATCTTCCCGATCGACGACGAGACCCTGCGCTACCTGCGCCTGACCGGGCGCTCCGAGGAGCAGGTCGCCCTCGTCGAGGCCTACTGCCGGGAGCAGGGCCTCTGGCACGACCCGTCCGTCGAGGCGCGCTACACGAGCGTCATCGAGCTGGACCTCGGCACGATCGTGCCGTCGCTGGCCGGCCCGAAGCGTCCGCAGGACCGCGTGGCGATGACCGATGCCAAGGAGGGGTTCCTGGCAGCACTGGGCACCTACACGGCCGATCCCGCCGCCACCGCGACGCTGAACATCGAGGAGCAGGAGGTGACGATCGGTCACGGAGCAGTCGTGATCGCCGCGATCACCTCGTGCACGAACACGTCGAACCCGTCGGTGATGATGGCGGCCGGACTGCTGGCCCGCAATGCCGTCGAGCGCGGGTTGACCCGAAAGCCGTGGGTCAAGACCACGCTCGCCCCGGGGTCGAAGGTCGTCTCGGACTACTACGACCGCTCCGGGCTGACCCCCTACCTCGACAAGCTCGGCTTCGACATCGTCGGCTACGGCTGCACGACGTGCATCGGCAACTCGGGCCCGCTGCCCGAGGCGGTGTCGGCGGCCGTGAACGCCCAGCGACCTCGCGGTCGTCTCCGTCCTGTCGGGCAACCGCAACTTCGAGGGCCGGATCAACCCGGACGTGAAGATGAACTACCTGGCCTCCCCACCGCTGGTGGTCGCCTATGCGATCGCCGGGCGGATGGACCTCGACCTGACGACCGAGCCCCTGGGAACCGACCCGTCAGGCGCCCCGGTGTTCCTCCGCGACATCTGGCCGTCGCCGGCCGAGGTCCAGTCCGTGATGGACTCCTCCATCGACGCCGAGATGTTCGCCTCCCGCTACGCCGATGTGTTCGCCGGCGACGAGGCGTGGCAGTCGCTGCCCACCCCGGTCGGCGACACGTTCGCCTGGGCGGGGGACTCCACGTACGTGCGCAAGCCACCGTACTTCGACGGCATGGGCGCCCAGCCCGATCCGGTCACGGACGTCGTCGGGGCCCGGGTGTTGGCCAAGCTCGGCGACTCCGTCACCACGGACCACATCAGCCCGGCCGGGTCGATCAAGCCGGACAGCCCGGCGGGCAGGTACCTGGACGAGAACGGAGTGGCACGCAAGGACTTCAACTCCTACGGGTCGCGTCGCGGCAACCACGAGGTCATGATCCGCGGCACCTTCGCGAACATCCGGTTGCGCAACCAGCTGCTCGACGGCGTGGAGGGCGGGTTCACCCGTGACTTCACCCTCGAGGGCGCGCCGCAGGCGGCGATCTACGACGCCGCCCAGTCCTACGCGGCCGCGGGGATCCCGCTCGTGGTGCTGTCGGGCAAGGAGTACGGATCAGGGTCGTCGCGGGACTGGGCGGCCAAGGGCACGGCGCTCCTGGGCGTGCGCGCGGTGATCGCGGAGTCCTATGAGCGCATCCACCGGTCGAACCTGATCGGCATGGGCGTCCTCCCTCTGCAGTACCCGCAGGGGCAGGACGCGGCGTCGCTGGGCCTCGACGGCACAGAGGTGTTCTCGATCAGCGGGGTCACCGCCCTGAACGAGGGCGTCACGCCGAGGACGGTGTCGGTGCGGGCCGAGAGTGCCGACGGTTCAGCCGTCGAGTTCGAGGCGGTGCTGCGGATCGACACCCCCGGTGAGGCCGACTACTACCGCAACGGTGGGATCCTGCAGTACGTGCTGCGCTCGCTGGTGTAGCCATCCGTCAGGCCATCCCCACCTCCCCGGGAGCAGACTGGTTCCGGAGAGGTGGGGATCGGCATGAGTGACAACAATGGTGCGGCCGCAGCCGGCGGGGGAGCGATCTACGGGCTGGGCATGTTCGGCGCGTGGGCGTGGTTCTGGCAGCAGGCCGACGGATTCTGGGAGTACCTGCTGGCCATCCTGCAGGGCGTCTTCTGGCCCGCGTTCATGGTCTACGAGGCCTTCCAGGCGCTGGGCAGCTGAGCGTCGCGGAAACCCATCAGATCGCAGCGGGCTTGCGAGCTGGTCCCTCGACCCACTCCAGGTCGAAGGCGTTCACTGCATCGTCGGGCAGGCCGACGGCCAGGATGACGACCTCCCGCACCGATGCCTCCAACTCCGCGTGCGTTCGGCCGAACGTCGACGCCCCGGGTAGGCCCGGGACCGTTGCCAGGAGTTCGTCGCCCTCATGGGTCACCACCACCCTGTACGTGTCTCTCGTCACTGCAGCCACCCCTTTCCGAACGCATTCTCCAAGTCGCGCTGGATGGAGCGCAAGGTGCCGATCGGCATGTCCCGATCGTGCATGGGTTGTCCACATGGGCGCAGATCACCCGTCAGCCCGAGCGCGGCTCCACGTCGACCACGACCTCGTTGTGACGCAGGAACGGCGGGATGAACGGCGCGTTGAAGCGCGCGAGGCGCACGACGCCGACCGGCTGCCAGGGGGAGTCCTCCAGGGCTGCCAGCAGCTGCTGCCCGCGCTTGTCGAGGTCGTTCGCATTGCCCCAACCCGAGAACTTCAGCGCTCCGGCGAGCTGCTCGGGAACGGTTCGCAGGTGCACCCGGGAGTCGGTGGGTGCAGGCAGGGTGTCGAGGTCGCGACCCTCAGGCATCACGAACGCCACGGAGTGACCCTCATCTCCCGGCGTCTGGACGACCGGCGCGGTCATCGCGAGCTGCCCCTGGATGTAGCCGAACAGGGGACGGAAGCCGCGGTTGCCGGCATCATCGAAGTCCCCGTCGACGACCACTTCGGCGATCGTGTGCTCGGGGTAGCGGCGGATCTCGACCTGACCCCATCGTCCGACCGGCTCGTAGGGCTGCTGCTGCGTCATGCACCCAGTGTCCCGCCGAATGGGGCGTGGCGCAGGAGGTGACTACAGCTTCGGGCGCCAGCGGCGTCCCTGCAGCGCCTCCTCGACCAGCGCCACCTCGCGCACCTGGGCGGCCAGCCGGGCGCCCTCCTTGCTCAGGGCCACGAGCGTCTCCTCGATCGCCTCAGGCGGCACCCGGCCGGCGAGGTCGCGCCGGGCGCCGGCATAGGCGCTCCTGGCCGCCTGGAGCGAGGCGTCGGCGTGCAGCGCGGCGAGTCGTGCCAGGACCACCGGGTAGCGACGGAGGACCTCATGGCTGCGGTAGTCCGGCGGGCACAGGTCCAGCAGCCAGCCGACCACTTTGTCGCCGAACGCGGGCGACTCCGGATCGGGCACGGCGCGCGGCCAGCCGGGCGGAGTCGTCATGGCGCCCAGCCTAGGGTCGCGCCGCCCGTGTGCGGACGGGTGTTCACTCCTAGACTGTGTGGACGACCGCACGAGTAGGAGGCGCATGACGTGGGCGTGCTGGACAGCATCGACTCACCCGCGGACCTCCGCGCGCTGAGGCCCGAGCAGCTCGGTGGGCTGGCCGAGGAGATCCGTGGCTTCCTCGTGGACAAGGTGAGCCGCACGGGTGGACACCTCGGTCCCAACCTCGGGGTGGTGGAGCTGACCCTCGCGCTGCACCGGGTCTTCGAGTCGCCTGATGACGTGCTGCTCTGGGACACCGGACACCAGTCCTACGTCCACAAGATCATCACCGGCCGCCGGGAGGGGTTCGACAACCTGCGCCAGCAGGGCGGGATCTCCGGGTACCCGTCGCGCGCGGAGAGCCCGCACGACGTCATCGAGAACTCCCACGCCTCGACCGCGCTGTCGTACGCCGACGGCATCGCCAAGGCCTTCGAGCAGGCAGGGACCTTGGGGAGCCGCCACGTGGTGGCCGTTGTTGGCGACGGCTCCCTGACCGGCGGGATGGCGTGGGAGGCCCTGAACAACATCGCCGACTCCCATCGACCCGTGATCATCGTGGTCAACGACAACGAGCGCTCCTATGCCCCCACGATCGGGGGACTCGCCCGACACCTGGACACCCTGCGCACGACACGCGGCTATGAGCGGTTCCTCGACTGGGGCAAGGACATGCTGGGCCGCACGCCGGTCGTGGGTGCGCCGCTGTTCGAGGCGCTCCACGGGGTGAAGCGGGGGGTCAAGGATGTGGTCGCCCCGCAGGGGATGTTCGAGGACCTCGGGCTGAAGTACCTCGGTCCGGTGGACGGTCACGACGTGGCCTCCGTGGAGTCGGTCCTGCGCGCCGCGAAGCGGTACGACGGCCCGGTGATCGTCCATGTCATCACCCAGAAGGGTCGCGGGTACGCCCCCGCGGAGAACGACGAGGCGGACCACTTCCATGGTGTGGGGATCATCGACCCGGAGACGGGGATCCCGGTCAGCAACGGTGGCCCCACGTGGACAGCGGCGTTCGCCGACGAGCTCGTGGAGATCGGACGCGAGCGCCCTGATGTCGTGGCGATCACCGCCGCCATGCTGTGCCCGACCGGCCTGGACCGGTTCGCCGACGAGTTCCCCGATCGCACCTACGACGTGGGCATCGCCGAGCAGCACGCCCTGACCTCCGCCGCCGGCATGGCCTTTGCCGGGCTGCACCCGGTGGTCGCGGTCTACGCCACCTTCCTGAACCGCGCCTTCGACCAGGTGCTCATGGACGTCGCCCTGCACCGGGCGGGGGTGACGATCGTGCTGGACCGTGCCGGTGTCACCGGCGACGACGGGGCCTCCCACAACGGCATGTGGGACCTCTCGATGCTCGGACTGGTGCCCGGGGTCAGGATTGCCGCTCCGCGCGACGAGGAGACCCTTCGCAGGGCCCTGCGTGAGGCTGTGGCCGTCTCCGACGGCCCGACCGTGGTGCGATTCCCCAAGGGCCGGCTGGCCGAACCCCTCCCGGCGGTGGGCGACAGCGACGGGGTCGATCTCCTGCACGCCGACTCCGAGCCGCGGGTGCTGCTGGTCGGGGTGGGCAGCATGGCCGGCGTGGCACGCGAGGCCGCCGCCAAGCTCTCAGCCGAGGGCGTGCCCGTGGCAGTCGCCGCACCCCTGTGGGTCACTCCGCTGCCGACGGGCCTGGTGGATCTTGCCGGCGAGATCGGCCTGGTCGTGACGCTGGAGGACAACGGCCTGGCCGGTGGGATCGGATCGAGCCTCGCGACCGCACTGGTCGATGCTGGCGTGACGGTGCGCATGGAGAGGCTGGGCATCCCCCAGGAGTTCCTCGACCACGCCAGTCGGCCTGCCATTCTCGAGCGGCTCGGACTGACCGCGCAGGGGTGTGCCGACGCCGCCCGACGATTGCTCGATCCGCCGGACTGATCGAGGTGGAGGGGGACCAGGTCGTGCCCACTGAACCGGGCACAGGGGACGACGCACGCGACGGACTGCTGCGCTCGGTGTTCGACGAATCACCGATCGCGATCCTGCGGGTCACGCAGTCAGGGGGCCGACCCGGCATCGTCATCGATGCCAACCCCGCTGCTGCCGCCTTCCTCGACCGACGCCAGGACGAGGTGGTGGGCAGCAGCCTCGAGGACCTGATCCCCGGCGTCACCGCCGCGGACACCGACCAGGGCGTCCCCGGCAGGGGCCCGGGCGGTCCGGGTGTCGACTCCGGGCGATGTGGCCGATCGCTGGGTGGCGGTCTCGATCTCGCCGCTGTCGGAGGTCGACGCGACCGGTCAACCCCTCGCGCTGGTGATCCTCCACGACGTCACCGAGCAGTGGACCACCCGCGCGCGACTGGACCGCGAGGCGCGCGAGGACCCCTTGACCGGGCTGATCAACCGTGGCGAGCTCCTGCGTCAGCTGGCTGCCCTGGACGCGGAGTCCGGCGGTCCGCACGTGGCCGTGATCTTCCTGGACCTCGACGGCTTCAAGATGGTCAACGACACACGTGGGCACCAGGTGGGCGACGAGCTGCTGGTTGCCGTTGCCCGCAGGATCCGGGCAGCCGTGCGCCCCGAGGACTCCTTGGCCAGGATCGGCGGCGACGAGTTCGTGGTGCTCTGCCCGCAACTGGCCGAGCCCCAGGATGTGCGCGCAGTCGCCGAACGCGTGCGGGCGACCCTCGACCAGCCTGTGAGCGTCGAGGGACGCTCGCACCGGATCAGCATGAGCGTGGGCATCTCGCTGGCCAGGGCCGACTCCATCGATCCGGCCAACCTCCTGCGACAGGCCGACATGGCCATGTATCGAGCCAAGGACGCCGGCCGCAACACGGTACGTATGCACTCGGTCGAGATGGACGAGGAGCTCGAGACCGCCGAGCGGATCCGCGAGGCGCTCGGGATCGCCCTCGAGGTCGAGCATCCGACGACCACTGGGGGCCAGCTGCCGGGGCTCGTCCTGCACTACCAGCCCATCGTGGATATCGCCTCCGGTCGGCTCTCGTACGTGGAAGCACTGGCACGGCTGCAGCTCTCCGAGGGAGGTCTGGTCTACCCCTCCCAGTTCCTGCCCGTCGCCGCACGCGCCGGACTCAACGGTGCGCTGAGCGAGCAGGTCCTGCGACGGGCCCTGCGCCAGCGGGCCATGTGGCGTGCCGACGGGGTGGACGTTCCGGTCGGGCTCAACCTCGCGCGCGGGCAGGTGTACTCGGCCTCCTTCGCCGGGGACGCCCTGCGGATCATCGCTGAGCAGTCGGACGTCCCAGGTGCCGTGGTCTTCGAGATGGGGGAGTTCGGACTTCTTGAGGCCACGGGCCCCGCTCAGCTGACCCTGCGCAGGCTGCGCACCTCCGGGATCGGCCTTGCCATCGACCACTTCGGGACGGGCTACTCGTCCCTCGGGGCCCTGCGGTTCCTTGGGCCACACCGGGTGAAGATCGACCGCTCCTTCGTGGCCAGCATCACCGCGAGCAGCGCGGACCGGGCCATCGTGGCCGCGGCGATCTCCGCGGCACACGCACTGGGCCAGAAGGTCGTCGCCGAGGGCGTGGAGACCCGCCAGCAGTTGGAGGTGCTGGTCGATCTCGGGTGCGACGAGGCGCAGGGGTACCTGATCGCGCAGGTCCTGCGCGCTGACGAGCTGGCTCTCAGCACGGCCCGTTGGGCCCCGGGCACGCTCGAACGGACGGACTTCGCGACGACTGGGTGACCTCAGTCGGGGGCGGGTTGGAGCGCGTCCTGGAGAAGGCCAGCCGTGAGCTCCACCTGCCAGGGTCGTGCGCCGGCAGCGCTCAGCATGCCCGCCACAGCACCGGGATCCTCGGGCGGTTGCCACATCAGCCGGCGGACGAGATCCGGGGTCAGCAGGTTCTCGACCGGCAGGTCCAACTGGGCGGCGAGCTTCTGCAGGGCCGCGCGGGCGCGGTCGAGCCGGGCTGCGGCCGCGGGGTCGCGCTGGGCCCACGATCGGGGCGGTGGCGGGCCGTCGCCCTTGAGGACCGCGAGCGGGAGGTCCTTCTCCGGAACGGCCCACGCGTCACGCAGCGCGGTCGCCCACGCGCGCTGATAGCGCGTCGCGCCCCGACCGTGGAATGCCTTCGTGGCCTGCAGCGCGCTCAGGTCATGGGGGAGCGCCGCGGCGGCGGCGACGATCGAGGAGTCGGGCAAGCAGCCGTCCGGGCGCCGTGTCGACCTCCTGCCCGATCCTGTCCCGTGCCACCCACAGGTGCTCGACGATGGCCAGTGCTCGCCGTGAACGGAGCTTGTGGATGCCCGACGTGCGCCGCCACGGATCGACCCGTGGCGGCGGGGGCGGGGCGTCACGGACGGCGGCGAACTCCTGCTCGGCCCACTCGAGCTTGCCTGCCTCCTCGAGCCGGCCACGAAGCTCGGTGCGCAGCTCGATGAGCACCTCGACGTCAAGGGCGGCGTACTCGAGCCAGTCCTCCGGGAGCGGTCGTCTCGACCAGTCTGCTGCGCCGTGGCCCTTGGCCAGGGTCACGCCCAGGACGTCCTCCACCATCGGACCGAGTCCGACCCGGGGCATGCCCAGCAGGCGCCCGGCCAGCTCCGTGTCGAACAGGGTGGTGGGGGCCAGGCCCAGCTCGGCCAGGCAGGGCAGGTCCTGGCTGGCGGCGTGCAGGATCCACTCCGGGCCGCTCAGGGCCTCCGCAAGGCCCTGGACGCCGGGCAGGGCATGCGGGTCGATCAGCGAACTGCCGGAGCCCTCACGGCGGATCTGGATCAGGTAGGCGCGCTGGCCGTACCGGTACCCGGAGGCGCGCTCGGTGTCCACCGCGATCGGGCCGGTGCCAGCCATGAGGTCACGCACGACGCGGTCGAGGTCGTCCTGGGTCTCAGTGACCCGAGGCAGCCCGTCGCGCAGCTCGAGCGGGGGCAGGGGCGTGGGCTCCTCGGCCTCAGCCTGTTCGGCCTCGACCGCGGCGGGGGACTCGGACACGGTGTCACCGTACCCGCGCCCGACCCCGGCCCGACCGATCGAACCGCCGATCCGCTCCCACTTCGACGATCTGCTCCCATATGGACGGGAGCAGATCGTGCGATCGGGAGCAGATGTCCCGGAGCCGTGGAGAGGCGGGGAGAGGCGCGGACGGGCCGCGGATGTCGGGTTCGGCCGTCAGGCGACGACGCCGTGGCGGAACCCGATCGCGACCATCTCGGCGCGATCGCCCGTGCCGAGCTTGCGGCCGATGCGGGCGAGGTGGCTCTTGACCGTGAGCGCCGACAGGCACAGGTCCTCACCGATCTGGCGGTTCGTGTGCCCCTCGGCCACCCTCTGCAGGACCTGGACCTCCCGAGCCGACATGGCATCGACGCCCTCATCCCCCGAGCGGGAACGCGGAAGCGGGATGCCCGACGTGCCAGCGGACTTGGCGGGCGGGACGACGGCGGAGCGCGCACCGCAGCTGATGGCCTGGCGGACGAGGTCTGACCGCGTGGTCACCACCACGACCCGGCGCCATCCGATGGCGCGCAGTGCGCGCAGCTCCTCGCGTATCTGGGGACCGGAGGCCTCGACCACGCAGAGGTCGTGGGGCCCGTTGGGACTGGGGACCTGGCCACCCCGGGCGGTGGTCGCGCGGTGGACCGCGGACGCACCCAACGAACGCAGCCTCGGCGTGAGTCCGGCGACGTGCGCGGCGTCGACGCCGACGGTCAGGGCGGCGAAGCGACCACGGGGCAGGGGGATGATCGGTACGGCGGTGCTCTGGGCGACAGTGATCACGGCACCTCCAACGGCGCGTCCGGGCTAGCCAGTTGGAACACCTATCGGAGGCGGTGCGTCGACGCCTTGAGCAGCGTCACCCGAAGGAGTGAGGGGCGCGGGTCAGGCTCCCGCCACCTGTGCGGTCAGCCGCGGGGACGCGGGAGCTGGGCCACGCCGGGGGGCAGTGGCATCAGGCCGGCCGCCTGCCCGAGGACCTCGGCCCAGGCATGGGCGTGGGGCGCGAGGTTCGCGTCGTCCGGGGTCCACGAGACCCTGATCTCGATCTGGCCCTCGAGGGGGCGCTCGGACAGCCCGCCGAACGATTCGGAGGTCACACGGGTGACGGTCCCGGAGATGTTCGTGTAGCCAGCGCCCTGGGTGTCCAGGGCCTCGACGAGCCAGGACCAGCCCACCTCGGCCAGGAGCGGGTCGGCCGCCATCTCCGGCTCCAGGGTCGCCTTGATGAAGGCCACGACCCGGAACGTCCCGCCCCAGGACTCCTGCCCGGCCGGGTCGTGCAGGACGACGAGGCGCCCGTTGCCGAGGTCCTCGTCATCGATCACGACCTCGGCCGTCAGGGCGATGGCGAAGGGTGCCAGCCGTTGCGGCGCGGGCGCCTCCTCGAGCACGATCTCGGGGCGCAGCCGAACGTCGCGCAACGAGGTCAGCGCGGTCCGGAAGTCCGCGGCCTCATCGCCGACGATCGCGTTCATGTGCGGCAGGCTACGCCCTGCGAGGCCTGTTCGGAGGGAGATCGGTCCCGGACGTCGGGCGTGTAGCCTCTCGCCCCGTGGCTGCCCTGCTCGCACTGCTCTCCTCCGTGATGTGGGGGAGTGCGGACTACGTGGCGGGAAAGCTGTCGCGGCGTCGACATGTGCTGGTGGTCCTGGGCGGCACCCAGCTCGTCGGCCTGATCGCCATGCTGCTGGCGGCGACCCTGACCGGGGCATGGGGTGCGCCGCTTGACTACCTCGGCTGGGCGGTGCTCGCCAGCCTGTCCGGGGCCACGGGCCTGGCCCTGTACTACCGGGCCCTGGCGATCGGGACGATGGGCGTGGTCTCACCGATCGCAGCGCTGGGCGTCCTGGTGCCGTTGAGCGTCGGCCTCGCCGGTGGTGAGCAGCCGACCACGTTGCAGCTGGTCGGGATCGTGCTCGCGCTGGTCGGTGTCGTGGCGGCCAGCGGCCCGGAGGTCCATGGCGATGCGGGCTGGCTGCCGGTGCTGCTCGCCGGTGGTGCCGCGCTGTTCCTCGGGACATCGCTGGTGGCGATCGCCCAGGGCAGCGAGACCAGC
Source organism: uncultured Actinomycetes bacterium (assembly GCA_963700475.1). Taxonomy (GTDB): domain Bacteria; phylum Actinomycetota; class Actinomycetes; order S36-B12; family CAIYMF01; genus Prado023. The sequence goes on from CAVOXR010000009.1 coordinate 136,938, forward strand.
GTGGTCATGACGATGACCGTGATGCGGATCACCACCGTGAGCCTCATGGCGCTGGCGCTGGTTGCCCTTCGCCGCGGAGTCACGGTGACCCGCTCGGAGGCGCCGGCCTTCGTTGCCGTGGGGCTCATGGATGTCGGGGCCAACCTCGCATTCGGCCTGGCCAGCACGCTCGGGATGCTGTCGTTGGTCAGCGTCTTCGGATCGCTGTACCCCGTGGCCACGATCCTGCTGGCTCGGTTCATCGACCACGAGCGCCTGCGGCCGATCCAACAGGCCGGGGTCGTCCTGGCCCTGTGCGGCGTGGCGGCCATCACCGCCGGGTAGCCGATCCTGTGGGTGGATCATTGGCCCATGGCACACGACCCTGGCGCACATTGGGAGTCCGTCCACTCGACCAAGCCTGTCGATGGGGTCAGCTGGTGGCAGCCCGAGGACGAGCTCTGGCTGGACCTCATCGACGACCTTGACCTGGCCCCTGATGACGTGGTCCTTGACGTCGGCACGGGATCGTCATTGCTCGCGGACGCCCTGCTCGCTCGCGGTCACCGGCGTCTGATGGCAGTCGACGTGTCCTCGTCAGCCCTCGAGCGGATCCACGAACGGGTGGGCGACCAGCCTGGGGTCCAGTTCATCGTGGCGGACGTGCGCACCCTCCGGGTCGAGGAGCCGGTGGCGGTCTGGCACGACCGCGCCGTGTTCCACTTCCTGACCGACCCAGCGGACCAGCGTGCCTACGGCGAGTCGCTGCGCGCTGCTCTGGCCCCCGCCGGCCACGTGATCGTGGCTACCTTCGCCCCCGACGGGCCAGAGACGTGCAGCGGACTGCCGGTCCAGCGTTACGACGCTGATGGGCTGGTCGATGCACTCGGGTTCGACCGGTCGGACATCGTCCGATCGGAGCTCCGGCTGCACAGCACCCCGTGGGGCACCACCCAGCCCTTCACCGTGGTGGTGCTGGCCAACAGCTCAGGGGCTGAGGGCACCCAGGATGTCGCGAACTGACGGGTTGGTCATCGCCGTCCCATCAGGGAGGACCACCGTGGGCACAGTCTGGTTCCCGCCGTTGACGCGCTCCACGATGGCCGCAGCGTCGGGATCCGACTCGATGTTGATCTCCTTGTAGGCGATGCCGGCGCGCTTCAGCGAGAGCTTGAGCCGGATGCAGTAACCGCACCACGTGGTGGTGTACATCGTGACGGCGGGCGGGGTCACCGGGCGTCGCCGCTGGCCGGGACCAGGTGGGACTCGACGAGCCCGTCGAGAGCTGCTGTCGAGTGCATGGTGGTCTCCCTCGCAAGGTGGGGGGTTCGACCTCCATGATGCGGCCAGTTCAGTGGATCAGCGACTCGAGTCGCTCGTCCGTGCGCAGCTCTGCCGGGGCGCCGTACACCCCGGGCGGCAGTGCGGTGACGGCGTGCAGCGCGGCCAGGGTCGCTGTCGCGTCGCGACGTCCGGCCTCGATCAGCGAGGCGGTGGCGGTGAAGTCCAACTGGGTGGCCTCGTGCAGGGTGGACGGTGTCAGCCACACCACAGGCAGCCCAGCACACGCAAGGAGATCGTTGGCCATCTGCCGCCGGGCGTAGATGGCCGCCGACTGCGTCAGCACCTCCACCAGGGTGCCCGCGGCGCGCGGCTTGACCCCGCTGAGGCCGCAGTCGAGGACCACCAGCGAGCGGGCACCGCGGCGCAGGGCGACGGTGATGGGGACGTTCGCGACGAGCATTCCGTCCACGAGCCTGCGGCCATCACGCTCCACCCAGGGAAAGATCCCCGGGATTGCCGAGGAGGCCAGCAGCGCACTGCGCAGCTCCCCGGAGTCGAGCTCAGCGAGGCTGCCGTTCGTGAAGTCGGTGGCCACAGCAACGAACGGCACGGCCATGTCCTCGAAGGACTTCGCGGGCAGCCGGCTGGTGAGCAGGTCAGTCAGGGGCTGGTTGTCGTAGATCCACGCCCGCGTCTCGGTCAGGGTGCGCACGCCGCGGACCCAGCCCCCGGGGAACACATCGGCCTTGGAGACGCTGGGCCACAGGTCCTCGAGGCGTTCGACAGCCAGGGCCGGGTTGTCGGCCAGGACGGCGCCGTTCAGTGAGCCGACGCTCGTTCCGACCACCATGTCAGGGGTGAGGTCCGTCTCGGCGAGCGCCTGGAGCATCCCCAGCTGGAGCGCGCCCCACGACCCGCCGCCCCCGAGGACGAAGGCGGTCGGTCGAGGAAGGCGCGATGCCAGGGCACGCAGTTCGGTCATGCAGTCATCGTCCTCAGTTCGGCGTGACCGGCGCAAGCCGGGCCCAGGCGTCAGGCGCCCGACGCTGCCGCCATCTCCGCCCGACGCTCGAGGGCCAGCTCGCGGATCCGGGCCAGGTCGTCATCGGAGTAGATGCCGTTCACCCCGGAGATCGCCGCCAGCTTCATCCCGTGCTTGAGGCCGATCTGGTAGATCTCCTTGACCTTCTCCCACTCGATGTTGCGACCGACCGTGTAGGTCTCGTAGCGGCCCTCGAGTGCCAGGGCGATCGTCTCAGCCAGGCATGCGTAGGCCACGCCGTGCGGGAGGCCGATGTCGCGCATGTGCACATCACCGGGCAGCTCGATCTCGCCGGACTCGATGACAAGGACGTCGGGCCTCTTGGCGACGTCCTCGGCCGACAGGTCCAGGGGCCGGGCGACGTCGGTGATCACGCACCCGGGCTTGACCGCCATGATGTCGAGCACGCGCTTGCCCGCACCGGAGGTGGCCGTGACGATCATGTCCATCTCGGGGAGGGCCTCGTTGGGGGTGGCCGCGACATGGATGACCGCGCGCGGGTTCTCGCGCTCCATGTCGGCCTTGAGGGCCAGCAGCTTCGCGGTCTCGGGCGAGATCAGGTAGAGCTCGTCACTGGCCAGGGCGAGAAGTCGGGCGCAGACCGAGCCGATCGCGCCGGTGGCGCCCACGACCATCGCCTTGCCCTTGATCCGGCCATGCTCGTCGACCTCGGACAGCCCGAGGCGCTCGAGCGCCTCATGCGCCGCCCACAGGGCGCCGGACGCGCTGTAGCTGTTGCCGGTGGTGATCGGCAGCGACGCCTGCTTGGCCACCGTGACTCCCGCGTCGCCGACCACCTTCGTGAACGCGCCCAGGCCCATGATCTGGGCGCCGAGCTTCTTCGCTTCATCCGCCGCCGCCAGCAGGCGCGAGTAGGTGAACTCCGGGCTGTGCGCCAGGAGCTCCTTGGGCGTTCCACCCACGGTGATGAGCCAGCCCTCGGCCTCGTCGCCGGTGGGAGAGGTCACGCCGGTGATGCGGCCGTACTTCATCGGAGGGGCGTAGGCCATGGCCTTCTCGACACCGTCCATGACGAACCCGGGCGACACCCGCTCGATGGTGCGCAACGGCTCCACGTTGGTCAGGAAGCGCTGGGACAGCGGGTGGATCACGAACGCGAAGCGGCTGCGCCGGCGGAAGCCGTTCGGGTAGAGCACGCGGGGCTCCAGGCCCGCGGACACGATCATGTCCAGCAGGTCGTCGTTGGTCAGCCTGCCCAGAGGGCTCGACGAGGCCGCCAGCATCATCGCCTCGAGGACCGCAGCCGTGATGGTGAAGTCGAAGGGCTGGGGGGTGGAGTCCAGGACCATGTCGACGTCAAGGTCGGCCATCTCCGCCAGCCGCTCGTCGGAGACCGAGGAGGTCACGACCGACTTGCCCCGCAGGTCGCCGACCCCGAATGCCATGAGCTCGTCACACGTCGCCACGATGACGTGGGAGTCCTCGAGGGAGCGGCGCGCCAGTGAGCTGCTCAGACCGTGACCGGGGGCCTTCACCTTGGAGCGCACGGGCCCCGGGAGCTGGCGCACCGGCCACATCCCGATGTTCGCCGCGAGGCCGAGCACGGGGTTGGCGTCCATGCGCTTGAGGACGTCGAGGCGCAGCAGCGGATCGGCGAACTCGAAGTTCGCCGTGTACTCCTGCAGGATCCGGATCGTGCGGGCGTGGTTCATGCCGCCGAGGACCACGACCCGGGCGTTCGTGTAGTACCCGGGCATCGTGTTCTGCACGTGCCGGATGGACCACTCCTGCAGCACGTCGCGCAACGCATGGCCGTCGGTGACCGGGATCATCCGCGTGGCCCGCTTCACCTTGTTGACGGCTTCGAGGTCCCCGTCGTAGAGCCCGGCGATCCGCGCCTCCCGGATGCCGGTCACAGCGATCACGTCGGCGTCGTCGGCCCACTTGCGCACCAGCTCCTCGGCCGCGGCGACATCGCCGTTCGTGCCGATCCGGCGCAGGTGGAACTCCTGCTCGAGGAAGGTCACGTGCTTGTCGTAGTCCCGGTCGGATCCGGCGAGGCTGACGTTGACGATGACGGCGGGCTTGTCGGTGGTCACTGTGTGCTCCAGAGGTGGGGGGTGGCGTGTATTCGAGGGCAGTGCGTGGCGCAGACGGCTCAGGTCATCGCCGAGGAGTCGAACTCCGGGTGGGCGAGCATGAAGTCCAGGAGGGTGCCGGCGTAGTCGGCGAACGGCGGGCAGGCCACCCCGGTCCCCTCGAGGTCGGTGACCGCATTGGTCGTGGTGTGCACGGTCCGATACGCGAAGTAGTCCAGCCCCTCGGCCGGAAGGCCGAGGAGGCCCTCGAGACCGGGAACGCCGCCGACGATCGCGTGCGTCAGCCCCAGAGGCAGTGGTACCCAGACCACCTTCTTGCCCATGTGCTCGGCGAAGACGTCGACGAGCTGCCGTGCGGTCGGCGGGTTCGGGTCGGTGAGGGCGTAGGTCCGGCCCAGGGACTTGTCCATGACGGACAGGGCATCCATCGCGTCGATGACGTAGTCCCGCGGGACGAGGCCGAACCGGACCTTGTCGGCGTCACCGACCGCCGGGATGAAGGCCACCGACAGCTGCTTCCTCATGAATCCGGCGAGGAAGTACGGTCCGTCGTACTTCTGCGTCTCACCGGTCACAGAGTCACCGACGACGACCCCGGGACGGTAGATGGTCGCGGGCAGTCCGGCCTTCATGGCGCGGCGCACGAGCACCTCAGCCTCGAACTTCGTCGACTCATAGTGGTTCAGGAAGCCCTGCCCGACGTCCAGCCCGTCCTCGGGGAACTCGCCGTCGTAGTCCCCGCTGACGTAGCACGTGCTCACGTACTGCAGGCGTGTGAACTTCTTGCGTGACAGGCAGAACTCGATGACGTGGGCAGTGCCCTCGACGTTGACCCGGCGGGCGACCGGCTCGGGGACCGCCAGGTCGTACACGGCTGCGAGGTGCCAGACCTCGGTCACGTGCTCCAGCCGGGCACGATCGACGTAGTCGATCCCCAGGCCGGGGGCGGTGATGTCGCCCTCGACCAGGGCGATCCGGCCCTTGGTGTGTGGATGTGCGGCCTCGATCTCAGCGATCCGCTCGGTGGCCATGGGCACGTAGTGCGGCTGCACGAGGCAGACCGCGTCCACGCCTTCGCGCCTCGCGAGGATCCTGGGCACCAGGGCCGAGCCCAGGAACCCGGGGAAGCCCGTCATCAACAGCGAACCCACACCAACCGCCTCCAGCCATCCTGTGCGCACCGAGCGCACTCTGGCCCGGCAAGTCCTCACAGCCTACTGGCCGGTAACTTCCGTCGCATGGTCCAAAGGTCCCGGAACCGAGACCGGAGGGCCCAGACCCGCCCCGTTGCCGGAGCGTGCGGGACTTCCGCGGGATGTCGCTCCTCGTGGGACGATGCAGCCCGTGAGCGCATCCCTGGCCGACCTGTCCGGACGCCCCGCCGACCCAGCAGCGATGCTCGGCTCCGATCACCCCGTGGTGGCCGGCCGGACCTCCGATGCCGTGCTCCTCCGAGCCGCTCGAGGGGAGGCGGTCGAGCACACCCCCGTGTGGTTCATGCGCCAGGCGGGCCGCTCGCTGCCCGAGTACCGCAAGGTCCGTGAGGGCACCGCGATGCTCGAGTCGTGCTTCACCCCCGAGCTCGTGGTCGAGATCACCGACCAGCCCGTGCGCCGCCACGGCGTCGACGCAGCGATCTTCTTCTCGGACATCGTGGTGCCGTTGAGGGCCATCGGCGTCGACCTCGACATCGTCCCAGGTGTGGGGCCGGTCGTCGCCGATCCGATCCGTGATGCGGCCGGGGTGGCCACCCTGCGCGACCTGACCGACGAGGACGTCGCGCCCGTGCTCGAGGCCGTGCGGATCCTCGCTGGGCCCACCGGACCTCTGGGCGGCACGCCGCTGATCGGGTTCGCCGGTGCGCCGTTCACGCTGGCCAGCTACCTCATCGAGGGCGGACCCAGCCGCGACCACGCCCGCACCAAGGCCCTGATGTACTCCGACCCCGGGCTCTGGAACGACCTTGCCGACCGGCTGGCGCGCATCGCGGGCGCGTTCCTTCGGATGCAGGTCCTCGCTGGGGCAAGTGCCGTCCAGCTGTTCGACTCCTGGGCCGGTGCACTGCCCGCCGCCGACTACGAGGCACTTGTCCTCCCGCATGTGCGCACGGTGCTGTCAGCGGTCGAGGACCTCTCGATCGCCCATGGCATTCCGCGGATCCTCTTCGGAGTCGGGACCGGGGAGTTGCTTGGCACGATGTCGCAGGCCGGCTCCGAGGTCATGGGGGTCGACTTCCGCGTGCCCCTGGACGAGGCGGCGAGCACGGGTGCGCGCCGGTGCTGCGCTTCAGGGCAACCTCGACCCCGCGGTCGTACAGGCCAGTCCCGCTGCGGTGGACCGACGGGTCGACTCCGTCCTTGCGGCCGCCCGCCGCAGCGGCCGCGGTCACATCTTCAACCTCGGCCACGGGGTGCTGCCGGACACGGATCCAGAGGTGCTGACCCGGATCGTCGAGCGCGTCCACGCCAGTGGGCCGGTGCCCGCGGCGGACCCCAATCAGCGGGTCGGGTCGCCCGCCTGAGGGCGGGGGATGGCACAGTGGACCTGTGACCGCGAAGAGAACCACCCGCAGGACGGGAGCATCGGCCAGTTCGCCCACACCATCGCCGGAACCGGCGCCCCGCAGGCACGTCGTGGTCGTCGGTGGCGGCATCTCCGGGCTGGCGGCCGCCTGGTACCTGGTGCGCACCCACTCGGAGATCGAGGTGACCCTTCTCGAGGCCGCCCCGCACGTCGGTGGCAAGCTCTCCGTCAGCGACGTCGCAGGGATCGCGGTGGACGAGGGCGCGGAGTCATTCGTCGCCAGCAGGCCCGAGGCGCTGCGGCTGGCACGTGAGGTCGGGCTCGAGAGCGACCTGGTGACGCCCGCCGTCTTCCAGGCCTCGGTGTTCAGTCGTGGCCGGATCCGGGCCATGCCCCGCGGCCAGTTCATGGGGATCCCCACGGACCTGCGGTCGCTGGCCGCCAGCGAGGTCCTGTCGCCCGCGGGCCTGCTGCGCGTTCCCCTGGACCGCGTGATCTCCCCGACACCCATGGGCCAGGACGTCTCCGTCGGGGAGTTCATCTCCGCACGGGTTGGCCGCGAGGTCGTGGACCGGCTGGTGGAGCCACTTCTGGGCGGGGTCTACGCGGGGCGCGCCGATGCCCTGTCCATGCAGGCAACGATGCCGGCCCTGTTCCGCGAGCTGCGACATGACCGGTCCCTGCTGGCCGCGACACGGCGCGTGGCGGGGGGCGGCATGGAGGCCGCCGGAGCCCGCCGCGGGCTGCCCTTCCGGGGCGTGGTCGGTGGCGTCGGCCGCGTTCCGGGCGCGATGGCAGCGGCCCTGGTGGGCAGTGGAGTGCAGATCCGCACGCGGACGACCGTTCGGGGCCTGACGGCCACCGAGACCGGGTGGGACGTCGAGGTGGGGCCGGCGTCCTCACCCGAGGTGATCCACGCCGATGGCGTCATCGTCGCCACCCCCGCTGCGCCCGCGGCTCGCCTCCTGGCTGATGTCGTGCCGAACGTGGCTCTGGAGCTCTCGGGGATCGAGGCCGCGAGTGTGGCCGTCATCGCCCTGGCCTACCCGGCGGGCGACGTGCGCCTGCACGCCTCCGGCTCGGGCCTGCTGGTCCCGCCCGTGGAGGGTCGGATGGTCAAGGCCGTGACGTACCTGGACCAGAAGTGGGGCTGGCTGAACGAGGCCGCGGAGCGCGAGGGCGTGCGCCTGCTGCGGGTCTCGATCGGCCGGCACGGCGATACCGAGGTCCTGCAGCGCAGCGACGAGGAGCTCGTCGAACTGGCTCGCATCGACCTGGCCCACTTCCTGGGCATCGACGCGCAGCCCATCGACAGCCGCGTGACCCGTTGGGGCGGTTCCCTGCCCCAGTACGCGGTCGGCCACCGCGCGCGCCTCGAGCGGATCACCCAGGGACTGCGCGAGCAGCCCAGCCTCGCCCTGTGCGGTGCGTCCTACGACGGCGTGGGGGTTGCAGCGTGCGTCGGGTCCGCCTACGAGGCGGCAGGTCGGGTCGCCCACGCGCTCGTCGAGGCCCCAGGAGGTCGACGTGGCTGATCCCAGCGAGTCCGGCAAGCGCCCGGGCCAGGGCAAGGCAGCCCGCGACCTCAACGAGCAGATCCGCTACACCATGTGGTCGGTGTACCGGCTCGTCCCGGGTGCACCGAGCCCGTCGGGTGACCTCGCGTCGGTGGTCGCGAGTGCGACAACGGACGACGTGGTCCTGCGGGGCGCGTACGACGTCGGCGGGTTGCGGGGGGATGCCGACCTGATGCTCTGGTGGCATGGGCCTTCTGCCGAGTCGCTCCAGGCCGCCTACCGCGCGGTCGCCGAGGCGGCCGGTGAGCGGCTGGAGCCGGTCTGGTCCCAGATGGCGCTGCACCGGCCGGCCGAGTTCAACCGCTCGCACGTCCCGGCCTTCCTGGCCGACGAGCGCGCCCGTGACTGGGTGTGCGTGTACCCGTTCGTCCGCTCGTACGAGTGGTACCTGCTCGAGGAGTCCGAGCGGCGCGCGATGCTCGTCGAGCACGGGCAGATGGGTCGCGACTACCCGGATGTCCGGGCGAACACGGTCGCGGCGTTCGCCCTGGGCGACTACGAGTGGATGCTTGCGTTCGAGGCCGACGAGCTGCATCGGATCGTGGACCTGATGCGGCACCTTCGCGGCTCGACGGCTCGCCGGCACGTGCGCGAGGAGGTGCCGTTCTACACCGGTCACCGGGTCGAGGTGGGGACGGCCGACGCCCTGCTGCGCGGCTGATCGGATGTGTGCTCAGCCCTCGGTGGTCAGCCGCAGGCTGATCGAGTTGATGCAGTAGCGCAGGTCGGTGGGTGTCCCGTAGCCCTCGCCCGCGAAGACGTGGCCGAGGTGGGACCCGCAGGAGGCGCAGCGGACCTCGGTGCGCTTCATGCCCAGCGAGCGGTCCTCGATCTCGATGATGGAATCGCCGGCCAGCGGCGAGAAGAACGACGGCCATCCACAGTGCGAGTCGAACTTCGTCTCACTGCGGAAGAGCTCGGCGTTGCAGGCACGGCACGAGTAGACCCCGACCTCCTTGGTGTCGGTGTACTCACCGACGAAGGGTCGCTCCGTCCCGCCGTCGCGCAGCACCGTGCGCTCCTCCGGCGTCAGGCGCGCGGCCCACTCCTCCTCGGTCAGCGCGACCTCGTAGGCGGTGCCGTCAGGACGGGTGGCGGAGACGTGGTGACCCATTCCCCAACGGTAAGCGCCCCGGCCCCCACGCGAAACCGGAACAGCCCACCCCCATCTCCGCAAACCCTCCGCTTGCGCTCAAACCCTCCCGTCCGGTCTGGAGGGTTTGACCATTCCCGGAGGTTCTGCGGTCGAGGGTCGGCCGATCGGCGGGACGCCGGACTGCTCGGCCGCTAGCGTTCACGGAATGGCGAAGGACGCGTTCGGCGCACCGGTGATCCGCGAGGTCGACGGGCACGACATCCGCGTGAGCAATCCGGCCAAGCCGTACTTCCCGGAGGCGTCGGGCGGTCCGATCACGAAGCTCGAGGTCATCGACTACTACTCCGCCGTGGGCGAGGTGATGCTCCGCGCCCTGCGTGACCGGCCGACGACGTTGGAGCGATGGCCCGGGGGAGTCGTCCCGGGCGCGCGGCTCAGCACCCGCGAAGGCTTCAAGGGGGAGGCGTTCTACCAGAAGCGCGTGCCCACGGGGGCGCCCGACTGGGTCCGCACCGCCCGGATCGCCTTCCCGTCGGGCCGCACAGCCGACGAGGTCTGCCCGCACACGCCGGCGACGATCGTCTGGGCAGCCCAGCTCGGCACGATCACCTTCCACCCCTGGCCGGTTCGCTCCGGCGACGTCGACCATCCTGACGAGCTGCGCATCGACCTCGACCCCCAGCCGGGGACGGACTTCGACGACTCGGTGACCGTCGCGATGGAGTTGCGCGGGATGCTCGACGAGCTCGGCTGGGTCGGCTACCCGAAGACCTCGGGCGGTCGTGGCGTTCACATCTACGTGCGGATCGAACCACGGTGGACGTTCACCGAGGTGCGCCACGCGGCCATCGCGATCGGCCGGGAGCTGGAGCGGCGGATGCCGGGTCGAGTCACGACGAGGTGGTGGAAGGAGGAGCGGGGCCAGACGGTGTTCGTCGACTACAACCAGAACGCCCGCGACCGCACGATCCGCTCGGCGTGGTCGTTGAGGGCCGTCGCCGAGGCGACGGTGTCCGCGCCGGTCACCTGGGCGGAGCTGCCCGAGGTCGCGCCGATGGACTTCACACTGCGGACGGTCCCGCCCCGATTGCTCGCCCTCGGCGATCCGCATGCGGCCATTGACGACGTCGCCCACGACCTCACGCCGGTGCTCGAGTGGTACGACCGCGACGTCCGGGACGAGGGCCTGGAGGACATGCCCTATCCGCCGGACTACCCGAAGATGCCCGGCGAGCCGAAGCGGGTCCAGCCGAGCCGGGCCAAGTCCCCCGACGAGCCCGCAGGCTGACACTCGCGAGCCTCGAGGGGTTGTTCAGTTGCCGAGCAGTGAGTTGCCGGCGGGCCCGGCATTGATGTCGGCGTCCGCATCCCGCAGATCCACCCAGCGGGGCTGCAGCGCCGGCCAGGGCTCATGTTCCTGCGGCGCTACCTCGGGCGGGGCATCGGTTCGGGTGTCGATGTCGAAGTGCGCGTAGAACGGGTCGCGACCCAGGGCGGCCGTCAGGGCGAAGTACACGCCCAGGACCGCGAAGGCGATGGTGATCACGCTGGACTGGCCGGACATGACGACCGCGAATCCCGCGAGCAGCAGGAAGCTCAGGGCGATGCAGCCACGTACGAGCCGATCCTCACGACCGACCGTTCCAGATCCATGGGTGAATGGGATGCGCATGGTTCCCCTCGCTGTCAGACAGTTCCCACCATCGTCACCCGGGCACCGCTCGCGGAGCGGCAGGCACGCCGGGGTCGGGAAAGATGGGATCAGTCTACTGGGAGGAATCCGACGAAACGCCCGAATCAGCCACTACCTGCTGGCGGCGCGCAGCCTTCGTCATGACGGCCCGCTAGATCGGCTGTGGCCGCTCGGAGGTCCTCAGGAGCTGCTGCCTCGTCCGAGGACCCGCTTGATGTCCAGTGGCTCAGGTGCCACCAGCCCACCCATCGTGCACTCCTCGGCGGCCTTGTCCGGGCGCCAGCGGACCAGCGACGCGAGGTGGCGCAGCCGTCCCGACTCCACCTGGTTGTACGAGACCTCGGCGACGAGCTCCGGTCGGAGCGGGTTCCATTCGCTGCTGCGTCCCGAGGACCAGCGGCTGGGCATCCCGGGCGCCCGGCCCTCGGGCTCGAACCACGGATGGTCCGGACCGGCGGCGAGGTCGGCGAACCGAGCCGCCAACTCGACCCGTTGGGCCATCGGGAACGCCGACATCGCGCCGATCATCTGCAGGACTCCGACCTCGTCGTAGAGCCCGATGAGCACCGAGCCGACGACCTCCCCGCCGTCCGGCCCGGGCTGCTTGTACGGCCGCCACCCCGCGCACACGACGTCCACCGTGTGCGACGGCTTGATCTTGAACAGCGTGCGCTTGCCCGGCGTGTAGACCCCGTCCAAGGGCCGCGCGATCACACCGTCGAGCCCCGCCCCGGGCAGTTCGGTGACCCAGCGGGCGGCAGCATCCAGGTCATCGGTCTGGGGTGTGAGATGCAGCGGCTCGGCCTCTCCGGCCATGACCTCCTCGAGGGCTGCGCGCCGATCGGCGAAGGGGACCCCGCGAAGGTCACGTCCCTGGACGCCGAGGATGTCGAACGCCACGAAGGCGGTCGGGAAGTCCGCCGCGAGCTGGGCGATCTTCCACCCGCCCTCCTCCTTGCGTGGGCGCAACCGCCCCTGGAGCGCGTCGAAGGCAAGCCGACCCTCCCTGATCACGACGAGTTCACCGTCGAGGACGACATCGTCGGCACGCATTCCCCGGATCCGCTCGACCATCTCCGGGAATGCGTACGACAGGTCCCAGGATCCCGTGGCCGCGGCGTCGGCCGCGCGCATCCGACCCTGGATGACGACGTCGTCGCCGCGCCGGTAGATGATCACCCGGAACCCGTCCCACTTCGGCTGGAACGCCAGGCCGTCGGGCGACTCCGGCAACCCGGCGATCGGCTTGGCCAGCATCGGCTCGATGGGTGGGTCGACGGTGAACCGCACGCCGGTCGGGGACGGGTCGGACTCTGGGGCATCTGGGGTCATCGGACCATCATGGGGTCTGGCAGGCTTCCACCATGCCCCGACTGGTCGACCGCGTTCCCCACGTGGAGGCCGACCGCCTGATCGCCGAGCTCGTGCCGCCGCCCCGCTTTGCGGCCGAGTCGTTCGCAACCTACCTGCCTGATGCTGCCCAGCCGACGCAGTCCGCAGCCGTCGCCGGCCTGCACGCGTTCGCCGCGCAGATGAATGCCCCGACGCCGACCACCCGGTCGTGGTTCCGCCGGCCGGCACCCCCCGAGGGGCGCGCGGGCATCTACCTCGACGGGGGCTTCGGGGTGGGCAAGACCCACCTGCTCGCGTCGCTGTGGCACGAGGCCCCCGGGCCCAAGGCGTTCGGCACCTTCGTGGGGTACACCCACCTGGTCGGTGCGCTGGGCTTCGCGAACACCGTCGACGCCCTCTCCGGCCACCGGTTGGTCTGCATCGACGAGTTCGAGCTCGACGACCCGGGGGATACCGTCCTGATGTCGTCGCTGCTCAACCGGCTCGTCGATGCGGGGGTCCGGCTCGCAGCCACGTCCAACACCCTGCCGGACCGCCTCGGCGAGGGCCGGTTCGCCGCCGACGACTTCCTCCGCGAGATCCAGGGCCTGTCCGCGCACTTCGACGTCTACCGGATCGACGGTGAGGACTACCGTCACCGTGGCCTCCCGGAGGCGCCCGCGCCGCTCCCGGAGGACGCAGTGGTCGAAGCCGCGGGCAGTGGCTGGCTGGATGCCTTCCCCGACCTCATGACCCACCTGACCCGAGTGCATCCGTCGCGCTACGGCGCCCTCCTCGACGGCGTGGATCGGGTGCACCTCACGGGCGTGACCCAGCTGACCGACCAGGCGGCGGCCCTGCGCCTGGTCGTGCTCGCCGACCGCCTCTACGACCGAGACATCCCGGTCGTCGCCTCCGGTGTCCCGCTCGACCGCGTCTTCGCCGAGGACATGCTGCGCGGCGGGTACCGCAAGAAGTACTTCCGGGCGATCTCCCGGCTGGTCGCCCTGGCCCGCGAGGGCGCCGGCCTGTCGGAGTGAGCCCTTCGCTGCGCCGTCCGCCGGGGCAACCTGGCGAATTTGGGTGGGAGTTGTCGCAAGAGCGGCAACTCCCTCCCGAATTGTTTCCGGGACCCGCCAGCCTGCGAAACAGCCCGCCTGCGACCCCCCACCACCGGCGTCCTGCCCCCGGTTGCGTTGCGTGTGAGCCACCCGACACGGACCTGCGTTGCACTTCAGACGCCGAAACGTCCGAGACGCAACGCGACTGGACTCACTGGCCGGGGAAGGCTTCGGGCTCGGCGCCCCACTCGACCGCGCGCACCGCGGCCGCAGAGGAGTTCTCGACCGCCTCCCGGCGGGCAGCGGGCTGGCTGGCGGCGGCGACGTCGGCGTAGGTGGCCGCCAGGGCCATGTTGACGTGCGCCATGAGTCGCCGACCCCCAGGCGCCCCCTCGACGGGGAAGGGCTCGACATACGCGACTGCCGCCTCGACCGGCACTGCCCCGAGCGCAGTCACCTGTCGCCGCAGCTCGTCACGCGCTCGACGGTGGGCGTCCAGCTCGCGTCGGGCAGCGTCCCGTCGGCGTCCGCTCAGCTCGCCGGCGGCTCGTCCGCTGGCCCACACGGCCGCGTGCTCACCGGCCACCGCTGCCTGGAGCGCGTCGAGGTAGGGGGAGTCGCCGCTCATGACCCGGAGTCCCTCGGCGGCCAGGACATCAAGGGCCGCTGCGTGCTGGGCCTCACTGGCCGCGATCAGGCAGAGGTCACGCGCCAGCCCGGGATCCTGTGCGCCGTCGCAGGCAGTCGCGCGCTGGGCCTGCGCCGCTGACTCGGCGTCAGCCAGCCCGGTGAGGACCGATGAGGCGCTCGCCTCGGAGGTCTCGTCCGAGGTACCCGAGGGGGAAGCGGTCGGGCCTCCAGAACCCGACGGGGAGGCCATCGGAGACGGCGACAGGGAGTTGGACGTGGAGGCTGACGGCGTGCCCCCACCCCCCGCGAACCCCGGAGCGACCCGGTCCAGGTGAGCCTCGTGCTGGGCGAGGAACGGGGCAAGGTCCGCGACGAGTTCCGGATTGGCCCGGATCGCCGAACGGTACGCCGCGATCAGCGCGACCTCCGAGGCGGCAACCTCGTCGCGCAACCGGGCGTCGGGGTCACGCGGGGCGGCGGAGGACGGCGGCGCGCTGGGAGGACCGGGATCCGACGGATCGGACGTGCACCCTGCCAGGCCGACGACTGCTGCGCTGAGCACCAGGAACGTCCGCCTCTCCACCCGCGGAATCCTCGCATCCCGAACGGAGATCGCTGCGCACGCCCACCGGTAGAATCATCGGTGCACACCACAACTGCCAGTCCCACAACAGGATCCCCACAACAGCATGAAGGAGCGCGCGATGTCGGCATCCCAAGCCAAGGCGCTGCGGTCCCTGGCCGAGCCCATCGTCGCGGGCCTGGACTGTGACCTCGAGGACGTCGTCATCCGCCAGGCCGGCAAGCGCCGCCTCGTGCGCATCGTGGTCGATCACCACACCGGTGGGTTGACCCTCGACCTGGTCGCCAGCATCAGCCGCGAGATCTCCCGGGTCCTCGAGGACTCGACCGTTCTCGGCAATTCGCCCTACGTGCTCGAGGTCACCTCCCCGGGCGTCGACCGTCCCCTGACCGTCCCGCGACACTGGAGCCGCGCCGTGGGCCGGCTCGTCCAAGTCACGCCGAAGTCCGGCGACGCGATCGTCGGCCGGGTCCTCAGCGCGGACGAGTCACAGGCCGTGCTCGACATCGACGGGACGGACACGACCGTCGCCTATGCCGATGTTGCGCGTGCTGTCGTGCAGGTGGAGTTCACCCGGATCGAGGAGGTCGAGCTCGACGAGACCGACCTCGACTCCGACACCGATCCCGAGGAGGGCTGACATGGACATCGACATGTCCGCACTGCGCGCCGTCTCAGTGGACAAGGAGATCTCGGTCGACCTGCTGGTCGACTCGATCGAGCAGGCCCTCCTGGTGGCCTACCACCACACCCCAGGGGCGACCACCCAGGCGAGGGTGGAGCTGAACCGGGACACCGGGCACGTCACGGTGTGGGCCGTGGAGGACCTCCCCGAGGGCGCCGAGGAGGGGTTCATCCCACGGGAGTTCGACGACACCCCCGAGGGCTTCGGCCGGGTCGCCTCGACCACCGCGCGCCAGGTGCTCGTCCAGCGCCTGCGTGAGGCCGAGGACGACGTCACCCACGGCCACTTCGAGGGCAAGATCGGCGACCTGGTCTCCGGCGTCGTCCAGCAGGGCCAGGACCCCCGGTTGGTCTTCGTCGACCTCGGCAAGGTCGAGGGCGTCCTGCCCCCGCAGGAGGCCATCGCCACCGAGCAGCACCCGCACGGCTCCCGGATGAAGGCCCTGGTCGTCGGCACCCGCCGCAACGCCAAGGGCACGCAGGTCGTGCTCTCCCGGACCCACCCCGGGCTCGTGAAGGCCCTGTTCGCCCTCGAGGTCCCGGAGATCGCCGAGGGTTCGGTCGAGATCGTCGCCCTCGCTCGGGAGGCGGGCCACCGCACCAAGATGGCGGTCCGGTCGCATCGGCCCGGGCTGAACCCCAAGGGCGCGTGCATCGGCCCGATGGGCTCGCGGGTGCGCAACGTGATGGCCGAGCTCGACGGCGAGAAGATCGACATCGTCGACTGGTCCGACGATCCGGCCACGATGGTCGGCAACGCCCTCTCGCCCGCCCGGGTCAGCTCCGTGGAGGTCGTCGACCTGGAGACCAGGTCGGCCCGGGTGATCGTCCCGGACTACCAGCTCTCGCTGGCCATCGGCAAGGAGGGCCAGAACGCCCGCCTGGCCGCACGTCTGACGGGGTGGCGCATCGACATCAGGTCCGACACGGCACCAGCGGACGCCGAGAGTGCGGATTCGGGTCTGCGGTGACTTCCGCGCTAGACTCTGAGCCGTCTGCCCAGCAAGGCAAGCCGACTCGAACCTGCGTCGCCTGCCGGACACGGGCAGACAAGACCGACCTGCTTCGGGTCACCGCCCGGGACGGCCTGTGCCTCCCGGATCCCCGGTTCCGGCAACCCGGTCGAGGTGCGTACCTGCATCCGACCATCGGCTGCCTGGATCTGGCGGAGCGGCGCCGGGCGCTACCGCGGGCCCTCCGGGTCCAGGGAGCCCTCGACACCGCCGCCGTCCGCGCGTGGATCGAGGCCGGGTCGGACACGAGGAAATGACCGCACTTCAACGGTTGAGGAGCGAAACGGAATGAGCACTCAATGAGCTCGCTGCTATGAGCGTGCCCACCAGCAACCAGCGGTCCATGCCCTGACAGACACCAGGGGCTCGGACCAAGACGAGGAGAGAAGTGTCGAAGGTCCGGGTCAGCACACTGGCCAAGGAGTTGGGTATTCCCAGCAAGGACGCCGTGACGTGGCTCAACGCGAACGGTGAGTATGTGAAGTCGGCGGCCTCGACGATCGAGGCCCCTGTTGAGCGCAAGCTGCGTGAGGCCTTCCCGGCCAAGCCCGCGGCACCCAAGGCCACCGGGGGACCAACCCCAGGAAAGCCCGCAGCCAAGCCTGCCGCTGCTGAGGCGAGCGCGGATGCCCCGGCTGCTTCCGCGCCGGACGCGCCCGTCGCTGTGGCCCCAGCGCCTGTTGCGGCCACACCCGCCGGTCCCGCCGCTGCCCCCGAGGCTCCGGCCGCTCCGCCGACACCCGCTGCACCCGCGGCGCCGACCGCGCCTGCAGCGCCCGCTGCCGCTGCGGCCAGCACCGAGGCTCCTGCCGATGGCGGCACTGCCGCACGTCCGGCTCCGGGCCCACGTCCGGGCAACAACCCCTACGGCAGCCCCGGCATGGGGCGCCCGGCACCCGGCCCGCGTCCGGGCAACAACCCGTTCTCCGGCTCCGGCATGGGCCGTCCGGCTGCGGCCGCGGCCGGGCCGGCCACTGCGCGTCCCGCCGCTCCGGCGGGTCCGGGTGGACCCCGTCCCAACCCGGGCTCGATGCCCCCGCGTCCCGCTGTCCGTCCCGGCGCACCAGGGCGCCCCGGTGGCCCGGGTGCACGTCCGGGCGGGCCCGGCGCGCGTCCGGGTGGTCCCGGTGGGGCTCCCGGTCGTCCGGGTGGCCCCGGTGCCGGTGGCTCACGTCCCGGTGGTCCCGGTGGTGCTGGTGGCTTCCGCCCAGGTGGCCCCGGAGGTGGCACCGGTGGACCCGGTGGGTACCGTCCCGCCGGTCCCGGTGGTGGTCCCGGTGCGGGTGCCCCGGGTCGTCCCGGTGGCGGTGGCCGTCCCGGTGGCCCCGGTCGCGGTGGCACCGCAGGCGCCTTCGGTCGCCCCGGTGGTCGGCCGACGAAGGGTCGCAAGTCCAAGCGCGCCAAGCGCCAGGAGTACGAGAACATGCAGGCCCCCGCGATCGGTGGCGTCCGGCTGCCCCGCGGGAACGGTGCGGTCGTGCGGCTGCCCCGTGGCGCCTCGCTGACCGACTTCGCCGAGCGGATCAACTGCTCGGCGGCCGACCTGGTCACCGTGATGTTCAAGCTCGGCGAGATGCTCACGGCCACGCAGTCGGTCGATGACGACACGCTGCGCCTGCTGGGCGAGGAGCTGGACTTCGACGTCCAGGTCGTCTCGCCCGAGGACGAGGACCGCGAGCTGCTCGGCACCTTCGACCTCGAGTTCGGTGAGGACGAGGGCGACGAGTCCGACCTTGTCGTGCGGCCGCCGGTCGTCACGGTCATGGGTCACGTCGACCACGGCAAGACCAAGCTGCTGGACGCCATCCGCTCCACCAAGGTGGTCGAGGGCGAGGCCGGTGGCATCACCCAGCACATCGGTGCCTATCAGGTGACGGTCCCGGTCGGCGGCGCGGACCGCACGCTGACCTTCATCGACACCCCGGGCCACGAGGCGTTCACCGCCATGCGTGCCCGTGGTGCCCAGGTCACCGACATCGCCGTGCTGGTCGTGGCGGCCGACGATGGCGTGAAGCCGCAGACGGTGGAGGCGCTGAACCACGCGCAGGCCGCTGGCGTGCCGATCGTGGTCGCGGTCAACAAGATCGACAAGGAGGGCGCCGACCCGGTCAAGGTGCGCGGACAGCTCACCGAGTACGGGCTGGTGGCCGAGGAGTTCGGCGGCGACACCATGTTCGTCGACGTGTCGGCCAAGGGGCGCCTCAACATCGACGCCCTGCTGGAGGCTCTCGTGCTGACAGCCGACGCCACCCTGGACCTGCGGGCGAACCCCAAGCAGGACGCCCAGGGTGTGGCGATCGAGGCGCACCTGGACCGCGGTCGCGGCCCGGTGGCCACGGTCCTGGTCCAGCGCGGCACGCTGCGCCCCGGTGACTCGATCGTGGCCGGAGACGCCTTCGGGCGCGTCCGCGCCATGCTCGACGAGCACGGCGACCCCGTGGAGGAGGCCACCCCGGCACGTCCGGTCCAGGTCCTCGGCCTGACCTCGGTGCCCGGTGCCGGTGACTCGTTCCTCGTCGTCGGCGAGGACCGGGTGGCACGCCAGATCGCCCAGACCCGTCAGGCCCGTGAGCGCAACGCGCAGCTGGCCAAGCGACGCGGTCGCCGGACGCTCGAGGACTTCCTCAAGCAGCTGGAGACCGGCGAGGTCCAGGAGCTCAACCTGATCCTCAAGGGCGACGTGTCCGGCTCTGTCGAGGCCCTCGAGGACTCCCTCATGGGCATCGACGTCGGCGAGGAGGTCAACCTCCGGATCATCGACCGCGGTGTCGGTGCGATCACCGAGACCAACGTCATGCTTGCTGCCGCGTCGAAGGCCGTCATCATCGGCTTCAACGTCCGGCCGCAGGGGAAGGCCACCGAGCTCGCCGATCGCGAGGGTGTGGACATCCGCTACTACAACGTCATCTACTCGGCGATCGATGACATCGAGGCGGCCCTCAAGGGCATGCTCAAGCCGGAGTACGAGGAGGCCCAGCTGGGCACCGCCGAGGTGCGCGAGGTCTTCAAGAGCTCCAAGTTCGGCACCATCGCCGGAACGCTCGTGCGCTCCGGGGAGATCAAGCGCAACAGCAAGGCGCGCCTGGTCCGCGACGGTGTCGTGGTGGCGGACAACCTCACCGTCGGCTCGCTGCGACGGTTCAAGGACGACGTCACCGAGGTCCGAGAGGGCTACGAGTGCGGCATCGGCCTGGGGTCGTTCAACGACATCAAGGTCGACGACGTGATCGAGACGTTCGAGATGCGGGAGAAGTCCCGCGCCTAGTCGTGGGGGAGCAGCGGTGTTCGTCGGGATCCTCGATGTAGACCTGCTGCTCCCCAACGACGTCCGATCGTTGAAGGACAAGCGCAGCCACGTTCGTGGGCTGGTGGCCGAGTTGCGCCGCCGGTTCGATGTGGCGGCGTCCGAGGCTGGCCATCTGGACCTCCACAGGCGCACACTTGTGGGGGTCGCCGTGGTCAGTCCCGACCTGGCGCACTGCCAGCAGGTGCTCGATGCATGTGAGCGACTGGTGGCGGCGCGTCCGGAGTTCGAGATGATCGGCGCCCGGCAGAGGTTCGTCGGTGAGGACGACTGAGCTGGGCACGACGCAGTAGTGGTGGTGACGGGGACTGACGAGGAGAGGTGGGCATCGTGGGAGCCCATGAGGCGCGGGTGCGCCGTCTGGCAGACAGGGTCAAGGTCATCGTGGCCGAGACACTGGAGACCCGGGTCAAGGACCCGAGGCTCGGCTTCGTGACCATCACGGACGCCCGGGTCACCAACGACATGCGTGAGGCGACGGTGTTCTACACCGTCCTCGGATCGCCGGACGAGCTGGCCGAGACCGCCACGGCCCTGGAGTCCGCCAAGGGCATCCTGCGCACGGAGGTCGGGCGGCAGACCGGGGTGCGGCACACGCCCTCGCTGACGTTCATCGCCGACGGTGTCCCGGAGAACGCTCGGCACATCGATGATCTGCTCGCCCAGGCCGCGGCCACGGATGCTGCTGTCGCTGCCGTGCGGGAGGGCGCCGAGTATGCCGGCGAGGCCGACCCGTACAGGGCGCCGCGCGTGGACGAGGACGCCGACGGCCTTGACGACGCGGTGCCCGCCCGCAACCCGCTCGCCGGAATCGACGATTGAGTTGTCCGAGGCTGTCACTGAACCGGCACCGGCTGCGAAGGTCAGCCCGCCTGAAGGAATCGTCATCGTCGACAAGCCCGCCGGCTGGACGTCCCACGACGTCGTGTCGCGGATGCGTCGGCTGGCCGGAACACGTCGGGTCGGGCACGCGGGAACCCTGGACCCCATGGCCACCGGTGTCCTCGTCGTCGGGATCGGCCGGGCCACGCGGCTGCTCGGGCACATCAGTGGCTCCGACAAGACCTATGCGGCGACCATCCGGCTGGGGTGGTCCACCGTCAGCGACGATGCGGAGGGGGAGCGCCTGGGCGGCGCAGCGGCCGAGTCGCTGAGCGCCGCCGACCTCGCCCCCGTCATCGCCACCCTGACCGGGCCGATCATGCAGCGGCCGTCGTCGGTCTCGGCGATCAAGGTCCAGGGACGACGTTCCCACGACCGGGTGCGCGCCGGTGAGGACGTCGAGCTGGCGGAGCGTCCGGTTGTCGTGGCGGCGTTCGACGTCCTCGACGTCCGCCCAGAGCCCGCTCTCGGCGCGCTGGACGTGGACGTGATGGTGACGTGCTCCTCCGGAACGTACGTCCGCGCCCTGGCGCGCGATCTCGGCGAGGCGCTGGGGGTCGGCGGGCACCTCACCGCGCTGCGTCGCACGCGGGTCGGGTGCTTCGGGTTGACTTCGGCTCGCACCCTCGAGCAGCTGGCTGACGAGGGCTTGGAGGTGCTTGGCATGGGCAGAGTCGCCCGCGCGGCCTTCCCCGCCGTGACCCTCACCGCGGCGGACGCCAACGCGGTGCGCTATGGACGCACGATCGAGCTGGGCATGGCCTGGGCCCGGGCCTCACGTCCGGAGTGCTTCGAGGGGTCGGTGGCCGACGCTGATCGCGCGGCGCTTGTCGCCGCCCACCCGAACACCCCGGGCTGGGCCGATCAGAGCCCGCCGCCGCACGCCCTGTTCGGCCCGGACGGGGAGTTCCTCGCCCTGGCCAGGCCGCGACCCGACGACACGGCCGAGTACCTCGCGGTGTTCTCCCAGCCGTAGGGCGTCAGACGCTGGCACGGGTCGGTAGCGTTCACCACATGTCGAACCCCGATGCCCGCCCCGCGCCGACCGACCGCATCGACACCACAGCAGGTCCCGTCGGCCTGCACGTCGAGGTCCCGGCCGGCGACGGACCGTGGCCGGCGGTCGTGGTCATCCACGACGCCGCTGGGCTCACCGCGGACACCGTCGCGCAGTGCCGCTGGTTGGCGGACTGCGGGTTCATCGCGGTGGCGCCGGACCTGTTCGCCGGTGGCACGTTCGTCGGTTGCCTGCGCGCGGTGATCCGGGACTACGCGACCTGGCAGGGGTCGGTGTTCGACCAGGTCGAGGCGGTTCGCTCGTGGGCCGCCGACCGGGACGACTGCACCGGCCGGGTCGGTGTCCTCGGGTTCTGCATGGGCGGGGGCTTCGCGCTCTCGCTCGCGCCGGGGCACGGGTTCGTCGCAGCGAGCGCCAACTACGGGATGATCCCCAAGGACGCGGAGCAGTACTTCGTGGGCGCGTGCCCGATCATCGCGTCGTACGGCGGGCGGGACCTGTCCCTGCGGGGCGCCGGGCCGAAGCTTGGACGCCGCGCTCACGGCTGCGGGCGTCGAGCACGAGGTGGACATCTACCCGCAGGCCGGTCACGGCTTCCTCAACGACCACGGGCCCGGCGAGGTGCCGTTCCTGTTCCAGCTGATGGCGCCGGTCATCAGGACCAGCTACCACCGACCCAGCGCTGAGCTCGCTCGCGAGCGAATCGCGGCATTCCTGACCCGACATCTGGTGGAGCCCGCACCGAGTGCTGGGCAGCTGACCTGACGGCTGGGCGCCGGCGCCCCTGCCCGGAAGGAACTTGGGATGAAGCTGCCGATAGAACGGCAACAAGTTCCCAAGTTGATGGCCGACCTCGGCAGGCGGGACCCTGGGCGGGAACCGCGGGCGACCACGGGGCCTCCGTCGGGACGGATTCACAGATCGATGCCGGACGGCGCCCTCAGAACGCCAGTGGCGTGGACTGGGCCTCGCGCATCCACGCGGTGATCGCGTCCGGGTCGCGGGGGAGGGCGCCGGAGAGGTTCACCGGGCCGTGGGGCGTCACCTGGATGTCGTCCTCGATGCGCACGCTGATCCCGCGGAACTCGGCAGGAACGGACAGGTCGTTGACCTGGAAGTAGAGGCCGGGCTCGACGGTGAGGACGTGGTTCGCGCCGAGCGGGCCGTGGGTGTACGCCTCCTCGCGAGCCTGGGCACAGTCGTGGACGTCGAGGCCGAGGCTGTGCGAGACCCCGTGGAGGGTCCAGCGGCGGTGGTGACCGGCGCCGGGCTGCTCGGGGTCGTCGCTGCACGACACGTCGGGGGTGACGTCGAGGATGCCCCACGAGTGCAGGTGCTCGGCGAGCACGCGCATGCACGCGCGGTTGGCGGCGAGGAAGTCGTTGCCGACCCGGCACTCGGCGATGCCCGCCTCCTGCGCCTCGAGCACAGCGGCGTACACCTTGCGCTGCGTGGGGGACCACTCGCCGGTCAGCGGGAACGTGCGGGTGACGTCGGCGGTGTGGATCTCCTCGGACTCGACGCCCATGTCGGCCAGCAGGAGGTCACCGGACCGCAGGTGGCCGTTGTTGCGCCACCAGTGCAGGGTCGTGCCGTTCGCCCCGGACCCCACGATCGACGTGTAGCCGACCTCGTTGCCCTCCAGGCGGGCACGCCGCCAGAACGTGCCCTCGAGCCAGCGCTCGCCACGCACCGGACGGTCGAGGACCAGCGGGATCTCGCGCACGACGTCGGCGAAGCCCCGCGCCGTCGCGTCGCAGGCGTGCTGCAGGCGGGAGATCTCCCAGTCGTCCTTGGCCAGGCGCAGCTCGTCGATGACCGACGCGAGCTTCTGGCCGGTGCCGCGGGGGAGCAGGGGATCGACGATCGCGTCGTGCCCGGTGAGCAGGGCGCACTCCTCGTCGCGCCAGGCCTCCAGCGCGCGCGGGAGCTCAGCGAGCGGACGGCAGTCGAGGGCCAGCACCTCGCCGGTCTCGGCCGCGGTGGGGACGTTGCCCACCCAGATCGCGCCGAACTGGTGGTCGGTGAAGTACCCCTCCGATCCGGCGTGGTGGTACTCGCGGACGTAGAGCGTCGCGTCGTGGCCGGGACCGGATGTCCGGGGCTTCATGACCAGGACGGCGCCCTCGACGGTCTCACCCGTGAGCCACACGAACGCCGACGACGCCCGGAACGCGTACTGCGTGTCGTTGGCGCGGGTCCTCATCAGGCCCGAGGGGACGACGATCAGCTGGCCTGCGAAGTGCTCGGAGAGGGCCGCGCGGCGCGCGGGCGTGTGGGCGGCGACGCCTGAGCCCTCAGCGGGGTGGGCCATCCGGGGGGCGGGCTCCCAGTCGGTGCCCATCCAGTCGACCAGGTGCCGGGCCATCGCGGGACGCTTGCGGACCGGCGGGGGAGTGAGGTCGGCCGCGTGCTCGGACTCGGCGGGCGGGGTCGCGATGTCATCAGAGGCCATGCCAGATGAGTGTAGGCGGCTCCTCGGCTACCTGTCCGTCGGCGGCGCCACCAGGGCCTCCACCGCGTGGTCCGCTATGGTCGCCACCGCGTGGTCCGCTATCGAGTGGCTCGATCTCGGGTTCGTCCGGATTCCGGAGCGCCGGTGCTCGGGAATCCGGACGAACACGGGTGGTGACGGCGGGTCGGGCGATCAGCGGGATTCCGCGATGGCTCAGCCGACATGGCAGGGTATGCGCATGCATGTGTGGCGCGGGTGCGAGGAGGTCCCCACGGACCTTCCCGGGACCTCCGTCACCATCGGGGCGTTCGACGGAGTGCACCGCGGTCACCGGGTCCTGATCGACCGCGCGGTGGCGGAGGCGGGCGATGGGTTGCTTCCCGTTGCGGTGACCTTCGACCCGCACCCGCTGTCGGTGATCCGGCCCGACATGGCCCCCTTGCTTCTCACGTCGATGGCTCATCGGCTCGAGGTGTTCGAGGGCGAGGGGATCGGCGGCGTGCTCGTCATCCAGTTCACGCCTGAGCTGGCTGCTGAATCCGCGGAGAGGTTCGCCTCCCGGGTCCTGGCTGACACCCTGAATGCGCGTCATGTGGTGGTCGGGCGCAACTTCCGGTTCGGCCACCGGGCTGCCGGCGACGTCGCGCTCCTGACGGAGTTGGGGCGCGAGCTGGGTTTCGACGTCACGGTTGTCGACCTCGAGCCACTGGACGCCCCTGGTGCGGCCGCAGGAGGGCCTGACGGGCCTGTAGCGGTCTCCTCGACCGAGATCCGGGCACTGGTGGCAGCCGGCGACGTCGCGGGCGCAGCGGCGGCCCTGGGTCGTTCGCATCGGGTGTCGGGTGTGGTCGTGCACGGCGACCATCGGGGTCGGGAGCTCGGCTACCCGACGGCCAACGTCGACGTCGCGGACTCGATGGCCGTGCCTGCCGACGGGGTGTATGCGGGGCGCTTCCGGGTGGAGGGCGAGCCGATGGATCTGGCGTCCGGCGGCCATCTCGGTGGGCACGAACCCCACCTTCGACGGCGAGACCCGTCGCGTCGAGGCCTTCGTGCTGGACGCTCCCGAGGGCTACGACGTGTACGGCCAGTGGGCGGACGTGGAGTTCGTCGAGCGGATCCGGGAGATGCTCCGATTCGACTCGGTGGAGGACCTCATCGACCAGATGGCCGACGATGTACAGCGTGCACGAGAGTCGCTCGACGCCTGACTGCGAGTTGCGGCTTCAGCCCTTGCGGGTTCCGAAGTTCTGGGTCCAGTAGACGCCCCACTTGCCGGAACCCTCGACGCGCCCGATCCCCAGCTCCTTGTACTTGCCGTTCATGATGACGCGGCAGTGACCGGGGCTCTTGAGCCAGGCCTGGACGACGGCGGCCGGATCGGAGAGGCTGCGCCCGGCTGCGATGTTCTCTCCGGCGGCGCGGTAGCTGTATCCCGCTGCGCGCATGCGCTCGAAGGGGGACCGGCCCGAGGGCGTGTAGTGCGAGAAGTAGTCGGCCGTCGCCATGTCCGCGCTGTGCGCGTTGGCCGTTCCTGCGAGAACTCCGCTCCACGACACCGGGCGCACAGCCTTCATCCGCTTGCCGCCGCACTTGCGGGAGTGGGCGCGGGCTTCGTTGGTCAGGCGCAGGGCCTCGGCCTCGAACCCATCCTGATCCCCGGACCCGTCAACCGTGCTGACGATGAACCGCGCGGACGCGGGCGTGGGGGCTGCTGAGGCTCCGGGCATGCCTGCGAAGGTCACGCATCCCAGGGCCAACACGGCCGCCATCTTCCGCAGGCCAGGTGTCAGGGCGCTACTCATGCCTCAGTCATCGGGGGAGCGCGACTCACAGTGCAGTCCGCTTGACCGAGTTCCCCCGATCGGCGGGCCCCCGAATGGAGCAACGTGACACGGAAAGCCGAGTGCCCGGCCCCGGGTTACCGGGACCGGGCACTCCGGTCAGGTCAGGCGCTGGGGCTCAGGGCCCCTGCCTGCCTTGGGTCATCCCTGGTTGCGGCGCCGCCGTCCGAAGGTGACCATGAAGCCACCTGCGAGCATGGCGAGCAGTGCTGCACCCACCATGTTCCCGACGTTGTTCGCGCCGGTGGCGGCGATCTCCTCCTCCTCGGCTGCGACGACTGCCTCATCCTCGATGTCCGCGACCACGGCCACCGGGTGGACGGTGCTGTCGCTGATCGGTCCAGCCGGTGTTGTCAGGACGACCGTGTTGATGAGGTCGCCTGTGGCCGTCGGTCCGACCAGCACGGGGTACGTGAAGGTCTTGGACGCACCCGCTTCCAGCGTGACCTGCCAGGTGATGGTGTTGCCGTTGAGGACGCCTCCGTCACTGATCGTGCCGTTGACGGTGACGCCGGTCGGCAGGGTGTCGACCATCGGTCCTGTGAATGTGCTGCCACCGGTGTTGGTGACCAGGATCGAGTAGTTGATCGTCTGCCCGATCGCGACCGTCGTGCCCTCAGTCGGGTTGGCGGTCTTGTCGAGCTTCGGCACACCCGGCGGGTTGGCGCACGGGGATGCAGCCGGCGGGTAGATCGCCGCAGTCTGCGCGGTGGGGTTCACCGTGACGACTGCGAACATGCCCGGACGGACACCGCCGCTGTTGACCTGCACCCAGACCCCAGGCGAGGGCTGCGACCAACCTGGCCACACCGTCGCACTGCCGTTGGCATCGACCTGTGCGCCCTTCCACAGGATCTGCGGAATGCTGAGCTTGCCGCCGCTCAGCGGGTAGGTGTCGACGTAGTTGCCGGCAGGCGTACCGATCGCCGGGTTGTAGGCGGCCACGTACTTCGTCGGATCCGTGGTCGGGTTGCCCTGCGCGTCGATCGGCTGGCCCTGGGCGTTCGCCTGGTACCACCGGAAGGTGACCTGCCCATTGGCGTCGGGCAGGTTCTTGGATGTCACGGTCACGCTGTAGTACGGCGCATCCTTGACGCAGAAGCCCGTTGTCGACGCCGTGATCGCCTTGATCGGATGCACGGTGTTGTCGGTCAGGACGATCTCCTTGTCGCGCCACTTGGCCGTCCAGTCAACCTTGTTCACCTGGTCCGGTGTCGTCGTCGTGACGTCGGAGTTCACCGTCACGGAGTACGTGAAGGTCTTGGTCGAGAAGGCGTCGATGTCGAACGTCCAGGTGAGCTTGCCACCTTGAGGCGCGGTGTCCGGGCTGTCAACGGCCGGTACTGCGTCCTTGTTGTAGGTGACGTTCGCCGGCAACGTGTCGACCAGCTTCTGCCCGGTGAGGGGCAGTGCGCCGTCGTTGGTCACCTTGATCGTGTAGGTGATCTTCTCCCCAGCCTCGACAGCGGTTCCGGGCGCCGGAATGGCGTCCTTGTCCAGGGTCGGGATCGGGATCCGCTGGTTGCCGAAGTCTCGACGCTCGACCGAACCCGAGGTCACCTCGATCGTGTAGAAGTCACACGAGGTCAGGTTCTCGTCGGTGTTCGGCAGGGTCTGGACCCAGCCGACGGGGCATTCCTCGACGACGTAGTACGTGCCGACCTTGAGCCCGGTGAAGGAGTACTTGCCATCCTCGCCCGTCGGGATCGTCGCGACCTTGGAGTCGGGCGAGCCGCCGGTGGTCTGCAGGCCGGACGTGTCGTTGTCCTCGGCCCAGAGGCTGATGTCCCAGTCCTCCAGAGCGATCTCGGGAACGTCGGTCTCCTCGACGTCCCACACGCCGTTGCCGTTCTCATCCTCGAACTTGAAGCCCTCAGAGGTGCCGAGCTTGAAGTTCCCGAAGTTCTTGTCGGTAAGGACGGTTCCTGAGGTGGTCACTGTGATCGTGTGGACACCATCACCGCAGGTGGCCTCAGTCTCAGCCGTGCCCGGGTAGGTCTGGACCCACCCGTTGTCGGGGCAGGACTCGATGATGTAGTACGTACCGACGGTCAAGCCGCCGAACTCGTACATGCCGGTGTCATCGGTGCGGTCGTAGGCCTGGTACTCGTCACCGCCGGACTCAGCGATCTGGAGCCCGCCGTTCTCGTTGGTCTCCTTGTAGAGGGTGATGGTCCAGTCCTCAAGACCTGGCTCAGGGACGTCCTGATCGGTATCCCAAGTGCCGTCGCCGTTGATGTCATTGAACTTGTATCCCGATGTCGTGCCGAGCTTGAAGTTGCCGAAGTCGAGGTCCTTGCGGTCGGCTCCGGAGGAGACGGTGATCGTGTAGTAGTCACACGTACCGTTTGCCTTGTCGGTGTTGGGGTGGGTCTGGATCCACCCGGTGGGGCAGTCCTCGACCACGTAGTAGACACCGGCGGTCAGGCTTCCAAACGAGTACTTGCCATCCTCGTCGGTCATGGTTGTCTGGCTGGAGTCGGCGTTGTCACCCGAGGTTTGCAGGCCTCCGGTCTTGCCGTTCTCCTTGTACAGGGTGATGGTCCAATCCTCGATCGGGTCGTTCTCCCTCATCCCGGATACCGTCACCGTTGACATCCAGCCATTTGTCGCCCGCAAGGGTGACAAGCTGGAAGTTGTAGAAGTTCAGGCTGGTGTCGCTGGAGTTGGAGGTGACCGTGGCCGCGTAGCCACCGTCGGCCAGGGCGGACACGGCGGCGCACTTGGTGCCGGCCGGTCCGGACTGGATCCAGCCGGTCTTCCCGGTCAGATCCTCACAGACGATGTACTTGCCCGGATCGAGCATGAACGTTCAGGTCCTCGAACTTGTGCCGGACTTGGTCGCCTGGCGGAAGTTGCCGAAGTCGTTGTCCGGTCTCGGTGCTCGTTGGAGTCCAGGGTGATCGCGTAGCCGCCCTTCTCGAGCGCCGAGGGCGCCAGCGTCACACACCGTGTTGGCCGGAGCAGACTGGGTCCAGCCGGCCTGGCTCGACCTCACAGACCGATGTACTTGCCCGGGGTCGAGCGTCATCGAGTAGGTCGCCGGTGATCTCGGCCGTGGTCGGTCGGTCGTACGTCCGGGGTGCGAGTCTCGCCGGGTCCTTGACCCCGTCACCGTCGTCAGGTCGGCGTAGGCGTTGATCGTCACGCCGCCCAAGGCCGGGCTCGACCGTCGTCCTCGTCGTCACCGTCGGCGTTCAGGTCCTCGAACTTGTATCCCGGACTTGGTCGCGGTGCGCGGAAGTTGCCGAAGTCGTTGTCCGGAGTCGGTCTCGTTGGAGTCCAGGTCGATCGCGTAGCCGCCCAGCGCCGACCCCGGAGAGGGCCGGACGCACGGTGGTCTGGACGGGCACGACTGGGTCCAGCTGCCGGGTACGACCTCACAGACACGATGTACTTGCCCGGGGTCTGATCGTCGAGCGACCGGTGGTCGTCCGCCGTGGTGGCGGTCGTGTCCGGTGGCGCCGATCCCAGGTCGCCGTCGTCCTGGTGAGGCCCCGTCGCCGTTCGTCGGCGGAGGCGTTGATCGGTGCACGCCCCGACCGGGCCGGCTCACCGTCGTCGTCGACACCGTCAGCGTTCAGGTCCTCGAACTTCATCCCCGACTTCGTCGCTGGTCGCCAGTTGCCGAAGTCGTTTCCGGAGTCGGTCTCGTTGGAGTCCAGATCGATGTAGTAGCCGCCAGCGCCGACCCCGGTGATCCCGGAGCAGGTGGTGCCGGACGGGAACGACTGGGTCCAGCTGCCGGCCATGACCTCACAGACCCAGTACTTACCCGGGGTCGATGCTCATCGAGTACGCCCCGGTGGTCTCCGCCGTGGTGGCGGTGTAGTCCGGGGTGCCGAGTCTCGCCGGCGTCCTTGACCCCGTCACCATCGTCGTCGCGGAACGCCTTGATCGTCACGCCCCCAACGCCGGGCTCACCGTCGTCCTTGTCACCGTCAGCGTTCAGGTCCTCGAACTTCATCCCCGACTTCGTCGCTGGTACGCCAGTTGCCGAAGTCGTTTCCGGAGTCGGTCTCGTTGGAGTCCAGATCGATGTAGTAGCCGCCAGCGCCGACCCCGGTGATCCCGGAGCAGGTGGTGCCGGACGGGAACGACTGGGTCCAGCTGCCGGCCACGACCTCACAGACCCAGTACTTACCCGGGGTCATGCTCATCGAGTACGCCCCGGTGGTCTCCGCCGTGGTGGCGGTGTAGTCCGGGGTGCCGATCTCGCCGGCGTCCTTGACCCCATCACCATCGTCGTCGCGGAACGCCTTGATCGTCACGCCCCCAACGCCAGGCTCACCGTCGTCCTTGACACCGTCAGCGTTCAGGTCCTCGAACTTCATCCCCGACTTCGTCGCGGTACGCCAGTTGCCGAAGTCGAAGAAGCCAGTCTCTGGATGCGTGTCATCCGAGACGACGGTCACCAAGTGGCCTTTCGCCGCCAGTGTGTCGCCATCGACAATTGCGTCGGCGCAACTCGTGGTGGTGGGGAAGGACTGCGTCCAACCACTACCACCGTTCTGCGCGGACTCACAGATCAGATAGCTCCCGGGAATCAGAGAGATGGTCAGCGTGCCGTCGGTACCGGTCAGGAACGGATCCACCCCCAACGTGGTCTCGTCCCCATCAACCTGCGGATAGCCGGCCTCGTTCTGGAAGACGTAAACCCTCCAACCGGCGATGCCTGGTTCGCCGGCACCATCCTTGGTCCCATTCGCGTTCTCGTCCTCGAACTTGCGAACGTTGACCGTGCCTGGCGGCGGCGGCACGACTGCGCTCGCCTGCATCTGGTTGTCGCGCTTGCCGATGGAGCCTGTGTCGATGAGCGCGAGGGCGACGTGATAGGGCGAGCCGGGGATGCTGGCGGCCCCAGTTCCCGCTCCCCAGTCCCCTTCAAAGGCCACATGCGCGCCGAACCAAAGGGCAACGTCACACCCTTGAGCGTCGCACATGGGTCCTGAACTGGGCACCGTGAAACTGATCGTGATTCGAGTCTCGCTGTCGCCAGCGTACGTGCCGCTGAAGATGGTCGGGGTTGTCGCCGAATTCAGCGTTCCGCCGCGCATCGTGAACTGACGCGCCCCAGGGGCGCTCGGCTCGAACGAATCCGGAACGTTGGGATCCTGCGGGATGTCCAGGACAGTCTCGGCGGCCGTCAAGCATCCGGCGCCGATGCCGATGCACCGGTCCGCAAGTTCGATCCACGATTCTCGGACCAGTTCCAGGTGGTCAGGAAGTCGTATGCGTGCTTCCCGCCCTTGGTGGTCCCGTACTGCAGAGTCAGTGTGTGCGTGCTGCCTGGCGGGAAGTCGGTCAGCCAGACGCGCTGAACCGTCGCGTCACCCTCCGGGTAGATGGAGTTGTTGCCGTTGAGGTTCCCGTTGATCCAGTGGCAGTCGCCGGGATTCCCGTCGCGATAGCCGTCACCGTCGTCGTTCGAGCACTGGTCGTACGTGCCGATCGACAGGTCAGTGAAGTCGACGGTCGCGACCTTGCCGGACGATCCTGCCGGTCGCCCATGGCGGTGTAGTTGGAGACGAACCAGATGGGAAGGGTGAAGCTGTACGTGAAACTGCCGTTGACGTCCGCAACCGGGTCGGGATCGCTGTTGTGGTTCCAGCTCTTGGAGCTCTCGTCATTGACGTAGATGTGGACGGCCTCGCCACCAGCCCAGCCCTCACCGGTGATGGTGACGGTGGCGCCCGGCGGGTAGTCGGCCTTGTCGGTGGTGATGGTCGGGTTGTCCGAGACAGCGACGTTCTCCTCCACCGGAGGACTGTTGTTGTCGGGCGTGGTGCCGTCATCCGCGAGGAGTGGGATCAGTAGTCTCGAGGGATTCACGATCACAAAATCCGGCGGCTCGGCGGCCGGTGCGTCGGCGGCGGCCTGGTCTCGGCGCCGGGTCGTCGGCGGCGGCCTGTCCTCGGCGGCCTTGGCAGCGGCGTCGGCGGCGGCCTGGTCCTCGGCGGCCTTGGCAGCGGCGTCGCGGCGGCCTGGCTCCTCGGCGGCCTTGGCAGCGGCGTCTGCGGCGGCCTGCTCCTCGGCGGCCTTGGCAGCGGCGTCTGCGGCGGCCTGCTCCTCGGCGGCCTTGGCGGCAGCGGCTCGGCTTCGGCCGCCGCTAGCTCCTCGGGTGTCAGGATCGTCTCGGAGGCCTGGCTCTCTGGTGCCGTCGACACCGTCACCTTCTGTAGCCGTGGCTGGCAGAGCGACGGCAGCAAGGATGAGGGCAGCGGACGTGATGCCCGCCAACCAGCTCGTTGCCGCACCGCGCTCGGAGCTGAAGAGCTTCCGCTTGGATGTGAACATTCGTTCCTCCTAGGAACTGCCGCAACTTGCGCTCGGCTCGGGACTTAGGTCCTGAGGGTTCCGGACCGATCGACCCATACGTCGAGCAAGACTCGCCTGATAGCGCAATGTTCCTCCTGCCCGAAAAGGGGTGTCAAAGAACTTGCTTCATGTGCTCGATCGATTACGGACCGTCGATGGTCGGCCCGGTACATGTCCCCCGAATGGGGGCTTGCTCAACGCGCGATCGCCGCCGACATACCACTCACCAACGCCCCCCTCGTGGGCATCGAGGGACCATCAGTGGCACCGAGGGGTGGGAACATGCCCGTCCATCTGTCCGAACCCGGGGCCAGTCGGGACGGCTGCTGGCGGTGGCGCGCACTCCTTCCCAAGTGATGCCGGTTGCGCGATCGAGGCAATCGCCTTCGCTCCGGAGATCACCGACTCACGCTGCAGTGCCCGGCCCGCAGAGACCGGACCGGGCACTGCGGTGTCACTCACCGGGAGTGACGGTCATCCGCCACAGTCGGTCACCGCTGGGGACGGCGCCTCCGATCTAGCGACCACCAACAGGCCACCCGCCAGGAGCGCCAGGAACGCCACCGTCAGGAGCGATCCGACGCCGCTAGCTCCCGTCGCTGCGATCTCCTCGGCCGCCACGACTTCCTCCTCCTCGACCCCGGCGACGATGGCCTCTGGGATCTCCACCGTGTGCGTGGTCGAGTCGCTCATGCCGAGGAAGGTCGCGACGTTGACCAGGGTCTGGCCGTCCACCACCTCAGCGTCCACAACCTCTGCCTGGTAGAAGAACGTCAGGCTCGCCGCGGGCGCCAGCGTCACCTGCCAGGTGACCGACCGTCCATCGGCACTGATCACCCCGCCACCGGTGGCCGTCCCGGCCACGGCCTTCAGGCCGAGCGGGAGCGTGTCCACCACCGGGCCGCTGATCACGGCACCCGCCGATGTTCCCTACCGTCACGGTGAAGGTGATGACGTCGTCCAGTTCGACGGCGCCCTCAGCCGGCACAGACGACTTGTCCAGCGTCGGGACACCCGGCTTGTAGTTGGCGAAGTTGTTCTCGACATCCGTGTAGCCGGAGGCCACCGCGATCGGGTGGACGCCGGTCCCGCACACCCCGCCGACGGGCGCCGGGGCGGATTGGACCCACCCCGCCTGGCACACCTCGGCGACCACGTACTTCCCGGCCTTGAGGCCCGTGAAGGCGTAGTAGCCATCCGTCGCCCGCGGGCCGCCCTTGGCGGTCACCGTCGTCGCGGCGATGGTGTCGACGGTGGTGACAGTCCCGCTGCCATCGACGTCGGTCCACAGCTGGATGGTCACGCCGTTGATGCCCGGCTCACCGGTGTCCCAGACGCCGTTGGGCGTCACGTCGTTCCACTTGTACCCGGACTTCGCGCCCAGCTTGAAGTTGCCGAAGTCGTTGTTCAGGTCACTGAACCCGGAGGTCACGGTGATCGTGTAGTAGTCGCACGTCGCCGTGTCCTTGTCGGTGTTCGGGAACGTCTGGATCCAGCCCAGCGGGGCAGTCCTCGACCACGTAGTACGTGCCGGCCATCAACGACCCGAAGACGTACTTGCCGGCCGCGTCGGTCGTCACGGCCTTGGCCGTGTCCAGCGTCGCGCCGTCGACCTGCAGGCCAGCGGCCTTCCCGGTCTCCTTCCACAGAGTGATCGTCCACCCTGAGATCGGCGGCTCCCCGGAATCCATGACGCCGTCGCCATCAAGGTCGTCCCACTTGATCCCAGCCTTTGTGCCGAGCTGGAAGTTGCCGAAGTTGTTCTCGGTCTCGATGAACCCCGAGCCCACGGTGAACTCGTGGATGCCGCTGCCGCAGGGTCCCGACGTCGGCGGGAAGGTCTGCATCCATCCAGCGGGGCACGCCTCGGCGACCTGGTAGGTCCCGGCGCTCAGGCCAGCGAACTCGTAGTAGCCCTCTGCGTCGGTGGTGTCGGTGTCAATGACCTTCCCGTCGCTGAGCAGGTTGATCGT
Source organism: uncultured Actinomycetes bacterium (assembly GCA_963700475.1). Lineage (GTDB taxonomy): Bacteria > Actinomycetota > Actinomycetes > S36-B12 > CAIYMF01 > Prado023. Next base: position 171,289 of record CAVOXR010000009.1, read on the forward strand.
CCAACCGGCCAGTGCTGGCTCGGCCGGACCGGCGGTGCCGGCCTCGGAGCTTCCGAGCTCTGCACCCTCATCCCACTTCCCATCGCCGTCGAGGTCGTTCCACTTGTACCCGCCCTTCGTCCCGAGGGCGAAGTTGCCGAAGTTGTTGTCCTCCTCGGCATACCCCGAGATGACGGTGATCGAGTGGACCCCGTCACCGCAGGACTCCTCGGTCCCGTCGGTCGTCGGGTAGGTCTGGACCCACCCGGCCATGCAGACCTCTGCGACGGTGTAGCTCCCGGCGGTCAGGCCCACGAACTCGTAGTACCCCTGGGCGTCGGTGGTCGTGCTCGCGACGACGGCGTCACCGGAGCGCAGCTCGATGGTCACGCCGGGGATGGGAGGCTCGCCCTCATCCCAGGTTCCATCGCCATCGAGGTCGTTCCACTTGTAGCCCGACTTGGAGCCGAGCCGGAAGTTGCCGAAGTCGTTGTCGGTCTCCTCGAAGCCCGACGGCAGATCGCTGAGCGTGTAGTAGTCGCACGTTCCGAGCTTCCCGTCGCTGTTCGGGTAGGTCTGCACCCACCCGAGTGGGCAGCGCTCGACGACGTAGTACGTCGTCATCGGCCTGAGCATCGACGTGAAGGCGTAGCGCCCTTGCGCGTCCGTGCTGACCACCGAGACCACCGTGTCGGCGTCGGTCTCGCTGGGCAACTGGAGACCCTCGGCCAGGTCGCTCTCCTCAATCAGCGCGATCACGTGACCGGGCTTGGGGGTGTCAACCCCCTGCTCGTACGGCTTGCCGTCGCCGTCGACATCGATGAACTTCATGCCCGACTTGGTGCCGAGCTGGAAGTTGCCGAACTCGATCGAGCGCTGCTGGCCCGGTTCCACCAGGACGTCACCCCAGCAGTTGGCCGGGTCGCCGGGCTCGGTGTTGATCCAGCCAGCCTGCGGAACCTCACAGACGCGGTACTCGGACCCCGGCATCACGTTGTCGAAGACGACCGTGCCGAGCGCGTCCGTCACGGCCGAGCGCTCCCCGAGGTCCAGACCGGCGTTGCCGTTCTCGTCCATGAAGATCGTCCAGCCGGGGAGGACCGGCTCACCGGTGTCGCGGTTCCCGTTGCCGTTCAGGTCCTCGTACTTCAAGGCCCGGATCGATCCGGGCATGATCGAGTTCTCGAACGTGCAGGTGACGGTCTCGCCCTCGCGCAGGGTGACGACCGCCGTCCGACTTGAGTACGTCACGTCGGCGGTCTCCATACTGCTCGTGCAGGTCACGTCGTCGAACTGCCACCCCGTCGGGAGCGGTGTGAGCTCCTCGATCGTGTAGTCGCCGGCGATCAGTGTCGGGGTCGCGCCGAGGTCCGCCGTTGACGGTGAGACGACGTTGTCGAAGGGAGTTGTCCCGTCAGCCAGTGAGAACAGTGCCTCGTACGCGGGCACTCGACCTCCGGGCGCCGTCACGCTGAAATCGAACAGGTCCAGCTGGTCCCGGACGGGTCGGTGACCTTGTCCACGATGAGACGGCTGAAGGACACCAGGTCGGGTGTCGACTTGAACGGCACCGTCTGGGCGCCGCTGCACAGCCCGGCAGCGGGAGCGGTGACGGTGGCGCTGAGCAGGGCTGCTTGAAGGTTGCCTGTGGGCTCGCCCTCGAATTGGCACGAGATCTGCACGTCGATGCGAAGGATGACAACCTCGGTTCCCTCGAGGTCGTCGATCTTCAGGGTGAGCACGTTGTCCTCGCCGGCCGTGAAGTACGGAGGCTCGTCACGTCCGGTGCGGTCTGGTGACCACGCAGACCACCTTGCTGCCGAGGTCGTCGTCCATCCCACCGATCGTGCCCCCGGGTCCAGCGCCGTTGGACACGACCCCGTAGTTGACCTTGACATCCGTCACGGACCGAGCGCCACACCGGACTGCCCGGTCGAATCCAGGGTGAAGTCGTACTTCATCTCGAGGGTCGAGGCGTTGTCGGGCTTCGTCTGGGTTCCGTCGAGGGCGATCTGCGTGAGGAAGGTCACGGTGTCACCGCAGACGAAGTCGCCACCCTCGAGGGACTCCACCACGTCGGTGCCGATGGTGCGGTCGTTGTATGCACCGCCCCCAGTGCTGTGGTCGTAGGTGCTTGGCTCTGACGCCAGGAAGTCGAAGCTGACGTAGTTGGCGGCGTCCGTGAAGGTCGCCGTCGCCACTCGGCCGGTCTGGTCACCGGTCGCGGTCACGTCGTAGTCGGACACGAAGTACCACGGCAGGAAGAAGCGATCAGCGTCCTGCCAGTGCCTGTCCCGACGGGTCCATGTCTGCCCGATGGTGTCATTGCGATTCGGTTCGTACCCTGCCTGCTCCGGTCACGGCTGATCGTCGGCTCGCCGATCGGCGGTCCGCGGGTCAGCGCCCTCGATCGGGCCGAAGGCAGGTCGGATCGGCGGGTGCCGCAGGCGCGGCCTCGGCGCCGTCATCGACGGGCGGCGCTTCAGCCTCGGATCCTCGGCGACCTCGGTCGGCTGAGCCGGCGCGACGTCGTGGCCGAGATCGGATCGGCTTCGGACCTCGGCCGACTGGGCTCCGGCGCGAGTTCTGCTTCGCTGCTCGGTCGCGTCGTCCGTGACCGGCGAGGTCACCTGCAGGCTCATCGCTCGCGGGCTGTTCCACCTGGTCCGCCGTCAGTTCGGCCACGGCCGGTTCCGCGACCGGTGCGGGCTCGTCGACCGGTGCAGGTTCGCTGCGGCTCCTCCACCACCGGCTCCTCAGCCGGCGTGGGGTCCTCGGCGGGTGCCACCACCTCCGCCTCAGCGACGACGTCCGCCGGCTGCTCCGCCTGGACGACCGCCGAATCGGTCGGGGGCGGGGGATCGCCCTCCGCAGCCATGGCCGGAAGGGACACGCTGGCCACGATCATCGCGGCCGACGCGATCGCGGCCCACCACCGTGTGCTGCCGCGATCGGATGCGAATGTCCTGTGGATCGACGAGATCATTGCGCCCTCCTGTACTCGGGGGCGACATCACCCGAGCCGGGCAGAGGTACGCGCGAACGTGCTGCCCTGTCGGGCATATTCGCCTACGCACCCAATACAACTCCTGCCCGAATTGGCCTGACAGAGTCCTACGTCCCGACGAACGCCGCAGATCGCGCCAGCGACGGCGGGTTCCGGACTCACCTCCTCGGGTGACGCGTGCCCTCGGCGGCGCCTGACGGACCTCAGCCCCGTGACTGACCAGCCCCACATGCCCCCTCTGGTACCCTTGTGACCTGACGGCCATGGGGCGGGCGCCCCGAGGACCGCGACTTGAACCAGCCAGGCAGAAGGCCGCTGGTGATCCACGCGCCCGAGAGGAACACAGAGTCTCCATGCCCCTTGACACGGACACCAAGACGTCCATCATCGCCGAGTACGGAACCAAAGAGGGCGACACCGGCAGCCCCGAGGTCCAGATCGCAATGCTCACCAAGCGCATCGCGGACCTGACCGAGCACCTGAAGACCCACAAGCACGACCACCACAGCCGGCGTGGCCTGCTGCTGCTGGTCGGCAAGCGTCGCCGCCTGCTCAAGTACCTGCAGGCCACCGACATCGAGCGGTACCGCGCGCTCATCGAGCGCCTCGGCATCCGGCGCTAGCAGTCCCAGGAGCGGTACCCCACGGGTGCCGCTCCTGGCGCTTGCGCCACCTGCTCGCGCCATCGCGCCGGCCCTGCTGGGCCTCAAGGTCCGCCCCGGCGCGCGGCACCCCGCACTTCCCGCACGACACAACACAACACTGAGGGTCCGGCCCCACGCATGGTCTTGCGGTGGTGGTCCCCGGAACGAGCCGAGGGGCGACACGACGTCGACCCCGCCAACGGTTCCGAGGACTTCTATCCAAGGCCCGCACCGGCGCCGACCCTCCCAACACACAAGGAGGGCACCCGTGGAGGGTCCCGAGATCCATTCATCCGAGGCTGTCATCGACAACGGCGCCTACGGCACCCGCACCATCCGCTTCGAGACCGGGCGCCTCGCCCGTCAGGCCGCCGGCTCCGCCGTGGCCTACCTCGACGAGGACACCATGCTGCTGTCGGCCACCACGGCCGGCAAGCACCCCAAGGACCAGTTCGACTTCTTCCCCCTGACGATCGACGTCGAGGAGCGGATGTACGCCGCCGGGCGCATCCCCGGCTCGTTCTTCCGACGCGAGGGCCGGCCCAGCGAGGACGCGATCCTCACCTGCCGCCTGATCGACCGCCCGCTGCGCCCCACGTTCGTCAAGGGCCTGCGCAACGAGGTCCAGGTCGTCATCACCGTGATGAGCCTGAACCCCGCGCACCTCTACGACGTCGTGGCCATCAACGCCGCGTCGATGTCGACCCAGCTGTCCGGCCTGCCGTTCTCCGGCCCGATCGGCGCCACCCGCGTCGCCCTCATCCGCGGCCAGTGGGTGGCCTTCCCGACCCACGAGCAGCTCGAGGGTGCGGTGTTCGACATGGTCGTCGCCGGCCGTGTCGCCGGTGACGACGTCGCCGTCATGATGGTCGAGGCCGAGGCCACCGCCAACACCGTCGAGCTCGTCGCCGGGGGCGCCAAGGCCCCGACGGAGCAGGTCGTCGCCGAGGGCCTCGAGGCCGCCAAGGGCTTCATCCGGATCCTGTGCGACGCGCAGTCCGCGCTGGCCGCCAAGGCCGCCAAGGAGACCGTGGAGTTCCCGGTGTTCCTCGACTACCAGCCCGACGCGTACGACGCCGTCGAGGCCGCGATCAGCGACGAGCTGGCCGCCGCCCTGGTGATCGCCGACAAGCAGCAGCGCGAGGCCGAGACCGACCGGGTCAAGGGCCTTGCCGCCGAGCGCCTGGCCGAGCAGTTCGCCGGCCGCGACAAGGAGGTCAGCGCAGCGTTCCGCTCGGTGACCAAGAAGCTGGTCCGCCAGCGCATCCTGCGCGACCAGGTCCGCATCGACGGCCGTGGCCTGACGGACATCCGTCCGCTCTCGGCCGAGGTCGAGGTCGTCCCGCGGGCCCACGGCTCGGCACTGTTCGAGCGCGGCGAGACCCAGATCATGGGCGTCACCACGCTGAACATGCTCAAGATGGAGCAGCAGCTCGACACGCTCTCGCCCGAGACGCGCAAGCGCTACATGCACAACTACAACTTCCCGCCCTACAGCACCGGCGAGACCGGCCGCGTCGGTTCGCCGAAGCGCCGCGAGATCGGCCACGGCGCGCTGGCCGAGCGGGCACTGCTGCCCGTGCTGCCCAGCAAGGAGGAGTTCCCCTACGCCATCCGGCAGGTCTCCGAGGCCCTGGGCTCCAACGGCTCCACCTCGATGGGCTCGGTCTGCGCCTCGACGCTGTCGCTGCTCAACGCCGGTGTGCCGCTGAAGTTCCCGGTCGCGGGCATCGCGATGGGCCTGGTCTCCGACGAGGTCGACGGTGAGACCCGCTACGTGGCGCTCACCGACATCCTCGGCGCCGAGGACGCCTTCGGCGACATGGACTTCAAGGTCGCCGGCACCAAGGACTTCGTGACCGCCCTGCAGCTGGACACCAAGCTCGACGGCATCCCCGCCTCGGTGCTGGCCGGTGCCCTGACCCAGGCCCGCGACGCCCGCCTGGCGATCCTCGAGGTCATGGCCGAGGCCATCGACGTCCCGGACGAGATGAGCGTCCTGGCCCCGCGGATCATCACCGTGAACATCCCGGTCGACAAGATCGGCGAGGTGATCGGGCCCAAGGGCAAGATGATCAACACCATCCAGGACGAGACCGGCGCCGACATCACCATCACCGACGACGGCACGATCTACATCGGTGCCACCAACGGTGAGTCGGCCGAGGCTGCGCGCACGATGATCAACGCCATCGCCAACCCGCAGATGCCCGAGGTCGGCGAGCGCTACCTGGGCACCGTGGTCAAGACCACCACGTTCGGCGCGTTCATCTCGTTGCTGCCCGGCAAGGACGGCCTGCTGCACATCAGCGAGCTGAAGAAGCTGGCCCCCAACAAGGGCCGCATCACCAACGTCGAGGACGTCGTCCAGGTCGGCCAGAAGCTCCTGGTCGAGATCAAGGAGGTCGACTCCCGCGGCAAGCTGTCGCTGCAGCCGGTCATCGAGGACGCCCCGGGCGAGGGTTCGGCTGACGCCGCCTCCGAGGGTTCCTCCGACGAGCAGGCTGCCGGCGAGGGCGAGGCCTGAGTCGCATGACGGCTGTGCTGCCCGGCTCCTGGTCGATCGATCCTGACCAGGAGCCGGGCTCCACCGTCACCCTGCTGACCCCCGACCAGGGGGGACTGGTCCGCCGGACCGTCCTGCCCGGGGGACTGCGGATCATCACCGAGCACGTGCCGGGCGTCCGCTCGGCCGCGTTCGGCATCTGGGTGGGAGTCGGCTCGCGCGACGAGTCGCACGCCCAGATGGGCTCGGCGCACTACCTCGAGCACCTGCTCTTCAAGGGCACGCGCCGCCGCGAGGCGATGGAGATCTCCTCGCTCCTCGACTCCGTCGGCGGCGAGATGAACGCGTTCACCTCCAAGGAGCACACCTGCTTCTACGCCCGGGTGCTCGACCGTGACCTGCCGCTGGCCATCGATGTGATCAGCGACATCGTCACCTCCGCGCTGATCCGCGCCGAGGACGTCGACGCCGAGCGCGGGGTGATCCTCGAGGAGATCGCCATGCGCGACGACGATCCCTCGGACCTCGTCCACGACGAGTTCATGCTCGGCATGTACGGCGAGACCGACCTCGGTCGCTCCATCCTGGGCACCCACGACACGATCGCCGGCATCACCCGGGATGCGATCGACTCCTTCTACCGCGAGCGCTACAAGCCGCACGCGATGGTCGTCTCGGCCGCTGGCGCGGTGGACCACGACGAGGTCGTGCGCCTGGTGACCGAGGCCTTCCGTTCCGCCGGGGCGTTGGGGGATCCGTCCGTCCGCGCGCTGCCGGCACGCCGCGGCGGGCTGGACGTGGCGACCACCTCGGGCGTCCGGGTCGTCTCCCGCCCCACCGAGCAAGCCCATCTCGTCGTGGGTGTGCCCGGGGTGGCGCGCGCCGACAAGCGCCGCTACACCCTGAGCATCCTGAGCACGGCGCTGGGAGGGGGGATGTCCTCGCGACTGTTCCAGGAGATCCGCGAACGCCGCGGCCTGGCGTACTCGGTGTACGCCTTCAGCACCGGCTACTCCGACGTGGGGCTCTTCGGCGCCTACGCCGGGTGCCTTCCGAACAAGGTCGACCAGGTGCTCGAGCTCACGATCGCCGGTCTCGACGAGGTCGCCCGCAACGGCCTGACCCCCGAGGAGCTCGAGCGCGGCAAGGGCCAGAGCAAGGGCTCGATCGTCCTCGGCCTCGAGGACACCGGCTCCCGGATGAGCCGCATCGGCAGCGCTGACCTCTCCACCGGCGACCTCCCGAGCATCGACGGGCTGCTGGCCCGCATCGACGGAGTCACGATCGACGACATCGCGCACGAGGCGGCTGCGATCCTGTCGGTTCCCAAGTCCCTGACGGTCATCGGCCCGTTCGAGGAGTCCCGGCAGTTCTCGTTGGGCTGAGGCCCGGGCATCGGGCACCACCGCGCACGAAACGAACCGTTACGAGCAGGCGATGGCCGGCCCAGTGGTCGACCGCACACTGATTGCGCGTTTTGGCCCTCTGGCGGGCACCCTAATCGCTCATCTCATGTGCGATCGGCTGACCGAACCCGAGGGACCCGGCTCTATGCGCACGAATCGTGTGCATTCGACCTGACTGGGTTGACGGGCGGGGAGGTGGGCCTCCGTCGAGCCCCGGATGCTCGCCGCCCCGGATCACCGCCCCTTCTGCGAATGGGACACCGAGCGTGGTCAGGTTCGGCACAAGGCAGCGCGCGACGCGTCCGGGGTCTGATGGGACAATGCCCGGGTGACGATTCGTGTGGGTGTGCTGGGTGCGCGGGGGCGGATGGGGTCCGAGGTCGTCAAGGCGGTCTACGACGCCCACGACCTTGAGCTGGTGGCGAGCCTCGACGTGGGCGACGAGCTCGAGGAGCTGGTTGCAGCCGGAGCTCAGGTGGCCGTGGACTTCACCCATCCCGAGTCGGTCATGGGCAACCTCGAGTTCCTCATTGGAGCCGGGATCCACCCAGTGGTCGGCACCACCGGCTTCGACGCCGGGAAGCTCGATCAGGTGCGCGCCTGGCTGGAGGTCTCTCCGGGCACGGGAGCGGTGATCGCCCCGAACTTCGGGATCGCCGCCGTGCTGATGATGCGCTTCGCCGCCGCCGCGGCACCGCACTTCGAGTCGGTCGAGATCGTCGAGCTGCACCACCCGCGCAAGGCCGATGCGCCCTCGGGCACCGCCACTCGAACGGCGCAGCTCGTCGCAGCTGCCCGAGCTGAGGCGGGCAGCCCGGACATGCCCGACGCCACCACCTCGGAGCTCGAAGGGGCTCGAGGAGCGATTGTGGATGGAGTCCACGTCCACGCCGTGCGGCTCCAGGGGCTCGTCGCCCACCAGGAGGTGCTGCTCGGGGGACCGGGGGAGACCCTCACCCTGAGGCACGACTCCTTCGACCGGGCCAGCTTCATGCCCGGTGTGCTACTGGCTGTGCGCAACGTGGCCTCGACGCCGGGGCTGACGGTCGGGATCGACGGCTTCCTCGGCCTGGACGGCTGAGCGGACTTTCCATGACCGGCAAGCGCATGGCGGCCGTCATGGCCGTGCTGCTCGGCGCGTACCTGTTGTTCACGGCGTCCCGAGCGATCGACTTCATCCAGGCGGGCGGGATCATCCCGGTGATGCTCGGGGTGGCGATCCTGGCGTTCCCGGTCATCGGCCTGTGGATGCTGTGGCGCGAGTGGCAGTTCGGGAGGGCCACCGAGGCACTCGGCCACGAGCTGGCCGCACGCGGAGAGCTCCCGGTGGACGACCTGCCCCGGCGCCCGTCGGGCCGTCCCATGCGGGCAGCCGCCGACGCCCACTTCGCGGAGGTGCGCACGCGGGCGGAGGCAGACCCCGAGTCGTGGGAGCGCTGGTTCGAGCTCTCGACCGCCTACGACGCCGCGGGTGACCGCAAGCGCGCCCGCAGCGCGATGCGCAGGGCGATTGCCCTCCACGAGGATCGACTGCCGGGCAGCTGATTGGCGGACGGCACCACGCTCGATCCCGGGGCGGCGGCTGGGCGCGCCGGGGGCTCGCGATGCCGCGGCCCGAGCGGTGGTCGGTAGGCGGGTCCGCACGCCCCACGGTCAGCCGCGGGCGCGGCGCAGCGCGGTGAGTGCCGAGTCGCCGTAGCCGCCGCCGAACAGGGCGGCGTGGACCAGCAGCGGCCAGGCCTGGTGCAGGGGGATCCGTGCCTGCCAGCCGGGCGCCAGCGGATGGACCTCCTGGTAGCCGCTGATGATCTGGTCGAGATGGGGCACTCCGAACAGCGCGAGCATCGCCAGGTCGGACTCGGGGTGGCCACCGTGTGCGGCGGGATCGATCAGCCACACGTGCCCGTCGGCGCCCCAGAGGACGTTGCCGCTCCACAGGTCGCCGTGCACACGCGCCGGGGGAGCGGGCGGACCTGCGTCGATACCGCCGGCGAGGAGGTCGGCGACGAACCGGTCGACCTCCGCCACCTGCGCCGTATCCAGCCCGCCGCGGTCGCGCGCCATCCGGGCCGTCACGGCGATCCGGTCCAGCGCCCAGAACTCCGTGAACGTGCTCCGAGCCGCGTAGGGCATCGTGAGGTCACCGATCCAGCCGTCCGGGCCCGGAGCGCCGGGCGGGGGGCAGCCGTACGACGGTGCCCCTGAGCCGTGGAGAACGGCCAGCTGTCGCCCGAACTGCTCGGCCATCTCCCGAGTCGGGCGCCCCTCGACCACGCGCTCCATCCCCAGCCGGGAGGGGCCGACCTCGACGATCGCCGGCACACGGGGCCCGCCCGGCACTCGCAGCCACTCCAGCCCGGCGGCCTCCGTCCCAAGGAACCTGGCGGAGTCAGCTCCGGTGCGGTGCTTCCAGTGGATCGCGGGCATGAGGGCATCATCCCAAGTCCTTGACGAGCACTGATGGTGTGCGCGCGACGTGACGGGAGCGGGGAAGGCACGAGGCGGGTGGGAGCACGGCCGCGCCCACCCGAGTGGCGGCGGCAGGGATGTGGAACGCGCCGGGGCGGCGCCGGACGAGGGACAGGGACGCGAGGCGGGACACGCGCGAGGTGAAATCACTCCCCGCGCGATGTTGGCGCGGCGGGCGGGGGACGTGGGGTGGGAGGATGCCCGGGTGACCGGAGCCGAGCCCACCCCGCCCAGTGACACGCTCGCCACCGAGCCTGTCGAGCCGCTCGAGTTCGACACCGTCCCCGACATCCGGCTGATCGCCTGCGACATGGACGGCACGCTGCTCGACGACGACGACGCGATCCACGACGACTTCTGGCCGCTCATCGACGCCCTGCACGAGCGCGGGGTCGTGTTCTGCCCTGCATCCGGCCGGCAGTACTACAACCTCCTCGAGCGGTTCGAGCCGATCGCCGATGAGGTCGTGTTCATCGCCGAGAACGGGACGTACGTCGTCCGCGACGGGCGCGAGCTGAGCTCGGACTGCCTGGACCGGCAGGTCGCCCGCGAGCTGATCGACGTCGCCCGCGACCTCAACGCGCGTGGCGCGGACGTCGGGGCGGTCCTGTGCGGCAAGGCCTCGGCCTACATCGAGCGCAGGGACGCGCCGTTCCTGGCTGAGGTCGACAAGTACTACCACCGGCTGCAGATCGTCGAGGACCTGAACACGGTCGATGACGACATCCTGAAGGTCGCGATCTACGACTTCGAGTCCTCCGAGGATGTGTCCGCGCCGGCCTACGCGCACTTCCTCGACACCCACCAGGTGGTGGTGTCCGGCCAGCACTGGCTCGACGTCATGGACATGCACGCCAACAAGGGCAGCGGGATCCGCCACATCCAGCAGGCCCTGGGCATCACCCGGGACCAGACGATGGTGTTCGGCGACTTCCTCAACGATCTGGAGATGATGGACGAGGCCACCTACTCGTTCGCGATGGCCAACGCCCACCCGGAGCTGGCCGCACGAGCGCGCTTCCGCGCCCCGGAGAACACCGACAACGGCGTCGTTCGCACGATCAAGAGCGTCCTCGGGCTCTCGTGACCGACATCATCAATGCCGGCTTCACCCCGGCACCGCCGTGGCTGACCGGCAACCTGCAGACCGTCGCCGACCGGATCCGCCCCCGCCAGCACGACCTCGCAGCGGTTTCCACCGAGCAGCGCCTGCTCGTCGCCATGACCGATGGTTCGGGCGATGCGCTGGCCGTGCGCATCCATCGACCACGGATCGGTCCACGCCCCGACCGGCCGATGACGCTCGTCGTCCACGGCCTTGGCGGATCGATCGACTCCACCTACGTCCGGGCCACGACGCTCGGCCTGCTGCGCGCCGGGTACGCCGTCGCCCGCGTGGACCTGCGCGGGGTCGGGGACTCCTCCGAGCACTGCCGGATGCTCTACCACGGTGGCCGGTCGGGGGACCTGCGCACAGTCCTGCGGGCGCTGGCCGACGAGCCCGGAGCTGAGGGGGTCGCGCTCGTCGGCTTCTCCCTCGGCGGGAACGTGACCCTCAAGCTGCTGGGTGAGCCGCTCGAGGGACTCCCCGTCCGCGGCGGCGTCGCGGTGTCGTCCCCGATCGACCTCAGCGTCGGCAACGAGCACCTGCAGCGGCGGATGTTCGGCCTCTACGAGAAGTTCCTCGTCAGCAAGCTGAAGTCCGACTCCGCGCACTCCGGCCTCGCGCTCACCGACGACGAGCGTGCGGCCATCGCCAAGGTCAGCACACTCACCGAGTTCGACGACCTCATCACCGCCAAGCACAACGGCTGGCGCGACGCCGCCGAGTACTACGTCGTGAACTCCAGCGCCCAGTTCCTGCCGCGGATCACCGTGCCGACGTTGGTGGTGCATGCCCTCGATGATCCGATGATCCCCGCCGGTCCGTACCACGCGATCGACTGGGCGCGGCTGGAGGCCGACACCCCCGTTCGTCGGGCGATCACGCGCACCGGAGGTCACGTCGGCTTCCACGAACGCGGCGCGGAGCTGCCCTGGTACGTCGCGCAGACGGTGGCCTTCCTCGACGCCGTCTGACTCAACCGCGCTCCGCCCGGGGCGGGCCGCGAATCGACCCGGTGGCGGTGGTTGGATGGCTCCAGACAGCGCTCACCAGGAGGATGCCGTGGCTGACGGTTTCGCGATCACCGAGTACCCCGACGTCCCCCGCGTCATCGCCGACCTCGACGCCCTGATCGCCCAGCCGATCCGCCGCCTGCGACGCGATGCGCTGCAGGGCTACCTCGACGAGTACTTCGAGAAGCGCTGCCAGTCGTCGAAGGCCATGACCACCGAGGCCGCGGAGTACATCCCCGGCGGCGTGCAGCACAACCTCGCGTTCAACATGCCCTTCCCGCTGGTGATCACCAAGGCGGAGGGCTGCCACCTCCACGACCTCGACGGCAACGAGTACCTCGACTTCCTCCAGGCCGGCGGGCCCACGGTGCTGGGGTCGAACCCCCCGGAGGTGCTCGAGCAGGTGATCGACCTGCTGCGCACATGCGGTCCGTCGACGGGCCTGTTCCACGAGTACGAGCTGAAGCTTGCGCGCTTCATCGCCGACCACATGCCGGCCGTGCCGATGTTCCGGATGCTCGGGTCCGGCACGGAGGGGTGCATGGCCGCGATCCGGGTCGCCCGGCTGTCCACCGGCAAGAAGAACGTGGTCAAGATGGGCGGGGCCTACCACGGGTGGTCCGACCAGCTGGCCTACGGGCTGCGGATCCCGGGCACCCGGCACCACGAGGCGCACGGCGTGCCGAAGTACGTGTTCCGGCACACGCAGGAGTTCTTCCCGGGCGACCTCGACGCCCTCGAGCGGACCCTGATGATCAACCGGGCCCGCGGGGGGACGGCCGCCGTCCTGATCGAGCCGGTCGGCCCGGAGAGCGGGACGCGCCCTCTGCCACGCGACTTCAACGCGGGTGTGCGCGAGCTCTGCGACAAGTACGGAGCCCTGCTGATCTTCGACGAGGTCGTCACCGGGTTCCGGCTCGGCATGGCCGGCGCGCAGGGCTACTTCGGGGTGGAGCCCGACCTCACGGTGTTCGGCAAGGTCGTCGCCGGCGGGTACCCCTCGGCCGGTGGGCTGGGCGGCAAGCGGGAGCACATGAAGCTGCTGGCCGCCGGACTCGAGGCCGGGTCCAAGAAGGCGCTCGTCGGCGGCACCATGGCTGCCAACCCGCTCTCGTCGGCAGCCGGGTACTTCACCCTCGTTGAGATGGAACGGCAGAACGCTCCCGAGAGGGCCGGCGCGATGGGCGACCGCCTGACCGCAGGGTTGCGCGAGTCCATCACGCGACGCGGCCTGCCGTTCGTGACCTACAACCAGGGCTCGATCGTGCACCTGCAGACCGTCGGCACGCTGCACTTCGCGGTGGACTTCAACCGGATCTGGGAGGTCCCGGCGAAGCTCAAGGAGATCAAGGCGCGCAAGACCGTGATGGAGGAGATGGGTGCGGCGTACACAGCCGAGGGAGTGATCACACTCGCGGGATCCCGCCTCTACACAAGCGCTGCGCACACCGAGGCCACCATCGACCAGGCCGTGGCGGCCTTCGACCGCGTGTTCGCCCAGGTCGAGGGGGCCAGGCAGTGAGCGAGGCCGAGGCCCGCCGCGAACTCGTCGATGCCGGTCACCGGCTGCTGGCCGATGGCCTGGTGGCGCGCACGTGGGGGAACCTGAGCGTGCGACTGGACGAGCGCTCGATGCTCGTCACGCCCAGCGGGATCGCCTACCCGGACCTGACCGCGAAGATGATCGTGCGCGTGGACCTCGCCTCGGGTGAGTGGGCCGGGGAGTACAAGCCCAGCGGCGAACGCAAGCTGCACAGTGAGACCTACCGACGCCGACCGGAGGTGATGGCCGGCGTGCACACGCACCAGGTCGCGGCCTCCATCTGCGCGGCCGCGCGGGTGCCCGTGCCCACGCCCTTCGGCGAGGTCCCCTGCGCTCCCTACGCGCTCCCGGGCACGAAGAAGATCACCGAGGGAACAGTGGGCGCGCTTGGCCAGGGGCCCGCGGTGCTGATGGCCAACCACGGGGCCTACGCCGTCGGCGGCACGCTGGAGGAGGCCTTCGATCGGGTCTCCGAGTTGGAGCGGGCGTGCGCGGCGTACGTCGTGGCCAAGCGCCCGTACGAGGGGTCGCACATGCCCGCCGATCCTGATGCCCCGTGGGATCCCGCGTGCCTGCAGCCTGTCGAGCTGGGCGATGGCTCGCCGGCCTGGATGTCGACCGCCCCGTTCACCGTGCGGTTCTCGACGCTGCGGCGGTCGCTGCCGCCCGTGCTCGACGACCTCGCGCAGCTCACGGGTCGCCGGGTCGCCACGTTGCGATCGACCCCGAAGCGGCGCCCGCGGGCCGACGCCGTCCTCGTCCCCGGCCGGGGCGCCCTGGTGTTCGGCTCCGATCACGAGGCGGTCGCGATGGTGGTCGAGAAGGCCGCCCGGGCCTGGATCGGGGCGTCCGGACTCGGCGGAGCCAAGCCGCTGCCGCTCTGGGAGGCCCTGCTGATGCGCGCGGTCTATGTCCGCTCGTACTCCAAGCAGGCCGCCGCCGCCCACACCGAGGACTCCGCGGCCTGAGTCCCGGACCCCGTAGCACGGCGGTCGGCCTGACGGCGGTCGGCCGGACTCACCGGCCCGGCCGTCTGATCCCGGCCACCGGCCCTCCCGGTCGGTCCGCTATCGCGCGGCTCGATCCCGGCTTCGTCCGGCTCTCGGATTGCTCGTTGCTTCGGAAATCCGGACGGATCGGCGTGGGGTCCGCGATCGCACCTGTGGACCGGGTTTCGGCGGCGGACGTGGGCCTCCGGCGGTTATCGTGGAGGGCATGGAATGGATCCTGATGGCCCTGCTCATCGTCGGCGTCATCCTCGTCATGCAGTCGCGGCAGAAGCAGGCCGCGGCGGGATCGTCCCGGCAGAACAAGGAGCTCGCTGACCGCCGCTGGCAGGCGGTGCGCCGAGTCGCCGAGGAGGACGTGACCCAGCTCGGTCAGCAGATCGCCGACACACCGGTGCCCGAGTCCCTGGACCCCGAGGCCGCTCGCGACTTCGACGACGCCCTCGGCGCCTACGAGCGGGCGAAGGACGCGCTGGCTGCCTCAGCCCACCCGGATGACCTCCAGTGGGTCTCGAAGTCGCTCGACGACGGGCGCTTCGCCCTCGCGAAGCTCGACGCCCGTCGGGAGGGCCGGGAGCTGCCCAGCCGCCGGCCGCCGTGCTTCTTCGACCAGCGCCATGGCCTGTCCGTCGCGGATGCCCAGTGGGCACCGGCCGGGGGAGCGATGCGCGACGTTCCCGTGTGTGCGGCCTGCGACGCTCGCATCAAGGACGGCCTCGACCCGCAGGCCCGCCTCGTCCCGACGGCATCGGGCGACCGTCCCTACTACGAGGCCGGTCCGGAGTACGCGCCCTGGGCGCGCGGATGGTACGCAGGTTCCGGTGCCTACATGATGAGCAACGTCCTGATGGGCACGATGCTCTTCAATGCGCTCTACCTGCCCCCGGGGTACGACTACTTCGGCGGTGACGGCGGAGGCGGAGGCGATGGGGGCGGTGACGGTGGCGGAGACGCCGGGGGTGACACCGGCGGCGGCTTCGACGGCGGTGGCGGAGATGCCGGCGGCTTCGACGGCGGAGGGTTCGACGGGGGCGGCTTCGACTTCGGCGGATTCTGATCCCACCGGGCGGGCGATCGCCCCTGGATCACGCGAGGCGCCGAGGGGTCCCGAGCCGACGACCCTCGCTTAGCCTCAGCGGACGGGCTCGGGGGTCCGGGACTCCTTGGGCTGGAGGACCTCCGGTTCGGGCATCCGCATGGCGATCAGCACGGCGACGACCAACAGCCCGAGCGCCGCGACGAGCGCCCGGGTGAATGACCCATCCGGTGTCCGCAGTGCCGACATCACGTAGACGAACACCACCGAGCCCTGGCCGAACAGCTGCATCAGCCCGTTCGAGGTGCCCTCGGGGGTGGGTCGGGTCACCTCGGCGGCGTACTGGAACCCGATCGGCAGCGCGGAGACCAGGAAGAACCCGAGCACGAATCCCGAGAGGAGCAGCAGCGATAGGGAGCCGGCCAGCGTGACGCCGACCAACCCGGGGATGGCTCCGGCGAAGGCGAGGACGAGGAAGCGCCGGCGGCGCGCCTGGCGGTCGGACAGGGCCGGAAGGACGACGGCCCCGATGAGGCCCCCGAGGAGCAGCACGGCACCCAGCGTCCCTGCATCAGCGGGGGAGAACCCGCGGGGCCGCAGCATCGCCTCAACCCAGGTGGTGAGCCCGTTGAAGACCCCGAGCCCGATGAAGGCGATCGCCAGCACGTACCAGAAGGCCTTCACGCGAAGGGCGTGTGACAGGCCGTCGAGCACCAGGGCGCGCTCCTCCTGCCCGGGCGGACAGGCCGGGGTGGGTGGGTGCTCCCGGGCCAGGACCAGGAACAGCAGTGCGCTGATCGCGGCGATGACCCCGTACACCAGTTGGATCTGACCGATCGGCATCGACTCGATCAGCACCGGGCCGAGCACCATGCCCGCGGCCGTGCCGACCAGGTTGCCGACAGTCACCACGCCGACCGCTGTTGCCCGCTGGCCGGGCGCGAACCACTGCGCGGGCATCTTCGTCCACGCGTTGAGGAGCAGCGGCTGGGCGGCGGCGATCCCGAGGGTGGCAGCCATCGCCATCGCGTAGTTGGCACCGGCGAGACCGCGCAGGATCCCGCAGGCCCCCATGATGACCGCCCCGAGCCCGGTGGCGAATCGGAACCCCCGGGTGTCGATGAGCCACGCAGCCGGCAGCGACAGGGGGATGAACGCCAGCATGAAGACCATCGCGAACGCACCGATGGCCGTGTCGCTGACCCCGTAGTACGCGGCCGCCTGGCCGGTGATGGGCGCGTAGCCGATCCACAGCGTCTGGATCGTGACGTTGACCAGCGTGAACACCGCCAGCACCACCCAGCGGTAGGGATACACGCGGTAGGTGGGTACGCCGGACATGAGTGTGAGTGTGCCACCGCCGTCCCCGCGAACTGGTGAGCAGCGGGCCCAACGACCGGGTCAGACGGCGACGCACCCGGTCGCGACCGCCCGGTTGCGCGGAAGTCCTCGAGGGTGGGGGATGATTGCGCCCATGGACTCCAACATCGTCAAGATCATCGCGCTCGTGCTCATCGTCTGCCTGGTCGGGATGGTCTTCATCGGCTTCTTCTGATCACCCCCTCACACAACGATGTGGCCGGCCCCCCGAGGGGAGCCGGCCACATCACGTGGTGCAGGTGGGTCAGTCGGCCAGGTCCGCGCCGACGACGTTGATCATGTCGACCACCTTGTTGCTGTAGCCCCACTCGTTGTCGTACCAGGCCACGAGCTTGACGAACGTCGAGTCCAGCGCGATGCCGGCTTCTGCGTCGAAGACCGAGGTCATGGCCTCGCCGCGGAAGTCGGTCGAGACGACCTTGTCCTCGGTGTAGCCCAGGACGCCCTTCATCGGGCCCTCGGAGGCAGCCTTCATCGCGGCCTTGATCTCGTCGTACGAGGCCGGCTTCTCCAGCTCGACAGTCAGGTCGACAACCGAGACGTCCGAGGTCGGGACGCGGAACGCCATGCCGGTCAGCTTGCCGTTGAGCTCGGGCAGGACCTTGCCGACGGCCTTGGCCGCACCGGTGGAGGACGGGATGATGTTCTCCAGGATGCCGCGGCCACCGCGCCAGTCCTTCATCGACGGGCCGTCAACGGTCTTCTGCGTCGCGGTCGCCGCGTGCACGGTGGTCATCAGGCCACGCTTGATGCCGAAGTTGTCGTGGATGACCTTGGCGATGGGAGCCAGGCAGTTGGTGGTGCAGGATGCGTTGGAGATGATCGCCTGGCCCGCGTAGCTGTCGGAGTTCACGCCGAACACGAACATCGGGGTGTCGTCCTTCGACGGCGCGGACAGGATGACCTTCTTCGCGCCGGCCTCGAGGTGCTTCGACGCCGATGCGTTGTCCAGGAACAGGCCCGTGGACTCCACCACGACCTCGGCGCCCACGTCGCCCCACGCCAGGGCGGCGGGGTCGCGCTCGGCCGTCAGGCGGATCGTGTTTCCGTTGACGATGAGGTTCGAGCCCTCAACCGAGACGTCGCCCTTGAACCGGCCGTGCACCGAGTCGTACTTGAGCATGTAGGCCAAGTACGCGGGGTCGAGCAGGTCGTTGATCCCAACCACCTGGATCGTGTCCGGGTAGTTCTGGACGGCAGCACGGAACACCATCCGGCCGATCCGGCCGAATCCGTTGATGCCTACCTTGATAGTCATGTGTTTCCCTTCCATCGGGTGCGGGGGCGTGTGCAAGCACCGGCCACACTACTAGCCACCGATGGGCATCGCCTGCTGGCCGAATGGCCTCCCGGAGGCCGTCCGATGAACGCGGGCGGACGCTGCTGCGTGCTCAGGACGTGCTGGTCGTGGGGTAGTAGCGCTGGTAGTCGGTCCGCCGGTTGTAGCCACCGCCGTAGGACCCGATATCGAGGAAGAACGCGAAGCCCACGAAGACCCACTCGAAGCCCGACACCCCCCCGGAGGTCCACCACGAGATCAGCACGTACGTCAACGTGGTGTAGGGGACCAGGAAGAAGCCGATGAGGGGGATCACCCAGGATCCGTCGAAGGCCTTCGTGATCTCATCGTTGAACAGGGCCATCAGGGCAAGTGCCAGTCGGGGGGCGAAGGCGCCGAGCAGCAGGACGAAGCAACCGCACATGAGGGACTCCTAGTCACCGGGTGATGCGCCACACCGTAGCCACTGGGAGCCTGCGTCGCGCGCAGGCGCGCAGGCGGTAGCGTGGCCGCCGCCAACGACACCTGCACCGCGACCCACGCACGACACCGGAGGATGCACATGCCCGAGCTGAGGTTCCGCAGCGACATCACCGTCGAACTCGTGAAGCATGCTGCCAGCGACGCCGACGTGATCTGGGCGGCCCGGGTGTCGACCAAGGGCGAGCAGTCGCTGGAGGATCTCGAGGCGGACCCCGCCAAGTCCTCGGGGCTGATCAACTACCTCATGCGCGATCGCCACGGGTCGCCGTTCGAGCACTCGTCGATGACCTTCTTCGTGCAGGCCCCGATCTTCATGTGGCGCGAGCACTTCCGGCACCGCATCGCCTCGTACAACGAGGAATCGGGCCGCTACAAGGTCCTCGAGCCCACGTTCTACGTCCCCGCACCCGAGCGCAAGCTGGTCCAGGTGGGCAAGCCCGGGTCGTATGAGTTCGTCGACGGAACGCCGCAGCAGTACGAGATCGTCCGCGCCGAGACGGAGACCGCATGCCGCTCTGCTTACGCCGCCTACGAGACGATGCTCGAGGCCGGAGTGGCCCGTGAGGTGGCCCGGATCGTGCTGCCCCTGACGATCTACTCCTCGGCGTACGTGACCATGAACGCCCGCGCGATGATGAACTTCCTGTCCCTGCGCAAGCACAGCGACGACGCGCGCTTCCCGAGCTTCCCGCAGCGCGAGATCGAGATGGTCGCCGAGCGCTACGAGGAGGAGTGGGCGCGGCTCATGCCGCTGACCCACGCCGCGTTCGTGGCCAACGGTCGCGTCGCCCCGTAGTCCAGCCCGGTAGTCTCGTGGGCGTGACAGCGATCTCCACGCGGACAGTGAACGGGCGCACCTACCGACGCGATCCGGTCAAGACCCACAAGGTCGGGATCGGCGAGGACCTGGGTGGGGTGATCGCCCTGTACGCCGCCGAACGCATCACCCCGCAGACCACCCTCTGCCTGTCGCAGAAGTTCGTCTCGATCTGCAACGGCGACGTCCGGCACATCGACGACGTGAAGGACAGCTGGCTGGCGCGGCTCATCGTCAAGTACGTGCAGAAGAACGACAACGGTGACATCGGCTACAGCCACCCCAAGAAGATGCAGGTCGCGATCGACGAGGCCGGGTACCCGCGCATGATCGCTGCGGTGATCGGCGGCGGGATAGGCAAGTTCGTGCTCCGCCGCAACGGCGACTTCTATCGGATCGCCGGCAACCACATCTCCGAGATCGACGGGTTCAACCCCGACGCGATGCCGCCGTTCGACCAGTACGCCATGCTGCCCTCGAAGCACCCCGACGCCATCTGCCAGGAGCTCGCCCAACGCTTCGGGTGCGCGGCGTACATCATCGACGGCAACAACATCAACGTCGAGGTCGTCGGGCGCAGTGTCAACCTGCCGATGTCCGACGCCGACGCCCGCGAGGTGATGCTGGACAACCCCATGGGACAGGGCGACGAGCTGACCCCGGTGTTCCTGATCACGCCGGAGGACTGAGGGCTCGACGGCGGCGCGTCGGCGCGAGGTGGCCGCCGGGCCGCTACCGTGTGGGCATGGCATCCGACCCCACCCGCCCTGCCCCGTTCGGCCACATGCTGACCGCGATGGCCACCCCGTTCACAGACGAGGGGGAGGTGGACTACGACGGCGTCGCCCGTCTGGCGACCCACCTCGTCGACACGGGGAACGACGGGCTGATCGTGAACGGCACGACAGGGGAGTCGCCGACGCTGCGCGACTCGGAGAAGATCGCCTCGCTCAAGGTGGTGCTGGAGGCCGTGGGTGACCGCGCCACAGTCATCACCGGCGCCAGCAACAACGACACCAGGCACTCCATCGACATCGCCCGCGCCGCCCAGGACGCCGGGGCGCACGGGCTTCTGCTCGTGACCCCCTACTACAACAAGCCGCCGCAGGCGGGGATCGCGGCGCACTTCCTGGCGATCGCCGACGCCACCGACCTGCCGATCATGACCTACGACATCCCCGGGCGGACCGGTGTCCCGATCGAGTCCGACACGTTCGCGCGGATCGCCGAGCACCCCCGGATCGTGGCCAACAAGGACGCCAAGGCCGACCTCGCTGCCGCCGCGTCGGTGATCGCGAGCACCGACCTGGCCTGGTACTCCGGCGACGACGCCCTCACCCTGCCGCTGCTCTCCGTCGGAGCCGTCGGGGTGGTCTCGGTCGTGGGGCATGTCCTGAGCGAGCGGATCGCCGAGATGATGGCCGCACACCGGGCCGGGGATGTCGCTCGCGCCACCGAGCTGAACGCGTCGATGATCCCGGCCTACGTGGGGATCTTCCGCACCCAGGGAGTGATCATGGCCAAGGCGGCGCTGCGCGAGCTCGGGCTGCCCTCCGGGCCGGTGCGCCTCCCACTCGTCGATGCCACACCCGCGCAGGTGGCCACCCTGCGGGCCGACCTTGCCGCCGCCGGGGTGGCGGGATTCGACGCGTGAGGCCGGGTCACCACGAGCTGCCGGAGCCGGCAGCGCTCGAGCCCGGGATCCTTCGGATTGTCGCCCTGGGCGGGATCGGCGAGATCGGGCGGAACATGGCCGTCCTGGAGATCGATGGCCGGCTGCTGGTCGTCGACTGCGGGGTGCTCTTCCCCGAGGAGTCCCAGCCCGGCGTGGACCTCATCCTCCCGGACTTCTCCTACATCGCCGACCGACTGGCCGATGTGGAGGCGATCGTCCTCACGCACGGCCACGAGGACCACATCGGGGCAGTGCCGTTCCTCCTCCGGTTGCGATCGGACATCCCCCTTCTGGGGTCGCGCCTCACGCTGGCGATGGTCGAGGCCAAGCTCCGCGAGCACCGGATCACGGCCTACACGCTGGAGGTCCGGGAGGGGCAGCGCGAACGACTGGGACCCTTCGAGTGCGAGTTCTTCGCCGTCAACCACTCCATCCCCGACGCGATGGCGGTCGGCATCCGGACCTCAGCCGGGACCGTGCTGCACACCGGCGACTTCAAGATGGACCAGCTGCCCCTGGACGGCCGGATCACGGACCTGCGGGGGCTGGCCCGCCTGGCGGAGGAGGGGATCGACCTGGCGATGGTCGACTCGACCAATGCCGAGGTTCCCGGGTTCGTGCCCGCCGAGGCGGACATCGCTCCTGTGCTGGACAAGGTCTTCCACCGTGCCAGGGGCAGGATCATCGTTGCCAGCTTCGCCTCGCACGTGCACCGGATCCAGCAGGTCCTGGACACGACGGCGGCACATGGCCGCAAGGCGGCCTTCGTCGGGCGCTCGATGGTGCGCAACATGGGCGTGGCCCGGGACCTCGGGTACCTGACGATTCCGCCCGGGCTCCTCGTGAAGGCCGACGACCTGGTCGGGCTGCCCGACGATGAGGTCGTGCTGATCTGCACCGGCTCGCAGGGGGAGCCGATGGCCGCGCTGTCGCGGATCGCCAACGGCGACCACGCCATCACGGTGGGGGAGGGCGACACGGTGATCCTGGCCTCGTCGCTCATCCCCGGCAACGAGAACCCGGTGAACCGCGTGATCAACGGCTTGACCCGCTGGGGCGCGGACGTCGTGCACAAGGGCAACGCGCTGGTGCACGTCTCTGGGCACGCGTCGGCTGGCGAGCTCCTCTACTTCTACAACCTGCTCACCCCGGCCAACGTGATGCCCGTGCACGGGGAGCCGCGCCACCTGCGTGCCAATGCGTCCCTCGCGGTGCGTACCGGTGTCCCGGCCGATCGGGTCCTGATCGCCGAGGACGGGGTCGTGGTCGACCTCGTCGACGGTCGGGCCTCGATCGTCGGGGCGGTCCCGTGCGGCCACGTGTACGTGGACGGCTCGTCGGTGGGCGACATCACCGAGGCCTCGCTCAAGGATCGCCGGATCCTCGGGGAGGAGGGCTTCATCTCGGTGTTCGTCGTCGTGGACCTCGACTCCAGCCTGGTCGTCGCCGGACCCGAGCTGCACGCACGGGGCTTCGCCGAGGACGACGAGATCTTCCGCGACGTCCTGCCGCAGGTCACCCGTGCACTGGAGGAGGCGCTGCACCACGGCGGCACCGACGTGTACGCCCTCGAGCAGGTCGTGCGTCGTCAGGTGGGGCGGTGGGTGAGCTCCACGCATCGCCGCCGGCCGATGATCGTCCCGGTGGTCGTCGAGGTCTGACCGACGCGGCCCGGTGTGGGCATCTGGGCGGGAGTCGGCCACCAGCACGACACGAACGCCGGCCGAGTCGGGGACGGCCTCGGGGAGGCCCCGCCCCCGGTAGCCTCGCGGCATGGCCACCAAGTCGCCTGCGCGCGCCCGCACGTCGAGCGCCCCACGCAGCTCCCAGGGGGGCAGCCGCAAGGGCTCGACCCGATCCGCCCAGTCCCGGGGCGCCTCGTCGCGCTCGGTCCCGCGGACCGCTCCCAAGCCGTCCGCCAGGCGCCAGCCGGGCCCGGTTGCCCGGTTCATCCGTGCGATCGGGCGCACGCTGGCCCGCATCTGGCTCTTCCTCGCGGCGATCCTCGGCGGGCTCACGCGGGCGGTGGGGCGCAGCGCTCGCGACCTCGATGCCACGCACCGCCGCGATGGGATCGGACTGCTCCTGTTCACCCTGACGATCGTTGTCGCCGCCGTCACCTGGTTCTCCATCGACGGGTGGCTGACGGGCATCGTGACCGTGATCGTGACCGGTGCCTTCGGGGCGCTGGACGTCGTGGTGCCGCTCTTCCTGTTCTGGGCCACACTGCGTGTGCTCCGCCACCCGGACCAGGGGTCCACGACCGGTCGCCTGGCCATCGGCACCGGGATCCTGCTGGCCTCCGCCTGCGGGATCTGGTCACTGATCAAGGGCGCGCCGAGCCCGAGTGACGGGTCCGAGGCGATGCGTGCGGCGGGCGGTTGGGTGGGCTGGCTCGTCACGGCCCCGATCGTGTCCGCCGTCGGGATCTGGCTGGCCTACCTGTGGCTGATCGTCCTCCTCGGGTTCGGCCTGCTGGTCGTCACGGCCACGCCGATCCACGCCGTCCCCGAGCGCGTCGCAGCGCTGCGCGACGGACTGCTGCTGCGCCGCAAGCCCGCCCCACTCGAGGGCGAGGGCGAGCCGCCCGCCGGGGACATGGCCGTGGACGGCCGGGCGAAGCACGCGGCGCTGGCTCAGGACCCCGATCCGGAGGCGTCCGCCGAATCTGCCGTCGCCGAGTCGCCCGACGCCACCCCCGAGACGACGCCCGCCACCCCCAAGCCGGCCGGGGCCTCGGCGCTCAAGGCACGGGCCCTGGGTCTGATGCGCGGCATGCGGCGGCCGAAGAAGGACGTCGAGACTCCGGTCTACGACGGGCCGTTGGCCGGGGATGAGGCGTTCGTGTCGGCGGTGGCCACCGCGCCGGGGACATCCGCGGTCGGCGATGACCCGACGCTGATCGACGCGCTCTTCGACGCGGATGCGCACCTGTCCGACGCAGCCGGACCTCACGACCAGACCGTGCAGGTCTCCGGTATCCCTGCGGCTGAGGCACTCGGTGGCGACAGTGCACCTGCCGACCCGAACCTCGCCTCGCTGGTCGCCGCCGTCAGCCCCGCGGATGCCGCGAAGCCGGCCAAGCACAACACCGTCGCCATCGCCCGGCCCGAGCAGCTGCGCCTGCCGGGGGCACCCGACTACCGGCTGCCGACCCCCACGATGCTCAAGGCCGGTACGGCACCCAAGGCGCGCAGTGTCTCCAACGACCGCGTCGTGGCTTCCCTGACCGACGTCCTCACCCAGTTCGAGATCGACGCACAGGTCACCGGCTACATGCGTGGGCCGACGGTCACGCGCTACGAGGTGGAGCTCGGCCAGAGCGTGAAGGTCGAGCGGGTGACGGCGCTGACGAAGAACATCGCCTACGCGGTGGCGACGTCCGACATCCGGATCCTGTCGCCGATCCCGGGCAAGAGCGCGATCGGCATCGAGATCCCCAACACCGACCGCGAGATGGTGTCCCTGGGTGACACGCTCAGGGCGCCGTCGGCGCAGGCCGACCACCACCCGCTTCTCGTGGGCCTGGGCAAGGACGTCGAGGGCGGCTACGTGTGCGCCAACCTCGCGAAGATGCCGCACATCCTGGTCGCCGGGGCCACCGGCGCCGGCAAGTCCAGCTGCATCAATGCCCTGGTCACCAGCATCCTCATGCGAGCGACGCCGGCCGAGGTCCGCATGGTCCTCGTCGACCCCAAGCGTGTGGAGCTCACCGCCTACGAGGGCATCCCGCACCTGATCACACCCATCATCACCAACCCCAAGAAGGCCGCCGAGGCGCTGCAGTGGGTGGTGCGCGAGATGGACGCCCGCTACGACGACCTCGCGCACTTCGGATTCCGCCACATCGACGACTTCAACCGGGCGGTGCGCTCGGGGACCCTCGCAGTCCCGCCGGACTCCCAACGCGTCCTCGCGCCGTACCCCTACCTGCTGATCATCGTCGACGAGTTGGCCGACCTGATGATGGTCGCGCCGCGTGACGTGGAGGAGTCGATCGTCCGGATCACCCAGCTCGCACGCGCCGCGGGCATCCACCTCGTCCTGGCCACGCAGCGCCCGAGCGTCGATGTCGTGACCGGCCTGATCAAGGCCAACGTGCCCTCGCGCCTGGCCTTCGCAACCTCCAGCCAGACCGACAGCCGGGTCATCCTCGACCAGTCGGGGGCCGAGGCACTCGTCGGCCAGGGCGACGGCCTGTTCCTGCCGATGGGCGCCTCGAAGCCCATGCGGATCCAGGGGGCATTCGTCCCGGAGTCCGAGATCCGCGCAGTCGTGGGCCACGTGAAGAAGCAGATGGCAGCCCAGTACCGCGACGACGTGCTCACGGAGGCCTCGGCCAAGCGCGACGTCGAGGACGACATCGGTGACGACCTCGACCTGCTCATCGCAGCCATCGAGCTGGTGGTCACCACGCAGTTCGGTTCCACGTCGATGCTCCAGCGGAAGCTGCGCGTCGGGTTCGCGAAGGCCGGTCGCCTGATGGACCTGATGGAGTCGCGCGGCGTGGTCGGGCCCTCCGAGGGATCCAAGGCACGCGACGTCCTGGTGAAGCCCGATGACCTCGACGAGGTGCTGGCGGACCTGCAGCACGGCAGTTGACGATCCCGGTGGCCTACGCTGGCAAGGTGAGCACGACCCGAGTTGCCCTGGTGACACTCGGCTGCGCCCGGAACGAGGTTGACTCCGAGGAGCTCGCAGGGCGGTTGGCGGCCGAGGGCTTCGAGCTCGTGGCCGATGCCGACGATGCAGACGCCGTGCTGGTGAACACCTGCGGGTTCATCGAAGCCGCCAAGCGGGAGTCGGTCGATGCCCTGCTGTCTGCCGGTGGGACGACACATGACGGCCGGCATCGCTCCGTCGTCGCCGTCGGGTGCATGGCCGAGCGGTACGGCACCGAGCTGGCCGCAGAGCTCCCCGAAGCCGATGCGGTCCTGGGCTTCGACGACTACCCGGACATCGCAGAGCGGCTGCGGGTCATCGTCGATGGCGGCACGCTCACCAGCCACGTCCCGCGCGACCGACGCACGCTCCTGCCGATGGCGCCCACGGATCGGCCCGGTTCGGCCGTGCACGTGCCTGGTCATGGGGGAGCGTCAGGCTCGCCCGGTGACGCTCATGATGAGCTCGGGTCGGTGGGACCGGGGTGGATCCGCCGTCGCATCACGTCCGGACCTGTGGCGTCACTGAAGATCGCGTCCGGTTGTGACCGCCGGTGCGCCTTCTGCGCGATCCCGTCGTTCCGTGGCTCCTTCGTGTCCCGCTCGCGAGCCGACGTCGTGGCCGAGGCCCAATGGCTGGCCGGTGACGGGGTACGCGAACTCGTGCTGGTCAGCGAGAACTCCACGTCCTACGGCAAGGATCTCGCTGACCCCCGAGCCCTCGAGGACCTCCTCGCCGAGCTCGGATCAGTCCCGGGGATCGAGCGGATCCGAGTGTCCTACCTGCAACCCGCTGAAGTCCGGCCCGGTCTGGTCCGCACGATGCTGGACGCGCCGCGGGTCGCGGACTACTTCGACCTGAGCTTCCAGCATGCCAGCGCCCCCCTGCTGCGGCGGATGCGTCGGTTCGGCGGCACGGAGTCGTTCCTGGAGCTCATCGGATCCATCCGATCGGGCGCCCCCGAGGCGGGCGTGCGCAGCAACGTGATCGTCGGGTTCCCGGGTGAGACCGAGGAGGATGTCGAGGAGCTCATCGCGTTCCTGGGCGCCGCCCAGATGGACGCCGTGGGCGTGTTCGGATACTCCGACGAGGACGGCACCGAGGCGGTTGGCCTGGACGGCAAGCTCGACGAGGCAGAGATCCGGGCTCGCGTGAGCGAGGTGAGCGACGTGGTCGACGAGCTGATGGCCCAACGCGCGGAACAGCGGATCGGTCACGAGGTCGACGTCCTCGTGGAGCACGTCGATGGGATGTCTGCCGAGGGTCGCGCTGAGCACCAGGGTCCCGAGGACGGCTCGACCAGTGTCCACCTGACCCCGGACCTGCGCGGCCGCGTTGTGCCGGGCTCGATGCTGCGCGCCCGCGTGGTGTCCACCGACGGGGTCGACCTGCAGGCCGTGGAGGTGTCCGTTGTCAGGATCTGATCCGATTGACGCGAGCAAGCCGGTGCCTCCGACTCCAGGCCCGGCCACCTCGGAGCCCGAGAAGCCTGAGATGTGGAGCCGGGAACGCGTCGTGACCGGCTGGGCGCAGCTGTGGAACCTGCCCAACATGCTCACGCTCCTGCGGATCGTGATGATCCCGTTCTTCTGGTACCTGCTGATGTACGACGACGGCGACAACGCCGCAACGCGCGTCGCCGCGACTGTCGTGTTCGTCCTGGCCGCGATCACCGACTGGCTCGATGGGTGGCTCGCGCGCAAGCAGGGGCTGGTGACGACCTTCGGCAAGATCGCCGACCCGCTGGCGGACAAGGCGCTCACGGGCGTGGCCCTCATCGGCTTGTCCGTGCTCGGCGAGCTGTGGTGGTGGGTGACGATCCTGATCATCCTGCGCGAGGTCGGCGTCACGGTCATCCGCTTCGTCGTCCTCAAGCACGGGGTGATCCCGGCCAGCCGTGGGGGCAAGGCCAAGACCCTGTTCCAGATGGTGGGCATCACGATGTTCCTGCTGCCCATCACGCCCGAGATGACGCTGCTGTGGTGGATCCGCAACGCCGTGATGGCGATCGCCGTGATCCTGACGACGCTGACCGGCTTCGACTACATCAGCAAGGCCTACTGGACACGCAGCGACTCGAAGTCCGACAAGGCCGCGCGGAAGGCCGCTGCGGACGCTCCTGCGGTGTCCGGGGCCGCGCCGACGAACGTGGGTGAGTCCAGCCCTCCACCGGCTGATGGGGGCGATCCGCCGCAGCGGGGCATCGCGTGACGGCTGACGACGAGCGGGTCGCGCATTCGGCGCGGGCGGCTGACCTCATCGCCGACCTGATCGCCGATAGGTCGACGGTCGCGACCGCCGAGTCGATCACGGGCGGGCGACTGGTGGCTGCGCTGACCTCGGTGGCCGGTTCCTCGGCGGTCGTCCGCGGATCCGTGGTGGCGTACGCCGACGAGGTGAAGACCTCGATGCTCGGGGTCGACCCGCGGATCCTCGCGGAGGAGGGCGCCGTCAGCTCGGCTGTCGCGGAGCAGATGGCCAGTGGCGCCCGGGATCGGCTGGGCGCCACCTATGGTGTCGCCACAACGGGGGAGGCGGGCCCGAGTTCCGGCAGCGGACGTCCGGTCGGGACGGTCTTCGTCGCCGTCGCCGCACCCACGGCGGTGTGGTGCCGTCGGCTGGATGCCTCGGGCGACCGTGCGCAGATACAACAGGCGGCGGTCGAGGGCGCCCTGCGAATGCTGGCCGAAGTACGGGCTGCGGGCGCTCGTACGGCGGGCGTGTCAACGGAAGTGCCGACTCGGGAACAACGGCGGCCGACCGCGCGTTCAGGTGACACGTACCCGCAAGGGTGAAGGTCTCGCGATAGGCTTGTGGCGTGGAGGGAAGGGGAAGGTCATGGTGATCCTGCGACGGGTCGTCGGCGAGCAGTTGCGTCGCCTGCGTCAGGACCAGGGTCGAACCCTGCGCGACGTGAGTTCTGCGGCGCGAGTCTCCCTTGGCTATCTCTCCGAGATCGAACGTGGGCAGAAGGAGCCTTCGAGCGAGTTGCTCGCGGCGATCTGCACGGCCCTCGATGTTCCCCTCTCTGTCCTGCTGCGCTCCGTGAGTGACGAGGTCGCGACCGTCGAAGCGGCCCAGGCCGGGGTGGCGCACGCCGCCTGAGGTGGCGCAGTGCTCGCCCTGGGCGCTCGTCGCACGACGCCTGTGTGAGCGGGTCGACGAGCGCGCCTCGATGGTGCCGAAGGGCGCATCAACGACTGCCTCGCCACCAGGGGCGCGCCACGTTCATGAGCCACTCATGGTCAGCGTGGAACCCGGTACCCACGTGGAGTCAGGCCGAACCCCGCTGCCTCCAGGGCACGCCTCACGTGGTCCGAGCCGCCCGGCTCCATGACCGGCGATCCGTTCACCCTGGTGATCGTCAGCGCCCCGACCGTCCCCGACTTCACGGCATCGTGGAGCAGGCGAGCGGCCGTTGCCAGCTGCTCTGAGCTCTCGGGATCCGTGGCTGAGTCGCGGGTGAACGTCAGGAGCGTGTGACCGCCGCGCTCCACGTAGAGCACGGGGTGTCCGCCCATCAGGACGACGTGGCAACCGGCCCCCCGGGAGGGTCGATGGGGTGCACCTGGGCCGCCCGCCCAGTCACTGGCTGGCCACTCGAGGGCTGCCCCGTAGGGATTGGCCGGATCGGCGCTGGCCAGGAGCACGTGATCGGACTGCCCGTCCGCCAGCTCCCGCTCCACGGCCCGTACCTGGTCGACGACCCCGGTGAGGGCGAACTGAGAGGCCCCGAGGCCCTCGATGGCATAGACCCGCTGGACCCTTCCTCGTTCCTCCATCGCGGAGAGAGTCCGGTAGGCCGAGGCGAATCCGCCCGGATCGCCGGAGGCAAGAACTGCGCCTCGGGTCACGATCCCCAACCGGTCCAGGTGCGCCTCTGCGCGCGCCACGGCGACGACCTCCTGGGGTGGCATCTCGGCGGGCAGCGCGAACCAACGACCGGGGAGTTCGGGGGTGATCCCGGCGCGAGCCGTGGGGCTCCTGGCGGCCGCGGTCCCGGATGGCTCCACGCCCCGGTCGTTGGATCCGGCCACAGCTTCTTCGGGTGGTCGTCGCCACAGGTCCGCGTAGCGCCCCCGGGCAGGTCGACGCGAGCGCTGTCCGACCCCCGCGGTGCTGCGACGTCGACGGCCGCGGGAGCCATCCAGCATGGCCCGCACAGGCTCGATCGTGTCGTTGCCCACCAATCCGGCCCAGAGGAGCTCCAGGAGCGCCTGCTCGAGGTGACCGGGAACGATGCCAGGGCTGGTCATCCGGTTGCGGAGGTCCGCGACGAACCATCCGCCGCCGGAGCGCAGCAGTTCCAGCAACTCCAAGGCAACCAGATCGGTCGGTGGATCCGATGCCCTCGGCAGGAGGAAGCCAACATCGGCCGGGGCCAGGGCGATCCACCCATCGCCCCCCGGAAGCGGTGCACTCCCGGTCCAGAGGACCTCGCCGGCCGACGTGAGTTCGTCGAGCATCCCCGCGGTGTAGCCCGTCACGCGTAGGGGGAGGATCGACTCCTCGAGCGCGGAGGCCGGGACTGGGACCCCGGCCATCGCCCTGACGGCCAGGAGCACCCCGTCGGGGCCACGCAGCCGAGTGCTGCTGTGGCGCCCGATGCTCTGCCAGCGCGGGAGGAATGTGGCCAGGGCCGCCTGGGACACGGGCTCGATCTGCTGGCGCAGCATGGCCACGGAACGCCGCTTGATCAGGCGCAGGACATCCGGGTGGCACCACTGCGGGCCGGGGACGTCCGGGATGAACCAGCCCTCGATGATCCTGCCGGCAGCCCGACTGATCGACAGCCGATGTGCAACCACCGCAGGGGGCAGGCCGAGGTCTCTGACCACGTCATCGACAGTGAAGGGCCCGTGTGTCCTGCTGTAGCGCGAGATGAGGTCGGCCAGCGGATCCTCCACGGGACGGAGATGGGCGTCCGCGACTCCCGCCGGCATGGGGGCCCCAAGGCCATCGCGCAGGCGCGCTGCATCTTCGACCACGGCCCATACGTCCCTGCCCGCCACTCTCGTTCGCAGGACCCGCCGCTGGGCCTCGAGCTCCTCGAGCCACTCGGGCTCCACGCCGCGAAGGCCAGCATCGGCAGTCCCCAGGGGCCCCAGGCTGCGCAGCATGTCCACGGCGTCCTCGGGCCCGCGGGCGCGACGCTCCACGGTGAGGTGCTGGATCTGGGCCACCACCTGGGCGATTGCGTCGGGCTCCAGCAGGTCCCTCAGGTCGGTCTGTCCCAGGAGCTCGCCCAGGAGGGACGGGTCGAGGGTGAGTGCGGCGGCTCGGCGCTCCGCCAGCGGGGAGTCACCCTCGTAGAGGTACTCCGAGACGTACCCGAACAGCAGGGAGCGCGCGAAGGGTGACGCTGACGGCGGCGTCACCTCGATCACGCGGATCCTCCGCTCCTGGACCGAGGCCATCAGCGACACCAGGGCAGGCAGGTCGTATACGTCCTTCACACACTCACGGACCGCCTCGAGCACGATCGGGAACGTGGGGTGCTCGGCGGCGATCTGCAGCAGTTGGGCCGATCGCTGACGCTGCTGCCACAGCGGAGCACGACGACCGGGTCGCGGGCGCGGGAGCAGTAGGGCGCGGGAGGCACACTCCCGGAATCTGGAGGCGAACAGGGCCGACCCACCGATCAGGCGGGTGACGTCGGACTCGACCTGGTCGGGCTCGGGGAACAGACAGGCGGTCGCGTCGGCGAGCCACTCGTCGTCGGGAAGGTCCGGCAGGCGAGCCACGATCCCGTCATCGCCGTGCAGGACCGCGGCATCGACGCCGAAGCGCCGGGACAGCCGCTCCCGTGCCAGCAGCGCCCACGGGGCATGGACCTGAGCACCGAACGGGGACAGCACGGTCAGCCGCCAGTCACCCAACTCGTCACGGGTCCGTTCCACGACGATCGTGCGATCGGTCGGTAGATGGCTGGCCGCTGACTGCTCAGCCAGGTACGCCACCAGGTTCGTCCCCGCCCAGGCATCCAGGCCCAAGTCGGCCAGGTGCGCGCGGGCC
Organism: uncultured Actinomycetes bacterium; assembly: GCA_963700475.1. Classification (GTDB taxonomy): domain Bacteria; phylum Actinomycetota; class Actinomycetes; order S36-B12; family CAIYMF01; genus Prado023. The sequence continues at coordinate 203,315 of CAVOXR010000009.1, forward strand.
AGGTCGGCAGGCATCTCGGACACATGCCGGGTGAACTCCCCGATGGCACGCCCCAGCTCGGCTGGGCGGCCCAGGTTGTCCCCCCGCCAGAAGGGCAGCCGTCCGGGCGAACCACCGGCGGGCACGACGTTGACCCGGTCGTGGGTGATCTCGATGATCTGCCAGCTGCTGGCCCCCAGGGCGAAGATGTCGCCGACGCGGGACTCGTAGACCATCTCCTCATCGAGCTCCCCAACACGCCCACCACCCACGATGTGGACGCCGAACAGGCCGCGGTCGGGAATCGTCCCCCCGGAGGTGACCGCCAACTGCTGGGCGCCGGGGCGTGCCGTGAGGAGGTCGTCACCGCGGTCCCAGACGATCCGGGGGCGCAGCTCAGCGAAGGCGTCCGAGGGGTAGCGGCCGGCCAGCATCTCGACCACTGCTTCGTAGACCGCGGGCGTGAGCTCGGCGAAGGGCGCGGTACGACGCAGGAGGGCCAGAAGGTCCGCGGCGGGCCAGTCATCCATGGCCACGCAGGCAACGATCTGTTGGGCCGCCACATCCAGGGGATTCGCGGGGATGCGCAACTCCTCTATCGCCCCCGAACGCATCCGCTGCACGACCACGGCGCTGGTGAGGAGGTCCGATCGGTACTTCGGTAGCACGACGCCGGTCGAGACGGCACCCACCTGGTGCCCCGCCCGACCGACACGTTGGAGCCCGGAGGCGACAGACGGTGGCGCCTCGACCTGGATCACGAGGTCCACGGCGCCCATGTCGATGCCGAGCTCGAGGCTGGATGTCGCCACCACGGCCCGGAGCCGCCCGGTCTTGAGGTCGTCCTCGATGTGGGCCCGCTGCTCCTTGCTCACCGAGCCGTGGTGGGCCCTGGCCAGCACCGGCTCGGCACCCAGCGTCGACCCCGCCTGCGCCATCAGCTCAGCCGGCGGGCGGTTGCCCGGGGCGCCTTCAGGGCTCGCGCCGATTCGCTCGGCGTGGATCTCGTTGAGCCTGGCTGTCAGCCGCTCCGCGAGCCTGCGCGAGTTGGCGAAGACGATGGTGGAGCGGTGCTGCTCGATCAGGTCGACGATGCGCGCCTCGACGTGGGGCCAGATCGACGCGGTGGGGGAGCCGTCGGGCCCGGGGCCGGTGCCCAGCTCCCCGAGGTCCTCGACGGGCACCTGGATCGTCAGCTCCCATTCCTTGGCCGAGCCCTGCTCGAGGATCTCGACCGGGACATCACCGCCGAGGAACTGCGCGGCCACATGCGTCGGACGAACCGTCGCGGACAGCCCCACGCGAGGGATCCGGCGCCCTGCAAGGTGGTCGAGCCTGGCCAGGCTGACGGCCAGGTGGGCACCACGCTTCGAGCCTGCGATGGCGTGGACCTCGTCGATGATGACGGACTCGACGCCCGCCAGGATGCTGCGCGTGGCGGAGGTCAGCATCAGGAACAGGGACTCCGGGGTGGTGATCAGGACATCAGGAGGGCGCCTGGCCATGACCCGGCGCTCCTGGGTTGGGGTGTCACCTGTCCGCAGTGCGACGCTGATGTGCGGCGCGGGGAGTCCGAGCAGCTCGCACTGGGTCGCGATGCCGGACAGGGGCGCCCTGAGGTTGCGCTCTACGTCGACCGCCAGCGCCTTCAGCGGGCTGATGTAGAGGACCCGTACGCCCGATTCCTCGCGGGGGGTCAGGCACCGATCGATCGCGCACAGGAACGCGGCAAGGGTCTTGCCGGAGCCGGTCGGGGCCACCGCAAGGACGTCCGCGCCGGCCTGGATGCGCGGCCACGCGGCCGCCTGGACGTCCGTGGGAGCCGCGAACGCCGCGTTGAACCACCGCCGCGTGGGCTCGGAGAAGACGGCCAGTGGATCCACGCGGACCATCTTGGACCCTGCGTCCGACATCGGACGCCCCGCTGTCCACAGTTCACGCCGACGCGGCCGGGATGGCACCATTCGTGTGTGCGGCTGACGGACTTCTGGGAGCGGATGGACCTGACCTTCGGGCGGGCCTATGCGCGCTCCTGGGCATCCGACCAGCACCTCGCCGCGCTCGGCGGGCGCACCGTCGAGCAGGCCCTGGCCGAGGGCGAGGACACCCGCGACGTCTGGCGGGCTGTGTGCGCACACACCAAGGTGCCCAGCGACTTGACCTGACCGGCGTGTCGGTCACGGTCGAACACGTGTTCGTACTACAGTGGGCGTGTCAGTCACCGGGCGGCCCCAACCGGGTTGTCCACAGGATCGCATCGGATCGGGTCGCAATGTCGGTGACCCGGTCTAGTGTCCGCTCCTGTCAGACGAGGGGTGCCGAGGGCACCACGAGATCCAAGGAGTGGGAATGGCTGGACAGGACCGCGAGAAGGCACTCGAGTCAGCGCTGCTGCACCTCGAGAAGCAGTTCGGCAAGGGCACAGTGATGCGCTTGGGGGACCAGCCGATCGTGCCCATGGACGTGATCCCGACCGGCTCGATCGCCCTGGACGTGGCGTTGGGCATCGGCGGGCTGCCGCGCGGGCGGGTCGTGGAGATCTATGGCCCCGAGGCCAGCGGAAAGACCACCGTGGCCCTGCACTCGGTGGCCAGTGTCCAGAAGGCGGGCGGTATCGCTGCCTTCATCGACGCCGAGCACGCCCTTGACCCGGTCTACGCACAGCGCCTCGGGGTGAACCTCGACGAGCTGTACGTCTCCCAGCCCGATACCGGTGAGCAGGCCCTGGAGATCGCCGACACCCTCGTCCGCTCAGGTGCTGTCGACCTGATCGTCATCGACTCCGTGGCCGCCCTGACGCCCAAGGCCGAGATCGAGGGCGAGATGGGTGACAGCCACGTCGGGCTGCAGGCCCGGCTCATGAGCCAGGCGCTGCGCAAGATGACCGGTGCACTGAGCAACACCAACACCACCATGATCTTCATCAACCAGCTGCGCGAGAAGATCGGCGTGATGTTCGGCAGCCCGGAGACCACGACGGGTGGCAAGGCGCTGAAGTTCTACTCGTCTGTTCGTCTGGACGTGCGGCGCATCGAGACCCTCAAGGATGGGACTGAGCCGGTGGGCTCCCGCACCCGCGTCAAGGTCGTCAAGAACAAGGTCGCGCCGCCGTTCAAGCAGGCGGAGTTCGACATCCTCTACGGTCTCGGGATCTCCCGGGAGGGAGGCCTGATCGACATGGGCGTCGAGCAGGGCTTCGTGCGCAAGGCCGGCGCCTGGTACACCTACGACGGCGACCAGCTGGGTCAGGGCAAGGAGAACGCCCGGGCCTTCCTGCGCGACAACCCGGACCTCTCCGACGAGATCGAGAAGCGCATCAAGGAGAAGCTGGGCATCGGCCCGCAGGTTGATGCCCCCATCGACCTGACAGCGGTAGAGGCGCCACGGCCGATCGACCTCTGATCTGGTGTCGGGTAGTCGCTGGGCTGCGGATCCGCCGGGGGATCAGGACGATTCGCCGGCGGATCCGGAACAGGTCGCCAGGACCATCCTGCTGCGTCGGCTCGAGGCCGCACCTCGCACCCGGGCGGAGCTGGCCACAACGCTGCGCGAGCGCAACGTCCCCGACGACGTCGCACATCGGGTGCTCGACCGGTTCGAGGAGGTCGGGCTCATCGACGACCGGGTGTTCGCCCAGATGTGGGTGGAGTCCCGCCAGCGCGGGCGAGGGCTCTCCGGTCGGGCTCTGCGCAGCGAGTTGCACCGCAAGGGCGTCCCGGCGCCGCTGATCGACGAAGCCCTCGAGCAGGTGGATCCGGCGGACGAACTCGCCGCGGCCCGCGAGCTGGCGCGTCGCAAGGCCCGCTCCGTGGTGGGGCTTCCGCGGGCCACACAGGTACGGCGACTGTCCGGCGCCCTGGCGCGGAAGGGCTACGGCGCGGGCATCACCTCGCAAGTGGTGCGCGAGGCCCTGGCTGCCGTCGACGCCCCGGCCGATGAGGACGACGCCGAGGCGAACCCTGACCGCTGGGACTGAGCCGCCCAGCGCAGTTCCCACGTTCCGGGCTCCAACGCCTACCCTTGGGGCCTCATGGATACGACTCTCACGGCCGCTCGCACCTACCAGGTCCGGACCTACGGCTGCCAGATGAACGTGCACGACTCCGAGCGCATCGCGGGGCTCCTCGAGTCCCACGGATACGTGGCGGCGGACGGCGACCGGCCGGCCGATGTGGTGGTGCTCAACACCTGCGCCGTCCGGGAGAACGCGGACAACAAGCTGTACGGCAACCTCGGGCACCTGGCCTCAGTCAAGCGCAACCACGAGGGCATGCAGATCGCCGTGGGCGGGTGCCTGGCGCAGAAGGATCGCGAGCACATCGTGGAGCGGGCCCCATGGGTCGATGTGGTCTTCGGCACCCACAACGTCGACGCCCTACCCGCCCTGCTCCAGCGTGCGTCCGTGATGCGGGAGGCGCAGGTCGAGATCGAGGAGTCGCTGCGGACCTTCCCCTCGACCCTGCCGAGCCGTCGCGAGTCCGCGTACGCCGCGTGGGTTGCCATCAGCGTCGGATGCAACAACACCTGCACCTTCTGCATCGTGCCCAGCTTGCGGGGCAAGGAGCGCGATCGACGTCCGGGCGAGATCCTCGCCGAGGTCGAGGCGCTCGTCGCCGACGGCGTCATCGAGGTCACCCTCCTGGGCCAGAACGTCAACGCCTACGGCGCGGAGTTCGGTGAGCGCGACGCCTTCGCCGACCTGCTCCGAACGGTGGGTGCCGTCCCCGGCATCGAACGGGTCCGGTTCACCTCGCCGCACCCACGGGACTTCACCAGCGAGGTCATCGCCGCCATGGCCGAGACTCCGACGGTCATGCCCTCTCTGCACATGCCCCTCCAGTCCGGAAGCGACCAGGTGCTGCGCACCATGCGCAGGTCCTACCGCCGCGAAAGGTTCCTCGCCATCCTCGACGAGGTCCGGGCCTCCATCCCCAACGCTGCGATCACCACGGACATCATCGTCGGGTTCCCAGGGGAGTCCGAGGCCGACTTCGCCGATACCCTCGAGGTCGTGGAGCGTGCCCGCTTCAGCGCCGCGTTCACCTTCCAGTACTCGCCCCGCCCCGGCACTCCGGCTGCCGACATGGACGACCAGATCCCCAAGGCCGTCGTCCAGGAACGGTACGAGCGGTTGGTCAAGGCCCTCGAGCGCATCTCCTGGGAGGAGAACCAGCGCCTGATCGGCACAACAGCCGAAGTGCTCGTGGCTGAGGGCGAGGGACGCAAGGACGAGCAGACACAGCGCCTGTCCGGCCGGGCGCGCGACGGCCGACTCGTGCACTTCTCCGGAGCGGAGTCCGCCCGGCCCGGCGACTGCGTGTCGGTGGTCCTCGACGCCGCCGCGCCACACCACCTGACCGGTACGGCCGCGACGATCCGCACCACGCGCGCAGGTGACGCATGGGAGGCGGGTCAGGGGTCCTGCGGCACAGGATCGACCACAACCGGCTCCACCGACCTCGGACCGGTCACCCTGGGAATGCCCAGCCTGCGTCCTGTTGGCTGACATGGCCGAGCCCACGAGGTGGCCCACCGTCGTGGCCATCGTCGGACCGACAGCCGCCGGCAAGTCGGAGGTGGCCCTCGACCTGGCCCAGCGGGTCGGCGGCGAGGTCGTCAACGCCGACGCGTTCCAGGTCTACCGGGGGATGGACATCGGCACCGCCAAGGTCCCTCCGGCCGAGCGGCGAGGGATCCCGCACCACCTCGTCGACATCCTCCAGGTGACCGAGGAGCTCAGCGTCGCGCAGTACCAGCGCGACGGTCGCGCTGTTCTTGGGGAGCTCGCCCAGAGGGGAGTCACCGCCGTGGTCGTCGGCGGTTCGGGCCTCTACGTCCGTGCCCTGCTCGACGACCTTCGATTCCCGGGAAGCGACCCGGAGATCCGGGCGCGCTGGGAGGCGATGCTCGCTGAGATCGGGCCCGAACGGCTGCACGCCCTGCTCGCTGCAAGGGACCCGGTGGCCGCGTCCCACATCCTGCCCACCAACGGCCGTCGGATCGTGCGGGCCCTCGAGGTCGGTGAGATCACAGGCGAGCCGTTCACCGCGCAGTTGCCTCCTGATGGCCCGGAGCTGGTTCCACACACCAGCATCGGGCTGGACCTGCCGCGAGACGTGCTCGACCAACGGATCCGGGACCGCGTCCGACGGATGTTCGACGACGGCCTCGTCGAGGAGGTCAAGGGCCTGCTCGACAGAGGGCTGCGGGACGGTCGCACGGCCAGCCGGGCACTTGGCTATCCCCAGATCATCGACCTCCTGGACGGAGGCCTCGAACCTGCCCGGGCTGAGGAGGAGATCGTGCTGGCCACCCGCCGGTTCGCCCGCCGCCAGCAGCGATGGTTCCATCGCGATCCGCGGACCATCTGGCTCGAGGCAATGGCCCCTGCGTCGTCCACAGCTTCGTCGATCGCGGCCCTCATGAACGAGCCTGCCCGTAGGCTGGACCCATGAGCCGACCCGGGATCCCCTTCGTCAAGGGACACGGAACCGGCAACGACTTCGTGATCCTGCCCGATCCCACCGGGGCATTGACCGTCAGCCCGTCGATCGTGCGCGCGCTGTGCGATCGCCACCGGGGCATCGGGGCCGATGGCGTCCTCGTGGTCACCAGGACGTCCGACCAGACCGACGTCGCTGAGCAGTCGGACCTGGCTCCTTGGTTCATGGACTACCGCAACGCCGACGGCAGTGTGGCCCAGATGTGCGGAAACGGGGCGCGAGTGTTCGTCGCGCACCTGCTCGAGGAGGGGTTGGCCCGCACGGGGAGCTTCCACATCGCGACGCGCGGGGGATCGCGACGGGTCACCGTGGACGACGAGGGTGCGATCCGGGTCAACATGGGCGCACCCACATTCCTGGAGCGCGACGACATCCAGGTGTGGCCGGCTGAGGCCCGGCCGGGCAGCAATCCGTCGCCCGCGATCGGAGTCCTGATGCCGAACCCCCACGCGGTGACGTGGGTGGACGATGTGCAGGCCGCGGGCCCTCTGCTGGTCGTGCCGATGGTCACACCGGTCGAGGCCTATCCGGAGGGCGTGAACGTCGAGTTCGTGCGAGTCCTGTCCGAGGACCACCTCCAGATGCGCGTGTTCGAGCGGGGTGTCGGGGAGACCCTGAGCTGCGGCACGGGCGCCTGTGCAGCCGCGGTCGCGACCCTCCGTCGGGACGGCGTGGAGCGCAATGGCGGGCGGATCCGCGTGGATGTGCCTGGTGGGACGGTGGGGGTCACCTGGAACCGCGATGGCTCAGTGGAGCTCGATGGACCCGCCCAGATGGTCGCCCGTGGCGAGATCGATCCGTACTGGTGGGAGATGCATGTCTGAGACCCCCGATCTGCTCGACCGCCAGGCCCTGCGCCGTGTTCCGGGACTGAGCACCGAGCTCGAGGACGTCACGGAGGTCGAGTACCGCCAGGTCCGCCTCGAGCGGGTCGTCCTGGTGGGAGTCTGGACCTCAGGCACGCTGGAGGAGGCCGAGCGCTCCCTGGCCGAGCTTGCCCGACTTGCCGAGACCGCCGGGTCCGAGGTGTGCGATGGCCTGATCCAGCGACGGGACAAGCCCGACACCGCCACCTACATCGGGTCTGGCAAGGTCACGGAGCTGCGCGAGGTGGTCACCCTTGTCGGAGCGGACACGGTCATCTGCGACGGTGAGCTCACCCCCGGGCAGCTGCGCCGGCTCGAGGAGCTCGTGAAGGTCAAGGTCGTGGACCGTACGTGGCTGATCCTCGACATCTTCGCCCAGCACGCCCGCAGTCGTGAGGGCAAGGCCCAGGTCTCCCTGGCCCAGATGCAGTACCTCCTGCCACGCCTGCGCGGTTGGGGCGAGTCACTGTCCCGGCAAGCTGGTGGGCGGGTGGCCGGAGGTCAGGGCATCGGCTCCCGTGGCCCGGGCGAGACCAAGATCGAGACCGACCGGCGCCGAGTCCGGGAGAGCATCTCGCGGCTGCGGCGCGAGATCGCAGCAATGTCAACCGCCCGACACACCATGCGCAGCGCGCGCCGGCGCGGCAAGGTCCCCTCAGTCGTGCTCGCCGGCTACACCAACTCCGGCAAGTCGAGCCTGCTCAACCGCATGACCGGTTCGGGGGTCCTCGTCGAGGACGCGCTGTTCGCGACTCTGGACCCCACCGTGCGCAAGGCCAGTACGCCGTCCGGTCGCCTCTTCACGCTCGCCGACACCGTCGGGTTCGTGCGCCACCTGCCCCACCAGCTGGTCGAGGCATTCCGGTCGACACTGGAGGAGGTGTCGGATGCCGACCTGATCCTCCACGTGGTCGACGGCTCCGACGACTTCCCCGAAGGGCAGATCGCGGCTGTTCGAGAGGTGCTGGCCGAGATCGGTGCCGGCGAGGTTCCCGAGCTCATCGTCATCAACAAGTCCGACGTCGCCGACCCTCTTGTGGTTGGCCGCATCCGCTCCCGCGAGCCGCACTCGGTGGTGGTGTCCGCCGCGACGGGTGCCGGCATCGCCGAGCTTCTGGCCGCCGTGGAGCTCGACCTGCCGAACCCGACCGCGCAGGTCGACCTGCTCGTTCCATTCGACCGCGGGGACCTTGTGGCGCGCGTCCACGAGGAGGGCCGCGACGTCCAGGTCGAGTACACCGCCGAAGGGGCCACCATCCGGGCTGTGGTGGGCGAGCAGCTGGCTGCCGAGCTGAACGGCGTAGCCGTGGAGAGCAGCGCCGACGTGGCCTCCCAGGTCGGTCAGGAGTGATCGCCCCGGACGCCGCGGACGACAACCCAACCGAATCTCCCTCCGTCGCCGACCTGCTCGAGTTGGCCGTACGGGAGCTGGGAGGGGAGCCCCGCGCGGGGCAGGCCCGGATGGCAGATGAGATCGGGGAATGCCTCGAGGCTGGCTCCGGGACGGTCCTGGTCCAGGCCGGCACGGGCACCGGGAAGTCCCTGGCCTACCTTGTCCCGGCTGCCCGGCACGCCATGAACTCGGACAGCGCGGTCGTGATCGCCACCGCCACCCTGGCCCTGCAGCGCCAGCTCGTGGACAAGGACCTTCCCGTGGTCAGCCGGGCGCTGGCGCCGACCCTGGGGCGCGATGTCACCTTCGCGGTGCTCAAGGGCCGCAGCAACTACCTCTGTCTCGACCGCCTCAACCGCGGGTCGCCGGACCCCGAGGAGTCCGCACTCTTCGACACCCCGACGACGCGCCTGGGCAGGCAGGCGGCGAGGCTGCAGAAGTGGGCGAAGACGACCACCACGGGCGATCGTGACGACCTCAGCGACCCGGTGGATGGCCGGGTGTGGTCCGGACTGTCGGTCTCGGCCAGGGAGTGCCCGGGCGCAGCCAACTGCGCATTCGGCCAGGACTGCTTCGCCGAGGCGGCGAAGGCGCGGGCGCGCGAGGCCGACCTGATCGTGACGAACCACGCGCTGTTGGCCATCCACGTCCAGGGCGAGGTTCCGGTCCTCCCCGAGCACGGGGCCGTGGTCGTCGATGAGGCCCACGAACTCGTCGACCGCATGACGACCGCCCTCACGCGGGAGTTGTCCGCCCCCGTCGTGGAGCGCGCCGCCGGCAGAGCCCGCAAGTTCCTCGGTCCGGAGCTCACCGACCCCCTCCTGGATGCGGCGGGCTACCTCGGAGATGTCCTGGCCGAGTTGCCCGAGGGGCGGCTGCGTGCACTCCCGGAGGAACTCGTGGTCGCCGTCACCGCGTTGCGTGATGCGGGCCATGCGGCACTGGGCGGGATGCGCGGGGACAGCTCGGACGCCCCGGAGGCTGCAGCCGACCGGACCACCGCACGCGCGGCGATCCAGGGAGTTCACGAGGTGGCTGCGGAGGCGCTGCTGCTCAGCGCGACCTCGGTGGCGTGGGTCGGTGGCCGCTCCGGTGCCCCGCCGAGCCTGTACATCGCCCCGATCTCCGTGCATGACCTACTGGCGACCAACCTGTTCGCCGGACGGCCCGTTGCCCTGACCAGTGCCACCCTGGCGATCGGTGGCTCCTTCGACCCCCTCGCGGCCAACCTCGGGTGCCCCTCGGGGTGGCGGGGCGTCGATGTCGGCTCGCCCTTCGACCACGGTCGGCAAGGGATGCTCTACTGCGCCGCCGACCTGCCCCGCCCGGGACGTGAGGGGGTCAGCGAGCAGGCTCTCGAGCAGATCGCAGACCTGCTTGACGCGGCCGGCGGCCGCACCCTCGCGCTGTTCTCCTCGTGGCGCTCCGTCGAGCGCGCCGAGGAGGTGCTGCGCCGGCGACTGGCGGGTCGCACCGACCGTCCGCTGATCGTGGCACGCCGCGGGGACGCAGTTGCAGGGCTCGTGCGCCAGTTCGCCGACGATCCCCGGACCTCCCTGCTCGGGACGTTGTCGCTGTGGCAGGGCGTGGACGTCCCAGGCCCGTCGTGCACCCTGGTGATCATCGACCGGATCCCCTTCCCGAGACCTGACGATCCTGTCGTCTCGGCGCGTCAGGAGCTGATCGACTCCCAGGGTGGCAGTGGCTTCGCCTCGGTATCGGTGCCCAGAGCGGCGCTCATGCTCGCCCAGGGGGCGGGGCGTCTCATCCGGACGCCCGACGACCGTGGCGTGGTGGCCGTCCTCGACTCACGCCTGGCGACCACGGGCTACGGCGCGCGGTTGCGGGCCAGCCTTCCCCCTCTGTGGTGGACCACCGACCTGCCCACGGTCGTCGCCGCCCTGGGGCGCCTTGACACCGCGTTGAGCGCAGTGGATCCCGACCTGTCAGGCGACGCCCACTGACTGTGGTCACACCCCGGTGATCGAGGGCAGACGCGCCATCCGGATCGCGTGCACCATCGCCTGGTGATCGCTCTCGGCCTGGTCCGCATACCCCATCGACCAGGTGGTGATGGCGTCCTCGAACTTGCTGCTCCTGCCGAGGTAGGCCGCGATCGCCAGGCGATCCCCGGACCGGGCGTGCGCCCGCGCGAGGGTCCATCCGCAGGCGCGCAGGTACATCTGGAGGCTCTGCTCATCCAGGGCTGACAGGTCCGGGGAGAACTTCATGTCACGCAGTTGCCGCACGTACGAGTCGTGCACGACGTTGTGGGCGTCGGTGGCCGACGTCCATCCGATGAAGATGTCCGAGGCGGCCTGCATGAGCCGTTGGCCCGCCACCACCCGGGCGCCGTGGTGGTCGAACGCACTGGGCTGCGTGTATGGCTCGAGGACCGACGCCGTGGCCTCCTTGAACTGCAGGACCAGCGGGTCACCGCCGTCCACGCCCTGCATCAGCAGCACGTAGCAGCGCGTGCCCACACTGCCCACCCCCACCACCTTGCGCGCGACGTCCACGACGTGGAACTGATCGAGCAGTGCGGCGCGGTCCGAGACCAACGTGTGCCGGTAGGCGAGCATCGCGTCGAGGCCGAGGAGCTCGGCGTGCTCGGCACCCACCCGCATCAGCAGCGGTGGGTCCTCGACGAACTGGCGCTGGCCATCCACGACAGTGGTGAGCTTGCCCATCGCCTGGAGGTTGGTTCGGCGCCGGGCTCCCTCGATCGACCGCTCCACGCGGGCGAGCGCGGACTCCGGTGGCATGCTGCTGGCCAGTCGTCCGATGTTCGAGACGTCCAGGCGGGAGTACCACACGTCGAGGGTGGTCATCCCGGCGAATGTCCGCATCGACTCGCGGTATGCCTGTGCTGCGGTACGCGCCATCGCTCGCTGAGCGGACGAGCGCCACCCGTTGGACCGGGCGGTCAGCACTGCCGAGGCGGCCAGCCTCTTGACATCCCATTCGAAGGGTCCCGGGTGGGTCTCATCGAAGTCGTTGAGGTCGAAGAGGAGGGTGCGCTCGGGGGACGCGAACATCCCGAAATTGGCGATGTGCGCGTCGCCGCACAGTTGCACGGTCAGCCCGGTGTTCGGCTGCGTGGCCAGGTCAGCAGCCATGACGACGGCAGAACCCCGGTAGAACGCGAACGTCGAGGTGCTCATGCGCCCGTGCCTGATCGGAACCAGGCTGGCGATCCGTCCATCACCCTGCGCGATCAACAGGTCGACGGGATCGGGCCGGTCCGCTGCGGCCAGCCATTCTGACAACGCCTGACGCGGCAACAGTCCGCGAGCCTCGGCGCCGGACTGCGCGCGCTCGGCGGGGTCCAGCTTGGGTGTCCCTTGCACGTCCCGAAGACTAGGCCAGTCAGGTGCACACCCGCGGACTGACCGGTGAATCAGACGCGCCGCAGGACCGCGACGACGGTGCCCATGATCACGGCGTTGTCACCGTCGATCGGCTCGTAGGCCGGGTTGTGAGGCATGAGCCACGTGTGTCCATCACGGCGCTTGAGGGTCTTGACCGTGGCCTCGTCCTCGAGAAGCGCAGCCACGATGGAACCGTTCTCGGCTGATTGACCGGCTCGGATCACCACGAAGTCGCCATCGCAGATGGCAGCGTCGATCATCGAGTCACCCTTGACCTTCAGCAGGAACAGGTCACCGTCGCCGACCAGCTCCCGGGGTAGGGGGAACACCGTCTCGACCACCTGCTCGGCCAGGATCGGGCCACCTGCTGCGATCTGGCCGACGAGGGGCACCATCACGGCGCTGGGCGCCGAGTCGCCGCTGTCGGTCGGGTCCGCCGCGTGGCTGTAGGGATCCAGTACCTCCATCGCACGAGGTCGGTTGGGGTCGCGACGCAGGACTCCCTTGGCCTCCAGCACCTTGAGCTGGTGCGCGACGCTCGAGGGGGAGTTGAGGCCCACTGCCTCGCCGATCTCACGCACGCTCGGCGGGTAGCCCCGGCCCTCGACGGACTCCCGGATGACCTCGAGGACCCGGCGCTGGCGCGCCGTCAGTCCCGCATGGTCCTCGGGGGAGTCGGGGAGTGGATGGATCGTGGCCATGGTGCCCTCCAGTTCGGTCCCTCGTGAGCCGTCCGACCTTGCGATGTCAGACCCCTGCGCGAGCCTTGGTTCCAGGCAGCCGATGCCTGACTGCCTGGGATAGACGCTACCGCCGACAACTCGATTGTTCAAACATTTGTTCGATTTGGGCTTGAGCGTGTCGGTCGGTGGTGATACAACTAGCACAGGTGTTCGAGCGAACACCAGTTCGAGGAGGTCGCGATGTCCACATATGGAGCCGCCGCAGTCTGGGCCCCCACCCGCCCCGCCACGGCCCACGAGGTTCGTCTCACCCGTCGCGGCCGCCTCGCCCGAAGCGGCGCCCTTGCCGCGCTGGTCGTCCTTCTTGCCGTCAGCGTCGCCGACGTGGTGGCAGGTGGCCGCGCCCTGGCCTCCGACACGCAGTCGCCGCGCCCTGTGAGCGCCCAGTCGGTCGTGGTCGAGCAGGGCGATTCGCTCTGGCTCATCGCCGGGCGGACCGCTCCCGATTCCGATCCCCGTGAGGTGATCACCCGCATCCGGGAGCTCAACGGCATGCGCTCGAACCTCATCCAGCCCGGTCAGGTGCTCCTCGTTCCCAGCGCCCTGTGAGCTGAGTCAGAAGTTTTCCTCGACAATGCTTGCGTCCTAGGGATGCAGGGTCTACGGTTCACCACATCTAGTAGTTACACCCGTGTAAGTCATCCACAGGTTGTGGTTGGCCATCCACAGGTTCTGGACAGGTAATCCCCAGGGTGATCCCCAGGTGGCGGCCGGTCCACTCGATACGAAGTCCGCCGAGACGACTGGAGGTGACCCATGTACTGCCCGTTCTGCCGCTCTGCAGAGACCCGAGTCGTGGACTCACGTTCCACGGACGACGGCACTGCGATCCGCCGGCGCAGGCTCTGTCCTGCGTGCAGCCAGCGCTTCACGACGGTCGAGACGATGAGCATGCTCGTCGTCAAGCGGTCCGGTGTCGTTGAGCCCTTCAGCAGGGACAAGGTGGTGTCGGGCGTGCGAAAGGCCTGTCAGGGCCGCCCGGTCAGCGAGGACGACCTGGCCCTGCTGGCGCAACAGGTCGAGGACAGCCTCCGGGCCTCTGGGCAGGCGGCGATCGCCTCCCACGATGTCGGCATGGCGATCCTCGGTCCGCTTCGCATCCTCGATGAAGTCGCCTACCTGCGCTTCGCCTCGGTCTACCGGTCCTTCGAGTCCCTGGCGGACTTCGAGGCCGAGATCACCCTGCTGCGAGCAGCACCGGGCGTCGGATCCGCGTCTGTGGACCTGCGCTCAGGTGCGACGTGACCCGTACGGACTGAGCACGCCCTGCACCGGGGGAGCCGGTGTGCACCGCCCGATTGACCAGAACGTCCATCCCGCCCGGGTTACCGGGGAACCACCGCGGACCGCCGCGGCCGATCCATAGGAGAGCGCATGACCCGAGCATCGTCGGACAACCAGAAGGCTGCCGAGACCCGCACCAGCGCAGAGAGGCGGCCCCGCGTCGTGCCCAGCGTCCGCTTCGAGCGTGTGTTCACCACCGAGGGCGTGCACCCCTACGACGACATCGTGTGGGAGAGCCGGGATGTCGTGCAGACGAACTGGAAGACCAACGAGACGGTGTTCGAGCAGCGCGGCGTGGAGTTCCCCGACTTCTGGTCGGTCAATGCCTACACGATCGTCACCACGAAGTACTTCCGTGGGGCAGTCGGGACCGAGCAGCGCGAGCACAGCCTGCGCCAGCTGATCGACCGCGTTGTGCTCACCTACGGTCGGGCGGGACGGGAGCACGGGTACTTCGCCACCGAGCAGGACGCCGAGATCTTCGAGCACGAGCTCACGTGGATGCTCGTCCACCAGGTGTTCTCGTTCAACTCCCCGGTGTGGTTCAACGTGGGGACCCCGTCGCCCCAGCAGGTCAGCGCCTGCTTCATCCTCTCGGTCGACGACACGATGGACTCGATCCTCAACTGGTACCGCGAGGAGGGGTGGATCTTCAAGGGCGGCTCGGGGGCGGGCCTGAACCTGTCGCGGATCCGCTCGAGCAAGGAGCTGCTCTCCAGCGGGGGGACCGCGTCCGGTCCGGTCTCGTTCATGCGCGGGGCCGACGCCTCGGCAGGCACGATCAAGTCCGGTGGTGCCACCAGGCGCGCCGCGAAGATGGTCGTGCTCGACGTCGACCACCCGGACATCGAGGAGTTCATCGCCACCAAGGTCCGCGAGGAGGAGAAGATCCGAGTCCTTCGCGATGCGGGCTTCGACATGGACCTCGGCGGCAAGGACATCACCTCGGTCCAGTACCAGAACGCCAACAACAGCGTGCGAGTCTCCGATGAGTTCATGCGCGCGGTGGAGGAGAAGCGGGAGTTCGGCCTGACCGCGCGAGGGACAGGCGAGGTCATCGAGACCGTCGACGCGAAGAAGCTCTTCCGGTCCATGTCCGAGGCTGCGTGGGCGTGTGCGGACCCCGGAATCCAGTACGACGACACCATCAACGACTGGCACACCAACCCGGAGTCGGGGCGGATCACCGCGTCCAACCCATGCTCTGAGTACATGAGCCTCGACAACTCGTCCTGCAACCTGGCCTCGCTCAACCTCCTGAAGTTCCTCAAGGAGGACGACACATTCGACGCGCCGCTGTTCAAGAAGGCCGTCGAGTTCATCATCACCGCGATGGACATCTCGATCTGCTTCGCCGACTTCCCGACGGAGGCGATCGGCGACACCACCCGCAAGTTCCGCCAGCTGGGCATCGGCTACGCCAACCTCGGCGCGCTGCTCATGGCCACCGGTCTCGCCTACGACTCCGACGGCGGTCGGGCCCTCGCTGCGTCCATCACCAGCCTGATGACCGGGACTGCCTACAAGCGCTCTGCCGAGCTGGCCTCCGTGGTCGGTCCGTACGAGGGATACGCCCGCAACAAGGACGCACACACCCGGGTCATGCGCAAGCATGCTGCAGCCACGGACTCCCAGCGCACGCACTCCTCGCTGGACTCCGACATCCTCAAGCTCGCCTCTCAGGTCTGGCAGGAGGGTATTCAGATCGGAACCGTGCACGGCTGGCGCAACGCCCAGGCCTCGGTCCTGGCACCCACCGGCACCATCGGCTTCATGATGGACTGCGACACGACCGGAATCGAGCCCGACTTCTCCCTGGTCAAGTTCAAGAAGCTCGTCGGCGGCGGATCCATGCAGATCGTCAACCAGGTGATCCCGCGAGCGCTGGTCCGCCTGGGCTACACGGGGGAGACCATCGAGGCCATCGTCGAGTACATCGCCGAGCATGGGCACGTCATCGACGCCCCCGCGCTCAAGCCCGAGCACTACTCGGTGTTCGACTGCGCGATGGGCGAGCGGGCAATCACCCCTATGGGCCACGTGCGCATGATGGCCGCGTGCCAGCCGTTCCTCTCGGGAGCCATCTCCAAGACGGTGAACATGCCGGAGACAGCCTCCATCGAGGAGGTCGAGGAGATCTACTTCCAGGCGTGGAAGATGGGCATCAAGGCCCTGGCGATCTACCGGGACAACTGCAAGGTCGGCCAGCCACTGTCGGACGGCAAGGCCAAGAAGGCCGACGCGGACGTGCCCGCCCTCGAGGTCGAGTACCGGCCGATCCGCAAGCGGCTTCCCAAGTCACGTCCGAGCCGGACGGTGTCGTTCGCAGTGGGTGGGGCCGAGGGGTACATGACCGCAGGGTCCTACCCCGATGACGGCCTCGGCGAGGTCTTCCTCAAGCTCGGCAAGCAGGGTTCCACGCTGGCCGGCGTGATGGACGCCTTCTCGATCGCCACCTCGATCGCCCTGCAGTACGGCGTTCCTCTCGAGGCGTTCGTGAACAAGTTCGTGAACATGCGCTTCGAGCCCTCGGGCATGACCGACGACCCCGACATCCGGATGGCACAGTCGATCGTCGACTACATCTTCCGTCGCCTGGCGTTGGACTACCTCGACTACGACAGCCGGGAGGCCCTGGGCATCTTCACCGCTGAGGAGCGCGCCGCCCAGGTCGCAGCGACGTACGGTGGCTCCCAGCTCGAGATCGATGTCGAAGGCCTGGCCCAGTCCGTGCCCGTGGAGGAGCAGCCGAGCATCCTGGGTGGACCGCTCCCTGCCGGACATGGCGCCGGTGGGATGTCACTCACCGACGTGCACTCGTCAGCTGAGTTGCTCGAGGCGATCAACGGAAAGGCATCGGACGCGCCGCTGTGCATGACGTGCGGTGTGAAGATGCGCCCCGCCGGTTCGTGCTACGTGTGTGAGGGGTGCGGAAGCACCAGCGGTTGCAGCTGAGCTGACCCGATCCGGATCAACCGGCGGCGCCGACCTTCGTGGAGGGTCGGCGCCGCCGCCGTTCGGTCGGTCACCCGGCCGCCGCTCAGCCGATGGCCAACGCCTCGCCGGTTCCCCGGGGAACCTCGATTGGTCGCGCAGACGGCGTGCCAGTGACGGAGCCGGCCTGCCTCCCCTCGTAGGCTGAGGGGGAATGCTGGTCACCCCGATCGGCAGTTAGGAATGCGATCATGAGCGATCCCACATCGGCCCCGCCTCCTGAGCAGCCCGATCCGAATGACTCCTCAGCAGCGGATCTTCCGCCCGCCCTCGGCGAGTCCTCGCTGACCCCCGAGCCGTCCGGTGAGGAGCCCGCTCAGCGCGGCCGTCCCCCCGCCTCCGCCGCCTACACCCGCGGGCGAGACGCCGCCCGCGCCCGGGGCGGGCTACCCACCCCCTCCGCCGCCCCCGGCGCCAGCTACCCACCCCCGCCGCCCCCCCCGGCGCCGGCTACCCACCCCCGCCGCCCCCTCCCGGCGCCGGTTACCCACCCCCTCCGCCGGGCGGTGCGTACCCCCCGCCCCCACCTCCTCCCGGAGGCGTGTACCCACCCCCGCCCGGGTACTACGGCCCGCCGGTCACTCCGGCGCCCCAGCGGGCACCCTTCTCGGCCACCGATGCCCTCGGTTACGGGTGGAAGGGCTTCACGGCCAACATCGGGCCTCTGGTGGTCATCGGGCTGGTGCTGGCCCTCGCCTCCCTGTTGAGCAACTGGCTGTCACAGGGCTTCGACAGCTGGTTGCTCACGATCACCGGCTCGGTGCTGAGCTTCTTCATCTCGCTGGTGATCGGCCTCGGACTGATCCGCGCAGCACTGGCGATCCTCGACGGCGGGCGCCCCAGCGTCGAGCAACTCGTCTCCACCAAGGACATCGGTCCGTACATCCTCGCGTCCCTGCTGGTGGCCCTCATCGTCACCGTCGGGCTGTTCCTGTGCGTGATCCCCGGGCTGATCGCCGGGTTCCTGCTGCAGTTCTACGGCTACGCGATCATCGACAAGAAGGTCGACTCCGTCACGACAGCTCCCCAGTCGACCCCGACAGGGGCGATCCGGGCATCGTTCGAGGTCGTCGCTGCAAATGTCGGGCCGCTGATCCTGCTGGCCGTGCTGTGCTTCCTGCTGAACCTGGCAGGTGCGATTCTCTGCGGGATCGGACTGCTGGTGACACTGCCGGTCACCGCCATCGCTGTTGCGTACGCCTGGCGCTACTTCTCGGGCGGCAGGATCGCAGCACCGACCGCCTGAGTCATTGATGGCCGAGGAGCCCCCTGCCGAGCTGGCGGGGGGCTCCTTCGTACCATGGCGCCTATTCGGGCGTCAGGGCCGGGGTCTCGCCGGTCTGCTCACAGACCAGGTCCCAGAGCTCGTCAGCCGCCCCAGAGTCCGGAGCCGTTCCCGGATAGCGCACGGTCCGCCGTGGCGCCCGGTCGAGCCAGAAGGAACCGTTCGGACCGGGGATCGGCTCGACTCCGGCGAGCCACACGATCGTGTCCGCGCCCTCCTGCGCGGTGCGCAGGATCGGACGGGTGAATCGGCGGAAGGTCGGCAGGGACTCCTGGACCCCCCGGGTGTCGGCCCAGCCCGGATGCATGCAGTGGAACCCAACCGACGCCTCCGGGAAGCGCCGGGCCCACTGCTCAGTGAGCGCCACCTGGGCCCGCTTCGCTCGCGCATACGCGCGTACTCCGTCGTAGCCCGAGGCCGTCATCTGCACAGTCGCCGGAACCAGCCTCTCCGCGTACATCCCACCCGAGGACACCACGATCACTCGGGGACGTGAGCCACGCTGCAGGGCCGGGAGCAGCCGAGAGGTCAGGATGTGCTGGCTGAGAACCTGGGAGGCATAGGTCGCCTCGAAACCCTCGTCGGTCAGCTGGTACTCAGACGACAGAGCCCCTGCGTTGTGCACCAGCACGTCCACCGTGCGACCATCCGCTGCGATCTCATCGGCGACCCGCCGGGCATCGGCGAGCAGGTTGAGGTCCGCGATGTACGTCGTGACGCCGATGGCCGCATCGCGTCCAAGTTGTGCGGCGGTCTGCTGTGTACGGGCGACATCACGCCCGACGATTGAGACGCGTGCGCCAAGTCCCGCCATCTCCCGAGCCGACGCCAGACCGATGCCCGAGGTCGCACCGGTGATCACGACGTGGCGCCCATCGAGTCGAGGCAGTTCCGACCAGTTGAGCAGTCGCCGCCGCAGGCGGATCCCGGTGCTGCCGAACCCCCCGGCGATACTGACCTCCAGGGCCCCATCGGCCAGTCGCGCAGCCCCCGAGACCAACGACCCCGGGACCTTCATTCGGGGCTGGCTCCCCGCGCCCACGCGCTCATTCGCCCAGTTTGCGGCCGATGACGTTCATCCGCATCCGCATCCGCAGGCGCTGGGCCCGAATCCCGGCGCGGCGTTGCCGGATTCTGCGAACCGTCGAGGGTAGGTTCCTTGGTAGGGCCCGGGCGCTCTGCGGAGGGGAAGCCGCAGGATGTTCGGGCCTTTCAACGTCCGAGTCCGGCCAGGGGCCACCGTGCCTCCCACGTCCAGCCGAGCCGTGGGTGCTGCCCACCGTGCATCATGCGCCCGGCTCGCAAGGTACCCTCGCGGCGAACGCCCCAGCAGCGCTGGGAGACATCCAGCGACAACGATCGGGAGCAGCCATGACGGAGCACGCACGGGTGATGTTGACCCCGGAGGGCAGGGCCAGCCTCCAGGCACGTGCGGACGAGATCGCCAACGAGGAGCTGCCCGCAATGCGCCCGCTGCTGGTCGAGGACGAGCGCGACGAGCGCGTCGTAGCGGACTTCGAGCGGCTGCAGGCCGAGCACGATCGGCTCGTCGTACTTCTGGGCACCTCGGGGACGCTGGACCTGGACAGTTTGGGGTCCGTGATCACGTTGGGCAGCCGGGTGGCCGTCACCGACGCCGATGGAGCGCGGCTCATCGTCCGCATCGTCGACCCAGTTGAGGCGTACCTCGACGAGGAACGCATCAGCGACACCGCACCCCTGGCCTTGGCGCTACTGGGACACTCCGTCGGCGACGAGTGCGTTGTGGTGGCTCCGGCCAGCACGTGGACCGCGAAGGTGCTCGCCGTCGGCGAGGAGATCTGAGCACGGCTGTCCACAGATAGCCCTGGAAGACCTTCTCGACCACGCGATCGGCGGCAACGGTTGGGCCATGACAGCCGAACCGATCCTGCCCCCGATCACCTGCCCGAGCAGCCTTGTGGCCGCATGTGCCCCGCTTCTCGGGTTCGTCCCTGAGAAGTCACTTGTCGCGTTCATCCACGGCGTACCGGGCGGGTGTCACCGGTCATCATGCGCGTCGACCTGCCACCCGACGGGCACGCCGCCCTCGCCGCGGCGCAGGCTGCCCTGAGCATCGATGGAACCGGTGGCGTCGCTGTCGACTGGGTGGCATGGGTCGAGGACCACGACTCCACACGTCGCGATGACCTCTCGTGCGTCCGCTTCCTCCAGGAGCTGCGGCAGGCGCTCGATCTTGTCGGGATCGAGGTCGGTGGCAACCTGAGCACGCAACGGCCGGATGTGGTGGTCGCACACCTGCACCGAGCCGGAGTGCTGCCCATCGCAGGGAACCCCACTGGACGCCGGAATCATGAACTCCGTCCGCGCAGAGTACGTCTACGCCGGCTACGCCCCCCTGCCCAGCAGGGAACTGCTCGAGGCTCGGATCGCCCGGGACCCGGGTCGAATGATCAAGGTGGTGGAGGTCCTGGCCCGGCGGCAACCCGCCCGCTCCACCCAACGATGGCGCGATGCGCAGGTCAGGATCCTCACGCAGTTGTTCCTGCCGAACAACTCATGCGGTGCTCCTGCGATCCCGATGACACCGTCGCGAACGGCCCGGATGGTTCGCGCTCTTGAGGACATCCGGGTTCGCGACGTCGTGCTCCACCGGCTGGTCGTTGGGGGCCACCACTGCGATCGGTGCTGGGAGGCAACGATCGAGGTCCTCTGCGACGCGCTCCGAGCCATGCCTACGGGCGCGGGCGCGCCCACGGCGACCATCCTCGCGCTGGTCGCCTGGATGCGTGGGGAGGGGGCTCTGGCCACGATCTGCATCCAGCGAGCGCTGTCGGAGGATCCGGAGTACCGACTCGGTCGAATGGCAGCCGGACTGATGGCCCAAGGGACCGATCCGCGGGTCTGGCGTGCGTCCCTGGCCGGCCTGAGCGAATCCGAGTGCCGCAACGCCGGGCGCCGTTGACTCGCGCCGACACGCCCACGCGGCCGCGTTTGCGCCGCCTGCCGGGCACGTGTACCTTCTGCGGCAGGTCAAGAGTCCCAGCATCAAGCCCTGGCTTGCTGGGCGGCAACCCTCCGACCGCGGTGGGGTGCCCCAGGTGAGGACCTGGTTGCTACCGCCTCCTGGCGGGACGCAGCAAGCGCGGGTCTTGCCCCCAGCAAGGCCCCGGACCCCGACGCGGGTCTGGGACTCGGTACCTCCGATTCACAGACCAACGTCACACCCGCAACGGCCCTCCGGGGCCACCACGAGGAGACGTCGAGATGAACAACGCCTGGTCCTTCGAGACCCGCCAGATCCACGCCGGTCAGAGCCCGGACAGCGCCACCAATGCGCGCGCCCTGCCCATCTACCAGACCACCAGCTACACGTTCGACAGCACCGATCACGCAGCGAACCTGTTCGCGCTCAAGGAGTTCGGCAACATCTACACCCGGATCATGAACCCGACCCAGGCCGCGGTCGAGGAGCGCATCGCGTCCCTCGAGGGCGGCGTCGGGGCCCTCCTGGTCTCGTCCGGCCAGGCCGCCGAGACCCTGGCGCTGCTCAACATCGCCGAGGCCGGCGACCACATCGTGTCCAGCCCGAGCCTGTACGGCGGCACCTACAACCTGTTCCACTACACGTTCAAGAAGCTGGGCATCGAGGTCTCCTTCGTGGAGGACCCCGACGACCTCGACAGCTGGCGGGCCGCGGTCAAGCCCAACACGAAGGCCTTCTTCGCCGAGACCATCTCCAACCCGAAGAACGACATCCTCGACATCGAGGGCGTTGCCGGCGTCGCCCACGCGGCGGGTGTGCCGCTGGTCGTGGACAACACCGTGGCCACCCCGTACCTGATCCGCCCCATCGAGTTCGGAGCCGACATCGTGGTCCACTCGGCCACGAAGTACCTGGGCGGGCACGGAACGGCAGTCGCCGGGGCCATCGTCGACTCCGGCAACTTCGACTTCGGTGCCGATCCCGAGCGGTTCCCGAACTACAACCAGCCGGACCCGAGCTACCACGGCCTGGTCTACGCCCGCGACCTCGGTGTGGGCAGCGCACTGGGTGCCAACCTGGCGTTCATCCTCAAGGCCCGCGTCCAGCTCCTGCGCGACCTCGGCAGCGCTGTGGCACCGTTCAACGCGTTCCTGATCGCCCAGGGCCTGGAGACCCTCAGCCTGCGGATCGAGCGCCACGTGGCCAACGCCAAGGCCGTCGCCGAGTGGCTGGAGACCCGTGACGAGGTGGAGAGCGTCAACTACGCCTCGCTCCCGAGCAGCCCGTGGTACGAGCTGGGCCGCAAGTACGCCCCGCTGGGCACTGGCGGGGTGCTGTCCTTCGAGATCAAGGGTGGCGCGGAGGCCGGCCGCACGTTCGTGGAGGCCCTCGAGCTGCACAGCCACGTGGCCAACATCGGCGACGTGCGCAGCCTCGTGATCCACCCAGCCTCGACCACCCACTCGCAGTTGACCGAGGAGGAGCAGCGCGCCACTGGTGTCACGCCTGGGCTCGTGCGCCTCGCCGTCGGGATCGAGAACATCACCGACATCCTCGCCGACCTCGACGCAGGTTTCCGGGCTGCCAAGTCCGACTGAGGATCTGCATACCACCGGCCCCCCGGCCGCTTGCGAGTGATCGCCTCCCCGTGAGGCCCAGTCACTCGCAGTGCCGGGGGGCTGGTCGCATCCGTGGGGGCGAACGGGTGTGGCACGCCGACGCCTGACCGGAATCCCGGCGCGTGAACCACTACGGTGGTCGCAGACACACCAGGGAGGCATTGATGAGTGGAGTCGTGGTCGGGTACGTCGCGAGCCCTGAAGGCGAGGCGGCGGTACGTCAGGGGATCGCGGAAGCCAAGCTGCGCGGAACCATGGTCGTGGTCGTGTACTCCGATCACGGTGAGAAGCTCGACAGTGCGACCGCCGTGGAGCGAACAGAGGCCCTTGATCGCGTGCACGCCATGCTTCACTCCGCTGACGTCGAGCACGACCTGAGGCACCTCGTTCGCGGCAAGGACCCCGTCACCGACGTACTGGAGACCGCCGACGAGATGGCGGCCGACCTGATCGTGATCGGCATCCGTCGGCGCAGCCCGGTCGGCAAGCTCGTGCTCGGCTCGAACTCGCAGTCCATCCTGCTCGAGGCCACAATCCCCGTCCTGGCCGTCAAGGCCTGATCTGTCCGGATTCGACAGCACCCCAGGGTTTGCCCCTGCCTGCGGGCGGGAACAGATAGGGGCGCATGTGTCGTTGTAGCAGGGGTGCCCGCCCCTGAGCGGACGCGTGACAGAATGACCCACGTTCCCGGGACCGGCGCATTGGTTGCGCGCCCGGACGTCGAAGTGAGAGGCAACTGCTGGTGAGTCCGAACAAATCCGTCGCGGCCAAGTCGACCGAGTCGAGCGAGGGCGCCGAGGCCCCCGTGAAGGCTCCCGCGAAGCGCACGACGAAGAAGGCCCCGGCGGAATCCGCCGTGGTCACGGACACCACGCAGGCAAGTGCGTCAGTCGCCGCGGAGAAGAAGCCTGCGACGAAGAAGGCAGCACCCGCGAAGACGGCACCTGCGAAGGCCCACGCGGCGTCGACCCCCGCCACTGAAGAGGCCGACGAGGCGACTGCCGAGGTCCCGGCGAAGAAGGCCACGCCACGCAAGTCCGCGGCGAAGTCCACCACCACGAAGAAGGCCACCCCTGCGAAGGGCGCGACGAAGGGGGCCGCGAGCCCCGCGGCCGACGTGCCCGTCGACCTCGATGCCGAGGACGATCCGAACGCCGAGCCCGTGGTCGACCTGTCCGACGTCGAGGAGATCGAGATCGACATCGAGGTGGACCTCGAGCTCGACGTCGATGCGCTGAGCCCCGAGGCCGCCAGCACGGAGCTCGCCAGTGCAGCGTCCCTGGAGGCCGAGCTCGAAGTGGACCTGGCCAAGGACCTCGAGGAGGTCAAGGCCGAGGCAGCGCCCGCCGCTGCTGTGGCGGACTCCACCGAGACCGAGGCGTTCGAGATCTCGGATGCCGACATCGAGGACGAGCCGCAGCAGCAGGTGACGGTCGCCGGTGCCACCGCCGACCCGGTCAAGGACTACCTCAAGCAGATCGGCAAGGTCGCCCTGCTCAACGCCGAGCAGGAGGTGCAGCTGGCCAAGCGCATCGAGGCCGGGCTGTTCGCCGAGGAGAAGCTGAACTCCGGGATGTCCCTGGACCCGAAGCTGCGCCGCGACCTCGAGTGGATCGCCGAGGACGGCCGTCGGGCCAAGAACCACCTGCTCGAGGCCAACCTGCGCCTCGTGGTCAGCCTCGCCAAGCGCTACACCGGCCGCGGCATGCTCTTCCTGGACCTGATCCAGGAGGGCAACCTGGGCCTGATCCGCGCGGTGGAGAAGTTCGACTACACCAAGGGCTACAAGTTCTCCACGTATGCCACGTGGTGGATCCGTCAGGCGATCACCCGCGCCATGGCCGACCAGGCCCGCACCATCCGCATCCCGGTGCACATGGTCGAGGTCATCAACAAGCTGGCCCGCGTGCAGCGCCAGATGCTCCAGGACCTGGGCCGCGAGCCCACGCCGGAGGAGCTGGCCAAGGAGCTGGACATGACGCCCGAGAAGGTCGTCGAGGTCCAGAAGTACGGCCGCGAGCCCATCTCGCTGCACACCCCGCTCGGCGAGGACGGCGACTCCGAGTTCGGCGACCTGATCGAGGACTCCGAGGCGATCGTGCCCTCGGACGCGGTGTCGTTCACCCTGCTGCAGGAGCAGCTCGACGGGGTGCTCGACACCCTGAGCGACCGTGAGGCGGGCGTGGTCAAGATGCGCTTCGGGCTCACCGACGGCCAGCCCAAGACGCTGGACGAGATCGGCAAGGTCTACGGCGTGACCCGCGAGCGGATCCGCCAGATCGAGTCCAAGACGATGTCGAAGCTGCGCCACCCGAGCCGGTCACAGGTGCTGCGGGACTACCTGGACTGATCGAGTGGAGCCCGGAGCCGGCGGGGCTGACCCACTCCTGATCCGGATCGACCACGATCCTGTGCCGGAGGGACTGACATCCCTGACCGAGCGCTGGGCCGTCCGGGCCGTGATACGACACGGCGACGCCCTGCTGATGATCCACTCGAAGCAGGCCGGCGACTACAAGTTCCCCGGTGGCGGCGTCGAACTGGGGGAGTCCCCGAAGCAGGCACTCGTGCGCGAGGTGTCCGAGGAGTGCGGCCGCACAGTCACGCGGATCGGAACCGTGATCGTGCTGGCCGTCGAGCACCGGCGCGCACTCGACGCAGGCGCGATGTTCAGGATGGAGTCGACCTACTACGAGTGCGATGTGGCCGACGAGGTCCACGACCTGCGCCTCGACGCCTACGAGCAGGAACTCGCCTTCGAGCCGGCCTGGGTCGGCATCGACGATGCGATCGCGGTCAATGAGCGTGCCCTCGCTGGGGGCAGTCCGCAGACGTGGGTGACTCGGGAGACGCGTGTCCTGCGTGCGCTCCGCGACAGCAGCGGCTGAGGCGACGGGCCCCGATCCGTGAGTTGCTGGCATCCCGCGGGCGAGTGTGCCTGCGCAGGCGCCGATCCGATTCGACGGCAAGTACTGCGCGGTCGTCCCGGCGGCCCAGTCGGGCACGATCTACGAGATCCCGGTCGGGGGAGGAGGGTGCGCCGCACTCGGCACATACTGACTACTTCACCGTGGACCTCGCAACCGAGCTGACCAAGCCAGCCGACGTCGAAGGCCCGATCACGCTGTCGCGTGGCTGAGCTGGGCGAACCCGCTCCGCCTACACCGCCGCCAGCGCCTCCGCGTCGACCGACAGCGTCCTGAGCAGCTCAGCCGGAGTCGTCAGCCCAGCTGCCGCCGCCTCTACTCCGAGCCGCTGCAGGGACCGGAACCCCTCGCCCATTGCCGCCGAGGTGATCGCCGTCTCGCTAGCCCCGGCCATCAGTGCGGCACGGACGCCGCGCGTGATCGGCAGCATCTCGTAGAGCCCAATCCGCCCCGAGTAGCCCGACATGCCACACGACCGGCACCCGACGGACGCCACGCACGCCGCGGCCTCGATGTCGGTCATGCCCAGGCGTCGGCGGGTGTCGGCGTCGGCAGGGGAGTGCACCACGCACTCGGTGCACGGCTTGCGGACCAGCCGCTGCGCCATGGACAGCGTCAGCGAGGACGCGACGAGGTAGTTCGGCACGCCCATCTCCACCAGGCGGATCACCGCCGACGCCGAGTCGTTCGTGTGCAGCGTCGACAGCACGAGGTGACCGGTCAGGGCCGCACGGACCGCCAGCTCAGCGGTGATCTGGTCGCGGATCTCGCCGACCATGATCACGTCAGGGTCCTGGCGCAGCGCTGAGCGCAGGCCGGCCGCGAAGGTCATGCCGGTCTTGTCCGAGACCTGCACCTGGGCCACCCCGGGCAGCTCGATCTCGACCGGGTCCTCCAGGGTGATCAGGTTCCGCTCGTCGTTGACCATCTGCCGGATCGCCGCGTACAGGGTCGTCGACTTGCCCGAACCGGTCGGCCCGGTGATCAGGACGAGCCCCTGGGGCAGGTGCAGGGCGTTCTGCAGGATCAGCTCCTGGTCCAGGCCCATGCCCAGGTCGGTGAGGCTCGGCAGGGACGCCTGGTCCGATAGCAGCCGGACCACGATCTTCTCCCCGTGCATCGTCGGCAGCGTGGACACGCGCAGGTTGCGGTCACGACCATCAACGCGCAGCCGGGCACGACCGTCCTGGGGCACGCGCCTCTCCACGATGTCCAGTCCCGCCACGATCTTCGTGCGGGCAACGATGGAGGAGTGCCCATTTCGAGGCAGCGACATCAGTGGGCGCAGGGTGCCATCGATGCGCACCCGGACCCGCACCCCGTCGCGCATTGGCTCTATGTGCACGTCGCTGGCCCCGGCGCGCACGGCGGCGGAGAGGATCTGGTGGACAGCGGCTACCGCACCCTCGTCCTCACCACCCTCAAGGTTGACCTCCTCGTCGATCGACAGCTCCGAGACGAACTTCTCCAGGGCGTCCTCGGTGACCACCTGGCTCCACAGCTCGCCGATCTTGTCGCGCAACTGGCTCTCCGCAGCCACGACCACCTCGAGGCGCAGCCCCTGGGCGCGCATCCGCAGGTCGTCGAGCGCGACGACGTCGACCGGATCCGCCACGGCCACGCGCAGGACGCCCTCACGCACGGTGAGCGGCAGGACGACGTGCTGGACGGCGATGCTGTGCGGGATCCGCCGGGCGACTCCGGGGTCGATGATCTGCAGGTCGAGGTCGACCACCTGCAGGCCGTGCATGTCCGCGAGCGCAGCAGCGACGGCACCGTCGGTGACCAGGCCGGAGTCGACAAGCACACGGCCCAGGCGCCGGCGGACCGTCCGCCCGTCCCGGGCCTGGGCGTCGAGGGCAGCCTCAAGCTGCTGCGGGGTGATGACACCCCAGCCGACCAACGTGTCGCCGAGCTTCCTGCGCGCCATAGTGCGCCCCCTTCTCCCGGGGAGTTCGTCGGCATCCGGGGGAGCCGGGTTGAGCCGAACGGGTGGAGGGGTGAAGCGCCTGTTCAGCGATGTTCACCCAATCTCGGCCAGCCACTGGGCCACCGCTCCCGGCGAGCGCAGCCGGTACCAGCGCACATCCGCCCAGGTGGTGCTGGCCATCGCGGGCACGTATAGCCGCCGGTAGCTCTCCACGCCGTCCCACGCCCACCGAACTACCGAGCGCTCGGGATCGTGCAGCGCGAGCAGGTTCGCCGGGGACTCCCGGTTACCGTTCCACAACTCCGTGCGCCGCAGCACCCGCCGCAACGAGCGGCTCGTCACGCGCCACATCACGAGCGGGCGAGGCAGGTCCAGCCACACGATCGTGTCGGCCCGCGCCCAGATCTGCGTGCGCACGGGCCGGTAGTTGCCGCACACGACCCACCCGCCGGACGCAGCATCGGCCGCATCCAGGGCCTCCCGGACGGCGTCGGCGAACTCCTCCGCCGGCGTCGGCGTCCACCCGGCCTGGTGGTAGTGCGCATCGAGCTCGACGTGCGGCACGCCCAACCGGTCGGCCACCTGGTCGGCCAGGGTCGTCTTGCCCGAGCCCGGAGTTCCCGACGATCACCACGCGACGCACGCCCAGAGCCTACGCATGACGCGCTCGCCGGCCGACCGCTCCCGGGATACCGTGGCCGCATGCGCTTCCTCCACGAGATGCCCGCCCACGACCTGACCTACGACGACGCCTTCCTGGTCCCGACCCGCTCGGCCGTCGCCTCGCGGTTCTCCGTCGACCTCACCGCCCCGGACGGTTCCGGGGCCACCATCCCGATCGTCGTCGCCAACATGACGGCCGTCGCCGGCCGGCGGATGGCCGAGACCGTCGCCCGGCGCGGCGGCC
The DNA here is from genome assembly GCA_963700475.1 of uncultured Actinomycetes bacterium. Lineage (GTDB taxonomy): Bacteria > Actinomycetota > Actinomycetes > S36-B12 > CAIYMF01 > Prado023. The sequence continues at coordinate 232,081 of CAVOXR010000009.1, forward strand.
TGGTGATCATCCCGCAGGACATCCCCGTGGAGGTGGTCGCCGATGTCGTCGCCTGGGTCAAGGCCCGCCACCCGGTCTACGACACGCCCGTGCGGCTCTCCCCGGACGAGACGATCGGCGCGGCGCTGTCCTTGATCCACAAGCGCGCCCACGGGGCGGCCGTGGTCGAGAGCGATGGCGTTCCCGTCGGCATCGTGACGGAGTCCGACTGCGTCGACACCGATCGTTTCAGCAGCGTGGCCGATGTGATGAGCGATGAGGTCTTCACCCTCCCCGACGGAGTCGAGCCGAGGGAGGCCTTCGAGGCCATGCACCGCGCCCGGCGCAAGGTCGCCCCGATCGTCGCCGGCGACGGCACCATGGTCGGCGTCCTGACCGCCCCCGGCGCCCTGCGTTCGACCGTCTACACCCCTGCCCTGGACGCCCACGGGCGTCTGCGCGTGGGTGCGGCGATCGGCGTCAACGGCGACGTCCGGGGTCGGGCGGAGGCCCTGCTCGCGGCCGGCGTGGACATCCTCGTCGTCGACACCGCCCACGGCCACCAGGAGAAGATGGTCGAGGCCCTCGGTGCCGTGCGCAAGGCGCGGCACGTCGCCCCGAAGGTGCCCGTCGTGGCCGGGAACGTGGTCACCGCGGCCGGCACCCTGGACCTCATCGAGGCCGGCGCGGACATCGTCAAGGTCGGCGTCGGCCCCGGGGCGATGTGCACCACCCGGATGCAGACCGGAGTCGGCCGCCCGCAACTCTCCGCCGTCATCGACTGCGCCACTGCCGCCCGCAAGGAGGGGCGGTGGATCTGGGCCGACGGGGGAGTGCGCCACCCGCGCGACGTCGCCATCGCACTGGCCGCCGGGGCCGGGGCGGTGATGATCGGATCCTGGTTCGCGGGCACCTACGAGTCACCCGGGGACCTGCAGATCGACCCGTCCGGCAAGGCCTACAAGGTGAGCTTCGGGATGGCCTCAGCACGCGCGGTGCGGGGTCGGACCTCCGACGAGTCGGCGTTCGACCGGGCGCGCAAGGCGATGTTCGAGGAGGGGATCTCCCACTCGCGGATGTACATCGACCCGCTGCGTCCCGGCGTCGAGGACCTGCTCGACTCGATCACGTCCGGGGTCCGCTCGGCGTGCACCTACGCAGGCGCGACGTCGATGGCCGGCTTCCACGAGCGGGCGCTGCTGGGCGTGCAGTCGGCCGCGGGGTATGCCGAGGGCCGCCCGCTCGACCGGTCCTGGTGACGGGTTCCCCGGAACACGCGCTCCGGGCCGCCGATGGCGCGCCCCGGCGTCAGCGCCACCACCTCGCACCAGTTGCGGTGGATCCAGAGCCTTACGTCTGGGCCCACGCCGAACCTCGCACTAGAAGCGGTGGCAAACGGGGCCATGTCTCGGGGCCGGTTCCACCGGAACTGGTGCGAGGTCTGAGGCGTCCGCCCTCGGAGCAACGCCATGCCACCGGAACTGATGCGAGGTTCGCCCGACCGACCGCTCGCAGTCGCTGGCGGATGTGACAGGGCCGAGGGCGGAGGGTCCGTTGTGGGAACCTAGGCACACCATGCACCTGTCCGTCCCCGAGCAGCTCCCGATTGCCGCCCACGTCGAGGAGATCACGCGCGCCCTGCGGGACCACCAGGTGATCGTGGTCGCCGGCGAGACCGGCTCGGGCAAGACGACCCAGCTGCCGAAGATCGCCCTGGCCGCGGGCCGGGGCCGCACCGGGATGATCGGGCACACCCAGCCCCGGCGGATCGCCGCCCGCACCCTGGCCGCCCGGATCGCCGAGGAGTGCGGCGTGGAGCTGGGCGCCGAGGTGGGGTTCGCCGTCCGTTTCACAGACCGCACGGCGAAGGGCACGAAGGTCAAGGTGATGACAGACGGCATCCTGCTCGCCGAGCTGCAGCGCGACCGGGACCTGCGCCGCTACGACACGATCATCATCGACGAGGCGCACGAGCGCAGCCTCAACATCGACTTCCTGCTCGGCTACCTGACCCGCCTGCTGCCACGCCGCCCCGACCTGCGGGTGATCGTCACGAGCGCCACCATCGATGTGGAGCGGTTCTCGGAGCACTTCGGCGGCGCCCCGATCATCGAGGTGAGCGGTCGCACGTACCCCGTCGAGGTCCGCTACCGCCCGGTCGAGGACGTCGCCTCCGACGACGTGGACGCGGTCTGCGAGGCCGTTCTCGAATGCCTGACCTCCGGCGACGGCGACGTCCTTGTGTTCCTCTCCGGCCAGCGCGAGATCCACGACGTGGCCGACGCCCTGCGTCCGATGCTCGACGCCGTCACCAGCGTCCTGCCGCTCTACGCGCGGCTCAGCACCGCCGAGCAGCACCGCGTGTTCGCGCCGGGGGGCGGGCGACGCGTGGTGCTTGCCACGAACGTCGCCGAGACGTCCATCACCGTGCCGGGGATCCGCTACGTGGTGGACCCGGGAACGGCCCGGATCTCGCGCTACAGCAAGCGGCTGAAGGTCCAGCGACTTCCGATCGAGCCGATCTCCCAGGCGTCGGCCAACCAGCGCGCAGGTCGCTGCGGGCGCGTCCGGGACGGCATCGCGATCCGCTTGTACTCCGAGCAGGACTACCTCGACCGACCGGCGTTCACCGACCCCGAGATCCTGCGCACCAACCTCGCATCGGTGATCCTGCAGATGGCTGCCCTGCGCCTCGGGGAGATCGAGCGCTTCCCCTTCCTCGACCCGCCCGACACCCGCCAGATCCGTGACGGCGTCGCGCTGCTGCAGGAGCTCGGCGCCCTCAAGGACGGCAGTGGCCTGCCGCGACTGACTCCCCTCGGCCGACAGCTCGCACGCCTTCCACTGGACCCCCGCCTGGGCCGGATGGTTCTCGCCGCTGCCGAGGCCGGCTGCGTGCGGGAGGTGGTGGTCATCGTCGCCGGGCTGACCATCCAGGACCCCCGCGAGCGCCCGGAGGCCGAACGCGGCAAGGCCGACGCCGCCCACGCCCGCTTCGTCGACAAGCGCTCGGACTTCTCCACGCTGCTCAACCTGTGGGACCACATCCGCAGCCTGCGCAGCAGCACGTCGTCCAGCGGGTTGCGCCGTGCCTGCCGGGACCAGTACCTGAACTACCTGCGCATCCGCGAGTGGCAGGACCTCGTGGCACAGATCCGGGAGGTCCTCTCCGGCCTTGGAATCAGCTGGAGCACCGGCCGCTGACGACCAGGATGCGATCCACCGGGCGCTGCTCACCGGGATGCTCTCCCAGGTGGGCCTGTGGGACCCGCTGCGCCGCGACTACCTCGGCGCCCGGGGGGCTCGCTTCGTCATCTTCCCCGGATCTGCCCTGGCTCGCCAGAGCCCTGAGTGGGTCATGTCCTCCGAGCTCGTCGAGACCTCCCGACTGTTCGCCCGGCGCAATGCCGCGGTCAAGTCCGAGTGGATCGAGGAGGCGGCCGCACACCTGGTCTCGCGCACCTACTCCGAGCCGCACTGGTCGGCCAAGCGGGGCGCCACCGTGGCGGTGGAGAGGGTGACTCTGTACGGGATCCCCCTGGTCACCGGGCGAACCGTCGACTACGGCCGGATCGACCCACCCCTGTGCCGCGAGCTGTTCATCCGGGGGGCCCTCGTCGAGGGGGAGTGGAGCACCCGGCACCGGTTCTGGCACGCGAACGCCGCCGCCCTCAAGGCGGCCGAGGAGGTCGAGGAGCGCAGCCGGCGGCGCGGGCTGGTCATCGATGACGAGGGCCTGTTCGCGTTCTACGACGCCCGCATCCCGGCCGACATCACATCCGTCCGGCACTTCGACTCGTGGTGGAAGAAGGCGTCGAGGCAGACGCCGGACCTTCTCACGCTCACGCCTGCAGACATCCACGTGGCAGGCGAGGACCTGCCGGACGAGAGCGACTTCCCGCTGCGCTGGAGCGCCGGACCCGAGGTGACCCTGAGCCTGTCCTACGCCTTCGAGCCGGGCGCAGCCGCTGACGGAGTCACCGTGGATGTGCCCCTGGCTGTCCTGCCTGATCTGGACCCCGCGGAGGTCCCCGGGGCCGCGCCAGGCCTGCGGGGAGATCTGGTGACCGCCCTCCTGCGCAGCCCCGCAAAGGCCATCCGCCGCCAACTGGGGCCGGCGCCCAACCTGGTCCCGGGCGTCCTGGATGCGCCGGAGTTGACCGAGCAGCCGATCCTGGAGGGCGTGGCCGCGGCGGTCAGCCGACTGACAGGGGTCCGGGTGCGAGCCGAGGACTGGGACCTGGCCCGCGTCCCCATGCACCTGCTGCCGCGCTACCGGGTGGTGGATGAGTCGGGGAAGGCCCTGGGTGAGGGTCGCGATCTCGCCGCACTCCAGCGCCGGCACGCACCCGACCGGGCGGCCATGCTCGCCCGCGCTGCCGACGACATCACCGTCTCCGGCGCGACGACGTGGACGTTCGGGACCATCCCAGGGACCGTCGAGCGGGTCGTCTCCGGGGTCCCGGTGATCGGGTACCCGGCCCTGGTCGACCGCGGCCGATCGGTCGACCTCGCGGTGCTGTCCGACCCAGGTGAGGCGCAGCGATCCCACCTGCGTGGCGTTCGCAGGCTCGTAGCACTGGCAGTCCCCAATCCCGCCCCGCGCGGGCACGCGTCCCTGGACATGACCGGACGGCTGATCCTGGGCCGCTACCCGCACGGCGGGGCACAGGCCCTGCTCGACGACTGCGCAGATGCCTGCATCGACACCCTGCTCGCCGGTCCACCAGTTCGCGATCCCCAGTCCTTCGCCGATGCCGTCTCGCGCATCACCCTCGAGCTGCCACGGCGCTACGCGAGCGTTCTCGCGCAGGTGGTCACCGCTCTGGGCCTGGCCTGGGATGCGGAACGGTCTGTCGATGCCCTCACCGCGCCCGTGGTTGCGGATTCCGTCGCTGACGTGCGCGCCGAGCTCACCCGCCTGGTCGGGCCGCGCCCGGTCTCGCGGATCGGCGCCGATCACCTGCCCGACCTGCGCCGCTACCTGCAGGCGCTGGCGTGGCGCTCTGCGAAGCTTCCGGACGACCCCGCGGCCGATTCCCGTCGTCTGGACGCGGCCCGGACGGGCGAACGGATGATGGCACAGCACGTGCCCGGCTGGCCGGTCCCCGACCCGATGGCCGCCGACGACACCGCGCGTGCAGCCCGCCGGATGATCGACGAGTACCGGGTCAGCCTGTTCGCCCAGCACATCCGGACGGCCGTACCGGTCTCGGAGCGCCGGATCGAGAGGTTCGTGTCCGGGATCAGACTGTGAACGGCAGCTTGAGCAGCTTCTTGATCGACAGGTCGGTTGCCAGCTTGAACGCGCGACGGGCCTCAGACATGGCCGAGGCATAGGTGGCCCGGGCGCTGGCGATCGACCGCTCGTAGGCCAGGCGATCGTCGGTCGATGCCGCTTGGTAGTCCAGCCACGATTCGAGGCGCTCCGCCTCGGTCGTGGCCTCCTCCAGGTCTGTGACCAACTGCGCACGCTCATCGGCCGTGTCGGTCTTGAGGGTGTCCCTCCCCGACTTCAGGGCGAGTTCGAGCGTGTCACCGGCCACGGCGGTCGCAGCCCGGTAGGCCTTCAGCGCGGCGGCGATGGTCGGCTTCCCGGTCGCGACCAGGTACTCGGCAAGAGCCTCATCGATCGTGGCGTTGCGCTTGGCCTGGGATGCCTGCTTCGCGGTCCGGTACTCCCGGATCACTGGCGCCGCGCTGCGGTCATACGCTCGTCGAGCCAGACGCCGCTCGGCCTTCGTCTCGGCCAGCTTCAGGGCTGCCGCAAGTTCCGACTTCGGCGCAGCCAGGCCCGTTGCGCGCTGTGCCCGGGCTGCCTTGATCTCGGTGGCGTAGGTCGCGCGAGCGGAGCCAACCGTGGTGCGCAGTGCATCCTCAGCCGTCTCCTGCAGGGAGATGATGTCGCGGTCCCCTGAACGAGCGGCCTGATCGGCGGACACAGGAAGGGCGAACGCGCCCGACAGCAGGGCGACCGAGACCCCGATCGTGACCAACCGCCGTGCTGTTGACACTGCCCCTCCCACCGAACATCCCCGCGGTGCACAGCCTATCGCTCGAAAGGCGGCTTACCCACCCTCTGGGTACAGCGTCACCCGATCCGACCCATCCGACGGGCGCTGGCGGGCCATCGAGCCTCAGAGCGCCAGGAGAAGCGCTGCCCACGCCATGCACACGAGGAGCGCGACCCCTGAGGTGAGCAGACCCCAGAGGGCTCCCACGCGGCCGACCTTGCGCGACACGCCCACGAGCAGGCCGATGCCGCTGCTGAACAGTCCGATGGGCGCCAGGACCCACGCCACGATGCCGATCAGCGGGATCAGTGACAGGAACAGCGAGACCGACCCGAGAGTCGCCCCGATCACGGCCGCGTTGTTGCGCATGACCAGTACGGGCGGCGCCGACGGCGGCATGAACGGGGGCACCTGGCTCCACGCGGACGCGCCGTACATCGGGTTCCGGCTCCAGCCCACCGATTCCCAGGTCGCCGACGGGGGGACAACGCCCGAAGGCTGCCATCCCGATCCATCGCCCCAGTGTGCAGCTGGAGCGACGGGGAGCGCCTGGGGCTCGGTGGGCCGGGGAAGGACGACGGTGTCGTGCCTCAGGACGAGGGTGTCGTGCTGGTCGGCGGGCTGCTGGTCGGCGGGCGTGGCCATGCCGGGAGCCTACCTCCCGCTACTGCTGGGCCAACAGAACCAGGGCAGCGCCCCACACGGCGGCTGCGGCCAACAGGGCGCCCAACTCGATGAGGATCGAGAAGCCCGTGGCCTTCATCGCCGCCCACGTCGATTCCTTGGCCAACGCCCACTCACGCAGACGCACGTGCTCCGCGACGTAGAGCCCGCCGATGAATCCCACGATCAGTCCCACCACGGGGATGAGGAAGAACCCGATGATCGCAGCGACGCCACCGACCACGATGGACCGACCAGGGACTCCCGCGGCCGTCAGTGACTTGTGCGGCAGCAGGTACTTGAGCACCTGACCCGCGCCGATGATGAGGGCCATGACCCCGAAGGCTGTCCATGCGATGGCGCCCCCCGTGGCGATGGCCCACACGAGCAGCGCTCCCAGGGCTAGGAACGTGCCCGGCAGAACCGGGATGAGGATCCCCACAGCGGCCACGACCAGCGCGGCCACGACCAGCAGGTCGAGCAGGACCTCGTTCACTCAGCGGTGGTCAGCTCACCGCTGCCGGTGTGGTGAACCGCCCCGGATGTCTTGGCGATCCGTGCCGACACCTCACGCAGGCTCGACTCGTGGGCCCTCAGGTGGTGACCGCAGAAGAGCAGGTGCGCTCCCGACGACAGGGTCGCCCGGGCGATGGCCTGGGCCCCACACCGATCACATCGGTCAGCGGCGCTCAGCGCCACCTCCGCCTCGAGAGTGCCAACCATGTCCCCTCCTCAAGTTCCTGTGGACTCCAGTGTGGCATCCCCGGGTGACATCCGCTGGCACGTTCGCCAGACGCGCAACCTGCATCCACCGGCGCTGTCGCCACGGAATGTTGTGGTGGCTCGGTGAACCACGGGTGTCGGTCGGCCCCGGTACCCTTGGCCGGTGACTGCCGAACCCCTGGAGCCGACTCGCCGCGCGAGGCGCACCGAGAAGCCCGCAGCCGGGTACTCCGCGAAGAACCTGTCGGTGCTCGAGGGCCTGGAGGCAGTGCGCAAGCGCCCCGGCATGTACATCGGGTCGACGGACTCGCGGGGCCTCATGCACTGCCTGTGGGAGATCCTGGACAACTCGGTCGACGAGGCCCTCGGTGGGTGGTGCACCCGGATCGACATGATCCTGCGGGCAGACGGGTCGGTCGAGGTCCACGACGACGGTCGGGGGATCCCAGTGGACGTCGAGCCCCGGACACGACTCACGGGCGTCGAGGTCGTCATGACCAAGCTGCACGCCGGTGGCAAGTTCGGCGGCGGCTCGTACACGGCGTCCGGCGGACTGCACGGCGTGGGTGCCAGCGTCGTCAACGCGCTGAGCTCGCGCCTCGATGTCGAGGTCGACCGCGATGCCCGCGTGCATCTGATCTCGTTCCGTCGCGGTGTTCCCGGGCTCTTCGAGGGCGAGGGGCCCGACTCGGAGTTCACCAAGAAGTCCGGACTGCGTCAGGCCGGCTCCTGCCCGCGGAGCAAGACCGGGACTCGGGTGCGGTTCTGGCCGGACACGCAGATCTTCACCGCGGACGCTGGGATCGACCTCGAGCTGGTGTACGCCCGGGCCCAGCAGACGACCTTCCTCGTCCCCGGCCTCATGATCGTCGTGCGTGATGAGCGCGACCCGGACGCCCCCGTCGAGCGGACGTTCGCCCATCGGGGCGGCATCGCTGAGTTCGCCGAGCACCTCTCGACGGGCGAGGCAGTCTCTCCGGTCCTGCGCCTGGCCGGGGCTGGCAAGTTCACCGAGACCGTGCCGGTCCTCGACAAGCGCGGGCACATGGTGCCGACCGAGGTCGAGCGCGAGCTCGTGGTCGATATCGCGCTGCGGTGGGGCAACCACTACGACACGGAGATGCGTTCCTTCGTGAACATCGTGGCCACCCCCAAGGGCGGCACCCACGTCGCCGGCTTCGAGCGGGCGCTGGTCAAGACGCTGAACGACTACGCCACCTCCGCGAAGGTCCTGCGTGCCAGCGAGGGCGCGATCACGAAGGAGGACGCCCTCGAGGGGGCGACCGCAATCATCACGGTCCGTCTGGCTGAGCCCCAGTTCGAGGGCCAGACCAAGGAGATCCTCGGCACACCCGCTGCGTCGCGGATCGTCGCCGCGGTCGTCAGCAAGGAGCTCACGGCCTGGCTCACCAACCCGCCGCGAGGGGACAAGCTCGTGGTCAAGGCCGTGGCCGAGAAGGTCGCCAACGCCATGCGCGCGCGGGTCGCCGCCCGCACCCACCGGGACGTGCAGCGTCGCAAGAACGCGCTGGAGTCATCCTCGATGCCCGCGAAGCTCGTGGACTGCCGCAGCGAGGACCTCGAGCGCACGGAGCTGTTCATCGTCGAGGGCAACTCCGCGCTGGGCACCGCGAAGCTCGCCCGGGACTCGGAGTTCCAGGCCCTGCTGCCGATCCGCGGGAAGATCCTCAACGTGCACAAGGCCTCGCTGGCCGACATGCTCAAGAACGCCGAGTGCGCCGCGATCATCCAGGTCCTGGGCGCCGGCTCCGGGCGGACCTTCGACATCGAGGCCCTGCGCTACAGCAAGGTCATCCTGATGGCCGACGCCGACGTCGACGGCGCGCACATCCGTTGCCTGCTTCTCACCCTGTTCCACCGCTACATGCCCCAGATGCTGGCCGAGGGCCGCGTGTACTCCGCAGTCCCGCCGCTGCACCGCGTGGAGGTGATCGCCTCCGGGGGGAAGAAGGCCGAGGTTCGCTACACCCACTCGGACACCGAGCTCAAGGCCACCCTCGCGGAGCTGACCAAGGCGGGCCGCCGCTGGAAGGATCCCCAGCGCTACAAGGGCCTGGGTGAGATGGACGCCAGCCAGCTGCGCGAGACCACCATGGAACCGGGAAAGCGGACACTGCGCCGCGTGCGGGTCGAGGATGCGCACGACGCGGCCACGGTGTTCGACCTGCTGATGGGCTCCGACGTCGCGCCACGCAAGGAGTTCATCGTGGCAGGCTCGGCGGGCCTCGACCGCGAGCGCATCGACGCCTGAGAGGTCGACCGGCGCTCACCAGCCATCCGGCACTGCGAACTCGGCGGCTCCCTCCCACCCAGGCGCGCACCAAAGGCTCGGGAGGCCCTCAGTCCTGTACCCACAGGGCTCGGGATGCACCCGGGCCTGCGCCCGGCACCCCGGGCCTGCGCCCGGCCGTTGCCCCGGCACGCTCAACCGGCGACCCACGGGCCCTGCGCCAGCTCCCGAGAAGTTCCCCAAGGCAGCCACGCACACGGATCCGCCCTTCTGACGCGGGTGGCTGGCGCTCCGGGGAATCACGCACACGCAACCGCTCGTTTGAGGCTCTCCAAGGCGGCCATCAGGGCGGTTCCATGTGCGCGACCAGCAGGCGAGGCGATCCACCCACCCGAATGGGGAGACATCGTGTGCGTCGTGTGCCTGCCGTGGCGGGCTGCCGATGACGCCCTGGCCGACGAGGTAACCCGGCCGCCCGTCGTCCGACCGGCCCCGCTGTCAGGCGTCGATGGGCAGCAGCGCTCCGGTGTCGACGTTGTACACCGCGCCCCCGACCTCGAGGTCGCGGGGGAGGAGCGGGAAGCTGCGGATGCGCTGCAGGTCGCGGCGCAGGGCAGCCACCTCGTCCTCGACCGTGCGGAACTCCATGCTGTAGGTGTCCACGCCGTACTTCTCGGCAATCAACGCGTGGATGTCCTCCTCAGCGGTGCCGACCATCTTGCAGCGGGTGTGCGGGACCACCAGCACTCGGGTGACGTCCAGCAGGTACGTGGCAAGGACGAGCGTGCGCAGGACGTCGTCGGTGACCCGGGCGCCTGCGTTGCGCAGGATCTTGACGTCGCCCGGTGCCATCCCGACGATCCGCAGGGGGTCGATCCGGGAGTCCATGCAGGTGATCACGGCCAACCCCTTGGCCGCCCGACCGCCGAGGCCGAGCCCCCGGAACGAGGCGGCGTACTGGGCATTGGCCGTCATCACGTCCGCGAATGCCTCGGCTGGGAAGTGTGCGCCCGCCTCCACCTGATCGGCAGGTGCCCTGTGCGACTGGGCAGGGTCGGACCCCACCGAGTTGGCCACGCTCATTCCGAGGACCCACCCGACGAGTGCCCCGGGAAGATCCCCATGCCGGGCTCGACGATCGGCGCAGCATTGTTGACTGCCAGCGCGGCCTCACCGAACCCGACGGAGATCAGGGGAACCTTGCCCGGATAGGTGACGATGTCGCCCGCGGCGAACACGTGCGGCACGTTCGTGCGCATCGCCGTGTCGACCACGATGTGGCGCTTGAGCAGCTCGACGCCCCAGGTCGCGATCGGTCCGATGTTGGCGACGAACCCCAGGGCGGCCACGACAGTCTGCGCGGGGAGCACGGTCACCTCGCCGGTCACCTTGTGGGTGACCTCGACCTCGGCGATCCGGTCCCCACCGCGGATCGCGCTGACCTCGCACGAGGTGAACAGCGCCACGCCCATGTCGCGCACCGTGTCGATCATCGCGCCATGGGCCCGGAACTGCTCCCGCCGGTGCACGAGGCTCACGCTGCGCGCGATCGGCTGCAGGGCATAGGCCCAGTCGAATGCCGAGTCACCGCCACCGACGATCACGACGTCCTTGTCGGCATGGTCGGCCAGCTGCGGCACGAAGTACACGAGCCCCCGTCCGGCCCAGCCGTCGTCAGCCGGCAGAGCACGGGGCGTGAACGAGCCGATCCCGCCGGTGATGATCACGGCCTTCGCCGAGACCACGGTTCCGGCCGAGCCGGTGACCGTCACCGGCCCCTCCTCCGGGGCCTCGAGGTTCACGGCCTGCTCGCCGAGGACGTAGGTGGGGGAGTAGGGCGCCGCTGACGCGACGAGGTTCTCGACGAGCACGCGACCCTTCACTGCCGTGTACCCGGCGACATCGAAGATGTCCTTCTCGGGATACATCGCCGTGATCTGCCCGCCGGCCTCGGGCAGGGCGTCCATCACGACCACCGACCAACCGCGGAACCCCGCGTAGTAGGCCGCATAGAGACCGGCTGGACCTGCACCGATGATCAGGATGTCGCACTCATGAGTCACAGCCCCAACCTACTTCGAGGGACCCCGCCAACCATCCCCAGGGTCGGCCGTGTCCACCCGGATGTCCTGCCCGCAAGCACTCCGCCAAGCACAGGATCCTCCACGTCGACGCGGAAGTCCTGATCGTTCATGGAGGGCTTGCGGGCAAGGGGTCCCGGCAGGCGGCTAGATTCGCCCATGGACCGGGCAGGAGGTGCGTGTGGCGGGCTGGATGAAGGCGGCCGGGCGGCGCTTCTCGGGCAGTGCGCTCGGCGATGCGTTCGTCGTCGCGTACCAGACCCGCACGACGGGGCTGGCGGCCGAGGCCTCGTTCTGGGCGGTCTTCGCCGTGCCGTGGCTGATCATGGGCCTGGTCGCCGGCATCTCCCGCTTCCAGGGGCTGCTCGGGATCGACGCCGTCGAGCAGTTGCGCGCACGGGTCCTCGACCTCGCTGACGCCGTCCTCACCCCCGAGGCCATCGACGACCTCCTCGAACCGCTGCTGGACAGCGTGTTCGGGCGGGGCCAGACGACGTTGGGGATCGTCGGCGTGCTCATCGCGATCTGGGCCGGCTCCCGGGTCGTCGACGCGCTGGTCAACGCCATGACGATCGTCTACCAGCGCGAGGGGCTGCGGTCCTTCATCCACAGCAAGCTGCTGTCGTTGGGGGTGTATGTCGCGGGCCTGGCTGTCCTGATCGTGGCCATCCCGCTGATCCTGGCCGGACCCACGTTCCTTGCCCGGGTCGTCCCGGGAGTGCAGGGCACGGCCACCTCGCTCTTCCTGGTCGTCGCCCAGGTCCTGGTCGTGCTGCTGCTGGTGGTGTCGCTGTACCACTGGGCCGTCCCGCATCGCACGGCGTGGACCGCGGACATCCCCGGAGCCCTGATCGCGATGGGGCTGTGGGTGGTGTTCTCCTGGGCGCTGCGCTGGTACTTCGCCTGGATCTTCCGGGCCGGATCGGTGTACGGGGCCATCGCGGCGCCGGTGGCGGTCATGTACTGGGTCTACGTCACTGTCCTGGCCCTGATGCTCGGTGCGGCGTTCAACGGTGCCCTGGCGATCCGGCGCGGCTGGTTCGTCCACCCCGACTCCGTGTCCGACCTGCCCGCCGAACCGAGCGGCCCCGAGGTCGACCTCACGACAGGCGAGGGCGAGGGCTGATCCGGCGCGACGCACGCGCCCCGTCAGGGCATCCTTCAGGATGTGAACATCGTCTTCGTCGAACCGCGCTTCCCCGACACCCAACGCCGGTTCGTCCGGGCGCTGCGAGCGGTCGGGGCGTACGTCATGGTCATCAGCGAGTACGACTACGACCACTACGACGACGAGCTGAAGTCGTGGATCGACTGGCACTACCGCGTCGACTCGGTCACCGACGAGGCGGCCCTTGAGTGGGCCGTGCGCCAGGCGCAGCGACACACGTGGGTCGATCGCCTGGAGTGCTCGATCGAGTCGCACGTGATGCCGGTGGCCCGGGTCCGTGAACGGTGCGGGATTCCGGGCACCTCGGCCCGAGCGGCGTACCTGTGCCGCGACAAGCCGACGATGAAGCAGGTCCTGCGCGAGGCGGGAATCCCCACTGCGGCGTCAACGGCCGTGGAGACCACCGCGGACGCGCTGGACTTCGCCCGGTCGGTGGGGTATCCGCTCATCCTCAAGCCCCGCGACGCGGCTGGGGCGGCGGGTACCTTCCGTATCGACTCCGACGAGCAGCTGGCCGTCGCGTGCGCCGCCTCCGGAGTCGACGCGGGCACGTCGGTCGCGCTCGAGGAGTTCGTCGAGGGCCACGAGGGCTTCCTGGACACGATCACCATCAACGGTCATGTCAGCCATGAGTTCGCCTCGCACTACTTCCCCAACGTCCTCGAGGCGATGCGCACCCGCTGGATCTCCCCGCAGATCATCGCCACCAACCGGGTGATGGAGGCCGAGTACGAGGAGGTGCGCGAGATGGGCCGCCGGGTCATCTCGGTCCTCGGCCTGGACACCTCGGCGACGCACATGGAGTGGTTCTTCGGGCCCAAGGGCCTGAAGTTCTCCGAGATCGGCGCCCGACCGCCCGGAGTGGGCCAGTGGGACATGTACAACGAGGCCAACGAGATGGACCTGCACTACGAATGGGCGCACGCCCTGATGTACGGGCAGCCCAAGCACGCCCCGAGCTACCGCTACTCCTGCGGACTGATCGCGCTGCGCCCCAATCGGGACGGCCTGATCAGCGGGTACTCAGGTCTCGATGAGGTCCATCACCGGTACGGTCACCTCGTCACCGCCTCGCACTTCCCCTCGCCCGGCACGCCCACACAGCCGATCGAGGCCGGGTTCCACGCGAACGCCTGGATGCGCCTGCGCCACGAGGACTTCGACACGCTCAAGGACATCCTGGCCGACGTGGGACGTACTGCCCAGGTCTGGGCGGACTGAGGGCCTGGTTGGCGAGGGGCTCCAGTTAGGCCACCCTAACCGGTTGTCGTAGAATGGCTCCCGTGGCCAAGCCGAAGAAGAAGTGCTGCTCGAACAAGCCTCGCTGCCGGCGCTGCCCGATCCGCATGCTCAAGGACGGCACCCTGCCCGAGGGCTACACGGTCAGGAAGCGCAGGTTGGTCCGCCTGTAGCCGTTCAGCTCGCGGCGGCCTCGGCGCGACGCAGGCGGGCGACCACGACCCGCAGGATGGGCAGCAGCACCTCCGGATGCTCCTTCACGATGTTCTCGAACTCCCACTTGGGCAGGCCCCACGTGGTCAACCCCGAATCACCGGCGATCACGTCGGCAGATCGGGGCTTCCCATCGATGAGGGCCAGCTCGCCGAAGTAGTCGTCGGCGATCAGCGTGCCCACCACCTGGCCATTGACTCGCACCGTGGCCGTGCCCGTGAGGATCACGTGCATCTCGACCCCGTCGGGCGAGAACGCACGGAACCCCGACACCGGCTCACCTGCATGGACGATCTCCGCCCCGGGCGGAGCCTCCATCACCCGACCGGAGTCCGCGAGTCGCTTGAGGACCTTCGGGCTCAGGCCCGCGAACATGTCGACGGTGCTCAGCACGGTTGCGATGTCATCGGTGTTCACTTCACTGCCTCCAGAGCCGGTGCGCGTGGGACCCTGCGGGTCGGGATTGGCACATCATGCCAGCAGGAGGTCCGGAACACGGCCTCCTGCGGGTGTGCGCCCGAGCACCACGTCTGCCGCGGCCGGCGGGAGTGTGAGAACCTAGGGCGGTCCCGCAACAGGAGGTGCCATGGCCAAGCCGACCACCGGTCGCGTGGAGCACGTCCCGGAGCCGGACCCCGACCAGATGGCCGCGGACACACTGATGACCTCGGTGTTCAGCGGGATCAGCCTGATCGTCGCCACCGTCGTCCTCGGATTCTTCGGCGCCATGGGCCTGGCCGCCGGTCGCTCCGTCGCCGACTCCGTCGGCGCGAAGGTCGGACTGGGCCTGGGCCTCGCCCTTGGCATGGCGATCATGGCCTGGGCGCTGCACCGGTACGCCGACCGGATCCGCGCGCGCAGCGCCAACCTGTACCGCGGGGCGTGGATCGGCTCCGTCGCCGCACTGGTGATCATCGTCTTCATGGCCTACCTGCCTCAGATCGCCTTCCCGCAGTACTGCCCACCCGGGCAGATCTGCGTGAGCGACCGACGCAACTAGGGAGTCAGGCCGCCCGGCCCGTCGGCATGTCTGCCGGCCTGCCCGCCTCAGCCCCAGCGCAGGTTGGCCACCAGCTTTCCATCCACGGAGCGATCTGCCAGCCGCTCGAGGCCGTGCGGGATCTCGTCGAAGCTGATCACCTCGATGTCCGGGGGATGAAGATGTCCTTCGATGATCAGCCGCATCAGGCGCTCCAGCCCCCATGTCAGCCACCTGCGGCCCTCGAACCCGCCATGCGTGTAGGCCGCACCCAGGGCGACCTCCGACACAGTGGGGGCCAGCCCGAACTCCGGAACAGTGCTCAGGTCAGGGCGCCCGGCGATGCTCACCAGGTGCCCCGCATGGCGCAGCAGTGGAAGTCCCTGGGTGGCCGAACGGGCCGACACGGTGTCGATGATCGCGTCCACTCCGCCCGGGGCGATGCGCCGCACCTGCTCGGCGAAGTCCGGAGCCCGGTAGTCCACGACGTACAGGGCACCCAACGCCCGGACGGTCTCCTCGTTCTCGGGTCGTGCCGCCGCGATCACCTTGGCCCCGAACAGCTTCGCCAGCTGGACGGCGAACGAACCCACACCCCCGGACGCTCCGTGGATGAGCACCGTCTGGCCCGAGATCTGGCGCAGGCGGCGCTCCACGGCATCCAGAGCTGTCAGCCCGGGGGTGGGCAGGCTGGCGGCCGCGATGGGGTCGAGCTCGGCAGGGATGACCGCCAGCGCCTCCGGTGGAACGGCCACGTACTCGGCGAACCCGCCCTGCTCACGGAGGTCATGGTGGAAGACCACGCGCGTGCCCGGCTGGGGGAGCATCCACCCGATCTCCCTGCGGGCCGCAGGTTCCGCGTGGACCGCGACCACCCGACCTGCGATGTCCAGTCCCAGGACATGGGGGTAGTGCCAGGCGGGATTTCCGCTGGCCGCGGTCTTGAAGTCCACCGGGTTCAGGCCGACAGCCTCCACCTGGACCAGGACCTCGACCTCCCGACGCTCCGAGGCCGGCGACTGCCAGGGACTCGGGAGGTCGGCGCGCCGCAATGATCCGGGTGGACCGGGGTGGTCCAGCAGCCAGGCGCGCATGGCCCCCAGCATCCCACCTGGGCGACCCCCGATGTGTCGTGCGCACGGCCGGCTCCGTCTCAGGCGAGGAACATGCCGATCCCCGCGAAGATGGCGGTGTACACGGCCATGGGGATCACCGTGACCCGGATGATCGCCCCCTCGGCACCCAACAGGCCGCCGACGGCTGCCACCGTCACCACATTCGTGACGCACACCATGTTCCCCGCGTTGGCCCCGCCGACCTGCTCGGCCAGGACGACCTCAGGACTCACGCCCACGCTGGTCGCGACGGACTCCTGCAGGGCACCGAACATGAGGTGGCTGAACGTCGCGCTGCCCGACACGAACGAACCCAGCGCGCCGACCCAGGGAGCCGCCAGCGGCCACCCCGAGCCGATGCTCGCCGCCGCAGCCCCGGCCAGCTCCAGGGGCATCGACTGCAGGCCCGTGGAGTTGACGCCCGAGTTGAGGAAGACCCGAACGATCGGGACTGCAGCCATCAGGACGATCGCTGACCCGATGACCGCCTTCCGGGTGCTGCGGGCCGCCAGGCGGATCTTCGGGCGGGTCAGGTGATGCAGCCACGCCGTGAAGGCCGCCACGATGAGGAAGATCACGCCGGGGGAGTACAGCGGCTCGAAGCCGGCCGAGATGTCAGTCCCCAGGATGTTCTCCCAGCTCAGCGTCCACGAGTTCAGGGTCGCCTTGACCTCCTCGCCCACCCGCGAGACCAGCAGCAGGACTGTCAGCAGGCCGTAGGGAGCCCACACACGCCAGGTCGACAGGTGTGCCGCCTCAGCCTCCGCGGAGGTCTGCTCCACCATGGCCTCGAGCTCCGCCGGATCGATGTAGCCGACGGTGACCGACCAGGGCGCCTTGGGTACGAAGACCCCCAGCTTGACCACCACGAACAGGATCACCAAGCCGGTGGCTCCGCCAAGGATCCCGCCGAACTCCACGCCCGAGGAACCGGGTCCACAGGTAGGCCGGGATCGAGAAGCTGAGCGCGGCGACGATGGTCAGCGGGATCATCTCGACGAACGGCCTGCGCCCCTTCTCCTTGGCGAAGACGTTGGTCAGGAACCAGAGCATCAACAGCGGGATGGTCATCCCCGCGATGACGTCGATGGCCGCAGCCTGCAGGGCGACGTCGGTCATCTCCGCGGCGTCAGCCGGGTTGGCCCACTCCCGACCAGTGCCCTGGGTGAGACCCACGATGATGGGGGTCCCGACCGCCCCGAATGTCACGGCCGAGACGTCGGCAACCAGCGCGAGGCAGACGGCCGCCATGGCAGGGAAGCCCAGGGCGATCAGGAGGGGAGCGGCGACGGTCGCCGGGGTCCCGAACCCCGCTGCCCCCTCGATGAAGCACACGAGCAGCCAGGCAACGAACAGCATCTGGATCCGGCTGTCCGGGGTGACCTTCAGCACGTCGAGCCGGATCAGCGCCAAGGCACCGCTCTCGCGCATCACCCCGAGGAAGGCCAGTGCACCCAGGACGATCAGCACCACCGACCCCGCGATGATCAATCCCTCGATCACCGATGCCGATATCTGCAGCGCAGGAACGCCCCACGCGACCATCGCGAGAACGATCGTGATCACCAGCGCGATGGGCATGGCGCGGGAGGCCGGCATGCGCAGCACCACCAGCAGGATCGCCACGGAGAGCACCGGCATGAGTGCTGCGATCCATTGCGCGACAGTCATTCCCGTCCTCCGCTCGGCATCCCGCGCACAAGGTATCCGCGAGGCAGGGCGCGGCGCGCTGTGGGCGGACCAGGGGGGACAGGCGCATCGGGTCGAGGCCGCTCCGGCTCGGTCAACGTCGAGGGTTGCGGATGATAGGGGTACACGTCCACTTTCTCCTGCAATTGCATCAGATCGGCGTGTCTGCCACGGTATGCCCGGGGATGGTGCCCGCCGGCGGCTCGTGGAGATGCCAGTGCGGGCTCGATGCGGGAGGGGCGTCTGATGGCGGTGGCATGCGGAGTCCGGACGCGGGCGTTGGTGTCCGTGGCCGGCGCCATCCTGTTGGCAGCCGGCGTGCCGACCGTGGCCCAGGGTGCGCCGTCACTGCCGGAGGAGCCCTCGATCGAGTTGGGCACGACCGTGGGCACGCTCTCATTGATCCCGTGGTACCCCGCGCCCTCGCTGGTCACCCTCCGCAAGGAGGTCGACGCCCGCTGGCCGGGACGAAGCCGCAGCAGCGACGGAGTGATCGGCGACACCCGGCACGCCGCGCGGACCAACAGCCACAACCCGGTCGGCGCGGGGAACGGTCCCCGCGTCGGGACTGTCGGGGCAGTCCACGCCCTGGACATCACCTCCGACGGCATCGACGTCGCAGCCTTCCTGTCGGCGGTCGTCGGTGACCCTCGCGTCTGGTACGTCATCCATGACGGCCAGATCTGGAGTCGGACCACCGGGTGGGCGCCGATCGCTCATCGCGGCGATCCGCACACCACCCACATCCACGTCAACCTCCGCGAGGACGGCCAGGACGCGGCAGTGGCTGCCGAGAACGACACACGCTCGTGGTTCGGCAACAAGTCGGGCACCTCCCCGGCGTTCCTCCAGAGGCCCTCGGGGACAAGCACCCTGACCACGGAGCAGACCGTCGCACTCCAACAGGCGCTGATCAGCAAGGGGTACGCGATCCCGGCCGGAGCGACCGGCAAGTACGGCGCCCAGACGACCGCCGCGGTTGCCGCCTTCCAGCAGGCCCAGGGCTGGACCGGCTCGCAGGCCGATGGGATCGCCGGTCCCGAGACCCTGCGCCGGCTGGGCGTCAGTGGAACCAGCGGGGCGTCCGCCGGCCGTGGAGCGTCAGCCGCTGTGCGTCCCGCAAGGCAATCGAAGCCGCGCAAGCCCGTCGCCACCGTCGCCGCGCCGAAGGCAGGCACGAATCGGGCGTGGGACCCGGACAACGGTCGACTGGTCTACGACCTGCAGAACGCTCTGATCGCCAAGGGCTACTCCATCCCCGCGGGCCCCACCGGGTACTTCGGCACACGCACCAAGCAGGCGGTGGCCGAGTTCCAGCGTTCTCTGGGATTCAGCGGCGATCAGGCCGATGGGATCCCCGGGGCGCAGACGATGCGCCGCTTGGGGCTGTGACCCAGGCTGCCGCCGCCCGCTAGTCCGGCACCGCCGGGTACAGGGGGACCCAGAATCCGACCTCGGCGCCACCATCGGGGCGGTTGGCGGCGAAGGCGCGCCCACCGTGGGACTCGGCGACGTCGCGCACGATGGCCAATCCCAGCCCCGATCCTGGCAGCGAGCGCGCCGACGTGGACCGGTAGAAGCGGTCGAACACGTGCGCCAGGTCCGCCGGATCGATGCCGGGTCCACGATCACGGACCAGGACGGCGCCCCGGTCGACGACCAGCTCGATCGGCGCACCCCCCGGGGAGAACTTGCAGGCGTTCTCCACGAGGTTCCACATCGCCCGGGCCAGGAGTGCGCCCTGCCCGAGGACGATGGAGTCATCGACCTGGAGCGACACGACGCGACCTGTGCGGCGATCGGCCCGCGCTGCGACGGAGCGTGCCATGGCGGCGAGGTCCACCGGGGTCCGTGGGGAGTCCGCAGGCACTGCGACCGCGAGCGTCACCACCTCATCCACGAGCGCCGTCAGCTCCCGTGTCTCGCCGTCGAGGTCGGCGATCACGCGCTCACGGACCTCCGGGGACATCGCGTCGAACTGTCGCAACAGGCTGACGTTCGTGCGCAAGGAGGTCAGCGGCGTACGCAGCTCGTGGCCGGCATCCTGGACGAGGCGCTGCTGGTCGTCACGCGCCTGCCCGAGGCGCACCAGCATCGCGTTGAACGAGGTGGCCAGCCGCGCGACCTCGTCGGTTCCGGAGACTGGGACGTCGGTGTCGAGGCGGCCGGTGTCCGTGACCGTCTCGGCCGCATCGGTGAGCTCCACGAGACGCGACGAGGTTCGCCGGGCGACCAACCAGCCGGCCAGCGCTGCCAGGACCGCGACCAGGAGTCCGATGCCCGCCAGCAGCCACGCCAGCGACGTGAGGACCCGGGCGTTCTCTGAGACGTCGCGGCCGACCTGGACGGCACCCTGGGAGCCCCCGGCCGATTGGGTGACCATCCGATAGGGCCGCGTGTCGATGGTCGCGTCTGCGAAGAGGACTGCGGGCGTCGCCGACCCTGCCACAGCCAGATCCTGGTCCCCCACGGGAAGGGACACGTCGTTCGGGTCAGCGATCACGGTCCCATCGGGCAGCAGGATCTGGGTGGGCAGCACCAGCTCCGTGCCGCCGCGTCCGCCCCGATCCTCACGATCGTCATGGTCGTCGACGAGCTGTCGCGGCAGGTCACCCCGTGCCAGTTCGCGCGCGAGCGGCGTGGAGACCTCGAGCAGGGACTGATCGACCTGGGCCTGAAGCCGGGACGCCATGGCCACGTAGCTCAGCGTCCCCATCAGGATGGCCGCAGCGGTCACGACCGCACCGAAGAGGATGGCCAGGCGGGTCTGCAGGCGCACCTCAGTCCTCCCGCAGGGTGTACCCCACGCCGCGCACCGACCTGATCAGCGTGTCGCCGGGGACGTCGAGCTTGCGCCGCAGGTAGCCGATGAAGACTGCGAGGTTCTTGCTCTCCGGACCGAAGTCGTAGCCCCAGATGCGGTCGTAGATGACGTGGTGCTCCACCACGATCCCCGCGTTGCGCATGAGCAGCTCGAGCAGGTCGAACTCGGTGCGCGACAGCGACACCTCCTGCCCATGCGCCCAGACCCGACGAGCGGCCGGATCCAGACGGACCGCGCCGACCTCGAGAACAGGCTCGCGCTCGACATCCGTGACGGGGGTCGGGGGGAGTTGTGTGTCGACCCGCCGGAGAAGGGCCCGGATGCGGGCCAGGAGCTCGTCGAGGTCGTACGGCTTGGCCACGTAGTCGTCGGCTCCGGCGTCGAGCCCGGCCACGCGATCCGCCGTCTCGGTCCGCGCTGTGACCATCAGGATCGGCACCCGATTGCCCTCGGCGCGCAGCACGCTGCACACGCCGAGGCCGTCGACGCCGGGCATCATCACATCCAGGATGACCAGATCGAAATCACGCGCGCGGGTGGCCGCCAACGCCTGGACGCCGTCCGCGCAGGTGGTCACCTCGTACCCGGCCAGCTCGAGGGCGGTGGCCAACGACTCGCGGATCGCCCGGTCGTCGTCGGCCACCAGCACTGTTGAGCTCATCGGCTCAGTCTGCCCGATGTCAGGCGGAGGGAGTCGCCGGTGCCGTCGAGTCGTCGTCGGCATCATCGGCATCATCGTGCCCGGGCCCGCGGCCCTGGAACTCCTCCACCGAGGTCACCGTGAAGTTCTTGTCCATCTTGACCTCGACCTCGGTGCCGTCGGACTTGCGCACGTGGGCCTCGTAGGTGCCGTCCGAGTCGGTCTCGACCCGGATCACCGTGCCATCGGACACCGCGGCCTCGGCCGCGGCCGTCGCCTTGCGTCGGCGTCATCGCCGGTCAGCGGCGTCTCGCCCATGCCGGGTCCGCCAG
The DNA here is from genome assembly GCA_963700475.1 of uncultured Actinomycetes bacterium. Classification (GTDB taxonomy): domain Bacteria; phylum Actinomycetota; class Actinomycetes; order S36-B12; family CAIYMF01; genus Prado023. The sequence continues at coordinate 253,991 of CAVOXR010000009.1, forward strand.
GGCCGCCACGGTGCCCACCGCGGCCCTGGAACTCCTCGACGGAGGTCACCGTGAAGCTGCTGTCCATCTTGACCTCGACCTCGGTGCCGTCGGACTTGCGCACGTGGGCCTCGTAGGTGCCGTCCGAGTCGGTCTCGACCCGGATCACGGTGCCACCGGACACGGCGGCCTCAGCCGCTGCAGTCGCCTTGTCCGCGTCCGTACCGGTCAGCGGGGTCTCGTCCGAGTGGCCGCGCCCGGTGCCCTGATCGCCCTGCTGGGCGTCGGACGTGGCCGTCGGCGACGGATCAGCGGCTGTCAGGCTCGTGGTGACGGGGGAGGCCGTCGCCATGATGCCGGCCACCGCCACGGCGGCCGCTCCGATGGCGATCCCGGAGCCGATCTTCAGTGTGCGGTTCATCGTTGTGGTCCCTTCCTGGAGTGGACTGGTCGAGTTCTCGACCGTGGATCCACAGTGACCGACCGGGGTAGGAGGCCGATCGCGGGAGGGTAAGGGGCCGGTGTGAGCCTTACGCAGGGTCGGGGCGATGCTCGTCCGGGCCGCTGTCGGGGGTGCGATCGGCCTCCTCGCCCTCCGGGCCTCCTCGGCCTTCCGGGCATGCGCGGCCTCCTCGGCCTCGAGCGCGGCCAGCCGCTCCGCGTTCAGGGCACGCAGCTCACCGGTGTCGTCGATCGAGCGTCCGGTCTCCAGGTCCATGGCGCTCATGCCCGGGGGCAGGTTCGACAGGTCGGGAGCGATGATGATCTCCGGTAGCCCGGAGTCCGGCAGGCGCAGCGTCTGGTCCTCGTGGTCCAGGGCGACAAGGATCAGGTCGGAGTCCACGCGCTTGGACAGGGTCTCGCCGCGGAAGAAGGCCGGGGCGATGACGTTCCAGGTCACCATGGCGATCAGCCCGAGCAGCAGCGCGCCCATGCCGAGGACGAACACGCCGCCGATCCCGAAGACGGTCGTCTCTCCGTAGTTCGGGTCCGCGTACTGCACGCAGGCGATCACGAAGGCGCCCAGCAGCATGAGCCCCCCAAGGGCCGGCATGATCCCCTTGCGCATCGCGTCCTGCCAGCTCGAGGTGAGCTCGTGCCGGTAGTACCAGACACAGGCGAAGCCGGTGATCCCGTAGTAGAAGGCGATCATCAGACCGACCGCGGCGATGGAGTCGGCCAGGACGTTGCCGCTGAACATCGTCAGACCCACGTAGAAGACGATCGAGACCAGACCCATCATGATCGTCGAGTACGAGGGCGTCAGGTAGCGGGGATGGACGCGGGCGAAGGCGCTCGGCAGCGCCTTGTAGGCGCCCATCGACAACGAGGTGCGTGCGGTGGGCAGGATCGTCGTCTGAGTCGACGCCGAGGCCGACGTCAGGACCGAGATGATGAGCAGGAACTCGAACGCGTGACCGATCGGGCTGTCACCGAAGACCGCCGGACCGAGTGCTGCGAAGACATCGTCCGCGTTGGCCTCGTTGGCCAGGCTGTACTCGGTGTCCCCGACACCGCCGAAGGCCACAGTGGCGATGGAGACAAGGGCGTAGGTCACCAGGAGCAGCAGCGTGGAGATGATCGCCGCCCGTCCGGGGGTCGTCTCGGGGTCGTCGCTCTCCTCGTTCACCGAGACTGCGGTGTCCCAGCCCCAGTAGATGAACACCGCGATGAGTGTGGCCGTCACCATCGAGCCCAGAGACAGCCCGGAGGGCCACAACCACGACAGGCTGGGCGTCACGTATCCCTCGGGCGCGTTGCCGGTGTAGACGCGGATCAGGGCCATGAAGGAGAAGATGACCAGGATGACCAGCTCGATCCCCAGGAGCGCGTACTGCATCCGCGCGGAGACCTCGATCCCGCGGTAGCAGATGTAGGTCATGAGGATGATCCAGAGCACGCCGGCGACCGTGCTCCAGAACGTGCTCTCCGCCGCAGCATCCATGCCGAGGAGCTGGAAGGTGTAGGAGCCCGCGATCTGCGCGAGGTTCGCCATGACGATGACGTCGGCGGCGATGATGCCCCAGCCGCCCATCCAGCCCGCACGCGGACCGAAGGCGCGCGTCGCCCACGTGAAGGTCGTCCCGCAGTCGGGTTCCGCGCTGTTGAGCTGTTGGTAGGCGATGGCGATCAGGAACATCGGGACGAATGCCAGGAGCATGATCGCCGGGGCCTTGACGCCGACGATGCTGTCACCGTTCTGAGTGGCCACCACGAACCCGAGGCTGGCCGCCAGGCTGTAGGCAGGAGCCGTCGACGCCACGCCGATCACGATGCTGGCGATGAGACCCAGGGCCCCCCGCTTGAGGCCCTTGTCCACGGTCAGCTCGGGATAGCCGATCATCGCCCCCGGTTCGTGCCTGGCCATCATGTGCTCCCTCCCAGTCCCGGCCGGCGCACGGGACTCCTGGGCGAAAAGTAGTACCCCCGGAGGTACCGATGCCGGGCGGGAGGCCCGGCCGGCCCACGTTCGGTCCAGGCGGTGGTCAAGAATGGCGACATGCGCAAGATCGTGATCATGGGTGCCGGCGGCCGGGATTTCCACGTCTTCTCGACGGTCTTCCGCGACGACCCCACGTGTCGGGTGGTGGCCTTCACCGCAGCCCAGATCCCCGGCATCGACGACCGCACCTACCCACCGTCCCTGGCCGGCCCTCTCTACCCGGAGGGCATCCCGATCGTCCCGGAGTCCGAGCTCGTCGCCCTGATCGGCGAGGCGAAGGTCGACGAGGTGGTCTTCGCCTACTCCGACGTCGCCCACATCGACGTGATGCACAGGGCGTCGATCGTGATGGCAGCCGGTGCGGACTTCCGGCTGGCTGGCCCGGCGGCGACGATGCTCCGCAGCACCAAGCCCGTCGTGGGGATCGGCGCCGTGCGAACGGGGTGCGGCAAGAGCCAGACGACCCGCGCGGTGGGGCGGCTCCTGCTCGACGCTGGGCTGCGCGTGGCCCTCATCCGCCACCCCATGCCCTACGGCGACCTCGAGGCGATGCGCGTCCAGCGGTTCGCGACACTGGCCGACATCGATGCCAGCAACCCCACCGTCGAGGAGCGCGAGGAGTACGAGGCGCCCGTTGAGATGGGCATGGTGATGTACGCCGGCGTGGACTATGAGGGGATCCTGCGTGCCGCGGAGCAGGAGGCGGACGTCATCGTCTGGGACGGGGGCAACAACGACTTCCCGTTCGTGCGCCCCGACCTGATGATCACCGTCGTCGACCCATTGCGCCCCGGACATGAGTCGTCGTACCACCCGGGTGAGACGACACTTCGGATCGCTGACGTCGTCGTGGTCAACAAGATCGACAGCGCGGATCCGGCCGACGTCGAGCGCGTGGTGGAGGCCGTGGGGCGCCTGGTCCCTGACGCGGTGGTGATCCGGGCTGAGTCCCCGGTGACACTGGAGTCGGGGGAGTCCCTGGCCGGCAAGCGCGTCCTGGTGGTCGAGGACGGGCCGACCCTGACCCACGGGGGCATGCCCTTCGGAGCCGGGACCGTCGCCGCGCGAGCTGCCGGCGCCGAGCAGATCGTCGATCCGCGGCCCTACGCCGTCGGCTCCATCGCCACCACCTACGAGACGTACCCGGACACCGGGCCGATCCTGCCCGCCATGGGCTACGGCGACCAGCAGCTGGCCGACCTGGAGGCCACGATCCGGGCCACCCCGGTTGACGTCGTGGTGTCGGGTACCCCCATGGACCTGGGGCGCATCATCAGCGTGGACCAGCCCCTGATGCGCGCGTCCTACGTCCTGCAGGAGATCGGTTCCCCGACACTGGCCGACGTCCTGGCCCCCTACATCGCCCAGTGGAGGGACGCGCTGGGCTGACGTCAGCCCACGGTCACCCAGCACCCCACCAGCTCCGCCGATCGGGGGCAAGTGATCGGGGAATACATCCATCAATAGATCCTGTTACATTGATGTGATGGAGATGGTTGAGGTGGATCGGGCGACGCCCGACCTCGCCGCGCACGCCCAGATGTTCCACGCGCTGTCCGACGAGCGCCGGCTGACGATCCTGGCTGCCCTGCGCGCGGGTGAGCTGTGCGTCTGCGACCTGCAGGACGAGCTCGGGATGGCACAGTCACTGCTCTCGTTCCATCTCAAGGCACTGCGCGACGCCGGACTCGTCCACGTCCGACGTAGCGGACGCTGGGCGCACTACTCGATCAACATCGACGGGATGGCCCACGCGGCCGCAGCGGTCAGCGAGCTGGGCACTGCGTCGGCCACACGAACAAACGGACCCTGCTGCGGTTGAGCCGCAGCGATCCGAATGACTCAACGAAGGAGAGTTCCATGACAACCGAGACCAACGAGCTCCACCAGATCGTCCGAGACCACTATGCAGCCGCGGCCGTGCGTGTCACGACCACAGGCGTCACCTCGTGCTGTGGTGACGGCTGCTGCGGTGGGCAGTCCTCCGATCCGATCAGTGCGGACCTGTACGACCCGCAGCAGGTGGCCGACCTGCCCGGCGATGCCGTGCTGGCATCCCTGGGATGCGGCAACCCCACGGCACTGGCCGAGCTGAACCCCGGGGACGTGGTCCTGGACCTCGGCTCCGGCGGCGGGATCGATGTGCTGCTGTCCGCACAGCGGGTCGGACCGACCGGCAAGGCCTTCGGTCTGGACATGACCGACGAGATGCTGGCGCTGGCCAACCGGAACAAGGCGCAGGCTGGAGCGACGAACGTCGAGTTCCTCAAGGGAACCATCGAGGACGTGCCTCTCCCTGACGCCACGATCGACGTCATCATCTCCAACTGCGTGGTCAACCTGGCCGCCGACAAGGGCCAGGTCCTGCGTGAGGCGTTCCGGGTCCTGAAGCCCGGTGGCCGGTTCGCAGTCTCCGACATCGTGGTGCGTGGCGACATGCCCGACGGAGTGCGCCAGTCGATGGAGGCGTGGGCCGGGTGCCTCGCCGGGGCACTCGAGGAGGCGGAGTTCCTGCAGTTGCTCGCGGATGCGGGGTTCGTGGACGCCAGCGTGGAACCCACGCGCGTGTACACCGCCGACGACGCCCGATCCGTCCTCGGCGAGGACGTGGAGGTGCAGGCCACGGAAGGCCTCGCAGATGGGGCATTCGCCTCGGCCTTCATCCGCGCAAGGAAGCCCCAGGCCGATTGAGCCAGATGAGAGGATGCCGCGGGGAGGGGTGAGTGGCATGGCCAGCACGCAGGTTGTCCCGGCCGACCGAACCAGACGGCGCAGGCTCAGGGCGATCCTCGGCCTCACAGCCGCAGCCCTGACGCTGGCGGCAGCGTGCTCATCGTCACCAGGGGGAGTGGTAGCCGCGGGCTCAGCCAGCCCATCACGAACGCCTGACTCGACCAGCGAGTACCTGCCCGGTCTCGAGGCCGACGTCTACCTCCCAACCGGGGACCAGCCCGCAGGTCCTGTGCCCGTGGTCCTGCTGGTCCCCGGTGGAGGCTGGCAGACGGCTGACCGCAGTGGTCTCGCCCCCTTGGCCGCCGACCTTGCCGATGCGGGGTTCGTCGCGGTGAACGCCACCTACCGGGCGGGCGTGGACGGCGCCGCCTTCCCGACTCCGGTGCAGGACGCGCTCTGCGCCTCCGCCTTCGCAGTGAAGGCTGCGCGATCGGCGGGGGTCGAACCCGGCCCCGTCGTCGCCCTCGGGCATTCGGCCGGCGGGCACCTGGCATCCCTCGCCGCTCTCGACGGCGAGGAGCAGGCAGGGGAGTGCTCCTACCCGCCCGTGCCCATCAACGGCCTCATCGGACTGGCCGGCGTCTACGACGCCAGGGCTTTCGAGTTCGCGCTCATCGACTTCTTCGGGGGCACCCCCGCTGAGCAACCGGAGTCCTGGCGCCGGGGTGACCCGGTCGGGCTGGTCGACGCTGGGGCCGCCCCAGAGGGTCTGGCCGTCCTCCTCCTGCACGGGGATGCCGACGCGGACGTGCCGTTGGAGCAGTCGCAGGCATTCGAGTCGTCGCTCACGAGCGCCGGCGTCCCGGTCCGTCTTGAGGTCGTCCCCAGGGCAACCCACCAGACGATCTACTCCGCGGGCGTCGCGGGGCCCGCTGCCATCGCGTGGATCAAGGAGCTGGCCGCAGGGCACTCAACGGGGTGATCCGTCTACTGTGCGGAGCGTGGAGATCCCAGCGAGCAAGCCCGACATCCGGTTCGGCCTGGAGGGCCGGGTGTGCCTGGTCACCGGAGCAGCCCAGGGGATCGGCGCTGCATGCGCCAGGCGCTTCGCCCGCGAGGGAGCGATCGTCGTCGTGGCCGACGTGGACGACGGGCGCGGCATCGCGGTTGCCTCCGAGGTCGGTGGGCGGTTCCTGCACTGCGATGTGGGGGACGGACGTGAGGTCACGGCGACCGTGGATGCCGTGATGACCGAGTTCGGTCGCATCGACGTCCTGGTGAACAACGCCGGTATCGCTCGCGCCGCCGACCTCCTCGAGGTCACTGAGGAGGACTTCGACGCGGTCCTGCGGGTGAACCTCAAGGGCGCGTTCCTCATGGCACAGGCGGTGGCTCGCCACATGGTTGCCGCCGGTCGGGGCAGCATCGTGAACCTCAGTTCGGTCAACGGGACCTTCACGATCCCGACGATCGCCAGCTACAACATCAGCAAGGGGGGCATGAACCAGCTCACCCGGGTGTTCGCCCTGGGGCTTGCGGACAAGGGCGTACGGGTCAACGCGGTCGCCCCCGGGACGATCGCCACCGAGATGGCGGCCGCGTCGGTCCTCGTCGATGAGGCGGCTCGACGGCGGGTGATGAGCAGGACCCCGATGAAGCGCTTCGGTGAGCCGTCGGAGGTGGCCGATGTGGTGGCCTTCCTCGCCAGCGACGCCGCGAGCTACATGACCGGCGAGATCGTCGTCGTCGACGGCGGACGCATGACCCTGAACTACACGGTCGATGTGTGAGTCGATCCGATGCCCGGCCCGGACACCGGCCGGCCCGCACGAAGGAGTGCCAGCATGACCGATCCCGTACGCACCATGCTCGGCCGGCGCCTGCGCCTCGGAGTCATCGGAGGCGGTCCGGGTTCGTTCATCGGCGGCATGCACCGCAGTGCCGCGCGTCGCGATGACCGCTACGAGCTGGTTGCGGGAGTCCTGTCGTCGAATCCGGAGCGCTCCCATGGGGCCGCGGTGGCCATGGGAATCGCGCCCGACCGCGCCTATGCGTCGGTCGCAGCCATGTTCGACGCGGAGTCCCGACGGGCCGACGGCATCGACGTCGTGGCGATCATGACCCCCAATGACAGCCACTTCGACTACGCACTGGCAGCCATCGAGCACGGTGTGGACGTGATCTGCGACAAGCCGATGACCAACACACTGGCCGAGGCTGAGGCCCTGCACACCGCTGCTGTCGAGTCCGGCCTCGTGTTCTGCCTCACCCACAACTACACCGGGTACCCGATGGTGCGCCAGGCCCGGGCGATGGTCGCTGCGGGGGAGTTGGGCACGATCCGACTGGTCCAGGTCGAGTACGTCCAGGGAGGGAAGGCGGATGAGTCAGCACCGCCTCCGGAGCCGGGCAGCTGGAAGTTCGACCCGGTCCGCGGCGGCCCCTCGCGGGTGATGGGCGACATCGGGACCCACGCCCACAACCTGGCGCGGTTCATCACCGGACTCGAGGTCTCGGAGGTGGCCGCCGACATCGGAGCGATCGTTCCCGGCCGGACGATCGATGACTTCGCTGGGGCGCTGCTGCGCTTCGACAACGGCGCCCGCGGGTCCTTCTGGGTGACCCAGGCGGCGGCGGGCGTCGAGAACTGCCTGCGGATCCGCGTGAGCGGCACCGTGGGGAGCGTGGAGTGGATGCAGGAGGTCCCGCAGGCGCTTGCCTTCAAGCCGCTCAACCGCCCCGCCGAGGTCCGGACCCCGAACGGACCTGGAACGCTTGCGTTGTCGGCACGGTCCACCCACCTGGTGGCCGGACACCCGGAGGGCTTCCCCGACAGCTTCGCGAACCTCTACTCGGATGCGGCGGAGGCGATCGCCGCACGGCGCACCGGGGCGCAGGCCGATCCACTGGCCATGCACTTCCCGACCTCGTGGGACGGGTTGGTGGGCGTTCGATTCGTGGAGGCCGTCATCGCGTCCAGTGCGGCGGATGGCCGCTGGACCCCCTGCTGAACGGATCAGGCGCCCTCGTTGGCCCAGTCGCCCACGGCTTCGCCGCGGGTCAGTTCATGCGCCCTGCCAGGCGATGATCCGGTCGACCGCCTCGCGGACCACCTCCATGGGCGATGCGAAGGACAACCGCACGTAGCGGTGCCCCTCGACCGGGTCGAAGTCAGTGCCGGGGGTCAGGGCCACACCCGCCTCGTCGAGCAGTCGCTCGCACCAGGTGACCGAGTCCATGCCACTGGCCGATACGTCGGCATACAGGTAGAAGGCGCCATCGGCGGGGGCGACGTGGGTCCAGCCCAACTCCGGCAGGCGCGCCATGAGCAGGTCCCGGGAGGCGGCGTAGCCCGTGACGCCCTGCCGGGCCGCCGCCATCCCTGCGGGGCTCAGAGCCGCGATCCCGGCATGCTGGGCCAAGGTCGGCGGGCAGAGCGAGAAGTTGCCCGCCAGCGCGTCCACGGGGCCAACCAGATCCTCGGGGAGGATCAGCCAGCCCAGTCGCCACCCGGTCATCGCCCAGTACTTGGAGAAGGAGCTGACCACGATCGCACCCGAGTTGACGAACTGCGCCGCGGTGGCGATCTGAGCCTCGGTGTAGGTGATCCCGTGGTAGATCTCGTCACTGACCAGGCGGACGCCATGCTCCGCGCACCAGTGGGCGATGCCGCCAAGTTCCGCAGGATCCAGCATCGTGCCGGTCGGGTTGGCAGGTGAGGCGAGAACAACGCCATCGAGCGGCTCGCGCGCATGGGCGGAAGCGAGCATCTCCACGGTCGGCTGGAAGCGGGTCAGCGGCCCGCACGCCAGCTCGACCACCTCGCACCCCAGTGCGGTCAGGATGTTGCGATAGGCCGGATACCCGGGGCGGGCCAGCGCAACCCGGTCGCCGGCGTCGAACGCGGCAAGGAACGCCAGGGTGAAGCCGCCGGAGGAGCCCGTGGTGACTGCGACGCTGCCCGGATCGAGCGTGACGTCGTACCAGTCCCGGTAGTGCGCGGCGATCGCTGCTCGCAGGGCAGGAATCCCGAGGGACTCCGTGTACCCGAGGCCGCCACCAGCGTCGAGCAAGTCGATCGCACGCTGACGCACGACCTGGCTTGCACCGGCTGCTGGCTCGCCCGCAGCGAGGTTGAGGACGTCCTGGCCGCGGGCTCGACGCGTGTTGGCCGCGGCGATGATCTCCATGACGGCGAACGGTGGCACGTGGGCCCGGGCGGCAACCTTCATGCCCCCATCCTGCCCGGCGCGTGGACCCTGGACCGCTATGGACCGGCCTGGAGTGCCGTTGGTCGTCGGGCTGGCCGTGTCACGACGCTGAGCCGGCCCGCCAGTCCTCCCAGGGCACGTTCCATTGGGTGAGTCCGTTGCCGGGTTCCAGCTCCCTGGTCGAGTGCTCGACGGTGACAACGTCACCGACACGGGAGTGCCCGAACAGCCACCGGGCGTCGTCGGTGCTCATACCGACGCACCCGTGGCTGACGTTGGCCACCCCCTGCGAGGCGACCGACCACGGTGCGGCGTGGATGAACTCCCCGGAGTTCGTCATGCGCAACGCGTAGCGCACGTCGAGGTTGTAGTACTCCGGATCGCCCGGTTCGATCCCGGTGCTCGCAGCATCCATCCGGGTCGCCTCGAGCATCTCGGAGATCACCCGCGTGCCACCGCGGGTGAGGAACCCGTCCTTGCCGGTGGTCACCGGAATGGTTCGCGCGACCTGGCCGTCGATCGTCACGGTCATCTGGTGGCTCGTGACGTCGACGACTGAGACCACGGACTTGCCGATCTGGAAGTCGACCTGCTTGTCCTGGTCGCCCCACACGTCCGCGCCCGCTTGGACCCCGGCCAGGTCGGCGGTCACCGACACCTCGGTGCTTGCCGGCCAGTACTCCTTGGTCCGGTACTGGACCTTCGTGTCGGAGACCCAGTTCCAGGCGCCCTCCACATCTGCCGACGCCCTGACGGTCAGGGCGTCCTGCACCGCGGCTCGGCGGTCCTGCTCCACCGGGGTTGTGAAGGTGACCAGGATCGGCATTCCCACGCCGACCGTGGCTCCGTCGCGCGGGGAGATGCGGGCCCGGAACTGCTCGGCGGAGTCCATGGTCGAGATCGAGATCGAGCTGGTCACAGGGTCGGTGTCGGCGGATCCGGTCATCGTCGCGCGCACGGTGTAGGTCGTGCTGGGCAGCAGGGTGCCCGAGCTCTGCCAGTGCTGCCGGTCGTCGCTGATGGCTCCGTCCACGTCCTGGCCCGCGGCCGAGGTCACCGCGACCTCGCCGATCGTGCCGGTGATCGCGTTGACCACGATCGGCTGGTCCGGTCGCCACGCATCCGGGTCAGCGTCGGCGGCGACTGTCAGCTGGGCGGCGGCGCCGCCGTCCACCGTCGGGCTGGTGGCCTCGGTGCCGACCTGGGCGCCCGGGGTCCCCTCCTGGGAGAACGGGTGCCCGCACCCGCTCAGGCCCAGGGCCACGGCGACCAGCACGGTCGCGAGCGCGACCCGCACGGGTGCGCTGTGGTTCGCCACGGAAAGCTCCTGACTCGGCTACGTACAGGGTCTCTGATACCCAGCGCTATACGTCGGCAATCCGCAATGTGTCCCGGTTAACATCCCGCGGCGGGCATCAGCCACGTGTGCCAAGCACTGCCTCACCCCGGGCCTGGGCACGGCCACGGACCGGAAGATGGTGCGGGGGGACTCCGACCCGTGGCGCTCCACGCCGTACGAGCCCGATCCTCCCGGGCCCACAACCGGTCGCTCAGTCGATGAACAGCCCCAACACGAACTGGCCCATGTTCATCGCAAAGAACGCAGCCGCGCCGATACCCCCCAGCAGCATGGGGAGCTGTCCGCGTCCATCACCGGCGCGCACGGCCCGCCGGCCGAACACGAAGGCCATCAGGGGTGCGATCAGGATGATCAGCAGGGTGACGGACCCGGCGAGCAGGGCGACACCCGAGGGCAGCGCCTCGAGGTTGTTCGGGTCATAGCCCAGCCAATCGATGAGCACGCTTCCGGCGACGATCCCGGCGGGCAGCGTCAGGACCGTGCACACGAGGCTGATCCAGGCCCAGCGCGTGTAGTTCGGGTGGAACTCACCCTGAGCCGGGGCCCGGACCGCGTCATCAGTGGAGTGGGTTCGCGACATCGTCAGCCACCTCCCTAGGACTCACTTCCAGCGTCATCCACCGCTGACTCCTCGAACAGGGCCATAAGACCCCGACCGGCCTCGCGCCCGGAGCCACCATCACGGCGGCGCCCAGCCCCTCGGTACAGTCATGAGATGGAGTCAGGGCTGGTTGTGACCGCGGCGGCGGTGCTGTTCGACATGGATGGCACTCTCGTTGACTCCACCGCCGTAGTCGAGCAGGTATGGGCTGAGTTCGCAGATCGGTACAGGTTGGACCTCGACGAGGTGCTTCGCTTCGCGCATGGCCGGCTGACGATCGATTCTGTTCGGCACTTCCTTCCGGGTGGCATCGATGTGCTGGCGGTCACGGCCGATCTGGACGCCCAGGAACTACAACGCTTGGACGGGGTTGTGGAGATCCCGGGAGCTGCCGCACTGTTGAGCAGCCTCAAGGGCGCGCAGGTGGCAGTTGTGACATCGGCATCGCGGGAACTGGCCCGACGCCGGCTGCATGCGGCTGGCATCGACGCCCCGGGCGTCATAGTCGCCGCGGAGGACGTCCAGACTGGCAAGCCCTCGCCTGAGGGATACCTGCGGGCTGCCGCCCTCGTGGGCGTGGCCCCCGAGCGCTGCGTCGTGTTCGAGGATGCCGAGGCGGGGGTGCAGGCGGCCGTTGCGTCGAAAGGGCAGGTCATCGTCGTGGGCGGGCACACTTCGGCCACAACCGCCGGCCTACCCCGGGTACCCGACTTCACCAGGCTCTCGGTTTCCCAACTCAACGGGCGAATCCGCTTCGAGCACCCCTGAACGCTTGAACACGGGGCCACCCGGTGGGCGGTCGTCCCCGTGGCGACGTGAGCCGTACCCGGCTCCGGGTGATTCCCGCCGGAGCGACCGCCGCCCGGGCAGGGCACAACAAGGCGCAGGTGCCAGGGAGCGATCACTGACTGGCTGGAGTGTGCACCTCCTGATGAACGGAGCGCTCTGCAACGTTGCGTGGGATGACACTGCCCTCGACCCAAGCTGCCTGGGGCACTTGGGCGAATCCGGAAGCGGCTCGACCTGGGCAACCCACGAGGAAGCCCGATGACCTGCAGGGTCCGCTGACACTGGCGATCAACTGACCCATCGTGGACAACCGCTGGCGACCATGGGAGAGGCCGGCTCGTCCCGACAGATCCGGAAACGCGGCCTCTGACCTGGGGCCGTTCCTGGTGGGCGATACAGGAATCGAACCTGTGACCTCTTCCGTGTCAAGGAAGCGCGCTAGCCCCTGCGCCAATCGCCCAGACTATGGATCTTACGAGGTGGCGACGGGATTTGAACCCGTGTACACGGCTTTGCAGGCCGTTGCCTCGCCTCTCGGCCACGCCACCGTGAGTCCTCGTTCGGACCCCTTGCGAGCGGACGACGGGATTCGAACCCGCGACCCTCACCTTGGCAAGGTGATGCGCTACCAGCTGCGCTACGTCCGCAATGCCCGTTGGGCACCACCGAAGGATAGCCCATCGCGGCAGCGCCGGCCAAAATCGGGAGCCCGCCGCACGGGCAGACAGACAGCCTGCACGACTCATAGTCTCGCGGTGTGCCCGCGACCCCCCATGACCCGATCGCGGTCGTCGGGCCATGGACCGCCACGGACCTGCTCGAGGTGACCGACGACACGGCAGCCCTTGACGGTTCCGGCCGCTGGATGGTCACGATCACCTTCGAGGGACGTGCGACTCTCGCCAGATTCGCCACCTGGGACCGACGGTCGCCGACAGCTGACGAGGTCGGATCGTGGGACGGCCCAGCCCCTGACGCCTGGAGCTCCTCCCTCGATGAGGACGCCTACATCGCCGCTGTCGAGGCTGTGCGCGACCACATCAGCAGGGGCGAGGTCTACCAGGCCAACATCTGCCGCGTCCTGCGCACGCCGATGGCGGCAGCGTCGGACATCGTGGCCCTGCACAACCGCCTCATCGCCGGCAATCCGGCACCACACGCCGGGGCACTACGCCTGCCGGACCACGGTGTCCACATCGCGTCGGCGTCGCCCGAGCTCTACCTGCGCCGCACCGGACAGCACGTGACGTCACGACCCATCAAGGGCACCGGTGAGCGCGCGACGGACCTGCTCGCCAAGGACGAGGCCGAGAACGTGATGATCGTCGATCTGGTCCGCAACGACCTGGGGCGCGTGTGCAGAACGGGTACCGTCAGCGTGCCAGGGTTGCTCGAGGTCGAGTCCCATCCCGGCCTGGTGCACCTGGTCTCGACCGTGGCGGGGGACCTACGCGCGGGCACCACGTGGCCGCAGATCCTCGCAGCCACCTTCCCGCCGGGCTCGGTGACAGGGGCGCCGAAGCTCGCCGCACTGGACATCATCCGGGCCCTGGAGGCTGGCCCGAGGGGTCCGTACTGCGGGGCGTTCGGGTGGGTGGACGCCGACGCCGGCACCGCCGAGCTCGCCGTCGCGATCCGCACCTTCTGGCGGGAGGACACCGACTCGGGACCACTGCTGGCCTTCGGAACCGGCGCTGGAATCACATGGGACAGCGATGCGCGGGCAGAATGGCGCGAGACGATGTTGAAGGCCGCGCGCTTGCTCGCGGTCGCAGGCGATCGGGAGGTGCCGTGAAGTTCTGGGTCGCTGGCGGGCTGGTACCCGCGGAGCAGGCGGCGGTGGCCGTGCTCGACCACGGCTTCACTGTGGGCGACGGAGTCTTCGAGACCCTGAAGACGGTCAACGACCCGTCGGTCGGCGTGGTTCCCTTCGCCATGGACCGCCATGTGGCTCGGCTGTCCCGATCCGCTGCGGGGATGGGCATTGGGATGCCCGATCCGGACGACCTTCGGGACGCGCTGCTGGCCGTCTGCGCGGCGAATCCAGAGTTGGCCGACGGTGGGCGGCTTCGGGTGACGCTGACCTCAGGGCCCGGCCCGCTGGGCTCGGAGCGCAACTCCGGGGCAAGCACTCTGGTCGTGGCTGCGTCCCCCGCGTCGCGATGGCCGGCGGCGACCACCCTGGCGGTGTCGCCCTGGCCGCGCAACGAGCGCAGCCCACTGGTCGGCCTGAAGTCCACGTCCTACGCCGAGAACGTCCTCGCGCTCGCCCATGCCAAGTCCCTGGGGGCTGGTGAGGCGCTCCTGGGCAACCTGGCCGGCGAGGTCTGCGAGGGCACGGGCTCCAACGTCTTCGTCGTCGTCGACGGACGGATCACCACGGCTCCTCTGACCAGCGGGTGCCTGGCCGGGATCACGCGGGCCCTGGTCATCGAGTGGTGCGCCGACGCGGGGATCGACATCGAGCAGCACGCGATCCCACTGGCCGACGTAGCCGACGTGGAGGAGATCTTCATCACGTCGTCGACGCGGGATGTGCATCCCGTCGAGGCCGTGGTCGACGCGAACGGCCAACGCATCTGGGCCGCGGGTCACGGGACACTCACGTCAGCCGCGGCAGAGGTCTTCGCCTCTCGCGCTGCGGCCCAGTGGAACGCCTGACCACCCGCACCGCGGAGGTCAGGACCGGGCCCGGCTCAGACCTCCTTGAGACCCTCGCCGAGGATGAGGTTGATGCAGCGATCGATGTCGATGCCCGTACCCTCCTCGCCCACGGCGACGATGTCGAAGGTGCGACGGACGAAGTGCTCGATGTGTGCGCGGTCGCACTCGAGAACGGCCTGACCGGTGGGGGAGTTCAGGGCGATGAGGACCAGCGGGGTGTCGCCGTGGTGCTCGGGCCAGATGACGATGTCACCCTCACCGGAGGGCCGCTGGAGCCCCTCGAGGATCAGGTCGCGGGCGAACATCCACTCGATGTCGGCAGCCCCGGTGCGGAAGGTCGCCCGCACGGCATAGGGCTCATCGGAGCGATACTCAAGCTCGCAGGGCACCTCGATCGTGCGGTCGGAATCGACCACCATCCGCAGCGACAGCTCGGCTGTCACGGCGGTCGGAATGCTGCGGGACATCTGGCTCACCTCTCAAGGTCAAGGCAATAACACCACCTTCGTACCCGAAACCCGTGGCACCTACCCCCACTAACATGTGAGTCGTGTCACGAAACGCGTCGGAGGAGGACCCGAAACCGGCCAATGCTGGCAACTCGGGCATGCCCTCGGACGACGACGATGACGAGAGCCTGCGGGAGCAGATCAAGGAGGCCTCGACAGCCGCCTTCCAGAGGATCGAGGCCAGCGCCCCGCCGAGCGTGGCGGCCCGACTGCGCCGATTCCGGGAGGCTCTGCGGCGCAACCGCGGACTCGACACGGCCTGGCGGGTCATGGTCTTCGCCCTCGGCGTCACGCTCATGGTCGCCGGTGTGATCATGTTCGTGATCCCGGGGCCCGGCTGGGCCACGCTCATCCTCGGCCTTGTCGTCCTTGCCTCGGAGTTCAGCTGGGCCAATCGCGCGCTCACGCCCGTCAAGGGAGCGGCCAAGCGGGCCTCAGACGCCGCTATGGACCCCCGCAAGCGTCGGCGCAACCTCACCCTCGCGGCCATAGCCGGTGTTCTCATCGGAATCGCGCTCGTCTGGTACCTGCTGACGTACGGACTCACCCTCGCACCCATCATGGATCTTGCCCAAGCCCTTCTCGACTGGTTCAAAGGCCTGTTCAGCTGAGTCCGCGCCGGTTTGGGGTGCTGCGGGGGAGTTGGTAGAGTTCTGCAGTCCGGGCGATTAGCTCAGCGGTTAGAGCGCTCGCTTCACACGCGAGAGGTCACAGGTTCGATCCCCGTATCGCCCACCCGGATCGTCGCAGGTCAGGGGGCCGGTCTCCGTGCCCCCGATCCCTCTCATGGCAAGGTTGCGTGGCAAATCGGGGTGAGTGGGACAGGGCCTCGGCGCCGTCGAGCCGCCGCGCGTCACCGACGTCGTGGTCGGGGACATCTCGCCCCTGCCACGGGAGTTGCGACCGGTCAACGGCAGGCGGGGGAGTAGGGGATCGCGGGCAGGAAGCGGTTCCATTCCTCCTTGGTGAGTTCATTCTTGGGGTTGCGTGCGGCTACCTGGCAGGCGGCTGACTTCCATTGCTCGGGGTCCATCTCGATGGAGGCGAGCACGCTGCGTGTTCCGACGAGCAGCTGGTGCTCCTGCCCGGCGGCCACGGCGAACGCGTCGGTGGGAGCCTCGGTGGGCAGGGGCAGGTCGGCGACGGCGACTCCCAGCGTTTGGGCGTCGAGCACGCTCAGGGAGCGGGGGTGGGAGATGACCAGCCACCGACCGTCCTCGGTGTAGGTCATTCTGGTGAGGTCGCGCAGGCCCGGTACCAACGAGCGGCTGCAGCACCTCCCCGGTGGCTAGCATCCCATTCCCTGAGAGTGTCCGGGCTGGCGGCCAGGAGTCGCTGGCTGTCTGGTGAGAAGGCCACCGAGGACGGGGGGGTCTCGAACATCGTCAGCGGTAACGTCCGTCGCCGCAGCGCCAGGTCGTAGATCATCACGAAGCCTTGGAAGTCGCTGTTTGCGACTGCAACCTTGCTCCCGTCGGGCGAGAACGCCACGGCCCTGAGCCTCGGCGTGATCGGGTCGGTGTGGTCAAGCACCTGGATCCCGGTACTGCATTTCCGGTGAGGTCCTCGCTCAGGCGGACGGCGTGTGTGCTGAGGTTCCAGACGGTGAACGTGCTCGTCACCGGGGCACCGTCGGGAACTCCGCCCTTGAAGGTGTTGCCGACGGTGGCCAGGTATCGGCCGTCGGGGGAGACGGCCAGCCAGGAGGTCGGCACGTCGTCGCGTGACCAGAGCAGCTCACGCCCGGGCAGGGACCACATCCTCAGGTGACCCACCCGGTCGGCGGCGATGACCGCCGACCCATCCGGGGTCAGGGCGAGGGCGGTGACCTGCCGGGCGGCGGCCATCTCGGGTCCCCGGTCGCGGCTTCGGTAGGGCCCGAGGGTGAGCTTCTCCCCGATCTGCTCGAGGGTGCGCCCGTCGCGGATGGTGACCCGCCCGTTGTCCTCGCCCTGCGCGATCAGGCCGGCGGCGGCATCGAGGGCGTGGATCGGTGCGGTGGCCACCTGTGTCGCCACCGGTGACAGCGCATCCAGGTCGTAGCGTGCGATGCTCCCGGTGATCGACTCACGCATGAGACCGTGCTCGCCCACGAAGCGCCAAGACCGACACCCGGTCGGAGCCCGAGGTGATCATCACGCTCTGCAGCGGATTCAGGGAGTACACCTCGCTGGTCCCGTCCAGGCGTCCGATGGCGAATCGCCGTCCCTTCGGTGACCAGGCCACGACGGTGACCGGGGACTGTCCCGGGGATGGCGTGCAGCACCTGGTCGTCTGCCACCCGTTGCACTCGGACCGGCCCTTCGGAGTCTCCGACCAGCAGCGTGGTCCCGTCGGGGGAGATGGCCATGTGCGACAGGCCATTGCCCGGGCTGGCGAGGGATGCGGGTCCGATGAGCTGCGCGCGCCTCAGGTCGACGACCACCCCGGCGGGTTGCCGGACCGTCGGGGAGGCCACCCGGGTGAACATGACCGCTGCACGGTCTCCTGCTGTGCTGAATGTCGCCCCGACCAGTACGGTCCTCGCGGCGTCGTCACGGGCCAGCCCCGGGATGGGCACGGACTGCGGGCCGACCCAGCGCTGACCGCGTCGATGCCAGATGCGCACCTGCCCCTCGAGCACCGAGACGAGGGTGCGTCCGTCGGGCGAGATGCGAAGCCGGTCCGCGGGGTCGTTGTCGTTGTCCCAGTCATGGCCCTTCGCGCCCGGCACCTGCTGCCGCGGGCCTGCAGGGTCACCACTGCCCACGTCGATCGCGTGCAGCCCGACCGAGGGCTGGACCCTCGACGGGCCGGCGGCCGGTGACCGGCGGCTGTCGCTGACGACCGCCACGCGTCCACCCTCGATCAGCCCGCTCGGGTAGGGATCCCCGTCGTACTCCCACCCCGAGTAGGGCAGCGAGCCGTAACGGCTGATACCCGTCGTCGTGTCCAGGAGGTGCAGCCCAGAACGATGAATCCACGTGCAGCAGGACGCTGCCGTCCGGGGTGAACGCGTGGTCGAAAGTGCCGGGGTTCGGTCCGTCCAGGGCCTTCGCCAGCCCTGTCAGGCCCCGGGCGTTCATCAGGCTGTTGAGCAGGGCGCCTTGAGTGGTGGGGTTGTCCGAGATCGCCACAGCCTGACGCGCCAGGAGCAGCGCGAGGCCGGGGTTCGGCTCATTGACCGCCGTCCCGGCAGTCGGGCTCCGACGGCTTCCATCGCTGCCGCGTCGGCACGGCTCGCTACCGCTGACGCCCGGCCCGCCTCGGCCGACGCCCGCGCCGCCTCGTTCTGGGCTCGCCGACCGTTCAGCCCGGCGAGGGTGCCTGCCACGAACGCGATTGCCAGGAGGGCGATCGCGGCGACCAGGGCGCCGCGTAGCTGCCGGTTGCGCCGCACCTGCCGGAGGCGTTCGGCGTCGGCGGTGGCGGTGGCGGTGGTGAGGAAGTCGTCCTCGACGGGGGCGAGGACGGGGTGGGTGCGGGTGCGCCATTCGCGGGCGGCGGCGAGCCGGGCGCCGCGGTAGAGCTCGTCGTCGGGGCGTCCGAGGGTGTCCCAGGTGTCGGCGGTGACCTGCAGGTGGGCCAGGATCCGTTGGCCCTCGATGTCCTCGTCGAGCCAGGTGCGCAGCCGGGGCCAGGCCCGCACGAGGGACTCGTGGGCGATCGTGACCGTGTCATGCGCAACCGTGACGAGCCGGGAGCGCACCAGCAGGTCCAGCAGCCGGGGGGCGTCCGGCGACCCGGCGAAGACGCGGGTCGGCACCCTGGCGACCACCGGCTCGCCGGCGGGGGTGGGGGTGACCAGGCGCAGGAGCACTGTGCGCAGGACGTCGCGGTCCGCTGGGGTCAGGGATTCGTAGAGCCGCTCAGCGGATTGGGCGACCGCGGAGTGGATCCCGCCGGTCGCCCGGTACCCGTCGACGGTCATCACGCTGGCCTCGCGGTGCTCCCAGGTCTCGGCCAGGGCGTGGGAGAGCAGCGGCAGCCCGCCGGGGGCCCCGGCCACGTCGCGGACCAGCACGTCGACCAGGCCGGGCTCGAGGATCAGGCCCACCAGCCGGGCGGGTTCCTCGATCGCCTCCCGCAGCTCGTTCTCGGTCAACGGGGTCAGCAGCATCAGCCCGCGTTCGGCCAGGCGGGACAGCTGCGGACTCTCGGCCAGCCAACCGAGGTAGTCGGCGCGCAGGGTGGCGACCACCGGGGTGCCGGCCTCGACCCGGGCGGCCAGACGGTCGAGGAACTCCCGGGTGACCTCCCGGCCGGTGTCGTGGGCGAACACCTCCTCGAGCTGGTCCACGACCAGCAGCCCGCCCGGGTACTGCCCGGCGATCGCGGTGGTCAGCGCCGCCAGCGGGTCCGTGCCCGGGGTGACCACACTCGCCGGGTGCCCTGACCGGCCCATCGTGGGCACGATGCCGGCCCGGACCAGGGACGACTTCCCCGAGCCCGACGGGCCCACGACCAGCAGCAGCGGGAACTCCTCGAGTCGTCGCACGGCCTCGGCGACGACGGCATCGCGCCCGAAGTAGAAGTCGGCATCCTGCGCGTCGAACGCTCGCAGGCCCCGGTACGGGCAGGTCGCGCTCGACCCGCCGATCCGGTTCGGCACGTCCAGCAGCGACGGGTCCTGCGCCAGGATCCGCGCCTCGAGCTCGACCAGCTCTGCGCCGGGGTCCAGCCCGAGCTCGTCACGCATCGTTCGGCTCGCCCGGCGCAGCACGTCCAGCGCCTCGCCCTGCCGCCCGGTGCGGTACAGGGCGGTGGCCAGCAGCGCCCAGCGCCGCTCCCGGAACGGCTCCCGGGCCACCAGCGGACGGGCCTCAGCCGCAGCCTCGACCGCCCGCCCCGCGGCCAGGTGCGCCTCGACCAGGTCCTCCTCGACCGCGCGGCGCACGTCGAGCAGCCGCGCGCCCTCGGATCGGGCCCGGTCCCAGTCGGCCAGCTCCGGGAACGGCGGACCCCGCCACAACGCCAGCGCCTGCTCGAACATCGTCGCCGCGCGCTGCGGCTCGTTCACCGCGAGGAACGACCGGCCCCGGGCGACCAGGTGCTCGAACTCGACGGTGTCCAGCTGCCCCTCCGGGAGCACGATGCGGTACCCACCGGCCGTGGTCTCGATCACGGTGGAACCCACGGCCCGGCGCAGGCGCATCACCGACCCCTGCACGACCTTCCCCCACGACTTCGGCGGCGCCTCCCCCCACACCGCGTCGGCCAGCACCTCGGCCGGCACCGCCTGCCCCGGCTGGACACACAGGGCGCTCAGGACCGCCCGATCCCGGGGAGACAGAGCGCCGTCCATGCCCACCTCGGTGGGGCCAAGCAGCCGGATCCCCACATCCACGGCCCACCACCTCCTGCCCCAGTCCTTGGAGTGTGGGCGGGCCCCGACGCGCTGGTCAAGACCCCCGATACCGAACCGATACCGCACCGAGGTGCTGCCCGATACCGCCCGTGAGCAACCTCGAGTTGCCGGCCCCAGCCCGGGGCCCCCAAGGAAGAAGCAGACATGACCACCACCGCACAACAGGTGCTCACCACAACCGCCACCGGCCGGTCCGACGAGCGCCACACCCACACCCGGGCCCTGATCGTGGCCCTCATCACCCTGGCCGCCCTCACCATCGCCGTCGTCACCTGGCAGCTCACGAGCTCCACCAACACAAGTGCCCCGGTCTCCCAGGCCCCCAAGGCCGCAGCCGACCACTTGGCCCCGTACCGGCCCGGCGGCTCGGTCTACCAGCAGCAGGTCCCCAAGGCCGCAGCCGACCAACTGGCCCCCTACCGGCCCGGCGGCTCGGTCTACCAGCAGCAGGTCCCCAAGGCCGCAGCCGACCAACTGGCCCCTTACCGGCCCGGCGGCTCGGTCTACCAGCAGCAGGTCCCCACAGCCGCGGACTGACCGCGCCAGCCGGCGGGTCGCCTCACCCTGACCCACGGGTGGGGCGACCCGCTTGGCCCTGAACCCACAGCTCTCGCTCGTCTGAAGCTGCTGGACCGAGGCACGCAGGATTGGCCCACGGTCGAGGTGAATATGACCCGGGCCGGTCGAGTCGTGCTGTCGGTGAGGGTGCTGTCATCGGCCAGGATCCACGTCCCCTGATGGGCGCCTACCATCTGCAGATGACAGCCACTGCGGGGGACACCCTCGGGCGCACCGCCGCCGCGATCGCCATCATGCTGGCAATCACTGCCCTGGCCCTGGCCCTGGGCCGCATCAGGGCGCAGCGCGAGCTGCTGGTGTCGGTCACCCGCGCGATGGTGCAGCTCACGGCGGTCGCTCTGGTGATCGCGTGGATCTTCGTCCACCCCGAGGCAGCTGTCATCTACGTGGCGGTGATGGTGGCCGCTGCCACAGCCACCGCCGTCCGCCGCATCGGCTGCGGGTGGCGCCTCTCCGGATTCATCCTCGTCGCCATCCTTGCTGGAGCTGCACTGACCATCTCCGTGGTCGCGGTCACCGGCGCCCTGGCGTGGGACGTGCAGGCCGTGCTGCCCTTCACGGCCCAGATGATCGGTGGCGCGATGACAGCAGCCCTTCTGGCCGGCTCCCGGATGCGTGACGACGCCATCCAGCGCTGGGGCGAGGTCGAGGGCTACCTGGCCCTCGGCGCCTCCCCACGCCAAGCACTGGTCCCCATCGGTCAGAGCTCCGTCCAGGCCTCATTGGCCCCAGCCCTCGACCAGACCAAGAGCGCCGGGCTGGTCCTGCTGCCAGGCTCCTTCGTCGGGCTGCTGCTCGGTGGCGCCAGTCCGGCGACGGCAGCCCAGGTGCAGCTCCTCGTGCTCGTCGGGCTGATCCTCGCCCAGGCGGTCTCGTCGCTGCTCACGACCTACCTGCTCGCCCCGGCCACGGGCATCCGCAAGCCAACTGAATGGCGTGCGGCCCACTGAGCACGCCAGCCAGGGATGCACCGCCGATCACGCGCGATGGTCAGCGCTCGTTGTTCCGTCCGGCCTGACGATCCAGGACCTCCAGCGCCTCGGGGTTCCCGCGGACGAAGGCCCTGACGTAGGTGGTGAGCGGCCCCTCGTCCAGGACCCTTCCGGAGGTCCGCAGCGCCCGTTGGAGCGACGTCCTGACCTCCAGGAGGCGGTCTTCCTCCACCACTGCGAGCAGGGCGGTGGCCCCGACCGGGATGGCGTCGTCGAGAAGCCTGACCAGGCCCTCGACCTCACGTCTGCTCATCCGACGCCCCACCAGTCCGCCGACGACCGCACCCGCGGCAGCACCGAGCAGCGGCATGCCCACGAAGACACCCGCGACGATGCCCGCAGCCGCGCCAGTCCCTATCCCGTACGCCAGGGTTCCGCCGCTGCCCTGGTGCAGCATCGAGCGTCGCCAATCCCGGTGCAGGATCCCGGACCCGGCCACCGCCTGGCTCAAACCACCCTCGGCGGTCAGGTCGCGCAGGTCGGCCACCGCCTCGTCGGGGTCCGCATAGAGCGCCACGACGAGGACGTACTCCTGGCTGGCCATCACCACCTCCGCCCACCGATCGGTTGCCCGTTGAGGACGGTACCGCGCCCTCGTCACACCTGTCGGCGTCCGGTCGGCGGTCATGTGGGCCCGACGCCCGACTGGGTAGGCTGGCCCCGACACAACCACCCCGGACCTGAGCCGGGATCGCACTGAGGAGTCCCATGTCCGCGCAGGTCACAGTCGTCGTCGCCGGGGAGACCCACGTCCGGTCGATCGATGACACGACGACGTGGGGCGACGTCCTCGGCGAGCTGGTCCCCGGGCTGCGCGGCGTGGCGGTCGCCCGAGTCGACGGTGAGCTGGTCGACCTCGACCAGCCGGCGAGGGCCTTCACGATGGTCGAGCCCGTCATGGTCACCGATCCCGACGGGCTTCGCGTCCTGCGCCACTCATGCGCCCACGTGATGGCCCAGGCTGTTCAGGATGTCTTCCCGGAGGCGAAGCTCGGCATCGGGCCGCCGATCGAGAACGGCTTCTACTACGAGTTCGATGTCCCCGAGCCGTTCGATCCGGAGGGCCTGGCCCGCGTCGAGAAGCGCATGGTCGAGATCGTCAAGTCTGGCCAGAGGTTCGTCCGCAGGGTGGTGTCCGAGGCCGACGCGCTCGTCGAGCTCGCCGATGAGCCCTACAAGTGCCGGCTCGTCGGCAGCGAGGGCGGCGCGGACGTCATGGAGGTCGGCGGCACGGAGCTGACCATCTACGACAACGTCGACATGCGCTCCGGCGAGACGGTCTGGGGCGACCTCTGCCGTGGCCCGCACGTCCCGACGACCCGGATGATCGCCCCCAATGCGTTCAAGGTCATGCGCTCCTCGGCGGCCTACTGGCTGGGCAACCAGGCCAACGAGCAGCTGCAGCGCATCTACGGCACCGCGTGGCCGGACAAGGACGGGTTGCGCGCCCACCTCACGTTCCTCGAGGAGGCCGCCAAGCGCGACCACCGCCGTCTCGGCCAGGAGCTGGACCTGTTCAGCTTCCCCGATGAGATCGGCTCCGGGCTGGCCGTGTTCCATCCCAAGGGCGGCATCATGCGTCGCACCATGGAGGACTACTCGCGGCGCCAGCACGAGACCGCCGGGTACGAGTTCGTCTACACCCCGCACATCACCAAGGGGCATCTGTTCGAGACCTCCGGGCACCTCGAGTGGTACGCGGACGGCATGTACCCGCCGATGGTGATCGACGAGGAGCGCGACGCGGAGGGCAACATCCGCCGCGCGGGCACCAACTACTACCTCAAGCCCATGAACTGCCCGTTCCACAACCTGATCTACCGGTCACGCGGGCGCTCCTACCGAGAGCTGCCGTTGCGCCTCTTCGAGTTCGGGTCGGTCTACCGCTACGAGAAGTCCGGGGTCGTGCACGGCCTGACCCGCGTTCGGGGCATGACTCAGGATGACGCGCACATCTACTGCACGAAGGAGCAGATGGGCGCCGAGCTGCAGTCCCTGCTCGGCTTCGTCCTCGACCTGCTCAAGGACTACGGCCTCGATGACTTCTACCTCGAGCTGTCCACCCGCAATCCCGACAAGTACGTCGGGGAGGTCGATGAGTGGGAGGAAGCCACCGAGGCGCTGCGCCTGGCTGCTCAGGAGTCCGGCCTCGACCTCGTGCCCGACCCCGGAGGAGCTGCGTTCTACGGCCCCAAGATCTCCGTGCAGTCCCGCGACGCGATCGGGCGGACGTGGCAGATGTCCACGATCCAGGTGGACTTCCAGCTGCCGCAGCGCTTCGAGCTCGAGTACCAGGCCCCGGACGGCACCCGGCAGCGACCGATCATGATCCACCGCGCCCTGTTCGGATCCGTCGAGCGCTTCATGGGAGTTCTCACGGAGCACTACGCCGGAGCATTCCCGCCATGGCTCGCCCCGGTCCAGGTCGTCGGCATTCCGATCACCGAACGTCACGTCGACTACCTGCACGAGGTCGCCGCAACGCTTCGCACCGCGGGGGTGCGGGTCGAGGTGGACGGCTCCGATGACCGGATGCAGAAGAAGATCCGCAACGCCCAGAAGCAGAAGGTGCCCTACATGCTGATCGCCGGTGACGAGGACGTCGCCGCCGGGGCCGTCAGCTTCCGGTACCGCGACGGCACCCAGCGCAACGGGGTCCCGATCGCGGAGGCTGTCGCCGAGGTGGTCGCGGCCATCGCAGACCACCGTCAGGTCTAGTCGGGGGAGGCCCGCGTGGAGCAGAACGCCTGGGACCTGTTGTGGACGCCGCACCGGATCGCCTACATCCGGGGCGAGAGCCGGCCGACCGACACCGAGGCCGGACCGCAGTGCCCGTTCTGCCGCACGGACGACTCCGAGGAGGCGCTGATCGTCGTCCGCGGGGAGCACACCTACGTGGTGATGAACCTGTTCCCGTACAACCCCGGGCACGTGCTGATCTGCCCCTACCGGCACGTCGCCGACTTCACCGACCTCACCGTTGAGGAGTCCTCCGAGCTCAGCTGGTTCCAGGCCCGGATGATGCGCGCCATCCGCGCAGCGAGCAATCCGCAGGGATTCAACATCGGACTCAACCAGGGCAGGGCCGCGGGCGCCGGGATCTCCGGGCACCTGCACCAGCACATCGTCCCGCGCTGGCCGGGGGACTCGAACTTCATCACCACCGTCGGCGGGACGCGCACGATGGTGGTGCTCCTCGAGGAGTCCCGCGACCTGTTCGCCGCCGCCCTGGCGGAACTCGACTGACAGACCGCCCGCGATCCGCTTCCGTTTCGCGAATGTGCTTCCCGAATTCCGGAAGCAGATCGTGAAAGGGGAAGCAGACGGAGGCGGGGGGTGCGGGGCCGCGGGGCACGACCGGCGGGGGCGGGACCCAGGGCCCGGGCGGGACCGCGGGCCTCCGGCGGGACCTATGGCCCCCCGTTGGGGCCTGCGCGCGTGATGGGATGGGCCCATGCCCCAGCCCACCCGTTCCGTGATGGATGCCAACGAGGCGGTGGCCCGTGTGGCCCACCTCTACAGCGAGGTCATCCCCATCTACCCGATCACCCCGGCCTCGCCGATGGCCGAGCACGCGGACGCGTGGAGCGCCAAGCAGCGGCGGAACCTGTGGGGGACGGTCCCCGAGGTCACCTCGCTGCAGAGCGAGGCCGGAGCGGCCGGCGCCCTGCACGGTGCGGTGACCCGCGGCGCGCTGGGCACCACCTTCACGGCCTCGCAGGGCCTGCTGCTGATGATCCCGAACATGTACAAGATCGCCGGCGAGCTCACCCCGACGGTCATCCACGTCGCCGCCCGGACGCTGGCCACGCACGCGCTGAGCATCTTCGGCGACCACTCCGACGTCATGTCCGCGCGGCAGACCGGGTTCGCGATGCTGTGCGCGTCCAGCGTCCAGGAGGCCGGCGACTTCGCCGCCGTGGCACACGTGGCAACCCTGGCCAGCCGCGTTCCGTTCATGCACTTCTTCGACGGCTTCCGCACCAGCCACGAGCTGGCCACGATCGACCTGATCGA
This sequence comes from uncultured Actinomycetes bacterium, assembly GCA_963700475.1. Lineage (GTDB taxonomy): Bacteria > Actinomycetota > Actinomycetes > S36-B12 > CAIYMF01 > Prado023. Next base: position 280,155 of record CAVOXR010000009.1, read on the forward strand.
CGAACAGACCCTGCGCGACCTCATCGACCCCCGAGACCTCGCCGCCCACCGGCTGCGCGGGCTGGATCCCGACCGGCCGGTCCTGCGCGGGACCGCACAGAACCCCGATGTCTTCTTCCAGGCGCGGGAGGCTGCCAACCCGTTCCACGAGGCCGTTCCGGGCATCGTCGCCGAGACCTTCGACCGCATCGCCGAGGCCACGGGCCGTCGTTACGGCCTGGTCGACTACGTCGGCCACCCGGCTGCCGACCGCGTGATCGTCCTGATGGGCTCCGGGGCGGGTGCCGTCGGCGAGGCCGTCACGACGCTGGCCAACCGGGGCGAGAAGGTCGGGCTGCTGGTCGTGCGGCTCTACCGACCGTTCCCGGTGGCGGAGCTGATCGCTGCCCTCCCGCCGACTGCGCGCACGCTCGCCGTCCTCGACCGGACCAAGGAGCCCGGCGCCCCGGCCGACCCACTGCACCTCGATGTCATGGCCGCCCTCAACGACCCCCTCGCCGCAGCCCGGTTCCCATCCGGCACACCGCGGACGATCGGTGTGCGCTACGGGCTGTCGAGCAAGGAGTTCACGCCGGCGATGGCCGCCGCGGTGTTCACCGAAGCCGCACTGAGCACCCCGATGCGCCAGTCCGTGGTCGGCATCGTCGACGACGTGACGAAGAACTCGCTCGAGGTCCCGATGGACTTCCCGGCCGACTCCTCCCGTGTCCGGGCGGTCTTCTTCGGCCTCGGATCCGACGGCACCGTGGGCGCCAACAAGAACACGGCCACCATCGTCGGGGGCGCCACCGACCTCAACGTGCAGGCCTACTTCGTCTACGACTCGAAGAAGTCCGGCTCGGTCACGGTGAGCCACCTGCGCTTCGACGAGGAGCCGATCACCAGCACCTACCTGATCAACGAGGCGACGTTCGTCGGTGTCCACCAATGGGGCCTGATGGAGAAGCTCAACGTGCTCGGGGTGGCCGGCCACGGCGCACGTGTGCTGCTCAACTCACCGCATCCGGTGGAGGAGGTCTGGGACCACCTGCCCAACGAGGTCCAGCAGCAGGTCCTGGCCAAGGACCTGGACCTCTGGACCATCGACGCATCCGCGGTGGCCCGCAAGGCCGGCATCGGCGGTCGCATCAACACTGTGATGCAGGCGTGCTTCTTCGCCATCTCCGGCGTCCTTCCCCTGGACGAGGCGATGCCGCGGCTGACCGAGGCCGTGCGCAAGAGCTACGGCAAGCGCGGCACCGTGGTCGTCGAGCGCAACCTGGCGGCCATCGAGGCGGCCACCGCGGAGCTGCACCAGGTCCCGGTCCCCGAGGTCGCCACGTCCACACTGCACCGCCGACCACCCGTGCCCGAGCACGTGCCGGAGTTCGTGGCGAGGGTCACCAGCCGGATGATCGCCGGCGAGGGCGACCTCCTGCCGGTGAGCGCCCTGCCTGTCGACGGGGCGTTCCCCACCGGGACCGCGGCCTACGAGAAGCGCACGATCGCGACCAAGATCCCGATCTGGGAGTCCGACCTCTGCATCGACTGCGGCAAGTGCACGATCGTGTGCCCGCACGCCGCGATCCGGATGAGCGTCTTCGACCCGGCCGAGAACCCCGACCATGCCGACCACCCCTCCAAGGGCTTCCGCAACCGGGAGAAGCCCGGTTTGGAGCTGACGATCCAGGTGGCGCCGGACGACTGCACCGGGTGTGGCGTCTGCGTCGGCCAGTGCCCGGCGTTCGACAAGTCCGAGGTCCGGCGCAAGGCGATCAACATGCAGCCCATCGAGGAGCACCTCGAGGTCGAGCGGACCCGGTGGGACGCCTTCCTCGAGTTGAAGCCGGCCGACTCGTCGTTGTGGTCGCCGGACACCGTCAAGACCTCGCAGATGCGCCAGCCACTGATGGAGTTCTCCGGGGCGTGCTCCGGATGCGGTGAGACGCCCTACCTCAAGCTCATCACCCAGCTGTTCGGCGACCGGCTCCTGGTCGCGAACGCCACCGGGTGCTCGTCGATCTACGGGGGGAACCTCCCGACCACGCCGTACACCGTCAACGGCGACGGCCGTGGCCCGGCATGGTCCAACTCGCTGTTCGAGGACAACGCCGAGTTCGGCCTGGGGATGCGACTTGCCTACGAGCGCCAGCAGACCCACGCCCTGACCCTCCTGGCCGAGCTCGAGCCCCAGCTCGGCCTGGACCTCGTGGGACGGATCGCCGGCGGCTACACGGCCGGCGACGATGCGGGGATCCGTGCGCAGAGGGCGCACGTCGCCGAGCTCGTCGACAGGCTGGCCGCCATTGCCGACGAGGATCCGCGCGCGTCCGCTCTGATGGACCTGTCGACCGCACTGGTCCGGCGCACGTTCTGGATCATCGGCGGCGACGGCTGGGCCTACGACATCGGCTACGGCGGCCTGGACCACGTGCTGGCCTCGGGGCGCGACGTGAACATCCTCGTGATGGACACCGAGGTGTACTCGAACACCGGCGGCCAGCAGTCCAAGGCGACCCCTCGGGGGGCAGTTGCAAAGTTCGCCGCCGCCGGCAAGGGCCTGCACAAGAAGGACCTCGGTCTGGAGGCCATGGCCTACGGCGACGTGTACGTCGCGCAGATCGCCCTGGGTGCCAGCGAGGTCCAGACCGTCAAGGCGCTTGTCGAGGCGGAGGCCCACAACGGTCCCTCGTTGGTGATCGCCTACTCCACGTGCATCGCCCACGGCTTCGACATGGCCGACTCCATGGGCCACCAGAAGCTGGCCGTCAACTCCGGTCACTGGCCGCTGTACCGCTACCGGCCGGCGGCCGCCGACGGGGCACCGTTCCAGCTGGACTCCAAGGCGCCGAGCATCCCGTTCGGGGACTTCGCCCAGAAGGAGGCCCGGTTCTCGATGCTGTTCCGCTCCGATCCGGCGCGCGCCAAGGAGCTGATGGCGCGCTCGGAGGAGGACATCGCCGAGCGGTGGAGGTACTACGAGCAGCTGGCCGGGGTGCAGCGCGCCGCCCCGCTGCCGGACCCGGATGGACCACGTGCCCGCCGCATCGATGAAGGGGAGAGCGACGAATGAGCGTTGACCTGACCAGCACCTACCTCGGGCTCGCCCTGCGCAACCCGGTGATCGCCTCGCCCGGACCAGTGACCGGCGATCCGGACCAGTGGCGTCGACTCGATGACGCCGGCGTCGGTGCGATCGTCCTGCCCAGCCTCTTCGAGGAGGAGATCGAGTCGGAGTCGTGGTGGGTGTCGGACCTGCTGGACGAGGGCCGCGACACCGCGCCCGAGGCCTCGGACTACCTGCCGGAGTTCGAGGACTACTCGATCGGGCCGGACAGGTTCCTCGACCTGGTGACACGGGCCAAGGAGACCGTCAGCGTCCCGGTGATCGCCAGCCTGAACGGGACCAGCCGCGGGGGCTGGGTGAAGTACGCCGCGCGCCTGGTCGACGCGGGGGCCGATGCGATCGAGCTCAACGTCTACGACGTGACCACTGATCCGAGCGTCACCGGTCTCGACGTCGAGGATCGGGTCCTCGATCTGGTCAGGTCGGTGCGCGCCGAGGTCCCGGTCCCCGTGGCGGTCAAGGTTGGTCCGTGGTTCAGCGCCCTGGCCAACATGGCGGTCAAGCTCGCCGACGCGGGGGCTGACGGCCTCGTGCTGTTCAACCGGCTCTACCAGCCCGACATCGACCTCGAGGTCCCATCGGTGCGGCCACGCCTCATGCTCAGCGTCCCGGGGAACGTCCGGCAGTCGGTGGCGTGGATCGGCATCCTGTCCGGGCAGGTTCCCCTGTCACTGGCCGCCAGTGGGGGAGTGGACTCCGCGGAGGATGTCGTGAAGCTGATCCTCGCCGGTGCCGACGCCACGATGACCACCGCCGCTCTCCTGCGCCACGGAGCTGGGCACGTCGAGACGCTGGTCACGGGTCTGGAGGCCTGGCTCGACCAGCGCGGCTACAGCTCGGTGGAGCAGGCCAAGGGCTCTGTGTCGTTCAGCAAGGCCGCCGAGCCCGAGGCCTACCAGCGCGCCAACTACTACCAGACACTGCATTCGTGGGGACCCGTTCGCTGATCCCGCGCTGGCTACAGTGAGCGCGTGACGGCACACCTGTCCACGGCCTTGGGCGCCTCTGTCCTGTTCGCGCTCCTCGTGCTCGGATTCACGGCCGTCTCGGCAGCCCTCGGCCGGCGCCTGGTCACCGCCCCGCTGGCGTTCGTGGCAATGGGCGCCGTACTCGGGTTCGGGGTGGGCCCAATGGACGGATCGGCGACCGAGTCCGTCAAGCTCGTGGCTGAGATCACCCTCGTCCTGATCCTCTTCCACGACGCCGCCCAGGTCCGTCCCCGGGAGATCGGCTCCGACGGTGCGTTCTATGCCCGTCTGCTGCTCATCGGGTTCCCCCTGACGATCCTGCTCGGCTTCCTGATCGCACGGATGCTGTTCCCCGACCTCTCGGTCATGATGGCCCTGCTCCTGGCGGCTGCCCTGGCCCCCACCGACGCAGGCCTGGGCGCCCCCACGGTGCTGAACCCCGTCGTCCCGACCCGCGTCCGACGGGCGCTCAACGTCGAGAGCGGGCTGAACGACGGCCTGGCCACGCCGGTGGTCCTGTTCGCGATCGCGGTGCTCGCTGGCGAGGAGGGGCTGGGCCCACGGCAGACGATCGTCTCGGCCCTCGTCGAGGTGGTTCTCGGGGTCGTGGCCGGGGTCGCGGTCGGAGCAGCAGGTGGTGCGCTCCTGGGATGGTCACGGCGGCACCGGACGAGCACCGCCGCGAGCCGGACCCTTGGCGTCCTGATGATCCCGCTGCTTGCCTATGGGGCCGCGCTGGTGGTGTCTGGGAACGGCTTCGTCGCCGCCTTCATCTCCGGTACCGCCTTCGCAGGATCAGCGGCGTGGATCCACGAGGAGGAGTCGGCGCTGTTCGGCACCGAGATGCTCTCCGACCTCCTGGGGTATGCGGTGTGGCTGGTCCTGGGACTCGTGGCTGTGCCCCTGGTCTGGCGTGAGGCCGGCTGGCACGAGCTCGTGTTCGCACTGGCGGCCCTGACCCTCGTGCGCATGCTGCCCGTGGCGCTGAGCCTGGTCGGCACGCACCTTCGACCTCAGACGGTCGCGTTCCTCGGATGGTTCGGCCCCCGGGGACTTGCCTCGGTGGTGTTCTCGCTGATCGCGCTCGAGTCCCTCGATGTCGATGACAGCCTGCGCGTCGTCCTGGCCACCATCTCCCTGACGGTCCTGCTGAGCGTGATCGCCCACGGGTTCTCGGCCCAGCCGCTGGCCAACAGGTACGGGGAATGGGTCACCCGCGTCACCCCACCTGCGGAACTGGCCGAGATGGATCGGGGCGTCGAGCCGCGGACACGTGGTGCCCGGTTGTGGCGCTGATCCTGCTGTCCGTCAGTCCTCGTGGGGGATGACATCCCCAGTGAACGGTGCCTCGGTGATCGCCACCTTGGGCTCGGGCACGAAGTAGTTGGGGTCATCGGGGGTCCCTCGCACCTTGACTGCGTTCACCAGGATCACGGCGAAGTAGGGCAGCAGGATGCCGGCGGCAACGGCGATCCACCGCCAGAAGCCGGGCACCACGACAGCGACCACGATGGCCACCATGCGCATCCCCATCAGGAAGAGGTACTGGCGCTCGCGGTGGACCAGGTCCGCCGACGGACCGGGCTCCGCCGATGTGATGCGATGTACCTCCATCCGACTCACGCGCCCAGCCTACGACCGGGCCGCGAATAGGGCATCCTGCGGAGGGTGCCAATCGACCACAACGAGGAGACCCCATGACCAACCGGACCTACCGCCTCACCGAGATCGTCGGGACCAGTCCCGAGGGCATCGACGCCGCGATCCGCAACGGCGTGAGCCGGGCCGGGAAGACCATCCGCCACATCGACTGGTTCGAGGTTGAGCAGATCCGCGGCTATGTCCGCGACGGCGAGGTCGACCACTTCCAGGTCTCGATGAAGATCGGGTTCCGGCTCGAGGACGCCTGATCAGACCGCTTCGCTGGTCGTCGACAGGTTGAAGTCCTCGATGGCCAGCGGGGCGACCCGCGTCCTGGTGAACCAGTCAGCCCACTCGCGCGGGAGGCAGTCGACCGGTGTGCCGGCGTCGGCGATCCGGTCCAGCATCCCCAGGGGGGAGTCGTTGAACCGGAAGTTGCCGGCTGCCCCGATCACCTCCCCGTCACGGACGACGTAGACCCCGTCGCGGGTCAGTCCCGTGAGCAACAGGCTCTGGGCGTCAACCTCGCGGATGTACCAGAGGCAGGTGACCAGCAGGCCATCCCCGAGCCGAGCGGCCAGTGCGTCGAGGGTGCCCTCGCGTCCCTCGACACCGGCGATCATGTTGTCGACGAACGGAGTGTGGGCGATGCCCGCCAGGCCGGCGGAGTACCGGGTCGTGACCAGCCCACGCAGCGTGCCCTCGGCCACCCAGTCGGTGGCCCCACGCAGCAGACCCGCGTCGAAGGTGCTGGACATGGCCGACGACACCGTGTCCTGGACGTGATCGGCGCACTCCAACCCGGCGGCGCTCGGATCGGATCGCAGCCAGAAGGGCAGCGGGGCCAGACGATCACCCACGAGGGTGCCGCCGCCGTGACGGCTGAACGCACTGCGTCCCTCGACGGCGTCGCGGGCACCGGCCGACCACAGGAGGTAGATCAGCATGTCGGCTGTCGCCGAGGGGGAGAGCAGCACCCGCTGCCGGCCCGGGGCCACGTCGATCCGAGTCTGCTGGGCCGCCAGTCCGCGGCGCACCTCGGCCGGTGTGCCAGCGAGGTCCATCTCCGCGAAGTAGCGTCCCGACCGGCCCGCCCACGCCGACCGACTGCCGGATCCGGACTTGCCGCACAGCTCGAAGCGTGCCGCCGGTTGGTCATGCCGCAGCCGCAGGCCACCGGTCGTCCCGAAGTAGGTGCTGGTCAGGCTGTGCTCGGCGTATCCGAAGTGGTCGATGTCCGTCGCGGGAAGGACGTCGCTGAGCAGCGCGCTGACCGGCGAGAGCTCCTCGGGGGTGGACAGCGCGGGCGGAAGGTCCCAGGTGGGAGTCGCGGGGCGAGCGGGTACCTCCGGGGCGACGTCCTGGGCCGGACCGGCTCCCCGGGCCTCGGAACGGGCCTGCGCGATGAGGGCCTCGAGATCGTCGCCCGAGCGGACCACCGAACTGGTCGTCCCAGACCCGATCCCGCCCGGCACGACCGGGTGCGCCACGATGTGGACCGTCTGCCGCGCGGACATCCCGTTGGTGGTCAGGGTCGAGTTCGCCCACCGCAGATTCGCCGTCGTCGTGCTCTCGACGATCACGGTCCCGCGGTCGGGCCCGAGCAGCTCGAGGGCGCGTTCCACCAGCTCCTGGGGCCTCATGCGTGCGCCTCCCGCTGGGTGTTGAGCACGTTGATCCCCTCGAACACGGCCACCGGACATCCATGGCTCACCGGCGCCACCTGGCCGGGCTGGGCCTTGCCGCAGTTGAGCGCCCCGCCCAGCAGGTAGGTCTGCGGTCCGCCGAGGGCCTTCAGCCCGGCCCAGAAGGTCGGGGTGCTCGACTGGTAGGCCACATCGCGCACCTGCCCGACGATCCGCCCGGATCGGATCCGGAAGAACCGCTGCCCGGTGAACTGGAAGTTGTAGCGCTGCATGTCGATCGACCACGACTTGTCGCCCACGATGTACAGGCCGTCCTCCACCCCGCCGATGAGCCCGTCGAGGTCGGACCCCGCCGGATCGGGCTGCAGGCTCACGTTGGGCATCCGCTGCACCGGCACGTGCACCGCGGAGTCGGCGAACGCGCACCCGTTGGACCGCCCGAAGCCGTGTTCGGCGGCCATCCGGCGATCGAGCTGGTAGCCCACGAGGGTGCCGTCGCGCACGAGGTCCCAGGACTGCGCCGCCACGCCCTCGTCGTCGAAGCCGAGCGTGGACAGCCCGTAGGGCGCAGTGCGGTCACCGGTCACGTGCATGAGGGCTGATCCGTACTTGAGGGTGCCCAGCTGGTCAAGTGTCGCGAAGCTGCTTCCCGCGTAGTTGGCCTCGTACCCGAGGGCGCGGTCGAGCTCCGTGGCGTGCCCGACGCTCTCGTGGATGGTGAGCCAGAGGTTGGTGGGGTCCAGGACCAGGTCGTACCGGCCGGGCTCCACCGAGGGGGCAACTGACTTCTCCGCGAGCAGCTCCGGAAGGGCCGCGAGCTCGGAGTCCCAGTCCCACGTGCCGTCACCGACGAGGTACTCCCAGCCCCGCGCCACCGGCGGCGCGCACGACGACATGTCGTCGAAGCGTTCGTCGGTGATGTGGAAGGCGGCCACATCACCTGCTACCCGAGTGCGCTGCTGCAGGGTGTCCGTACCGGCGCTGTCCGCGTAGTAGGTGATGTCCCGGAAGGCGTGGAAGCCCGCATCGACCCTCTGGACGTGGCCGCTGGCCAACAGCGCCGCGCTGCGTGACTCCAGCAGCGCCAGCACGTCGGCGTCTGGGACCAGGAACGGGTCGATCCCCAGGGGGTTGGCCCAGACCTGCCCCACATGGACCGGCTCCGCAGCCAGCTCGACCCGCTCGCGGGCCACAGGCGTGGCCACCCGTGCCATCGCGACGGCAAGCGCGGCCACCTCGGCGGCGGACTCCGGTGCGACGAGGTCACCTGCGGCGAAGCCCCACACTCCGTCGACGAGGACCCGCACACCGAGTCCCGTGACGCTGTCGGCGACCACAGCAAGCGGGCGGGCATCGCGCGCTGAGGCCGATCGGGTCCGCTGTCGCGAGATCCGGACGTCCACGTGCTCCGCTCCCCGCGCCCGCGCCGCCTCGATCGCAGCCTGTGCACAGGCCGCCAATGGCAGCGCCCGGAAGTCGGCCTCGATCACGTCGAGAGCCACCTGACCTGTCAGTCCCCATTCCACGCCGGTCACAGTAGCGCCGCCAGCGGGATCCAACGGGAGCGACGTGGCAGAGTGCGGCCATGCTGATCGAGCTGCGCGTGCTCCTCGGCCCGAACGCCGACATCCCCGCTCCGGCCATCCGGGTGACCCTCGCGGGTCCGACCGAGCCCGGAGTGGACCTCTGCGAGACCACCGACGCGATCGCCCGGGCGGCCGACGCCTTCGTCGGGCCGGCCGTGAGCCGCACGGCCGGGGACGGGACCGTCGTCGTGGCGTTCCCCTGGCAGCGGGAGGGGACCGGGGAGGCGATCGGCAACGCCCTTGTGGAGGTACTGCGGATCGGCCCGGAGGTTCCCCTCGACGAGCGGATCGCCACAGCCGCCGGGACCGTCCGCCGGGCCGATCCGGGTGACCCGCCCAGACTGCTCGATCCCCAGGTTCCCACGGTCGCCGTGACCGGGACCAACGGGAAGACGACGACGACCCGGCTCCTGGGACGGATGGCTGCCGAGGCCGGCCTCCTCGCCGCATGGAGCAGCACCGACGGGGTGTTCGTGGCGGGCCGGTGCATCGAGCCGGGGGACTGGTCCGGGCCCGGTGGCGCCCGCATGGTGCTGGGGGAGCCAGGGGTGGGATTCGCCGTCCTGGAGACGGCCCGCGGCGGCCTGATGCTGCGCGGGATGGGCGTGTCCGCGGTGGACGTGGCGGTGTTCACCAATGTCAGCCCGGACCATCTCGGGCTCCAGGGGATCGACACGGTCGAGATGCTGGCGTGGGCGAAGTCGACGGTCGTCAAGGTCGTGCGTCCCGGGGGCTGGGCCGTCCTCAACGCCGAGGACCCCCTGGTGCGCCAGTATCACGACGCCGGTGCCGGGAGCCCGTGGTTCTTCGCCCTGGATCCGGAGGGACCGGGTGCTGCGCTCTGCTCGCCAGTTGGGCGCCCCGCTGACCACCGCGCGGGGTGGCAGGGTCGTCGTCGAGGGTCATCCCAGCGGACCCCTCGACCTCGGCTCCGTGCTGGACATCCCCGTCACGATCGCCGGCCTCTCCCGGGAGAACCTGGCCAACGCCCTGGCGGCAGCCAGTGCCGGGCTGGCAGCCGGACTTCCCGCCGACGCGGTCGAAGCCGGCCTGTGCTCGTTCCTCCCCGACGTCAGCTCCAGCCCGGGGCGGATGAACATCTGGAGCGCCCCGACTTCGGACGGAGGATCAGCGACGGTCATCCTCGACTTCGCCCACAACGAGGCAGGAGCCGAGGCGCTGCTCCGGGTCGGCACCGGCCTTCGCCGCCCCGGAGCAGCACTGCACGCCTCGATCGGCAATGCCGGGGACCGCACGGACCAGGGCATATTCGAGGTCGGCCGGCTCGCTGGCGAGGCCGCCGACACCGTGCAGCTGGCGGCCAAGCCGCACTACCTGCGGGGGCGCACCCAGGAGGAGATCGATGCGCTGCAGCGCGCGGGGATCCGTGCCGCGGGCAAGGAGCCGTTCGAGGAGGTCCCGGACGAGCCCACTGGTCTGCGGTCACTCCTTGACCGCTCGCACGACGGGGACGTCATCGCGATGATGATCCACCAGGACCGCTCGGCGTGCGTGGACCTGCTCGACCACGTCGGGGCAACCGCGGACGATCCGGCCACGATTCGCGCCAAGGTCCAGGCGGCAGGAAGCGACCCGGCCTGACCGGAGATCGCGGCTCCGGCCCTACTCGTGCATCGCTGAGTGGCCCAGGGCTTCGAGCTCGGTGTAGACCGATTCCGTCTGGTCGGCGCAGATGGCCACGACGTCACCGGCGTTCGCCTGCTCGACTGCCCAGCGCACCGCATCGATCTCCATCGGGACCGCTCGCACCTCCTTGGCGCGCGACCCCTCGGCCATGGCCTCGCGCACGCCCTGCTCGAGCAGGGTCGCGACCTCGCCGGGCTGGCGGCCGCGGAGCTTGACGTCCTCCTTGACCACGACGAGGTCGAAGTGCCGGGCGCCCGTGCGCCCCAGCTCGAGGATGTCGGAGTCCCTGCGGTCCCCAGCGGTGCCGATGACCCCGATGCGACGGCGCTTGTGCACCTCGGCGCGGGCCGCGTCCAGGCCGTCGGTGTAGGCCGCGATGAACTCGCCGAGCGCCTCCAGGCCCGCCGGGTTGTGCGCGTAGTCGACGAACACGTTCACGCCGTTGACGTCGATGTGATTCAGGCGGCCTGGGGCCAGGTGGTAGTTCGTGGAGAACGTGCGCAGTCCTGCTCGGATGTCATGCAGGTGCGCGCCACCGGCGAAGCAGGCTCCGGCAGCAGCCATCGCGTTGGCCACGTTGAACCGAGCCTTGCCCCCGAAGGTCGCCGGGAGCAGGTGCGTGAAGGCCACCTGCATCGAGCGCTTGCCCTGGCGCAGCACGATCGACTCGCCGAGCTCACCCTTCTCCAGCACGAGGGCCAGGCCCCCGTCGCGGCAGTGCCGGTCGACCATCGCCCGGGTCGACGATCCGGGCTCGGCCATCGTGAACCAGACGATCTCGCCGTGACAGCGTCGCGCCATGGACGCGACGTGGGGGTCGTCTGCGTTGAGCACGGCGTGCCCGCCGCGGGGGACCGCCTCGACGACGACGCTCTTCACGTCGGCGAGGTCCTCGAGGGTGTTGATGCCCCGCAGACCGAGATGGTCGGAGGCCACGTTGAGCACCACGGCCACATCGTTGCGGTCGTAGCCGAGGCCCTCGCGGAGGATCCCGCCCCGGGCCACCTCCAGCACCGCGAGGTCGACGCGGGGGTTCTGCAGCACCATGCGGGCGCTCTTCGGCCCGGAGGCGTCGGAGCGGATCACCAGCCGCTCGTCGATGACCACGCCGTCGGTCGAGGTCATGCCCACCTTGCGGCCCATGCCCTTGAACACGTGGCCGATCATCCGCGAGGTCGTGGTCTTGCCGTTGGTGCCGGTGACGGCGATGATCGGCACCCGGCTCGGGGATCCGGGCGGGAACAGCAGGTCGATCACCGGCTTGGCGATGTACTGCGGCTCACCGATGGTCGGGTGCGTGTGCATCCGGAAGCCCGGAGCCGCATTGACCTCGCAGATCGCCCCGCCCGCCTCACGCACCGGCACCGTGATGTCCGGTGCGATGAAGTCGATCCCGGCGACGTCCAGCCCGACGACGCGGGCGGCCTCCTCGGCGATCTCGACGTTGTCCGGGTGCGCGTCGATCGTGCGGTCGATCGAGATGCCACCGGTCGACATGTTCGCCGTGAGGGCGAGCTTGACCATCGCGCCCTGGTCGGGCACGGCGTCCATGGCCAGCCCCTGGGCAGCCACCAGTGCGACGGCCGCGTCGTCGACCTTGATCCGGGTGAGCACCTTCTCGTGCCCCACGCCGCGCCGGGGGTCGGCATTGGTCGCCTCGACGAGCTCGGCGACGGTGCGATGTCCATCGCCGATCACGTGCGCCGGGACGCGCTCGGCGACCGCTGCGATCCGCCCACCGACGACGAGGAACCGGTAGTCGTTGCCGGTGATGTAGCTCTCGACCTGCAGGTAGCCGCTTCGGGACTCAGCCTTGGCCACGTCGTAGCCGGCTTCCAGCTCGGTGTCGTCGCGTGATGTTGAGGACCACACCCCGGCCGTGGTTGCCGTCCAGCGGCTTGATGACCACCGGGTATCCGATCCGTCGGGCGACCTGAAGCGCCCCGCGAAGGGTGCGCACCGAGTCGCTCTTGGGAACCGGGAGCCCGGCCGCGCTCAACAGCTTGTTGGTGATGTCCTTGTCGCTGGCGATATCCACACCCAGGGCAGAGGTGTTCGAGGTCATGGTCGCGCGGATCCGCTGCGCGTAGCGACCCTGGCCGAGCTGCACCAGCGAGGCGCTGTTCAGGCGCATCCACGGGATGTCCCGCGAGACCGCCTCGTCGACCAGCGCTTGGGTCGAGGGGCCGAACGCGGTGCGCTCGGCCAGCAGCAGGAACTCCTCGAACTGCGCGTCGAAATCGAACTCCGGGTCGTGGGAGACGAGGTCGTTGACCATCCGCACCGCAAGCTTGCCGGCGGCCAGCGCCACCGCCTCGTCCTGGTAGCCGAAGATGACGTGGTAGCGCCCGGGCTCTCCAGTGCTGCGCGTCTTGCCGCGCCGGGTGTCGTGGCCAACCTCGTTCTGCAGCTGCAGGGCGATGTGCTCAGCGACGTGACCGACCCACGTGCCCTCTCGCAGGCGTTCTGCGAACCCACCCTTGCGCCCCCGTGAGCAGGAGTGCTCACCGACCCCCGGGAGCCAGGCCAACAGCTGGTCGGTGAAGCCGGGGAGCGCGTCGCTGGGGTACTCCTCGAGCGAACCGAGGTCGACCACCAGGTGGATCGCCGGCCCGTACGACCAGATGTTGGGTCCGCGGTAGACCCTGGTCTCGACGATCGTGAGGTCCGGTGCGGCCGGACCGGTGGGCACGGGGCGGTCGGTCACGGTGACTCCTTGAGCTGCTGCTTGGTGCGGCGTCGGCGTCGTGCGTTGCGGGCGACCACTGAGTCATCAACGCCCTCCGCGGCCACCCGCCGGGAGATCGTGGCGAGGTCGTGCGTGGGCTCGGGCAGGTCGCCCGGGTCCACCGCGCTGTGGTCACGGTAGGACACGAGGATGCGTGAGGCGAGGTCGAAGCGCGCCCCGTTGGGCAGGAAGTGGACACCAGCGCCGGAGATCATCAACGGGCTCGTGCCTCGCGCCGTGGCGGCATCGGTCAGTGCGGTGCGCATGTCGACGCAGAACACCGAGCCCTTGCCGATGACCTCGAGCTCGGTCTCGTCGGTGACGAGGATCGCGGTGTCCTCATCCAGGCCGATCCCGAGCAGGTCGGGGGAGGAGGCGACCAGGTTGATCAGCCGGCCGAAGCGCTCGCGCTGGGAGAAGTGCTGGTCGACGATCACACCCGGGAGCAGGCCAAGGCCCTGGGCCTGGGCGACCATCCGGAACTTCGGTTGCGCCCCGGGTGACCCGTAGCCGACCATGTGCTCGCTGACGACCGAGGCCCCGGCCGAGGTGCCGCCCACGATGACGCCGCGATCGTAGGCCTCGACCACCGCGTCCCCGAAGCGGGTGCCCCGGATCGCCGCGGCGAGCTTCATCTGGTTGCCCCCGGTGAAGAACACCCCGGTCGCCCACGCCACCGAATCGACGTGCTCCTGCTTCTCGGCCTCACGCCGGTCGCGAGGGCGGGCTGAGACGACCTCGGCGACGCCGAGCTTCGCGAACAGCCGCTCGTAGAGCTCGACGATCTCCGGTCCGAGCGCCGACGCCGTCGCACAGACGACGATCCTCGCGTCTGTGCCACCCGATTCGGCGACGAACCGTCGCAGGATCCGGGTCGCGCCGAGCTTGTCCTCGGCGCCCCCGATCGCCATGAGTCGACGCTGGGGGATCTCCGCTGTGGTGCTGCTCACCTGTGGCAGGGTAGTGGGTGCGCGGCCCGAACGTGGTCGCCGGGATCGGGGACCGATGGACGTGGCGAGCAGGAAGCTGCTTGTCGTGCGGCACGCCAAGTCGGCGTGGCCCGCCGGAGTGCCCGACCGCCTGCGCCCCCTGGGCCCGCGCGGGCTGCGTGACGCGCCCCGCATGGGCCAGCGGATCCGGGAGCTCGTCGGCACCGTGGACGTCGTCGTGCTCAGCCCCTCCCAGCGCACCAAGGAGACCTGGGCACTGATGAATGCGGAGCTGGGTCATGCAGGCGACGTGGTGATCGATCCCCGTGTCTACGACGCGTGGGGCGCCCACATGCTCGACCTGGTCCGGGAGCTCCCGCCGGACGCCCGCTCGGTCATGATCCTCGGCCACGAGCCCGGGGTGTCGGAACTCGTCCTCAGCCTGGGCGGGACCGCGCGCGACGAGCTGCGCGACCTCGTCGCAACCAAGTTCCCGACCTGCGCTGTCGCCCTGTTGAGCGCCGATCGGTCGTGGGCCGACTTCGAGCCCGGATGTGCGACGCTCGAGACGTTCACCACCCCTAAGGACTGACGGGGAGGATCCCGGCCGCCGCGTCGGCCTCCTCGACCTCCTCGCGGGAGATCCCCATGAGGTACAGGACGGTGTCGAGGTAGGGCACGTTGATCGCCGAGTCGGCGGCTGCCTGTACGACCGGCTTGGCGTTGAAGGCGATCCCGTGGCCCGCCGCGGAGAGCATGTCGAGGTCGTTGGCCCCGTCGCCGATCGCGATCGTTCGCGCGGTGTCGATGCCGAACTGGGCCGCGAACTCGCGCAGCGCCCGTTCCTTGGCCGCCCGATCGATCACCGGGCCGCGCACGCGCCCCGTCAGCTGACCGTCGACGATCTCCAGGCCGTTCGCGCGCACCGCATCGACGCCCAACTCGTCGGCCAGCGGGCCGATCACCTCGGTGAACCCGCCGCTGACCAGGGCGATCCGGTACCCGAGGCCCTTGAGCGTCCGGCACAGGGTCCGCGCACCCGGAGTGAGACGGATCTCGGCCCGCGCCCTGGCGATCACGTCCTCGGGCAGGCCGGCCAGCTCCGCGACACGGGAGTGCAGCGACTCGGCGAAGTCCAACTCGCCGCGCATCGCCGCCTCGGTGATCGCACGGACCTGCTCCTCCTTGCCTGCGAACCGGGCCAGGACCTCGATGACCTCGTCCTGGATCAGGGTCGAGTCCACGTCCATCACGACGAGGTGGACCCCCCGGCGGGCGAGCCCGCGTGGCTGCACGGACACGTCGACGTCCAGGTCGTGGCACCGGGCAACCAGCTCGCGGCGCAGAACGGCCGGATCCGGGGCCAGGACCTCGAGGGCCAGGACGGTGACGGGGTAGTCGGCGACCCTGTCGATCCGGACGATGTTCGACCCACCCGAGGCCATCGTTGACGCCAGGGCGCTGATGTCGCTGCCGGTGATCGTCGGGCCCACGATCGTGACGGTGCAGTTGGACAGCATCCCCGAGACATCCGCGGCGTGCACGTGCCGGACCCTGACCTCGAAGTCCGGCACCGCCGCGCGCATCCGCTCAGCCAGGGGCTCCTCGGATCCCTCGGGCGCGAGCACCACGGCGCCCAGGACGAGTTGGCCGGCGACCACCACCTGCTCCACGTCGAGCACGGTGGTGTCGGCCAGCGCAGCGAACATGCGCGCGGTGACGCCCGGACGGTCGACGCCGACGACGGTGGTGTGGAAGGTGGTGTCCGGCACGGGGTCCACGCTATCTGCCGTCCCGGGTGCCTGATCCACGCGGCAGGCTGGATCAGGTGCGGTGGTCGGCCACCGTCGCGGGGCGCGCGAGGACCTCCTGCGCAGGGGGAGGGGGCGCGTTCAGGCCGCCCACCACTCCGGCGATCACGTCCTCCACCTGACCGAGAACAGCCCTGACCTCCGCCGCCCGGGCGCGCGCCTCGGCGGCGGTGACCGCCGCGCCCTCCTCGACGAGGGCAAGGTCAAGCGCGTCGTGCAGCGCCGCCAGCCTGACAAGCAGGGCCTCCACCTGGGAGTCCAGGCCCCGGGGGAGGAGGCCCAGCGCGACCTCCCACTCACGGGGGGCCGACCGTGTGGCCGCGCGGTCCAGACCGAGCTGCTCGAGGCGTTCCGCGGCCGCGGTGACGGCCTCGGCCAGTGCGCGTGCGCCGGAGCGCGCCGTCAGCATGCGCGACTGGAGCTCGGCCAGCGCCGCGGATCCGGCCGTGTCCCACCTCCACCCGGCCACCTCGTGGCGCAGCAACCCGACAGCGAGATCACCGCGGCTCAGCAGCACCGCCGGGACAGGCGCCCCGTCTGCCCGGGGAGGCCATCCGATGGTGTGCCCCGGACGGGGGAGCAGCAGCCACGTCCCGTCCGCGCCCGATACGCGGATGGCGCGCAGGAGGTCGGGCAGTGGGCTGGGCGGGGCACCCAGCACCCTGCCGACCGCCGGGGCATCCGGGGCGGCGTGGGCCATGGCCTCGAGCAGGTCGTCGGCTCCGGCGGTTCCGCGCAGCCACGACCCCAGCCACACGGCTGCGGTCGTCATCTGGGCGGCGCTCACCTGCAGGAGGGTAGGGCACGGCGCGGCCCGGCGCCGCGGTTGTGCGCGGGTAGGGTGTGCGAGTGGTCGAGGTGCTCAACTTCCGCGAGGTGACCGTCCTCCGCGGCGGACGGCCCATCGTCGACCGTCTCGACTGGCTGGTGACCGAGGACCAGCGTTGGGTCGTGCTGGGACCCAACGGCGCGGGCAAGACCACGATCCTGCAACTGGCAGGAGCCCAGATCCACCCGACATCGGGGCGGGTCGAGGTCCTCGGCGAAGCCCTCGGTGCCGTCGACGTCTTCGACCTGCGACCCCGGATCGGCCTGGCCAGCGCCATCCTGGCCGAGCGCATCCCCGCTGACGAGCGGGTCCGCGACGTCGTGGTCACCGCGGCCTGGTCCGTCACGGGTCGCGGCCACGAGGCCTACGAGGAACCCGACACCGCCCGCGCCCATGCCGTCCTGGCGCTGGTGGGTGCCGACTTGCTCTCCGAGCGGCTCTTCGGGACGCTGTCGGAGGGGGAGCGCAAGCGGGTGCAGATCGCGCGCGCCCTGATGACCGACCCTGAGCTCCTGCTGCTCGACGAGCCCGCCGCCGGCCTGGACCTGGGGGCCCGCGAGGACCTCGTCACCCGCCTGGCGGGGATCGCCACCGACCGATGGGCCCCGGCCCAGGTCCTGGTGACCCACCACGTCGAGGAGATCCCGGCTGGCTTCACGCACGTCCTGCTCCTGCGCGACGGGCGCGCCGTGGCCTCCGGACCCATCCATGAGGTCCTGACCGGGCGGAACCTCAGCGAGACGTTCGGCACCCGGCTGCGCAGTGGCCATGTCCGCGGTCGCTACTGGGCCCGCGCCGTCCCGGCCGATACCGTGGCACGCGGACGTCGCGGCCGCGAGGTGCTCGAGCCGGCAGACTCGACAAGCACGTCGGAAAGGGACGGATCGGGCGCCGACGACTAGGATGGGCCCGTGGACGCATGGATCGTCTGGCTGATCGTCGCGGTGGTCCTTGCCGGGGCTGAGGCGGCATCGGCGGGGCTCCTGCTGATCATGTTCTCCGGGGGCGCGCTGGCTGCGTCGTTGGCTGCCTTCCTGGGCGCCGGTGCCGTCGGATCGGCAGCCGTCTTCGCGCTCGTGAGCGTGGCCCTGATCGCCTTCGTCCGCCCGATCGCCAAGCGCCACGTCTACCAGGCACCCCTGGAGCGGACCGGCACAGCCGCCCTGATCGGAACGCAGGCCCTGGTCCTCGAGACGGTCGATGCCTACAACGGCCGCATCAAGCTCGGGGGCGAGATCTGGTCAGCGCGCACCCTCGACGAGGAGGCGCGGTACGAGCCGGGCGAGAAGGTGTCGGTCTTCCAGATCGATGGGGCCACAGCCATAGTCGGATAACGCAAGACAAGGCAAGGGGAGGGCACCATGGAGAGCCTGATCATCGCTGGCGTACTGGTCCTGATCGCGATCCTGATCGTCTTCAGCACCATCAAGATCGTGCCGCAGGCGCAGGCCGGGATCGTGGAGCGCCTGGGCCGGTACAACCGAACCCTCGACCCGGGCCTGGCGATCATCATCCCGTTCGTGGACCGCCTTCGGCCGCTGATCGACCTGCGCGAGCAGGTCGTCTCGTTCGCCCCCCAGCCCGTGATCACCTCGGACAACCTCGTCGTCAGCATCGACTCGGTCATCTACTTCCAGGTCACAGATGCCAAGGCGGCGACCTATGAGATCCAGAACTACCTCCAGGGCGTCGAGCAGCTCACCGTCACCACCCTGCGCAACGTCGTCGGCTCGCTGGACCTCGAGGAGACGCTGACCAGCCGCGACAACATCAACGCGCAGCTGCGTGGCGTCCTCGACGAGGCCACCGGCAAGTGGGGGATCCGGGTCAACCGGGTCGAGCTCAAGGCGATCGACCCGCCGGCCAGCGTGCAGCAGTCGATGGAGAAGCAGATGCGCGCCGACCGCGACAAGCGTGCCGCGATCCTGTCTGCCGAGGGCAGCAAGCAGGCTGCGATCCTCGAGGCCGAGGGTGGTCGGACCGCTGCGATCCTCAAGGCCGAGGGCCAGGCACAGGCACAGGTTCTCCGGGCGCAGGGCGAGGCCGAGGCCATCGCGAAGGTGTTCAACGCGATCAACTCGGGTCATGCCACCGACCAGGTGATGGCCTACCAGTACCTGCAGTCCCTCCCGCTGCTGGCGCAGGGAACCGCGAACAAGGTGTTCGTCATCCCGGCCGAGCTCTCCGGGGCCCTGGGCGCCGTCAGCCGCGCCTTCGCACCGGGAGCTGCGGGAGGACCACCCGCACCGGCTGCCCCCGCGCAGCCAGAGCAGCCGCCCACGGTCGACGCGGACGACATCGTCGATGCCGATCTTGTCGAGGACCTGCCCGAGGCGCAGCCGCCCACTGAGCCCCCCACCACCTGACTCCGGTGCTCGACCCGGGCACCGTGCGCGACCCCCACGACCCGCGGGTCCGGGACTTCACCGAGCTCACGGATGTCGCCGCACGGTCCGTGCGCGAGCCGGCCGAGGGCCTGTTCATCGCCGAGGGTGCCAAGGTGATCCTGCGCGCGCTGCAGGCGGGCTACCGACCGAGGTCTGTGCTGACCGAACCCAAGTGGCTGCCGGGCCTTGGTGACGCCCTCGAGGGGACCGGGGCGGAGATCCTGCTGGCCTCGCCCGAGGTCCTCAGGCAGGTGACCGGGTACCGCGTGCACCGTGGTGCGCTGGCCTCGTTCGAGCGCCGTCCGTTGGCGCCACCCGCCGAGCTCCTGGCCGCCGCACGCTTCGTGCTCGTCCTGGTCGACCTCGTCGACCACACGAACGTCGGAGCCGTGTTCCGCAACGCCGCCGCCCTGGGGGCCGATGCCGTCCTCGTCACGCCGGGCTGCGCCGATCCGCTCTACCGGCGCGCGGTGAAGGTCTCGATGGGCGCTGTGCTGGTGGTGCCCTGGACCAGGACGGGCGCGGATCCGCTCGCCGATCTGGGCGGATTCACCACGATCGCCATGACCCTGGACCCGGACGCAACGGGGATCCGTGCCGTTCGTCCTGGCACAGCGCGCAGGGCGGTGCTGCTGGGCACCGAGGGCGACGGCCTCCCCGAGGACCTGGCAGCCCGGGCGGACCTGCGCGTGCGGATCCCCATGGCGCAGGGAGTCGATTCACTGAACGTGGCTGCGGCCAGCGCGATCGCCCTCCACTCGCTGCAGCCGGACTCCTGACCTTCAGCAGAACGACGTAGCAGCGCTCGAGACTCTCGCGGGCCATAATGGCGCCCTCACACATCCCTCGGGGAGGACGTCATGGGCAAGGGGCGCAGCAACACCTGGTCGAAGGTGCTGCTCACGCTGGGCGCGATCGGCTTGTTCATGACCGGGATACTCGGGTGGCTGAACGCCGCTGTCGTCAATGGCGAGAACTTCGCCGGGCTGGTGAACGAGATCCGCCAGGACGAAGCGGTCAAGACCGAGATCGGCCAAGCCGTTGCCGTGGCAGCGCTCGATGCCCAGCCGGACCTGATCGCAGTCGAGCCGGCCATCGCCGCCGGGGCTGCAGCGGTCGCAGGCAGCCCGCTGCTCGACGGCGTCTTCACCCCCGCGATTCGATCGTTCCACGATGCGATGACCCAGAAGGGCAGTGACTCTGCGGTCCTGAAGCTCGCAGATCTGGGGGCAACGGCCACGACGGCCCTCGAGAAGTTCGTTCCCCAGGCGGCCGACATCGTCCCGGCCAACCTGAACCTCACCTTGGCCGAGGTCGGTGGCCAGGAGGGGATTGCCGGCCAGATCATCCCGGTGATCCAGGCGGTGTCCACCCTTGCCTGGGTGGTCCCGCTGATCTCCTTGGTGCTGGTGGCGCTTGGCATCTGGCTGGCCCCGAAGCGGCGCCTGGCCATCGTCCGCTTCGGCTGGATGCTTCTGGTCGTCGCAGGCTTCCTCGGACTGGTCGTCCTCGGGCTGAACATCGCGGGGCTCTTCATGGACGACTCCACGCTCCAGGGTGCCGTGATCAGCGCCGCCCTGGCCGTGTTCAGCCAGCCGCTGTCGCTGCGGTTCATCGCCATCGGCGTGGTGGGTGGGCTCCTCGTGGCCTCTGCCGGTGCCCTCCTGCCCCAGGTGGACGTCGGCGATCACGCCAGAACAGCGGTCGGCTTCGCGACCCGTCGCCCCAAGGCCACCGGATGGGCGGTCGTCCGCGCACTGGTCGTCATTGCCGTCGGACTGCTGATCGTGCTGTTCCCCACGATCAGCTCCCAGGTCGTGGCCGTCGTGGCCGGCCTTGTCGTCCTCTTCTACGGCGTCACCGAGCTCGACGTCATCGCAGAGCGCTCGCGAGCCCAGGACAGGGCCGAGGAGGAGGCCGCACTGGCAGCCACGGGGGAGGGGCCGGAGAAGCGGCGCTCGCCGGTGCGTTGGCTGATACCGGTCGCCGCCGCTGCGGTCGGCCTGCTTGTCCTGGCGGCGCTGATCATCCCCGGCAACCTGCCCCAGAACGACAACATCCAGACCGCCTCGGCCGTGAACACCACCGCGTGCAACGGCTTCGACGCCCTGTGCGACGTGCCCTTCGACCAGGTCGTGATCCCCGCGACGCACAACTCGATGTCGATCGCGGACGGCACCTGGTTCCTGGCCGAGCAGCCCAAGGACATGGTCGAGTCCCTCGACGATGGGATCCGCGGCCTGCTCGTGGACACCTGGTACGGCCAGCCCACGGAGGACGGTGGCGCCATCACCGCGCCGGAGTCGCTGGCTGGCGCGGAGGCTGAGCTGACGGCGACCTACGGCACGGAGGTGGTCGCCTCGATCCAGCGCACCATCGACCGCGTGCGCCGCTCGAAGCCGTCGGGTCCCACGGAGCCGTACTTCTGCCACACCGTCTGCGAGATCGGCGCCGAACCGATGGCCCCGGTCATGGACCGGCTCAACACCTGGATGGACGAGCACCCGCGTGAGGTCCTCGTGCTGTTCATCCAGGACACCGTGACCCCGGAGGACACCGCGGCAGTGCTGGAGAAGGCCGGGCTGGCCGACAAGGCGTACGTGCACCCCGACGGCGCCGAATGGCCGACCCTGGGCGAGATGATCGACTCGAACAAGCGCCTGGTGGTGCTGATGGAGAACAAGGGCGGCGGAGACAAGATCCCCTACCTGCACCAGGGCTTCGACCTGGTGCAGGACACCGAGTACACCTTCAAGAGCGCAACCGACTTCGACTGCTCCCTGAAGCGAGGCGAGCCCGACAGCCCGCTGTTCTCGGTCAACCACTGGCTCGCGAGCTTCAGCAAGCTGATCTCCAGCGCCGAGGAGGTCAACGTCTACGACGTCCTCAAGCCGCGCATCGACCAGTGCGAGATCGACCGGGGTCGCACGCCCTCGATGATCGCCGTCAACTGGTACGACCGCGGCGACCTGTTCCGCGTCGTCAACGAGCTCAACGGCGTCGGGTAGCCACGCCGCGGGCGTCGACCGTGTGATCCTGACAGGATTGCGCCCGTGCGCGCCCTCTACCTGACCTCAGTCGAAGCATCCAGCGGCAAGTCGGTCGCCGCCCTGGGCCTGATGGAGACCCTGACCCGCTCGGTCAGCCGGGTCGGCTACTTCCGGCCCGTCATCGGGGCCGGCGCTGCCGACAAGCGCATCGAGCTGTTCCGCACGCGTTACCGCCTGGACCAGACCTACGACGAGTCGTTCGGGGTCACCAGTGCCGAGACCCGGGACTTCGGTGGCAACCACGTGGATCCCGCCCTCGTCAGCAAGATCATCGAGCGCTTCCGGCGGCTGGCCAACAGGTGCGACTACGTGCTGGTGGAGGGCACGGACTACCTCGGCGCCTCCAAGGCGTTCGAGTTCGCCCTGAACGCCGAGATCGCCTCGAACCTCGGGGCCGTGGCCCTGCTCGTGCTGACGGCCGCGGACCACCGCCCCGAGCAGGTCAACGGGGCGCTGTCCGCAGCGATCGAGGGGCTGGGGGAGCGCGGGGTCCCCACCGTCGGGGCATTCGTCAACCGGGTCACCGAGCGTGATTGGGCTGCGATGGAGGCCGCCGTGGTCGGGTGCTCGGTCCCGGTGTGGATGCTCCCGGAGCTGGAGCTCCCTGACCTATCCGACGATCCGCGAGGTGGCCGGTGCCGTCCGTGCGACCCTGCTGCTCGGCTCCGACGAGGACCTCTCCCGACCGGTGCCGGACATCAAGGTCGCCGCCATGAGCGTCCCACGCCTGATGGACCACCTCTCGGAGGGCACGCTGCTGATCACCCCGGGGGACCGTTCGGACATCATCATGGCCGCCTACTCCTCGCGGCAGTCCGACGCGATCCCGGCCGTCTCCGGGGTCATCCTGACCGGCGGGCTGGACCCCGACCCCACCGTGATGCGCTTCGCCGCCGGCATCACGCAGGCGGCGTCGCTGCCGGTCCTGATCACCAACCTCGACACGTACGACACCGCCGCCGCGGTGGCCGGCCTGCACGCCGAGATCGCCCCGGACGACGCGCGCAAGATCACCGATGCGCTCAGCCTGTTCGAGGAGCATGTGGACGAGGCCGAGCTGGAGTCCCGGATCGACGTGACCCGCTCCACGACGATGACGCCGATGATGTTCGAGCACCAGCTCGTGGAGAGGGCGCGCTCGGATCGCAAGCACATCGTCCTTCCCGAGGGCGATGACGACCGGATCCTTGAGGCCGCCGACCGCCTGCTGCGGCGCAACGTCGTCGACCTGACGATCCTCGGGCGTCCCGATGCCCTGGCCGAGCGGGCGCGCCATCTGGGCCTGGACATCGCGGCCGCCCACATCATCGACCCGGACACCGACCGGCTGCGGGATGTGTTCGCCGCCGATCTGGTGGAGCTGCGCAAGTCCAAGGGCCTGGCCCTCGATGCGGCATACGACCAGGTGGCCGATGTCTCGTACTTCGGCACGATGATGGTCTGGAAGGGCCTGGCCGACGGCATGGTCTCGGGCGCCGCCCACACCACGGCGCACACTGTGCGGCCTGCACTGCAGATCATCAAGACCTCACCCGGCGTCTCGATCGTCTCCAGCGTCTTCTTCATGGCGCTCGAGGACCGGGTCCTGGTCTACGGTGACTGCGCCATCAACCCGTCCCCCGATGCCACGCAGCTGGCGGATATTGCGATCTCGTCTGCGGAGACTGCCCGCGCCTTCGGCGTGGAACCCCTGATCGCGATGCTCAGCTACTCCACCGGTGCATCCGGCTCGGGTGAGGACGTCGAGAAGGTGCGTACCGCGACCGAGCTCGCCCGCGAACGTCGGCCGGACCTCGCCATCGAGGGACCGATCCAGTACGACGCGGCCGTCGACGCCTCCGTGGCGAAGTCCAAGCTGCCCGGGTCCGAGGTCGCCGGTCGAGCGACTGTGTTCATCTTCCCCGACCTCAACACGGGCAACAACACCTACAAGGCCGTGCAGCGCTCGGCCAATGCCGTGGCGATCGGCCCGGTCCTCCAAGGCCTGCGCCTGCCGGTCAACGACCTGTCCCGAGGTGCGCTGGTCGAGGACATCATCAACACCGTGGTGATCACCGCCGTCCAGGCCCAGCAGGTGGCCGCAGCCTCGTCGAAGGAAGGTGCCCAATGATCGTCCTGGTCGTCAACGCCGGCTCCTCGTCGCTGAAGTACCAGCTCGTGGACACCGAGTCCGAGGTCGTCTGGGCCACGGGCCTGGTCGAGCGCATCGGCGAGGAGGAGTCCACGGTGACGCACCGGACCCGCATCCGCGGCGGTGCGGGCTCCGAGCTGGTGGAGTCGACCACGACCGCACGGATCGCCAACCATGGCGCGGCGTTCCACGCGGTCACGGCCGAGTTCGCGCGCACGGGCGAGGTGTCCGAGGTCGGCGAGCTGGCCGGCGTGGGACACCGGGCAGTGCAGGGCGCCGACCAGTTCAGCGAGCCCACGATCGTGACGCCCGAGGTCATCGACGTCATCCGCGAGCTGATCCCGCTCGCGCCGCTGCACAACCCTGCGACCGTCGCCGGCCTCGAGTCCGCGATGGCCGAGTTCCCGGACGTCCCGCACGTGGCCGTGTTCGACACCGCCTTCCATTCGACCATCCCGGCCGCGGCGTACACCTACGCCATCGACCAGGCCGTCGCCCGGGAGCACAGGATCCGCCGGTACGGCTTCCACGGCACGTCGCACAAGTACGTGACCGCGAAGGCAGCCGAGGTCCTCGGCAAGCCCGTGGACTCCGTCGACCTGGTCACGCTGCACCTGGGAAACGGCGCGTCGGCCTGTGCGGTTCGTGGTGGGCGGAGCGTCGAGACCTCCATGGGCCTGACGCCGCTCGAGGGCCTGGTCATGGGCACGCGGTCCGGTGACGTCGATCCGGCCCTGGCCTTCCACCTCATGGCGACCGCGGGCATGTCGGCCGCCGAGGTCGACACGATGCTGAACAAGCGAAGCGGGCTGATGGGCCTGTGCGGCCAGAATGACCTGCGCGAGGTCCACCGCCTGGCTGCCGCGGGCGATGCCGACGCCGAGCTCGCCCTTGCGGTGTACGTCCACCGGATCCGCAAGTACCTCGGTGCCTACCTGGCGGTGATCGGGCGCGCCGACGCGATCGTGTTCACCGCGGGAGTCGGTGAGAACGACCCCGAGATCCGCCGGCGCGTGATCGCCGGGCTCGAGATGATCGGCGTGGCGATCGATACCGAGCGCAACGCCACTGTGCGCGGGAGTTCCGTGCCTGTTGACCTGTCGTTCCGGGGCGCCCCCATCCGAGTGCTGGTCGTACCGACCAACGAGGAGCTCGAGATCGCCCGACAGACCGCCACCGCCGTCGCCGGGTAGCTGCCAGGCAGCCGCCTGTGACGTGATTGCGACGCAAGTGGGAGGAGCCTTCCATGTACTGCAGGGCGTCGGGGCATCACTCTGGGGGCCACACGGAAGGAGCCCCACATGACGGCAATCACCCCGGACACGTTGGACACCACGCTGCTGCGGGTCGTCACCTTCTCCAGCGTCCAGTCACGGCTGACGCACCTGCTCGAGGACCATCGCGGACTGACGTCGTGGTGGGTGGAGATCACCCGCCAGCTCGATGATCTGGCCGATGCAGTGCGCCGTGAACCTGGGGACCTCGTGGATCCCGAGGGATTCACCGAGCAGATCCGTGCGGACGCTCCGCACCTGATGAGCAGGTGGATGCGTCTGTCGACGGAGCGTGACGGGCTCTACGACGCGGTGACCAACGTGCGCCTGCAGGTGGGCCAGGATGCGGGGGATCCCTCAGCAGTGGACTCGGCCAAGCACTCGATCCGGGCCTTGCTCGCACGGGCGCGCCGGTTCCAGGAGCGCACCACCGAGGTGCTGCTCGACGCCTACGAGCGGGACCTCGGCGGCGAGTAGGGCCGATCCCGCACCTCAGCGCAAGCCGTGAGCGTCCACCTCGGAGTCGATCAGCTCTTGGAACGCCCGGCGTCCTGACGACGACAGATGGACCCGGTCGCTGACGAACCACTCCGGGTGCCCGGCGCTGTGGGAGTACCAGTCGATGATCCGGACCCTCTTGGCGGCGAAGCTGGCATCGCATGACTTCATCGTGCGGATGTTGCCCGCCTCCCAGCTTCGGGGCACTCGAGCTGTGACCAGGAAGACGCGTCGGTACTTCCCGGCCGTCTGGATCACTGACCGGCAGGCGCCAAGTGACACGGTGCCATTGGTGCCCAGCTCGACCACGAGGTTTCGCGGGAGCTTCGAGCCGAAGCTGCGCACGATGCCCGGCGCTGTGCTGAACTGCCGGCCGACCTTGGCGTGCACCCGGAATCCGTGTGAGCTCATCCACGGGGTGACGCTCACCATGAGGGAGTCACCCACCGCCAGCCGACCACGCGGGCCTGCGGCCTTCGGCACGCTGGCGGCCACGCCGACCTGCTCGACTGCGACGACCGGCTGCTCGGCCGACTGGTCAACGGGCGCGGCGACCGAGGTGGCGGCCGGCTCGGGGGAGGGGGCGACCGCACCGTCATCGGCGAGGGCCTGGCTGGGCATGAGCAGTCCGCCGGTCAGGAGGGCCCCGGTGAGGACCACCCCGAGGCGTACGCTACGTTCACCTCTGGTCACGCTGTGCAGTCTGCCAGTTGCGACACACGGAGTAAAGACGGCGAGATCCCCCAGTATCAGGGAGATGTGCAGTAAAGTTCGCGCGCCGCGACCGAGGAGAGTCCGATGAAGTCCGAAACGTTGGTCAAGCAGTTGCGGAACCCGGCCTCGGCGGCAGTCGCGGGGATCATCTTCTCCGTCATCCTGATCGTGGTCCTGGTCCAGTTCCACGGCTCGGTGCCCGCCGGGAAGCCCTCGACGGACTGGCTGAACGACGAGAGCCGGCGTCAGGGCGTGATGACCGCTGTCAGCCTCATCCCGTTCGCCGGGATCGCGTTCCTGTGGTTCATCGGAGTGATCCGCACCCGACTCGGGGATCGCGAGGACAAGTTGTTCGCCACGGTGTTCCTGGGCTCAGGCCTGCTGTTCGTCGCGCTGTTGTTCCTCGCCGGTGCGCTTCTGACCACTGTGCTCACGCTGTTCTCGCGCGGCATCCCGGTGGGTGCTGACTCCCTGCTGCTGCTCGTGGTCTTCACGAAGTCGCTGATGGGCATGTTCGGCGCCCGGATGGCTGCGGTGTTCACCATCTCGGTCTCGTCGATCGGCATGCGCACCAAGATCCTGCCGAAGTGGCTGGTGGTCCTCGGCTACCTGACCGGCGTGATCCTGCTGCTGTCTCCGCCACTGTCGAACTGGACACAGCTGCTCTTCCCGACCTGGGTGCTGCTGTTCAGCCTGTACATCCTGGTCGCCTCGCGGCACCTGCCGGCAGACGCCTGACCTACGCGGTGCTGCTCAGGCGCACCGGGCGCAGGTCGACCTCACGGACGTCGGCTCGTGGGCGGTCCCACATGACCTGCTCCACGAGATCCCGCACGTCGAGGGTCTCGAGCTCCTCATCTCCCAGGACCTCGTCAAGGCGGGCGTAGAGGTCCCCGAGCGGCGCACTGTTGACCACGGACGTGACGGTCGCACGTGGTCGGTCCGGCAATTGGGCCAGGACGCTGTCGCGGACCCCCCGGATGGCCGCCGACTCTCCCTCGGCGGTCACCAGCGCAGTCAGCCAGATGGTCCCCCGGACCGAGGTGCGCAGGATCTCCATGCCGGGTAGGCAGATCTGCCGGGCCAGGTCCTCGACGCCGATACCCCTCGAATCGACCTCAAGGACCATGTCCACGACGAAGTCGTCCATGTGGTCCGCGGTGTGCCCCATCTCGACCTCCCTGTGCCGTGCAGGTGGCCCCATGGTGGCCGGGATCACAGTCGTGGCGGTGAAGGCGCGCCGAGACCACGTGAGGGAGTTGGGGAGTCGATTGGCTCGCCAGCGGGTCATCGCGGCCGCTGTTAGTGTCCATGACATGCGTTGGCTGGTGCCGGGAGTCCCCTCGTCCGTGGAGCTCTCCGACGCGTACGACTGGCCGCAGTCGCGCTGGGTGCGTGCCTGCATGGTCATGGGCCTCGATGGCAGCATCGCCGGACCTGATGGCCTGTCCGGATCCATCTCGTCCTCCACGGATCGTGCGGTCCTGTCCGCCATCCGGAGGTTCGCCGATGCCTACCTGGTCGGCGCCGGCACCGTCCGGGCCGAGCGCTACAGCGCCGTGCGCTCCCAGCCCGAGGCGATCGAGCGCCGCCTCGCCGCGGGGCAGGCAGCAGCCCCGACCCTGGCGATCGTGTCAGCGACGTGTCGCTTCGACTGGGAGGACGCAGCGTTCACCGCATCGGACAACCGGCCGATTGTCCTCACGGTCCAGAGCAGCGACCCTGCAGATCGGGCCGCGGCCGCGCGTTGGTGCGAGGTCGTGGTGGTCGGCGAGGAGCGGGTCGAGCCAGGTGCTGCCCTTGCGGCTCTGGCCGACCGTGGGCTGACCCGGGTGACGTGCGAGGGAGGCGACTCACTGCTGACGGAGATGGTTCGAGCCGATGCCCTCGATGAGGTCGACCTGACGCTGGCGCCGGTGGTGGCGGCTTCTGCCCGCCCAGCCAGGCCCGGTCCAGCCGCGCTGGCGGGGATGCGCCTCCACCAGCTGCTTGAGGATGACGGCTTCCTGTTCGCACGATACTTCCGCGGAGACTGAGGCATGCTGGACCTGACCACCCTGGCTCGCCTGGCAGCCGAGCACCCTGACGCCCTCACGGAACCGGTGTCGCCGGTCCGGATCGCCGGAGTCCTGCGCGACCTGGACGCCGAGCCACTGATCATGGGGGTCGTCAACCTGTCGCGGGACTCCACCTACCGGGACAGCGTCGCCGTCTCGCCCGAGTCCGCCATCCGGCGGGCGCGCGTCATGCACGCACAGGGCGCCGGCCTGGTGGACCTCGGGGCGGAGTCCAGCACCCTTCGGGCGGCCCGGGTGGGGGAGTCAGACCAGGCAGCCGCGCTCGTGCCGGTCATCGAGGCGCTCGCCGACGACTGCGTACCGACCTCGGTCGAGGCGTACAGCCCACGGGTCGTTGCCGAGTGCCTGAAGGCTGGGGCCTCGGTGGTCAACCTCACCGGGGCGACCGAACTCGAGAGGATCTACGAACTGGCCGCAGCTCACGATGCAGCGGTCGTCATGTGCTTCGTGGCAGGGGCGAACGTGCGGGAGGTCGGTGACGTCACACTCGACGGCGACCCCATCCCGGGACTGATCGACCACTTCGAGGAGCGGATCAACCACGCCCGGGCGCACGGGGTCGAGAACCTGATCATCGATCCGGGGTTGGGCTTCTACTACGGCAACCTCACCGACCCCACCGTGCGGGCCCGCCACCAGACGCACGTCCTGCTCAACTCGTTCCGCCTGCGGGTGCTGGGCGTGCCCATCTGCCAGGCGCTGCCGCATGCCTTCGACCTGTTCGAGGAGGAGTTCCGCACCGCCGAGGGGATCTTCGCCGTGCTCGCTGCCCTGGGCCGGGTCAATGTGTACCGCACGCACGAGGTCGCCCGGGTGCGTGCCACCCTGCGGGCGCTGGACGCGATCGCGGACGCCGGCTGAGGGGTCGGTCGAGGTCTGAGACCTCAGCCCGCAGGATCAGACGCTTCCGATACGGGAGGATCAGGGCGTGAATCACATGCTGGATGCGGGGGAGGGATCGGCTCCACCCGACACAGTTCCGGACTGGCTCGACGATGCCCCGCTGTTCCAGGCGTGGCGGAGGTTCGTCGCGTCCGACCCAGCTCCGTTCACGATTCCCGGGCACAAGCGTCGCGCTGACCGCCTTCACCCAGACCTCGGTCGGCTCCTCGACCCGGACGTGCCCCTGTACGGCGGGCTCGACACCGTCAAGCTGACCGGCGGAGTTCTGCGGGAGGCCGAGCGACTCGCAGCCGACCTCTGGGGAGCCGACGTGTGCCGGTTCTCGACGGGGGGATCCACGCACGCCAACCAGGTCCTGTGCCTGACCGTGGGGCAGCCCGGGGACGTTGTGCTGGTCGCGCGCAACGCCCACCGCAGCGTCCTGTCCGGGCTCGTGCTGGCGGGGCTGCGGCCGGTCTGGATCGAGGTCATGACCGACCCAAGGACCGGTGCTCCGCTCGGGCTCGAGACCGACGACGTGCGCGCTTCGCTCGCAGCCCACCCCGAGGCCGTGGCTCTCTTCTGCACGGAGCCGAGCTACCAGGGCACGCTCTCGGACCTCGCCGCCCTTGCGGACGCAGCCCACGACCAGGGGATCCCCCTCGTGGTGGACCAGGCGTGGGGAGCGCACTTGGGCTTCGCACCGGGATACCCCGAACACGCCTTCCAGGCCGGCGCTGACGCCATGGTCACCAGCGCCCACAAGATGCTGCCCGCCTTCAGCCAGGCGTCGCTGGTACTGGCCAGAACCGCGCTGATCGATGCGGATCGGCTCGAGCGGGCGTTCGAGGCGACGCACACCACCAGCCCGTCGGGCGCGATCCTGGCGAGCATCGACGCATCGCGGGCGTTCCTGGGCAGCCCTGACGGTCGTTTCGCGCTCGAGGCGACGATCCCCCTGGTTGCTGGTGCCCGGGACCGGCTGCGTGCTGCGGGCCTGCATGTACCCGGACCTGAGGATCACCCACCGGGACGGTTCGACCCCGCCAAACTCGTCGTGCACTTCGGCAATGCTGGACGCAGTGGACTCGATTCCGAACGTGAGCTGCTCAATCGTGGAGTCCCTGTCGAGATGGCCGACCACAACTCCCTCGTAGCCCAGGTGGGACTCACCGACGACGCCACGACGATGAACCTGCTCATCGAGGGGATCCTGGCAAGCCTCGCGGGCGTCCCCGGTCCGCCCCGGCCCGTGGTTCTGCCAGCGCACACTGCTCCACCAGCCCTCATGTCACCCCGGGATGCCTTCTTCGCCGACTACGACGTCGTGGCGACGGACGACGCAATCGGCAGGATCAGTGCCGAATTGGTCGCGCCCTACCCTCCGGGCGTGCCTGTGCTCGTCCCGGGCGAGGAGGTCACGAGCCAGGCCATCGAAGCCCTGGCGCTGTCGCTGCGAGCAGGCAATCGGATCGCGTATGCAGCCGATCCCACACTGAAGTCGCTGCACGTCGTGAGGACACGACGGCAGCAGTAGTTGGGAACATCCACCCCGTCAGGCGGCGGTGGTGTGGTTCTGGTGGGTGTCTGGCCAGGTGTCTCGGGTGCTGCCGTGGGGGCTGGTCCAGCGCAGTCCTGAGTGGGGGAGGGGTTCGACGGTCCAGTTGTGGTCGTGTTTGAGTTGGTGGTGTCGTCTGCACAACGCGTGGAGGTTCTCGGCGTTGGTCGGGCCTTGGGGGAAGGGGATGAGGTGGTCGAGGTCGCATTCGTGGGCTGGTACTTGGCAGCCGGGGAATCGGCAGGTGACGTCGCGGGTGCGCACGTGGCGGTCCAGGGCGGTGGGGGGTCGGTAGGACCAGGTGCCGACGTCGAGGACCGCGCCGGTGGCCCGGTCGGTGAGGATGTGGCGCCAGCGGGTGTCGCCGGCGGCCAGGCGCCGGACCAGGTCCGCGGGCAGGACCCCGAACCCGGACAGTGTCCCGGGGGTGTCGGACAGGCCGGCGAGGCTGTCGATCGGGATCGTCACGTTGATCTGGGTGTTGACCGTCACCCGACCCGGGGCGCCTCCTGACCCGGTCTCGGTGGGCCCGCCGTCCTCGGGGTCGCAGTCCCCGACGACCGGGGATGCTGATCCTGGGCTGAGGATCAGGTCGACCAGGGCATCCGCCATCCGCAGGTCGAACGGGCGCCGCGCGGCCTGCGCCGCGAACCCGCGCCCGGGATCCCCGTGGTCCACCGCACCGCCCCGGCTCGCCGGCCCGGCAATCCCGCAGCCCGCGGCACCGTCCTGACCTGGCTGCCCGTCGGCCCCTCGGCTATCGCCCTGAGCGCCGTCGCCGGCGGCGGGCGCGTGTCGGCGCGGTGGGCGGCCAGGGCCAGGGCCCGGATCGCGGCGTAGACCTGTTCGGCGTGGGTGGAGTCCAGGCGGGCGGACAGGTCCGCGGTGCCATCCCCGCGGTGGTCGATCCACACCCCGCGTTCGGCCAGCGCTCGACGCCGCCGGGTCACCACCGCGCCCGGGTCGACCGCCGCCAGCAGGCGTTTGAGGTGCCGGTCCAGCTGCCCGGCGGTGTGCCCGGCGGCGTAGGTCAGACCTGAGGCCAGGATCCGCTCGCAGTCCGCCGCGTACCCGGGCCGCTCCCGGTCCTCGGCATCCAGGCGGGGAACCAGGTAGAGGGCCCGGGCCAGGATCCCGGCCTTCGTGACATCCAGGCGCCCCGCCCACAACGCGGCCCACACCTGCGGTTGGTGGGTCAGCAGCAGCGACTGCTCCCGCAGGAACAACCCCGAGCGCCGGGACCGGCCCAGGGCCATCATCACCACCTCCACGACCTGATCACCGACCACCCCCGCGGGGGTGTCCGCCGCGACCGCGTGCACCGCCGCAGCCCGCAACGCCGTGACCTGCCCGAGGACCACCTCCACAGCCTCCAGCACGTCGACCGACACCCCGAACGCCGCATACCCGGGCGGCGACGCCCCCGGCGGGTGAGCCCGGATCAGCGAGATCAGCCCCTCGACCCCCACCGCACCCGGGTCCACCAGCACCCCGTCATCGGCCCCCGCACCGCCAGACACACCTCAAGCACCACGACCCCCATCGCCAAACCGAACACCTGTACGAACACCTGTACGAACACTAGCCCACCCCACCGACATCGGATCCCGACCCGAGGACGAATGTGGACAGCGCGACCGGCCTCCTGCGCACTCTTGGCTTCGTCCAGCAGCCCGAGTCCTCCTGTCGGGTCCCGGAGTCGCTCGACGACGGGGACCTCGTGTTCGCACGTGACGTCTGACGCGACCGTGGATCAGGGTGCCGCCGGCGCTGGGGTCCGGGTGGCCCACCAAGCACCCAACAGCACGAGCGGGAAACCGAGGACCATTCCCCAGGTGAGCGGCTCGCCCAGGACGAGGATCCCGAGGCCGATCGCCACGGCCGGGTTGATGAACGTGATCACAGTGGCCCGAACGGGTCCCGCGAGTGCGATCAGGCGGAAGAACAGCACGAAGGCCAGCGCCGTGCAGACCAACCCGAGCACAACCACGGCCGCCACCACGTCCGTCGAGACGTCGCCACCTGAGTAGCCGGCCACGGTCCACGGCAGGTAGAGCGCGGCGACCACAGCAACCGAGATCGCGATCACGCCCATCGAGGGCACGTCGGCCAGCACAGTGTTGGCGATCACCGGCGCCGCCGCATACCCCACGGCGACCAGCAGCAGCTCCACCACGGAGAGCAGGTCGACATGGCCTGCCAGCGAGTCGATCCCGACGAGGCAGGCGACGCCCACGATCCCTACTCCCAGTCCGCGCAGCCGCACGGGTGCGAAGGCGTGCGGGTCGCCGCGGAGCCGGGCGATGAGCACTCCGAAGAGCGGCACCGTGGCGAGCATCAGCCCGGCGAACCCACTCGTCACCCGGATCTCGGCGTGCCCGAGGAGCAGCCACGGCCCAGCCATCTCGAGGAGCCCGAAGGCGACGACCCACTTCCACAGCCGGAGAGCCGGACGGAGCGCTCCCTGGTGGACCGCGAGGGGGAGCAGGATCACCGCGGCCAGCAGGGTCCGGGACCCGGCGACTGCGGCCGGGCTGAGCTCTGCCACGGCCACCTTGATCAGCAGGTAGGGAATGCCCCAGATGACCGACATGGCGGCGAACAGCAGCCACGCCTGTCGCGTCATGTGCGCCGGGGCGGCCACCTCTGTCGATCCCACCGCGTCAGACTACGGCGGGCCCCCAGCCGAGATGGGGTCCACCGGCACGGTGTCCGCGACGGCATGTGCCCGACATTCACGGCCGTGGCGACGACTCCCGCAGATCACGCTGGATGTACCTGTGCGGCCCGATTCCCGCCTTGATCCACTCATCGCCGATCACGGTCCACCCGGTACGTTCGTAGAACCCGAGGGCCGACGACCGGGCCTCCGCCCACAACGAGCTCGCCCCCTCGGACGCAGCGAGCTCAGTCGCCCGGTCAACCACGGCACGACCGATCCCCGTCCCGCGGACGCCCTCGGAGACCACCACGGCGCGCAGGCGCCAGACCGGTTCCGCGATGGCGCCGGGCCCGGGCCACCGCTCCGGGAGCACCGTCGCCGCCCCAATCACGACTCCGTCGGTCAGTGCGGCTACGTGCAGGGCCTCAGCCGGGAGCGGCCGATCCCCGGGCAGGGGACCATTCGGGCGCAGGACCGCCAGCTGCAGGGGCCGCACCTCGGCCAGCTCCGCAACACGCACGACCAACTCCATGGTCGACAGGGTAGGACGACTGCTGTCGAGGAGCCCACGCGCCCGCCTGGTCGGGGAGCCGAAGCTGCCGGGTAGCCCTACCACTCCTCGAGTGCGGGTCAACAGGTCCGAGAAGCCTTCTGCGGTTCACTGGGCTGCCTCATGGCTGAACCCCACTGGGGACGTCCAATGGGTTAGGTGAACCTTAGCCTCGTCGCCCGCGTTACTCCTTGTGGATTGTCCATCCCACACCAAGGAGGCACGCATGTCCATCAGACCGTCGAGCAGGTTCCTGATCAGCGCAGTCGGGATTGGCGCCCTTCTGGCAGCGGGGATGTCCGCGCCGGCCATCGCGGAGAAGGGCCCCCGGGGGCTGGAGGTAGGCGCAATGGCTGGCATCCCCGCTGCCTACACCGGCGCGCAGAATCCGCAGCGTGGGCTCAACGGAGGCGGTGTGCCGTGGGTGATCGGCGCCGCCAAGGTCGAGATCAAGTCGTCGGGCACGGTCGAGGTCAAGTTCCGGGACCTGTTGTTCGCGCCGGGTACAGCATCCCGCTGGCACGAACACCATCGGCACCATGAAGGCCGTCATCTCGTGCCTGACCGACACCGGGGCGGTCACGAACGTGTCCACTCCGCCGTTCCCCGTGACGACCGGCGCCGGCGCCGGCGACGGCTCGGTCGAGGCCATGGTGTCGCTGCCGGAGACCTGCCTGGCTCCCCTGGTGTTCGTCACGACGGTCACGGACAGGTGGCTCGCAGTGGGCGCGCTCTGACCCCGGCCGCCGCGGGGAGGTCATCTGCAACCTCGCTCATCGTCGGACGGCGGTGGGACAACACGATGTGGCAGCATGCCCGCGAAGCGGCGTGACGGCCCCCTGCGGTGCGAGCAGGGGTTCCGGCTGACGGAGGCCGCGGAATCGAGGAACGGTGGCCGACTCCACTGACGTGCTGAGGAAGCAGCTCCAGGACGAGCTGGTCAAGGTCGCGCAGTTCCCGCACTACAACCCCGGCCCGGTGCTTCGGCTCGACACCACCGGGCTGGTCCTGCTCGCCAACCGGGCCGCTCTGGCCCTCTTCGACGGCGCGGAGGTCGTGGGCCGTTCGTGGCTGGAGCTCTGTCCGGGCATGAACCCGACGAGCTGGGCGCTTGCACTGTCGGCCGTCGAGGCGCCCTTCGGGCTGGAGGCGGCCTTCGCGGGCCGCTCCTTCGCGCTGAACCACGTCCGTGCACCGGGCGCGGACCTCGTGTTCGTCTTCGGGACCGACGTCACTGAGCGGCGCAACGCCGAACAGGAGCTCAGGGAAGTGGCTCGGTTCCCGGACATGAATCCGGGACCCGTCCTCCGGATGGACCTCGAGTCGTGCGTTCTTCTGAGCAACGTGGCCGCCCAGCGGATCTTCGGTGCCGACGTGCTCGGACGGTTGTGGCGCGACGTGTGCCCCGGCGTCGATGACGAGTTCTGGGATGCCGTCCTCGCGACGACGGAAGTGGTCGAGCTCGAGGCTCACGTCGAGGGCCGGACCTACCTGTTCGCCCATCGACATGACCCGCACTCGCGACTGGTGTTCGTCTTCGGCTCCGACGTGACCCAGCACAAGCTCACGGAACGCGCCCTGGTCCAGTCGGAGAAGATGGCCACCTTGGGCACCCTTGCTGCCGGCGTCGCGCACGAGCTGAACAACCCGGCGGCTGCCGCACGGCGCGCCGCCGATCAGCTCGCCGACGCGCTGCAGCAGGTGGATGCCGCCCACCTGGCCCTGACCGCCACCACTCTGAGCGACGCCTCGCTCGACCTGCTCACGTCGCTGGAGGCCAGGGCCCGCGACACCATGGACAGCCATGCCCGGTCAGCGGCATGGACCGCGTCGACGCCGAGGGTGAGATCGAGGACTGGCTCGACCAGCACGATGTGCAAGCCGCCTGGGAGCTGGCGCCCTTCCTGATGGCGATGGGGCTCACCCCGGCTGAGCTCACCACCCTCGCGATGCGGATCGAGGCCGATGCCCTCCCGGCGGTCCTGACCTTCGCTGCCCGGACGGTTCCGGTGTACGCGCTCACCCGTGAGATCGGCGAGAGCGCGGCACGGATCTCGCAGATCGTCTCGGCCCTCAGCGGCTACTCGTTCCTCGGGCAGGCCCCGTCCCGGGACATCGACGTGCACCGAGGGCTCGACGACACCCTGACGGTCCTCAACAGCCGGATCGCCCCGGCCGTGCTCGTCCGTCGCGAGTACAGCCCCGACCTGCCCCACATCGCCGGCAACGGCAGTGAGCTCAACCAGGTCTGGACCCACCTGATCGACAACGCGCTGCAGGCCGTGGACGGCAGCGGCGAGATCACGATCACCACGCGCGCGGTCGGCGACTCGGTGGAGGTGGAGATCGCCGACGATGGGCCGGGGATCCCCTCCGGCGTGGTCGCGAGGATCTTCGATCCGTTCTTCACCACCAAGCCCCAAGGCGAGGGGACAGGGCTGGGCCTGTCGACCTGCCACACAATCGTGGTGAACCAGCACGGCGGATCGATCGACGTCACCTCCTCGCCCGGCGACACCCGCTTCGTTGTCCGACTACCCACTCGACATGAACCGGCCACGCCATAGGGGATCCCTCCGGGTATGGGGTGTGCACGTTCTCACAGGCCGGGCTGGCAAGGACCGGCGCCGAGTCTGGCAAGTCCGGCAAGGTCGCCTGCTGCGTAGTCGGTCTCCTCGGAGAGGTTGTTGGGGTACATCAGCTGGTCGTCCCGGGTGGTGTGGTCCAGGCCGACCAGGTGCCCGAGCTCGTGGAGGATGATCGCCCGGGCAGGAGCCTTCCCATCAGAAGCCCGGATCTCGGCGATCGCCTCCGGGTCAAGGAGCACAACCCCGGACACGTAACCCGTGATGCCGTCTCCAAGGGTGAACTGGATGGGTCCGGCCCTCCCGACAATGTCCTCTCCGAAGTCGGGGACCTCCTCCTCCGTGGCCCAGGCAACCAGGACCGGCGCCCAACGGTTGCCGTAGCGCTCCGGCTGGTAGGGATCGCGTTCGAGGGTAGCTGGCTCGTCCGTCGGGCCGTCGTTGATCACGGTCAGCCCTGTGGCGGCCGACAAGCGCTCGAAGGCTGACGCGAGCATCGCCTCGCCGCCGCGAGGCGCGTTGTCGGGGCGGACCACATAGTGCAGTGGGCGGCATGGCGAGAACGTGACCGGCACCCCCTGCTTCGACCTATTCAAGAACTCCTGAGCGCGCACAGCGCCGGTGGGTCCTGGCGGAGCGGGAGGTGGGGTGCCGAGGGGTGTCGAAGCCTCCTCCAGACCCGGGGGAGGGGCGTCCGAGCGAGCCGCGTCCATCGGCTCGTTGCCGCTGCTGGGCAACTGAAGGATGATGGCGAGGGCCACGAAGGCGCTGACGGTCGCCCCGATCAGCATCCGGGGCCACCGGCGGCGGTTCGGAGCGCGCGACGGCAAGCCGCTCTCGGCCGCTGCGCGCCATCCGGTGGGAAGTGGCTGCCGGCCGTTCGCCTCATCAACGACCCACTGTGGAACTCGACCGGACGGCGAGCGGGGCAGCTCGTCTGGCGCCGGCTGGGGGCGTGCAGGGTCCATCAGTGTCTTCCCCGTCCCGTGCTTGAAGCGTGCGACATCAAGGGTACCCGCCGTCGGTGGGCGAGCCCGCGGCATCCCGGCTGTCGGCTCACCTGAATGCCCCGCAAGGGTCCGCCGTCCGCGAGGCAGCAGTATCCCGCGTCGCCGAGCGGGGAAGGGGATGCGTCCGCGAGGCCCTGACCCAGGACGGCCTGGGAGACTTCCAAGGGTCCCCACATCGCAGCGCAAGGCGACCGCAGAAGGGCGCGCGTGCCCGTTCCACCGTGTCACTCGTCGGACCTGGCGGCAAAACACGGCACAGAACCCGGACGAAGTGGTGCGAAACGGAGATGCTCCAAGTGACCTGGGTCACATGGAGCATCGGGGGAACGTTCCCAGTGCGTGGTGTCCGAGGGGGGACTTGAACCCCCATGCCCCTGAGGGCACTAGCACCTCAAGCTAGCGCGTCTGCCTATTCCGCCACCCGGACGAGGTGTCCCCACAGCAGCACCGTGGGAGCCCGCACAGGATAGCAAGCATCGGCGACGGACCACCAATCGCCGGTCCGGGGAGCCAGGCGGCTCAGAGCATGATCCCCACGAACAGCATGCCGGCGATCAGCAGCGTCCAGCCGGCCACGACGATGACGTCCAGCCCGGATCGCACCATGGTGCCCACCACTCCCGCCACCCCCCGATCGCCGGCGTGGACATCCAGGGCGACCAGCCGGACGGCCGACAGGACCACGACCATCACGCACCCGGCGCACACCGCGCAGAACGGGCACAGCGACCCGATCGCGAAGGCGACCTGCTGCATGTACCAGGTCAGGAACAGCCCGAAGAACACGGCCAGGCCGAGCAGGACGTACCGGTACGACCGAGGGAAGCGCGTCCCCATCACGCCGGCCAGACCGGCAGCGGCGAACATCGCGAACAGCACGATGCCGATGGCGGCGTTCGGCGGCCCCAGCACCGACGACTGCGGGGCGAGCAGGACCGGGGTGCAGCCGATCTGGTCGTTGATGTCACAGAACGCGGCCTGACCCGGATCCTTGAGCAGGGCGATCTTCTCCACGACCGTGGTCATCCCGGAGGCGACCCCGACCAGGGAGCTGACCAGCATGGCCCACCACCACGCGCGCCCCGACCTGACGGTGGGCCTCGCCGGCACTGAGTCCTGGACTGCGACGGGGGGTTCGACGACGGTGCTCATGGGTCCATTCTCGACCCCTCGACGACCGGGCATGAGGACCGATGGTCCCGAGTCCCGCACCCGGAGAGCACTGCAGCGGCTCGCGCCGCCGATCGGCCAGATCAGCCACTCAGGGCAGCCGACCCCCGAAGGCCATCGCCAGCCGGATCAGCCGGTCCTGGCCACCGGAGAACTCGGCCAGCACGACCTCCGACGTCGCCTCCTCCGGGGTGAGCCACGCAAGGTCGATCGCCGACTGGCTGGGCTCGCAGTCCCCATCCACCGGAACCACGTAGGCGAGCGCCACCGCATGCTGCCGGGGGTCGTGGAACCCGGTGACCGTGGGGTCGGGGAAGTACTCGACGATGGTGAACGGCGCGATCGACACGGGCAGGCGGGGCAGCGCCATCGGTCCGAGGTCCTTCTCCAGGTGCCGGATGAGGGCGTCGCGGATCCGCTCCTTGTAGAGGACCCGACCGGCTACGACGGCTCGTGACAGGCTCCCGTCGGGGCGCGCCCGGAGCAGCAACCCCACGGACGTGATCCGGCCAGCTGCATCGACACGCACCGGTACCGCCTCGACGTACAGGATCGGCAGCGTCCCGCGGGCAGCGGACAGCTCCTCGTCGCTGAGCCAGGGGGACACCACACCGAGGGTCTCACTCATGGGGGAGATTCTGCATGGTCCCGTCAGCCGGCGCGCGGCCCCAACCCGGTCCGGACAGGGCAGGATGGGCTCGTGGCCGACCTCCAAGACCCCGCGCTGAGCCCCCTGGCTGATGCCGAGAACGACGTTGTGACGCTCGTCCGGGACCTGATCCGCATCGACACCACCAACGCAGGAGACCGCCCGGAGACCGTCGGGGAGATCGCCGCCGCCGAGTACGCCGAGGCCGTACTCCGCGAGGCAGGCTTCGACCCGCAGCCGTTCCACACCACCTCGACGCGCCGCGCGGGGTTGGTCCTGCGCATCCCGGGGACCGACCCGGATGCCGCGGAGCGCGCCCTGCTGCTCCACGGCCACCTCGACGTCGTGGCCGCACAGGCCTCGGACTGGACGCACCCGCCGTTCGCCGCCGAGATCGCCACCGACCCGGACTCGGGCCTCGACATGGTGTGGGGCCGGGGGGCAGTGGACATGAAGGACATGGTCGCGATGATCCTGGCGGTGGCCCGGCACTGGGGCCGGACAGGGATCCGACCACGCCGTGACGTCGTGGTCCTGCTGCTGCCCGACGAGGAGGCCGGCGGGGTCCATGGCTCCCACTGGCTGGTCGACAACCGACCAGAGATCTTCGCGGGCGTGACTGAGGCCGTGGGGGAGGTCGGGGGCTTCTCGATGACCGTCCGGGACGACCTGCGCCTGTACCTGGTGCAGACCGCGGAGAAGGGGATCGGGTGGCTGCGCCTGCACGCCGCCGGCCGAGCCGGGCACGGGTCGATGCTCAACGACGACAACGCGGTCACCACGCTCTGCCAGGCCGTGGCACGGATCGGGGAGCACCGCTTCCCGGTGCGGGTCACCGATACGACTCGCGCCTTCGTGGCCGAGCTCTCCGACGCCCTCGGCGTGGACCTCGACCCCCACGACACCGAGCAGCTGACCCGGGTCCTGGGCCCGCTGGCACGCATCGTCGGGGCCACCCTGAGCAACACCGTGAACCCGACCATGCTCGACGCCGGCGCGAAGGTCAACGTCATCCCCGGCGAAGCGACCGCGCACGTCGACGCCCGGTTCCTCCCGGGGTACGAGGACGAGATGCTGGCCACCATCGACGAGCTGCTCGGCGATCGCGTGACCCGTGAGTTCGTCGTCCGCGACATCGCCCTCGAGACGACCTTCGACGGCCCCTCGATCGACGCGATGGCCGCCGCACTGCGCGCAGAGGACCCGTTCGCGCGCGCCGTGCCGTACACGCTGTCCGGCGGCACCGACGCCAAGGCGTTCTCGCTCCTGGGGATCCGCTGCTATGGGTTCGCACCCCTGCAGCTGCCGCCCACCCTCGACTTCGGCGCGCTGTTCCACGGCGTCGACGAGCGAGTCCCTATCGACGGGCTGCGGTTCGGCGTTCGGGTTCTCGACCGGTTCCTGCGCGCCGTCTGACCGCGCTGCCTGGCCGGCGTGTCGACGCCGGGTGCTCAGCTCGGGGACGCAGCCTCGAATGCCCAGAAGTCCAGGTCGTCGAGCACGATGCCCGGGAACCCGGACGCCTCCAGGGCACACGAGATCTGCGCCCGATGCTCCGTGGCATGCAGGCACGCCTGGCCCAGGAGGGTGGAGCGCATCACCGTCCGGGGCCCATCCTCGTCGGCGAAGGTCACCGGCTCGTCGGGCAGCGCTGCCTGGTCGAGCAATCCCGCGTCGATCTCCAGCAGCTGCGGCACCAGCCCGCCGATGTCCGCGGGGGTCCGAACCCAGGTCACGTCCAA
This sequence comes from uncultured Actinomycetes bacterium, assembly GCA_963700475.1. Classification (GTDB taxonomy): domain Bacteria; phylum Actinomycetota; class Actinomycetes; order S36-B12; family CAIYMF01; genus Prado023. The sequence goes on from CAVOXR010000009.1 coordinate 321,986, forward strand.
CCAGGGCGTGCCGGTGAGGCAGTGCAGGTACCAGCTCGCGCTGCCGATGATGTGCGCCGCCAGATGACCCGCGGGCCAGTGGTCGGGCGCGTACCGCGCCCCCATCGCCCCCTCCGGCAGAGCAGCGAACTGCTCGAAGAACCTCTCGTCGGCCCACCCGAGGTGCCGAACCGCTCGCGTCATGTCCACCATGGGCACGAGTCTGGCGCACCGGTGCGCCAGTTGCGCAGGGGGCAGGTGTGACTACGCGGAGACCTCGTCCAGGGCCGTGCGGATCTCCTCAGGCAACGTCAGTTCCTCGGCCCGAAGCGCCCCGCGCAACTGCGCTGCGGTCCGCGATCCGAGCAGCACGGAAGCAACGCCCGGGCGGTCCCGTACCCACGCGACGGCAACCTCCACCGGCGCCACGCCCAGGCCCTCGGCCGCCGTGCACACGGCGTCCACCACTCGTCGGTGTGGCACGTCGAGGTACTCGCGGACGAACCCGCCGAGGTGCGGTGACGCCCCTCGCGAGTCCGCCGGAGTGCCGTGGCGGTACTTCCCGGTGAGCACGCCCCGCCCGATGGGCGACCAGGCCAGCAGCCCTGACCCGACGGCGTTCGCCGCACCCAGCGTGTCGTCCTCACCCTCGCGGGCCAGGAGCGAGTACTCGACCTCGTTGGCGACGAGGGACAGGCCATGACGGTGCTCGGCGGTGGTCGCCGCGAGGGTCAGCTGCCAGGGAGCGTAGTTGGAGACCCCGACATAGCGGGCCTTGCCCGACTCCTGCGCAGCGGCCATCGCCGACAGCGTCTCCTCGATCGGCGTGGCGTCGTCCCAGCCGTGCACGAGCCACAGGTCGACATAGTCGGTCTGAAGCCGCTCCAAGGACCCCTCAAGAGCCCGCAGGAGGTGCCGTCGGGATGCGTCGAACCTGCGCTCCGGCGTGCGCCGCCCACCAGCCTTCGTCACGATCACCACGTCGTCGCGCACGTCGGCCTCGGCCACCAGCGTCCCGAGCAGCTCCTCCGCCGCTCCTGAGGCGTAGACATCGGCTGTGTCGAACAGCGTCCCGCCCGCCTCCATGAACAGCGAGAACTGGTCGCGGGCCTCGTACTCGTCGGTGTCGCGACCCCAGGTCATCGTGCCCAGACCTGTGCGGCTGACCTGTAGGCCGCTGCGTCCGACCGCCCTGCTCTCCATGGCGCGCCACGCTATCGGGTGGGGGAGCGGCGCGGGGGCAGCGACTAGGCTCGGCGCGGCGCGGCGCGAGGTAGTGGCGGCCACGAGGAGGCGTACGTGCGGGGCACTTGCGGATCGATTGAGGGTGGCCGTCCGGCCCCGGCGGGGGAGCGGGTGCCCCGATGATCGCACCGCTCACCGCGCTGGCGTCGGCCGCCACCGAGTCGACCACGACGGACCCGATCACCTGGGCAGAGGCTGTCATCCTCGGGGTGCTGCAGGGGCTCACGGAGTTCCTGCCGATCTCCAGCAGCGCCCACCTGCTGATCCTGTCGCAGGCACTCGGGTGGACCGACCCGGGCGCGGCATTCACCGCGGTCACGCAGATCGGCACCGAGGCGGCAGTCATCATCTACTTCGCCAAGGACATCTGGCGGATCCTTCGGGCATGGTTCGGGCAGTTCGCCCATCCCGAGACACGTGGTGATCCGGACGTCCGCATGGGCTGGCTGGTCATCATCGGGACCATGCCGATCGCCCTGCTGGGGTTCGTGTTCTCCGACCAGATCGAGACGGTCGCCCGCAACCTGTACCTGGTCTCGTTCACGCTCATCTTCTTCGGCATCCTGCTCGGCATCGCCGACCGCACCGCCCGGTCGATCCACGACCTCGGCGAGCTCACCGTCCGCGACGGGATCATCTACGGGTTCTGCCAGGCCCTCGCCCTGATCCCCGGGGTCTCCCGATCCGGGGCGACCATCACCGCGGGCCTGTTCATGGGCTACACGCGGGAGGCGGCAACGCGCTACGCGTTCCTGCTGGCGATCCCCGCGGTCCTCGCCTCGGGCTTCTACCAGGCCCTGGACATCGGGTCGGACCCTGCCGTCGCGTGGGGGCCGACAATCCTGGCCACGATCATCGCGTTCGTGATCGGGTACGCCGTGATCGCCTGGCTGATCAGGTACGTGTCCACCAACTCGTACATGCCGTTCGTGATCTACCGGATCGCCCTCGGCACGCTGGTCCTGGTCCTGCTGGCCACCGGGGTCCTGGCCAACCCCTGACCGACGCCCGCGCTCCCGTCGGGCCTCACAGCCACTTCGACCGCTTGAACGCCCGGTACATCAGGGTGAGGATCGTGCCCATCACCAGCAGGGCGATGGGGTAGCCGTAGCGCCAGGAGAGCTCGGGCATGTACTCGAAGTTCATCCCGTAGATGCCGGCCAACGCCGTCGGGACCGCCAGGAGGGCGGCGTAGGCGGCCATCTTGCGCATGTCGGTGTTCTGCTGCAGGCCCTGGCGGGCGTTGGATGCCTGGAGCATGGTCATCAGCAGGCTCTCGTAGGACTCCACGTAGTCGTTGACGCGCAGGAGGTGGTCCCCGAGGTCGTGGAAGTGTGTACGCAACTCGTCGGGGATGTTGGGCATCCGACCCTCGACCAGTTGCTGCGCGTGGGCCACCAACGGCGACACCGCCCGGCGCAGCTCGAGGTTCTCGCGCTTGAGCAGGTAGATCGTCTCGCTGTCGTCGGTGACCCCCGGGGAGAACACGCGTTCCTCGATGGTGTCCAGGTCCTTGCCGATCTCGTCGGCGGCCTCCAGGTAGCCGTCGACGATGGCATCGGCGATGGCGTGGACTGCCGCGAGCGGTCCGAGGGTCAGCAGCTCAGGCCGCCCAGTGGTGTCGAGCCGAACCTGCCCCAGGGATCCGACGGGACCCATCCGCACCGTGACCACGTACGAGGGACCCACGAGGAGGGCGATCTGGCCGGTCTCGATGGCCGACGTGGGCTCGTCGTAGACCACGACCTTGAACACGATGAGGGCTCCGTCGCCCTCGGAGAACTCCGCCTTGGCCCGCTGGCGCGGATTGAGGGCATCCGCGATCCAGAGCCCCGGGATCGAGAAGACCTCGGCAAGCGCATCGAGCTCCTTGCGCGTGGGGGACGCCAGGGCGATCCACAGGAAGTCCGAGGGATCAGCGGTCGCCCGCTCGTACATCGCCCGCACCAACGAGATGGCGTCCGGCGTCAGCGTGCCCGAGGACCGGATCACCTGCGACTGCGCCGGATCGATCTCGGCACCCGCGCAGTAATGGCCCATTCCCACGATCACATCGGCATGATCGCACCCCGGATCGGTGGTGGCTAGGCTGCGGGACTGTGACCACCGTCGTGTTGATCCGCCATGGCCGGACGTCGGCGAACGCCACCGGGATCCTGGCCGGTCGCACACCCGGGGTCCTGCTCGACGCCGTCGGACGCCGGCAGGCGCGAACCCTGGGCACACGCCTGCGGGGCGTGACCCTCGACGCTGTCGTGCACTCCCCACTCGAGCGCTGCGTCCAGACCGCGGACGGGGTCCTGGCCAACCGCCCCGACGTTGCGCGCCATGCCGAGGACCGCCTGTCGGAGTGCGACTACGGGGACTGGACCGGCCGATCGCTGGCCGATCTCGCCAAGGATCCGCTCTGGCCGGTCATCCAGGACACGCCCTCGTCGGTGACCTTCCCGGGCGGCGAGTCGATGCTCGGGATGGCACATCGCGCCACCACAGCCATCGCCGAGTGGTCCGCGAAGCATCCGGAGGGCGTCCTGGCCGTGGTGTCCCACGGGGACGTGATCAAGGCGATCCTCTCCGACGCGCTCGGCCAGCCGCTCGACAGGTTCCAGCGCATCGTCGTGGGTCCGGGGTCGCTGAGCGTCGTGCGGTACCACGGCGACCGGGCCATGGTCCTGCGGATGAACGACACCGGACGCACACTGCCGATCCAGCCCGGCACAGGGCAGCCCACGGTCGGCGGCGGTACCGGATGAGCGCCGAGCGGTCCGCGCCGAAGCCATGCCCATCCGCGGGCGGGTGTGGGCGTGCCCGGCTAGTCTGACGCGCATGGCCCGGCAGATCCTCCTCCATGACCCCGTGGAGCGATTCGTCACCGGAACGGTCGGGATGCCGGGGGAGCGCACGTTCTTCCTCCAGGCCCGCTCGGGCAACCTGATCAGCAGCGTGGCCCTCGAGAAGGCCCAGGTGTCCACGTTGGCCGACCGGCTCGAGGACCTCATCACCGACGTCGGCCAGAGGCTGGGCCTCGAGATCCCCGAAGCGGGAGCCCTGGACCTCGACCCCCTCGAGGTGCCGCTCGTCGAGGAGTTCCGGGTCGGTGCGATCGCGTTCGGATGGGATCCTGCGAGCGACCAGATGCTCTTCGAGCTGCACGGCCAGAGCACCGATGAGGAGCTCGATCCCACGGAGCTCGACGATGAGGACGACGGCCCGCCGGTCCTTCGTGTGCGCACGACTCTGCGTCAGGCCGTCGACTTCATCTCACGAGCACGCAAGGTCGTCTCGGCTGGCCGTCCCCCATGCCCCTTCTGCCAGCAGCCGCTGGACCCGGGGGGTCACATCTGCCCGCGGGCGAACGGATACATGCGGTGACGCTGCCGCCTCAGGCTCTGGCTTCGGGGGAGTTGCACGTGCTCGGCCGGCTCGCGGAGGCCTCCAACCTTGCCCTTCTGGCCGAGATCAGCACGGAGACCGGGCCGCTGCGCTGCATCTACAAGCCGGTGTCGGGGGAGCGCCCGCTCTGGGACTTCCCGGGGGCCGCGCTGGCCGCTCGCGAGGTGCTGACCGCCGAGGTTGCCCGCTGCTTCGGTTGGGACCTGATCCCGCCGACCACCTGGCGCGAGGAGGGTCCGTTCGGCGCCGGCATGTGCCAGGCCTGGGTCGAGGTCATCGACGATGATCCCGTCGCACTGTTCCCGGCCGGCAGCGTTCCGCAGGGGTGGTACGAGGTCGCCAGGGGTCACGGCGCAGACGGCGCGGCGATCGTGCTGGCCCACGAATCCAGCCCGCAGCTGCAGCGGATGGTCCTCCTGGACGCCCTGGTCAACAACGCCGACCGGAAGGGCGGTCACGTCCTGCGCCGCGCCGACGGTTCGGTTGCCGGGATCGACCACGGAGTGACCTTCCACGCCGAGAACAAGCTGCGCACGGTCCTGTGGGGCTGGGCCGGAGAGCCGATCCCGGCGGACCTGCTCGCGGAGGTTGCAGGAGGGCTCGGAGGCCTTCCGGCTCCTCGTCGAGGAGTGGGGGAGTGACACCCCACACCGGGCCGCCCATCTCTCGAGCGCGGAGGTCCGGGCCGCCAAGGACCGGCTGGAGGACCTGGTCGACGCGGGCACCTTCCCGATGCCCGGAGCGGAGTGGCCCTCGCTCCCATGGCCGCCCATGTGACGGTCGACCGTCGCTCACCGGTCGATCTGGCCGCTGACCCCGTCGACGATCACGTCCGCGGCCGCACGAGTCCCGTCGGTCGTGAAGTGGGCCTGTTCGTGGGCCTGCCACTCGCGCCACTGGGGCGCCAGCGCCGCCCCGTCGCGCTCCACCCCTCGCTCGAGCCTGAGCTCGGCCGGCGCCTCCACCCAGACCACCAGGCTGGCCCGCTCCCGGATACGCGCTGAACCACTGCCGCACCCCTCGAGGATGACGACCGGGGCGACCGGGACTGTCACCCATTCGGCGTAACGCCCGAGGGTCCAGTCGAACCTCGGGTGCATCCCTGGGAGCCCCGCCTCCCACGCGACCAGGAGCCAGGCCTCCACGCGGGCGGCGAGGGGGTCGCCCAGTGCCTGCGCCCAGCCCTCGTACAGGTCATCCATGTGCACGACGGGCGCACCGTCCAGCACCTCCGACAGGGACTCGGCCAGAGTCGTCTTCCCGGACCCGGCCGGACCGTCGATGCAGACCAGTCGCGTGGTCCCGCACCGCGGCTCGGCGTCCGCGACGAGAGTCGCAAGGGCGGGGATGCACGCGGGAATCGGCACCGACCCATCATCGCGCGCCCGCAGTGCGGTGGGCCATCATGGCGCCCATGGGGACACACAACGAACTGGTGGAGCTGTGGCGGGCCTCGCCACTCGTCGTCGTCCTGACGGGCGCGGGAATCTCCACGGACTCAGGGATCAGCGACTTCCGCGGGCCCAACGGGCTGTGGACCCGCAACCCCGGCGCGCAGGCGATGTTCGACATCGACACGTACATGCGCGACCCGGAGGTCCGCCGGCGGGCGTGGGCCAACCGCCGCGAGAACCCCGCCTGGACCGCTGAGCCGAACCGTGGACACCACGCCCTGGCCGAGCTCCAACGATCCGGTCGCCTGGGCGCCATGATGACCCAGAACATCGACGGCCTGCACCAGCGCGCTGGATCGACTGGCGTCCTCGAGCTCCACGGGACGATCTGGGAGGTGGCCTGCATGTCGTGCGGCGGGAGATGGCCGACGCTCGAGGTGCTGGCCCGCCCGGAGCCCGACCCACCGTGCGTGCTGTGCGGGGGCATCCTCAAGACCGCGACGATCTCGTTCGGCCAGTCCCTGGACCCCGATGTGCTCGACGCCGCGTTCACCGCCGCCGACGAGGCCGACCTGCTCGTCGCCATCGGGACGTCGTTGCAGGTGAACCCGGTCGCGGGCCTCGCGGGTGTCGCCGGGACGCTGGCCATCGTCAACGCCGAGCCGACGCCCTACGACGACGGGGCCGAGGTCGTGGTGCGCGACTCGATCTCCGATGTCCTCGACGAGGTGCGCCGTTCACTGACCTGAGTCGATGCGACAGGATCAGCGCATGACCATCCTGCACACGGAACGCGGCGACTTCGAGACCATCATCGAGGGCCCCGAGGACGGCCCCGTCGTCGTCCTGCTCCATGGATTCCCCGAGCTCAACATCTCGTGGCGCCACCAGATCCCGGAACTCGCGGCCGTGGGTTACCGGGTCGTCGCCCCCAACCAGCGCGGGTACGCCGGGTCCGTGCGTGACGGGTCCTACGCCACGGCGGACCTCGCTGCCGACGTCATCGCGATGCTCGACGCGGTCAGCGCTGAGCACGCGATCGTGGTCGGCCACGACTGGGGCGGGGCACTGGCGTGGACGGTTGCCCAGCTGTACCCGGAGCGAGTGACCGCCCTGGTCGCGATGAACTGCCCACCCCCACGAGTGCTCGCCCAGCACCTGCTGAGCAGCCCGCGACAGCTCCGGAAGTCCTGGTACATGTTCTTCTTCCAGCTGCCGGTGCTGCCCGAGAGGTTCGTCAGCCGCTCCATGCCCGGGATGCTGCGCGGGGGCTCGTACGTCCGGGAGGTGTGGAACCGCGAGACCCTGACTCCCTACGGCGAGGCGTTCGCCACCGAGGACGACGCCCGAGGACCGGTCAACTGGTACCGGGGTGCCTTCCGCGGGGCGCTGCGTGGGGCCCTGCGCCGCTCGGCGCGCAGCCTGGCGCCGATCTCGGTCCCCGTCCTGATCATCTGGGGCGTCCACGACGCCTTCCTCGGCCAGGAGATGGTCAGCCCCGAGGCCCTGCGGGGCACGCTGGCGTTCCCGTACGAGGCCACCGTTGTCCCGATCGAGTCGTCCGGGCACTTCGTGCAGAACGAGGCACCGGAGCAGGTCAACGCCGTCCTGCTGGAATGGCTCGCCTCGAACGCCCCGGCGCGGCCCTGACCCGGGGCCATCCGGCCCTTGCCAGTGGAGCTTCGGAGCGTGCAGCGTGGGAGCCGTGGCCAGCACGGCTGCACCCTCCCAACCCCGGGGCCTGACCAGCGCCGAGGCGGCCGAGGTGCTGGCTCGGGTAGGGCCCAACGTGCTGCCGCGGGCCGAACAGTTGCCTGTATGGCGGCGTCTGATGAAGCAGTTCGTGCACTTCTTCGCGCTGCTCCTGTGGGTTGCCGCGGCACTGGCACTCGTGGGCGGCATGCCGGCCCTCGGCGCAGCCATCGTCGCGGTCGTGCTGGTCAACGGGGTGTTCGCGTTCGTGCAGGAGAACCGGGCTGAGAGCGCAGCGGCCGGCCTTCGCGAGCTGCTGCCCGTGTACGCCACGGTCCTGCGCGACGGGAGCGAGCAACAGGTGACCGCGGACCTCATCGTCCCCGGCGACGTCGTGCTGCTGGTCGCGGGGGACCGGATCACGGCGGACATGACCTGCGTGGAGGCCCAGTCGGCTCTCGTCGACACCTCGACCCTCACGGGCGAGAACGCGCCGCGCGAGGTCGGCCCAGGCGACGAGGTCTTCGCCGGCTGCTTCCTGATCCAGGGCCGGATCACCGCGCTCGCGCGGGCCACCGGGGCGTCGACCCGGCTCGGCGGCATCGCCCGGCTCACGCAGCAGCCGCGCCCAGCCACGCCGCTGGAGCGGGACATCGGGCACCTCGTCCGGATGATCGCGCTGATCGCCGGCGCCGTGGGCGTGGCGTTCTTCGCCCTCATGCTGGCCCTGGGGGTGCCCGCCTCGGACGGGTTCATCTTCGGAATCGGGGTGACGGTGGCGCTCGTGCCCGAGGGGCTGCTGCCCACCGTGACCCTGTCCTTGGCCATCGGCGCCCAACGGATGGCCGGGCAGAAGGCATTGGTGCGCAGGCTGGAGTCCGTCGAGACTCTGGGCGCCACCACCTTCATCTGCACCGACAAGACCGGGACCCTGACCGAGAACCAGATGAACGTGGTCAGCCTCTGGACACCACGTGGCGAGGCCAGGATCCAGGGTCACGGGTTCAGCGCGCAGGCCGAGATCACGCTGTCCGATCCACAGGCGGACGTGGCCGTCCGCAACGCAGCCCACGCCGCGGGCCTCGCATCACCTCCACCTGAATGGGTCGGGGCCCAGCGGGTGGGGGATCCCGTCGAGGTTGCGATCGCGGTCCTCGTCCAACGCCTGGGAATCGTCGATGAGGCGCCCGTCGACGGGTACCTCCCGTTCGACGTGCATCGACGCCTTGCCGTGGCAGTGCTGCACGACAAGATCGTGTGCAAGGGAGCGCCCGAAGCCATCCTCGCGGCATGCGACGAGGTCCCGCCGACGGCCGAGGGAGCTCTGGCCGGGCTGCTGGAACGTGGGCTGCGCGTCCTGGCTGTCGCCGAGGGACCCCGCGACGTGGTGGCACCACCCGGAGGACAGGGCACGGGGGACCTCGCCCACCTCACCCTCCTGGGCCTGCTCGGCTTCCACGACCCACCCCGCGAGGGGGTCACGCAGGCCATCACCGAGTGCCGCCGGGCGGGGGTGAAGCTCGCCATGATCACCGGCGACCATCCCACCACCGCTCGGCGCATCGCCGACCAGATCGGCCTCGCCCTGCCGGACTCCCCGGTCCTGGTCGCCGGCGACCTCCCGGACGACATCGCGGTGATGGGGGCCATGGTCGACCACGACGGAGTGGTCCTGGCGCGGGCCGACCCGGAGGACAAGCTGCGCATCGCGCAGGCCCTGCAGGCGCGCGGCCACATCGTGGCCATGACCGGCGACGGAGTCAATGACGCTCCCGCGCTGAAGATGGCCGACATCGGGATCGCGATGGGCCTCTCGGGCACGGAGGTGGCCCGCGAGGCCGCTGACCTGGTCCTGCTCGATGACCACTTCGCCACCATCGTCGCGGCCGTCCGCCAGGGCCGAGAGACGTTCCTCAACGTCCGCCGCTTCCTCACCTACCACCTCACCGACAACGTCGCCGAGCTCGCTCCGTTCCTGCTCTGGGCGCTGTCCGGTGGGCGGTTCCCGCTGGCCCTCGGGGTGATGCAGATCCTCGCCCTCGACCTCGGCACGGACACGCTGCCGGCCACAGCGCTGGGTGCCGAGCGGGCCGGGGCGCGCGTCCTGGACCACCCACCGGTCAGCGGCCGCCTGCTGGACCGGACCGTCGCATGGCGGGCGTTCGGGATCCTCGGCCCCACCGAGGCGGTCGCTGAGATCGGGGTGTTCACCGCGGCGCTCTGGGTGGCGGGGTGGAGGCTGGGGGAGTCCTTCCCGCGAGGCTCGGCCCTGGCCGCGGCCTCGGGTGGGGCATTCCTCACGGTGGTCGTCATGCAGATGGCCAACTCGTTCGCCTGCCGCAGTACGCGCCTGCCGGCGTGGCGCCAGCCATGGACCAGCAACCGATTCCTGCTCGTGGCGGTGGCCACGTCGACCGCGTTCGCCCTCATGTGCCTGCTCGTGGTGCCCGTCGCGACGGTGCTCGGGCAGGCGTGGCCGCCCGCGGCGGTGCTCCCGATGATCGCCCTGAGCGCCCCCGTGCTGCTCGGGGTTGATGCAGTGTGGAAGAAGTGGCTGCGCCATCGAGTGTGACCCGTTGACGTCCCCAGAGAAGTGTGATTACATGCTTACATGACTACAACATCGGAAGACACGCGTATCACCGCCTGGCTCGAGGGCCGGCTCCCCGACGACTGGTTCGAGTCCTTCACAGTGGTGGGGGACCGGGAGGAGATCACGGTCGTCGGGACCGTCACCGCCCCGGAGTCCGGCTCCGCCGAGGGCCAGTCGGGCAGGATCCGGCGGTTCCGCGAGGAGACCCGATCAGCACGGATCAGGATCGCCAAGGAGCTGGAGGCCAGCACCGGGCGCAAGGTCACCTGGGGGGCGACCTGCGGGGAGACCACCGAGATCTTCACCAGGCTCTCCGTGCCGGTGATGACCCGCCTGTCCCAGCCACAACGGATCGTCCTGGACACCCTCGTCGAGGCCGGGGTGGCCCGTTCACGCTCCGACGCCCTGGCATGGTGCGTGCGCCTCGTGGCCCAGCATCAGGGGGAGTGGCTGGCCGACCTCGACTCCGCCATGACCGCCGTGCGCACGGTCCGCGAGCAGGGCCCGAAGACCTGACCGACCCAGCGGGCCGTTGCGCAGATACGGGACTCCAGCCCGGAACCGTGCTACCGTTGTGAACGCTGCAACAGCAGGTTTCGCCACACGTTGGGACGCCCGCGGATTCTCCGACGGGCGTTTTGATTTCTGGCTGGCCCACCGAGGCAGCCCAGGGATCGGCACTTGCGTTGGCCCTGCAGAACCAGCACACACAAAGGAAATACGAAATGGCACAAGGCACAGTCAAGTGGTTCAACGGCGAGAAGGGCTTCGGCTTCATCGCTCAGGACGGCGGCGGTCCGGACGTTTTCGTCCACTTCTCGGCCATCGCGGCTGACGGGTACCGCTCGCTCGACGAGAACCAGCGCGTCGAGTTCGACATCACGCAGGGCCAGAAGGGCCCGCAGGCGGAGAACGTGCGCGTCATCTGACCGCCGCTCAGTCTTGGGAGGGTCTCCACCGGAAGGTGGGGGCCCTCTCGTCGTTCCCGGGGCCCCGGTGCCGCAATGGGGTTGGCCGGGTACACCAGCGGGGTTCACCGACCGATACAACGAGCATGGCTCCCGCGGTGACGACGACGTTCACGGTGGGAGGTCGTCGCGTCGGGTGGCATCGGTACGGCGACCCCGCTGGTCGCCCGATCCTGTTCGTGCATGGCTGGGGGATGATGCTCCCCGGATACCGCAAGGCACTCGACGCCCTGGCCGGATCCGGATGGGCGGTCCACGCGTGCGACCTGCCCGGGTTCGGGCACTCCGAACCGCTGCCGCTGAGTCGATCGACGCTCGCCGGGTACGCGCAGTTCATCGCCCAGGCACATCTGGTCGGGCCACTCAAGGGGGAGCCGGTCCCGGTGGCTGGGCACTCCTTCGGCGCCGGGATCGCCGCCCGGGCCGCGGCCACGGATCTGACGACCTTCGCTTCACTCCTGCTGATCTGTCCCGTCGGCGGAGCCGGCTCCTCGGTGTGGTCCTGGATGGCACTGGCCCGCGGGATGGTCATGGAGTTCAACCAGGAGTTGGCGATCAAGGCCTCCGACTCCGTGACAGCGGTCCTGCGCAACCCGTTGCCGCTGACCCTCTCGGCATATGCCGCGAAGACCGCGGACCTGACCGGTGAGCTCACGACCCTGCACCGACGCGCCGTGCCGGCCCACCTTGTCCTGGCCGACCATGACTCGATCGTTCCCGCCGGTCGACTGCGCACCGCGCCGTCTGCGTCCACCCGTGTCGTCGCAGGCAACCACGGATGGATGCTGCGCCACCCAGCGGAGTTCGCGGCCACAGCGGATCGCCTGCTCATCGCGGCCTGACCGGATCCCGCCCATCACCGGACGACGGGAACGGGGAGGCCCCAGAGCGACCCGATTCCACGCAACATTACATAATGTGCATTATCGGTCATCCACGGGAGCGGCCCAACCCCAGGATCGCGTCGGGTTTGCTGGGCCCGGCAGTCGATCCGGTCGGATCTCGACGAACGCGATCCGCCCAAACCCGACGCGATCCGGGGCGGGTGCTCAGCTCGCGTCGCCCGTGGTCAGCGGGACGGGCGTTGACGCGCCGGAGTCGACTGCGATCTTGCGCGGCTTGGCCGCCTCGGCAACCGGCAGCGTGAGCATCAGCACACCGTTCGTGTACGACGCTGCGATGTTCTCCAGGTCGACGCCGTCGCCGAGGGTGAGCTGGCGGGCGAAGGTCCCGCTCACCCGTTCTGCTGCCAGCCACTCGACACCCTCGGGACCAGCGGCCCGTTGCGCGCGAATGGTCAGGACGCGACCGTCGACATCCACGTCGATCGAACCGGGATCGATTCCCGGAAGATCGCACAGCAGGATCCAGTGATCGCCGTCCCGGTACAGGTCGATGGGCATGGCGCGCATCGCCTGGCCGACATCGACAGCCGTTGTGAACATCCGCTCAGCGAGCCGATCGAGGTCACGGAACGGATCGAAACGAGTTGCCACCTCAACCACCTCCTTGTGTCCATGGGGGGCATTTCCAAGTTAGCACTCGGGCATGGAGAGTGCCAGTCCGGCATCCCCGACCGAGTCCCCCTCGCGCACCTCGGCGGACGGATCAGGCAGTCAGATCCGCACCATTGGTGTCGGCCGGCGGCTGCATGCCGTACCCCTCGCCCGCCGCGATCTCCAACTCTGCGGCCTCGTGTGCCAGGCGCTCGGCCTCCGCGCGCTCACCCGCCTCATGGTGCTCGCGGGTGCGCTGGGCCATCCGCTCGCGCATCGTGGCCCGATCGAGCTGCATCGGTTCCGTGGTCGTCAGGAAGTCCACCATGACTCGGGCGAACCTGGCCGGCTCGTCCATGTGCGGGAAGTGCTCGGACTGCTCGAAGATCTCCAGCTGGCTGCCCGGGATCACCTCATGGGCGTGGTATGCGTGGGCTACCGGGATGACCGTGTCGCGCGCACCCCACACGATCAAGGTGGGTCGGCCCTCGGTGAGGTACAGCCGGTCCACGGCACTCACCCGTTGCCCCCCGGGCTCGACCACGCTGCGCAGCGTGTGGACGAACGCGGCCCGCGACGGGCTCTCGGACAGGCTCGAGTACCCGCGGACGACCTCGACCGTCGACGGCCGTGGCCGCGGCCGAACGGGCATCCGGGACAGGACCCGGGAAGCGGCCATGCCGGCGTTGCGCACGTGCCGGTTCGCGATGATCGGCAGGACCAGCTCAACGCCGGGCATCGTGCCCGCGCGCAGGGCCTTGCTGACCTCCCGGCCGAATCCCCCGCTGTCGACCAGGACGAGCCGCTCGGTGTGCTCGAAGTACTGGTAGGCGAACTGCATAGCGACCCCGCCGCCCAGGGAATGACCGACGATCGTGGCGCGGTCGTGCCCCAGAGTGTCCATCAGGTCGCGGATCTGGGTCGCAAAGCCGCCCAGCGAGTAATCCGCCCCGGGGACGTCCGAGGCGCCGTGGCCGTAGAGGTCGGGCGCGATCACGTGGGCGTGCTCGGACAGGGCCGGGATCACCGGATCCCAGGTGGCGCTGCTGCTCGTGATGCCGTGGATGAGCACGAGGACCGGGAGCGACGGATCCCCAGCCACGCGATAGGCGACCCGATGTCCGTGGATGATCGCCTCGGCCCGTTGCACCGGCTCCTGCTGCATCGCGCCTCCTCGAGCCACCTGAACCAGGGGCCGGTTCTAGAGTGCCAGTCCATTCTCGGCGGACAGACACCGCCCCCCGGGCGCACACCCTCACCCGAGCAGGGCCCAGCCCAGCAGCGCGCACCCCAGCACCACGAGATGGGGAGCCACCCGGAAGGTGAGCAGGGCGACGAACGCGGCGCAGGCCAGCACGAGCTCCGTCCACCCGGTGATCCCCGCGATCCAGACCGGGTCGTAGAGGGCCGCGGCGAGCAGTCCGACGACCGCAGCGTTGACCGCGGCCAGCGCCCGGCGCACCCGCGCATCACCGGCCAGCCTGTGCCAGTGCCCGAGGACCCCCACCACGAGCAGGTAGCCCGGTAGGAAGATGGAGATCAGCGCCACGATCCCCAGAGCCGGTCCCCCCGCCACCGCCCCGAGGTACCCGGCGAAGGTGAACAACGGCCCGGGGACGGCGTTGGCAAGGCCGTATCCGGCCACGAAGTCCGCCTGGGCCACCGCACCGGAGCCGACCACGACCTCCTCGAGCATCGGCAGGACGACGTGCCCGCCCCCGAAGACCAGCGCCCCGGCGCGATAGAAGCCGGCGACGAGGACGAGCCACTCAACCGGCCACACGCGGGTCAGCACAGGAAGTCCGACGAGTAGCACCACGAAAGCGGTGAGCGCCGCCGTGGGCACCCAGCGGGGCATCGCGGGCACACCCACTTCGGAACCCGAGGCCGCCGAGCGCGCACCGAGGTCGCGCACCAGCGCCAAGCCCAGCAGGGCGGAGATGAGCAGCACCAGCGAGGGCATCCAGACCGTGGGCACCGACAGGACGGCCATCGCCGAAGCGAGGGCCACCAACGCGCGCAGCCATCCCACGCACAGGGCCCGCGCCATCTGCACGACGGCCTGGGCGACGACTGCGACCACAGCCACCTTCAACCCGGCAACGATCCCTGAGGGCACCACGACACCGCTGCCCACCGCCATGCCAGCGCCGATGAGCAGAATGGCCGATGGCAGCGTGAAGCCCACCCACGCCCGCAGCGAGCCGCCGATGCCTGCACGCCGGAGTCCGACTCCCATCCCCACCTGCGAGCTCGCCGGACCGGGCAGGAACTGGGCCAGCGCCACCAGATCGGCGTACTGCGACTCCCCCAACCACCGCCGTCGCTCGACGAACTCCGTGCGGAAGAACCCCAGGTGCGCCACGGGGCCGCCGAAGGAGGTCATGCCCAGCCGCAGGAAGGCCCGGCCGACCCCTGAGGAGGGGTCCCCCACTCCCCGGGACCCCGCCTCAGGTGGAGGCGGTCGGTCCGGCACAGGCCCATCATCGCCCATCCGCCACGACAACGGGTTTAGGTCGCCTTAGCCTGACCGAACGACACCGTGGGACGCCCCGCGACGCCCGGACCCCCATACTGGTCACAGAACGCCGCATCCACCCCGCGAGGAGCCTGCCGTGCCCCGGTTCACCCGCCCGCTCATCGCGGGCGTCGCGGCCATGGCCCTGGTTGCCGGAGCATCTCCGGCGTGGGCGGACGACGCGACCCCGGGCACTGACCCTGCGACCGATTCCGCGAGCACCGGCTTGCCTGATTCCGTGACCCTTCCCGTTGCCGCTCGGGACGTGACCGACAGCGATGAGAGCCTCCGCTCGACGCGCAACGAGGTCTCGGTGATCGTGGACAACGGTGAGGGAACGCCCACGGTCACCAAGCTGCGCGCGGACTCGCCATCCGAGGCCGCGGAACTGGCCGCGGACCTCGACGCCCAGCCGGGCGTGGTTGCCGCCCCCACGACACGCCTTCGCGCCTTCGAGGCGGTCAACCCAGAGCCACTCGGCCCGATCCCAGTGGAACCTGCCCGATGGTGGGCGCCACCGATGCCTGGGCCTCGAACCAGGGCGCCGGCGTCATCGTCGCCGTCATCGACACCGGCCTGGACGCGGCGCACCCCGACCTCGCCGGACGAGTCCTTGCCGAGATCGACCTGCTCCCCGATGTGACCCCGGCTCCCGAGCAGAACGGGCACGGCACACGCGTGGCGAGCATCATCGCCGGCTCCCTCAACGCGGTCGGCATGGCGGGGGTCGCGCCGCAGGCCACCATCCTGCCGATCTCGGCCCTCGACCCCGCCGGGTACGGCGACAGCAGCACCGTGGCGCGAGGCATCATCGCGGCCGCGGATGCCGGGGCGCGGGTCATCAACCTCTCCCTCGGGGGCCCGGACAGGGACCCGATCCTGGACCAGGCCTGTGCCTACGCCTTCGCCAAGGGCACCGTCGTGGTCGCTGCGGGCGGGAACAGCTTCCTGAACGGCAACCAGGTGCAGTACCCCGCCGCATCGCCCAACGTGCTGGCAGTGGCCTCCGTGGACCGGACCGGCAACCCCTCAGGCTTCTCCAACACCGGGCCGCACATCGACATCGCCGCCCCGGGCGAGGGGGTCCTGGCCGCCCTCCCGGGGGGTGGGTACGACGAGGAGTCCGGCACATCGTTCGCGGCACCGCACGTCGCTGCGGCCGTGGCCCTCGTCCTCTCGGCCAACCCGGGGCTCAACGCCGCCGAAGCTGCCTCGGTGGTGCAGATGACTGCTGCCGACGACATCAGCGGCAACGGTCGCGATGACCAGCTCGGCCAGGGAATCGTGCGTGCCGACCGGGCTGTGGCTGCGGCCCTCACGATGACCTCGACCGGTCTCCCGGCCAATGCCCGGGTGCGGCTCAGGGGCTTCAACGCGCTGGGCGAGCCGGGGCGCCGCGGCCAGGCCACAACTTTCACCGTCCAGGTCCAGGCCCGATACCCCGACAAGGTCTGGCGGGGCGACCCCGTTCCCACGTTGGTGCGCTTCGAGTTCCGTCCCTCCGGCTCCCGCAAGTACCGACAGGTGGCTGTGGTGGCCTCCGGTGCCGACGGATGGGCGACGCTGCAGGCAGCACCTCCCCGCAGCGGGAAGTGGCGCGCGCGGGTCCAGCAGCCCACCGGACGCTGGAGCACGAGCGGAGCGGACTTCCTGAAGGTCCGTCGCTGAGGTGTCGCGCTCGACGCACCCCTTCCTGGTGGGTGCCCATCCCCTGGCACTGGCTCATCGCGGAGGGGCGGCCGAGGCCGCCGAGAACTCCCCCGTGGCGTTCCAGCACGCCGTGGATCTCGGCTACCGCTGGATCGAGACTGACGTCCGGGCCACGATCGACGGGCACGCGGTCGTCTTCCACGACGCCACGATGGACCGGACGACCGACGCCACGGGCGCGCTGTCGTCACTGCCATTGGCCGAGGTCCGATCAGCCAGGTTGGCCGATGGACAGGCCCCGATCACGCTGCTTGAGGCGCTGGACCGGTGGCCTGACGTCCGTTTCAACGTCGACGTGAAGTCACACGACACGGTTGCACCCTTCCTGCGAGCTGTGGCCGACGCCGACGCGTGGGACCGCGTGTGCGCGGCCGCGTTCTCCACGGCACGACTCACACGGCTCAGGGAGCAGGCAGGGCCGCGGTTGGCGACGTCGATGGGTCCGTCGGAGGTCACCCGACTCGTCCTGGGGGCCCCCGCCCACTCCCCCGCCTGCGCCGCGCAGGTCCCCCATCGCGCACGGGGTGTCCCCGTCGTGACGCGCCGCTTCGTCCAACGGGCGCACCGCCGAGGTGTGCAGGTGCATGTCTGGACCATCAACGACCCGGTCGAGATGGAGGCCCTTCTGGACCTCGGCGTCGACGGGTTGGTCACCGATCGGCCAACCGCCCTGCGCGAGGTCCTCACACGCCGCGGGTCCTGGACCTAGGTTCCCGAGGTCCAGTCCGCCGATGCCACGAGGAACAGGTTCTCCTCATCGGACGCACGCATGTCGCAGGCGATCAACACGTCGCCGTCGGGCAGCACGACCAGGCCCTCGGGCTTGTCCGCGAGGCCCTTGACCCGGACCACGACCTCCGCCGAGAAGCTCCCGGCGAAGGGCTCGGCCGCAGGGGCGTGAGCATCGATCACGGCGAACGCGCTGCCCTTGTCACTGAGCACGACGAGATCACCACCGCCGACATCGGCATCGCTGAGGTCCGGGCACGCGTCGGCGAGGTCCGGATCGGGGTACCAGGCAGCCAGAGCGACGAGGTCAACCTGCCCCTCCCCCACGACCCAGGCCTCGTCCGGCGCGAGCCACCGGTCCGGGCCGAAACCCAGGGGCCGCTGGCCCGCGGGGCCGAACTCCACGAGGGCCGCGGGATCCTTCTCCTTGACGACCAGCAGGCGGCCCCCGCGAAGGAGGACGACCCCCTCCGCGTGCGACGAGCCCGGATCGAGCCAGGACATGCGTAGGCCCGCATACCCTGTCATATCGGGTATATCGGACATCACGAGGGCAACTTCGGCGACCACGCGACGCTCTGCCGCAGCGACGAACTCCGCGCGGTTGGGTGCCTCCTGGACGAGCAGGACGCCACCAGCGCCGTCGGTGGCGACCGCCTCGAGCTGGGCGGCGCCGTCCTCGATGCGGGTGCCCGAGGCGCTGCCGAGCTCGACGGTCTCCCATGGGCCCCCCGACGTGCCCATCTCCGTGGACGCCCACGCGACGGCCCCTGCTCGGTCACCGATCGCGATGAGCACCGGGGAGCCTCCGGGACCGCTACCATGGGCCAGTCCCGAGACCTCGGCCAGGGGAATCGTGCCCACGGCACGTGCCTTCACCTTGATGATCCTCATCGGCGCATCATCGCGCGTTTGGGGTGGGCGTTGCCGGGGAATGTAGGACATGTCAATCGTTGTTACTCGCTTGTGCGGCTTCATCCAGCCGCCGGGTGCGTGACGGGCCCTATCGGGCACACATGCGGAAAGGCACGACATCATGGGCAACGGCGCTGTTCGCGGGACGCGGCTGGGATCGACCAGCTACGAGAGCGATGCGGGCGTGGACTTCGCGACCCGTCAGATGACCACCTACGACTGCGCGTCGGGGCACGCGACCACGCTGCCCTTCTCCGACGAGGCCGAGATCCCCTTCGACTGGGAGTGCGCCACCTGCGGCGGACCGGCCGTACTGCGCAACGGTGTCGAGCCCGAGCGCAAGCCGGAGAAGCACGTGCGCACGCACTGGGACATGCTGCTCGAGCGGCGCACTCTGGCTGAGCTCGAGGAGGTCCTCGAGGAGCGCCTCGACGTCCTGCGCGAGATGCGTGGCGAGGAGATCCGCCGCTCCGCGTGATCGGCTAGTCGTTCGGACCGGCGATCTCGCCGCGCACGACCCTCGGACCGGGTTCCGGCTCATCGCCGGCCCGGTCCGTTGCGTTCCCACTCGTCGCGGCGGTCGTGGTTGAGTCGGCCTCCACGACCTCCCCGGGGATCACATCCCCAGGGACGACAGTCGTTCGCGGGGCGCCCGTGGCGTCGGTCACGGTGATCACCGAGACACCGCGCTTGCGCATCGCAGCCTCGGTGCCACGCAGGAGGTGCCCGGAGACCCACCTCTGGATCGGCGGGACCAGCAGTGCCAGGCCCACGAGGTCGAGCACCAGCCCGGGCAGCGCTATGAACACACCCGCGGCGATCCGCCACCCACGGACCGGGGGCAGGCTGCGTGCGCCCCACCGGATCACCGCGAGGCCGGCCACGACATCCAGGACCAGCACCATCAGCGCCACGGGACCACCGAACCGGTCGACCAGCGCAAGGACGGCGGCCACCTCCGCGACCGTCAGCAGCGCGAGGAGTGCGAGCGTGAGGAACCGGGTCATCCAGCGCCCCCCGCCGCACCGCGCCTCGAAGCCCGAGCCTCTCGACGGCGACGGACAGCCGCCCGAGCCTTCTCGGTGCGCTCCTGGGCACCCCACACGGTCACCCGCCACAGGGCCTCGCGCACGATGCTGCCGCTCATCTTCGAGGTTCCGTACTCGCGCTCCACGAAGGTGATCGGGACCTCGACCACGCGCATCCCCGACGCCACGGTGCGCCGGGCCATGTCCACCTGGAAGCAGTAGCCCTGCGAGGCCACGTTGTGCAGCTCGAGCGCGCGAAGCGTGCTGGCGCGGAAGACCCGGTACCCGCCGGTCGCGTCGTGCAGCGGGACGTCGAGGGCCATCCGGGTGTACGCATTGCCACCACGGGAGAGGAACTCGCGCGACTTGGGCCAGTTGACCACCTCGCCGCCGGGGATCCATCGCGAGCCCAGCACCAGATCGGCGTCGCGCAGCGCGTCGAGCATGGTGGGCAGCTGCTCAGGCTGGTGGGAGCCGTCGGCGTCCATCTCGATCAGCACGTCGTAGCCGCGCTCCAGGCCCCAGGCGAAGCCAGCCATGTAGGCCGCAGCCAGGCCCTCCTTGCCCAGGCGGTGCAGGACGTGGATGTGGTCGTCAGCGGCCGCGAGCCCGTCAGCGATCGCCCCTGTGCCGTCCGGTGAGTTGTCGTCGGCCACGAGGATCTCGGCCTCGGGCACCGCCGCCCGGACACGTGCGGTGATCCGCTCGACGTTCTCCATCTCGTTGTACGTCGGGATGATCACCAGGATCCGGCCGAGGTCGGCGAACTGCTCAGTCACCACACCATTGTCCCATGCGTCCCGCACACGGGAGTCGGGCCGGCAGCCTCAGCGGGGCGACGCCCGCCTGCTCGCGAGCTTCTCCTCGAGGTGGGCGCGATCGGCCAGTACCGCCTGTCGCTGCTCCTGGGACAGCAGGTCCAGCCGCAGCCCGGGCGCCTGCGGGCCGTACTCCTCGATCTGTTCGAGCACCTCGTCGGCCGAGCTCGCGGAGCGCAGCTCGAGCCAGGTCCCGACTCCCCCATACGCGATCGACTCCACGAGGAAGACGACGATCAGCCCCACAATCGTCAGCACGCCGATGACCCATTCCATGACGGCACCTCCCGCCACTTCCACGGTACGCCGCCGCGATTGGCATCGGAAGGGCTCCGGGCGGCCGCGCCGGCCCGCGCCTCAGCGGGCGTCGCGGCGGGCCTTGCGACGACGGCGCCGGCGCATCACACCGAGGCCGAACCACACGATCGCGCCGAACACGGCCACGACGATCGTGTAGAGCCACAACGGCCAGGTGAAGCCCCAGAAGAGGAACTTGAACTCGATGGACTCGGTGTTCTGGAGGATGAAGATGAGCAGGACAGCCAGTCCGCCGATCGTCGCGATCGCACCGGCTCCGATTCCGCCCTTGGATTCGGTGGCATCCGTGTCGAGGTCCATCGCACTCCCCTACCATTGAAGGGCTCCGCCCGGATGGCGAGCCCGCTCGGCCTTCGGCGCCAGTGTGCCAGAGCAGGTGGGTCGTGTGAGGGATCTCGCGACGCCCGGATGCGCCTCGGCCCCGGGCTGGTAGCGTCGCAGACATCGGCAACGAGAGGCGGCCACCATGGCACGCAAGGTTCGGATCGGACGGGTCGAGGACTTCCCCGCGGGGGTCATCACCGAGCGTGAGGTCGAGGGCGAGAAGGTGATCGTGGTCCAGGACGCCGAGGGACTATGCGCCGCGCACAACAAGTGCCCGCACCTGGGCCTGTCCCTCACGTCCGGGCCCGGCGGGCGCAAGTACGCCGACGGGGTCATCCAGTGCCCGTGGCACAACTCCCGGTTCGTGGTCAGGAGCGGCGAGAACCTCGACTGGGCGCCCGGGGTCGCCGGCCGGTCGATGCCCTCATGGTCGCGCAAGCTGATCTCCGCAGGGCGCAAGCCGGCGCCGTTGACCACCTACACCGTCATCGTCGAGGACGACGAGGTCTTCATCGAGATGTGAGGATCACGCGATCCTCGCGCTCAGGCGGAGGGCTTCTTGATCGCCAGGAGGCCGAAGACCGCCAGGGCGGCTGCGCCGATCTGCAGTGCGAGCTTGATCCAGTCGATCCCCGAGGTGTCGCCGACTCCCAGCATCTGGGCGATCGCACCGCCGACCAGGGCACCGACGGCCCCGGCGACGATGGTGGCGAAGATCCCGATGTCCTGCTTGCCCGGCATCACCAGGCGGGCCAGCGGGCCGATGATGATGCCAGCGAACAGCGCCCCAATGATGGTCCCGATCCATGCACCCATGACGTCTCCTCCTAGGCCGGTGATTCGGGATGAGTGTGACACGCATCACTCCCGGGAGGGCGCCCGACACGGTGAGCGACTAGTCCTGAGCCGGACCCGCCCGAGGGCTCCCCCGACGCCCGAGGAGCACCAGAGCCACGAGGGCCAGGAGGGCGATCAGCTCGGACAGGCCGTCGATGCGCATGGCTGGGGTGAGGCCGGCACGCATTGGCACGGCGGTGACGGTCGAGTCCGAGGTGAATTCCTCGGTCTGCCACGTTGTGCTTCCGTCGGGACCGATGACCGCGCTGATGCCCGACGTCGCGGCGACCAGGGCTGTGCGTCCGCTGGCGACTGCCTGGACCCTGGTGATGGCCAGCTGCTGCTCCGGCTGGCCGGTCCCGCCGTACGTGGCGTTGTTGGTCTGCACCACCAGGACCTGCCCCCCGGCCCGGACGGCGTCGCGGACGAGGTCGTCATAGGCGATCTCGAAGCAGATGACGATCCCGGTGGGAACCGGCCCGATGGTGAGGAACCCGACCTCATCGCCGGGCGCGAAGTCCCGCGGGATGCGATCGAACCGGGTGATGAACCGGCTGAGGATGTCGCGGAACGGCAGGTACTCCCCGAAGGGCACGGGATGACGCTTCACGTAGGACTCGCCCGGGCCGGTCACCGGATCCCACACCAGGCTCACGTTCAGCACGGTGCCCGGATGGTCATCGCGGGGTGGGTCCACCGGGTTGATGACGACGCCGCCCACGAGGATCGGCGCGCCGATCGCATCGGCCGCCACATCGATCTGCTGGCCGGCGTCGGCGTTGCGCAGCGGATCGATGTCCGAGGAGTTCTCCGGCCAGATGACCGCCACCGGCTGCGCCTGCGTCCCCGCGGCGACCTCGAGCGCGAGCTGCTGGGTCTCGCGCACGTGGTTGTCCAGCACTGCTCGGCGCTGGGCGTTGAAGTCCAGGCCGAGCCTCGGGACGTTGCCCTGGACGATGGCGATCTGCTCTGTGGGCCCATCGGGTCCGCCCAAGCCGGCGCCACGAGCCAGGGCACCACCCACGACGAGCACGCCGATCACCGCCGCGCACAGCAGGCCCGCCCAAGGCTGTCGGCCGCGCACGGCATCCCACGCCGCCAACAGGGCCGTGGCCGCCAGGGCCACCGCGAAGGTGACCAGTGCCGGACCGCCGAGGGCAGCCCATCCCACCAGCACGGTGTCAGCCTGTCCGAACGCCAGCCGGCCCCATGGGAAACCGCCCCACGGGATCCGCTCGCGCAGCGCCTCCATCACCACCCACAGCAGCGGCACAGTCAGGACCCACCACCGCCGGGACAGCAGGCCGGGGAGCAGCGCGCCTGCGCCCGCCCAGAATGAGGCGCACATCAGCGCGAGCAGCACCCATGCGTCCGGCCCGAGGACGCGCATCCAGTCCAGCAGGACCAGGAAGAACACCAAGCCCGTCAGGAGCCCGAGCAGGGCGCCACGAGCCGGGCGCAGACCACGGAATGCCCAGATGAGCCCGGCGAGGGCGGGCACGGCGGCCCAGCCCCCGAGGAGGTCGAAGGGCGGGAACGCCAACGCCAGGAGGGCCGCGGCTGCGGCGCCGGCCAGGATCCGGGGAGGGAACGCCGGGGCCACCACGCGGGTCGAGGTGGCGGCGGTCACCGGCACATCATCCCCGACGGCCGGGGCAGCCGCTGCCGGACGCCGGTCCCGCCGTCAGCACCCGACGTCGCGGCGCCGGCACCGACGAGGCGTCACCGACGTCGGCTCACGCCGGAGCGACCACGGTCCCCCGTGCCGTCGTGATCACCAGCGGCTCGGCCAGGACCTCCGCGGAATTGGCTCCGCGTTCCGGGGTGCCGCGGCACACGACGTGGGCGGCGAACTCGATCTCCCTGCTTCGGCGCCCCGCGCGGACCAGGGTTGCCGTCACCTCGACGACGTCTCCCCCACGCAGCGCGCTGCGGAACTGGACATCGGAGTAGGAGGCGAACAACCCCTCATCCCGGTCGGTGTGGATCATCAGCTCGGTGGCGACGTCCCCGAAGAGCGCGAGGACGTAGGCACCATCGACGAGGTTGCCCGCATAGTGCGCGTGCGAGTAGGGCACGTAGCGACGGTGCACCACTCGGAACCCCACCGCTGGGCCCGCCGGCGCCGCCGGCGTCAGATCCTGAGTGCTCATGCTCACCCCTCCTTGACCAGTCGGTGCACGAGGTACGAGGCGACCTCGCCCGGGGTCGTGCCCTTGCCGAAGATGCGGTCCACGCCGAGCTCGCCGGCCATCGACTCATCGAAGCGCGGACCGCCCACGACGATCACCGGCCTGCGCTCGCGGGGGAACGCCTCCCGGAACGCGGCCGTCATCTCCTTGGTGTTGTGCAGGTGCGCGTCGCGCTGGGTCACGACCTGCGAGACGAGGACCGCATCGGCCTTCACCGCACCCGCGGAGGCGACCAGCTCCGGGACGGACACCTGCGCACCGAGGTTGTGAACCTCGATGCTCGAGTAGTACTCGAGGCCCTTCTCCCCGGCGAAGCCCTTGATGTTGAGGATCGCGTCGATGCCGACGGTGTGCGCATCGGACCCGATGCACGCGCCCACCACCACCAGCGGTCGGCGCAGGCGCTTCTTGATCCGTGCGTTGACCTCCTTCGGGGTCAGCAGCGGGTAGTCGCGCTCGAAGACCTCGACCTTGTCCAGCTCCACGAGGTGGTTGACCCGGCCGTACACGACGAAGAAGGTGAAGTCCGGACCCATCGGCTTGGCGTGGACCACCAGGGCGGGGTCGATGCCCATCTTCCGGGCGAGCTGGGCCGCCGCGCCCTCAGCCCGCTTGTCGTGCGGGATCGGGAGGGTGAAGGACACCTGCACCATGCCGTCGCCTGTTGCGTCCCCGTAGGGCCGGATGACCCTGCGGTTGGCGTCGCCCGACGCATGGGTGACGTTGCTGCTGGACGTGGTCATGCCGGCGCCTCCTCGAGGATCTCCGAGACCGGGTTCAGGTAGCCCTCTGCGCGCTTCATGACACCGTCCAGGCCCTTGCCCCGGTCGGCAGGGCGCTTCATCAGGCCGAACGTGCCGTCGGCGATTGCGGGCAGCAGCCCGTCGTCCACGATCCGACCCAGGAGCTCCACGGCCTCGTCGAGCACCTGGTCGGCGCGGGTGGCGATCAACCCGCCTGGGGCGGGCTGGAAGTCCTCGGCGAGCCCCGCAGCGGCGTTCATGACGTAGCGCACGTTCTGCAGGGCCAGGTCCCGGTCGGAGAGCCAGGGCGTGACCACGGCCTCGGTCATCATGCCGACAAGGAGGATCCCCTGGCCGGTGAGGACGCCGGCGAGGTTGAAGAACCCGTCGAGCAGGTAGCCGCGGAAGATGTCGCCGGTCATGTGCTTGGTCGGCGGCATCCACTTCAGCGGGGCATCGGGGAACAGCGTGCGGGCCAGCAGTGCGTGGGCCAGTTCGAGGCGGAATGAGTCGGGGATCTCCGGGTTGATCTCGAATGCGTGCCCGAGGCCGAGCTGCCAGTCGGCCAGGCCCGCCTGCTTGGCGAAGTACTCGTTCAGCAGCTGGCTGACGGTCACGGTGTGCGCGGCGTCGACGGCGTCGGCGGTCGTCAGGTAGTTGTCCTCGCCGGTGTTGATGATGATCCCGGCCCGGGCGTGCACCTGCCGGGCGAAGTGCTGGTCGGTGAAGGTCCGGATCGGGTTGATGTCGCGGAAGAGGATCCCGTACATCGAGTCGTTGAGCATCATGTCCAGGCGCTCGAGGCCGGCCATGGTCGCGATCTCGGGCATGCACAGCCCCGAGGCGTAGTTGGTCAGCCGGACGTAGCGGCCCAGCTCCTTGGACACGTCGTCCAGGGCGCTGCGCATGATCCGGAAGTTCTCCTGTGTCGCGTAGGTGCCGGCGTAGCCCTCAGTGGTCGCCCCCTCGGGCACGAAGTCCAGCAGCGACTGGCCCGTGGATCGGATGACGGCGATGACATCAGCCCCCTCGCGCGCCGCGGCCTGGGCCTGGGGGACGTCCTCGTGGATGTTCCCGGTGGCCACGATCAGGTAGATCCACGGCTTGTGGTCCACCGGGTACCGGGCGAGCAGCTTCTCGCGCGCGGCACGCTGCCGGTCGACCCGGCGCACGCCCGCTCGCGCGGACCGCATCGCGGCCGTCGTGGCTGACGCCGCGGCACGCCCCTCGGGCACCCGGAACTGGACGGAACCGGCTGCCGCCCGTTGGGCGAGGGTCAGCAGCGGGGCGCCTCCACCGATCCCCGCCCTGCGCTGGGCCGCCAGCGCATCCCACACCGGCAGCGCCACGCCGTGCTCCAACCCGACCTGCTCGGACACGCAGTCGGCCAGGCGGTTCACCCACGGGATGCCCTCAGCATCGGCGCCCTCGAGGCCCGCCATGCGGAGCACCGCACGCTCGATGGACACGGTCGTGTGCGCCGCAGCCATCTCGACGACGGGCTGACCGGCGATCGCCGCGAGCTCACGTGCCCGGATCACCTTCGCGGGGTCCAGCTGCAGCCTCATGGCGCCACGCTCCCAGAGTCGGGCAGGCCCTCGCCTGCCGATGAGTCCGGCGCAACGTGGATGGTGCGCCCGTCGAGCACTGTCGCCAGGCACCGCGGCGCAGGGACCCCCGGCTCCAGCGGCGGAAGGCCGGGCGTGCCGGATCGCGGATCCGTGCTCCAGTTGGCCACCCGGGCATCCGGGGCCTGGACCACGAGGTCGTCCACCGCCCAGACGGCGTAGGTGGCCGGTGCCCCGACCTCCAGCACGCCGGCATCGTCGCGACGGGCAGCCCGCCAGCCGCCACGCGTCGCTGCGGCGAACGCGGCGCGGCCGCTCAGCCGCGCCGCAGGGTTGTGGTGCCACATTGCCGCACGGACCCATTCCCACGGCTCGATCGCCGTGACCGGGCTGTCGGATCCCAGCGCCAGGGACACCCCGGCCCGGACCAGGCCGGCGAAGTCGTGCAGGCCCGCGGACCGACCTGTCCCCAGTCGCGCGGCGTAGGCGCCGTCGGGCGCGCCCCAGTGGGCGTCGAACAACGGCTGGACGCTGGCCACGACCCCGGCGTCGGCCAGGACGGCCGCGTGCTCCGGACCGGCCATCGTCACGTGCTCGATGCGGTGCCGGGATCCCCGGACAGCCCCCTGGCCGCAGGTGTCGATGGCGACGCGAAGACCGTCGACGACGATGTCGAGGGCGGCGTCGCCGATCGCGTGGAAGCCGGCCTGAACCCCGGCCCGCGTGCAGGCGACCAGGTGCTCGGTCACGACATCGGGCTCCAGGTAGCGGTTGCCACAGGTGTCCGGATCGTCGGCGTAGGGCGCCCGCAGCCAGGCGGTGTGCGACCCCAGGGCGCCGTCGATGAACAGGTCGCCGGCCGCGCCCGCGGCCCCGAGGTCCAGCGCCGCACGCGGCCCGCCGGGCTGGCCCCAGTAGGCCACGAGGTCCGGACCCGCAGACGTGCGCGCGAGCTCGATGAGCGCCACAAGGTCCTCAGCGCCGTTGATGTCCGGGCCACCGGCCTCGTGCAGGGCGGCCACCCCTGCGGCCGCGGCGTGCTCCCTGGTCGCCCGCTGGGCGGCATCACGCAGCCCTCCGGGCATCTGCTCCGTCACGTGCTGGCGCACCAGGTGGTGGGCGTGGGCAGTGACTCTCCCGGAGTCCTCGAAGCCGCGCGCTGAACGCACGTCGGGTACCAGTGCGATCAGCGCGCTCGACACGAGTCCCGAGTGGACGTCGACGCGCGAGAGGTAGACCACCGAGCCCCAGGTGGCGCGGTCCAGCTCCTCCCTGGTGGGGAGCCTGGGATCGGCCCAGAGGGTCTCGTCCCACCCATGCCCGATGATCGGACGTCCCCGCAGCCGTCGCGCCTCGTTGGCGAGGACGTCGAGCAGGGCCTGACGGCTCGATACCCCCCGGAGATCCAGTCCCAGCAGGGTCATACCGGTGGCGGTGTGGTGCACGTGGGCGTCGACGAACGCCGGCGCCACGAGCGCACCGTCGAGGTCCACGACGGCGTCCGCGGAGTCGCGATGCAGCTCGGCCCCGGCAGCCGGCCCGATCCACGCGATCGTCGAGTCGACGACGAGCATCGCGCCCGCGCCCGGGACCGACGGCGCGTAGATGGGCCCCCCGTGGAGCAGGAGCTTCATCCGGCGTCGCCGGCGATGCGGGCCTCGAACAGTGCGCGGATGGCCGGGTCGGTGCGCAGCAGGTCCAGGGCGTAGGCGGCGTGCCCACGGGTGTATCCGTTGCCGATCAGCATCGTGACGTCCGCGGCCAGCCCTTCGGCGCCGAGTGCGGCCGCGGTGAACGAGGTGGCCATCGAGAAGAAGATGACGGTCCCCCCCTCGGCCGTGGCCAGCACGGCACCGTGCTCGCAGCCCGGCACCGTGACACACACGATCGTGATGTCCGCTCCGGCGCCAAGCGCCCCGACGACGGCATCGGCAACCCCGACCGGATCCCGCGCGTCGGCCAGTGCCACGACGTCGGCGATCCCAGCGTCGCGCAGGACCTGGGCCTCCCGCTCGACGGGGACGATGCCCACGGTGCGACCCGCCCCCTCCGCGCGGGCTGCGGCCAGGCTCAGGGAGCCGCTCTTCCCGGCCCCCCCGAGGACCGCGACAGTCGGGGTGATCCCCCGCGCCAGGTAATCGCGAACCACCCGCGCGGTCAGGGCGGGCGCGCCGCAGACGTCGTTGACCGACATGGCCAGCTCCTCGGGCATGTCGTCGGGCAGCTTCGCGACGATGGAGCGCCGGAACAGGATCGCGGTCCCCTCGCAGGGCACCTGCTCGGAGGTTCCGTCCCAGGCTGCGAGATCGTCGGTGATCCGCAGCGGAGTCAGGGTCAGGGAGACGAGGGTGGCGATCCGATCGCCCACCGCCAGGCCCAACGGGGACTCCGCCCCGACCTCGTCCACAACCCCGATGAGCATCCCGCCGGACCCGGTCACCGGGTTCTGCATCTTGCCGCGACTGGCGATGATCCCGGCGACCTCGGCCCGCACGCGGGCCCCATCCCCGAAGTGCTTGTCGTGGAGCTGCTGGAAGCTCGCCGCATCGAGGTTGAGGCGGCGCACCCGGACCCGCACCTCGTCCGGGCCGATCTCGGGCGATGCGTCCAGGCGCCAGGCAGCTTGGGGCAGCACGCCCTCGGGCTCCAGAACTCGGTGCACGCCCACGGCGCGTGCAGTGCGGTGATCCATGGTCCTCCTCAGTCCCGGCCCCAGCCTATCCACCGGCGGGACACGAAGATACTCCGTCCGGATGGTGGCCATGCAACGATTCCTTCCGTTATGCTGGCTGAATGACGGACATCCTTGACCCGTTCCTGCCAACCGCCGTTCAGGACACGCACGTCCCCGAGCAGCCGTACATGTACCAGAGGGTGATCCTCTCCGAACCCGACTGGACACGGTTCCCCGGCTGGGCGGACGTGACTGAGGAGCAGTGGCGCTCGGCGCAGTGGCAGCGGGCGCACTGCATCAAGAACTCACGCCAGTTGCGCGAGCTGATGGGCGATCTGCTCGATGAGCGCGCCTACGCCGACCTGGACGCCGACCTGGCCTACAAGGCCACCATGTCGATGCTCGTCCCGCCGCAGATGATCAACACGATGATGCGCGACTCGTCACCGTCAGGGCCGGGCTCGCTGACCGACGCCTTCTACGCCGACCCGATCCGTCGCTACATGCTGCCGATGCTCACCGACCGCCTGGTCGAGTGGGGCAGCCACCCGTATGCCTCGCGCGACTCGCTGCACGAGCAGGCGATGTGGGTGGCCGAGGGGCTGACCCACCGGTACCCCACCAAGGTCCTCGCCGAGCTGCTGAGCACCTGCCCGCAGTACTGCGGGCACTGCACCCGGATGGACCTCGTGGGCAACTCCACTCCCAGCGTGGACAAGCTGAAGCTCGTGCTCAAGCCGGTCGACCGGCAGGCTGCGCACATGGCCTACTTGCGCACCCACCCCCAGGTGCGCGACGTGGTCGTCTCGGGCGGCGACGTGGCGAACCTCCCCTGGGCGCGTCTCGAGTCCTACCTCGACGAGCTGCTGGACATCGACAACATCCGCGACATCCGCCTGGCAACCAAGGCCCTCATGGCCCTGCCCCAGCACTGGATCTCCCCCGACGTGGTCGACGGGATGGGTCGGGTCGCGGACAAGGCCCGCGCGCGTGGGGTGTCGCTGGCCATCCACACCCACGTCAACAACGCCGCCTCCGTCACGCCGATCGTGGCTGAGGCAGTTCGGGCGATGTTCGACGCCGGCGTGCGCGACGTGCGCAACCAGGGCGTGCTGCTCGAGGGCGTCAACGCCACCTCGACCGACCTGCTCGACCTGAGCTTCACGCTGCTCGACGGCGCCGGGATCATGCCCTACTACTTCTACATGTGCGACATGATCCCCAATGCCGAGCACTGGCGGGTGCCGCTGGCCAAGGCCCAGGAGCTGCAGCACTCGATCATGGGCTACCTGCCGGGGTTCGCGACTCCCCGGATCGTCTGCGACGTGCCCTTCGTCGGCAAGAGGTGGGTGCACCAGGTGCACACCTACGACCAGGTCCTCGGGATCTCGGAGTGGACCAAGAACTACCGCACCGGGATCGAGTTCGACGACCCGAACGCGCTGACGCGCAACTACCGCTACTACGACCCGATCCACACCCTGCCCGAGGAGGGGCAGCGCTGGTGGGCCCGGCATGCGGACGAGGACCCCAGCTGAACGCTCCAGCTGGGCGCTCCAGCTGGCGCGCTCCCACTGGCCAGGCGCTACTGGACCAGCCGGTCCTCGAACGGGACCGAGAGCACCACGGTGGTGCGCGTGGACACACCGGCGATGGCCCGGATCTCGCTGAGCAGGGCCTCGAGGGCCACCGGGGATGCCACCCGAACCTTGAGGATGTAGGCCTCGTCACCGGCCACCGAGTAGCAGGACTCGACGCCCTGGATCTTGGCGATCTTCTTCGGAGCCTGGTCCTCGGCGGAGGCATCGAAGGCCTTGATGGAGACGAAGGCGGTCAGCGAGAGGCCCAGGGCGTCCGGGTCGATGACCGCCCGGAAGCCGCGGATCACGCCCCGCTTCTCGAGCCGGCGCACCCGCTGGTGCACGGCGGAGGTGGACAGGCCGGTCTCCCTGCCGAGGTCCGTGAAGGACATCCGTCCGTCCTGCGCCAGAAGTGCGACGATCCTGCGGTCGATGTCCTCCATGCCCGCGATCCTAACCGCGCGCCAGTGCCCGCCCGATCACCAGACGCTGGATCTGGTTGGTGCCCTCGACGATCTGCAGGACCTTCGCCTCCCGCATGTAGCGCTCGACCGGGAAGTCCGTGGTGTAGCCCGCGCCACCCAGCACCTGGACGGCGTCGGTCGTGACCTGCATCGCCACGTCGGTGGCGAGCAGCTTCGCGCGCGCCGCGGGCAGGGTGAACGGCCGACCCGCATCCTTCAACCGGGCGGCCTCGAGCAGCAGGGCACGAGCGGCGTGCACCTGGGTGTCCATGTCGGCCAGCATGAACTGCAGGCCCTGGAAGCCCGCGATCGCCTCCCCGAACGCCTGCCGCTCGCGGGCGTAGCGGACTGCCTCGTCGAGGGCCCCCCGCGCGAGTCCGACCGCACACGCGGCGATCCCCAGGCGTCCCGCGTCCAGGGCCTGCATGGCGATCCGGAAGCCATCCCCAGGCGCTCCGACGAGGTCCCCAGCCGGCACGTGGGCACCGTCGAGGACCACCTGGGCGGTCGGCGAGGCCATCATCCCCATCTTGTGCTCGGGACTCGCGAAGGACATCCCGGGCGTGGCCGCGGGGGTGACCAGACAGCTGATGCCCTTCGCGCCCGTCCCGCCCGTACGGACCATGAGGTTGTAGAAGTCGGCCACGCCCGCGTGCGTGATCCACGCCTTCGTGCCCGTCACCTCGTAGTGGTCCCCCACGAGCTCCGCGCGGGTGGTGAGGGCGGCCGCGTCGGAGCCGCAGTGCGGCTCCGAGAGGCAGTAGGCGCCCAGGGTCTGACCGCCGAGCATCGTGGGCAACCAGCGCTCCTGCTGGTCGTCGTTGCCCCAGGCCACCACGGGGAAGCACGACAGGACATGCACGGACACCCCCAGCGACACCGTCATCCACCGGGCGGCGAGCTCCTCGAGCACCTGCAGGTACACCTCGTAGGGCTGCCCGCCACCGCCGAGCTCCTCCGGGTACGGCAACGCCAGCAGCCCGGCCTGACCCAAGGTGGCGAACACCTCTCGCGGGAACTCACCGGCCGACTCCGCGACAGCTGCCCGCGGGGCCAGCTCACGATCGGCGATCTCCGCGGTGAGGTCCAGCAGGTCGGCAGCTTCGGGAGTCGGGAGCATGCGATCGGTCATATCGCCACGCTACTCCCCGCGTTGCGATGGCAGGATGCGCCCATGCTGATGCTGCTGGACTCCGCCGGGCTGTACTACCGAGCGTTCCATGGGGTCCCCGAATCCATCACGGCCCCCGACGGCACGCCGGTCAATGCGGTGCGCGGGTTCCTCGACATGTGCGCGGCCCTGGTGGCCTCCCGGTCGCCAACCGGGCTGGTCGCCTGCTGGGACGATGACTGGCGCCCTGCGTGGCGGGTCGACCTGCTGGCGTCCTACAAGGCGCACCGTGTGGCCGCAGACGGGGCAGAGGACGAGCCGGCGACCCTCGGGGTCCAGGTCGGCATCATCGTCGACGTCCTGGCCGCCCTGGGCATCGCCAGGGTCGGGGCGCCGGACTTCGAGGCCGACGACGTGATCGCCACCCTGGCTCGACGGCACGCTGCGCGGGGTGAGCCCGTGGAGGTGGTCACCGGTGACCGCGACCTCATCCAGCTCGTCGACGATGCCACGGGCGTCCGGGTGCTCTACACGGGGCGCGGGATCCGCCGGGTCGAGGTCCTCGACGAGGCGGCCGTGGTCGCGGCGCACGGGGTCCGGCCGCAGCAGTACACCGACCTGGCCATCCTTCGTGGCGACCCCTCCGACGGGCTGCCCGGGGTGCCGGGCATCGGCGCCAAGACCGCCGCCGGCCTGCTCGAGCGCTTCTCGGACATGGCGGGGATCCTGCGCGCCATCGAGGCTGACGGGAGCGGGGTCAGCCCGCGGATCACCGCAGCACTGCGCGACAACCGCGACTACCTGATGCGCGCGGAGCAGGTGGTGCGCGCCGCGGATGTGCCGCTGGACGAGGTCGATGTGCGGATACCCGACGGGCCCGTCGACGAACGTGGGCTCACGACCCTCGCAGAGCGGTGGGGCATCGGGGCACCCATCGAACGGCTCCAGGACGCCCTGGCGGCCTCGGTCCCCCGGGCGACCTGACGCGCGTCAGTGCCGGACGGTCCCGGGTGAGCCCAGGATGATCGACGCACTGCCCCCCCGGCGCGGGCGTGGCGGCTGATGGCTCCGCAGGTCGAGGGTCTCCGGGTCGCCGGCACGGACCTCCACGACGAGGCGGACCGCCCGCCGCACCCACTGCTGGTCGGACTCGCGCGGGACGACGACAACGGGGACCGCGCACTCCACACGATCAAGTGGACCGAGGTCGGCGCCGCCCGCCGCCAGCACGACGATCGCCGACAGCGTGTCGAGATGGGCACTGCGGGCCACGGATGTCAGGCAGTCGGGAGTGATCCCCCCATCGGCCAGGACCAGGATGCGGCCAGGCATCCAGTCCAGCGCGGCACGGACGGACTGCGGCGACGTCCCCCGGACGCACAGGCCGGCGACCCTGCCGACCCCGGTGCCGCGCACCGGTTGGGCCGCGCACTCCCGCCCTTCGACGAACAGCGCGGCCAGGAGTGCGTGCCTGTCGTGCAGTCGCTGGCTGGCCACACCTCCATCCTGCTCCGCGTTTCGGTGCGCGCCAACCCCAAAGTGCCCCGCACAACGTCACGATTGCGTCGCAATCCTCGAGTCACTCGGCGATCGTGACCGCCACCACGCCCCGACGGATGGAGTCGATCGCGGTCCTCGCGGCCTCGGCCAGCGGCGAACTCGGGCTGGCAGCCACCAGTTGGCCGAGGAAGTCCATGACCTGCTTGCACCACCGCACGAAATCGCCGGCTGTCAGCTCCGAGCCCTCCAGCACGGAACGCAGCGTCCCCCCTGCCGCCCACCGGTGGACCGCCCACGCGAACCCGAGGTCCGGCTGGCGGGTGGCCGGCAGGCCATGGCGGCGCTCGAGGACCTCGAGGGCGCCCCAGACAGCCATCGTCTGGTCCAGGGTCGTGTGGATCGCCCCCGGCACACGTGGGGGTGCTGCACCCGGCTCCGAGGTGCCCCTGGACTCGTACACGAGCGCGGAGCACGCAGCTGCCAGCTCCGCGGGACTCAGCTCGTCCCAGAGGCCCTGCCGCAGGCACTGCATCGCCAGCAGGTCGGACTCGCCGTAGATCCGGCTCAGCTGCTTGCCCACATCGGTGACCTTCGGGGTGTCGACGGGACCCGACAAGTAGCCCAGTTCCATCAGCACGACGCAGATTCGGTCGAACTGGCGGGCGATGGAGTTGGTCCGCCCCTCGAGGCGGCGCTGCACGCCCGCGGTCTCGGTGCGCAGGCGGTGGGCCCGCTCAGCCCACCGGGCATGCTGCTCACGGTCGGCACACCCGTGGCACGGGTGTGCCCGCATCCTGGCGCGCAGCTGCGCAAGGTCCGCATCCTCGTCGTGGGCCCGTGCGCGGCGCCCCGGCTTGGGCACGTCCATCCCGTCCGTGCGGGTCCGGAGAAGGGCGGCCAGCTCGCGGCGGGAGTTGGCGGACCTCGGCGAGAACGAGCGCGGGATCCGCACCCGGTCCAGCACCTGCGGCGGCACCGGGAAGTCGACGGTGCCGAGCCGCCGGACCTGGCGGTCGATGGTGAGGACGAACGGCCGGGGATCCTCGCCCAATGACAGACCCGGGTCGATCACCACCGCCACGCCAGCACGCCGCCCAGTGGGCACGACGATCACGTCCCCGGGGACGAGGTCGGCCAGCGCCTCGGCCGCCTCGCTGCGACGGGCCGCGGCCCCTGCGCGTGCCATCCCCTTCTCCTTGGCCGAGATCTCCTGGCGGATGGCCGCGTAGCCCGCGAAGTCGCCGAGGTGGCAGGTCATCGCCTCCTCGTACCCGGCGATGGCCTCCTCGTTGCGCTGGATCTGCCGGGCCAGCCCGACGATGCCCCGATCCGCCTGGAACTGGGCGAACGAGGACTCCAGGACCTCCCTGGCTGCGGACTTCCCCAGCCCGTCCACGAGGTTCACGGCCATGTTGTAGCTGGGCCGGAAGCTCGAGATGAGCGGGTAGGTCCGGGTGGAGGCCAGTCCGGCGAGTGCCCCCGGGTCGATCCCCTGGTGCCAGACGACGACCGCATGCCCCTCGACATCGATGCCGCGGCGCCCGGCCCGCCCGGTCAGCTGGGTGTACTCCCCCGGCGTGATCGGTGCGTGCGTCTCGCCGTTCCACTTCACCAGCCGCTCGAGGACCACGGCGCGGGCTGGCATGTTGATGCCCAGGGCCAGCGTCTCGGTCGCGAAGACCACCTTGACCAGCCCCTCCTGGAACAGCTCCTCGACCGCCTCCTTGAACGTGGGGATGAGGCCGGCATGGTGCGCGGCGATCCCGCGCTCCAGCCCGTCGAGCCAGGCGTCGAAGCCCAGGACCGCGAGGTCCGAGGGCGGCAGGTCCACGAACCTCGCCAGGACCCGCTCCCGGATCTCCAGGCGCTCGGCCGGAGTGGTCAGCTGCAGGCCCGCGTGCAGGCACTGCTCCACCGCCGCCTCGCAGCCCGCACGGCTGAAGATGAAGTTGATGCAGGGCAGGAGGTCCGCGCGCTGCAGGGCCCGGATGACGTCGGGGCGCTGGGTTCCCGGAAGGGGGCGCGGCCTGCGGCCCCCGCGCTGCGGCCTGCCCGGGGCCGGGCGGTTGGGCCCGCCGATCCTGCCCCCACCCGAGCGGTGATCCCGCCGGGCCTTGTCGATCCGCTGGTCATCGCGCGCCAGGCGCACCAGCTCGGGGTTGACCGCCTTGCCCCGCTCGTCGACGAAGAGGTCGTGCAGGCTCCCGTCGGCGATCACGTGCTGCCACAGGGGCACCGGCCGGTGCTCCTCGACCACGATGTCGGTGTCGCCGCGCACCTCCGCCAACCAGGCCCCGAACTCCTCGGCGTTGCTGACGGTGGCCGACAGGGCGACCACGCTGACGTGCTCGGGGAGGTTGATGATGACCTCCTCCCACACCGGCCCGCGCTCCCGATCCGCCAGGTAGTGGACCTCGTCCATGACCACGAACTCCAGTCCGGTGAGGGTGTGGGACCCGGCGTAGAGCATGTTGCGCAGGACCTCGGTGGTCATCACCACCACGGAGGCATCCCCGTTGATCGAGTTGTCCCCCGTCAGAAGCCCGACCCGCTCAGCCCCGTAGCGCTCGACCAGGTCGTTGTACTTCTGGTTGGACAGGGCCTTGATGGGCGTCGTGTAGAAGCACTTCGTGGAGCGCTCGACTGCCAGGTGGACCGCGAACTCCCCCACGACGGTCTTGCCGGAGCCGGTGGGGGCAGCGACCAGGACGCCGCGCCCGGCCAGGATGCTCGCGCACGCCGTCTCCTGGAAGGGGTCCAGCCCGAACTCGTAGAGTCCGCGGAACCGGGACAGCGCGGCATCGTCCATGGCGCTGACGCTACCGGGGTACGAGCACCTGCACCCCGTCCGGCACGGCCGTGACGGTCACCGGAAGTGGGGCCACCCGCTCCCCATCGGCATAGGCGACCTGCCCCGGGGCGTCCAGGGTCGCCGAGATGACCCGTCGGGACTCGACGTCGGGATGCTCCAGGTGCTTTCCGGAGTAGACCTTCGGGAACACTGTGAACAGCCGGCGCCGGGGCATGCTGTGCACCCAGATCAGGTCCAGGAGGCCGTCGTGCATGTCGGCACCGGCGCAGACCAGCATCCCACCCCCGAAGGCCGGACCGTTGCCCACGGAGACGAGCATCCCGTCGTCCACCACGACCTCACCATCGAGCTCCGCCCGGTACGGGATCGGCCGGAAGGTGCGCAGCACGGCCAGCATCGCGCGGATGTACAGCGCGGTACCACTGGGCCAGGTCATCTCGTTGGCACGCTCGTTCGCGCTCGAGTCGAACCCCGAGGACATCACGCACAGGAAGTGCCTGATCGTCCCGTCGGCAGCCTCGATTCGACCGACGTCGAACGCGCGGCGGCTGCCGGCCAGGACCACCGAGACCGCCGACTCCGGGCTCGCCTTGGCCAGGCCGACGGAGTTCCCCGCATCGTTGCCCGTCCCCAGCGGGATGATCCCGAGGGCGGTGTCCGTGCCGACCACCGCCTGCAGCGCCTGGTGCACGGTGCCATCCCCACCGACCGCCACGAGGATGTCCAGGCCGTCGGCCATCGCGTCGGCCAGGAGGTGCTCGGCGTCCTCGGCTGACTGCCCCTCGATGACCACGATGTGGTCACCCCGGCTTGCCAGCCCGCGCAGCACCGCGGCCCTGTGCCGCCCCACCCTCCCCGCACCGGACGCGGGGTTGACCAGTACTCCGATACGTCGCTCCACGGCGTGCACGCTACTGCAGTGAACGGCTCACTCAGGCGTCCAATGGCGATGTCTCGTCGTCGTCCCATTCGGGCTCAACACCACGGCGCCGGGACCGGCGGCGGTCGTTGAGCCAGCAGACCAACCCGGCCAGGAGCATCAGGACGAGCATCGGCCCCGCCAGCAGCCCGAGGTTGAACGGGTCACCCGTGGGAGTGGCTGCGGCTGCGAACACCACGACCCCGAGGACGATCCATCGCCACCACGACCACAGCCGCTGCGCGGAGAGGACCCCGGCGAAGTTGAGGAGGACCACGAGCAGCGGCAGCATGAACCCGAGTCCGAAGACCAGCATCATCCGCAGGAAGAACGACAGGTAGCGGTCGACCGAGATGATGTTCTCGATCTTCTCCGGGGTGAAGCCGAGCAGGATCTGCAGCCCCCGCGGCATGACCCAGTAGGCCAGGAAAGCCCCGGCGAGGAACATCGGCGTGGCGACGACGGCGAACCCGAGGGCCCAACGGCGCTCGTTCCGGTGCAGGCCCGGGGTCACGAACCGCCAGAGCTGGTAGAGCCAGACCGGGCTCGCCAGCAGGATCCCGGTGACGCCGACCACCTTGAGCTGCATCACGAACGGGTCGGCCACGCCGGTGAAGGCCAGGGTCATCTCGCGGCCCTGGGCCTCGGTCTCGGCGACGACGTCGTCGAACGGTGCGCGGATGACCGCGAAGATCTCGTCATAGAAGAACCAGGCTGCGGCCATGCCGACGGCGATCGCGAGCAGCGACTTCACCAGCCGGGAGCGCAGCTCGCCCAGGTGCTCGCGCAGCGGCATGGCCGCCTCGGCGTTGTCGTTGCGGGCTTCGTCCTTGCGGGCGCTGGCACTGCGGCCCTTGGTTCCGCCGCGCACGGGCGGGGCGCTCACGCCTGGCTGGGGGGCTGCGGCTGCAGGGAGGAGGGGGCGGCGTCGGCCTGTGCTGCCAGGGCGTTGTCGCCGGCCGCGGCGTCAGCCGGGGGCACGGGGTTCACTGGCGGGATGGCGGCCTGCTGCGCAGGCGGGAGGGCAACCGGTGCTGCCGGGGCCGCCGCCCTTGTGGCGGTGGTCTCCGGGGCTTCCTCGCCGTCGATCAGCCCCTTGGTCTCGGCCTTGAAGATCCGCAACGAGCGCCCGACACTGCGTGCGGCATCCGGCAGGCGCTTGGCGCCGAAGAGCAGCACGACGACCAGGACCAGGATGAGCAGCTCAGGGCCGCGAATGTTGGGCATGGGACCCTCCAGCGTCAGGACCCGCGTTCACGGGATGATCAGAGCGTACGACTGCCAGTGCCCATTGCCAAT
This sequence comes from uncultured Actinomycetes bacterium, assembly GCA_963700475.1. Classification (GTDB taxonomy): domain Bacteria; phylum Actinomycetota; class Actinomycetes; order S36-B12; family CAIYMF01; genus Prado023. The sequence continues at coordinate 360,805 of CAVOXR010000009.1, forward strand.
CCGTCCCGGTTCGCGTCGCGGCTCAGACCTCCTGGTCGGCCGCCATCACGATGTCGTCGACCGAAGCCAGCCAGAGGGCGAAGTCGAGGAGGTCGTCGCGGGTCAGCGGGGTGCAGGTCCGCTCGATCACCCGGGACTCGAGGTACTCCAGCGGGATCGCCAGGTGGTCCACCCGGACGCCCGCACCCGTCAGCAGCTGGACGACGTCCTCGTCTGCGGACTTGCAGATGCTGTCGGCGCAGCCCCCGCAGGTGAACGTGTACGTGGACCAGCCGAGCTCACGAGCGACTGTCACCCGCACGTCGGCCGGGACGAGGTCGACGTCCCCACATCGTGGGCACGTGGCCTTGATGGTTGTCATCACATCCACCTCCTCGCGTTGCCTGGATGCCAGTCGCATCGGTGCCCGCCGCCGTGGACTTGAGGCCCCGCACGCATCATGTGACCGCGCAGGGTGGTGATGCAACTACTCAGAGGCTCCCTGAGCACCGATTTCCGGGCGGTACAGGCGCAGCGACGCCGTCGCGGTGTCGATCAGCTCGGCCACGAGCCACTCCGGATCACGCAGCACGATCGCCCCGCCGGACCCCAGGACCAGTCGCCGGGCCCAGGTGAAGTCGCCCACCGGCAGCTCGGCACGCACACCGCCGTCGGTCAGCGCCCACCTCCGGGTGACGGGATTGCGGTCCAGCAGGGGCGCGCCCTCGGGGACATCCACGAGGACCGTGAGCCCCGTCGACCCGAGCGCCACCGACATCGGCTCGACCTCGGCCGGTGCATCGATGGCGCGGGCGGGAAGATCGCTGACGGCGATCGCGCGGATCCGGTCCACCCGGAACATCCGAAGTCCGCCAGCCGAGCGGCAGTACCCGCGCACGTAGCCGTAGCCGTCCACAACGACGACCCCGAGCGGGTCGACGACCCGGTGGGTCACCTCATCACGGACTGCGCCGAGGTAGGTCAGCTCAACGGCCCGCTCAGTCGCCAGCGCCTGCTCGACCGCACCGACGACATGCTCAGGCAGGTCCACACGGACCGCGAGGACGCCCGGGGCCGGGGCGTGTCGCCCGAGGGCCGCAGCCAGCTTGGCGGTCACGGAGGCGAGCTCGTCGCTGTCGGCGCCACCTGGCACCGTGGCCAGGGCGTTGAGCGCCACGATCAGGGCCAGGCCCTCGTCCGGGGTCAGTGTCAGGGGCGCGTCGAGGTCGAGGGCGTCGATGACCTCGATCCCCCCGCCGTCCTCCCAGTACTGGATGTCGAACAGGGTCCAGTCGTCAGCCCCCGAGGTGATCACCGACCCGAGGTCGGCCAGCAACTGCTCCTCGGTGATCCCGAAGTGGTCGGCGGCGTCCGAGACGCGGACCCCGCTGTTCGCGGCCAGCCACGGGACGAGGGCAAGGAGGCGGGCGAACTGCGCCGTCCCCGGACCGCCGGGCAGGGCACCCGCCGTGAGTGCGCGGCCCGCCTTGGGCGCGGGCGTCGACAGCGCCGCCACGAGCGCCTCGAGCTGCCCCACGGCCTCGTCGACGGCCGCGGGGGGGCCCAGCACCTGGGCGCCAGTCCCGTAGGCGAGAACCGAGGAGATCCCGGAGGGCAGGTCCTCGACCGCCACCGAGACCAGGTCTGCGCCCTCCGCGTCCTGGCCGCGCGACTCGGCGTTGAGCCTCAGCGCCGCGGCGACGCCGGGCGCCAGGGCCAGGTCGAGCACCACCGCGTCGCTGCGGGCGAACCGTCCGATCGCGTCGGCCGCATCGAAACCCGTGGGAACCTCGTAGGGCTGGCCGGCAGGGTCGGTGCGCACCGAGCCCTCGATCCGCGAGGCGCGGAACACTCGGACATCGTCGCGGTCGGTGTCGAAGCCCACGAGGTACCAGTGCGCCCGCCACCAGACAGTCCCCCACGGCTGCACATGGCGAAGCTCGCCGGGCCCGTCGGGGCCCTTGCGGTAGTCGAACGTGACTGCGGTGCGCGTGCTGCAGGCCTCGATGAGGGCGTGCAGGGCCGGCGAGTCGAGGGACAGGCCGGCGATCGGGGCCGAGCCCTGCTCGGTCGAGCGCATCCCGAGCTGGGCCTCGACCTTGCGAAGGGCGTTGAGCGCAGCCGGCGCCAGGTCGGCGCGCTGCCACACCCGGGCCGCCAGCCCGAGGAGGGCCAGCTCGCCGCGGCCGAGGTCCAGCGGGGGCAGCGTCCAGTCGCCCTCGATCCGGTAGCCGGTGACGACACCCGAGGCATCGGTGAGGGTGACGACCGGGACGCCCATGACGCGCAGCTCGTCCTTGTCCCGCTCGAACATCCGCTCGAAGGCCTCCATGGAGGCGTCCGGGTTGTACCCGCGCACGACGGAGCGGATCTGCTCGCGGTCCAGGCCGATCCGCGTACCGCGCAGGGCCATCAGCAGGTTGAGCAGCCGCTCGGCCTTGCTGTAGGGCTGGACGCCGCCGCCCTCCGGGGGCGAGGCCATCAGCGAACGGCGAGCAGGTCGATCACGAAGATCAGGGTCTTGCCCGACAGTGCGTGCCGGCCGTTCTCGCCGTATGCCAGACGCGGGGGGATGACCAGCTCGCGGCGGCCGCCGACGCGCATCCCCGGGATCCCGTCCTGCCAGCCCTGGATCAGTCCGGAGAGCGGGAACGTGATCGACTCACCCCGGTCCCAGGAGGCGTCGAACTGGTCGCCGGTGTCGTACTCGACGCCGAGGTAGTGGACCGTGACCCGGGCGCCGGGGACCGCCTCGGCACCCTCGCCCACGACGATGTCGCGGATCACCAGGTCTGTGGGCGCGGGCCCCTCCGGGAAGTCGATCTCGGGCTTGGTCAGGTCAGCCATGGGGGTTCCTCTCGGAGGGGGTTGGTGTGGCGGTGCGGACGGGGCTGGGTCAGGCGGCCGGGGTCTGCTCGATCAGGTCGACGACGAACACGAGCGTCTCCCCCGGGGCGATGTCGGCACCCGCACCCGCGTCGCCATAGGCGAGCTCGGCGGGGATGATCAGCAGGCGACGGCCACCGGGCTGCATCCCGACCAGGCCCTGGGACCACCCCTGGATCACGCCGTCCAGCGGGAAGGTGGCGGGCTCACCACGCTGCCAGGACGAGTCGAACACCTTGCCCGACTGCTGGCCGACGCCGGTGTAGTTCACCGTCACCGTGGCACCCGGCGCGACGGCGTCGCCCTCGCCCACGTACACATCGGCAACGGCGAGCTCGGTGGCCGGCGGGAAGCCGTCGGCGAGCGTGATCGTCGGTTCGGCGTCCTTTGCCCCTGTGACCGTGACGCCCTGGCACTCATACGTCGTGTCGTCCGGCGAGCCGGCCGGGCACACCGGCACCGGTGCCGCCACTGCGGGAGCGGTCGCGGCGGGGGCTGAGGCCTGCGGGGTCGCGGCCGTGCCGCTCCCGTCCGATCCGGTCCAGCAACCTGCGAGCAGGGCGAGACCAGCGACGACAAGGGTCAGGGTGCGCACGGGGGCGGTGGTTCGGCGATTCACCCGGCGAACTCTAGTTGCCCTTCCTGCCAGCGCCGAATCGCGGGTCACATCGAGTCGATGAGTCGCTGCACCCGCTCGTCCACAGCCTTGAAGGGGTCCTTGCAGAGGACCGTTCGCTGCGCCTGATCGTTGAGCTTGAGGTGCACCCAGTCGACGGTGAAGTCCCGGCGGGCGGCGGTGGCGGCCGTGATGAACTCCCCACGCAGCCGGGCCCGCGTGGTCTGCGGGGGCGTGGACTTGGCCGCGAACACCTCGATGTCGTCGGCCACCGTGGCCGCCATCCCCTTGGCCTCCAGCAGGTTGAACAGGCCACGGGTGCGCGAGATGTCGTGGTAGGCCAGGTCAAGCTGGGCTATCCGCGGCGAGCTCCACGACAGGTCGTGGCGGTCGATGTAGCGCTGGAGCAGCCGGTGCTTGATCACCCAGTCGATCTCCGTGTCGACGGCCCCGAGGTCATCGGTCGAGACGGCCGTGAGGGTGCGCCGCCACAGGTCCAGGACCCGGGCGTAGATCGGTACCGCAGCCAGCCCGCTGCTCTGGGCGAACAGCTCCACGCGTTCCAGGTAGTCAGCCTGGATCTGCCAGGCCGAGAGCATCCGACCGTTGGCCAGCCGGACTGCCCGGGACCCGGTCAGGTCGTGGCTGATCTCCCGGATCGCGCGGATCGGGTTCTCCAGGGTGTGGTCGCGGATGCTGACCCCGGACTCGAGCATCCGCAGGACCAGGTCCGCGCTGCCGACCTTGAGCAGCGTGGTGGTCTGGCTCATGTTCGAGTCCCCGACGATCACGTGCAGCCGCCGGTACCGCTCGGCGTCGGCGTGCGGCTCGTCGCGGGTGTTGATGATGGGCCGGGAGCGGGTGGTCGCCGACGACACGCCCTCCCAGATGTGCTCGGCGCGCTGGCTCAGGCAGAAGGTGGTCCCGCGCGGGGTCGGCAGCACCTTGCCCGCCCCGGCGATCAGCTGCCGCGTGACGAGGAACGGGATCAGGGCGTCGGAGACCTTGGAGAACTCCCCCATCCGCCCGATGAGGTAGTTCTCGTGGCAGCCGTAGGAGTTCCCGGCGGAGTCCGTGTTGTTCTTGAACAGGTAGATCTCGCCGTCGATGCCCTCCTCGCCGAGGCGGCGCTGGGCGTCGGCGACCAGGCCCTCGACGATCCGCTCCCCCGCGCGGTCGTGGATCACCAGCTCGCGGAGGTTGTCGCACTCGCCGGTGGCGTACTCCGGGTGGCTGCCCACATCGAGGTAGAGCCGTGCGCCGTTGCGCAGGAACACGTTCGAGCTGCGGCCCCATGCCACCACGCGCCGGAACAGGTAGCGCGCGACCTCGTCGGGGCTCAGCCTGCGCTGCCCCCGGAAGGTGCACGTGACCCCGTACTCGGTCTCGATGCCGTAGATCCGCCGGCCGAGCGGATCAACCATCGGCGAGCTCGCGCAGCCTGTCCGGTCCGATCCGGCGGAAGGTGCGGCGGGGACGGTCGCGCTGCAGCAGGGCGACCTCCAGCTGGGTCAGGGGCACCTCGCGCGGTGCCGAGGCTCCAGTCGGCGGGCCGGCCGGGGCGGACTGCGCCAGGGCGGCGATCGCCAGGCGGACTCCTTGGGCGAGGGTCATCCCCTCCACCCAGTTGTCGGCCAGGTGCGCGGCGATCGAGTCCGAGGACCCGCCCATCGCGACGAACCCGTGCTCGTCGGCGACCGACCCGTCGAAGGTCAACCGGTAGATCTGGTCGTCAGCGACCTCGGCACCGACCTCGGCCACAACCAGCTCGACCTCGTAGGGCTTGGCGGCCTCGGTGAAGATCGTGCCCAGGGTCTGGGCGTAGGCGTTGGCCAGGCTGCGGCCCGTGACGTCACGGCGGTCGTAGGCGTAGCCGCGCATGTCGGCCAGGCGCACGCCGGCCACGCGCAGGTTCTCGAACTCGTTGTACTTGCCGACCGCCGCGAAGCCGATCCGGTCGTAGATCTCGCTGATCTTGTGCAGCGCCCGTGAGGGGTTCTCGGCCACGAGGAGGATGCCCTCGGCGACCTGCAGCACCACGACGCTGCGGCCCCGGGCGATCCCCTTGCGCGCGTAGTCGGCCTTGTCCTTGATCAGCTGCTCGGGTGAGACGTAGAACGGCATGCTCATGTCGTCACTCCCCCATCCGCGCCACAGGACCGTCGGGGCGCTGCATCCGGCGGTCCACGACCGCCTGGCAGATCCGCTCCAACTCGGTCGGGTCGACCCGTCGGAACCCGTCGGCGTCCACCACGGCCACGACCGGGAAGATCTTGCGGGCGAGGTCGGGGCCGCCGGTGGCGGAGTCGTCGTCGGCGGCGTCGTAGAGCGCCTCCACACAGACCTCGACGGCCTGGGTCTCGGGCATGCCCTGGGTGTAGAGCTTCTTCAGGGCACCGCGGGCGAACATCGACCCGGACCCGACCGAGTAGAAGTCATGCTCCTCGTAGCGCCCGCCGGTGACGTCGTAGGAGAAGATCCGCCCGGTGCTGCGGGCCAGGTCGTACCCGGCGAGCATCGGCACGGCGGCCAGGCCCTGCATCGCCAGCCCGAGGTTGGAGCGCAGCAGGGAGGCGAGCCGGTTGGCCTTGCCGTCCAGCGACAGCGACGAGCCCTCGATCTTCTCGTAGTGCTCGAGCTCCACCTGGAACAGGCGCACGAGCTCGATGGCGATCCCGGCCGAGCCGGCGATGCCGATGCATGCGTGCTCGTCGGCGGGGAACACCTTCTCGATGGTGCGCTGGGCGATGACGTTGCCCATCGTCGCGCGCCGGTCACCGGCCATCACCACGCCGTTGGCCCACGTGGCCGCCACGATGGTGGTCCCGTGCGGGGCGTCGATCGAGCCCGAGCCGGTGTTGCCCAGATGCCCGAGCAGATCAGGTCGGTGCTGGGCGAGGAACTGGGCGAACGAGGCCTCCCCGACCATCGAGAAGGCGGACGTCAGGGGGCGTGTCGGTCACCTACTGGCCACCCTTCTGGACGAAGCCCCGCACGAACTCCTCGGCGTTCTCCTCGAGGACGTCGTCGATCTCGTCGAGCAGGGCGTCGACGTCGGCGTCCAGCGCCTCCTTGCGTGCGGATGGGGCGGGGGGAGGGGCAGCCTCCGGCTCGTCGTCGGGCCGCGCCTTCTGGTGCTCGCTGGACTGGCTCACGTCGTCCTCCTCATCGCGTCACGACCGACACTAGTGCCGATCCCCGGGCCCCACACGCCCACCCGGCCCGAGTCGCGGTTGCGTTGGCGCGAATGCGCATCAGTGCCCCCCGAGCGCCGCCACCAGCTCAGCCACCCCGTCGACGGACCCCATGAGCTCCCCGACATGCGCCCTGCGTGCCCCGCTGGGGGTCCGGGGTCGGCACCCGGACCAACGACGCACGGCCCGGGACGTCGAAGATGACCGAGTCCCATGAGGCGGCTGCGACGCGATCCCCGAACCGTCGGACGCACTCGCCCCGGAACCAGGCACGGGTGTCGGTGGGGGGTTCGACGACGGCGCGAGCGACCTCGTCGTCGGTGGTGATCCGACGCAGGGATCCCCGCTGCTCGAGCCGGAACGCAAGGCCCCTCTCCGGACGGGTGTCGGCGTACTGCAGGTCGATGGCCGCCAGACGCGGAGCCGACCAGTCCAGCCCGTCGCGGCGCCGGTACCCGTCGAGCAGGGAGAGCTTGGCCACCCAGTCCAGCCGGTCGGCCAGGACCCTGGGCTCGGAGGCGAGACCGGCCAGGACCTCGGCCCAGAGGTCCAGCACCTCAGCCGTGCGCGGATCGGTCCCGCCCGGCCGCCCGGCGCAGTGGACGCGAGCCGCACCCAGGTACGCCTGTTGGATCTCCAGGGCGGTCATCGGGGAGCGGCGCAGGCACTCCAGAGGGGCAACCAGGCTCAGGTCGTGGGACACCCGGTGCATCGCGGCCACCGGGTTGGCCAGCTCGATGCCGAGGTTGGGCCCGCCCGCCTCGATCATCGACAGCACGATCGCCGTGGTGCCCAGCTTGAGCAGGGTGGCGGTCTCCGACAGGTTCGCGTCGCCGACGATCACGTGCAGGCGCCGCCACAGCGCGGGGTCGGCGTGCGGCTCGTCGCGGGTGTTGATGATCGGCCGCTTGAGGGTGGTCTCCAGTCCGACCTCGACCTCGAAGAAGTCCGCGCGGCTGGAGAGCTGGAACCCCTCGCGCCGGCCGTCCTGCCCGAGCCCGACCCGCCCGGCACCGGTGAAGACCTGCCGTGTCACGAAGAAGGGGATCAGCGCGTCAACGACGGCCCTGAAGGGCGTCCTGCGGTCCATGAGGTAGTTCTCGTGGGTCCCGTACGACGCCCCCTTGCCGTCGGTGTTGTTCTTGTAGAGCACGATCTCGTGCCCGCCCGGCAGGCTCGCCGCCGCCCGAGCGGCCTCCGCTGCGATATGCATCCCCGCGCGGTCCCAGACGACCGCGTCCCACGGGTTGGTGACCTCCGGGCTGGAGTACTCCGGGTGGGCGTGGTCCACGTAGAGCCGCGCCCCGTTGGTGAGCACCACGTTGGCGGTGCTGATGTCGTCGGTCAACTGCGAGGGGTCGGCCTCGGCGCGGGTCATGTCGAAGCCGCGGGCGTCACGCAGCGGCGACTCCTCGTCGTAGTCCCAGCGCTGGGCCAGCGCCCCGGTGCGCCCGGCCATGACAGCGTGGGCGTTGACGACCAGCCCCGACATGCGCACCGGATTGGCGTTCGGATGGCCCGGGTGGCTGATCCCGAACTCGGTCTCCAGCCCCATCACCCGGTGCACCGACATGGGCCCCAGCATAGGCCGGGCACCCGGACGCCCCGGGCACACATCGAGGGCGGGGCCCCCTGCGGAGCACCCGCCCTCGACGGTCGAATCGTGTTCAGTTGTGGGTGGGGTCGATCCCTACCGCTGGGGCGCTCCCGGCAGGTCGAGGATCTCGCCCTTGAGGATCTCGGCACGGGTGCCGAAGATCGCCTGCATGTTGTCTCCGACCTCCAGCACGCCGGCGGCGCCCAGGGACTTGAGCTTGGCCTTGTCGACCTTGCTCTTGTCCTTGACCGAGATGCGCAGTCGAGTGATGCACGCATCGACGCTGGTGATGTTCTCGAAGCCACCGAATGCGGCCAGGACCTTTGCGGCCTGGCTCATGTCAGCCTCCACCGCCGCAGACTCGAACGCCGCGATCTTCTGCTCATCGGTCAGCTGCAGCTCGTGCTCGCCGTAGTCGGCGATGGCGTCAGCATCGGACTCACGACCGGGAGTCGCCAGGTCCTTCCACTTGATCGCCCACGTGAACACGAAGTAGTAGAGCGGGATGAGGACGAGTCCGAGGATGATGACGTTCCACCACGGTTCCCTGCCGGGCAGGATGCCGAACAGGAAGAAGTCGATCAGGCCGCCGGAGAACGTCAACCCGATCGACGTGCCCGTCATGAACATGATCATGAACGACAGGCCCGCGAACACCGCGTGGATCCCGAACAGCCACGGGGCGATGAACAGGAAGGTGAACTCGATCGGCTCGGTGATTCCGGTGAGGAACGACGTCAGCGCCTGCGGAGAGCAGGATACCGGCGGCGATCTTGGCCTGGCTGGACTTCGCCTGGCGGTACATCGCATAGGCGGCGGCCGGCAGGCCGAACATCATGAACGGAGAACTTGCCAGCCATGTAGCGGCCAGTCTCGTCGCCCGCGTTGTCGACGAAGGGCGTGTCGTCGGCGAGCTGGGCGAACCACATGCGCTGGTCGCCCGTGATGATCTCGCCGGCCTTGTTGGTGTACTCACCGAACTGGAACCAGAACGGGCTGTACCAGATGTGGTGCAGGCCGAACGGGATGAGCGAGCGCTCGACCAGGCCGAAGATGAACACGCCGATCGCACCGAGACCCTTGATCGCATCTGCGAAGGAGTTGATCGCCTCGCCGATCGGCGGCCACGCGAAGCTGCCGACCAGGCCCAGGAGCAGGGCGAAGGTGGCGGTGGCGATGGGCACGAACCGCTTGCCGGCGAAGAACCCCAGCACCGGGGACAGCTCGATCCGGAACCACTTGTTGTAGCACCAGGCCGCCAGCGCACCGATGATGATGCCGCCGAACACACCGGTCTGCAGCGTCGGGATGCCCAGGATGTTGGCGAACGCCGCCGACGGCAGGTCACTCCAGTTCAGGATGTCGGACGTGGATTTGAGCGACGTGGTGACTATCGCGTCCGCGGGTGGACAGGTGTCGGGAACGACCCCCGTCGTGCCCTGAGGGGCACACGTGATCACGTTGACGTTCTGGATCTCCATGAAGACGCTGACCGCCTTGTTGAAGACCAGGAACCCGACGGTGCCGGCCAGCGCAGCAACGCCGGCGTCGGCGGTGAGGCCGATGGCCACGCCGATGGCGAAGAGCAGCGCCAGGTTGCCGAAGATGATGTCACCGGCACCGATCATGGTGTTGGTGATGAGAAGGAAGAAACCTTCCGGGATGGTGTCGACGTCGTTGAGCTGCTTGTACATGTTCTGGAAGCCAGCACCGAGACCGAGGAGCAGGCCCGCGGCCGGCAGGATGGCCACAGGCACCATCAGCGCCTTGCCGACGCGTTGGAGCTGGCCGAACAGACTGATCTTTTGTTTGGGTGGTGCCACCGCATTAGCGGCCATACGGGCCTCCGCGTGTGAGTAGGGTGCACTTACAAGTCGCAACTTACTCAGATCGGACCCCTGTGGCGCGGTGGCTCAGAGGTACTGGCCGGTATTTGCCACCGTCTCGATGGAGCGACCGGCCTCGGTGCCCTGCTTGCCCGCAACGAGGGTGCGGATGAACACGATCCGCTCGCCCTTCTTGCCCGAGATGCGTGCCCAGTCATCGGGATTGGTGGTGTTGGGCAGGTCCTCGTTCTCACGGAACTCGTCGATGCAGGCGTTGAGCAGGTGCGCGACCCGGATGCCCTTCTGGCCGGTGTCGAGGTACTCCTTGATGGCGTTCTTCTTGGCCCGGGCGACGATGTTCTCCAGCATGGCCCCGGAGTTGAAGTCCTTGAAGTACAGGGTCTCCTTGTCGCCGTTGGCGTAGGTGACCTCGAGGAAGCGGTTCTCGTCGGACTCGACGTACATCCGCTCCACGGTGCGCCGGATCATCGCCTCGCAGGCGGCGTCGGCCGAGCCGCCGTTCTCGGCGAGGTCCTCGGGGTGCAGGGGCAGGTCGGGGGTGAGGTACTTGCTCAGGATGTCCCCGGCCGCCTGGGCGTCCGGCCGCTCGATCTTGATCTTCACGTCCAGGCGACCCGGGCGCAGGATGGCCGGGTCGATCATGTCCTCGCGGTTCGACGCACCGATCACGATCACGTTGGCCAGGCCCTCGACGCCGTCGATCTCCGAGAGCAGCTGCGGGACGATCGTGTTCTCGACATCCGAGCTGACCCCGGAGCCGCGGGTGCGGAACAGCGAGTCCATCTCGTCGAAGAACACGATGACCGGCGTGCCCTCGGTGGCCTTCTCCCGGGCACGCTGGAACACCAGCCGGATGTGCCGCTCGGTCTCGCCGACGTACTTGTTCAGCAGCTCCGGGCCCTTGATGTTCAGGAAGTACGAGCGTCCGGCGGTCTTGCCCTCACGCTCGGCGACCTTGCGCGCCAGGGACGCGGCCACAGCCTTGGCGATCATCGTCTTGCCGCATCCGGGCGGGCCGTAGAGCAGGATGCCCTTCGGGGCTGCCAGCTTGTGCTCCTTGAACAGCTCGGCGTGCACGTAGGGCAGCTCCACGGCGTCGCGGATCATCTCGATCTGCCCGGCCAGGCCACCGATGTCGGAGTAGTCGACGTCGGGGACCTCCTCGAGCACGAGCTCCTCGACCTCCGACTTCGGGATCCTCTCGTAGACGTACGAGGAGCGGGGATCCATCAGCAGCGAGTCGCCGGCGCGGATCGTCTGGTCGAGCAGGCTCTGGGCGAGGCGGACCACGCGCTCCTCGTCGGTGTGCCCGATCACCAGCGCCCGGTCACCGCCCTCGAGCAGCTCCTTGAACATGACGATCTCGCCGACACGCTCGTAGGCCATGCCCGCGATCACGTTCATGGCCTCGTTGACCATGACCTCCTGGCCCGGGACGAGGTCCTCGACCCCGGGCGCGACGCTGACCCGCAGCTTGCGGCCCTGGGCGTGGATGTCGGCCGTGCCATCGGGGTTGCGCGCGAGGAACACCGCGAAGCCGTTGGGCGGGTCGGCCAGCCGGTCGACCTCCTCCTTGAGCGTCACGATCTGGTTGCGCGCCTCACGCAGGGTGTCGGCCAGCCGCCGGTTGGTGTCCGAGAGCCGGTCGAGTTCGTCCTGCAGCGACCGCAGGCGGCGCTCGACGTCGGGGGGTACGGCCTGATCCGTCATGGCACACCTCCTGCTCCGGTCCTTCGGACTCTACCCAGAGATGAGCGGATCGCGCAGCAGGTCAGCGGCCGGGCCCTGCCGGGTCGGAACCGATGGGGGTCGCCGCGTGGGTCAGGGAAGGGACGGGCGCGGGCGTCTCGGCCGTGGCCCTGGTCTCCGGTGGCTCCCCGGCCGCTCCCGCGTCCGCCGCGCCGGGACTCCCCGGTCCGGTGTAGTCGGCGCCGTAGGCCCCCTTGGCCGGGCGGGAGCGCTTCGCGGGCAGGACGGTCCCAGGCGCCAGCCGGCGACTGGCCAGCAGGAAGCCCGGTGTGTCCGGTCATCCGATGGTCCGGCCGGACGGCCAGACCCTCGAGGTGCCAGGTGCGCAACATCAGCTCGCTGGCGGCAGGCTCGGTGAAGCGGCCATCGGCCCGCAGGGTCTCGGCCATCCGGGACAGCTGGGTGGTGGTCGCCAGGTAGACCACGAGGATCCCCCCGGGCATCAGGGCGTCCGCGACGGCGTCGACGCACTCCCAGGGCGCGAGCATGTCGAGGACCACGCGGTGCACGCCGGTCAGGGTCAACCGGTCCTGCAGGTCGCCCACCTCGACCGTCCAGTTCGGCTGCGGACCGCCCAGGAAGCGCTCGACGTTGTCCCGAGCGATGTCGGCGAAGTCAGCGCGACGCTCGTAGGACGTCACCCGCCCCGTGGGCCCCACGGCGCGCAGCAGCGAGCAGGTCAGGGCACCGGAGCCGACGCCGGCCTCCACCACGTGCGCACCGGGGAAGATGTCGGCCAGTCCGACGATCGCGGCGGCGTCCTTGGGGTAGATCACCGTGGCCCCGCGCGGCATCGACAGCACGAAATCACGCAGCAGGGGACGCAGGATCAGGTAGGGAACGCCGGCGAGGGTGGTGACCACGATCCCCTCGGGCTGGCCGATGAGGTCATCATGGGCGATCGCCCCCTTGTGGGTGTGGAACTCCTTGCCCGGGACGAGCGGGAACGTGTGGTGACGGCCCTTCGGATCGGTCAGCTGGACCAGGTCCCCCGGCTGGAGGGGCCCGTGCCGGTCGGCCCGCGGTGTGGGCGACGGTGGCGGGGTGGTCGGCTCGGTGCCGGTGGCGGTGCGGGTGGCCGTGGGTTCAGGACGGTCGGCCGGGTCGACTGGGTCGGCTGGGTCGGTGGGCGGGGTCGAGTCGGTCATGGGCTGACCCTATGCGGCGCACGCGGTTGGGCTGTCAGCCCTTGAGCGCCGCCTCGATGTCCGCGACCAGCAGCACGCCGTACACGAGCCCGTTGGGGTCGAGGACCAGCAGCTCCTCCCGACCGCGCCGGGACACCTCCGTCAGGAGCTCCGTGCCGCCCAGATCGCGGTCGACCGCCCCAGCGGCGTCGATGGGCCGCGACACGGACGCCACCGACACCCAGGGCCGGCGCTGCTCGGGCACGGCGGCGATGGCATCGTGCTGGCCGATCCCGGTGGGCACGCCGCGCGGGTCGACGACGACCAGCGCGCCGGCACCGGCGGCATTCGCGCGACGGATCGCCTCGGCCAGCGGAAGGTCGCGATCAACCGGGATGGCTCGCCGTGCGAGCCCTCCGGCGGTCAGCGAGCCGGCCCGCGCGCGCAGGTCGACCGCGCGCAGCTGCGCCGACGCGCCCGTCCAGAGCATGGCGGCCACGAGACCTGCCACGACATACACCACCAGCTCGGGCCGGACCCCCGTCACCAGCGACAGCGCCAATGGGGACAGCAGCGTGAGCAGTGCCACTCCGCGGCCGACCCACGCGGCCACGACGGTGCCACGCCGCTCTGAACCCGACGCGGCCCAGATCAGGCAGCGCAGGACGTTGCCCCCATCCAGGGGGATGCCCGGGCAGGGAGTTGTAGATGCCGATGATCATGTTGGCCCAGGTCAGCGCGCGTGCCAGCACGGCCGCCGCGCTCGTCGGGTCCAGGACCTGCGTCGCCGCGTAGCAGGCTCCCGCGATGGCGAACGTGGCGATCGGGCCGGCCGCCGCGACCGCCGCCTCGGCCATCGGGGCCTGCCTGCTGCGCTCGAAGTGGGTGACCCCACCCAGCAGCTGGAGCACGACGCGATGGACGGGGAACCCGAACGCCCGCGCCACCAGGGCGTGGGCGAACTCGTGGAGCAGGGTGGCCAGGCTCAGCAGCACCGCGAACACGAGGGCCAGGATCCACGGGCTCCACGCGCCCTCGATGGTGAAGGCAGGGATCCACAGGTAGGCCAGGAGTGCCACCCCCAGGATGCCGCTCGGAGGGATCTCCACGGGGATCCCGGCGATACGGGTCGTCGGGGTGGCCACATCTCCATCGTAGGCGGGCGACGGTAGGGGCGCCGACAAACCGGACCCACGGAGCGGCGCACTGCCGCCCCTACCCACGAGCGGCACGCCGCCGCCCCTACCCACCCGGCCCGCCGCCCCGCACGCCCCGTCGGGCGGACACGCCCCGCCACCCCTCACGCTCCGCCGCCCGTACACGCCCCGCCGCCTCTCACGCCTCGTCGGGCGGAACCGACCCCTGGCGCAAGGATCCGCTTCCCCTCCAACGATTCGCTTCCCGAATTCCGGAAGCAGATCGCGAAAGCGGAAGCGTCTGCCGCAGGAGCGCGCTGAGGACACTGCGGCGGGGGCGTGGTGTCATGCGTCGGGTGTCGGACCCCCGACGTAGGTTGGCGCCATGCCTGATCCGACCGACCTCACGGCGCGCCCCTCCCGGTCGCTGTCGCCCTCCCGGGCCCTGGACTTCCAGTCCTGCCCGCTGCTCTACCGGTTCCGCGTCCTCGACCGCCTGCCGGAGCCGCCCAGCCCGGCGGCCGTCCGCGGCACGCTGGTGCATTCGGTGCTCGAGGCGCTCTACGACCTCCCAGCCGGGCAGCGGACCCTTGACGAGGCGATCGGCCTGGTCGGGCCCCAGTGGGACCTACTCGTGACCGAACGCCCCGAGGTGGTCGGGATGCTGGCCGACGACGGAACGGAGCCGCTGGACTGGCTGCGTGGTGCCGGCGACCTGGTCGAGTCGTACTTCGCGATGGAGGACCCCGCCCGCCTCGAGCCGGCAGCCCGTGAGCTGCAGGTGCAGGCGGAGCTGCCGTCCGGGCTGGTCCTGCGCGGCTTCGTCGACCGGCTCGACCGTGCGCCCACCGGGCAGCTGCGTGTCGTGGACTACAAGACCGGGAAGCCCCCGGGCGTCGGGTTCGAGGCCCGGGCGATGTTCCAGATGCGCTTCTACGCCCTGGCCCTCTGGCACATGAACGGCGAGCTGCCCACGATGCTGCAGCTGATGTACCTGTCCACCGGGGTCGTCCTTCGCTACGAGCCCGACGAGGAGGACCTGCGAGCGATGCAGCGCAAGGTCGAGGCGCTGTGGCTGGCCATCGAGCGCGCCATGGAGTCCGGGGACTGGCGCCCACGGCCCTCGGCACTGTGCAAGTGGTGCGCACACCAGTCGCTGTGCCCGGAGTTCGGCGGCACTCCCCCGCCACTGCCGTGGCGGTGGTCGCTGCGGGGACTGCGACCACACAGGCCGAGAGCCCGACCTCGGACATGCCGTCCTGAGGGTCGTGGCCCGGGCTACTCCGTCCTGATCGCCATCAGCACGTCGAGATTGGCCGCGCGACGTGCGGGCCAGACCGCCGCCAGGACGCCCACGATCGCCGTCGCCACGAGGACCACCACGATCAACGTCCACGGGATGGCCAGCTCGGTGATCCCATCGTTGACCAGCAGTCGCTGCAGGGCCACGCCCAGGATGAGTCCGAGCGTCACCCCGGTGAAGGCACCGAAGAAGCTGATCACGATCGACTCCCAGCGGATCATCGTGCGGACCTGCTTGCGCAGCATCCCCACGGCGCGCAGCATCCCGATCTCGCGGGTGCGCTCGATGATCGACAGCGCCAGGGTGTTGATCACGCCGAAGATCGCGATGATCACGCTCAGCCCGAGCAGGGCGTAGACGAGGCTCAACAGCTGGTTGATCTGGCCGGAGATGGTCTCCTTGAACTCGGTCTGGTCCAGGATCTGCACCGTCGGGTAGGCGGCCTGCACCTTGTCCAGCTCCGCCCGCACCGCCACGACATCTGCGTCAGGCTCCAACGGCGCGTACAGGAACGAATCGACCGCCGGAAGACCGGCGGCCTCCATCGTCTCCAGCGAGACCGCCCAACCAGAGAAGGCCGCCTGCCCCTCGTAGAGCTGCTTGAGCTCAAGGGAGTCCTTCTGCCCGTTGCCCCAGGTGACCTCGATCGTGTCCCCGATCGCGACTCCTGCCGTCGCCGCGGTCTCGGTGTCCACGACGATGCCACCGGAGGCCAGAGCGGCAGCCTCCATGCCCAGGGTCTGGACCTGTCCGATCGTCTCGGGCTCCACGCCGGTGACGGTCGTCTCGGCTCCATCAACGATCGCCGGGACCTGCCGGATGCGAGAGACGAGGGCGATGCCCGGAACAGCCTCGATCGCGTCGCCCACCTCGGTGGAGAATGGCACGAAGCTGGTGGGCTGAACGATGAAGTCAGCCGTGACGACCTCGTCGACCAGCGCGTCCGTCGACTTGGTGGTCGAGGCGCCCAGCACTCCGATTGCGGTCACGAGGGCCAGTCCCACGAGGATCGCGGTCGCGGTGGCCGCAGTTCGGCGCCTGTCGCGCTGGGCGTTGCGCACGGCAAGCGTCCCAACGGAACCAAGACGCGCGACCGGCGCTCCCACCGCGCCCACGAGCCCACGGCTGAACACGGGAGCCAGGATGATCACGCCGAGGAGGAGCGCGAACGCGCCCAAGCCGGCAACAGTCAGGCGGCGTGGGAGGTCCTCGCTGAGGACGGCGACAAGCAGCGCGACGGCGCCCAGACCGGCGAGCACCCCACCGAGGACAGCGCGGACTCGAAGGCCCTTGGCTGGCAGTGCGACGTCGTCGCGCATGGCCGCCACCGGCGGGACCTGGGAGGCTCGGCGAGCCGGGAACCACGCAGCAACCACCGTGACGATCACGCCGACGGCCAGGCCGAGGACGATCGTGCGCGGCTCCAGGACGAGGTTCCCCTCCGGGAGCTCGGCCCCGAAGATGCCGAGCAGCTGGCGCAGGCCGAGGGCCACGCCGATGCCAAGCACGATCCCCAGGACGCCACCGAGAAGGCCGAGCAGGAACGCCTCCCCCACAACGGACCACGTGATCTGGCGCTTGCTGGCACCGATCGCCCGCAGCAGGGCCAGCTCCCGGGTGCGCCGCGCGACAAGCATCGAGAAGGTGTTGAGGATGATGAAGGTGCCCACGAACAGTGCGATGAACGCGAAGACCAGCAGGAAGGTGTTGATGAATCCGAGCGCGGTGCTCAACTGCTCGGCCGCCTCGTCCTGGAGCTCCTGCCCGGTGCTCACCTTGTAGCCGGCGCCCACGCAGCGCGGCCACGTCGTCGCGCAACCCCTCCGGGGTCGTGCCCTCGTCCCCGACGATGGACACCTGGTTCCAGGCGTCCTCCCCGATGAAGGTCTCCTGGGCGTACTGACGGTCGAACAGCGTGAGAGTGGCCCCTGCCAGTCCTCCGCTGACCCCGTACCGGGCCAGCCCGACCAGTGCCGCCTCGATGCGTGGACCCTGCGTGACCACGCTCACCGTGTCGCCGACCTTGAACCCGCCCTTCTCGGCGGTGTTCAGGTCGACGACGATCTCCTCGGGCGCGGTCGGGGCGCGCCCCTCCACCACGGTGAGTCCGCTGAGCTGGGGGTCGTCGGGATACTCGGGGAAGGAGAACCCGAACTGGGGGGGACCGTTGCCACCGATGGGCTCGCCCGACTTGTCGAGCAGGGTGACACCCAGGGTCTGGATGTCGCCGGTCGCCCTGGCGACGCCAGGCATGTCGCGCACCTCGTCCAGGACGGACTGGGGGACGACAGAGACGACAGTGCCGCGGCCGTCGTCTCCGCCGGCCTGTAGCTCCTGGGTCACAACGACGTCCGCGACCTCGTTGGAGAAGAGCTGGTCGAAGGTGCCCTTGAGTGTGTCGGTGAAGATGAAGGTGCCCACCACGAAGGCCACACCGAGCACGACAGCCAGCCCGGAGAGCAGCATTCGCGCCTTGTGCGCCTTCAGTGAGCGCCATGTCGCCTTGAGCATGCGGTCAGCCCTGCTCGGTGGCGGACTCCGGCGAGGGCGCCGGCGGATCCGTCGGCCCCGGGTTCCGCGCGGACTCCGGGTACTCGATGCTCACCGGCGTCGAGACCACGGCACCATGGGCGCCCGCAGCCTGCTCGAAGGTCATCATCCGCTCCAGGATGGCCGGTGCATCAGGATCGATGAGCTCGTCGACGAAGACCCCGTCGGCCAGGAACACCACGCGGTCGGCGTAGGCGGCGGCGTGGGCGTCGTGGGTGACCATGACGATGGTCTGACCGAACTCGTCCACGCTGCGGCGCAGGAAGCCCAGCACCTCGGCACCGGACCGCGAGTCGAGGTTCCCGGTGGGCTCGTCGGCGAAGATGATGTCGGGCCGAGTGGCCATCGCACGGGCGCAGGCCACGCGCTGCTGCTGGCCGCCGGAGAGCTCGCTGGGCTTGTGCGTGAGCCGGTCGGCCAGCCCGACGGTGCCGACGACGAGGTCGAACCACTCCTTGTCGACCTTGCGCCCGGCGATGTCCATCGGCAGGGTGATGTTCTCCTCGGCGGTCAGCGTCGGCACGAGGTTGAAGGCCTGGAACACGAAGCCCATGCGCTCGCGACGCAGCCGGGTCAGGTCGTTGTCCTTCATGGTGGTCAGGTCGGACTCCCCGATGAACACCTTCCCCTCGGAGGCGGAGTCCAGGCCGGCCATGCAGTGCATGAGGGTGGACTTGCCTGAGCCGGAGGGCCCCATGATCGCGGTGAACCGGCCGACCTCGAACTCGACGTCGACCGAGCGCAGGGCCACGACCTGGGTCTCGCCCTCGCCGTAGACCTTGCTCAGGCCCACGGCCCGGGCCGCCGGGCCGCCAGCAGCGGGCGTGGAGACATCAGTCGCGGCAGTTGCCTCAGACATGGGGAACCTTCCTGGAGTCAGGGGGTCAGTTTACGGGCGTTGCACAACATCCGCCCCAGAGCCGTCCACAGCGCTCCCCCGCAGGACCCCGCTTCAGCGCGCTGCAGCGCGGAGCGCTTCGCGGACTCCGGCTCAGCCGAGGAGCGAGGCGAGTCCCGCCATGTCCAGCCCGACGAGCGACTCCCGCACCACGATCCGCTCGCCCGCCTCGACGGGCACCGCGTGCGGCACAGCGACCACGGTCGCGCCCGCCGACCACGCGGCCCGGACCCCGTTCAGGGAGTCCTCGAGGACGACGGCCCTGGTGATGTCGACGCCGAGGAGGTCGGCAGCGTGCAGGTAGGGCAGGGGGTCCGGCTTGCTGCGGGCCACCTCGTCCCCGGCGACGCTGACCGGGAACACCGGCAGCCCGGATCGGATCAGGAAGGCGAGCACCAGGTCGACGATCGGGCGCACCGAGGCCGAGACCAGGGCGAACGGAACCCCGGAGGCGGCAACCTCCGCGAGCAGGTCCGCAGCACCGGGCTGGATCGGGATCTCGGCGCCGTCGAGACGCTCGAGCATCGTGCCGATCAGGAGTTCGCCGACCTCATCGTCGGTCCGATCCGTGCCCGAGAGGGTGCGGATGTAGGCCGTGGCGTGGGCCATCGACGCACCCATGATCGCCCGCTGGTCAGCCTCCGACCAGATGCCGCCGAGCGCGGCCAGGGTCTGGTGCTCGACCTCGAGCCACATCGGCTCGGTGTTGACCAGCAGGCCGTCCATGTCGAAGAGGACTGCGGAGAGTGTCACGGATGCTCGTTCCGTCAGCCGGCGTTGTAGTAGCTGGCCTCGGGGTGGTGCACGATCAGCGCCGAGGTCGACTGCTCCGGGTGCAGCTGGAACTCCTCGGAGAGCTCGACCCCGATACGTGACGGATCCAGCAGGTCCATGAGGACGGTCTGCTGCTCGACGTCCGGGCAGGCCGGGTAGCCGAACGAGTACCGCTCCCCTTGGTAGGACTGCTTGGTGATCAGTTGCGTGCGGTCGACGGCGTCGCCGGAGTCGATGCCCAGCTCGGAGCGGATCCGGGAGTGCCAGTACTCGGCCAGCGCCTCGGTGAGCTGGACGCTCAGGCCGTGCAGCTCGACGTACTCGCGGTAGGAGTTGGCCTCGAACAGCTCGGCCGCAGCGGCGGAGACCTCCGAGCCCATCGTCACCACATGGAACGCCACGACATCCGGGCGCCCCTCGGCCAGCACCGCCTCGCGCGGACGGAAGAAGTCCGCGAGGCACAGGTGCCGGTCGCGGGTCTGGCGCGGGAAGGGCAGGCGGTGCAGCTCGACGGGCTGCCATCCGTTCTCCAGCGGGCGTTCGCCGGCCTCGGCCAGCCCGGTCGGGTCGAGGATCACCAGCTCGTCGCCCTCGGACCAGCACGGGTAGTACCCGTAGATGACGGCAGCACCGAGCAGTCCCTCGGTGTGTACCCGATCCAGCCACATCCGCAGTCGCGGACGACCCTCAACCTCAACTAGAGCGTTATAGTCCGGCCCATCCCCTCGTGAGGACTTCAGGCCCCACTGGCCGAGGAACAGGGCACGCTCGTCGAGGTAGGCCGAGTAGTCGGCGAGTCGGATGCCCTTGACGACGCGTGAGCCCCAGAACGGGGGGGTCGGCACCGGGTTGTCGACGGCCACGTCGCTGCGCTCGGGGATCTCCCCCACCTCGCGGGTCGCGCTGTCGCGGCGCGACACCTTGCGGGTGCGCAGGGGTGGCAGCTCCGCACCGGGCTCGCCCCGCTTGACCGACATGAAGGCGTCCATGAGGCGCAGGCCCTCGAACGCATCGCGGGCGTAGCGCACATCGCCGGCGAACAGCCCGGCGAGGTCCTCCTCGACGAAGGCGCGGGTCAGCGCCGCCCCGCCCAGCATGACCGGCCAGCGCTCGGCGACCCCCCGGTCGTTCATCTCCTCGAGGTTCTCGCGCATGATCACCGTGCTCTTCACGAGCAGGCCGGACATGCCGATCAGGTCGGCGTCGTGCTCGGCGGCGGCGTCGAGGATCGCGGTCACCGGCTGCTTGATCCCTATGTTCACGACCTTGTAGCCGTTGTTCGTCAGGATGATGTCCACGAGGTTCTTGCCGATGTCGTGGACGTCGCCCTTGACCGTGGCCAG
Organism: uncultured Actinomycetes bacterium; assembly: GCA_963700475.1. Taxonomy (GTDB): domain Bacteria; phylum Actinomycetota; class Actinomycetes; order S36-B12; family CAIYMF01; genus Prado023. The sequence continues at coordinate 381,804 of CAVOXR010000009.1, forward strand.
GACGATCGTGCCCTTGCCCGTGGACTCCTCGCCCTCGACCTTCTCCATGTGCGGCTCGAGGTAGGCCACGGCGGTCTTCATGACCTCGGCGCTGTTGAGGACGAACGGCAGCTGCATGTCGCCGCGGCCGAAGAGCTCGCCGACCTCCTTCATGCCCGCGAGGAGGGTGTCGTTGATGATCTGCAGGGCGGGCTGGGTCAGCAGGGCCTCGTCCAGGTCACCCTCGAGCCCCGAGCGCTCGCCGTCGATGATCCGGCGCTGCAACCGCTCGTCGAGCGGCAGGGCTGCGAGCTCCTCGGCCTTGGACTCCTTGGACGCCTGGGCCGTCACCCCGGTGAAGAGGTCCAGGAAGCGGCCCAGTGGGTCGTAGCTGACCGTGCCGTCCTCGGCGTACTCGCGGCGGTCGTAGACCAGGTCGCGGGCGACGGCCAGCTGCTCCTCTCCGATCCGCGCGATCGGCAGGATCTTGCTGGCGTGCACGATCGCCGAGTCCAGACCAGCCTCGATGCACTCGTGAAGGAAGACCGAGTTCAGCACCTGGCGTGCTGCCGGGTTCAGCCCGAACGAGATGTTGGACAGGCCCAGGGTCGTCTGCACGTCCGGATGGGCGTGCTTGATCCGGCGGATGGCCTCGATCGTCTCGATGCCGTCGCGACGGGTCTCCTCCTGGCCGGTGGCGATCGGGAACGTCAGGCAGTCGACGAGCACGTCCTGCGGGGGGATCCCGTGGTTGTCGCGCAGGTCGGTGATCAGGCGGTCGGCGACTCGCAGCTTCCACTCCGCGGTGCGCGCCTGGCCCTCCTCGTCGATGGTCAGGGCGACGACCGCGGCCCCGTACTCCTTGATCAGCGGGACGATCTGGGCGAAGCGCGAACCCGGCCCATCCCCGTCCTCGTAGTTCACCGAGTTCACGACCGCACGGCCGCCCAGCATCTGCAGGCCCGCCTCGAGGACGGCCGGCTCGGTGGAGTCCAGCACGATCGGCAGAGTGGACGCGGTGGCCAGGCGGCCCGCGAGCTCGCGCATGTCACCGGCGCCATCGCGGCCGACGTAGTCCACGCACAGGTCGAGAAGGTGCGCGCCGTCGCGGATCTGGGCACGGGCGATCTCGACGCACGCCTCCCAGTCCTGGGCCAGCATCGCCTCGCGGAACGCCTTGGACCCGTTGGCATTCGTCCGCTCCCCGATGGACAGGTACGAGGTGTCCTGCCGGAAGGGCACCGACTGGTAGAGGGATGCGGCGGCCGCCTCGTTCGTGTGCTCGCGGGGGCGGACCTCGCGCCCGCCCACACGCTCGACAACAGCCCGCAGGTGCTCCGGCGTCGTGCCGCAGCACCCACCGACCAGTGCCAGGCCGTAGTCATTGGTGAAGTGATCGTGGGCGGCGGCCAGCTCGGCAGGGGTCAGCGGGTAGTGGGCGCCGTCTGCGGTGAGCACCGGGAGCCCGGCGTTGGGCATCGCCGATACAGCCACCCTCGCGTACCTCGAGAGGTGGCGCAGGTGCTCGCTCATCTCGGCCGGCCCGGTCGCGCAGTTCAAGCCGATCACGTCGATGCCCAGCGGCTCGAGCGCGGTCAGGGCCGCCCCGATCTCCGTGCCGAGCAGCATCGTGCCGGTGGTCTCGACCGTGACCTGGGCGATGAGTGCCACCCGCCGCCCGGACGCGGCCATCGCCCGCCGGGCACCGATCAGCGCGGCCTTGGCCTGCAGGAGGTCCTGGGAGGTCTCGATCAGCACCGCGTCGACGCCGCCCTCGAGCAGCCCGGCGACCTGCTCGGCGTACGCGTCACGCAGGTCGACGAACGGGGCGTGGCCCAGGGTGGGCAGCTTCGTGCCCGGGCCGACCGACCCGAGCACCCAGCGTGGGCGGTCCGGGGTGGAGTAGCCGTCGGCCACCTCGCGGGCGATCCGAGCACCCGCGGAGGCGAGCTCGCGGATCCGCTCGGGGATGTCGTACTCCCCGAGGTTGGCCAGGTTCGCCCCGAAGGTGTTGGTCTCGACGCAGTCGACCCCGGCGTCGAAGTACGCGGCGTGGACCGCGGCCACGATGTCGGGCCGGGTCACGTTCAGGATCTCGTTGCATCCCTCGTAGCCCTGGAAGTCATCCAGTGAGGGGTCCTGGGCCTGGAGCATCGTGCCCATGGCGCCGTCGGCGACGATCACGCGCTCGGTCAGGGCAGTCAGGAAGGAGGTCGTGGGCATAGTGCCCCAAGAGTACGGGCGCCGCCGCCGGAGCGGGGAATCCCCGTGCGGGTGCGGACCGGGGCGGGACTCGGATCGGGCGGGGACCCGAAGCGCCCGTGGTACCGTGGACCTGTCGATCCGGCTGGCGTTGGAACGGTGCGCGGCACCGCCCCCGGGCGCTGGCCCCGGGGATTTCCACTTGCCCCGCCCTCAGATCGGCAGCGCCTCTGCTGCGCAGTACCACCCCCGCGGAAGGCCCCTCGATGGCCATCAGCTTCGGCATGCTCAGCACCTACCCACCGACCCAGTGTGGCCTCGCGACCTTCTCCCAGGCCCTGGTCACCCACCTCGACGGCTCCGGGGCCGACGTCGGCATCGTCCGGATCGTCGACAGCCCCCAACCAGCCGAGCCGCGGGTGGTGCATCAGCTCGTGATCGGCGAACGGGGTGCCCCCCAGGCGGCCGCCCACGCGCTGAACCTGCACGACGTGGCGATCATCCAGCACGAGTACGGGATCTTCGGCGGCCGTGACGGCGCCGACGTGCTCGATGTCCTGGCACAGGTGCGCGTCCCGGTGATCTCCGTCCTGCATACGGTGCTCACCACCCCGACCCCCAACCAGCGGCGCGTGCTGGCCGGGGTCGTCGCCGCCTCGTCGGTCGTGGTGACCATGACCCAGACGGCACGCCAGCGGCTGCTCGACGGCTGGGACGTGGACCCGGGCATGGTGATGGTGATCGCCCATGGCGCCGAGGACAACCGAGCTCCGGAGCTGGGACACCACGACGTGACCCGCTGGGAGGACGAGGGCGGCTCCCGCAAGGGCACAGCGCCAGCCGACGCCGGCTCGGCCGACACTGCCTCTTCCGACACCGCCTCTTCCGACCCCACCTCTTCCGACCCCACCTCCGCCGATGCCGCGACGCGGCGGCCCACGATCCTGACCTGGGGCCTGCTGGGGCCGGGGAAGGGCATCGAGTGGGCGATCCAGGCCATGGCCGGCCTCGCGGACCTCGACCCGCGACCCATGTACGAGGTCGTCGGCGAGACCCATCCCCGCGTCGTCGAGTGGGCCGGCGAGGCCTACCGCGAAGGGCTCGAGGCCCAGGTCGCCGAGCTGGGGCTCAGCGATCACGTGGCGTTCGACGGTCGCTACCTCGACGGTCCGACGCTGCGCAGCATCGTCCGCTCAGCCGACATCATCCTGCTGCCCTATGACTCCCGGGACCAGGTCACCTCGGGCGTGCTCACCGAGGCGGTCGTCGCCGGGAAGCCCGTGGTGTCCACGAGCTTCCCGCATGCCGTCGAACTGCTGTCCTCCGGCGCCGGACTCCTGGTCCCCCAGGGGGATGCCGACGCGATCAGCGGGGCTCTGCGCACGCTGCTCACCGACCCCGTCCTGACCGCCGAGATGGCGGCCACATCGCGGTCACTGGCCCCGAGCCTGCTGTGGCCGGCGGTGGCCGAGCAGTACATCGCGGTCGGCGAGGACCTCGTGGCCGAGGGAGCTCGGTCCGTCGCGTGATCAGTCCGAGCCTGCCCGCAGCGCGCTTCGACCATCTGGAGCGGATGACCACCCCCGATGGACTGTTCGAGCACGCCCTGCTCACGGAACCACGCCGGGACCACGGGTACTGCCTCGATGACGTGTCGCGGGGACTGGTCGTGGCCGCCCGTGAACCGGAGCCGAGCGCCCGGGTGACCGGCATGGTGGCGTCCTACCTGCAGTTCACAGTGGAGGCCCAGGACGAGAGCGGGGCCTTCCACAACCGCAGGAACGTGGCCCGGGTGTGGACCGATTCGCCCACGTTCGATGACCACTGGGGTCGAGCGCTGTGGGCGGTGGGTACCGCCTCAGCGCTCACCGAAGGCGTCGTCCGGGAGGACGCGCTGGCGGTGGCTGCCCGGGGTATGCAGGCCCGGTCCCGCTGGCCACGATCGATGGCCTACGCCGCACTCGGTGCCGCCGAGGTCATGCGCACGCTGCCTGGCGACCTGGCTGCTCGCGAACTGCTTGTCGATGTGCGCACCCTGCTCAGCCGTCCGCGGATCGCCCATGGGTGGCCCTGGCCCGAACCGCGACTCACGTATGCCAATGCGGTCCTGCCTGAGGCCCTCATCGCGATCGGGCGCACACTGAATGATGAGGCCCTGCTGGGGCACGGCGTTGACCTGTTGCAGTGGCTGCTCGACCTGCAGACCCGCGACGGCCACATCTCCGTCACCCCCGCGGCAGGGCTGGCGCCGGGCGACGCCCTGCCGGGCTTCGACCAGCAGCCGATCGAGGTCAGCGCCCTGGCCGAGGCGTGCTGGCGCGCTCACGAGGCGACCGGCGATCCCCGCTGGATGGACGCGGTGCAGCTGTGCGCGGAGTGGTTCCTGGGCGCGAACGACGTCGGACTCACGATGTACGACCAGGTGACCGGCGGCTGCGCCGATGGGTTGCACTCGACCCGCATCAACCTGAACCAGGGCGCCGAGTCCACACTCGCGGCGCTGTCGACCCTGCAGCTTGCGCGCCGTCCCGCGCTCGTGGCTCCGCGATGACCGACGGACTGGTGGACGACGGGCTGGTGGACGACGGACTGGTGGACGACGGACTGGTCACGAGGACCGGGGTCATCCTGCGCCCCGACCCCACCCGGGTGGTGACCAAGTTGTTCCTACCCGGCCAGGAGATGCTCATCGACGGCTTCTCCCGCGCCTCGGCGGTGCTGGACCGCGTGCTGGCCCTCACCGACGAGCAGGTCGATCGGGCGCTGAGGCAGGCCATGGCGGAGTTCGCTGGTCGGCACCGGGACCTCGCCGGGACCTTCGACGAACGGTTCAGGCTCATCGCCCACCGGCTTGTCGATCCGGGATCGATCTCCGAGGCCCGGCGCCTGCTCATCGGCGCGTACTTCAGCCAGGAGTACGCGGTCGAGTCAGCAGCGCTCTTCAACCCTTCCATGGTCGTGCACCCGGACCAGACATCGCTTCCCGCTGGCAGCACCCGATTCCTGATGAGCGTGCGCGCGGTCGGCGAGGGCCATGTCTCGAGCATCGAGTTCCGCACCGGGACCATCGACGCGATGAACGGGATCTCGTTCGACGAGCCCGGCCGGCCGCTGGTGCAGGCATCCCCCGCGACCACGATCCTGTCGAAGGCGGACTTCACCCATCAGTTGAACGAGGGTGGGGGCAACTCCAGCGACGCCGCCCACTACGTGCTCGACGAGCTGCCCGAGCACTTCGACCGTGGCGCGCTGGACCGGGCCATCGCGACGCTGCGCGGCCAGCGCCTCACCCGCGGCCCTGCACGCCGGGCGGTCGAGGCCCTGGAGTCGATCGCTGACTCCCAGTACGCCGTGGCGTTCCCGTCGGACTCCTTGCCCTCCCAGCGCGTGCTCATGCCCGGCGGACCCGCAGAGAGCCACGGCCTCGAGGACCTGCGACTGGTCCGGTTCACCGAGGCCGACGGCTCCACGAGCTACCGGGGTACATACACAGCCTTCGACGGGCGCACCGTCAGGCCCGCCCTGCTCACCACCACCGACTTCCTGACCTTCCACAGCAGGCAGGCCATCGGCCCCGCCGCCCAGAACAAGGGCATGGCGCTGTTCCCACGACCTGTCGGCGGTCGCTTCCTCGCGCTGTCACGATGGGACCGAGAGACCTCGAGCCTGGCGGAGTCCTCCGACATGTGGCACTGGGAGACAGGCCCGACGCTCCAGCCGCCCAAGGACCCGTGGGAGATCGTGCAGGTCGGCAACTGCGGCTCGCCCCTGGAGACCAGCGAGGGGTGGCTCGTGCTCACCCACGGCGTTGGACCCGTGCGCCAGTACGGGATCGGCGCCATGCTGCTGGACCGCGATGACCCCACGGTTGTGCTGAGCAGCCTTGCGGAGCCGCTGCTCACCCCCACCGCCGACGAGCGTGAGGGCTACGTGCCCAACGTGGTCTACTCCTGCGGGTCGATGATCCATGGCGACACCGTCGTGCTGCCGTACGGGTGCAGCGACTCGTCGATCCGGGTCGCCCTGGTTGACCTGGGCGGCCTGCTCGACGCGCTGCGCCGTCAGGGGTAGTCAGACGCAAGCGTCGACCTGGGAGTCCACGGAGCCCCCGAGGCCCGCGCGGCGCTGTAGCCAGTGACGCTTCGGGGGCGTACTGTCGAGGGTGCGGAGCCATTCAGGCTTCCGACCACGGGAGTCCCGATGGCAGACAAGTCCCCACGCCAGCACATGTCCAAGAAGCCCGGCAAGTCCATCAAGGAGAAGCGGGCCGAGAAGCACGCGAAGACCGACCAGCGCAACCAGGTGGCCACAACGCTGCCGGACAAGAAGCACTGACAGCTTCCTCGAAGCCTGAGGCCCGAACTGACTCGTCCGGGCGCGGGAGTCTTCGGATGCCCTCACGCGGGCAGTCGGTCTGCTCGGGCGGTCTGTGGACGAAACGGACAAGCCACCCCTCTACGGGACGTATCCTTCTCTCCGGATATCCACGCACTCCGCAGCATGAGGTCCCGCCATGTCCCACCCGTCCGCCCGCGCCCTGGCCGGTCTCCTCGCCGCAGGCATGCTGCTGGCCGGCTGCTCGAGCGACCCGGACCCGGTAGCCACGACCAGCCCGAGCGCGAAGCCCAGCACGTCCGCGGAGGGCGTGGCGAGCGCGTCTGCCTCGCCGAGTTCGACGCTGACGCCGGAGGAGCAACAGGCCTTCGAGGAAGCCACGAAGGTGGTACTCGCGTACCGGCAGACGATCACCGACCTGTACAGCGGCGCCCGCACCAACTTGAACGATCTGAACAAGGTCGCCGCTGGGGAGCTCCGCGACAAGGGACTCAAGAACATCCAGCAGAGCCTCACCGACGGGTGGACGTATCGAGCCCGAGAGGGCTAGAACTCGTGCTGTCATCGTGCCGAGCCGGTCGAGATCGACCTCGCCGACAGATCCCCAGACCGTGGTCCTGAACGCCTGCATCGACAGCACGGCCAGTGACCAGCGTGGATCCCGATGGGAAGCGCGTACCCGGCATCCGAGAGCAACTCGAGTACACCGTGACCCGAACCGACGTACCTTCCGGATCCTGGTTGGGCGGTCACCGGGTGTCGACGGTTGCCGATGAGGCACGAGGATCGGAGGTGCTGACTCGGCAGCGTCATGGCTGGCCTGCCTGCATGACTTGGCCGCTTGCCTGATATCGCCGCTAGCTGCAGACGCCGGCCGACGGCGGCGGGAATGTCAGCGTTGACACGGCTTCGGGGATCGGGGGGGCAGCCGTCGACATCACCGCCGGACACAACTCCACGTCCCCCGGCACCGTCGCGGGTGGCGGTTCCGGCACCGCCCAGATTGGCTCCAAGTCCCCGAGCACGCGCGTGTGCACGTTCAAGGGCGAAGAGATCGACTGCACGTCCCGCCTCGGGGTGTGGTCCGAGGAGCGCCAGTGCTTCGTCCAGCAGGTGTCCCCGCAGCCGGCCGCTGATCACCCGATCTGGGAGGGTCGGGACGAGGGGACGATCTACCAGTGCGTGCAGCCGGGCGCGGCGTTCAGTGCCGGCGACGGCACCGGCTTCTGGTTCTGGGCACCGAGCGCGGGCGCTGCGGGGGCGCCCGTCCTGGTTGACCCGGTCACACTCGCGGAGAAGGCCATCGAGCGCATGGACCTCGCCTCCCCCACGATCGGCATGACGCCGCTCAACGCGGGTGCACCCCTCCTGGTGGGCATGGACGCCTGGCTCTGGGTGGAGAACGCGGGCCCACACGGCTACGGACCCATCACCCGAACGGCCACGGCAGGTCCCGTCTCCGTCACAGCCACCGCAAAGGTCACCAAAGTCGTGTGGGACCTCGGGGACGGAAGCCGACTCACGTGCCGCAGCGCCGGCACCCCCTGGTCACCTGACAAGGGAACCGGTGCCTCCCCGACCTGCGGACACCGCTACCTCATCCCGTCCACCGCTGAGCCCGACGGCACCTTCACGGTCCGCGCCACCGCGCACTGGCAGGTCGAATGGACCGGCGCAGGACAGTCCGGCGACATCAGGTTCACGATGGACGGCGAGCGGCAGCAACCGGTCACCGAGGTCCAAGTCCTCCAGACCCGCTAGACCCCCGGACACCCGCTGGACCCCGGACACGCGGGAGAGCCCACCCCTTACAGCCGCCAGCGTGTTCGCGGCGTGCGGGTGATGACCCACGGTGCGGCGTTGTTGGCCGGCCACGGCGTCCCGGGTGGCGCCCCAGGTTCAGGCCTGGGAACCGGGTCGTCGTCCGAGGCGGCCACGATGGTCCACATGCCGAGGTCGACCTGGCGGTGATGAGCCCAGCACAACAGGGCCAGGGACGGCAGGTCGGTGTTCCCGCCTGTGGCCCAGTCCTCGACATGGTGGCTCTGGCAGGCCTCAGCCGGGATCCCGCAGCCGGGGATGATGCAGCCCCTATCCCGAACGGCGAGCGCTCGGCGTTGGGCGGGTGTCGCGGTGCGGGCCGTACGCCCTACCGCAAGGGGGAGCCGCGTCCCGAGCAGAGTCGCGGCCAGGGCTGCCACCCGCACCTCCGCGGTGGGGACAGCGGCCTTCCCCTCCCCAGCGAACACCGCGTCGGAGCCTTCCCCCGTCGCACCCGCGGCACCCGGCTCGGCGGCAGCGAGGAACTCAGCGACGGTATCCGGGCAGTGGCCCGAATCGACCACGATCGGGGTGACCAGCGCGTCGCATGAGGTGAAGCGCTGCTCAGCGCGTGTCAGTGTGTGACCGCGGGACGTGGACCACACCTGGTCCCCCACGACGGTCGAGTCCAACGTCACCGACACCGACACCGGCAGGCCTCCGCGCGTCGGGATCGAACTGGTGGCGTGCGCGGCGTTGACCAGGGCCACCAACCCATCCGCGCGACGTGCCGAGGCTGGGACATGGTCCGCCTCGGAGCGCAACCGCTCCGCGAACGCCTCCACGGCCGCCATGACCGCCTCCCCCTCCAGCCGGGGCAGGATCCCGGAGAGGATCACCGAATCTGAGGTCAGCGCGAACGACAACGACCGCGCCTCGTACGCGGCTGACTCATCCGGGTCTGGGTCAGCCGGTGGGTTGAGCATGCGGACCACCCGAGCCACGAACGTGGCCACGGCATGCGGCGACAGCGTGCCCCACAGCGGGGTCAACTCGGCGATCACGGCGGCCATCTGCGCCTCGGTGAGGTGGTCAGCCCGGCGGGCAAGTGCGTCCACGTGCTCACTGGCGATCACTCCCGAACCCCACACCTCCGCCAGTGCCAGGTGCACCTCAACGAACGCCCCGGCTCGGGCCAACCGGCGCGCCCATGCCGAGGACCACCCCCGGGCCAACAGCATCGCGCCGTCCCCAACCAGTGGCAAGCTCCCTGACCGTGCTGCGGCCACCATCCGGCGCGCCAGCTCGAACTCCGCCATCGCGACCGACGAGCACAGCACCTCCACGTCCGCTGCCGGCCGATCCCCGGCTGTCAGGCCCATGGCCGGAAGCTCCTCAGCCGCCTGGGTGGACAGCACCCGCCAGACGTCTGCCACGTGGGCGGAGGCCGCCGGCGCCGCAGCCAGCGCCCGGTCTTCAACCGACAGACGTGGACCGCCCAACCCCCGTACCCCCATCGCCCCTCCTGCCCGCAGCGCGTCGAACACCTGTTCGACTCATGACCCCACCCTATCGAACACGTCCGACATCGCCAGCCCCACGAGCCGCATCTGTGGACGCCGAGCGAGGCGCCCACGGCATGGCCGATCCACGACCCTGAGCGGGCCGGATGGCGACGTCCTGCGGGGGCGAACGTCGTGGAACTTCGCGTCAGCGTGCCCCGCCGGCGACCGACCGGCGCCGATGGTCAGCGCCCGATCGCCAGCGCCCGATCGCCAGCGCCCGATCGCCGGCGCCCGACAGTCAGCGCCCGACCGAGTCAGCGACCGCGCGCCGCCCGGTACCGTGCGATCAGCGCGTTCGTCGAGGCGTCCAGTGACGGCTCCGCCTCACCGGTCAGCATCGGGGCGATCGAGTCGGCGACGACCTTGCCCAGCTGCACGCCCCACTGGTCGTAGGGGTTCAGGTCCCAGATCATCCCCTGGACGAACGTGGAATGCTCGTACAGCGAGATGAGCGCACCGAGGGTGAACGGGGTCAGCGACTCGGCCACCAGCATGCTGTTCGGGCGGTTGCCCGGCATGACCTTGTGCTCCACGAGGTGCGCCGGCGTCCCATCCGCCTCAACCTCCGCCGCCGAGCGACCGAACGCCAGCACCCCCGACTGCGCCAAGCAGTTCGCGACGAGCAGGTCGTGGTGGTTGCCGACGTCGTTGACCGGCCGCGAGAAGAAGATGAAGTCGGCGGCGGTGATCGTCGTGCCCTGGTGCAGCATCTGGTAGAAGGAGTGCTGCCCGTTGGTCCCCGGCTCGCCCCAGAACGACGCGGAGGTGTCGTAGTCCACCGGATCGCCCGCCGCGGTCACCCGCTTGCCGTTGCTCTCCATGATCATCTGCTGCAGGTAGGCCGGGAAGCGCAGGAGGTACTGGTCGTAGGGCAGCACGACGTGGTCCGCGGTCCCGAGGAAGTTGCGGTTCCACACGCACAGCAGGCCGTGGAGCACCGGCAGGTTCTCGCGCATCGGGGCGGTCCGGAAGTGCATGTCCATCGTGTGCAGGCCGGCCAACAGCTCGTCGAAGTGCTCCGGACCGATGGCGATCATCGTCGACAGGCCGATCGCCGAGCTCATCGAGTAGCGCCCGCCGACCCAGTCCCAGAAGCCGAACATGTTCGCCGTGTCGATGCCGAACGCTGCCACCTTCTCAGCATTCGTCGAGATCGCCACGAAGTGCCGCGCGACTGCGGCGGCGTCCCCGCCGAGGCCGGCCACCAACCAGTCGCGCGCCGTCCGCGCGTTGGTCATGGTCTCCTGTGTCGTGAACGTCTTGGACGCCACAAGGAACAGGGTCTCGGCCGGGTCCAGGTCGCGGGTCTGCTCGACGAAGTCCGAGCCGTCGACGTTGGACACGAAACGCATCACGAGGTCGCGATCCGACACGTGGCGCAGCGCCTGATAGGCCATCACAGGCCCGAGGTCCGAGCCGCCGATGCCGATGTTCACCACGTTGCGGATCGGCTGACCGGTGAAGCCGAGCCATTCACCGGACCGCACCTGGTCGGCGAAGGCCCCCATCTTGTCCAGGACCGCATGCACGTCGGCCACGACATCCTGGCCGTCGACCACCAGGGTCGCGCTCGCGGGCAGCCGCAGGGCGGTGTGCAGGACGGCACGGTCCTCGGTGTTGTTGATGTGCACGCCGGTGAACATGGCCTCTCGCCGCCCCGCCAGGTCGCGTTCCTCAGCAAGGGCGATCAGCAGGTCGATGGTCTCGCCCGTTATCCGCTGCTTGGCGAAGTCCATGTGCCAGCCCGCGCCGTCGGCGGACAGCATCGCCGCGCGATCCACGTCAGCCGAGGCGTCGAACAGCTCGCGGATGGTCGTGGCCGACATCGTCTCGGCGTGCGCGGACAGGGCCTGCCATGCGGCGGCAGAGGTGAGCGGCGGCTGGGTCATGGGGGGTGCCTCCTTCGACCGCCCCAGACTAGGAGAGGTCGACCCCGAGAAGCGTGTCGAGCAGCACCCTGACCCGCTCGGGGGCATCACGATCCGGGCCCACTCCCCCGGCCGCCTCCGAGGCCCACTGGTCGAGGAGCCGCAACGCTCCGGGGGTGTCCAGATCATCGGCGATCCGCTCGCGCACCGCGGCCAGCACCGCGTCGAACGCCGGGCCGCCCTCCGCCCGCACGCCGTCGCGCAGCGCACGCTCGCGGTGCTCCGCGCGTTCCAGGTCCGCCGGCGTCCACTCCCAATCGCTGCGGTAGTGGTGGGCCAGGAGCGCCAGGCGCACGGCCGCCGACGACACGCCTGCGTGGCGAAGGCGCGAGACGAACACCAGGTTGCCTCGGGACTTGCTCATCTTGTGGCCCTCGTAGCCGACCATCCCGGCATGCACGAAGTGCTTGGCGAACGGCGTCTCCCCCGTCGCGATCCCAGCCTGGGCCGAGCACATCTCGTGGTGCGGGAAGGCGAGGTCCGAGCCGCCGCCCTGCAGGTCGAAGCCCATGCCCAGGTGGTCCAGGGCGATCGCTGTGCACTCGATGTGCCATCCGGGCCGCCCGTGCCCGAGTGCGGTGTCCCATGCCGGCTCATCGGGGCGCGCGGCCTGCCACAGCATGCAGTCCAGCGGGGTTCGCTTCCCGGGCCGGTCGGGATCTCCCCCACGCTCGGCGAAGATCTCCCGCATCGCGGCCTCGTCGAGCCCGGAGACCTCCCCGAACCGGGTGGCCGCAGACGTCGTGAAGTAGAGGTCGCCATCCACGTCGTACACCGCGCCGGCCTCGCGCAGCCGCCCGATCCACTGGACGACCGAGGGGATCGACTCGACCGCCCCGATGTAGTCCCGCGGCGGGAGCACGTTGAGCGCCTCCATGTCCTCGGCGAACAGGGCGGTCTCGGAGCGTGCCAGCTCGCGCCAGTCCTGGCCCGTGGCGACCGCCCGCTCGAGCAACGGGTCATCGATGTCGGTGACGTTCTGGACGTAGTGGACCTCGTGCCCGAGATCCCGCCAGTAGCGGTTCACCACGTCGAAGGCGATGTAGGTCGCGGCGTGCCCCAGGTGGGTCGCGTCATACGGGGTGATCCCGCAGACGTACATCCTCGCCACGGCCCCCGGCGCGGTCGCGCGGACCTGCCCGGTTCGGGTGTCGAAGAGGCTCAGGACAGGGCCCTGACCGGACAGCTCGATGGGCTCCCGCCCGGACCACGACTCCACGGGTCCACACCCTAGGCCCTGATCGGCACACTCGCCGTCGCGCCCGCTTCACAGACGTAGGCTGGGACCGTGCTCGGGATCCTCAGGCAGCGTCGGTGGCTGGGCTTCACCGCCTTCATCCTGGGCATGCTCGTTCTCTGCGTGATCCTCGCGCGCTGGCAGTGGAGCCGCTACCAGTACCGACTCGGCGAGAACGACCGCCTCGATGCCGCCCTGTCAGCGCCGGCCGTCCCGGTCGACGAGCTCCTCGACGCGGCCCCCGCCGGTTCCGAGACCACGGCCCTTCCGCCGGAGCTCGAGTGGCGCACGGTCACGGCCACAGGGACGTTCGACGAGGCGGGTGAGACCGCCGTGCGGCGCCGTCCGCTCGACGGACGCAACGGGTTCTGGATCGTCACGCCGCTGGTGACCGAGTCCGGCGTTCTCCTGGTCAACCGCGGCTGGACGCCCGCCGGGAGCGACGCGACCGCGGCACCTGACGTCCCGCCGCCGCCCTCAGGCCAGGTCACCGTGACGGGCCGCCTGCGGCCCGCTGAGGCGACCGAGCCCACGGATGCGCCGCCTCCGGGACAGGCATGGGCCGCCGATCCCGAGGTCCTGGTCACACCCGCGGACGCCCTCCGCTTCAACGCGTACGCCGAGCTGACGTCGAGCACGCCCGCCGCCGACGCGGAGCTCACGAGCCTGCCGGTCCCGGGTCATCGCGGGCTGAACAACCTCGTCTACTCGGTGCAGTGGCTGCTCTTCGGACTCGTCGGGATCATCGGCTGGTGGCGGCTGATCCGCGGTGAGGGCCGCCGCTCGGACGAGTCCGACGAGATCGAGGCGGCCGCGCAGGAACCGGCGACCTGACCTGCCAGGTTCCGCGACCACCGCGGACTGACAACGCGGCCAAGGACCCGATCGACCTCCCCCTGGGTTTCGGGCGCGAACCGGTGGGGCAGGGTGGGCACATGCTGTTCAAGCGCGTCGGCGACACCCGGCCCTATCCGGATCACGGCATGACCTCGAAGGACTGGGCCGCCATCCGGCCGACGCGTGTGCGCCTGTCGACCCTGACCACCACCAAGCGCACCCTCGACCTCGAGATCGTCCTGGCCGACGACTCGACCTTCTATGGCGACCTGTTCGCCCACGTGGTCGAGTACCAGGGCGAGTTCTACCTCGAGGACGGCCTGCACCGGGCCCTGCGGGCAGCCCTGGGCAGCGGGGGCGACGCGCTGCTCCACGCCCGGATCCACGTGATGGAGCCGAACCCGTCCGGACCCGCGATCAACTGAGCGTGCGGCCGTTCCAGCGGTCGACATGGGCCAGGACGTCTCCGAGGCGCTGCACCACGGCGTCGGGCTCCCCCTCGACGGGGCCGAGCTGGTCGTGCGGGATGTCGCTGTGCGGGACGAGGATCGCGCGCATCCCCACCTGCTGGGCCCCGTGCACGTCGTCCCACGCCCGATCGCCGACGAACACCGCGCGGGCCGGGTCGTCGACCCCGACAGCACGGAGCGCCGCCACGAACGCGTCCTCGTGTGGCTTGCCCACGGGCAGCTCCGAGGAGTAGACGGCCCCGTCGATCAGGTCCAGCAGGCCGTCGCGGGCGAACACAGCCTCGTGGTGGGCCCTCGGCCAGAGCGTGTTGGACAGGACCCCGATGCGGATCCCTCGCTCGCGCAGCGCCTCCATCAGCGGCACGGCGTCAGGGTCGGCGTCGGTGTGCGGGTCCCAGAAGCGCAGGTAGGCGGCGAGCGCCTCCCGATGGCGCGCGCTGTCCAGATCGATCCCGCAGTCGACGAGCATCTGGTCCAGGTGCCCGGCGCCCGTGCTGCCGGCACTGCTGTGCTGGTCCTGCCAGCGTTGGATCTCCGCGGCGTAGAGGCGCGCCGCGAGGCTGGCGGCATGCCGGGGGTCGTAGATGCTCGCGTAGGCGTACCACCCGGCGGTGAGGTCCACCTCGTGCCACGGAGTCAGGGTGCCGCCCCAGTCGAAGATCACGGCCTCGATCCGGGCGCCTGGCGAACCGGCTGCTCCCGAGGCCGCGCCGGAGTCGGGCTCCGTCACGGCAGCGCCTGGATGCGCGCTGAGATCGTGGCCACCGCCTCGTCGATGGCCACGTCGACCCGATCCCCGCTGGCGCGGTCCTTGACCTCGATGGCGCCCTCCGAGAGCTTCTTGCCGACCACGACGATCAGCGGCACGCCGATCAGCTCGGAGTCGTTGAACTTCACCCCGGGCGACACGCCCTTGCGGTCGTCGAGCAGGACCCGGAATCCGGCCTGCTCCAGCTCAGCGGCAATCCGCTCGGCGGCCTCGAACACGGCCTCGTCCTTGCCGGTCGCCACGATGTGCACGTCGAACGGCGAGACCTCACGCGGCCAGATCAGCCCACGATCGTCGTGGTGCTGCTCGGCGATCGCCGCGACTGCGCGCGAGACCCCGATCCCGTACGAGCCCATCGTGACCACGACCTGCTTGCCGTTCTCGTCGAGGACCTTCAGGTCCAGCGCCTCGGCGTACTTCCGACCGAGCTGGAAGATGTGGCCGATCTCGATGCCACGGGCCTGAGTGAGCAGCCCCTCGCGCCCAGCGGCCGCGCAGTCCGGGCACTGATCACCCTCGCGGACCTCGGCGACGTCGATCGTCCCGTCGCCGGTGAAGTCCCGACCCGCGACAAGGTCGAACACGTGCCGCCCCGGCTGGTCGGCTCCGGTGATCCAGCGCGTCCCGGGGACCACACGGGGGTCGAGCAGGTACCTGATCCCGGACGCGGCCTCCTCCCCCAGCACGCCTGGGCCGATGTAGCCCTTCACCAGCGCGGGGTTGGCCGCGAAGTCGGCCTCCTCGAAGGCGACCGGCTCGCCGGGCAGCAGCAGCGCCTCGAGACGCTTGATGTCGACCTCCCGGTCACCGGGCAGCCCGATGACCAGCGGGTACGAGGTTCCGTCGGGCATCGCGACCTTGACCACGACGTTCTTGAGCGTGTCCCCGGCCTCCCACGGGCGGTCGCCCCGTGCCAACTCGGGGCGGGCGTTGGCCAGGTCGACGAGCGTGTCGATCGTCGGGGTGTCGGGGGTGTCCTCGACGTGCGCGGCGGGCAGCCCCTCGAGGGCCACCTCCGCAGGCGGCACGCTGGCCACCGCCTCGACGTTCGCGGCGTACTCGCAGGTCGTGCACTGGACGTAGGTGTCCTCCCCCACGGGGCACACGGCCAGGAACTCCTCGGAGGCCGAGCCGCCCATCGCACCGGACATCGCCGAGACGATCGTGTACTCCATCGACAGGCGATCGAACGTCGAGATGTAGGCCTCGCGGTGCCGGCCGTAGGAAGCCACCAGGCCCTCGTCGGTCGTGTCGAACGAGTAGGAGTCCTTCATCACGAACTCGCGGCCGCGCAGGATCCCCGCACGGGGACGCGCCTCGTCGCGGTACTTCGTCTGGATCTGGTACAGGCTCAGCGGGAGGTCCTTGTACGAGGAGTACAGGTCCTTGACCGTGAGGGTGAACATCTCCTCGTGCGTGGGCCCGAGCAGGTAGTCGGAGCCTCGGCGGTCCTGAAGGCGGAAGAGGTTGGGCCCGTACTCGGTCCAGCGGTTGGTCCGCTCATAGGGCTCGCGGGGCAGCAGGGCCGGGAAGTGCACCTCCTGGAAGCCCGCAGCATCCATCTCCTCGCGCACGATCCGCTCGACGTTGCGCAGCACGCGGTACCCCAGGGGCAGCCAGGTGAACACACCGGGTGCGACCCGGCGCACATACCCGGCGCGCACAAGCAGTCGGTGCGACGGGACCTCGGCGTCCGCCGGATCCTCGCGAAGCGTGCGCAGGAACAGCGTGGACATACGGGTCAGCACGAGGGGTCTCCTCCAGGTCCGAGCAGTGGCGACCTCGCACGCGGTGGGCCGTGCGGGTCGGAGAGTCGCGGCAAGGATATCCCGGCGTGGCAGGATGGCGGCCGTGCCCGGCGAGCTGAAGGTGCTGACATCGCGCCACCTCCCGGACCTGCTCGCGCTCGTGAATCGCGACCCGGTGGCCCACTGCTTCGTGGCCTCCCGACTGGCCGACCCGATGGACCCGTGGGCCCTCGGCGGGCTCGTCTGGGGGTGGTTCGAGGGGGGTCGACTGCGGTCGGCGATGTACACCGGCGCCAACCTGATCCCCATCGAGACCACTCCCCTGTCCCGCGCATCGTTCGCCGACAACGCCAGGCGGCTGGGCCGGCGCTGCTCGTCGCTCGTGGGTCCCGCTGACGAGGTGCTGGACCTGTGGCGCCTGCTCGCGCCTGCCTGGGGACCGGCCCGCGAGGTGCGCTCCACGCAGTACCTGATGGCGACCAGCGGACCCGCCACGCGCCCAGCACATCCGGGGCTCCGGGCCCTGCGGATCGACGAGCTCGACCTGCTCATGCCCGCGGCAGTCGCCATGTTCACCGAGGAGGTGGGGATGTCACCCGTCGCCCACGGCGGCGGACCGGCCTACCGCGCCCGGCTGGCGGAGATCGTCCGGACCGGACGGGCCCTGGGCGTGGTGGAGGAGGGGCGCCTGATCTTCAAGGCCGAGGTCGGGTCGGCCACCCCCCGGGCCTGCCAGATCCAGGGGGTGTGGGTCGACCCGGCACTGCGGGGACGTGGTCTGGGCGTCGCCGGCATGGCCGCCGTCGTCGAGCACGCGCGCACGGAAATCGCGCCGATCGTCTCCCTGTACGTCAACGACTACAACCACGTCGCCGTGGGGACCTACCTCAAGGTCGGCTTCCAGACGGTCGGGACGTTCGCGACCGTCCTGTTCTGAGCGGTCACTGCTTCCTCTGCGCCGTCATCACCGCGATCCCCCCACCTCGGGGATAATCGTGGACATGGACTGGATCCGCCGGAACATGACGGCCATCGGCCTCATCGTGGTGTTCGCCATGCTCCTGCCGTTCCTGCTCGTGCTGTTCGGCGTCGTCGCCTTCTGACCCAGCTGACCCTCGACGCCGCGCTACTTCTTCGCCCCGAACCCGCGGCTGCGCATGATCGCCGAGACCTCCTGGTTGAACACGCGCTGGATCGTCTCGGAGTCCAGGGTTCCGGAGACCGTGTCGTACTTGCCCTCCGACATCCCGATGCAGACGCGGTGCCAGGCCGTCCCCACAGCGAACGTCACCGTCCCCGCCACGCCACCGGTGATCGCGCCGCCGGCGATCGTCCCGACTCCGGGCACGAGCTTGAGGAGCCCGGTCGCCGCCGCCCTGCCCGCCTGGGTCGTGACGGTCGTGGCAGCGAGACTGGCAACGGTGGCGCGCTGCATGGGGATGTCGTAGATGGTGGCGATCTTGGCCATCATCCCGATCTGGATCGGGACCAGCACAGCCGCATCGGCGAAGGGAATGGGGGTGAACCCCGCTGCGGTGGCCGCCGCCGTCGCGGCGTTCACCGCCTTCTCGGCAGCCTTAGCCTTTCGCGCGGGGTCAATCTTCTGGGCGGCGGTAAGGGCCTCGGCGGCCTCGTCCGGAGCGCAGCGAAAGGTGGCATCGAGCAGGTCCAGCAGTCCGTGCTGCTCGACCCCGGTGAAGGGGTCCGCGAGCGCGTTGACCATGACCGCGCGGCCGTCATCGATCGGCAGGCCCATGCCCTCGATCAGGCGGCCGAGCTCGACCGCGTCGGGGGCGAGGAACAGCTGGCCATGGGCATCGCGCCGGCCGGGCACCTGGGTCATGACCAGGATGACCGGCAACCCGACGCCGGCCAGCTCGCGGATGAACGCGGCCTCGGTCTCCTCGAACCGTCGATCGGTGGCCCGGACGCAGTACCACGCGAGGTGGACCTGCTCGGCGAACGGCATGGCCCGACTGTTGTCGATGAAGCGCTTGAGCTCGGTGATGATCTTCGTGGTGTCACGACCGACCTCGAGGCCCTGGGTGTCGTAGATGCCGAGCTTGCCCGTCCGGTGGACGTAGAGATGGCTGCCGAGCGTGACCGGCCGCCCGATGCCCGTGGCGGCAACCGATTCACCGAAGATCGCGTTGACCAGGGTGGACTTCCCGACGCCGGTCTTGCCGAACACCGCGAGGTTGAACCGACCGATCGTGACCTCGGCGTCCGCGAACGCCGACTCGAACGCCTGCTGCGACCACTCGGGGACCTGACCCTGCTGGCCCGGATCAGCGGCGGGCGCCGCGGCTGTGGGCGCCGGGACCGCCCCGGTCGCCGCGGCAGCACTGCCCGGGCTGGGAGTCGGCTGGCTGCTCACCAGGTCAGCTCACCGACACCGACGGGCTGCCCTCGGTGTCCATCTCCTCGGCCAGGCGCATGGCCTCCTCGATGAGGGTCTCGACGATCATCGCCTCCGGGACGGTCTTGATGACCTGGCCCTTGACGAAGATCTGGCCCTTGCCGTTGCCGCTGGCCACGCCCAGGTCGGCCTCGCGAGCCTCCCCCGGACCATTGACGACGCAGCCCATGACCGCCACGCGCAACGGCACCTCGAGGCCCTCGAGGCCGGCTGTGACCTGTTCGGCCAACGTGTAGACGTCCACCTGGGCCCGACCGCACGAGGGGCACGAGACGATCTCCAGCCCGCGCTGGCGGAGGTTGAGGCTCTCCAGGATCTGCATCCCGACCTTGACCTCCTCCACGGGCGGAGCCGACAGGGAGACCCGGATGGTGTCCCCGATGCCCTTGCTCAGCAGCGCACCGAAGGCCACAGCGGACTTGATGGTGCCCTGGAACATCGGTCCGGCCTCAGTGACTCCGAGGTGCAGCGGGTAGTCGCACTGCTCGGAGAGCAGCTCGTAGGCCCGCACCATCACGACCGGGTCGTGGTGCTTGACCGAGATCTTGATGTCGCGGAACCCGTGCTCCTCGAACAGGCTCGCCTCCCAGAGCGCGGACTCGACCAGGGCCTCGGGTGTGGCCTTGCCGTACTTCTTCAGCAGGCGCGGGTCCAGCGAGCCGGCGTTCACGCCGATGCGGATCGGGGTGCCGTGGTCGCGTGCTGCGGCAGCGATCTCCTTGACCTTGTCGTCGAACTGCTTGATGTTCCCCGGGTTCACCCGGACTCCCGCGCAGCCGGCCTCGATGGCAGCGAACACGTACTTCGGCTGGAAGTGGATGTCGGCGATCACCGGGATCCCGGACTTGCGGGCGATGTCCGGCAGGGCGTCGGCGTCGTCCTGGCTGGGCACAGCCACGCGCACCACCTGGCAGCCCGAGGCCGTCAGCTCGGCGATCTGCTGCAACGTGGAGTTCACGTCGGCAGTCAGGGTCGTGGCCATCGACTGCACGCTGATGGGCGCATCCCCGCCGACCGCGACCGGGTGGGTCGGGTGCTTGAGCAGGATCTGGCGGGTGGTCCGCCGGGGCGCGAGGACGGGCGGCGGCAGCGGGGGCATCCCCAGGTTGACACTCATGGGTCAAGTATCCCGTGCCGAGGCGGATGACGCCCGACTCCGGGAGCGGCGGCTGCGCAGGATCATCTGGATGCCGGACCACGCGAGCAGGCCGGCGAACAGGACCAGTGCGATCCGCTCGGGCAGCCACTGGCCCACGGCCGCGCCGACGAGGCCCGCCGGCGCCCCCACCAGGCCCGCCACGAGGCCGAGGCGGACCTCGACCAGCCCGTTGCGCCAGTTGGTGACCGTGGCCGTCAGCGCGGTGAAGATCACCACGAGCAGGCTGGTCCCCCGTGCGGTGTCGGCGTTGTCCCCGGTCAGGAGGACCAGGCCGGGGACCATGATGATCCCGCCACCCACGCCCAACAGCCCGGCGAGCATGCCGGCCGCCAACCCGACGAGGACCAGCAGTGCACCCTCCCAGACGTCGCCGAGCCCGGCCAGGGCGCTGGAGCTTCCCCCGATGACCAGCCGAGCTGCGGTGGCGAGGCTGAGGATGCCGAACCACAGCTGAAGGGTCGCGATCGGCGTCCGCGGCAGCAGGCGCGCGCCGAGCTGCCCGCCGACGATCCCGCCGATCAGCAGCAGGAGTCCTGCCGTGAGGTCGACACTGCCGTTGCGCGCATACCCGGCCGCAGACGCGGTCGCGATCGGCACGATCGCCAGCAGGCTCGTGGCGCTGGCCCGGCGCTGGTCGAGGGCGAACCACGCCACCAGCAGCGGAACCATGATGATCCCGCCGCCGACCCCGAACAGCCCGGAGAGGATGCCGGCGGCGACGCCGATCGCGGCCGCACGCAGCCACCACGGTGATCGGTGGGCGCCGCCTGCCTCGGTGGGCGAGGCCCTCAGCGGTTCGGCGTCCGGCGGGCGTTCGGCGCCCGGAACGGGCTCGGAGTCCGGCATCGGCCGGCTCAGCCGTAGATCGAGATCGGGTTGATGACGTCGGCGAGGATCACCACGGAGGACACGGCGATCAGCGCGATCCCGACGCCGTAGGAGACCGGGAGGAGCCGGGAGACGTCCACGGGACCCGGATCGGGGCGCCCACGCCAGCGTGCCAGCGTCCGCCGACCGCCCTCGTACGTGGCACCTGCCACGTGCCCACCGTCCAGCGGAAGCACCGGGAGGAGGTTGAACAGGAACAGGAACAGGTTCAGGCTGGCCATGAGGCTGATGAGGATCGCGAACTTGGCCTTGATCGGCTCCTCGGCGGCCACGACCTCACCGGAGATCCGCCCCACGCCGACGACGCTGACCGGGCTGTTGGGGTCGCGCTCCTCACCGGCGATCATGCCCTGGGCAAGCTCGTAGACACGGACAGGCAACGTGATGAGGGCCTGGCCACTGCGCACGGCCACGTCCCACATGGTCGCCGGGACGGAGGTCACCGGCTGGGACACGTACTGCGTCTGGGGAGTGACGCCGATGTATCCGGTGGCGACGATCTCCTCGCCGACCACGCCCTGGTCGTCGACGACCGGGCGGTAGGCCGTGGCCATCGGGACCTCGACCTCACGCGGCCCGTTGGGGGTCTGCAGGCCGAGGACGACCGTCTCGCCCGGACTGGTGCGTGTCACGGCCGTGAGCTCGGTCCAGACCGAGACGGGCTGTCCGTTGATGGAGGTGATCTGGTCACCGGCGACGATCCCAGCGACCGCCGCGGGCGAGACCGGATCCTCAGGGCCGCACTCCGGGGCGTCGCGGACGATCGTCGGGTCGGCGACAGCGGCGGCAGCCGCCTCCTGGGTGGCCATGTAGGACGGCACGCACTTGCCCACCTCCGCCACGGTGGTGGTGGGGGTGGGGATGCCGATGCCGACGAGCAGCAGGAAGAAGAAGAAGATGGCCAGGAGCAGGTTCATGGTCGGCCCGCCCATCATGACCACGACCTTCTTCGGTGCGCTCAGGCGGTAGAACAAGCGGTTCTCATCACCAGGGCGGACCTCCTCCCACGCTGCTGTCCGGGCCTCCTCGGCGAGCATCTGGAACCGGCCCGTGGTGCCACGGCCGGCGGTGCCCTCAGGCGCGCCCTTCGGCGGCGGGAACATGCCGATCATCCGGATGTAGCCGCCGAGAGGGATCCACTTGATCCCGTACTCGGTCTCCTTGCCGCGCTTGGACCACAGGGTCGGGCCGAAGCCGACCATGTACTGCGGGACACGCACGCCGAACTTCTTGGCCGGCACCATGTGGCCGACCTCGTGCAGCCCGATCGACAGCCCGACGCCCATCGCCGCCAGGAGCACCCCCAGCACGAACAACATGGAATCCATCAGTGCACCCCCGTCGCGATCCGCGACTGGGCCTCGGTCCGGGCCCAGCCGTCTGCGGCGCTGACTGCTGCCAGCGTGAAGTCATCCCCGACCACCGGGATGTGCGCGGCCAGGACGGCCTCGATCGTGTCGACGATCCCGGTGAAGCCCAGCGCGCCCGACCGGAAGGCATCCACGGCCACCTCGTTCGCCGCGTTGAACACCGCCGGGGCTGTGCCGCCGGTGGTCCCGGCCGCGCGGGCGAGGCGCACGGCGGGGAACGCGTCATCGTCCAGGGGGTCGAACGTCCAGGTGTGCGCCTGGGTCCAGTCGCACGCCGGCGAAGCGTCGGGGACACGATCCGGCCAGGTGAGTCCGAGGGCGATCGGCAGGCGCATGTCCGGCGGGCTGGCCTGGGCCAGCGTCGACCCGTCGACGAACTCCACCATGGAGTGGACCACCGACTGCGGGTGCACCATCACGGTGATCCGGTCCATCGGGATGTCGAAGAGCAGGTGCGCCTCGATCACCTCGAGCCCCTTGTTGACCAGGGTGGCGGAGTTGATCGTGATGACCGGGCCCATCGCCCAGGTCGGATGCGCCATGGCCTGGTCGGGGGTCACGTCAGCCAGCTCGGCTCGGGTGCGGCCGCGGAACGGTCCCCCGCTGGCGGTGAGCACGAGCCGGCGAACCTCCTCAGCACGCCCGCCCACGAGGCACTGGGCCAGGGCGGAGTGCTCGGAGTCGACGGGGATGATCTGACCCGGGGCAGCCAGCGGCGGTGACCAGCGGGCCGCCGATGATCAGCGACTCCTTGTTGGCCAGGGCCAGGCTGTGACCGGCGCGCAGGGCGGCGAGGGTCGGTTCGAGCCCGACCGCCCCGGTCATCCCGTTGAGGACGACATCGCACGGACGGCCGGCCAGCTCGGTAGCCGCATCGGGGCCAGCGAGGACCTCGGGGAGTCGTCCCGCCGGGCGCAACGCCGCCAGCTCAGCCTCCAGGGCAGGAGCCGCAGCGGCGTCGGCAACGGCCACGACAGGCACGTCGAACGCGACCGCCTGCTCGGCAAGAAGGGCGACGTTCCCACCTCCGGCGCCCAGCCCGACCACGCGGAACCGCCCGGGATTGCGCACGATGACGTCGAGGGCCTGGGTGCCGATCGAGCCGGTGCTGCCCAGGAGGATCACATCCCTGCGCGCGGTCATGGCGCCATTGTCGCCGATCCGGGCGCCACGGGCACCCACGTCATGTCCGGACGCGGTAAGGGCTCGGTCCCGCGCCCGTCGACGTGACGGGCGGTGCACCACGTGGGCCCATCCGGCGTTCACCGACTGTTCCGTCTCCTGGAGGTGGGTGCGAGTGGCGACCGCAGGACCGCAGGCAGGAGAATCGGGTGTGACCCGCCACCAGAACGATGCCATCAACCTCCGCCTCGCCCTGCTCGGACTCCCGCTGCCCGTCGGTGCCGGGGACTCCGAGGCTGCCCAGCTCGCCCAGCCGATCCTTGCGCGGCAACGTGAGTTGAGCCGGCGCCTGGCCGACCGGCTGTGCGCGGCCGACGGGCGCATCCAGGCGTTCCTCGACGACTACCTGGCCGAGACGGGCGAGCTCCCCAAGCTGCCCCGGCGCACGTTCGTGCTCGACGAGCCCGGCATGGCCCGCGAGCTGTCCCTGCCCTTCGACGGCGACACCTTCACCTCGCCGCTGCTCACGAGCTACCGGCTCGTCAACGGCGTGCTGCACAACCCGGCGAACGATCGCCGGACGACCGCTGGCGTGTTCCACATCGCGGAGGGCGGCCTGCCGATCCCCGACGACAAGATCGCCGTGCCCAAGGTGGCCTTCGCCCGCCTGCTGGCACGCGCGTTCGAGCCGCCCCAGGTGGACATGGTCCTGCCCTACACGGCCAACCAGCCGGAGCCGGCTGCCTGCTTCGTCTCCCTGCAGCTGCGTCCGCTCGTCGCGCCCGAGGTGCCCGGGTCCGTCCGTGAGAAGCGCATGGAGACCAGGTTCATCGTTCCCGGCGGACTGGTCGCCAACCTGGACTTCGTCGAGGGCATCTTCGGCAACGGCGGGGATCCCTACCTGCCCGAGAACGACGCGTCCCTTGCCCCCGAGACCTGGACCGGGCACACCGGGTGCGTCATCCTGGCCCCGCACCTGACCCGCCTGACGAAGAAGGAGCTCGGCCTCCCCCACGTCGACGACGCCACCGAACGCCAGAAGCGCGACGGCGTCTGCTGGGCGGACGAGGACGAGCGCTACAACAACGGGCAGGCGTTCAAGATCTGCGCCCGCGACGCGCGCGGCGTGATCGTCACCGTCATCGCCGACAACTACTTCGGCTACTGCAAGAAGGAGGTGAAGACCCAGATCTCCTACTCGGCGAACCTCTTCGGCAACGCCGAGGAGGAGCACGCCGGCGGCGCCCTGGTCTTCCCCAGCTACAACCTCGGCCAGGAGTACACCGAGACCCAGTGCGGCGACTCCTACACCCTCGCCCAGGTCCTCGAGCGCGATCCCGACCGGTTCGCCGCGCAACCCCAGGGCCATGCCCTCGACCGGGAGCAGCCGCACATCGTGCTGGTCCCCGGCGGTGCGCGGTACTCGTTGCGCGACATGACCGTGTCCTGGCCCAGCGGCGACGGCCAGCGCGCCTCCATCGCCCTGCGGGCGGACAAGTGCTACCTGAGCCCGAACGGC
Source organism: uncultured Actinomycetes bacterium (assembly GCA_963700475.1). Taxonomy (GTDB): domain Bacteria; phylum Actinomycetota; class Actinomycetes; order S36-B12; family CAIYMF01; genus Prado023. Next base: position 407,112 of record CAVOXR010000009.1, read on the forward strand.
TACCGCGTCCAGATGCACCAGCAGCCCTACGACCAGACCACGTGGAACCTGACGGGAACCGTGGCTGAGACGACCTCGTGCCACAAGCCCGCAACCGTCTCCGGCGGCGGGAAGTCGGAGATCTCCAAGGCCATCACGGACGCCTTCATCTACGGGTCGGCCTACGTGGCGGACTTCGACGACGACATGGACAGGGTCGCGGCGATCCTCGAGCGGGACTACGCACACCGCTTCCTCGACCCGGCGCGCAACGGCGTGGACCACCGGCGGATCCTCGCCGAGGATCGCTCGATCGGGTCGGTCATCAAGCTGCTCACGCCCTCTCCGGCCGTGTACACGGCCGAGCACAATGCGTGGCTGGACCGGATCCCGGTGCATGTCAAGGAGCTCGTCTACGTGATCAAGCGGGCCTACCGCCCGGAGTGGGGCGAGGACTGGCGCAGCCACTTCAGCGTGGTGATCATCAACGGCCGCCAGGGCAACTCGTTGCGCCTGGACGGGACCAAGATCACCGTCAACATGCTGCGCGTCGGGTTCAACACCGACGGCTCATGGCGGCTGTTCGGCCTGCGCCACGACTTCTCCCCGGCGACCAAGGTCCAGACCCAGGACGACATCACCGCCTCGACAGTGGTGCCCGGCTCCCAGTTGGGCCTGAGCCCGGACCGGTCCTACAAGCTCGTGGAGAACTGCGAGGAGCTGCTGTTCCAGCGCCCCGACGACGCGATCCACCGGGGGTACGACAAGCAGGCAGAGCGCGACCTGTCCTCGCCCGGCACGTTCATCTCCAACTTCCAGCCGCTGACCCGAGCCGATGCCGCCGCAATGCGCGATGACGCAGTGGCCTTCAGCGCCTTCAGCGCCCCGATGGCCGAGATGATCAGCACCTTCGCTGACACCCCCGAGGGCGAGGGACCCGACTTCTTCGTGTGCTCGGCCAGTCCGCGGCTGGTGGATGGCAAGCCCTCGAAGAACCCCCGCTACCTGCAGCCACGACCCGATCGGGCGAACGCCGCGGCAACGGCCGTCGCGGAGCTGTCCTCCCGGCTGGTCCGCCGGCTGCGCACCGATGCAGCCACTGATCCAGCCGGTGGATGTGGTCGCGGCCGGTCGGCGCAACAACCCGCCGGACGGGGCCGTCCCGCCGCTGTGCTCGTTCAACCCGCTGCACTTCATGGAGCTGCCCGAGCTGTTCATGGAGTTCATCTCCTCGATGACGGGCAAGTCCCCTTCCACGACCGGGGCCGGTTCGGAGGGGGCGCTGACCAAGGGGCCGTTCAACGCGATGCCGGCGGTCATCGACCTCAACGCGTCCCTGCTTGCCTACGCTCTGACCCAGTACGACGGGTGGCTGTCGGCCGCCGGGTACGTCGGACCCCAGGTGCGCGTCGACCATGACATCTCGATGCTGATCCCTGAGACGTTCTCCCGGATGAGCCCGCAGGAGCGCGACGCCCACAACCTCATCGCGGAGGGCGCCCTCGAGAAGCTGAGCGACTTCGAGCACGACGGCGCCGTGGTTGCGGCCAGCCGCCTGGGCTACCGGATCACCGACAAGTTCGCCGCCAAGTACTTCGGCCGCATCTTCCTGCACCCGCACATGGTGCTCACCCCGGGAATGCTGCGTCCCGAGCTCCAGGACGTCGGGATCTTCGCGGAGTCGGTCGCCACGATCGTGACGACCCACGAGCGGGTCGCACGCTCGTACTTCGACGACGGGACGATCTCGCTGGCGATCCCGCCCCTGCGCGCACTGCTGGAGATCATGGCCAACGGCGTGACCGCGGAGGGCTGGACCCTCGATGCGCCGGAGTTCCGGGCCCTGTTCACCCGCGAGGTGATCCTGGCCTCCGACTGGTACGCCGCACGCCTGGATGCCAAGCAGGCCGCTGCCAGCGGTCGCGCTGATGCTGGTCTCGCCGCGATCGAGAAGTTCGTGACCACCGCCGGCAACGAGGAGCCCACGGCCCGGCTGGACATGCCGGCGAGGGTTGCCGCATCCCGGGCCGAGGCCGCGCGCCTGGCGGGTCCGCAGTACCGGGAGGGCCTGGTCGGCACGACGGGCAACACCCCGCTCTGACCCTCGGGCCCCGTCGTCCTGCCGATCGGAGCGGGCGAGGCTCCCGCCCTGCTGCACGCCCTGTCCGACAGGCGTCGCGACCTCCGGGGCGTCACGGTGTTCCAGCTCCTGCCCCTGGTCAATGCCGGCCACCCCGACTTCCACGACCGGCCGACGACGCCGCCCGCCTGCACGCGGTGTGATCCGGGCCGGCGAGGCGTCACGTCAGAGCGGCAGGCCGGTCAGGACCATGACCTTCTCGTAGGTGAAGTCGGCCATGGCCGACTTCAGGCCCTCGCGGCCGAACCCGGAGGCCTTCACCCCGCCGTAGGGCATCTGGTCGGCCCGGAACGAGGGGACGTCACCGATCACCACTCCCCCGACCTCGAGCTCGCTGTGGGCCCGGAACGCAGTGATCATGTTGTGCGTGAAGACGCCTGTCTGCAGGCCGAACCGCGAGTCGTTCACGGTGGCGAAGGCCTGGTCGACGCCGTCGACCGGGACGATCACAAGGACGGGTCCGAACACCTCCTCGGCACACACCTTCGCGTCAGCCGGGGCGTCGATCAGCACGGTCGGGGCGACTGTCGCGCCCTCGCGAGTGCCGCCTGCCAGCAGGCGGGCGCCCGACGCGACCGCCTCGTCGACCCACGACTGGACGCGGATGGCCGCCGCCTCGTTGACCAGCGGACCCACGACGGTCCCGTCGTCCCAGGGGGATCCGGTCCTCAGGTCCTGCACCCGCTCCACGATCATCGGGACGAGCGTGTCGAGCAGGCTGCGATCGACGATCACCCGCTGCACCGAGATGCACGACTGCCCGGCCTGGTAGTTGGCGAACGTCGCGATCCGCGACGCCGCCCACTCCAGGTCCGCCGGGGAGCTCCAGTCCGCGAGGACGACGGCCGCCGCGTTGCCGCCGAGCTCGAGGGTCACGTGCTTGGCCGGGACGGCGGCCTGGATCTGGTAGCCGACGACGTCCGAGCCGGTGAAGGAGACCACGGGAAGCCGGGGATCAGCCACGAGCCCCGGGGCGACGTCGTTGCCGACCGGCAGGACCGACCACGACCCTTCAGGAAGGCCGGTCTCGGCCAGCAGCTCACCGAGCAGCAGCGCAGACAGCGGCGTGGACGGTGCCGGCTTGATGATGATCGGCGCTCCGACGGCGATCGCCGGGGCCACCTTGTGAGCGGTCAGGTTCAGCGGGAAGTTGAACGGGGCGATTCCCAGGACCGGCCCGATCGGGAACCGGCGCACGAGTGCTGCCCTGCCCGCCGCAGCGGGGTCGGTGTCCAGTCGCTGGAACTCGCCGTTGAAGCGCCGGGCCTCCTCAGCGGCCCACCGGAAGGTCGAGGCGACGCGGTGGGTCTCGGCCCTGGCCCACATCAGCGGCTTGCCGTTCTCGGCTGTGATGAGGCGGGCGATCTCCTCGGCGCGCTGCGTGACGCTGGTGGAGACGTGCATGAGCGCCTCGGCACGCACGGCTGCCGGCTGGGCGGCGGTCACGTGTCGCGCAGCCCAGGCCGCGGCCACCGCCTGCTCGACCTGCTCGGCGGTCGGGATCGAGTGGCGGCCCACGACGGAACCGTCGTACGGGTTGACGACGTCAGCGACGAGGTCGCTGGTCGCCGGCCGTCCGGCGATCCAGAAGGGCAGGGGGGCAGGGGCGGGCGCGGGCTGCATGGGGCGCAACGATACCCGGCTCAGGGCACTGGTGGCGAAGTCAGATCGTCCCTCGACAACGAAATCCGGCCCCGAATGGCCGCATGGTCTTCGGATTCAGGGGCTGCTGACCGCTGTGAACCACGATCCCGTAACGGGGCGGGATCGCGTCGCGCGCTCGGTTCACGTACCCTGTTCCCAGACCCTCGCCCTCGCCTCGCCCCTCGGGAGAACTGATGAGCCTCGACGTCGCCCTGACCACTGGCGGACCCACGCTCCCGCAGGAGCGCCGACTGGTCACTGCCATTCCCGGTCCCCGCAGCATCGAGCTGCAGGAGCGGCGCACCAGGGCCGTGTCCGCAGGCGTCGGCGGGACCCTGCCGGTGTTCATCGTTGCCGCAGGCGGTGGCGTGCTGGTCGACGTCGACGGCAACTCCCTGATCGACATGGGCTCCGGGATCGCCGTCACGACCGTGGGCAACTCGGCCCCGAAGGTCGTGGAGAACGTGCAGCGACAGGTGGCCGAGTTCACCCATACCTGCTTCATGGTCACCCCGTACGAGTCCTACGTCGCCGTGTGCGAGGCCCTCAATGAGCTGACCCCCGGTGACCACGTCAAGCGCTCTGCCCTGTTCAACTCCGGTGCCGAGGCCGTGGAGAACGCGGTGAAGATCGCCCGCGCCTACACCCACCGCCAGGCGATCGTCGTGTTCGAGCACGGCTACCACGGCCGCACCAACCTGACCATGGGGCTCACCGCCAAGAACATGCCCTACAAGCACTCGTTCGGCCCGTTCGCCCCCGAGATCTACCGCGTGCCGCTGAGCTACCCCTTCCGGGACAGCCTGACCGGCGCCGAGGCCGCAGCCCATGCGATCAGCCGGATCGAGAAGGAGATCGGCGCGGACAACGTCGCCGCCATCATCATCGAGCCGATCGCCGGTGAGGGAGGGTTCATCGTCCCGGCCGAGGGCTTCCTGCCCGAGCTCGTCGAGTTCGCGCGCGCCAACGGGATCGTCTTCGTGGCCGACGAGATCCAGACCGGCTTCTGCCGGACCGGCGACTGGTTCGCCTGCGACCACGAGGCGGTCGTCCCCGACCTCATCACCACGGCCAAGGGCATCGCCGGTGGCCTTCCGCTGGCCGGGGTGACCGGTCGCGCCGAGATCATGGACGCAGTGCACGTGGGCGGCCTCGGCGGCACCTACGGCGGCAACCCGGTGGCCTGCGCGGCTGCTCTGGGGTCGATCGAGGAGATGCGTCAAGGCGACCTGAACGGTGCCGCGCGCCGCATCAACGAGCTCATGGTCCCGCGCCTCGAGGCCCTGGCCGAGCGCACCGGCCGGATCGGCGAGGTGCGCGGACGTGGCGCGATGATCGCCGTCGAGGTCGTGGTCCCCGGCACAACCGAGGCCGACGCCGCCTCGACCTCCGCGGTGGCCAAGGCCTGCCACGCCGCCGGAGTCGTCGTGCTGACGGCCGGGACGTACGGCAACGTGCTGCGTTTCCTGCCGCCCCTGAGCATGCCCGAGCACCTGCTCGACGAGGCGCTGACGGTCATCGAGCAGTCGTTCGAGTCGCTGGCCTGACGCGGTCGTCCGGGGCGCGGCGCTCGGCCGCCACGTCACTGCACGGGGCGCGGCGCTCGGCCGCCACGTCACTGCACGGCGATCTGCAGCACCAGCAACGCGGAGAACACCGCAGTCATCACGATCATGAAGTTCCGGGCGCCCTCGCCCTCGTCGCGCATGCTGGTGAGCCGGATCGACAGGGCGAAGAACAGCACCATCCCGAAGGTGAACGCCAGCACCGGCACAGTGAATCACGCGTGCTCGACGCGCGAACCCCCCGATCGGGGCTGGAACCGGGCCCGCAGCCTCTCGGCGGGACCTTCTGCTCCCAGTCAGATCGGAGCAGATCGTCGGGGCGGCGGACTACGCCGTCGGGGTGCGCTCCTGGACGACCCAGTTCTCGCCGTAGCCGTCGCGCAGCAGGTCGAGGAAGGGAAGTGGCGCGAAGGACTCCGGCCCCATGACGCCGGCGCCGCTCCACGCCCCGGTCGCCAGCAGCTCGAGGGCAATCACCGGGTTGATCGCGGTCTGCCACACCACGGCCTGGGCGCCGTACTCGGCCATGGTCCACTCGTTGTCCGACACGTGGTAGATGTACACCTCACGAGGGGCGCCATCCTTGCCCTTGCCGGTGACCCACAGGCCGGCACAGGTCTTGCCGGTCATCTTGTCGCCGAGCGTCAGCGGGTCCGGAAGGCAGGCGGCCACCACATCGCGCGGAGAGACCTTGTGCCCGCGCACGGTCACCGGCTCGGTGCGGTCAAGGCCCAGCTTGTTCAGGGTGCGCAGGACCTCGATGAACTCATCGCCCAGGCCGAACTTGAACGTCACGCGCTTGGCGTCGAGGACCCGCGGCATCAGTACGACCTCCTCGTGCTCGACGTTGACGCACTCGACCGGTCCGATCCCCTCGGGGAACTCGAACACCTCGGGCTCGCTGAAGGGCTCCGTGGTGTAGAAGCCGCGCTCCTTCTCCCAGATCAGCGGGGGGTTGAGGCACTCCTCGATCGTGGTCCAGATCGAGAACGACGGGGCGAAGTCGTAGCCGTGGACGACGAGGTTGGAGGCATCGCGCACGCCGAGCTCGTCGATCTCGCTGAACAGCTCGTCGGAGGCGTACCGCGCGAACACATCGGCCAGGCCCGGCTCCACACCCATGCCGACGAGCGCAAGCTGGCCGTTGGCCACCCACTGGTCGTGATGAGCGAACTGCTCGTCGCCGAGCATCACGCCGGGGAGGTCGTAGGGCTGATCGGGGTGCCGGGAGGACAGGCTCATGGCGGTGTCCATGTAGTGCGCCCCGGCGAGGAAGGCGCCCTGGAAGATGCTCAGGACGTAGCGCGGGTCGACGGCGTTCAGGACGTGGGTGATGCCGTTCGCGCGGCACAGTGAGGCCACGGCGTGCGCGTCACCGGCGTCGATCCGGGCTGCGGCGAACCGGGGGTCGCCGATCCGCGCGACCAGGGCCAGGGCCCGGGTCTCGTCGTAGTCGGCGATGAGCCACGATTCGAAGAAGTCACGGCGGGCCGCGATCAGGGCTGCCGAGGATCCGACGCCACCGGCGCCGACAACGAGGACTCGCATGGTGAACTCCTTCGGATGGGCCCTCCCGGAGGTCGGGAGTTGGCTGTTATCTCGATGTCGAGACTAACAAGTAAGGTACTTATCTATATGGTAAGGTACTTATATGCCCGTTTCTGAGGACCGCGCATTCACTGTCAACATACTCGGCACACTGGCGCAGACGATCGTTGATCGCCAGTCGATCGGGATGGAGGCCGTCGCCGGGTTCGGGGGCCACGCGCCCGCGGCCCTCGTCACATTGCGGTTCTACCCCGAGCGGCCGATCTCGTTCCTGGCGCACAAGCTGCGCATCAGCCACCCCGGCGCCGTGCAGTTGGTCGACCGCCTCGCCGCGGCCGGCCACGCTGAGAGGGTCACGGCGATCGACGGTCGATCGCGCAACATCGTGCTCACAGAGCAGGGCGAGCGCATCGCTGACGCTGTCCTCGCCCAACGGCGGCGGGTTCTCGAGCGGGCACTGTCGGCCCTCGACGAGGAGGCGTGCCAGGCGATGTCAGCCACTCTGTCGACCATGCTCGAGGCGCTGACCGATGACCTGCTCACCTCCGAGTTCATGTGCCGGATGTGCGACGAGCTGGCCTGCCCGGACGACCGCTGCCCGGTGGAGCGCGCCGAGCCCGCCCCTACGGACCGGCGGGGCACGGGCTACGGCGTGCGCTGACCGGCCGGTATCCCTGGGCGCTCGTCGACGGAGCAATCCAGTCTCCCGGCTGGCTACCGTGCTGACGTGACCACCGCCGAGACGACCGCCTCTGCCACCTCCCTCGGCCGCCAGCGCACGGCGTGGGTGGTGGTCGGCGTCCTCTGGATCGGATACCTGGTCATGGATGCCGTCGGGCCGACGGTCGCTGCGCAGACAGTCGGCCAAGGGCCGTGCTCATGCCGAGCCTGCTGGCCTGGGTGCTGCTCGCCCTCGGTGCCGCCGCTCCCCGGCTGCTGGTGGCCGGCCTGGCGTTCGCCACGCTCGGGCGACGTCGGCCTCGAGTTCGACATCCTGTTCCTGGTGGGAATGGCCGGATTCCTCGCGATGCAGGTCTGCTACGTGCTCGGCTTCCTCGGCCTGGGCGCGTGGCCCAGCGTGCGGCGCAGGTGGGCCGTCGCGGTCGGCTACCTGGCCTTCTGGGTGGCGCGCCAACGCGGTGCTCGGCCCCGCCTGGGCGACCTGCGCCGTCCCGATCCTCGTCTACAGCCTCGCGCCTGTGCGTCGATGGCGACCTTCGCCGCCGGGGTCGATCGCCGGGTCGGGCTCGGCGGGCTGCTCTTCCTCATCTCCGACATGCTGATCGGGGTCGACCTGGCCGGACCTCGGATTCCCGGGCCGCGGCATGGTCGTGATGCTCACCTACCTCGCCGCCCAGTACCTCATCGCCACCGGGTGGGCTCGCCGGGTCGACCCGGACGTGCTCGTCCCGGTGTAGTCGGGCGCCATGTAGTCGGGCACCGAAGCGAGGTTGCGCCCACCATCCGCGGGATCGCCGCCCGCGTGGGCCCTATGGCTCTGGCGAGCAGCCCTCCGCAGCGGGACGGTGGAGGTATGGCGGAGAAGCGCAGGCACCGCAGGTGGCCATGGATCCTGCTCGTGATCGGGGCCCTTCTCGTGGGGCTGGTTCTTCATCGGTGGTGGCTGGTACTTCTCGAGCATCATCTACTCGGATGTCCTGAAGGCCAACCCCTACAACCCTGACGGATTCTGGAAGGGGACGGTCCAGACGGTCGACGGTGAGGGGGCCGGGGCCACGGTCACGGTCCTCCCGGATGCTGAACACCGCGACGAGACGCGGTTCGACGCGGTCGTGATGGGACTGGTCTTCGACGACGGGTCGGTCGTGGTGGTCGGACCCGCGTCCGAGACAGCCACCGACGGCACGCGGACCCGTCCCGTGATCGACGTGGTCGGTGACATGCCCGCCGAGGGGGACGTGTACCGCTTCCCCAAGGAGGTCTGGCTGACGCCCGAGCAGGCCGGCCTGACCGCCGAGGAGGTCACGATGACCACTGCCGAAGGGGAGTTCCCCGCCTGGAAGGTGCCCGTCCCGGGATCGGACAAGTGGGCCATCCTGACCCACGGCCGCAGTGGGGGTCGTCCCGACATGCTGCGGATGGCACGGCCGCTGAACGCGGCCGGCTACAACCTTCTGCTCATCACCTACCCCGGGGACGACGAGGCCCGACCCGCGCAGGACGGGATCTGGCACTTCGGCATCACGGAGTGGGACGAGATCGAGGCCGCGGTCCAGTACGCGCTGGACCAGGGCGCCCAGACGCTCGTCATGGGTGCGGTGAGCCTGGGAGGGGCGGTCACGGACGGGTTCCTCGCCCACAGCACGCTGGCCGACGAGGTCGACGGTGTGATCCTCGACGCCCCGTTGAGCAGCCTTGAGGACGTCATCGATGCGAACGCCGATGCCCGCACCATCCCGGGAGTCGGGTGGCCGATCCCGGAGTCCCTGGAGGATGCCGCAATGCTGATCGCCGGCCTGCGGTTCGGCGTCGACTACGACGCGATCGACTACACGGACATGGCCGGCCTGATCGACGTGCCCCTCCTGACCTTCCAGACCAGCGAGGATCAGACCATCCCGCAGGCTGTGAACGACCGGTTCATGAATGTGGGATCCGGTAAGGGCGGGAAGTACATCGTCGTCCCTGGAGCGGGTCACGTCCTGTCATGGAACGTCGACCCGACGGCCTACGAGCAGCTCGTCACCCAGTTCGTGGAGCAGCTGGCCTAGCCGATTCGGGCTGGTCAGGTGCGTGAACTCCACCGCCATCCGTGAGCCATCGGAGGGCACGGCACAGGCTCCGATGGTGAGGACCATCACAACCGTGCCCGGAGTTTGGTCACTCGACCGACTGGGCATGAACCATCGGGTCGCAACCCGGATGTACGAGGGGTCATCCGGGCGGCGACCCTCGTGCATGACCGACCCCCATCACGCTCCCGACAGCCGCAGGATCAGGGCTTGGGCGCCATCCGGGATTCCCACCAGCTGCGATCCTCGAGGAACATGTCGTCGCCGTCGAACTCCATGCAGCAGGATCCGATGACCCCGTAGCAGTCCTCGCACAACCAGGTGGCGCCGAATCCGAACACGGCCTCACCGTGGCATCGGGAGCAGATGTGGCTGATCGACTCCATCCCCACCTCCTGGGCAGATCCTGATGCTCCCACCACCGCGGTCCACCGGCAACAGCCGCCCACGCTCTGGACCGGCTGCGAGTCCTGGCGCGCAGGGTGACATTGCGCCCCTTACGCTTGCCCGATCCGGGGAGGTGGGGTCATGGCTGGACTGTTCGGCGTAGTGCATCCGCGGGCGGCGTGGGGGGTGGGCCTGGCCACGCTCGCCCTTGTGGTCGGGTCTGTCATGGCTCCTGCCACGGCATCACCGGCGACCCCGGGGTCACCCCTGACCACATCAACGGCGCCCACCGCCGAGCTCCCGGGTGGCGGCACCGAGATCTTCGCGGGAAAGACCTACGTGGCCCTCTACGGCCATCCCGGCTCCCGCGCCCTCGGGGTCCTCGGCGAGCAGCGCACCGCAGCGACCATCAAGCGCGCCAAGAAGGTGGCGGCCTCCTACCGTCCGCACACCGACCGGCGAGTCGTCCCCGCCCTGGAGATCATCGCGACAATCGCCTCCCGCTCGGCGGGCAGCGACGGCGACTTCTCCAGGGAGTCCTCCGTCGCCAAGCTGCGCCCGATGGTCGATGCCGCCGGGCGCGCCGGCACCTACGTCGTGCTCGACCTGCAGCCGGGCCGCTCCACCTTCCTGAGCCAGGCCAAGCGCTACCGCGAGCTGCTGCTGGAGCCACACGTCGGCCTCGCCCTCGACCCCGAGTGGCGCCTGAAGCCCCGGCAGCGTCACCTCAAGCAGGTCGGGTCGGTCAAGGCCTCCGAGATCAACGACGTGGTCGACTGGCTGGCAGACCTCACCCGTGACGCCGGCCTGCCCCAGAAGATGCTGCTGCTGCACCAGTTCCGGACGTCCATGATCACCAACCGGTCGTCCCTGGACACCTCTCGCGACGAGCTGGCGATGGTCATCCAGATGGACGGACTGGGCTCGCAGCCGGCCAAGCGCTCCACCTGGCGCGCGCTTCGACGCAACGCCCCCGAGGGGATCGCCTTCGGCTGGAAGAACTTCATCGACGAGGACCGCCCGATGCTCGGCCCGAAGAGGACCATGGCGATCAAGCCCGAGCCCCGCTGGGTGTCATTCCAGTAGCCGCCCCGACGCACCTCCCAGTGATCCATGTGGGGTGCGCCGCCGAGAGGGTGGCCAACCCGAACGGATCACCGGACGGGGTCCGTGCCGAGAGGCCTTCGGGATCAATTCGGGTTGCTCTTGCCGAACTTGCAGCAAGAGCAACCCGAATTCGCGCGGCAGGGTGCGTTCAGCCGTGGGTCGGGAAGCCCAGGTTGATCCCGCCGTGGCTGGGGTCGAGCCATCGGGAGGTCACGACCTTGCCGCGGGTGAAGAAGTGCACGCCCTCCGTGCCGTGGGCGTGGGTGTCGCCGAACAGCGAGGACTTCCAGCCGCCGAACGAGTAGTACGCCATCGGAACCGGGATCGGCACGTTGATGCCGATCATGCCGACCTCGACCTCGTCCTGGTAGCGCCTGGCGGCACCGCCGTCGTTGGTGAAGATCGCCGTGCCGTTGCCGTAGGGGTGGTCGTTGACCAGCTTGAGGGCGGCCTCGTAGGAGTCGACGCGCACGACCGAGAGCACCGGCCCGAAGATCTCGTCGGTGTAGATGGTCATGTCCGGGGTGACGTTGTCGAACAGCGTCGGCCCGAGCCAGAAGCCATCCGCGTCACCGTCGACGACAGGGTTGCGCCCGTCGACGACCAGGGTCGCGCCCGCGGCCTCGCCTGCGTCCACGTAGGAGACGACCTTGTCCCGGTGAACTCCGGTGACCAGCGGGCCCATGTCGCAGCCACGCCGGCCGTCGCCGGTGCGCAGGGTGGCCATGCGCTCGGAGATCTTGGCCACCAGCGGGTCGGCGATGTCCCCAACGGCCACCAGCGCGGAGATCGCCATGCAGCGCTCCCCCGCCGAGCCGAAGCCGGCGTTGACCGCTGCGTCTGCGGCCAGGTCGAGGTCGGCGTCGGGCAGGACCACCATGTGGTTCTTCGCCCCGCCGAGGGCCTGGACTCGCTTGCCGTACGCGGTGCCGGTCTCGTACACGTACTTGGCGATGGCCGTCGAGCCGACGAACGAGATGGCCTTCACGTCGGGGTGGGTCAGCAGCGCGTCCACGGCCACCTTGTTCCCGTGGACGACGTTGAACACGCCGTCGGGCAGCCCGGCCTCCTTCCACAGCCCGGCGATGAAGTTGGCCGCGCTCGGGTCCTTCTCGCTGGGCTTGACGATCACGGTGTTGCCCGAGGCGATGGCGATGGGGAAGAACCACATCGGGACCATCGCCGGGAAGTTGAACGGCGAGATGATGCCGACCACGCCCAGCGGCTTGCGCATCGAGTACACGTCCACACTGCTGGAGACGCCCGACGAGTAGCCGCCCTTGAGCAGGTGCGGGATGCCACAGGCGAACTCCACGACCTCCAGGCCGCGGGTGACCTCCCCGAGGGCATCGGAGAGCACCTTGCCGTGCTCCTCGGTGATGATCGCGGCGAGCTCCTCCTTGTTCGCGTTCAGCAGCTCGCGGAAGTTGAACATGATCTGGGTGCGCCGGGTGATCGAGGTGGTGCCCCACTCGCCGAACGCCGACTTCGCCGCGGCGACGGCCTCGTCCATGATCCGGACCGAGGCGAAGTCGACCGTTCCGCTGACCTTGCCGGTGGCAGGGTCGTAGATGTCGCCGCTGCGCTCGGGGTCGATGAGGTCGACCGCCTTGTCGCGCAGGGCGGTCAGCGCTGCACCGACCTTGTCGGCGGGGACCTCGGACTCCGTGGCGACGTACTCTGCGCCGTTGATCCAGTGGGTGACGTGCTTCATGGGTGCCTCTCGGTTCGTGGTCATGTCGGTCGATGCGTCAGGGTCTGGGTGGGTTGAGTGGGCGGGGTCCTGTCGGTTCCCAGTGTCGGTCATGAGTCGAACCCGAGTCCCATCCGGTCGAGGGTGCGCAGCCACAGGTTGCGTCGGCCCCTGGAGTTGTCGGCGCGGTCCAGGGACCACCGGGTCAGTGCGACAGCGGGGCTGCGAATCGGCTCCGGCGGGAAGGGGATCGGCTTCGTGCCCACCATCGACAGGCCGGTCCGCTCGGTCTCGGTACCGGCGAGCAGGTCCAGCATCACCTGGGCGCCGAACCGCGTGGCGCCGACACCGAGGCCGGTGTAGCCGAGGCTGTACGCCACGCGACCACCCATCGCCGTGCCCCAGAAGGCGCTGAAGCGGGAGCAGGTGTCGATCGCCCCGCCCCAGGCATGGGTGAATCGCAGGCCCTCGAGCTGCGGGAAGGTCTCGAAGAAGTTCTCGGCGAGCACGGCGTTGGTGGCGTCATCGCGGTTGAGGTGCGGACCCATGCGGTTGCCGTAGTGGTAGATCGCCTCGAAGCCGCCCCAGAGCAGGCGCCCATCGGCCGTCGGCCGGGTGTAGTGGAACTGGTTGTTGCTGTCGCCGATCCCGCCGCGGAACGCCCATCCGATGCTGTCCCACTGCTCGGTGGTCAGCGGCTCGGTCATCAGGGCGTAGTCGTACACCGGGATGACGAAGGGCCGGACGCGACGCAGGAGGTTCGGGAACGCACTGGTCCCGAGGGCGACCTGCCGCGCCTGCACCGTGGCGTGGGCCGTGCGCACCTCCACGCCCGACGCCGCCTCCTCCATCCCGATGACCGCCGAGTGCTCATGGATCCGCACGCCCAGGGAGCGCACGACCCGGGCCAGCTCCCAGTTCAGCTTCGCCGGATCGACGAGGGCGACGCCGTCGCGGTTCAGGACGCTCCCGCGATACAGCGGCGAGTCGACCATGGCACGGGTCGCCGGCCCGTCGAGGAACTCCAGGTGCTCGCCGTAGGGGGCAACCCGCTCCGGGAGCTCGGCGAGCTCGGCCACCTGGTGATCCTCGGTCGCGACGTCGAGCTCACCGGTCCGCGCGAAGTCGACGTCCATGCCGTAGCGGGCGATCGTGGCCTCGATCGCGTCGAGGTTGGCCTGGCCCTGGCGGGTCAGCTCCACCATCTCATCCGGCCAGCGCGACAGCCCGTTGCTGAAGCCGTGGGTGATGGAGGCGGCCATGAAGCCGCCGTTGCGGCCGGACGCACCCTCGGCGATCCGGTCGCCCTCGAGGACGAGCACGTCCAGGGTGGGATCGGCCTCCTTGGCCAGCAGGGCGGTCCACATCCCCGTGTAGCCGCCGCCCACGATGACCAGGTCGGCGGTCGTGTCGGCGACCAGGGCAGGGGTGGGGTCCGGGCGCTCGGGGCGGTCCAGCCAGAAGGGGGCGTGCGTGACGTCGGCCAGGGCACTTCGTGAGGACGGCCTGATCCGGGTACGTGAGTACGGCACCAGATATCGCACTCCAGGTCAGCCGCCCCGGGTCCTCCGGACGATACGGCCGCGCGGTCGGTGGTCGAAGGCCACCCTGTGAACCGCAGCGCACCCAGTGTAGCGGCGCTCGGGCGAAGTCGCGCCCCGTGCTCTGACAGGTCCACGCTCGCCCCGGGACCCGTCGCGGCGCAGCCCGATCCACTAGATTGGCGCCAGTCCACATCACGCGCCGAGCGCCCGTGCCGACGGGAGGTGCCCCTTGTCCGAGCCCGCAGTGGGGTCGCCGCTGTCGATGCACGACCCCCGGCAGGTCGGCCCGTGGACGATCCACTCCCGCCTCGGCGCCGGTGGCATGGGCGTGGTCTTCTACGCGTCCTCCCCCGGGTACGAGGGTGCAGCCCTGAAGGTGATCCGACCCGGCCTGCTCGACGCCCCAGCCACCCGCGACCGCTTCCGCCGGGAGGTCGCGATCCTGCGCTCGGTGCACGATGCGCACATCAGCGAGTTCCTGGCCGCGGACCTCGAGTCCGAGCCGGCATGGTTGGCGATCGAGTACGTGGCCGGGCCAACGCTGCGCGATGAGATCGCCGAGAACGGGCCGCTGTCCGAGGACGAGTGGTGGAAGCTGGCGCGCGGCATGGCCCAGGCCCTGGCAGTCCTCGACAAGCACCGGATCACCCATCGCGACCTCAAGCCGGGCAACGTCATCCTCGGTGAGCACGGCCCGGAGCTGATCGACTTCGGCATCGCGCACCCCGAGGACGCCACGTCGCTGACGGCAACCGGCCTGGTCACGGGCAGCCCGTCCTGGCTCTCCCCGGAGCAGGCGACTCTCGAACCCACCGGCCCTCCGAGCGACATCTTCGCCCTTGGCTCCCTGTTGGCCTACGCCGCGACCGGGAGGCCGCCGTTCGGTGAAGGTGCGTCCGTGGCTGTCCTGATGAGCATTGCCACGCGGGAGCCGGACCTCGTGGGCATCGACCCGAACCGCTCGGCACTGCTGCAGCGGATGCTGGCCAAGGACCCCACCCGACGGCCCACCGCCCGGCAGGTCCTCGACCGCTTGCGGGGCAACACCACGGGTGGCACGACGCTGACCGACATGCCGGAGCCCACGATCGCTCTCGGCGGGATGGCCGCCGCAGCCACAGCTCCGGCACCCCCGATCACTCCTCCGCCGCGACCCGCCGCAGTCGCCGATGTCCCCGCGCCACCCCCCACGTCCCCCGTGTCGCCGATCCCGCCGGGCGCGGTCAGGGCACCTGTGGCCAGCGCCGCTGTGCCTCCTGCGTCGGACCAGACGCTGGTCGCGCCGCCCGTCAGCACAGCACCGGCCCCGCCTCCGATCCGGCCGCGAACAGCCGGCAACCCCCGGACCGTCGGCCCGCGCACAGCCGCCGCCCAGCAGCGGACGGGCCACTCGCCGGCGTGTGCTGGTGGGCGTCCTCCTCGGGATGGTGCTGCTGGTCGGCGGCTGGTTCGTCATCCAGGCCCTCGGGGGTGATCCGACCAACGGCGGTTCCGGGTCCAGCAGCTCAACGGGCGCACCTCCCTCCGCTGCGGATGCGCCCCCCGCCCCGAGCGCGGACGAGTTGAAGGACGGGGACTGGCTCCTTGCGACCTATCGACTCGACAACACCGCAGACGGCCTGGTCGTCTCCGGGACGGTGCGCAACACCGGAAGCGCCACAGCCTCGGCGAACCTCACGACCTGGGTCTACCTCGGTGAGGAGTCCCTCGGGTCGGTCGCGACCACGGTCACTGACGTCCCTGCCGGCGAGACCGTGACGGTCACGATGACCGGCGACGCCGTCTGGAAGAAGGGCCAGAAGGTCGTCCTTCTCCAGGCGTCCTGACCGATCCCAATGCGTCCTGAGCGGACTCGCCCTCAGGACTTCACGCGTCGGCGACTGGCACCTGCCACCTGGGCCACGAGCACGATCGCCAGGGCTCCGAAGAACATGATCGAGGCGATCACGTTGACCTGCGGCGGGATGCCGCGCTGGGCAGCCCCCCAGATGTACATCGGGAATGTCACCGTCGAGCCGGAGTTGAAGTTCGTGATGATGAAGTCGTCGAAGGACAACGAGAACGCCAGGAGCGCGGCACCCAGGATGCCCGGAGCCACCAGCGGAAGGGTCACGTAGCGGAAGGTCGCCTTCTCGTCGGCGTAGAGGTCCATCGACGCCTGCTCCAGCCGGGGGTCCAGGCCGGACAGCCGTGCCTTCACGGTGACGACCACGAAGCTGATGACGAACATGATGTGCGCGATGAGGATGGTCCAGAAGCCCAGCGGCATCTGCCACGATCCCCAGTACATGTTCAGGAACAGCGCAAGCAGCGAGGAGCCGAGCACGACCTCCGCAGTGGCCATCGGCAGGAAGATGAGCAGGTTCGTGGCAGACCTGCCCGTGAACCTGTGTCGGACGAGGGCGAAGGCGATCATCGTGCCGAGGATCGTCCCGACGATGGTCGCGAAGAGCGCGATGGTGGCACTGACACCCACCGAACGGCAGATCGTGGGGTCCTGGCAGATGTTGAGCCAGGCATCGAGGGAGAACTCGTTCCAGCGGGTGTTCGTACGCCCGACGGGGTTGTTGAAGGAGAACAGGACCACGACCGCGACCGGGAGGAACATGTAGCTCAGCGCCATGGCCGAGTAGATCGCCAGGGCGTGCTCCCGGATCCACCGCACGGTGCGCTGTGGTCCGGACTCCTGGGCGGGCGGCGCCTCGAGCAGGGCGGGATCGAGCTGGTTGGTGGCCATCAGAGCAGGTCCTCCGTCCCGGCGCGCCGGACGTAGATCGTGACGAGGATCAGGATCGAGGCCATCAGCAGGAAGCTCAGCGCCGAGGCGATCGGGTAGTCGCGGACGATGATGAACTGGCTGTCGATGACCGAGCCGATCATCCGGTCGTTGGTGGAGCCCAACAGCTTGGCGTTGATGTAGTCGCCCGTGGCGGGGATGAACGTCAGGAGCGTCCCTGCCACGACACCCGGCAGGGACAGCGGCCAGATCACCTTGCGGAAGGTCGTGAAGGGCGTCGCGTAGAGGTCGGCGCCCGCCTCAGCCAGACGCGGGTCGATCTTGTCCAGTGCCGCGTACAGCGGGAGGATCATGAAGGGCAGGAAGTTGTACGTGATGCCCGTGACCACCGCGATCGGCGTGTTGAGGATCCGGTCCTGCGGCAGGAGGCTCAGGGCGTTCATCGTCTGCACGATGAAGCCCTCGTCGGCCAGGATCGTCTTCCAGGCGTAGGTGCGGATCAGGAAGGACGCGAAGAACGGCGCGACCACGAGGACCAGGAGCAGCGTCTTGTACTTCCCGGACTTGAAGGCGATGAAGTAGGCCAGCGGGTAGGCGATCAGCAGCGCCAGGAGCGTCGCGGTTCCCGCGTACACGAACGAGCGCAGGAACTGCTCGCCGTAGCGGCTCAGCGCCTCGGAGTAGTTCGCGAAGTCCCATGCGAAGTAGTAGCCGTCGTCGGGGTTCTCGCTGACCGGTGACTGCAGCGACGTGGACAGCAGCGAGAACAGTGGGACCAGGAAGAAGACCGTCAGCCACGCCATGCCCGGCAGCAGCAGCCAGTACGGAGTGGCGCGCGACGAGCGCAGCCCCTTGGCGGGGCTGGGAACGGCGGGCAGGTCCTGGTTCTGCGTCTCGTTCAGGTAGGTGTCGACCGCACTTCCCGAGGCCGGGATCTGCATCGGTCAGCCCCCCACGACCGGAGTCGGGGCGACGCCCGCCTCGGCGTCGGCCGCCGTGTAGTGGCCGACCTCGAGAAGGTCCTCCTCGATCCCGGCGTTCACGTTGGCACCGCCGTCGAAGCCGAAGGAGTGGCTGGGCTCCCAGGACATCTCCACCGTCTCGCCCACCCTCGGACGGTCTCCGGCGCTCATGTTCTGCTCGAACGCGATGAGCTCCTGCCCCCACGGGGTCGCGACCAGGTACTGGGTCGAGACTCCGAAGAACGAGGCATCGGTGATGACTCCGCTGACGGTGTTGCGCCCCTCAGGAGACTGTGCACCCGCCCGGTGCAGGTGCAGCTTCTCCGGACGCACTCCGATGATCACCCGGTCGGAGGTCGAGTTCAGCTTCTCGGCCGGGAGGGTGAGCACCTGGCCGAAAGCACGCACGGTCACCTGCTCACCCCGCTCGAGGACCTTGCCCGGGATCAGGTTCGACTGCCCGAGGAAGTTCGCCGCGAACGCCGTGTGCGGCGTGTCGTAGATCTCCTGGGGCGCGCCCATCTGCTCGATCCGCCCCGAGTTCATCACCGCGATGGTGTCGGCCATCGTCATGGCCTCCTCCTGGTCGTGCGTGACGTGCACGAAGGTGATGCCCACCTCGGTCTGGATGCGCTTGAGCTCGATCTGCATCTGGCGGCGCAGCTTGAGGTCCAGCGCACCCAGGGGCTCATCGAGGAGCAGGACGTCGGGGCGGTTGATCAGGGCACGGGCCACGGCGACGCGCTGCTGCTGCCCACCGGACATCTGCGCCGGCTTGCGTCGGGCCATGGCCCCGAGCTCCACGAGCTCGAGCATCTCGTTGACCTTGGCATCGACGTTCTTCTCCCCGCGCCGGCGCAGCCCGAACGCGACGTTCTCGAAGATGTCCATGTGCGGGAACAGCGCGTAGGACTGGAAGACCGTGTTGACCGGCCGCTTGTAGGGCCGCAATGACGTGATGTCCCGCTCGCCCACCCGGATCATCCCGGCGGTCGGGATCTCGAGGCCGGCGACCATGCGAAGGGTCGTGGTCTTGCCACAGCCCGACGGTCCCAGGAGGGCGAAGAAGGAGCCCGCTGGGATGGTCAGCGACAGGTCATCGACCGCGTTGTGGTCGCCGTAGGTCTTGGTCAGCCGGACCAGGTGCAGGTCCTCGACCCTCTTGGGGGCTTCGGTGGCCATCGTGGTGCTCCTCCGGGTCGGGGGCTCAGTTGCCGATGAGGGTCTGGAATGCCTGGTCGTACTTGACCTGCTCCGAGGAGGTGAGGGTCTTGAACA
Organism: uncultured Actinomycetes bacterium; assembly: GCA_963700475.1. GTDB lineage: Bacteria > Actinomycetota > Actinomycetes > S36-B12 > CAIYMF01 > Prado023. The sequence continues at coordinate 426,449 of CAVOXR010000009.1, forward strand.
CCGTCACGTTCTCCAGGTCCTTCTCCGTCGGGAAGATGAAGGGGTTCTCGACCAGGGTGGGGTCGATCTTGGCCATCTCCTCCTGCGCGCCCTTGACCGGGCAGATGTACTGCACGTAGGCGGCGAGCTCGGCCGAGATGGCCGGGTCGTAGTAGTAGTCCATGAGCCGCTCGGCGTTGTTCCGGTGTCGTGCCATCGCCGGGACCAGCATGTTGTCGGTCCACAGCGTGCCGCCGGACTCCGGGATCACGAACTTGTACGGATCCCCGAGGGCTGCCACGTCTCCGGACCAGCCGATGGCCGCGACGACGTCGCCCGTCTCCAGGGCGGCGATGTAGTCGTTGCCCGAGACCTGGCGGATCTGGCCGGCGTCCATCTGCTTCTGCAGCTCGGCGATCGCGGCGTTGTAGTCGTCCTCCGTGAAGTCGGCCGGGTTGTTGCCCTGCGCGAGCATGACGACGCCGACCGTGTCCCGCATCTCCGAGAGGATCGTCACGCGGCCCTTGAGCGCGGGGTCCCACAGCTCGGCGATGGTGCGGATCTCGCTCTTGCCCGTCAGCTCCTTGAGCGTCTCGGTGTTGAAGCCGAGCCCCGCGTACCCGGACTGCCAGGGCAGGGACTGGTCCCGCTCGGGGTCGAAGGGGACGTTGGCCAGCTTGTCGATCAGGTTGCGTGCGTTCGGCACCCAGGCACGGTCGAACTTCTGGGCGTAGCCCTTGCGGATCCACTGCGCGGCCATCCAGTCGGTGAGCACGACGATGTCGCGTCCGATGTCCTGGCCCGCCTCGAGCTGAGGCCGGACCTTCGCGTCGAACTCCGCGTTGTCGTTGACGTCCTCGCGGTAGTCGACGTCGATCCCGGTCTTCTCCATGAACCGGTCGAGCGTCGGACGTGTTCCGGCTTCCTCGTCGACATCCATGTAGCCCACCCATGTCGACCAGTTGAGCTTCGCGTCGGTGGCCGACTGGTCCAGTTGGGTCTTGGCCGGGACCTCCTCGGTGGTGCCGCTGCTGGCGGTCCGGGGCGGCCGGGCACCGCATGCGGCTGCAACCATGGCCGCGCCGCCGATTCCCGCTGCCTGCAGCACGCGCCGACGTGGCATCGGCGTGCCCGCCTTGGGGGTGGTCAGATCCGTCATCGTGCCTGCCTCGGGTCGTGGGTCGGTCAGCGGTCGCCGAAGATCGTCCGGTGCCAGTCCTTGCGGACCATACCGGTGATGTCGGAGGAGACGTGCTTGATGTTCGTGTACTCCTCGAGGGAGTAGATGCTCATGTCCTTGCCGAACCCCGAGGCCTTGTACCCGCCGTGCGGCATCTCGGAGACGATCGGGATGTGGTCGTTGATCCACACGCAGCCGGCGGCGATCTCCCGGCTGGCCCGCTGGGCACGGAAGGTGTTGGTGGTCCACGCGGAGGCGGCCAGGCCGAACGGCACGTCGTTGGCCAGCGCGATGCCCTCGTCATCGGTGTCGAAGGGCAGCACGACCAGCACCGGTCCGAACAGCTCCTGCTGCACGATCTCGGAGTCCTGCGCCGCGCCCACCACGAGGGTCGGCGGGTAGAACGAGCCCGCGGACAGATCGCCCGCAGGGACCACGCCTCCCCGCACGACCGTCGCGCCCGCGGCAACCGCGCGCTCGACGTAGCCGTGGACCGACTCCCTCTGACGCATCGACACCAGCGGGCCCTGGTCGGTGGACGGATCGGTCGGGTCGCCGAGGCGGACCGTGTCCATGAGAGCCGCCACCTTCTCGACGAACGCCTCGAGGTGCGGGCGCTGGACGTACGCACGCGTCGCGGCCGTGCAGTCCTGGCCGGTGTTGATCAGCGCGCCTGCGACGGCGCCGTTGGCCGCTGCGTCGAGGTCGGCGTCGTCGAACACCACGAACGGGGCCTTGCCACCGAGCTCGAGGTGCACGCGCTTGATCGTCCCGGTGGCCAGCTCCATCACGCGCTGGCCGACCGGCGTGGAGCCGGTGAACGAGACCATCGAGACGTCCGGGTGGCTGATCAGGGCCTCGCCGACACTGCGCCCGGGACCGGTCAGGACGTTGATCACGCCGGCGGGGATGCCCGCGGCCAGTGCGTCCTCGGCGACCATCAGCGAGGTCAGGGGGGTGATCTCGGCGGGCTTGAGGACGATGGTGTTCCCTGCCGCGACGGCGGGCAGGATCTTCCACATCGCCATCTGCAGCGGGTAGTTCCACGGGGCGATCGAGCCGACGACTCCGATCGGCTCGCGGCGGATGGACGACGTGTGCGTCCCGTCGTACTCCGCCTGCGCCATGCCGTTGAGGACCCGCGCTGCGCCGGCGAAGAACCGGACGTTGTCGATGGAGCCGGGGACGTCGAACTCGGTGGTCAGCTTGATCGGCTTGCCTGACTGGGCGGTCTCGACCCGGGCGTACTCGTCGGCTCGGGCCTCCATCCGGTCGGCGAGGGCAAGCAGGGCAGCCGAGCGCTCACCGGGTGTCGCGCCCGACCAGCCCGGGTACGCGCGCCGTGCGGCGGCGACGGCGGCGGCCACATCCTCGACGCTGGCCTCGCCCAGTGTGGCAACGACCGATCCATCCGCGGGGTTGAGGACATCCACGCTCCCACCGCTGCCCGCCTCGTGGCGACCATCGATGAACTGGCCCAGAAGCGCCACGACATCCTCCAACTCTCAGCGCATCGCCCACAGGGTGGGGCATCTACGGTTTTCGTGCAGTCTCCCGATCCGTTTGACGATATTCGTCGTGGATCACACAATGCACGCACGATAACGGACGGCGCGCGACGTCACAAACCCAAACGCCCCGAAGGCCTGAAGTGTTACGCGACCTTCACAATTGAGGAGCCCAAGGGAGAGGGGCGGTGGTCACCCCACCGCCCCTCCTCAGCCGTCGCGCGGTTACGCAGTGACGATCCGCTCCGCCTCGGGCGACTCGCCCTTGCCGAAGGCCACGATGTTCTCCGTCGTGACCCGGGCGATCTCGTCGAGTGCCTCCCTGGTGAGGAAGGCCTGGTGGGCGGTGACGATCACGTTGGGGAAGGTCATCAACCGGGCCAGGACGTCATCGGCCATCACCTCGCCGGACAGGTCCTCGAAGAACTTGCCCTCCTCCTCCTCGTAGACATCCAGGCCGACACCGCCGACCTGCCCGGTCTTCAGGGCCTCGATGAGGGCCACCGTGTCCACGAGGGCTCCGCGGCTGACGTTGATCAGGATGACCCCGGGCTTGAGGGCGGCGAGGACGAGGTCGTTGATGATGTGGTGGGTCTCGGGGAACAGCGGCACGTGCAGGGAGACGATGTCAGCGTCCCTGCCGATCTCGCTGAGGGTGACGTACTCCAGACCGTGCTCCTCGGCCCACTTCGGGTCCGGGTACGGGTCCCACATGATCACGCGCATCCCGAAGCCCTTGAAGATCTGGCCGGTGATCTTGCCGATCTTGCCCGTCCCGATCAGCCCGACGGTCTTGCCGTGCATGTCGAAGCCGACCAGTCCGTCGAGGGTGAAGTTCATGTCGCGCACGCGGCGGTTGGCCTGCGGGATGTGCCGGTTGAGGGCGAGCGCGAGGGTGACCGCATGCTCGGCCACGGCGTACGGGGAGTAGGCGGGCACCCGCGCGACCAGCAGCCCATGCTCCTTGGCAGCCTCGAGGTCGACCCCGTTGAAGCCCGCACAGCGCAGGGCGATCATCTTCACGCCCTTGGCCGCGAGCACCTCGATGACCTCGCGCGTGACCTTGTCGTTGACGAAGACGCACACGACGTCGACATCGTCGCCCACCGTCTCGACCGTGTCCGGGTTCAGCCGGTACTCGCGGAACTTGGGCGTGAATCCAGCCGCGATCAGGGCCTCGCCGAGGTGGTCGCGGTCGTACTTCTTGGTGTCGAACAGCGTGATGTTGGTCATGGTCGAACGCTAGTCGCGGGCTGGCGGCGTTGCCATCCCAGCGGTGGCCCAGCCCTCGGCCGTGACCGGGCTGTGTGGCAAGGTGCCGACATGGCCGGTTCCCGACATTCCCTGCGCACGTGCGGAGTGCGGATCCCCGCCGTGGTGCTGGCGACCGCGGCAGCCCTCAGCGGGCTGGCCGGCTGCGCCAACCCGGCATCATCACCGGTGACCGAGGCCCCCGTGACCCGGGCGCTGGCCATCCCCCCGCTGGAGGAGGGCACAGTCTCCGGGGGTCAGCGCACCTACGCCCTGGATGTCCGGTCGGCGACGACCGATTTCGGGGTCGGCGGGCCCACGGATACCTACGGTGTGAACCAGACGTACCTGGGCCCCACCCTGCGGATGACCACCGGCGACGAGGTCCGGATGGATGTCCACAACGCGCTGGACACCGTCACCACCCTGCACTGGCACGGCATGCACGTCCCGGCGAAGATGGACGGCGGACCGCACCAGCTCCTCGAGCCGGGCCAGACCTGGTCGCCGCACTGGCAGGTCCGCCAGCCCGCCGCCACCCTCTGGTACCACGCGCACCCCCACGGCCAGACAGCCGACCAGGTGTACCGGGGCGTGGCCGGCATGATCCTGGTCGAGGACCCCGCTGGCGGGCCGGACCTGCCCGACGAGTACGGGGTGGACGACATCCCGGTGATCGTCCAGGACAAGACCTTCGACTCCGACGGGCAGCTCGTGTTCGACCAGCGCGGGCCGAGCTCGACCGGCTTCCTCGGAGACACGGTCATGGTCAACGGCACGATCGGCGCCTACCTCGACGTGCCCACCACCCACGTGCGGTTGCGCCTGCTGAACGCCTCCACGGCGCGCATCTACAAGTTCGGCTTCGCAGACGACCGCAGCTTCGACGTCGTCGGCACCGACGGGGGCCTGCTCACCGCGCCCGTCAGGCTGGACCGGATCCAGCTCTCCCCCGGTGAGCGCGCGGAGATCGTCGTGGAGATGGCTCCCGGGGAGACCGTCGAGCTGCGCAACTACTCCCCCGACTTCGGCGGCCGCGTGGCGGGCAACTCCCGGTTCGGCACCGGGGACTACCGGGTCCTCGAGCTTCGCGCCGCCCCGACGCTCAGGGAGTCACCGGCGGCACCGGCGACCCTCGCCACGTTCTCCCGGATCCCGGAGTCCTCGGCCGACCGCACCCGCGCCTTCACCATCAACGCCCAGATCATCAACCGCCGCCCGGTGGACATGGGCCGCATCGACGAGGTCGTCCCGCTGGACGCCACCGAGGTGTGGGTGCTGCGCAACCGCGACCCCCAGCCGCACAACTTCCACGTCCACACCGTGCAGTTCCAGGTGCTGGACATCGACGGCGAGCCTCCGCCCGCGCAGCTGGCGGGCTGGAAGGACACGGTCTACCTGCCCCCGGGCTCGCAGGTGCGGATCATCGCGTCCTTCACCGACTACGCGGACCCCATGTGGCCCTTCATGTACCACTGCCACCTGCTGTGGCACGAGGACTCGGGCCTGATGGGCCAGTTCGTCGTCGTGGCCCCCGGCCAGACCCCGGTCCCCCCGCCGGACCCCTACCCGTCCCACTGAGCCAGCCCCCGGGCGCCAGCCCCGCCCCGTGCCCCCCGCGCCGCGCCGCGCCCCCCGCGCCCCACGCGCGCCCCGCGCCCCCCGCGTGCGGCTCCAGAGCCGGACACAGCGCGATCCGCTTCCCACTCGCGGATCCGCTTCCCATATTCGGGAAGCGGATCCGCGGAAGGGAAGCGGATCGGGTTGGGCGGCGTTCTGGGCGCCGGCTGAGCGGGCTGGCGGGCTGGGCGGGACTCAGCCCTCGTCGAGGCTGATCATCACGTGCTTGATGCGCGTGTAGTCCTCGAAGCCGTACATCGACAGGTCCTTGCCGTACCCGGAGTGCTTGAACCCGCCGTGCGGCATCTCGGCGACCAGCGGGATGTGGGTGTTGATCCACACGGCACCGAAGTCCAGGTACTTGGCCATGCGCATGCCGCGGGCGAGGTCCTTGGTCCACACCGACGACGCCAGGCCGAAGGGCACATCGTTGGCCCAACCCAGCGCCTGGGCCTCGTCGGCGAAGCGCTGGACCGTCATGACCGGGCCGAAGATCTCGTTCTGGACCATCTCGTCGTCCTGGCGCAGCCCGGAGACGACCGTCGGCTCGATGAAGAAGCCGCGGTCGCCCTGCCGGACGCCGCCGGCCACGATCTCGGCGTGCTCGGGGGTCCGGGCGAGGAACCCGAGGACCTGCTCCATCTGGCGCTCGTTGTTCATCGGCGGCACCGTGGCGTCCTCGTCGGTCGGCCCGCCGACGAACGTCGTGGCGGTGTTGCGCGCCTGCTCCGCGAGGGCCGCGACGAACTCGTCGTGGATCGCGTCAGCCACCAGCACTCGGGTGGCGGCCGTGCAGTCCTGGCCGGCGTTGAAGTACCCGGCCATGGCCAGCCACTCGGCGGCCGCGGCGATGTCGGCGTCCTCGAACACCACGACCGGCGCCTTGCCGCCGAGCTCGAGGTGCACCCGCTTGACGTCCTGGGCGGCGGTCCCCGCGACCGCCATGCCCGCGCGGACCGAGCCGGTGATCGAGACCATGTCGGGGCGCTTGTTCTCCACGAGCGCCTGGCCCGTGGTGCGGTCGCCCGTGACGACGTTGAGCACGCCGGCCGGCAGGACGTCGGCGAACATCTCGGCCATCCGCACGGTGCTCACCGGCGTGGTGTCCGAGGGCTTGAGGACGACGGTGTTGCCCGCGGCGAGCGCGGGGGCGAACTTCCAGACCGCCATCATCATCGGGTAGTTCCACGGGGTCACCTGGCCGATGACACCGACGGGCTCGCGGCGGATGATCGAGGTGTAGCCCTTCATGTACTCCCCGCTGGCCCGACCCTCGAGGATCCGGGCAGCACCGGCGAAGAACCGGATCTGGTCGACCATCGGCGGGATCTCCTCCGACGCGGTCACGGCGATCGCCTTGCCGGTGTTCTCGCTCTCCAACGCGATGAGCTCGTCTGCGTTCGCCTCCACGATGTCGGCGATCTTCAGCAGGGCCGCCTGTCGCTCAGAAGGCGTGGTCTGGCTCCACGACTCGAACGCGTCCGACGCTGCGCGGTAGGCGCGGTCGACATCCTCGGCGTTGGACACCACGGCCTGGGCGAAGACCTCGCCGGTGGTCGGGTTGACCAGGTCGCTGGTCTGGCCCGAGACGGAGTCGACGGACTCACCGTTGACGAAGTTGCGGATGGTGCGGCTCACTGGGTCTCCTTCGGAGCGACTGGGTCGAACGACGGGCAGGATCGGCACGGCGGTGTGCGCGGCGCAGATGCGGCGCGAGTCTAGCCCAGCGACTCACATCACGACAGCGCAGAGGCGTCACTATTCGTGGCGAAGTGAAGTTCATCATGCGTTTTCCGCAGATTTGCAGCCCATCAGCGACCGTTTCGCTTGCTTGTTGGCGCGTTCTGGGGTTCGATGGCGCCCATGCTCCAGTCACCACGCCCCCGACCGGTGCCCCTCGATGACACTGCCAAGGCCATCGTCGAGCAGCTCCAGCAGGACGGCCGGCGCGCCTACGCCACCATCGGTCGCGCCGTCGGGCTCTCCGAGGCCGCAGTCCGCCAGACGGGTGGCCCGCCTCGTCGAGTCCGGGGTCATCCAGATCGTCGCCGTGACGGATCCCGATGCAGGTCGGGTTCCCCCGCGCGGCGATGCTCGGCATCCAGGTCGACGGCGACATCAACGAGGTCGCCGACCGCCTGGCCGAGCTCGAGGAGGTCGACTACCTGGTGATCACCGCCGGCGGGTTCGACATCCTGGCCGAGGTGGTCTGCGAGGACGACGAGCACCTGCTGGAGATCATGAACAGCAGGATCCGCGCCGTCCCCGGCGTCCGGAGCACCGAGACATTCGTCTACTTGAAGCTGCGCAAGCAGATCTACACATGGGGTACCCGATGACCATCAGCGAGATGTCCTTCTCCGAGGCCGGCGACGACGCCCTGGCCGACAAGGCACGTGACCGGCTGTGGATGCACTTCACCCGGCACTCGGTCTACGAGGAGGGCGCGGGGCACGTCCCGATCATCGTCCGCGGTGAGGGCGCGCGGATCTGGGACGACCAGGGCAAGTCCTACCTCGACGGGCTCGCCGGGCTGTTCACCGTCCAGGCGGGTCACGGTCGCAAGGAGATCGCCGAGGCGATGGCCAAGCAGGCCGAGACCCTGGCGTTCTTCCCCCTGTGGTCCTACGCGCACCCGACCGCGATCGAGCTGGCCGACCGCCTCGGACAGCTCGCGCCCAAGGACATCAACCGCACCTTCTTCACCAGCGGCGGCGGCGAGGCCGTCGAGTCGGCGTGGAAGCTGGCCAAGCAGTACTTCAAGCTCACAGGCCAACCCACCAAGCACAAGGTGATCAGCCGCAACGTGGCCTACCACGGCACCCCCCAGGGAGCCCTGGCGATCACCGGGATCCCGGCTGCGAAGACGCCGTTCGAGCCGCTCGTGCCCGGTGGCATCAAGGTGCCCAACACCAACTTCTACCGAGCCGAGCAGCACACCGACGACATCGAGGCGTACGGCCGCTGGGCCGCCGACCGGATCGCCGAGGCCATCGAGTTCGAGGGTCCTGAGAGCGTGGCTGCGGTGTTCCTCGAGCCGGTGCAGAACTCCGGCGGCTGCTTCCCGCCGCCCCCCGGCTACTTCGAGCGGGTGCGCGAGATATGCGACCAGTACGACGTGCTGTTCGTCGCCGACGAGACCATCTGCGCCATGGGCCGCATCGGCGACTACTTCGCGATGAACCGCTACGGCGTCCAGCCGGACATCATCACCTTCGCCAAGGGCCTGACCTCCGGGTACTCCCCCATGGGCGCGATGATGGTGCACGACCGCCTGTTCGAGCCGTTCAAGCAGGGGACGACGTCCTTCCTGCACGGCTACACCTGGGGCGGTCACCCGGTGTCGGCAGCCGCGGCACTGGCCAACCTCGACATCTTCGAGCGCGAGGGCCTCAACGCCCACGTGCAGGCCAATGAGGGGGCCTTCCGGGCGACCCTGGAGAAGCTGCTCGACCTGCCGATCGTCGGCGACGTGCGGGGCGCGGGCTACTTCTACGGCATCGAGCTGGTGAAGGACAAGGCCACCAAGGAGACGTTCACCGACGAGGAGGCCGAGCGGCTGCTGCGCGGGTTCCTGTCCAAGGCCCTGTTCGACGCCGGGCTGTACTGCCGGGCCGACGACCGCGGCGACCCCGTCATCCAGCTGGCGCCGCCGCTGATCGTCGGCCAGCCGGAGTTCGACGAGATCGAGTCGATCCTGCGCGACGTTCTCACCCGGGGCATGGAGCTCCTCTAGGCCATGACCGACCAGACGGGAGCGACCGACCGCACCGCGTTCACCCGCAAGCCGGATCGCGGGTCGCACGACCTCACCGAGGCACGTGCCGTCCTCGCCGAGGCGCTCATCGGCCACCTCGGCTCGGTGGATGCCAGCGGGAGCCCGGTCGTCCTGCCGGTCGCGATCGCGCTGGACCCCGATGCCGACCGGGTGCTGTTCCACGGCTCGACCGGGGCGGGCATGTTCCGGCGCCTGGCTGCGGGGGCACCAGCGTGCCTGACGGTCACCCACCTCGACGGGCTGGTCATCGCGCGCAGCGCGTTCGAGTCGAGCATGAACTACCGCAGCGTGGTGGTGCTCGGCACGTGCGAGGTCCTCGACGGCGACGACAAGCTGGACGCCCTTCGGATGATCACCGATCACCTCACCCCCGGGCGGTGGGACGCCGCACGCCCCCTGCGCTCCAGCGAGGTCGCCGCCACCCTGGTGCTCGCCCTGCCCCTGGCTGAGTTCTCCGTGAAGTCCCGCGACGGCGGGCCCAACGATGACGAGGACGCCGGGTGGCCGATCTGGGCTGGCCACGTCCCCGTACGGATGGTCGCCGGGCCGCCGGTCCCCGCGGATCCGTCGACCGCGCACCCCGAGCCACAGGTCCCCTCCTGCCTGGACGGGCCCCCGGCGTGACCGACCTGCGCTCCGTGTCGTGGTGGTGGGACAGCCTCGGCGACACGCCGCCCCCGCGTGCCCCCCTGGCCGGGGACCTGGACGTGGACGTGGCCATCGTCGGCGCCGGGTACACCGGGCTCTGGACGGCGTACTACCTGGCGAAGGCAGCGCCCGGGACGCGCATCGCCATCGTCGAGGCGAACGTCGCCGGGTTCGGGGCCAGCGGACGCAACGGCGGATGGTGCTCCGCACTGTTCCCCGCCTCCCTGGACAAGATCGCGCGAGGCAGCTCGCGGCAGGCGGCCATCGCCATGCAGCACGCCATGCACGACACCGTGGACGAGGTCGGCCGGGTCGCCGCGCTGAAGGGCTGGACATCGACTGGGCCAAGGGCGGCACCGTGGGCCTGGCCCGGACCCCCGTTCAGCTCGACCGGGCACGCGAGGACGTCGCGCACTGGCGCGCCTGGGGCTTCGGCGCCGCGGACTACCGACTGCTTGATGCCGACGAGGCGCTCGAGCGAGCCGGCGCGACCGCGGTGCTGGGCGCGACCTACACACCGCACTGCGCGGCGATCCACCCGGCCAAGCTGGCCAGTGGGCTGGCGACGCTCGTGGAGGCCGCAGGGGTGCGCATCTACGAGGGCACCCCGGCCACGAGCGTCGAACCGGGTGTGGTCCGCACGCCCTTCGGCGATGTCCGCGCACCCCACGTCGTTCGCGCCACGGAGGCGTTCACGGCGACCCTCCCGGGGCACGGGCGGACGCTCCTGCCTGTCTACTCACTGATGCTCGCCACCGAGCCGTTGCCCGAGGAGGTCTGGGACCGGATCGGCCTTGCCGCACGCGAGACCTTCAACGACGGCCGGCACCTGATCATCTACGGGCAGCGCACCGCCGATGGACGGCTCGCGTTCGGCGGACGTGGGGCGCCCTACCACTTCGGCTCACGCATCGACCCGGCCAACGACCGTGCCCCGGGCATCCACGAGGGCCTGTGGCAGACGCTGACCGAGATCTTCCCGGCTGTGGCACCGTTCCAGGTGACCCACCGCTGGGGCGGCCCACTGGGCATCTCCCGCGACTGGTACGCCTCCTGCGGACTCGACCGCCGCACCGGGCTCGCGTGGGCTGGCGGCTATGTCGGCGACGGGGTTGGCACGTCCAACCTCGCCGGGCGGACGTTGGCCGACCTCCTCACCGGCACCGACTCCGAGCTCACCGGACTTCCCTGGGTCAACCACCGCTCCCGGCGCTGGGAGCCGGAGCCGCTGCGTTGGATCGGCGCCAACGGCGGGCTGACCGTGATGACCTCGGCGGACGCTGCCGAGGCCCGGACCGGCCGACCGGCACGCCGCGCTGCCGTGTTCGAGCGGTTCCTGGGTCACTGAGAATCCTCCCCCGCAAGGGCCCCCGGCATTGAGTCAGGTCCGTGGGAGGACCACGATTGCTCTCGTGGACATCACCCCTGCTGAGCTGCCCGCCCCCCGCCCCGACGCCGACGCGGTGGTGGATCGTGCGGTCGCCCGAGCCGCCCGTTGGATGACGGCCGCCGAGGGCCAGCGCACCCTCCGCGAGAAGGCGAACCGGCGGCGTCTGACGAGGTTGCTCAGGGACCCTGCGGGATTGCCCGTGACCATGGCCCTCACCGACGAGGTGATGCGGATCTCCGATTCGGGCCGAGCAGCGGCCACGCTGCGTTCCGCCGCGGCTGAGTCGAACCGGCGGGCCCTTGGCCTGCGTGACCATGTGGGCCTGAGGGCTGTCAGCCGGCTGTCGACCCTGGCCCCGGAACCGTCGATGAAGGTGATCCACTGGTCGATCCGTGACGCCTCGACCGGGATCATCCTGCCCGCCGAGCAGGCCAGGCTGCGCAAGCACCTCGAGAAGCGAGCCTCCGAGGGGGCCCGACTGAACATCAACGTCCTGGGCGAGGCCGTCCTCGGCGAGGATGAGGCCACCCACCGCCTCGACCGCGTCATCGAGATGCTCACCCGCCCCGAGGTCACCTACATCTCGGTGAAGATCTCCGCGATCGCCGCACAGCTGAGCACGTACGACCACGCCGGCTCCGTCGAGCGTGTGGCCGAGCGCCTCCGCCGCCTCTACCGGGCAGCCCGGGCCACCTCGCCGCGCACCTTCGTGAACCTGGACATGGAGGAGTACCGGGACCTCGCGCTGACCGTCGACGTGTTCACGGCCGTGCTGGCTGAGGAGGAGTTCCGCGACATCGAGGCCGGCATCGTGCTGCAGGCCTACCTGCCCGAGAGTCATGCCGTGTTCGAGCAGCTGCTGGCGTGGGCCCGCACCCGCCGTGAGCAGGGCGGTGCACCCATCAAGGTCCGGATCGTCAAGGGCGCCAACCTCGCGATGGAGACCGCAGAGGCCCAGATCCACGGCTGGACGGCGGCGCCCTACGGATCCAAGGCCGACGTCGACGCCTCCTACAAGAGGCTGGTCGACGCCGCCGTGCGCCCGGAGAATGCCGACGCGGTGCGCATCGGGATCGCCAGCCACAACCTGTTCGACCTCGCGTGGGCACTCGAGGTGGCTGCCGAGCGGGGCGTCAGCGACCAGATCGACATCGAGATGCTGGAGGGGATGGCCAACGCCGAGGCCCTGGCCATCATCCATGACGTCGGCTCGGTGCTGCTCTACGCACCGGTCACGTCGCGCGACGACTTCGCCTCAGCCGTGGCCTACCTCGTGCGGCGCCTGGATGAGAACACCGCCCCGGAGAACTTCCTGCGAGCGGCGTTCAGCCTCACCGTCGGCTCGCCCACCTTCGCCGAGCAGGAGCACCGCTTCCGTGAGGCCGTGAGCGCGCGGCACACCGTCTCCACGGAGTCCCGTCGGCACGCCCCGCACCCGCCGGTGCCGACCGAGCCCGAGACCGGGGGGCTGTTCCACAACGAGACCGAGATCGACGTGACCCGCCCCGAGGAGCGCGAGCAGATCGCCGCAGCGCTCAACCGGCACTCCTCCGGCTGGGACCGCCCGGTCCCGGTCGTGGTGTCCGGTGCCGAGCAGGTCGATGGCGTCGTGGAGGGCACCAACCCCAGCGCTGAGGGTGCGGCCTGGTACACCTACACGGTCGCGACGACCGAGCTCGTCGACGAGGCTGTCGCCACGGCCCGCGGCGCGGTCGAGGGCTGGGACTCCCGTGGTCCCAGGGAGCGGGCGCGCATCCTGTGGGAAGCCGCGCGGGTGATGGGCGAGGAGCACCACGACACGCTGGCCGTGATGTCGCTCGATGCGGGCAAGACGATGGACCAGGGCATCCCCGAGGTGTCCGAGGCCATCGACTTCGCGCGCTACTACGGCCGCTCGGCCATTCGTACGCTGGAGGGTGCAGCGCCCAGCACCCCGGTGGGCGTCGTGGTGGTGGTCCCCCCGTGGAACTTCCCCTACGCCATCCCCGCTGGTGGGGTCCTCGCCTCCTTGGCAGCCGGCAACGCAGTGATCCTCAAGCCGGCGCCCGAGACGGTGGCAACCGCGTGGGTCCTGGTCCAGCAGCTGTGGCGCGCCGGGGTGCCCCGCGAGGTGCTGCAGTTCGTCCCCACCCGCGACGACGAGGTGGGACAGCACCTGGTGACCCACCCGGAGGTCGGCGCGGTGATCCTCACCGGGTCGTTCGCCACCGCCCGGATGTTCACCTCATGGCGGCCGGACCTGCGGCTCATGGCCGAGACGTCGGGGAAGAACGCGCTGCTGATCTCCGCGACCGCCGACATCGACGCGGCCGTCAAGGACCTCGTCGCCTCCGCGTTCGGGCACGCCGGCCAGAAGTGCTCCGCGGCCAGCCTGGCCATCGTCGAGGCCTCGATCCACGACAACCCCGCCTTCCTGCGCCAGCTGCGCGACGCCGTCACCACCGAGGTCGTCGGGGCCGGGCCGGACCCGGCCACCGTCATCGGACCGGTCATCCGCCCGGCCGAGGGACCGCTGCTGCGGGCACTGACGTCCCTGGAACCCGGGGAGTCCTGGCTGGTGGCCCCGCGCCAGCTCGACGAAACTGGGCACATCTGGAGCCCCGGGGTCAAGATCGGCGTGCAGCCCGGATCCTGGACGCACCTGACCGAGTGGTTCGGCCCCGTCCTGGGTGTGATGCGGGCTCCGGACCTCGACACCGCGATCGCATGGCAGAACGCCGTGGAGTACGGCCTCACTGCGGGCATCCACGCCCTGGACGTCGGCGAGTGCGAGACGTGGATCGAACGGATCCAGGCCGGGAACGTGTACGTCAACCGCGGGACGACCGGCGCTGTCGTCAACCGTCAGCCGTTCGGCGGATGGAAGAAGTCGGCGGTCGGCCCGACGGCCAAGGCCGGGGGCGAGAACTACGTCGCCTGCCTGCGCGACTGGGCGCCGGACGATGTGGCGCTGACCAGCGGTGACGTCCAGGCGTGGTGGGACAGCACGGGCAGCGCAGCCCGCGACCTGACCGGCCTCACGGTCGAGCGCAACCTGATCCGCTACCGCCCCATGGGCACCCCCATCCTCGTGCGCGTCGATGCCGACACCCGGTCGGCGGACCTCGAGTCGGTCCGGAGGCTGGCCGCACGGACCGGGACCCGGATCGTGCTGAGCAGCGCCACGTCCCGCGGGGCGGACACGGCCGTCGAGTCGGTCGAGGACGCCGTCAAGCGCGTGGCCCGCGGCGAGGTCAGCCGGGTGCGGTGGCTGTCCGCCGAGGATGCGGGCGACCTCGCCGTCACCGGTCTCGACGTCGGGGTCAGCGTCGACCGCCGCCCGATCGCGGCGAGCGTGGCCATCGAGGGCCCGCGCTGGATGCACGAGCAGAGCGTCTGCGTGACCGCGCACCGTTACGGCAACGTCGGCGCCGGGCCGCAACCTCAGGTCCCCGGGGCGCGGTGAGCCAGGTGGTCGGTGGCCCGCTGGGCGCGATGCAACTGCCTCCGGCAAGGGCGTGCGCCCGCGTTGTTTGCCCCCGCACCGAGTCGGGTAGGTAGTCAGGATGCAGGCCTTCCGCGCGATCTTCCGCCACCCCGGGACGGTGGGGATGACCGTTGCGGGCTTCGTGGGGCGCTTCCCGATGGCCATGCTGGGCCTGGCGATGACGATGCTCGTGGCCCTGGAGACCGGGTCCTACGGGAAGGCCGGTGCGGTTGCCGCGTCCATCACACTCGCTGGTGCCATCGGAGGACCCGTCGGGGCACGACTTGCCGACCGGTTCAGCCAGCACCGGGTCATCCCCCCGCTCATCGGGGTGCACATCCTCGCGGTGGCCAGCCTCACGATCGCCGTCATGGCCGGGACCCCGATGGTGCTCTGGCTGGTCCTTGGCGTCCTCGCCGGGCTGTCCGGCCCGAACCTGGGCGCCATGGTGCGCACCCGCTGGGCCGGGATCACCGATGGACCCGACGAGCTCACCTCGGCCTTCGCGCTCGAATCGACCCTCGACGAGGTCGCGTTCGTCCTCGGGCCGCCACTGGCCACCGCCCTGGCGGTCGCGATCGCGCCGTGGTCGGCCATCGTCACAGGACTGCTCCTTGCCGCTTCGGGCGCGCTGGCCCTGGCCGCGCAGCGCTCCACCGAACCCGAGCCCACGCCGCGAACCGGGTTGCACGGTCCTGCTGTCTGGCGCTCGGGCACCCTCCAGGTCCTGACGTTGCTCATGGTCCTGATGGGGGCCATCTTCGGCGCCCTCGAGGTCTCGACCGTGGCGTTCGCGCAGGAGGCCGATGCCGTGTGGGCCACCGGATGGCTCCTGGGCATCTTCGCCCTGGCCAGCGGGTTGACCGGGCTCTACCTCGGCGCACGCCCCGGCGGGTGGCCGCTGTCCGCCCAGGTCCTGGTCGGCACCGCGACCCTGGCCCTGGCGACGGCGGTGATCCCGTTCATCAATGGCCTCGGCTGGTATGCCGCCGGGATGTTCGCCGCCGGGCTCGGCGTGTCCGCGGTGATGATCGGCGCGATGCAGATCATCGAGCGGGCACTGCCGCGCAGCCGACTCACGGAGGCGCTGGCCCTGGCCATCTCCGGTGTCCTCATCGGCTCAGCGGGCGCTGTCGCACTCGCCGGGGCCCTGATCGACGCCGGTGGCTCCTCATGGGGCCTGGCCGTCGGGTCCGTGGCTGCGCTCGTCGGCCTTGGCGTGGCTGCGGTCGCCCGCCCCGCGCTGGCGCGCGCCGAGTCGCTCGTCCCCGCCGACGAGCCGGTCGCATCCCAGGAGGGTTCGGAGCACCTGGCCCGAGAGCTCACGGCCGTGCCAACGGCGCTCCCGGAGCAGTCGGGCGGCGGAACAACCCCTCCTGCGTGATCGAGATCATCAGGTCGCCGTTGCGGTCGAACATCCGCCCCCGTGCGAAGCCCAGCCCGCGCTCGGCAGCCGGTGACGCAGTCACGTAGAGCGCCCATTCGTCGGCGCGGTAGGGCCGGTGGAACCACATCGCGTGGTCGAGGCTGGCCACCTCCAGGTCGCCCGAGCCGACGTAGTAGCCGTGCCGGCGCTGGACGGCGTCGAGCAGGGTGGCGTCCGAGAAGTACGCCGCGACGCACACGTGCAGCAGCGGGTCCTCGGGCATCGGCCCGTCGGAGCGGAACCAGACCACGTCCTCACCCGGGTAGTCCTCGCCGCCCTCGCCCCGCGTCGGGTGGTCCGGGAAGGCATCACCCCACCAGTCGACCAGCTGCTTGCCGAGGCCGCGGACGGGGCGGATGTCCACCGGCGGGGTGATCTCCACGAGGATCGGGGGCAGCTGGTCGACGTGCGGCTCCATCAGAGCCGCCAACGAGGGCAGGCCCTCGGGGCCGGGGACCTCACGGGCGCGCGTCGTGTGCGAGATGGAGGTCGCCTCGGGCACGTGGAAGGACGCGGACATCGCGAAGGTCACCTTGCCGTGCTGGTGGGCCAGGACGCGGCGCACGCTGAACCCACGCCCGTCGCGCATCCGCTCGACGTGGAACTCGACGGGCTTTGTCGGGTCCCCGGGGCGCAGGAAGTACGCGTGCAGGGAGTGCACGTAGCGCTCCGGGTCGACCGTGCGCCCGGCCGCGACGAGGGCCTGCGCGGCGACCTGGCCGCCGAAGATCCGGGTGTAGCTCACGGGGTGCGAGATGCCGACGAACAGGTCACCGGGACGGCGCTCGAGATCCAGGAGCTCGAGCAGGGAGTCGATCGGGTGGAGGTGCACCCGCAGATCGTGTCAGGGATGGGGCCGTCGTGCGTGCGGACGCTCCCGAGCCGCACGAGCGCAGCGCGCCGAGCCGCCCAGCGATTCCGCGGGCGCCCCGCAGGTGCCCCGCGGGCGCACCGCGGCCGCACCGCACCGGCCTCTGCGGGCCGCCCCGCCCCGTCCCTCGGACCCGATCCCTCCCTCGCCCGCCCCGCCCCTCCGCCCCCCGATCCGTCCGGATATCCGGTCGGTCCGGATTCCCGACCATCGACGCTCCGAGAAGTGGACGAACTCAATGGTGGTCCGCGCGATAGCGGACGACGTGGCAGCGCGGGGGGCGATGGAAGCTCTCGCAGACTGGATATTGGATCCAATCTGCTAGGGTTCTCGCACCCTGCCGACCCGAGGTGACCGATGACCACGACCCCGCCCCTGTCCCCCACCGAGCTGTACGCGATCGACAGCCTGCTGACCCCTGAGCAGGTCGAGATCCGCGACACCGTGCGACGGTTCGCAGACGAGCACCTGCGCCCCCACCTGGCCGGCTGGTTCGAGGCGGGTGAGCTGCCCGTCCGCGAGCTGGCGCGCGAGCTCGGCTCCCTCGGGGTTCTGGGCATGCACCTCGAGGGCTACGGCTGTGCCGGGACCGACGCCACCTCCTACGGGCTTGCGTGCCTGGAGTTGGAGGCCGCCGACTCGGGGATCCGCTCGCTGGTCAGCGTGCAGGGGTCCCTGGCGATGTACGCGATCCACGCCTACGGCTCCGAGGAGCAGCGCGAGCAGTGGCTGCCCGGCATGGCTGCCGGCGAGCTGATCGGCTGCTTCGGCCTCACCGAGCCCGATGCCGGGTCGGACCCGGGGTCGATGCGCACGACCGCCGTGCGCGACGGCGACGACTGGGTGCTCTCGGGAACGAAGATGTGGATCACCAACGGATCGGTCGCGGACGTCGCCGTCGTGTGGGCGCGGGCAGAGGGCACCATCCGCGGCTTCGTCGTGCCGACGGACACCCCCGGGTTCGCCGCCCACTCGATCCCGCACAAGCTCAGCCTGCGCGCGTCGGTCACCTCAGAGCTGGTCCTCGACGGGGTGCGCCTCCCCGCCGACGCCATGCTCCCCGGTGCCCGTGGGCTGTCCAGTCCGCTCGGGTGCCTGGCCGAGGCACGCTACGGCATCGTGTTCGGCTCGATCGGCGCCGCCCGCGACTGCCTGGAGACCGCCCTGGAGTACGCGGGCACGCGTGAGCAGTTCGGCAAGCCGATCGCCGGGTTCCAGCTCACGCAGCGCAAGTTCGCCGAGATGGCTGTGGCGGTGGGCAACGGCCACTTGCTCGCCCTGCACCTCGGCCGCTTGAAGGACGCCGGGGTCCTCACCCCGCAGCAGGTCAGCCTCGGCAAGTTCAGCAACGTGTCGGCGGCGCTGGAGGTGGCCCGCGAGGCGCGGGCGATCCTCGGGGGCAACGGGATCTCGCTGGAGTACCCGGTGATCCGGCACATGGTGAACCTCGAGAGCGTCTACACCTACGAGGGCACCCACGACATCCACACGCTGGTCCTCGGCCAGGCGCTCACGGGGATCGCCGCCTACCGATGAGTGGCGCACCCACGGGTCCGTTGGCCGGCCTGCGCGTGGCCGACTTCAGCCGTGTCCTGGCCGGCCCCTACGCGACGATGATGCTCGGCGACCTCGGGGCTGAGGTCATCAAGGTGGAGCGGCCGCCGCGGGGGGACGACACCAGGTCATGGGGCCCGCCGCACGCCGAGGACGGGACATCCACGTACTTCCAGTCGGTCAACCGCAACAAGCGCTCGGTATGGCTCGACCTCGGCGACCCGGCCGACCGCACCGAGGCCTTCGAGCTGGCCACGTCCGCCGACGTGCTGGTCGAGAACCTCGCGCCCGGGACGATGGCGCGCTTCGGCCTCGGGTACGCGGATGTGGCGGCGACGAACCCCGGAGTCATCTACGCGTCCATCTCCGGGTTCGGGGCAGGCCCAGGCGCGCAGATGCCCGGATACGACCTGCTCGTGCAGGCGATGGGCGGGCTGATGAGCATCACCGGCCCCGCGCCCGACCAGCCCACGAAGGTGGGCGTGGCCCTGGTCGACGTGCTCACCGGCCTGCACGCGACCGTCGGGATCCTGGCCGCGCTCCACGAGCGCGCCCGCAGCGGCGTCGGTCAGCAGGTCGCCGTGAACCTGCTCAGCTCGACGCTCTCGGCACTGGTGAACCAGGCGCAGGCGGTCGTCGGCGCCGGGGCTGTGCCCCGTGCGATGGGCAACGCCCATCCCAGCATCGCCCCCTACGAGACCCTGCCGACCGCGGATGGCGTCCTGGTCCTGGCCGTGGGCAACGATCGCCAGTTCGGGTCGCTGTGCGACGTGCTCGGACTCGAACTTGCCGGCGACCCCGACTTCGCGACCAACCCCGCCAGGGTCGCGAACCGCCCGGCGCTCGCCGCGATCCTCGGCGGGGCGCTGGCCTCACGACCGACCGCCGACTGGGTCACGGACCTGACCGCGGCCGGCGTCCCGGCGGGTCCCGTGAACGACATCCCCGCCGCCCTGGAGCTGGCCACGACGCTCGGGCTGGCCCCCGTTGTGCCGATCGCGGGGGTCCCGACAGTGGCCAACCCGATCTCGCTCTCGCGCACCCCCGTCGACTACCGGCTGGCTCCCCCTGGTCCGCACCCGGGACCGGGCCGTGGCTGACTTCCAGCGCCCGCCGACCGCCCAGGAGGCCGTGCTCGTCGAGCTGCGCGCCCGGATCCTGCGCGGAGACATTGCCCCGGGTCGGCCCCTGCGCCAGGAGGACCTCGCCGCGTCACTCGGGGTCAGCCGGGTGCCGGTGCGTGAGGCCCTGCGGATCCTCGAGTCGGAGGGCCACGTCACCTACGTCGCGCACCGGGGGTACCGGGTCACGGAGCTGGACCTCGACGACCTGCAGGAGCTCTACCACCTACGTGCCCTCATCGAGGACGACCTGGTCCGCCGGGCCCTCACCCGGCGCGACCCCGATCACGTCGCCGCCGTCCGGGCAGCGCACGCGCGGCTGGCGTCCGCCGAGGCCGCGCGGCCGGCCGACCCGGCCGAGATGGCGGCGGCCAATCGCGCCTTCCACTGGGCGATCATGCGCCCGACCCCCCGGGCCGAGCGGATCCTGACCACGCTGTGGGACGCCTCCGAGGTGTACCGGGCGCGCTGGTTCGCGCTGAGCGACAACGTCGCTCGCGGCGCCCAGGAGCATGCCCGCGCGCTCGCTGCGGTCGAGGCCGGTGAGGCCGACGCGCTGGTTGCCATCCTCACTGAGCATCGGGCGGGAGCGGTACAAGCCCTGCGCGGCCAGCTCGGTGGCGCTACACAGCCTGTCCCGAGTGCTTCTGCAGCAGCGGGGTGAGCACCTCGAGGACACTCGCGTCCTCGATCGTGGAGGGGATCTGCTCGGGTCGTCCGTCGGCGATCCCGCGCATGGTGCGCCGAAGGATCTTGCCGGAGCGGGTCTTGGGAAGGCCCGGCACGATGACGACCTCCCTGAAGGCGGCCACCGGACCCACATGCTCCCGCACGTCGGCCACGATCTGCCGGGTGAGCTCGTCCGGGTCGATCTCGACCCCGCCCTTGAGCACGACGAACGCACGCGGTGACTGGCCCTTGAGGTCGTCGGCCACGCCGATCACGGCGCACTCGGCGACCGCCGGGTGCGAGGCCACGACCGCCTCCAGCACACCGGTGGACAACCGATGCCCGGCGACGTTGATCACGTCGTCCGTGCGCCCCAGGACGTAGAGGTAGCCGTCGGCATCGAGGTAGCCGCCATCGCCTGTCGTGTAGTAGCCCGGGAAGGCGCTGAGGTACGACGACACGTAGCGCTCGTCGTCGCGCCACAGCGTGGGCAGGGTTCCCGGCGGGAGGGGAAGCCGGATCACGATGTTGCCCTCGGTGCCCGGCTCCACCTCGTTGCCCTCGCCATCCAGCACCCGCACGTCGTACCCCGGGACGGCAACCGACGGCGAGCCCTCCTTGAGCGGCAACGGCTCCAGCCCGCGCGGGTTCGCCGCGATCGGCCAGCCGGTCTCGGTCTGCCACCAGTTGTCCACGACCGGGACCCCGAGGACCTTCGTCGCCCAGTGATAGGTGTCGGGATCGAGCCGCTCGCCGGCCAGGAACAGCGTCTGCAGGCTGGAGATGTCGTGGTCGCCGATGAGCGAGCCCTCAGGGTCCTCGCGACGAATGGCCCGGATCGCGGTTGGCGCGGTGAACAGCGCCTTCACGTGGTGCTCGGCGATGACCCGCCAGAAGGCCGCGGCGTCCGGAGTGCCGACCGGCTTGCCCTCGTACAGGACCGTCGTGGCCCCCACGATCAGTGGTGCGTAGACGATGTAGGAGTGGCCCACGACCCAGCCCACGTCGGAGGCCGCCCACCAGACGTCGCCGGGGCCGATGTCGTAGATGTTCGCCATCGACCAGGCCAGCGCGACGGCGTGCCCGCCGTTGTCGCGGACGATCCCCTTCGGGCGCCCGGTCGTTCCGGACGTGTAGAGGATGTAGAGCGGATCGGTGGCGGCGACGTCGGCGCAGCCCACCGGCTCCGAGGCCGCGGCGAGCTCGGCCCAGTCGTGGTCGCGCGTGCCCATCGCGGCCGCCAGCTGCGGACGCTGGAGGATCACGCACGCCAACGGTTGGTGCGTCGCCAGGGCGAGCGCCTCGTCGAGAAGCGGCTTGTAGGCAACCACCCGGTTCGGCTCGATCCCGCACGATGCCGACAGGATGACCTTCGGCTGGGCGTCGTTGATGCGCATGGCCAACTCCTCGGCGGCGAACCCGCCGAACACCACGGAGTGCACCGCACCCAACCGTGCGCACGCCAGCATCCCGATGACCGCTTCCGGCACCATCGGCATGGACAGGACCACCCGGTCCCCCACGCCGACGCCCAACCCGGCGAGCACCCCGGCGAAGCGTGCCACCTCGTCGAGGAGCTCGGCGTAGGTGAAGGTGCGCTCGGTCCCGGTGACCGGGCTGACGTGGATCAGCGCGGGCTGGTCGCCGCGCCCGGACTCGACGTGGCGGTCCAGGGCGTTGAAGCAGGTGTTCAGCCGAGCGTCGGGGAACCAGCGGAAGATCGGCGCGGCGCTGTCGTCGCGCACGACGGTCGGCGGGGAGGTCCAGGTGATCGCCTCGGCTGCCGCACCCCAGAACGTCTCCGGGTCCGCCATGCTCTGGGCGTGTGCCTGCGCGTACGTGGCCATGGGAGCCTCCCTGAGTCGGTGTCACCCAGTCTGCCCCCGACGGGGTCGATCACACGCACCACGAGCCCCGCCCTGCGACGAACGGGCCCGACGATCGACGGATGGAGCACTTCCCCCCGACCGCAGACCCTCCCGTTGGGGACAGACCCTCCCCGCCGACCCGGAGGGTCCTCGCAGAACCGGAGGGCCTGAGGGTTGGTGCGCAGTTCGCCCGGCCGGCCGGCCGGGCGGGTGGGAGACGCCCGGGGTCAGTCCCGGACCGTGGCGGCCAGTTGGCCGCACGCGCCGTCGATCTCGCTGCCGCGGGTGTCGCGGATCGTCGTGGGGATGCCACGCGCCTCGAGCGCGGCGACGAACGCGCGCTCGACCGCCGGATCTGAGGCCGTCCACTTCGAGCCGGGAGTCGGGTTCAGCGGGATCGGGTTCACGTGAACCCAGCCCCGACCCCGGGCGTTGAGCAGCTTTCCGAGCAGGTCGGCGCGCCAGGCATGGTCGTTGATGTCACGGATCAGCGCGTACTCGATGGACGCCCGCCGACCGGTGGCTTGCGTGTACTCGAAGAGCGCGTCGATCGCCTCAGCGACCTTCCACCTCGTGTTGATCGGCACCAGGGTGTCGCGCAGCTCGTCGTCCGGGGCGTGCAGGCTCAGCGCCAGCGTGACCGGCAGCCCTTCGCCGGCCAGCTTGCGCATCGCCGGGACCAGGCCGACCGTCGAGACAGTGATCCCGCGGGCGCTCATACCCAGGCCGTCAGGAGCCGGCGCGATCATCCGGCGCACCGCCCCGACCACGACGTTGTAGTTGGCCATGGGCTCCCCCATGCCCATGAAGACCACGTTCGACACCCGACCGGTCCCGCCCGCCACCTCTCCGCGCGCCAGTGCCCGGGCGCCGGCGAGCACCTGCTCCACCACCTCGGCGGTGGACATGTTGCGCGTCAACCCGGCCTGTCCAGTGGCGCAGAAGGGGCAGTTCATCCCGCAACCGGCCTGCGACGAGACGCAGATCGTGACCCGCTCCCGGCTGTTGCGGGTCGCCGGGTAGCGCATCAGGACCGACTCCACCATGGCCCCGTCGTGCAGCCGCCATACGGACTTGACCGTCAGTCCGCCGTCGCAGGTGATGTCGCGCACGTTGGTCAACAGCGGCGGGCACAGGCTCTCCGCGAGGGGCGTCCGCATCGCCGCAGGGATGTCGGTCCACTGCGCGGGGTCGTCGACGAGTCGGGCGAACCAGTGGTTGCTCACCTGGTCGGCGCGGAACTTCGGCAGCCCGGCGGCGACGACGGCCTCCCGGCGCTCAGCCAGGGTCATGTCAGACAGGTGTCTGGGCGGCTTGCCACGCGGGGGCGCCTCGAGGACCAGCAGGCCCGGTGGCTGGCTCACGTCAGGTGATCCCGCCGAGGGTGATTGCGAACAGCGTGTAGGCGACCACCGTGTTCGGGATCAGGCTGTCGAGGCGGTCCATGACCCCGCCATGCCCGGGGAGCAGGTTCGACATGTCCTTGATGCCCATGTCGCGCTTGATCGCCGATTCGAGGAAGTCGCCGAGCGTCGCGGTGATCGTCATCAGCGCGCCGACGATCGCGCCCTTCCACCAGTCCGAATCCAGCAGGTAGACGAACATCAATGAGCCGAGGATGACCTGCAGTGTGATCGACCCGGCGAAGCCCTCCCACGACTTCTTCGGGCTGATCGCCGGAGCCATGGGGTGCTTGCCGAACAGCACGCCGGCCGCGTACCCACCGATGTCGCTGGCGATCGACAGCACGATGAACGTGAGCACACGGTCCGCGCCGTCCGGGGATGCGGCGATGAGGGCGGCGAAGGCGCCCATGAGCGGAGCGTAGGCGAGCACGAACCCACTGGCGGTGGCGTCACGGACGAAGTCGTCGGTGCCTCGCTCGAAGAGCCGCCAGACCAGTGTGAAGAGGAACAGCAGGCCGATCCCCATGAGGGCCGAGTCCGGCCCGAGCCAGAAGCCAAGGACAGGCATGAGGACGGCCGCGATCAGCAGCGGCGGCTTCGACAGGTGGATGCCCTTGGTCCCCAGAGCTGTGGCCAGCTCGTCCGTGCCCAGGAAGATCGCCACGACGATGAGCACCACGAACAACCACAGCTGGATGTAGAGCGACGCCAGGGCGATGGCGACCAGGAGCACCCCGACGGCGATCGCCGCCGGAAGGTTGCGCCCAGCCCGGGACTTCTTGGGTTGTGCCTCCGCCTCCTCCGGCGAGGGTGCGCCTGTCGATCCGCTCATGCGCACCGTCCTCTCAGATCTCGAGCAGCTCGGCTTCTTTGTGCTTGAGCAGGTCCTCGACCATGGCGACGTGCTTGGCGGTCAGGTCCTCCAGCGCCTTCTCCCCGCGGCGGACGTCGTCCTCGCCGGCGTCGCCGTCCTTGATCATCTTCTCCAGCCGGTCCTTGGCGTGCCGACGGATGTTGCGGATGGACACCCGCGAGTCCTCCGCCTTGTGCCGTGCGAGCTTGATGTACTCCTTGCGGCGTTCCTCGGTGAGGATCGGCAGGACGACTCGGATCACGTTGCCGTCATCGACCGGGTTGACCCCGAGGTCGGAGTCGCGGATGGCCTTCTCGATGTTCTGCAGCGAGCTCTTGTCGAACGGGGAGATGAGGATCATCCGCGCCTCTGGCGTCTGGAAGGACGCCAGCTGCTGGATCGGGGTCGGCGCGCCGTAGTAGTCGACCAGGACCTTGTTGAACATCTGGGGGGTCGCCCGACCCGTGCGGATGGTGGCGAAGTCCTCCTTGGCCACGGTGATGGCCTTGTCCATCTTCTCCTCGGCCTCGAACAGTTCCTCGTCGATCATCGGTTCTCCTAGTGGTGGTCAGCGTTCAGGTCGAGCGGGGCCGGTCAGTCCACCGGCGCGATCAGTGTGCCGATCCTCTCACCCTGCACGGCCCGGGCGATGTTGCCCGCGACGAGGAGGTTGAACACGATGATCGGAAGCGCGTTGTCCGCGCACAGCGAGATGGCCGTTGCGTCGGCGACCTTCAGCCCTCGCGCCAGCACCTCGGCGTGGTCCAGGTGCTCGAAGCGCACGGCATCGGGGTTCGTGCGCGGGTCGTCGTCGTACACCCCGTCGACGCCCTTGGCCATCAGCACGACCTGCGCGCCGACCTCAAGGGCCCGCTGCGCGGCGCACGTGTCGGTGGAGAAGAACGGGACCCCGAGGCCGGCACCGAAGATGACGACGCGTCCCTTCTCGAGGTGGCGAACGGCCCGGCGCGGCAGGTAGGGCTCGGCCACCTGGTTCATGGGGATCGCGGTCTGCACCCGGGTCTCGATGCCCTCCTTCTCCAGGAAGTCCTGGAGGGCCAGGCAGTTCATGACGGTGCCGAGCATGCCCATGTAGTCAGCCCGCGAGCGGTCCATCCCCCGTTCGTGCAGCTGGGCGCCGCGGAAGTAGTTGCCCCCGCCGATCACGACGGCCACCTGCGTCCCGGAACGCACCACGTCGGCGATCTGGCGCGCGATGCTCTGGACGACGTCCGGGTCGACCCCGAGCTGGCCGCTTCCGGCGAAGGCCTCCCCCGACAGTTTGAGCAGGACCCGGCTCCATCCGTGCTCGGGGGCCTCGGCCCAACGCTCGAACGTGCCTTCAAGGGTGGGCTGGTCCACGATCACGTGGCTGATTCTGCCCTACTGCGGATGCGCGACGCCCCCGGGAGGTGATCCATCCCGGGGGCGTCGGCGTTCGACAGACGCTGGCGTCAGCCGCCGATCTCGATCCGGACGAAGCCGGTGATCTCAGCGCCGTTCTCCGTGGCGTAGGCCTTGACGGTCTTCTTGCTGTCCTGCACCGAGGACTGCTCGAGGAGGACCCGGTCCTTGAAGAACCCGTTGACCCGACCCTCGACGATCTTGGGCAGGGCACCCTCGGGCTTGCCCTCCTCACGTGCGGTCGCCTCGGCGATGTGCTTCTCATGGGCGACGACGTCAGCCGGGACGTCCTCGCGCGTGAGGTACTCCGGACGCATCGCGGCGATCTGCATGCCGACGGCGCGGGCGGTCTCCTCGCTGCCCTGGTAGGCCACGAGGACTCCGACCTGGGGCGGGAGGTCGGCCGAGCGCCGGTGCATGTAGGTGGCGATGGTGCCCTCGAGCAGCGCGACGCGCCCGAGCTCGAGCTTCTCGCCGATGACCCCGGACATCTCCTGGATGGCGTCGGCCACGGTCCTGCCATTGGCCATCTCCGCACCCGAGAGCGCGTCGCGGTCCTCGGCACCGATCTCGTCGGCCAGCACGACGACCTCGTCGGCGAAGGCCTGGAAGTCGGCGTTCTTGGCCACGAAGTCGGTCTCGCACAGCAGCTCGACCAGCGAGCCGCCCTGCACGGCGACCAGGCCGTTCTTCGTGGTGCGCTCGGCACCACGCTTGGCCGCCTTGGCCGCCCCGGAGATGCGCAGGATCTCCACGGCGGCGTCGAAGTCGCCATCGGCCTCGGTCAGGGCCTTCTTGCACTCCATCATCCCGGCGGAGGTGAGGTCGCGGAGCTTCTTGACGTCCGCGGCGGTGATCGCAGCCATGGGCTGTCCTTTCTCAGGTGGGGCGTGTGGGCCCCGGATAGCGGGCGAGCACCGGGCCGCCCGTGCGCCTCGGCAGGGGCGGGTCCGGTGTCAGCGGCAGCGCTCGGAGCTGCTGCCGCGCTGAACGTGGGTGGTGACTACTCGGCAGCCTTCTCGGCGGCAGCCTCTGCCGCCTCGGCATCGACGTCGATCGCCACGGCCTCGGCGACGACGGCCTCCTCGACCGCCTCCTCAGCGACGGCCTCGGCGACGACTGCCTCGACAACTGCCTCCTCGGCAACGGCCTCGGCAACGTCAGCCTCGACGACCGCCTCCTCAGCGATCTCCTCGGCGACAAGGGCCTCGACAATGGCCTCCTCGGCGACAAGCTCGTCGGCGACAGCGACCTCAACAGCGATCTCGGCGTCCTCGACGGGGATCTCCCCGGCCTCAGCCTCGACGACCGCCTCCTCAGCGATCTCCTCGGCGACAAGGGCCTCAACCACGGCGTCCTCGGCGACGGCCTCAGCCACGACGGCCTCGACGACCGCGTCCTCGGCGATCTCCTCGGCCACGATGGCCTCAGCCACCGCCTCCTCAGCGACGGCCTCGGCGACAACTGCCTCCGCGACGGCCTCCACCGCAACGACCTCAGCAACGGCCTCGGCCTGGTGGGCAGCCAGCAACTCGGCCTCCCACTCGGCCAGCGGCTCGACGGCCTCGGCGGTCCCGCCGCTGGCGCGGGCAACCAGGCCCTCAGCGACGGCGTCGGCGATCACGCGGGTGAGCAGTCCGACAGCGCGGATCGCGTCGTCGTTGCCCGGGATCGGGAAGTCCACGACGTCGGGGTCGCAGTTGGAGTCCAGGATCGCGATGACCGGGATGCCCAGCTTGCGCGCCTCGCCGACGGCGATGTGCTCCTTGTTGGTGTCGACGACCCATACGGCCGACGGGATCTTGCTCATCTCCCGGATGCCGCCCAGGGTGCGCACGAGCTTGTCCTTCTCGCGGCGCAGGACCAGCAGTTCCTTCTTGGTCATGCCGGAGCCGGCGACGTCATCGAAGTCGATCTGCTCGAGCTCCTTGAGGCGCTGCAGGCGCTTGTACACGGTCTGGAAGTTGGTGAGCATGCCGCCCAGCCAGCGCTCGTTGACGTAGGGCATGCCCACGCGCGACGCCTGCTCGGCGACGGCCTCCTGGGCCTGCTTCTTGGTCCCGACGAACATGACGGTCCCGCCGCGCGACACAGTCTCCTTGACGTAGGAGTAGGCGCGGTCGATGGAGGTCAGCGACTGGGTCAGGTCGATGATGTAGATGCCATTGCGCTCGGTGAGGATGAAGCGCTTCATCTTGGGGTTCCAGCGCCGGGTCTGGTGCCCGAAGTGGACACCGCTCTCCAGCATCTGGCGCATCGTGACGACGGCCATGGGTGGTCCTCTTTCATGCGCGGCGGCGCCGCGCGGTCGGTTGTCACGACCACCGGGCGGTGGTCGTCCTGATGCCCCCAGCTGGTCGGGCTGCCGTGGCAGACCGTTCCGACCAGTTGCACGTGCTCAGGGCATGCGAATTCGGGTCCCGGAGGATCCGTGCGCCAAGTCTACGCCGAACTCGCGACCGGGCGGAAATCCCGCCGCGCCGTTGTCCACAGATTGCTCCGTGACCCCTGCCCAGGACGCCCGCGTGGGCACAAGGTGGGCCCATGGCCCTCCGCCCGATCGCTGCAACCATGGCCGTCACTCTGCTGCTGGGGTCACCGAACGCCGCCCGGGTCCAGGACGAGCTCCTGTGGCGGCCGCCGATCACGCCCGTGACCGTGGTGCGCCCGTTCGATCCCCCGGTTCAGCGGTGGCTGCCCGGTCACCGCGGGGTGGACCTGCGGGCCACTCAGGGACAACGGGTCCGCGCCGCCGGGGATGGTCGGGTGGCGTTCGTCGGAACGCTCGCGGGGCGCGGAGTAGTCACGATCCATCACGGCGACCTGCGCACGACCTACGAGCCGGTCGACGCTCTGGTCCGGGTTGGTGAGCGGGTCCGCGCCGGCGAATCGATCGGGACCGTCGGGACCGGCACCGGCCACTGCGGGTCCGGGCGCTGCCTGCACCTGGGGCTCCGACGAGGTCGTGAGTACCTGGACCCGATGCTGCTCCTGGGACGCACCTCAGCCCGCCTGCGCCCGTGGTGAGGGCCGGGGTGGCTCAGTCGTCGTCGAAGGTCCCGATGCGTGTGCGCATCCCCATCATGGCCTTGGAGTGCAGCTGGCAGATCCGGCTCTCGGTCACACCCAGCACGAGTCCGATCTCCGCGAGGGTCAGGCCCTCGTAGTAGTACAACGTGACCACGATCTGCTCGCGCTCCGGGAGGGTGTGGATGACCCGGGCGAGGACCTGGCGGGTCTCCTCGTCGTCCAACGCATCACCGGGAGCGCTCGTGCGCTCGTCCTCCAGTCGCTCGCCGAGCGTCGAGCCGTCGCCGTGGTCAGCCGAACCGAGCATCTCGTCGAGGGCTGCGACGTGCACGAAGGACACTTGGTCGAAGACTCGCCGCAACTCGGGGATGTCCAGGCCGAGTTCCTCGGCGATCTCGCCCTCGCTGGGCGTGCGCTGCAGGCGGGCCTCCAGGACGGCGATGGCACGCTCGATGTCGCGGGCCTTGGTGCGCACCGAGCGCGGGATCCAGTCGAAGGAGCGCAGCTCGTCGATGATCGCGCCACGGATGCGGTTGATCGCGTAGGTCTCGAACTTGATCGCCCGCTCGGGGTCGTACTTCTCGATGGCGTCGATGAGCCCGAACACGCCGTACGAGACGAGGTCGCCCTGCTCGACACTGGCCGGGAGCCCCACACCGACGCGGCCGGCGACGTAGCGCACCAGTGGGGCGTACTGCAGGATCAACTGCTCGCGAATCCCGGGGTCCGCGGTCTGCTTGTACTCCCGCCACAGCCGCCCCAGCGCCGCCCCGGGCTCATCGAGCTCGCGGACGGCGTCGTCAGGGTCGATCAGCTCGTCCTCGACGACCTCCGCCTGCGCAAGGCGCAGCGGGCTGTCAGGCGCGGGGGTGGGCCCGGTCATAACTGCTCCTGAGGCGCTCGATCGAGACGTGGGTGTAGATCTGGGTCGTGCCGAGACTAGCGTGACCGAGCACCTCCTGGACGGAACGCAGGTCCGCGCCGCCCTCGACTAGGTGTGTCGCCATCGAGTGCCTCAGCCCGTGCGGTCCCACATCGGGGGCGTCGGGCACATGCGCGAGCAGTCCGTGGACCGCGCGACGGACCACCCGAGCGTCCACGCGGCCGCCCCGAGCACCCAGGAACAGCGCGTCGCCACTGGTCGGTCCCGACAGGCGCACGCGGCCCTCGTTGATCCAGGTGTGCAGGGCCCGCGCGGCGGGGTTGCCGAACGGGACGACGCGTTCACGCGCGCCCTTGCCCAGGACCCGGGCGGTCTGGCGCGACCAGTCGAGGTCGGCACACTGCATCCCCACCAGTTCGGAGACCCGCATCCCGGTCGCGTAGAGCAGCTCGAGCATGGCGACATCACGCTGGTGCACTGGGTCCGAGTCATCGGCGCGCAGGGTGGCCACAGCCATGAGCTCCTCGACCTGGCCAGGTCGAAGGACGTCGGGGATCCCCCGCCTGGCCACAGGTGCACTGAGCCGGGCCGCCGGATCCACCTCCACAAGGCCCTGTCGCATCGCCCACCCCGTGAAGCTGCGAGCTGCGGCCACGTGCCGGGAGATCGTCGCCCGGGCTGCCCCGCGGCGGTCCATGCCTGCGAGCCAGGCGCGTAGTACTGCGAGGTCCAGGTCGGGCAGCTCGCCGACGCCCCTTTCTGCGGCGAACCCAAGGAGGTCCGCGACATCGCCGACGTACGCACGCACCGTGTTGGGGCCACGACCACGCTCGTCGCGCAGGTGCGTGGTGAAGCCAGTCAGTGCCTCCTCCAGCGCGATCGGCAGGGTCACGTGCCCATGCTGCCCCACGTGTCACGCACATCGACGCCATCCCGGCCCCGTGCGTCGGGCGAGTCCGACGATCTCGAGCAGCCCCAGGTGCGCCAGGCAGGCTGCGGGGCTGATGCCCACGCCTTCGGCTACCGAATCCACGCTTCGGGTCCCCCTGCGGGACAGTGCCTCCAGAACCGCGCGGGCCTCGTCAGGCAGGCCGCGGAGACGGGCCGCCTCGGCCGCTTCGGCCGCGTCCACCGTCTCGCCCTCACCGATCCCCGCGGCGGTGTCCGCCGCTACTCCTTGGCCAGTGAGCAGCGAGGCGACCTCGACGCTGTCGCTGACGGCGCGTGCCACCTGCTCATGGAGCAGGCGGTTGGTCCCGGAGCTGGCCATCGAGGTGACCGGCCCGGGCACGGCCATCACCACGCGGCCCAGCTCCAACGCTCGCGAAGCTGTCGAAACCGCACCACTGCGCCGGGCGGCCTCCACAACGACCGTCCCGCGGCTCAGCGCCGCGATCACCCGGTTGCGGGCCAGGAACCGGTGCTTGAGGGGCTGACTGCCGGGGGGCAGCTCAGAGACGACCAGACCCGAATCGGCGATCCGGGCGAGCAGGGCGTCGTGGGCCCGGGGGTAGGCGACGTCCACCCCACAGGCGAGCACGGCAACCGTCGGGCCGCCGACAGCCAACGCCGCCCGATGCGCGGCCGCGTCGATCCCGAACGCCCCTCCCGAGACCACCGCCCACCCGTCCTCTGCCAGCCCTCCAGCCACGGCGGCCGTGGCGCGCTCGCCATAGGCCGTGCAGGCGCGGGCCCCGACGACAGCGACCGAGCGCAGTGCGGCCGCCCGAAGGTCCAACGGGCCCCGGATCCAGAGGGCCAGTGGGGGCTCGGAGAGGTCGAGCAGCTGGCTCGGGTACTCCGGCTCGCCCGCGACCACGACCCGGACGCCGCGGCGGGACATCTCCACCAGCATGTCGGGCACCTGCTCCGGGTCGAGACGCCCGACCGCGCGGGAGGCCCGCCGTTGTGTGCCGACACGGGCGAGGACCGCATCAACACCATGCTCAGCGACCATCTCCGTGATCCCCGGTGTCCCCGGCTCCACCAGACAGGCGAGCGCGATCGCGCGCAGCCGTTCAGGGCTGACTCCCACCATGCGACCTCCCATTCACGTGTCCCCGCGCAGGGTCAGGGCCCTTCCGACGTGCTCCAGGGTCGGTCGGTCACTGCCCGCCAGGTCCGCCAGGCTCCACGCGACCCGAATGGTGCGGTCCGCCCCGCGGGCGCTCAGCCGGCCGGCGGAGATCGCCGCCCCCAGGACGTCCGACGCATCCGTGTGGGGGGCCAGTGGGCCGCGCAGGAGCGAGGACGGCTGTGCCCCGTTCTGGGCAGGCGGCAGGCCCAGCTCAGCACAGCGGCGGAACGCCCGCTCCCTGGCCAGGGTGACCCGGGCACGCACGGATGCTGAGTCGAGGCTCCCCCGCTCCGGTGACCACGAGGCTCGGGCGGGGGGACCAATCGCCATGCGGATGTCCACGCGGTCCATCAACGGCCCTGAGAGCTTGGCGAGGTAGCGGCGGCGGTCCACCGACCTGCATGTGCACTCCTGGCCTGCCCCGTCGCCGACGCCACACGGGCATGGGTTGGCTGCCAGGACCAGCTGGAACCGGGCAGGCATCCGTGCGGTGAACCCCGCCCGCGCGATGCACACCACGCCGGACTCCAGCGGCTGGCGCAACGACTCCAGGCACGCGGACCCGAACTCCGCTGCCTCGTCGAGGAAGAGCACCCCGGCGTGGGCGAGGGTCACGGCTCCCGGGGTCGGCTGGCCGCCACGACCGCCCCCGACCAGGGCTGCGACGGTGGCCGTGTGGTGGGGCGCCTGGAACGGCGGCCGGCGCACGAGCCCCTGGACGTCCGCGACGACAGATCGGATCGCCGTGACGGTCAGGGCGTCGTCGTCAGCGAGGTCGGGCAGGATCGTCGGCAGCCGTTCAGCGAGCAGGGTCTTGCCGACTCCGGGCCGCCCGACCATGGCCACGTGGTGCCCGCCGACTGCCGCGACCTCCAGGGCTGCCACTGCCTCCGGCTGACCGAGCACATCGGCGAGATCGGGCTCGGGCGCGGCAGGTCCAGCTCCTGGCACCTCCCGTTCAGCCGGCGACCCTCCCGCGGGCGGCTCGTCGACGGTGGCTCCGGTCACGAGCTGGCCCCAGTGCCGCAGGGAGGCGACCCCCACGGCGTCCACTCCCGGGACCACCCCGGCCTCGATCACGTTGTCCTGCGCAACGACGATCCGGCTGCGACCGGCACGCACACCCGCCACAGCCGCTACGACCGCGCCACGCACCGGGCGGACCCGCCCGTCGAGCCCGAGCTCGGCGAACAGGATCGCGTCCTCGAGCGGCTCGGACGGGATCTGGCCGTCGGCCGCGAGGATCGCCGACGCGATTGCCAGGTCGAGCCCCGATCCGCGCTTGTGCAGCGACGCCGGCGAGAGCCCGACCGTGATCCGCACCTGTGGCCATCGGGCACCGCTGTTGAGGACGGCGGCCCGAACCCGGTCGCGGGCCTCGCCCACGGCTGTGTCTGCCAGGCCCACGATCGACATCCCGGGCAGGCCGGAGGACAGGTGGGCCTCGACCTCCACGAGGTGGGCGTCCACTCCGGAGATCACGACCCCATGCGCACGCGCCAGAGACATCACGTCACCCCGCGGAGGTGCTCGATCTCACGTCGTCCGTCGGCGTGGCGCAGGACGCCCACCGCATCGATGCGGATCGGGCCGCGGTGCCCGCCCGTCTCCTCGAGCCAGAGCGCTGCCAAGCGGCGGATCCGGGCGAGCTTCACCGGCGTGATGGCCTCGAGCGGGATCCCGAATCCGGTCCCTCGTCGAGTCTTCACCTCGCAGAAGACCAGGACCGCGCCCTCCCTGGCGATGATGTCGATCTCCCCGTACCGGCAGCGCCAGTTGCGGGAGACCACCTGAATGCCGCGCTCGGTCAGGTACTCGGCAGCTGCCTGCTCGCCGTCCCGACCGAGCTCCTGTCGATCCCCCATCTCCGTCCACCCCCGGGGCCAACCCTGCGGCGTGCGGGCGCGATGCGGAAGGGGTCAGCCAGAAGTTGTGGACAACTCCTGGGAGAACTCCGAACCCTCGGTGCCCGGGAGGTTCCACGACCTGCGGTGCAGTGACGTGGGCCCGAACCGGCGCAACGCCTCGATGTGGTCGGGGGCGCTGTACCCCTTGTTCAGGGCCCAGCCGTACTCCGGATGCTGCTCGGCCAGGTCGACCATGATCGCGTCGCGCTCGCACTTGGCCAGGACGCTGGCCGCGGCCACCCCCGCGCACGTCAGGTCGGCACGGACGCGGGTCGTCACCCTGGGAGGCACGACGGACATGTCGGCGAGGTTGTCGCCCACGGCGCGACGGGGGTCGGGGAACAGCGCGTCGGGCTCCTCCGGGACGCTGAGCCAGTTGTGGTTGCCGTCCAGGAGCGCCTGATCCGGGGCCATGCCCAGCAGGGCGAAGGCCCGGGCAGCAGCGACCCGCAGCGCGCAGATGATCCCGACAGCGTCCACCTCGTAGGGGTCGGCGTGGCCCACGGCAGACGCGATCGGCCACCGGCGCAGGCGCGGGAGCAGCTCCCGACGGGCGCGCGGGGTCAGCAGCTTCGAGTCGCGCAGGCCGGTCGGCGCCGAGCCGACCCCCAGGTCCAGGACGACCACACCGACGCTGACCGGACCTGCCAGTGCGCCTCGGCCGACCTCGTCGACGCAGGCCAACGTCCGGGCCCCCGCACGCAGCATGGCGCGTTCCACCCGCAAGGTCGGCGCCTGCGTCACTTGTCCTCCGGGCTGTCCACGCCTGCCGGCATCGCGCTCTGCTGGTCGACGTACGTGGGTAGGGTGGCCCAGCGCGAGATCGGCCACATGATGACCTCGGCCTTGCCCACGACGTTCTCCACCGGAACGGTCCCGTCGTCCTCCTCCAGGTGGTAGCGGGAGTCGGCCGAGTCCCCGCGGTGGTCGCCCATCACGAACAGCCGGCCCTCGGGGACCTCGACGCGGAAGGTGATCTGGTCGGTCGGGTCACCGGGGTAGATGTAGGGCTCGTCCAAGGGCTCGCCGTTGCGGATGATCTGCCCACCGGGCGAACAGCACTCAATGGTGTCCCCACCCACGCCGATCACGCGCTTCACGAGGTCATCGCCGGTGGTCGACGGAAGGATCCCCACGAATGCCGCCACCTCGCCCATGGCGCCGCGGATGCCCCCGGCAGGGACCGGGTCGGCGAGCCAGTCGGACGGGTCCTTGAACACGATCACGTCGCCGTGGCTCGGTTCGACGCCGGGCTTCCACACCAGGATCCGGTCACCGCGCATGAGCGTCTCCTCCATCGACCCGCTGGGAACCCAGAAGGCCTGGAGGAGGAAGGTCCGCACGAGGGCCGAGATGACCAGCGCCGTGACCACGACGATCGCGATCTCGCGCAGGGCCCGGAGGAACCCCGACCCGTGCGACTCGGCCTCAGGTTCGGCGCGCACCGGCCAGTCGGCTCCACCGCCGCCGGTCCTGGAACCCTGCGCCGAAGCCGGCTCGACCGGGTCGCTCGGGTCGACGGGGCCAGCCGGCTCCACAGGCTCACTCATCGGACCCCTTCACACGACGCATCAATCCCGGGGGCCACACGACCGCCTCGACAGTGCCAATGATGCGCGATGCCGGGACGTTCCCACCGCCCGGGTCGCCCAGATGCGCCCGCGAGTCGGCCGAGACGCCCCGGTTGTCGCCCATCAGCCAGTAGTGATCCGGCGCGACGACGACGTCGAACGCCTGCTGATCGCTGCGCGCGCCCTGCAGGTACGGCTCGATCAGCGGCTGGCCGTTGCGCGTCAACTGGCCCTCCGGGGTGCAGCACGTGATCCGATCCCCGCCGACGCCGATCACGCGCTTGACGAACACCGTGCCCTGCGGGTCGTCCGGCTGCGCCCACAGGTCGGCGCCGTCGAACACGACCAGGGTCCCGGGCTGCAGGTCCCATCGCGGGACGCCCGCCTTGGCGACCAGGATCCGCTCACCGGGTTCGAGCGCTGGGGTCATCGAGTCGGAGTCGACGGCGCGAACCTCGGCGACGAAGAAGTGAACGAGCAGGACGGCCAGTACCCCGACGACAACAGCGAGGACCCCCGCCCGGATCATCCGGCGGGGGCCCTCGTCATCTGTCGCGTGGCGCAACTCAGGTGTTGTCGCGCTTCTCGCGGATCTTGGCCTTCTTGCCGCGCAGCTCGCGCAGGTAGTACAGCTTGGCGCGGCGGACATCGCCACGAGTCACGACCTCGATCTTCTCGACGACCGGGGTGTGCACGGGGAACGTCCGCTCCACACCGGTGCCGAAGCTGACCTTGCGGACCGTGAAGGTCTCGCCCAGGCCGCCGCCATGGCGGCGGATGACGACACCCTGGAAGACCTGGATGCGGGAGCGGGTGCCCTCGACGACCTTCACGTGGACCTTCACGGTGTCGCCGGGACGGAAATCGGGGATGTCGGAACGCAGCGAGGCTGCGTCGACCATATCCAGCTTGTTCATGATCGCTTCCTGGCGGGAGCCACAGGTCGCCCGCAGATGTGGGTCGAATGGATGCCGGCGCATGGAACGCGCCTCCCCTGTGGCGGCGACGCGAGACGACCAGCCCCACAAGTCTGCCACACCCCGGGCCCGGCCCGGAAATGCGCGAAATGCGCGCGAATCAGCTGAGCAGGTCCGGGCGCATCTCGCGCGTGCGCTCCACGGCCTGCTCGTGGCGCCATCGCGCAACCGCCGCGTGGTCACCGGAGGTGAGGACCTCGGGGACGGCCATGCCCTCCCACACGGGCGGGCGGGTGTAGATCGGCCCCTCGAGCAGGTCCTCCATGCCGCCCGTGGCGAAGGAGTCGTCGGCGTGGCTCGCCTCGTTGCCCAGCACACCGGGGATCAGCCGGCCGACGGCCTCGACCATCACGAGCACGGCTGCCTCGGCACCGGCAAGGACGTAGTCGCCGATCGACACCTCGTCGACGATCAGGGGTTGGCCGGCGGCGGTCAGGGTCCGGGCCCACGGCACCACGCGGGAGTCGATCCCCTCATAGCGCCCGCACGCGAACACCAGGCGCGGATCGGTCGACCACTGCGCGGCCATGGCCTGGGTGAAGGGCCGTCCGCTCGGCGTCGGCACGACCAGGCGCACAGGCTGCGCCGGGTCTCCGGCGGCCAGGACCGATCGCAGTGCCTCGCCCCAGGGCTCGGGCTTCATGACCATGCCCGGGCCCCCGCCGTACGGGGAGTCATCCACGGTTCGGTGCCGGTCGTGGGTGAAGTCCCGCAGGTCGTGGACCTCCAGGTCGATCAGGCCGTCGGCGATCGCCCGGCCGACCAGCGACAGGTGCAGGGGCGCCAGGTACTCGCCGAAGATGCTGATGACGTCGATGCGCATCAGGCCAGCTCCGCGAGCCCATCGGGCAGCTCGACGACGACGAACCCGCCGGCGATGTCCACCTCGGGCACGATCTGGCGGACGAACGGAACGAGCAGCTCGGCGCCGTCGGTCCGGGCCACGGCCAGGACATCCTGGCCGGGCAGGTGCAGCACCTCGCCGATGGTCCCCAGCTCGGTGCCGTCAGCCTGCCGGACGGACAGTCCCACGAGGGCCAGGTCGTGGTACTCGTCCTCGTCGCCCTCGGTCAGGTCGACCTCCGCCTCGAGGATCGCCCCCCGAAGAGTCTCGGCAGCGGTCCGGTCACCGATCCCCTCGACCGTGAGGATCAACCGGCCGTTCTGCCAGCGATATCCCTCGACCGTGATGGTCGCGGGCAGCCCCGCGCGGCCGGACAGCAACAGGACAGCCCCCGGGGAGAACCTCTCCTCGGGGGCGTCTGTGCGGACCTCGACGGTCACCTCGCCGCGGATGCCCTGGGCCCGGCCGATGCGGCCGACCACCACGCGCATCAGCGCTCGTCGGCGTCCAGGAAGTCCACACGCACCGGACGTCCGCCGGAGATCGCGCTGACCACGGTGCGGATCGCCGTGGCGGTACGACCGCCACGGCCGATCACGCGACCGATGTCGTCGGGATGGACGCGCACCTGGAAGGTGTTCCCGCCCTGCTCACGCGGCCCCCGGCGCCCACTGCGGACCCGGACGCTGACGTCCTCGGGGTGCTCCACGATGCCCGAGACCAGGTGCTCCAGCGAGTCCTCGATGACCGTGCTCATGCCGAGGGGGTCTCCTCGACGGCGCCGGTGGCAACCTCGGCAGCCTCGACGGCTTCGGCGGCCTCCGCAACCTCGACAGCCCCCGCGGCCTCAGCAGTGGGAGCCGCAGATGCCTCCTCGACGACAGCCTCAGCGACCGGCGTCTCCGCGGCCTTGGGGGCTTCCTCGACGACCGGGGCGGCCTCCGCCTTCAGCGACTTCGCCTTGGGGGCCTTGCCGGCCTCCTCGGCGGACTTCACGGCTGCCTCGAACGCCATCTGCTTGTCGGCCTTCGGCTCGGCGACCCGCAGGGTGCCCTCGGCGCCCGGGAGGCCCTTGAACTTCTGCCAGTCACCGGTGACCTTCAGGATGGCCATGACCGGCTCCGTCGGCTGCGCGCCGACGCCGAGCCAGTACTGCGCCCGATCGGAGTCCACCTGGATCAGGCTGGGCTCGCGGCGGGGCTGGTAGATGCCGATCTCCTCGATGGAGCGACCACCGCGGGCGGTGCGCGAGTCGGCGACCACGATGCGGTACTGCGGGTTCTTCTTCTTGCCGAGGCGCTTGAGCTTGATCTTGACGCTCACGTGTGTTGGTGTCTCTTTCGGTTCAGGGGTGGATCCTCACGACGCGGACATGGGGTTACCCAGGCTGCGAGGACCGCATGGATCATGCCGACCGTGGTTGAGAGGGACCTCGGCCCGCATGGGACGCCCACCATTGTGCCATCCCGGACCCTGATTGCTCAAAGGCGCCGCCGTCAGCCGCGGGGGAACGCCTCACCCGATGTGACGCAGTGCGCCGCGCACCCGTCCGGCGAGGTCGCCGACCGGGGCCACCTGCACGTCGGTGAGGTCCAGCCACCCGGCGGTCTCCCGAAGCGTCCGGGCCAGCGCCTCGACGGACTCCGGACGTACGTCGCACTCGGGATGGGCGGCTTGCACCAGCAGCCTGCCCGAGGGTCGGTCGGCCTTGAGGTCGACCCGGGCAACGAGCTCCTCATCGTGCAGGAACGGCAGCACGTAGTACCCGTGCACCCGTTGCTCGGCGGGGGTGTAGATCTCGATCCGATAGCGCATCCCGAACAGACGCTCGGTCCTCGGGCGGTACCAGATCAGCGGGTCGAAGGGCGCCAGCAGCGCCGAGGCCTGCACCCGTCGGGGCACGGAGAAGCCCGCCGGGGCATAGGTTGCCGGCCACCCGGGAATCGTGACCTCGACGAGCTCGCCGGCGCTGAGGAGCTCGGCGATCGCCTCCCGGGTCGGGGCCGTCGGCATCCGGAAGTAGTCGGCGAGGTCGGATGCGGTGGCCACGCCCATGGCCCGTGCGGCGATCGCGACAAGCTCTCGGTGGGCCTCGGCCGGCGTTGGGGTGGGTGCGGTCAGGGCAGCACGCGGCAGCACCGCCTCGGGTGCGGCGTACCGGCGCCGGAAGGCCGAGTCGCGGCCGGCCGAGGTGATCTCCCCGGCCCAGAACAGGTACTCCAATGACCGCTTGACCGCCGACCAGTTCCAGCCCCAGTGCTCGCGCTGCCCGCGCTCGATGTGCGAGAAGACCGCATCGAGCTCGGTGGAGGTCACCGGCCCGGTTGCCCGAACCACCTCCGCAATCTCGCGAACCAGGTCGGGGTGCTCACGCTGCACGCGCACCATGCCGCCCCAGGCGTCATCGTGGACCCGATCCATCCGCCAGCGCATCAACCTGTGCATGCCCACCGGAAGGAGCGCCGCCTCATGGCCCCAGTACTCGAACAACGACCGGGGAGCTCGACCCGAGCAGTCATCCAGGCGGGTGCGGTCGTAGGGACCCACCCTGGCCAGGATGGGCAGGTACTGCGCGCGGGCCAGGACGTTGACCGA
The DNA here is from genome assembly GCA_963700475.1 of uncultured Actinomycetes bacterium. Classification (GTDB taxonomy): domain Bacteria; phylum Actinomycetota; class Actinomycetes; order S36-B12; family CAIYMF01; genus Prado023. Next base: position 466,325 of record CAVOXR010000009.1, read on the forward strand.
ATCGATCTGCACGACCCCCAGCCGCCGGACGACATCAGCGATGGCGCGCGCGCCCGGCTCAGCGGGCCTGGGGCGGCCGAAGCCCTGGGCAGCCAGGACGACGCGCCGGGCAGCCTCGAGGCTGAGTCGGTCGCGGGGCACGGGCACATGCTGCCACGCGGGCCGCCGGGTCAGCCCACCCCGCGAGACCCTCGCGAAGGGGGGTGGGAGTCAGCGGCCGCCGAGCAGGTCCTTGAACGCCGCCGCAGCGATCATCAGGCCCGGAGCAGAGTGGCGCGGCCCGCACCCAGCACCTGCGACCCGTCATCGTCGGCGATCAGCACCGTGTTCTCGTCGATCGCGTATCCCACGGAGCCGGGACCCAGGCCCTGCAACGCGACCCGCAGTCGCGGCGTAGTGCCCCAGGCGTCCGCATGCGATTCGACGCTGTACGGCACCAGGCCGAGCCCGGGCACGACGGTCACCTCATCGAGATCCTCACCGGCGTCCTCCGGACACACTGGGACACCACCATGGCGCCAGCCCCCCACAACAGCCCAGGTGGCCGCGATGGCGGCTCCCGCAGAGAACCCCGCATAGGGCGCCTCGAGATCGCGCAACCACTCAAGCAGTTCCTGCTTTGCCGGAACGATCGCGGAGGCGTAGCCAGGTGTCAGCCCACCGCCCACGAACAAGGCGTCGCACCCAGTCAGGGACGCGATCTGGAGTCGTCCGTCGATGGGAATGGCGATGATTCGGGGATCGAGTTCCCCACCCTGCCGCAAGGCAGACACGAACCGCTCCGCGTCAGAGCTGACACCGTCGCCCTCGTCGAGGAGCGCAATCGCGATGCGGGGCACGGACAGACCCCGTCGACCCGCAACGACGGACCCTGCAGAGACGAACGGTTCGTAGATGGTGGGCCCCCACGTGGAATCCCGACCCCCACCGATCAAGGAGACGTGCACCCTGAGCCCCTCGCTCCCCCGCCATTCATTCACACGCCGCCGCGAGGGTCACTGGAGTGCAACGCAGAACTACCCGAGCAGGTCCTTGAACGCTGGGGGGAGGTCGCCCATCTTCTTCATCGCCTCGGGGTCGAGCATGCTCGGGTCGAACGAGGCCGGGTCGAAGCCCTCCAGCCCACCGGGCAGGCCTGCCGGACCGGCCGCCGGGGCCGACTCCTCGATCGCGCGCTTCGCGGGGTTGCCACTCCGTGACTTCTTCTTGGCCTGCTGCTGCTGGGCGCGGCCCTTGGCCTTCTTCGAGCCGCCCATGCCGGGCATCCCCGGCATGCCGGGCATCCCCATCCCGGAGCGCATCTGGCGCATCATCTTCTGCGCCTCACCGAAGCGTTCGACCAGTCCGTTGACCTCGCTGACCTGCACGCCCGCGCCCCGGGCGATACGCGCCCGGCGGGAGCCGTTGAGCAGCTTGACGTCCGCGCGCTCGGCTGGGGTCATCGACTGGATGATCGCCTGGACGCGGTCGATCTCCTTCTCGTCGAGGTTGTCGATCTGGTCGCGGATCTCGCCCATCCCGGGCAGCATCCCGAGCAGCTTGCCGAGGTTGCCCATCTTGCGCAGGGCCTGCATCTGGGACAGGAAGTCGTCGAGGGTGAAGTCCTCGCCGGCAAGCACCTTGCCGGCCATCTTCTCGGCCTCTTTGGAGTCGAACGCCTTCTCCGCCTGCTCGATCAGGGTCAGCACGTCGCCCATGTCGAGGATCCGGGAGGCCATCCGGTCGGGGTGGAACAGCTCGAAGTCGGTGAGCTTCTCACCCGTCGAGCCGAACATGATCGGCACCCCGGTGACCGTGACCACCGACAGCGCCGCACCACCACGGGCGTCGCCGTCGAGCTTGGTCAGGACCACGCCGTCGAAGCCGACGCCCTCGTGGAAGGCCTTCGCGGTGGCGACCGCGTCCTGCCCGATCATCGCGTCGACGACGAGCAGCGTCTCATCGGGCTGGACGGCGTCGCGGACCTGGCGCAGCTGCTCCATGAGCGCGGTGTCGATGGCCAGGCGGCCGGCGGTGTCGACGATGACGACATCGTGCTGGGTGAGCCGGGCGATCTCCACGCCCTCGCGGGCGACCTCGACCGGATCGCCCCACGTCGCCTCCGGGTTCGCGCCGGTGTTGCCCGGCTGCGGGGCGAAGACCGGGGCGCCGGCCCGCTCGGCGACCACGGACAGCTGGTCGACGGCGTTCGGGCGCTGCAGGTCGGCGGCCACCAGCATCGGCGTGTGGCCCTGCTCCTTGAGGTGCACGGCCAGCTTGCCCGCCAGGGTGGTCTTACCGGAGCCCTGGAGGCCGGCGAGCAGGATGACGGTCGGCGGGTTCTTGGCGAACTGAAGCCGACGGGTCTGCCCGCCGAGCAGCTCGATGAGCTCCTCGTGGACGATCTTGACGACCTGCTGGGCGGGGTTCAGCGCCCCCGAGACCTCGGCCCCGACCGCACGCTCACGGACGCGGTCGGTGAACACGCGCACCGCCGGCAGGGCCACGTCGGCCTCGAGCAGCGCGATCCGGATCTCCCGGATGGTGTCGTTGATGTCGGACTCGGACAGCCGGCCCTTGCCGCGCAGGCCCTTGAAGGTCGCGGACAGCCGGTCGGAGAGGGATGCGAACACAACAGGGGATTCTACCGGGGTGTCCGCACTCCCCCTCCCGGCCGATCGCGGCAGGTCACGTTCCCCCGGCGGACTGCCCGGCCGGCGACGCGAGGATCAGGCCTGGGCGGCCCGTGTGACCCGCGCCTGGGCGACCCGCCAGTACAGGAAGGTGACGACGCCCAGGCAGACCTGCGGGATCCAGGAGCAGGCACGCCACACCAGGGTGGAGGCCACCGCCTGCTCGTTGGTCAGCCCGAAGGTGGTGAGAAGCGCGATGAGGGCTGCGTCCACGGTGCCGAGCCCACCTGGGGTGACTGGGATCATGCTGGCCATCCGTGAGATCGCGAACGCTGCGAAGGCACCGGCCAGGGTCAGCGTCGTGGGCTGGTCGCCGAGCACGCCCTGGATGGAGAACCACAGGACCGCGAACTGCGCCGCGATGACCATGTAGTTCGACACCGTCACCCAGCGCCAGCGGCCGAAGACCACGTCCTTGGTGCTGTCGCGCAGGTCGATGGACATCCCCACGGCATCCAGGGGGTTGGCCCGCCGGCGGTTGATGGGTGAGAGCATCCGGTTGCCGAGCTCACCGATCCGGCGAGCCGACTGCTCACTGCGCAGGATCAACCACAGGATGAGGATCGACATCACCGTGGCGAAGACACCCATCGCCGCCACCCAGACCCACTGGGACTGCACCTGTCCGGTCGTCAACGCGGCGATCACCCCGAACACCGGCAGGGTGAGCGTCATCAGCAGGCTCCACAGGCTCGTCACGGCGATGCCCGCCGTGGCCGCGGCGACGGACACCGAGTAGCTGGAGAGCATCGCGAACTGGATCGCGAGGCCGAACGCCCCGCCCGCCGGGATCGTGTTGCTGATCGTGAACGAGGTCTGCCGGATGATGAACGCCGGCTTGTAGGGCAGCCCCGGGATCGCGGCCTGGTAGGGCAACACGTAGACGACCAGCATCACGAGGACGCTGACGCCGATGAGTGCCAGCGCCGCCGGCGTCATCCCCTGGATCTCGGCCCACGCGTCCTCGTAGCTGCCGAACTTGGGGATGAGGCCGGCGAAGATGATCACCAGGACAACCACCGTGACGATCGCCCCGATGATCGTCTTGCGCTTGTCCAGGGATGACGAGGCCTCGCTCGTATCGACCGCCCGGAGCTGTCCGATCACGAGCGTGGTTGCCGGCTCATCCGGCGCGGGCGGCGTCGATCCACCGGGCTGGGTCTCGGACAAGACGCCCGCCTCAACCAGCGCCGAGGGGGTTCACAGGACGCCGCCCACGTACTTGGCGCTGGCGATCGCGTCGATCGTCTGGGCCACGTCGAAGTGCGCGGACCCGGGGATGGTCGGAACGAACCCGACCAACATGCCGTCGGCCATCACCTGCGCCTCGAGACCCGCGGCGCCATCGGCGTCCCACAGCGCCTCGGCCCCGCCGGGGAGCACGATGCGCACGCACGTCCGGTTCAGCGCGGGGCGGTGGACATTGGCGATGAACCCCCGCTCATTCAGTCCGGCAACGACCTCTTCGACCTCAACGGCTTCCATGAGGACGAATCCTGACACGGGCATGCCATTGGCGCCGCTCGTCACGCCGCGCCGGACGCACGAGTCGCGCTCAGGCGGCGACTCCTTCGACGCCCGCCTCGTGGCGGTAGTGGGTCACGGTCGTGGCCACAGCCTGGGCCATCGGGGTGGAGACGAAGTCGGGGAACCGGGCACGGAAGGCCGAGTCGTCGACCAGGAACGGCTCGGTCCACTGGTAGGCCAACGGCAGGGACTCCCGCGAGATCCGGTGGAACGGGGCGGCCAGACGCAGCATCCGGGTGCTCACCAGAGCAGTCGCCCGCGGCTCCGGCAGGGCCGCATTGACCAGGGCGTGGAACTCGGCACCGGTGACGGCTGGGGCGTGCGGCAGGAGCCAGACCCGTCCCGCGGTGTCGGGGGCGCTGCCCAGAGCCACATAGGCCCGCGCGACGTCGGGCAGGTAGGCGCACGAGTGCGCGGCCTGCAGGGAGCCCATCCAGCGCAGCTTCCCGCGTCCCGCAACGGGTTCGATGGCCAGTGCGGTGATGCCGGAGTTGTCGGCGTCGGGCCCGAAGTAGTCCGAGGCCCGTCCGATGACGACCTCGATCCGCCCTTCCTTGTGCGCGGCCAGCAGTGCGTCGGCCATCGCTGTGCGGGTTCGCCCCTTCGCGTCGGTGGCGTTCTGCGGGGACTGCTCGGTCATCGGGCTCGAGCCCGGGCCGTAGGCGTACAGGTTGTCGACCATCACCAGGCGTCGCGCGCCGGCCGCATCAGCCGCATCGAGGACCCGGTTCATCATCGCCGGGAACTCCTGTGGCCAGCGGTGGTACGCCGGCTGCGCCGCCATGTAGACGACGTCGGCACCCTCGAGCGCGGTGCGAAGGCCCTCGGGTGAGGTGACATCCGCCGTGCGCCAGTCGACGCCGTGGGGTGCGGCCGGGCCGGGACCCGAGCGGTTCACTCCCCTGGCGTCGAGGCCGCCATCGACCAGGGCGGTCAGGATCGCGGAACCGGCGGCACCCGAGGCGCCGAGGACAACGTGTGTGCTCATCTGTGTGGTCATGGCCTCACCATACGCGAACACTGTTCGCATTGCAAGTGTTGTTCGCACATTGCTGTCCGGAACGGCTAGGCTGGTCCCATGTCGACCCGCCGCGAGCTCACTCGCACGGCCACCATCGCCCAGATCAAGGAGGCTGCCCTCGACCAGATCGAGCACGAGGGTGCCCCCGCGCTGTCCATCCGCGGAGTTGCACGCGCGATCGGGATGAGCCCCGCTGGGCTCTACCGCTACTACGACGGGCGCGATGCCCTGCTCACCGACCTCCTCGCCGATGCCTACATGGACCTCGCCCGAGCGGTGGCGACAGCCTCGGGGCTCCCGATCGAGACATCCGACGGCGGGGCAGGTGGATCCGTCCCCACCGTCGACGACCCGATCGCCGGGATGCTGCGGGCCATCGAGGCCTACCGGGAGTGGGGGGTGACGAACAAGGCGCGCTTCCTGTTGATCTTCGGGACGCCGGTGCCCGGGTACTCCGCCCCGGAGGACGGTCCCACGGTGGAGGCAAACCGCCGGATGGGCCAGGTGTTCTTCACGCTGGCCGCGCTCGGCTGGGCGTACGGACGGATCGCCGCTCCGGACCAGGGTCCTGCGTCCGAGGAGTTGACACCCGGCGAGGCCGACCTCCACGCGCAGCTGGCGGCGATGGCCCCCGGGTTCCCGTCGGGCCTCATCCCCCGGATGCTTGCCGGCTGGGCCCTGTGGCACGGGTTGGTCACCCTCGAGGTCACCGGCCAGATGGACTGGATCTACCCGGACTCGGCACGCTTCTACTCCGAACGCATGGCTGAATGGATCTCGGGGTTCACCGGCCAGCCAGCCAGTCGCGTCGGCTGAAGTCACCTACCCCCGGGGCTCGATGAGGGCCTCGGCCACAGCCTCGGCGACTGCATCGGCCAGTTCGGCGTCGAGTGGATCCCCGTGCCTGTCGACGAGGTAGAACACGTCCACTGCCTCGGAGCCCAAGGTGGAGACCCGGGCGGCGGCGATATCGGTGCCCGTGGCGGCGATGGCAGTGCCCACGCGGTGCAGCAGCCCGGGGGCATCGTGTGCCCGCACCTCCATGACGGTGGCCCGGCTCGAGGCCCCGGCCACGATCTCGACACGGGGCGGTGCTGCTGGCGGCGCATCCGTGGGTCGTGCCGCCTCATCGCGGCGCGCGAGACGGGCGGCGACGTCCAGCTGCCCGAGGATCGCGCGGCGGATGTCCTCCCGCAGGCGGTCCACCGCGGGCGGATCGCCGAAGAGTGGGTTGACGCCCCAGACCTCGATCGCCCGGTCGCCCACGACGGTGGTCACGGCCGAGCGGACCTCGAGCCGGTGCATGGACAGGATCCCCGCCACGAGTCCCAACAGACCCAGGGAGTCTGGCGCGCCCACGGTGATGTCGAAGCCTGACTCGTTCTCCTGGAGCAGCACCCGCACACCCTCCCCCGAGGCCATCGCCATCTGGTCCTCGGTCAGGCGGGGCTCGGCCGGCAGCGCCTCGCCGGCCAGCTGCCCACGGACTCGATCCACGAGCTCGGTCACCAGCGACTGCTTCCACGTCGTCCACGCCAGCGGCCCGGTGGCCAGCGCGTCGGCCTTGGTGAGCGCCGCGAGCAGCTCGAGCATCTCGGCGGTCCCGACGGCCTGGACCACGGTGTCGATCGTCTGCGGATCATCGAGGTCCCGCCGCGTGGCCGTCTCCGGCAGCAGGAGGTGGTGCCGGCACATCTCCACAAGCACGTGGATGTCCTCGGACCCGAAGCCGAGGTGCTCGGCGATCTCGGGGATCAGGCTCACGCCGACGTCGGTGTGGTCCTGTCCGGGGCGACCCTTGCCGATGTCGTGCAGGAGCGCGCCCACCAGCAACAGGTCGGGCCGGTGGACATCGCGGGCGTACGCGCACGCCTGGACGGCCGCCTCGAGCAGGTGGCGGTCAACCGTGTAGCGATGGACGGGGTTGTGCTGCGGGGCCGATCGGACGACATCCCAGTACGGGATCAGCGCAGTGATGACCCCCGCCTGGTCCAGCGACTCCCACACGGGGACCGCGCTGCGCCCCGCGCCCAGCAACGACACCAGCGCGTCCCGGGCCGGTGCCGGCCACGGCACCGGCATCGGTGCGGACTCGGCGGCCAGGCGCGCCACGGCGTGTCGGCTGAGCAGGTGGCCGGACTGGGCCGCGGCCGCGGCCGCCCGGAGGATGAGGGTGGGGTCACGGTCGGGCCGGGCATCGGCGGCGAGGACGGCTTCCCCGTCCTGCAGGACGACACCGTCAGCCAGAGGGGTGCGGGCGGGACCACGCTTGGTCAGGCGCTTGAACCCCAGCTTCGGCCGGGACCGGACGATCCGGTCCACGGCGTGCCAGGTGATGTCTGAGGCGACCCCGATCGACCGACCCGCGGCCGAGACATCGCGGAGCAGGGTGTCGGCGTCAGCCATGCCCAGCACCTGGGCGACGGGTCCCTGCTCCTGCTTGGCCAGGCGATCCGTCGGACGGCTGGCCACCCGGTGCAGGGCGTCGCGCACGTCCAGGAGCAGCGTCTTGGCCGGGGCGAGCTCCCCATGCGGGGCGTCAGTGACCCAGGAGGCGGCCACCGCGCGCAGAACCGTGAGGTCGCGCAGCCCGCCGTACGACTCCTTGATGTCGGGTTCCAGCAGGTGAGCCAACTCGCCGCTGCTCGTCGTCCGCTCTCGCACGGACGCCTGCAGGTCCGGCAGCCGCCGGGGCGCCAACGCGCGCCAGTCGGCGAGTACGGAGGTCTTCAACGCGCCGGTGGCCGTCTCGTCGCCGGCCACTGTCCGGGCGTCCAGCAGGCCCAGGACCACCTTGATGTCCGCGGACGCCACGCGACGGGCCTCCGAGACGGTGCGAACCGAGTGGTCCAGCCGGAGGCCGGAGTCCCAGATGGGGTACCAGAGCCTGTCGGCGATCTCTGCGATCGACCCGCCCGGGTGCAGGAGGACGAGGTCCAGGTCGCTGCCGGCGCTCATCTCACGCCGGCCGCACCCACCGACCGCCACGAGGGTGGCCCCGGCCTTCGCAGCACCGGACGCCTCGAACAGCTCGGCGAGCCATTCGTCGGTCAGGGCCGTCAGTGCCTCCCGAGCCTGGCGGCTGGGCCGGTCCTGCGCGGCAAGCAGGTCCGCACGCGCGGCCAGGAACCTGCTGCCAGGGGAGAGCTCGGACGTCGTTGTGGGCATGGTGTCCTCTCTGGGTCGGGAGGGGCTGGGGAATGGGACGATCCGCCGCCCTGGCCGGGCGACGGATCGTCTCATCTGCCGGGCGGCGCTACAGCGCGTCCGGGCCGTGCTCGCCGGTGCGGACCCGCACGACGTCCTCGATCGGGATGACCCACACCTTGCCGTCGCCGATGCGTCCCGTCTGGGCGCTCTTGGTGATGACGTCCACCACGGCGGAGGAGTCGTCGTCCTCGACGAGGACCTCGATGCGCACCTTGGGGACCATGTCCACCGTGTACTCCGCGCCGCGGTACACCTCCGTGTGCCCCCGCTGGCGGCCGTAGCCGCTGGCCTCGGAGATGGTCAGGCCGTGGATGCCGTAGGCCTCCAACGCGCTCTTGACGTCCTCCAGCTTGAACGGCTTGATGATCGCGGTGACGAGCTTCATGCGTTCACCTCCTCCTTGTTGCGCAGTGCGGACTGACCGATGCCGGCGAAGTGCCCGCCGCCACCGGAGGAGCCCAGTTCGTAGGCCGTCTCAGCGTGCTCGGCCAGATCGATGCCGGCGATCTCCTCGTCTGCGGAGACCCGGAAGCCGATCGTCTTCTTGATGGCGAAGCCCAGGGCCAGCGTGATCAGGAACGAGTAGGCCAGGACCGAGAAGGACCCGATCGCCTGCTTGCCCAGGAGGTCGAAACCCCCACCGTAGAACAGCCCGTCGACCGTGCTGTAGCCGGACTTCGTGGTCGCGATGAACCCGAGGGCAAGCGAGCCCACGAGGCCACCGACCAGGTGCACGCCGACGACGTCGAGCGAGTCATCGATGCGGAAGCGGAACTTCAGTCCCACCGCCAGCGCACAGAGGGCGCCGGCGACCAGGCCCAGGCCGATGGCGGCGTAGGGCACGATGAACGCACAGGCCGGGGTGATTGCCACCAAGCCGGCCACGGCGCCCGAGGCGGCACCGAGCGAGGTGGGGTGGCCGTCGCGGAGCTTCTCCGTGATCGACCATCCGATGATCCCGGCTGCCGTCGCGAGCATGGTGTTCGTGAATGCGATGGCTGCCGTCTGGTTGGCTCCCAGGGCTGAACCGGCGTTGAACCCGAACCAGCCGAAGTACAGCAGTCCGGAGCCGAGGAGAACCAGGGGCAGGCTGTGCGGCTTCATCTGCGTCTTGGGCCAGCCCACGCGGGTGCCCAGCACGATCGCCAGGGCGAGCCCGGCGGCACCGGCGTTGATGTGGACCGCGGTTCCACCGGCGAAGTCCAGGACGCCGAGGTTCGCGAGCCAACCGGCGCCGACGCCCAGCTCCGTGCCGCCGAAGTCGAACACCCAGTGCGCAACCGGGAAGTACACGATCGAGACCCAGATCGCCGCGAAGATGCCCCATCCGAGGAACTTGGTCCGGTCGGCCACGGCACCTGAGATGAGCGCCACGGTGATGATCGCGAACATCAGCTGGAACATCGCGAAGACCAGCGCGGGGATCGGGTAGTAGCCGCCGTTGTCCGCAGCCTTGCCGATCAGCTCGCCGAGCCCGATGTCGCCGAGGCCGCCCCAGAAGCCGTTCCCGGTGTCGCCGAAGGCGACGGAGTAGCCGAAGAGCACCCAGAGGATGCTCACGATGCCGATCGCGATGAACGACATCATCATCATGTTCAGGACGCTCTTGGCGCGGACCATGCCGCCGTAGAAGAACGCCAGGCCGGGTGTCATGAGCAGCACCAGTGCTGAGCTCATGAGCAACCAGGCGGTATCGCCGGTATTGATATCCGGCATGCCCATCACTCCCTTTCGTGGATGTCCTGACCCCGCTCGGGGTCTTGGGTCAGAGGTTCCACGTGCCGTGTTGCGCGTCGGGCCCACCGGTGTTTCCGGGGGGTGACGAAGGGGCCCCCCACGTTACGAACAGGTTGCGGGCCACGGTCGGATCCGGTCGGTCAGTCAGGGCTTGGGCCCCACCGACCCTGCCCGGCGACCAGCCGGACGGGTTCCGCAGTCACGTCCAACCGCGGGTCTACGCTGCTGGAATGAGCGACCTGAACCCGGACTCCCCCACCGCTGCGACCGCCGGACGCGACGCCCTGGCCGCGTGGTTGGACGCCCAGCCGAGCGACCTGTTCGCCGATGACGAGGACCTTGCCGCCCTGGTCTCCCTCCACGGGCTCGGCACCCGACTCCCGGCCCTGCACGCAGCCGGTCGGGCCGTTGCCGGCCCTCTGGACGCCGCCGCGCGACGCAACGACCTGCCCGGCAACCACCCGGTGCTCGAGGACTGGGACGGGATCGGGCGCTACACCGCTGGGGTGGCCCATCACCCCAGCCACCGTGACGCGGGGAAGGCCATCTACGGCACAGGGGTGATGACCGCGTACGGCGAGGTCGGGGTCGACGGCCGGGCTGGCGGGACCTCACCGCGGCGGCCGATGGCACCCGCGCCACAGCGCTACATCCTCTCGCTGTTCTACCTGACCGCACAGGCCGGCGAGGCCGGGCACAACTGCCCGCTCGCCTGCGACGCCGGGGCGATCCGAACCCTGCAGCACCTGGGTACCGCCGAGCAGCAGGCAGCGTTCCTCCCCGGGCTGCTGGACCCGGACTTCGACACCAACCTCACGGCCTCCCAGTTCCTGACCGAGGTCCAGGGAGGTTCGGATGTCGGCGCCAACGCGGTGCTGGCCACGCCCGTGGGTGACCACGACGGTGGTCCCGGCTCGGCGTGGTCGATCACCGGTGAGAAGTGGTTCTGCTCCAACACCGACGCCGACGTGTTCCTCCTCACCGCGCGCGTGGATGAGCCACGCACGGGGACCAAGGGTCTCGGCCTGTTCCTGATCCCACGCCTCCGGGAGGACGGCACGCCGAACGGATTCCGGATCCGCCGGCTCAAGACCAAGCTCGGGACCCGATCCATGGCCAGTGGGGAGATCGACTTCACCGGCGCCCAGGCGAGCGCCCTGGGGCCGGTCCGCGAGGGCTTCCGCAACGTGATGGACCTGGTGATCACCACCTCGCGGCTCTTCAACGCCGCAGGCTGTGCCGCGCATGCCCGTCGGGCCTGGGTGGTGGCCTCCACCTACGCCGCGCACCGCACCGCCTTCGGTCACGCCATCGGGGAGTTCCCGCTGGTGGCCGAGACGCTGGCCTGGATCCGGTCGGACGCCGTGGCGTGCCTGGCGTCGACCTTGATGCTCGCTGGGTTGCAGGAGCAGGTCGATGACGGGTCCATCACCGCAACCGACGCCGCCTTCTTCCGCGTGGCCGTCAACCTCAACAAGCTGCAGACATCCGTGATGGCCCACGACTCCGTGAACCGCGGCATCGAGGTGCTCGGCGGCAACGGTGCGATCGAGACCTTCAGCGTGCTCCCGAGACTGCTGCGCGACAACGTCGTCTACGAGAACTGGGAGGGCAGCCACAACGTCCTGCGCGCCCAGGTCCTCCGCGACTGCTCTCGGCTCGGGGTGCACGACGGCTTCTTCGACGCCCTGGTCGAGCGGCTGGGCGAGGAGCACGCCGACGCCCTCGCCCATGACCGGGCCGCGTTCGAGTCACTGTTGGAGGCGCCGCCAGAGATCCGCGACCTCCAGTTCCGCCGCCTGGGCACGCGCATGGCGATCTGGGTGATGTTGGCGGCGATGGAGCCTGTGCCCGAGTTCGCCGCAGCCAGGCTGCTGACCGAGCGACACCTGCGCGAGCTGCCGATCGACGAGGCCTACCTGGGGGCGGTCCGGGCCCTTCAGCGGTGACATGGCCCTAGGCCTTAGGCGGCCCCGACCTCGCGCGGGTTCACGTCGATAGGCGCCCCCTGTCCGATGGGTGCGGTCCACCTCGCGGGCGCTCGTGTCGAACCCATCCCCATGGAGACCCCGGGATCGACAGGCGCGGGCGCAAGGTCGCGGCCGCGCCACCTCCGCAGCCCAGTGGTGCTGCCGGATCGACCGGAACGGGTGCGAGGTTCTCTCAGGCGTCGAGCAGGGCGTTGACGAAGTCCTCGGGCACGAACGGGGCGAGGTCGTCGGGACCCTCGCCGAGGCCCACGAGCTTGACCGGGACACCGAGCTCACGCTGCACGGCCACGACGATGCCGCCCTTGGCCGTCCCATCGAGCTTGGTGAGCACCAGGCCCGTGACATCCACGACCTCGCTGAACACGCGGGCCTGGGTCAGGCCGTTCTGGCCGGTCGTGGCGTCGAGGACGAGCAGGACCTCGTCGACCGGCGCCTGCTTCTCGATGACTCGCTTGACCTTGCCCAGCTCGTCCATGAGCCCGACCTTCGTGTGCAGCCGACCCGCGGTGTCGATCAGGACGGCGTCCGCCTCGGACTCCATGCCGATGCGGACGGCGTCGAAGGCCACCGAGGCCGGATCACCGCCGGCCGGGCCGCGCACCACCGTGGCACCCACCCGATCGCCCCACGACTGCAGCTGGTCGGCCGCGGCGGCACGGAAGGTGTCAGCTGCGCCGAGCACCACGTGCTGCTGGTCAGCGATGAGCACGCGGGCGAGCTTGCCGGTGGTGGTCGTCTTGCCGGTGCCGTTGACGCCCACCACGAGGATGATCGCCGGATGCCCCTCATGGCGACGGGCGAGGGTGCGGTCCATCGTCGGGTCGACGAGGGCAAGGAGCTCCTCGCCGAGCATGGCACGCACGCGGGACGGGTCGCCGGTGCCCTCGACGCGGACCCGGGTGCGCAGTCGCTCGACCAGCTCGGTCGTGGGGGCGACGCCGAGGTCGGCCTGCAGAAGGAGGGTCTCGACGTCCTCCCAGTCCTGCTCGGAGATCGAGTCGCTGGACAGCAGGGCGAGCAGGCCCTTGCCCAGCACGCTCTGGCTGCGGGCCAGGCGGGCCCGCAGGCGGACGAGGCGCCCAGCGGTCGGGGCCGGGACCTCCAGCCCGGGCGCGGTCGGGCCAGCGGGGGCGATCGGCGCGGGCGGCGCGAGGGTGCCGGCGGCGGAGCCGGCATCGAGGGTCGGTGCGGTCGGAGCCGACACCGGCGGCGGGGTGCGCCGGCGGCTGCGGACGAGGGCGACACCGCCCACGACCACGATCAGGAACACAGCAAGGGAGATCAGGATGTAGGGAAGTGCGTCTTGCACGTCAGGGCCAATCAGTAGGGAGCGTCGGGCGGCGCAGGCGGCACGGCCTGCCTGCACCCATTGTCCCAGAACCGTCGGGCTCCCTCTCCCACCCATCGAGGGGGCGGGAGGGGGAGCCAGAGGCCGGTGACTACCTGACCCTCCAGGTGCGGGTCCACGTCGCGGACGGTCCGTACTGGACCGGGGCTCCCGGCTGCTTCGGGATCAGGTGCACGGTGATGGTCACCTGGACGTTGCGGTAGCCCTTCGTCCGTACCTTCACCTTGCCTGTCTTGTAGGTGTAGATCCGGCACAGCTTGCCGGAGGTGCGACCGGCCCCGTCCGTGCAGGTGGCCGTCATCACCCGGCTGGCGTAGGCGGGCTTCTTCACCCAGTTCACGACGGTGGTGAAGCCCTTGCGGGGCAACTTGCTGGAGGCCTTCTTCGCCTTCACCTTCTGGGTGAGGGGGATGTACGGGGTCACCTCGGCCGACGCATCGGAGTCAGTGGACAGGTTCGCGGTGTTCGTCGTGCGCACCACGAACCGGTACTTCGTGCCGTTGGTCAACCCGGCGATCGTGCACGAGGTCGCGGTCGTGGCACACGCCGGTCCGGAAGGGGTCGGGGTCACCGTGTAGGACAGGACCGGAACCCCGCCGGTGCCAGCCGGAGGCGTCCACGACACCGTCACCTGCCCCTTGCCCGGGGCACCGGACACCCCGGTCGCCTTGCCCGGCGCAACGGCGGTGTACGTGAAGGCATCTGCGCTTGCCTGCCGTGTTACCGGCCCAGGCGATCTGCACAGCCACCTTGCCCGGCCGCGACGGCAGCAGGCACCTTGACCGCGACCGTTGTCGGCTCGGGACTCACCGACGATCTCGGCGGCGACACCGTCGAAGCGTCACCGACGGTCACGGCACCGAGGTTCGTCCCGATCACGCTCAACAACCGTCCCGCCGGTGACCGGGCCGACGGCCGGGTTGACCCCGCTCACCGAGGAGACCACGGGCGGGAAGATGTGCACCTGGCCGGGATCGGGGCAACTGATCGCTCGACGTAGACCGCACCGTTCGCCGGGTTGACGGCAACGCCCCAGGGCCCGAGCACGCCACCCAGTTCCGACTGCATCCACGACCTCGGTGGTGCCGACCCGCAGGGCCCGGACGCGGGTACCCGCCCCGCCGGCCCACTCGGACACGTAAAGAAGCCCGCTGGTCTTCTCCAGGGCCACGTCGTAGCGGGCCATTCAGACCCGAGGACAATGGCCGGGGAGGATGATCCCGGAGCTGACTGTCGAAGGCCGCCATGGTGCCGTCACTGGGGAAGGTCACGTACACGATCTTCGACTGATGCGTCGACCGCGATCCCCCCGGGCGACTTGACCGTGTTGATGTACCGCGAGGCATGGACGCTCGCCCCTGGTCGAACACGTACACGGCCTGCGTCGCATACGACGCCGCCAGGAGTCGTCCCCGTAGCGGTCACTGCGAGCCCGGTGGCCTCTGGCACGCCGACGAGGGTCCGGTCGACGATCCCGTCAGGGTCGAAGACCCTGACGGAGTCGCTCGGTGAAGTTGGAGACGCAGGATCTCCCCGGTCACAGGATGGATCGCCACGTCCCAGGGCGCATCGCAGGCCCTTGAGAGTCCTCGCCGTCGTTCCGGGTGGGCGAACCTGACTCGAACACGGAGACCTCGGTGCCGTTGCCCGTCGGCCCCGTACCCGGCGACGTACGCGGCGCCGGCGGAGTCGACGGCCAGCCCCGCGGGCCGGACAGGCATCGACAGCGTGGTCAACGGCGCCACCGAGGCCGGCATCGGGATGGCGACAACGGGACTGGCGCCCGAGGCGACCAGCGCTACGGCGGAGAGCACGGTGATGCCCAGTCGAACTGCGCGATGTGTACTCATGTTCCTGAAGTTACTCGCGGGTAACCGGGCCCGGGAGGGACTTCCGACCCATTGACCCAGCGCGCACGAGGCGCTACGGAACGCATCCGTGGGAACGCATCCGCAAGGGCTCGCAGAACCCTTACCCCGCCTGGCGCTCGCGCATCCGCTGGCTGATCACGTGGGTGACACCGTCGCCGCGCATGCTCACGCCGTACAGCGCGTCGGCGATCTCCATGGTGCGCTTCTGGTGGGTGATGACGATGAGCTGGCTGTTCTCGCGCAGCTCCTCGAGGACATCCAGCAGCCGGCCGAGGTTGACGTCGTCGAGCGCGGCCTCGACCTCGTCGAGCACGTAGAACGGGCTCGGCCGGGCCTGGAACAGCGAGACGAGGAACGCCACGGCCGTCAGCGAGCGCTCGCCACCGGACAGCAGCGACAGCCGCTTGATCTTCTTGCCCGGCGGGCGCGCCTCCACCTCGATGCCGGTGGTGAGCATGTTCTCCGGGTCGGTCAGGACCAGCCGGCCAGCACCCCCGGGGAAGAGTCGGGAGAACACCTGCTCGAACTGCACGGCCACGTCGGCATAGGCGGCCGTGAACACCTCCTCGACACGCGCGTCCACGTCGTTGATCAGGTCGAGCAGGTCCTTGCGCGAGCGCTTCAGGTCGTCGAGCTGCTCCGTCAGGAAGCGGTGCCGCTCCTCGAGCGCGGCGAACTCCTCGAGGGCCAGCGGGTTCACCTTGCCGAGCAGCGCCATGGCCTTCTCGGCCGTCCTGAGACGGCGCTCCTGCTCGGCGCGTACGTACGGGTACGGAGTCGGCTCGGGGGCATTCGGGTCCACGTCGTCGCCCGGTGCGCGAAGCGACGGCGGGACGAGCTGGTCGGGGCCGTAGTCGGCGATGAGCGCCTCGGTCTCGAGGCCGAACTCGCTCATGGCGCGGTTGGCGAGGTTCTCGATGCGCAGGCGCTGCTCGGCGCGGGCCACCTCGTCGCGGTGCACCGAGGAGGTCAGCTCGTCGAGGTCGGCGGCCAGCCCGCGGATGCGGCCGCGCAACTCGGACAGCTCCGCGTCGGAGGCAGCCCGCGCCTGCTCGGCGGCGGAGCGCGCCTCCGCGGCCGCTGCGACGGAGGCGTCGAGCCGGGTGAGCACGACGGCCCCGCCCTCAGCGACCGCCTGGGCCACCGCAGCCGCGCGTGCGCGACGCTCCCGCCGCTCGACGGCACGACGCCGCGACATGCGCTCGTTCGCGGCCGCACGCTCCAGCTGCTCGGCACGCCCGGCGATGGCTCGGGCGCGCTCCTCGCTGGTGCGCACAGCCAGGCGCGCCTCCACCTCAGCGCGGCGGGCAGCCTCAGCGGCGAGGGCCGCCTCATCGCGTGCGTCCGGGGAGGGGTCGGCGTCATCGACGGGGTCGGCGTTGGCCCGGTCCATCCGCTCGGTCAGCTCCGCCAAGGTCGTGCTGTCGTCGGCGAGGGCCTGCTCCGATGCCGCGAGCATCCGGTCGATCCGCTCAGCCTCGGCCAGTGCCGCCCGGGCCTGCTGGCCCAGGTTGCCCAACTGCTCGGCGACGGCGGCCATCCGGGCGTCGGACTCGTGCAGCCGGTCGAGCGCCTCATCGGCGGCCCGGGCGGCCGACTCCCGCTCGGTCCGCCGCGCCGCCAACTCGAACCGAAGCCGCTCGGCATCATGCACGGCGGTGGCGAGCTCGGTGCGCGCCTGCTCCAGGGACGCGGTGACCTCGACCCGGCTCGGAGCCGCTTGCGACCCACCGACGACCAACCCGCGCCCGACGAGGTCCCCCGTGCGAGTCACGACGAGCAGCCCCGGGACGGAGCCGGCAACATCAAGAGCCGCCGACAGGTCACCGTCGACCACGGCGACCCGATCCAGCAGCGCCGCCAGCGCAGGGGCCGCTGGGCCGTCACTGGCCACGCACTCGATCGCGTACCGCGCTCCGCTCGGCAGCGATGGCCACCCCGCGCGGTCGCTGGTGCCCAGCTCCGGGACCAGCACCGCCGCGCGTCCCCGGTCATCGGCGGCCAGCCATTCGAGGGCGGCCATGGCTGAGCCGGCCCCGTCAGCCAGGGCAGCGTCGGCCGCCGCGCCGAGGGCCGCTCCGATCGCGACCTCGTAGCCGGGCTCGACGCGCAGGGTCGGAGCAAGGGTCCCGGACACCCCCGGCACCGCTCCCCCGGCAAGCTCGCCGGAGGCATCCGCGACCGCAACCATGGGCGCCAGGGCCTCCACCCGTGCCGCCAGACCGGCGCGTGTCCGCTCCACCTGGGACTCACGCGCTGCCAGCTCTGCGATCTGGTCGTCGACCGCGCTCAGGGCTGACTGCGCGGACTCGAACCCGGAGTCGAGGTCCACCTCACCCTCGTCGAGCCCGGCGATCGAGGCCTCGAGCGTCCGGAACTCCTGGTCGGCTCGCGTGGCACGTTCGCGGGCAGCCTGGGCCTGGCTGCGAAGGCGGTCGATCTCGCTGGCCCGGGCCTCGGCGCGGGATCGGGCTGCGTTGACCTGCCCCTGGAGCCGGACGACGCCCTCGCGGCGGTCGGATGCGGCACGCACCGCTGTGCGCAACTCCTGCTCCGCGGTGGCGAGGGCGGCCTCGGCCGCTGTGCGCACGGACACCGCGATGCTCAGGGCGTCACGCTGCTCCTCGACCGCCCGGTTGAGGTCGGCCTCCTGGCCGCGCATCGCGCGGGCCTCGTTCTCCATGTCCTCGGGGGCCCGCCCGCGCCGCTCCTCCTCTGGTTCGGGGGCGAGGCTGCGCACCCGCTCGGAGGCCATCCCGACGGTGCCCGCGAGGCGCTCACGCAGGCCGGACAGGGCGAACCATGTCTCCTGGGCCGCGGTCAGCGCTGGGGCGTCGGCCATCGCCGCGGCCTCGCGCACGGCCTCAGCGGACTGGGCGTTGGCCAACTCAGCCTCCACCAGCGCCCTGCGTTCGCGCACGGCGGACTCGTCGGCGACCTCCTGCTCGTACTGGGTGGTCAGTGTGTGCAGGTCGTCGGCGAGCAGGCGCAGCGCGGCATCCCGGACGTCGGTCTGGATGACGCTGGCGCGCCGCGCGACCTCGGCCTGCTTGCCCAGGGGGGTCAGCTGGCGGCGCAACTCGGTGGTGAGGTCCTGAACGCGGGTGAGGTTGGCCTGCATCGCGTCGAGCTTGCGGACCGCACGCTCCTTGCGCTTGCGGTGCTTGAGGACCCCCGCGGCCTCCTCGATGAACCCGCGCCGCTCCTCGGGAGTCGCGTGCAGGATCTGGTCGAGCTGGCCCTGGCCGACGATCACGTGCATCTCGCGACCGATACCCGAGTCGCTGAGCAGCTCCTGGATGTCGAGCAACCGGCAGGCCGTTCCGTTGATCGAGTACTCCGAGCCCCCCGAGCGGAACATGACGCGCGAGATCGTGACCTCGGAGTAGTCGATCGGCAGGGCGCCGTCGGAGTTGTCGATCGTCAGCGACACCTCGGCACGACCCAGCGGAGCCCGCCCGGACGTGCCGGCGAAGATGACGTCCTCCATCTTGCCGCCGCGCAGGCTCTTGGCACCCTGCTCGCCCATGACCCAGGCCAGGGCGTCGACCACATTGGACTTGCCAGAACCATTGGGCCCGACCACGCACGTCACGCCCGGCTCGAAGGCCAGGGTCGTCGACGACGCGAAGGACTTGAAGCCCTTGACGTTCAGGCTCTTGAGATGCACGGGGGAAACCTACGCGATGACGCGCCCCACACCCGGCAAGGGCCTCGGGTCAGACGAGGGCGGTGTCCTGCGTGGTCAGCAGCTCGAGGTCCAGGTCATGGTCGGCGAAGTCCACGTGCTCTGCCCGGCGCAACTCGGAGAGCTCCGCCTCCAGCTCGCGGACCCGGGCCCGCAGGGTCGCCAACTCCGCTGCCGTGCGCGGATCGGGACCACCCAGCACGCCGTAGATCGCCTTGCCCATCGCAACTCCTGCCCATTGGGGTCCGATCCGGACCGTCCTCAAGCGTGACAGCCTCAGGGGCTCGGGTCAAGCGCTGCGATATGTCGAACCGATATGTCGGGCTAGGAATCCGTCCCACCGCCGTCACCGGCAGGTGAAGGACCGGAAGCCACCTTCCGCGGGTCCCCAGCGGGCGTCCACGAACTCCACGCGGCCGGGGCGGCGCACGACCCGCGGGCCGGAGCCGTTCAGCCAGTCCAGGACCTTCTGGCATGCGGCCCCGGGGCCCTCGGCGATCACCAGGACGTCCCCGTTGGGCAGGTTCTCAGCCACCCCGACGAGATTCAGGGTCCGGGCCATGGACATCGTCGACCAGCGGAACCCAACCCCCTGGACGTAGCCCTGGACGGTCGCGGTGAGCCGGACCGGCGATTCGGACGTCGACTGCTCCACGCCCCTAGTGTGACAAGCGCGGCGGGCGCTGACACGCCGGGCAGAAGTGGCTCGACCGGTTCATGAACCGCTCGCGCAGGATCGCTGCACCGCACCGCGGGCAGGGCAGACCCGCGCGGCCGTAGACGGCCAGCCCGCGCCCGTAGTAGCCGCTCTCCCCGTTGACATTCACGTAGAGGCTGTCGAAGGACGTCCCACCCTCGGCCAGCGATGCCGCCATCACTGCCGTGGCCTGCTCGAGGACGTCGACCAGCGTGGCGACGCTGAGCCGATCCGCGCGCCGCCTCGGGTGCACACCGGCCGCCCACAGGGCCTCGTCGGCGTAGATGTTGCCGATCCCCGAGACGAGGGTCTGGGCCAGGAGCAGTCGCTTGACCTCGACACGATGGCTGCGCATGGACCGCGCCACCGCCCGGACGTCGAAGTCCTGGTCCGTCGGATCCGCAGCGATCTCGCGCACGAGGTCCGGCACCGGCACCCCGCGCGGGTCAGCCACGACGGGGCAGGCGGCGAGCCAGCCGAACGTCCGTTGGTCGAGGAACCACAGCTGTCGTTCCCCGAGGTCGAAGTGCGCCCTCGCGTGCCGGTGCGGGGCAGAAACGGGGTCGCCACCCTCGCCGCCGATGTCCACGGCGTGCCCACCGGAGGCGGAGTCCACGCGGAACTGGCCGCTCATGCCCAGATGCGCAGCCAGGACGAGGTCGGGATCGTCGGTGACGAGCCACAGGAACTTCCCACGTCGCCCAGTACCCGTGAGGGTGCGCCCGGTGAGGACCGATTCGAAGTAGCTGGATCCCTGAGCCTGCCGGCGCACCGCGCGTGGATGGCGCACCTCAACCGCATGGACCTGGTGGTCGAGCACGTGCGCGGCGAGCCCCCGGCGCACGACCTCGACCTCGGGCAGCTCGGGCATCAGCCTGCGGCGTGATCGGGGTGCGCGGAGAGAAGCGCCTCGTACGCGGCCGCAGCCGCCATCTGCTCGGCCACCTTCTTCGAGGGCCCGATGCCCTCGCCGATGACCGCATCGCCGACCGTGACCACGGCGGCGAAGTGCTTGGCATGGTCAGGGCCGGTGGCGGTGACCTCGTAGAACGGCACTCCGGCACCGGTTCGCGCGCCGAGCTCCTGGAGCGAGGTCTTCCAGTCCAGGCCCGCCCCCATGCCGGCAGCCAATGCCATCCGCTCGTCGAGCAGGCGGTGCACCAGATCCCCAGCAGTCCCCAGGCCCAGGTCGAGGTACACCGCACCGAGGATGGCCTCCATGGCGTCGGCCAGGATCGAGCTCTTGTCCCGCCCGCCCGTTGTCTGCTCACCGCGACCGAGGAGCAGGAACTCGCCCACGCCCAGCTCGCGGGCGACGTCGGCCAGCGTGCGCGCGTTCACGACCGCGGCGCGGTACTTGGCCAGTCGGCTCTCGGGGACGTCGGGGTGGGCGTGGTAGAGCGAGTCGGTGACGACGATCCCCAGGACCGCGTCACCGAGGAACTCCAACCGCTCGTTGTGCGGCAGCCCGCCGTTCTCGTACGCGTAGGACCGATGGGTCAGGGCATGGCGAAGCGCCTCGTGGTCGATTGCGACCCCGAGGCGCTCGGCGAGGACGTCCAGGTCGTCGCGTGCGGGCAGCCCCACGCGATCAGACGTCGAGAACTTGCCGCTTGGCGTAGGTGCCGCAGGTCGGGCATGCGGTGTGCGGCAGCTTCTGTGCGCGGCAGCGGTCGCACGTCACGAGAGTGATCGGGGCGGCCTTCCACTGCGAACGGCGGGCGCGTGTGTTGGAGCGGGACATCTTCCGCTTCGGAACAGCCACGTCAGTCTTCCTTCTCAGTCGTTTCCAGTCCGGCGAGGCCTGCCCACCGGGGGTCGATCCGATCATGTGCGTGTGTGGGGTCCTCGGCCAACCGGGCGCCACACTCCACGCACAGCCCGGGGCAGTCGGCCCGACACAGCGGGGCCAGCGGGAGGGCCAGCACCACAGCATCGCGGACGACCGGGTCGAGGTCGAGGAAGTCCCCGTCAATGACGGGCAGCTCCTCCTCCTCATCTGGCCCCGGCTCGTGGAGGTACAGCTCAGTCAGCGGCACGGTCTGGTCCCATTCGACCGGGTCCAGGCACCGTGCGCACTCACCGCTCACGGTGACCGTCGCAGTCCCCGAGACCAGCACACCCTCCACCACCGCTTCGAAGCGCAGGACCAGCCCCAGGTCGGAGCCGGGCTGCACCACAGCCACGCCACCACCGAGGTCGGCGGGTGCGGGGACTGTGCGGTCCACCTCCATCATCGACCCTGCACGTCGGCCCAGGTCCCGAATGTCGAAGACCAGGGGGTCGCGCGGATCGAGGGTGGACATGAACCTTCCCGATGGCATCACACGTATGGCCCTCGGCGTGAGGGCCACCGCAGAAGGATACCGCAGGGGCGGTCGGGGGAGGAAATGCAGCGATGGCCCTCGCCACGGCCACGACCGGGGCGAGGATGCCGAGGACCTACAGGTCGTAGCCGTCGCCCGCCGTGTACGTGTAGCGCTCGCGGATGCGGTCGCGACCCTTCTGGACGGCCGTCAGGGTCTTGGTCAGGCTGGTCTCGAACGCCGCGAACTTGTCCTCGACGTACTGGTCGACCTCCTGGCGCATGGCCTCGGCCTCAGCCAGCCCCTGGGCCCGGATCGCGTCGGCCTCGGCGATCGCGACCTGGGTCACCTCGTGGGTGCTGACCATGTGGGCCTGCTGGGCGCTTGCCTGGTCGATGATCGCCTGTGCCTGCTGGGTGCCCTCGGCGAGCATCCGCTCCACCTCACGGTTGGCCTCGGCGACCATCCGCTCGGCCTCGCGGAAGCCCTCCTCGACCACGCCCACGCGGTCGGCGAGGAGCTCCTCGGCCTCCTGCACGGAAGTGGGCAGCATCTGGCGGATCGCATCGAGGAGGTCCAGCACCTCGTTGCGGTTCACGACGCACTTGTCGGACATCGGCATCGCCCGGGCGGCCTCGACGATGTCGGACAGGTCATCAAGAACCGTGTAGACGTCGGCCGTACGGGGGTCCGCGGCTGCGACCGGGTCCTGGGTCATCGCACTCCTGGGATCAGTGGGCGGACAGCTTGGCCTGCAGGGCCGTGTGGACCCTCGCGGGGATCAGTCCGCTGACATCCCCACCATATGTCGCGACCTCCTTGACCAGCGAGGACGACAGGTACGAGTAGAGCGGGTTCGTCGAGATGAACAGCGTCTCGATGCCGGCCAGGCCGAAGTTCATCTGGGCCATCTGCAGCTCGTAGTCGAAGTCGGTGATGGCGCGCAGGCCCTTGACGATCGCGATGATCCCGTTGTCACGGCAGTAGTCGACCAGCAGGCCGTGGAAGCTGTCGATCCGGATGTTGGGCACATGCGCCAGCTCGGCACTCAGCAGCTCGATGCGCTCCTCGACGCTGAACATCGAGGTCTTCTTCTTGTTCACAAGGACGCCGACCGTGACCTCGTCGAAGAGCGCCGACGCGCGCATGAACACATCGATGTGTCCATTGGTGACCGGATCGAACGATCCGGGGCATACCGCTCTGCGCATCATGGGTCCTCTCCATCGGACGCGCACTGACCGTACCAAAGGGTCGTCGCCCCGTATGCCCTCTGGCGCAACGCCACGATTCCCGATGGCCAGCTGAACTCGCCGCCGCGCGTGGCTCGCTCGACCATGACGACCGCATCGGGGGCCAGCCATCCCGCGGTGAGACGGGCCAGGACAGCCTCCACGTCTGCGGCCGGGGTCGCATACGGCGGGTCTGCGAGGACGAGGTCGAAGCGCTCGGGCTCCCCCGCCAAGTGGGTCGCCACCGAGGCCGCCACGACCCGGATGCCCGGCACGCCCACGACCTGGGCGTTGGCACGTGCCACAGCCGCGCTCGGGCGGTCGCGCTCCACGAGCACCACCATGGAGGCGCCACGGCTGGCGGCCTCGAGGCCGAGCGCCCCGGATCCGGCGAACAGGTCGAGCACCCGGGCACCGGCGAAGCCGCCGAGCAGGTGGTCCAGCGAGGCGAACATCGACTCCCGGACACGGTCGGTGGTCGGTCGGGCCCCGCCGGTGGGCACGGCGAGCCGCCGACCTCGCGCAGTGCCCGCGATGATCCGCGTCACGACGTCGCCCCGTCCGGACCAGGCCGCCATCCGGATCTGGGCCAGGCCCGGAACAGGACGATGCTCACGGGAGGAAGCATGACTCAGAGGCCCCGGGCGACCCGCACCGACTCCCCGGCAACCGGGCCCTCCGGCCCTATGCCGGCGGACCGTGACCTCCTACCCTGAGTGAGGGGATCTCTCGCGAAGGGAGGAGCCATGGGAGTGCACGCGCACTACCCGGATCACTCCGCACCGCGGTCCGGCGTCCACCTGTCCACCCTGTTCAAGATCCTGATCTGGGTCGCCATCCTCGCGGCTGCCGTCTGGTTCATCGGCAACGTGGTCGGCGGTGAGCTGGGATCGACCGTGACGGGGTGGTTCCGCAACTGGTGACAGCGGATCGACGCGCGCGGGTGACAGCGGATCGACGCTCGCTGGCCCTGGCTGCGTCGGCAATCGGTCGTTCGCTGGCTAGGCCCCGCGACGCCAACCGCGATGGGGCTTCCTCGGCGCGGGCAGCGAACTCCGCTTGACCAGGCGGGCCTGCATCTCCAGGGCCTCCGACTCGATATCCCGGATCTCCCTGTCGAGGGTCTCCAGGTCGCCACCGTGATCGCGGATCATCTTCGGATCGATGCCCTGCCCCGGCTGTGACCCATCCATCGAAGCCACCTCCTCACCTTCACGATACGCCTCAGCTGGCGGAGCGGCTGGTTGGCAGTCGATGGCCGGGGAACTACCGGCCGAGCACGCCGCTCACGTCTTCTCGAGGTACTCCGCGTGCTCGGGATCGAACTCACGCGCGAGGACCCGGGCCAGCACCGGGTGCCCCGACAGGTCCGGGTCGGCGTCGACGAGCCGGGTGGCCTCCTCACGGGCGCGGAGGATGACGTCCTCGTGGTCGAGGACCGACAGCAGGCGAAGCGACCGGCGGGACCCGGACTGCGCTGCCCCCAGGACGTCGCCCTCCCGCCTGGCGGCGAGGTCGAAGCGGGACAGCTCGAAGCCGTCGCTGGTCGCCGCCACGGCCGCCAGCCGCTCCCGGGCGTCCGTGCCCTCGGGCGACTCGGTCACGAGCAGGCAGAGGCCCGCGTGGCTGCCTCGCCCGACGCGGCCGCGCAGCTGGTGCAGCTGGGATACGCCGAACCGGTCGGCGTCCAGCACGATCATCAGTGTCGCGTTGGGGATGTCGACGCCGACCTCGATCACGGTGGTGGCCACCAGGACGTCGATGCCGTCAGGACGCCCCGGGTCGGCGAACCGGGCCATCACGTCGTCCTTCTCAGCGGAGGTCATGCGCCCGGTCAGGGCGGCCAACCGCAACCCGGCCAACGGCCCAGCCGCGAGCTCCGGGAGGGCGGACTCCACGGCAGCACCGGCCCGCGCGGCCGCTCCCCCAGCGGTGGCGCCAGCCTCGCCGGAGTCCACCAGCCCGGGCTCGCCGTCCGACTCCGCCACCCCCGACTCGATGCGCGGGCAGACGACGTACACCTGGCGCCCGGCCGCCACCTCCTCGCGGGCCCGCTGCCAGGCACGTGCCAGGTAGTCGGGACGTTCGAGGGCAGGGACGACGTGCGTCACGAGCGGCTTGCGCCCGGCCGGCAGCTCCCGGAGCGTCGAGGTCTCGAGGTCGCCGAACACGGTCATGGCCACGGTCCGCGGGATCGGCGTGGCTGTCATCACCAGCGTGTGGGGCCGGGTCGACTCACCGGTCTTGGCCGCGAGCGCCGCACGCTGCTCGACACCGAAGCGGTGCTGCTCGTCCACGACGACCAGCCCGAGGTCGGCGAACTGCACCCGCTCCTCGAGCAGTGCGTGGGTCCCGACCACGATGCCCGCTGCACCGCTCGCAGCATCCAGCAGCGCCGCCCGCCGGGCGGACGCACCCTGGGACCCGGTCACCAGCGCGATCCGTGTGGCGTCGGCCCGCCCGCCGAGCATGCCGCCCTGAGCCAACGGGCCGAGCAACGCCGCGATGCTGCGTGCGTGCTGCGCGGCCAGCACCTCGGTGGGCGCGAGCAGCGCCGCCTGCCCGCCGGAGTCAACGACACGCAGCATCGCCCGCAGCGCCACCACGGTCTTGCCCGAGCCGACCTCGCCCTGCAGGAGCCGGTGCATGGGGTGGCTGCCCGCGATCTCCTCGTCGATCACCGCGGCCACCTCGAGCTGGCCACCCGTCAGGGTGAACGGCAGACTCGCGTCGAAGTCGTCACGCAGGCCACCTGCTCGGCCCGGCCTCGGGATGGCAGGAGCCGCCGTGATCGCAGCCCTGCGCTGTGCCAGGACGACCTGCACGCCGAACGCCTCATCCCACCTGAGCCGCTCGATGGCGCGCCGAGCCTGGCCCCGGTCGATCGGCCGGTGGACCCACTGCAGGGCCGTCGGCAGGTCGAGGACGCCCACCCGCGCTCGCAGGTCGTCGTCGAGAGGATCGGGCCACGTGGCGGCCTCGGGCAGGGCCAGCTGCACATTGCGCGCGATGGTCCAGCTGTTGACCTTCTCCGTCGCCGGGTAGACCGCGATCAGTCGCCCCGCGTACTCCGCAGCGGCCTCGTCGGCCGCTTCCTCGTCGACGAACTCATGCTCGGGGTGCAGCAGCTGGCGCCGGCCGTTGAAGACCCCCACCGTCCCGGCGAACAGGCCGAGGCGCCCGGGGCGGAACTTCTTGGCGATCCAGTCCTGGTTGAAGAAGGTGAGGGTGAGCTCGCCGGTGCCATCGGTCACGACTGCTTCGGTGATGCTGCGTCGGCGCCTCTCCCCCGGCTTGGACCTGAGCGGGCGCGACGAGGCAGATGCAACGCGTGCAAGGACCGTGACCTGCTCGCCGACCTGCAGCGAGGCCAGGTCAGTGAGCTCGCCGCGCTCGGCGTAGCGACGTGGGTAGTGCGCCAGGAGGTCCTCGAGCGTGGTGATGCCGAGGGTGCCGAGGGCCTTGGCTGCCTTCCCGCCGACGACTCCGACCAGGTCCGGCACCGGCTACTCCACGCCGATGATCGCGTGCCAGCGTGGTTGCCCGCCCTCGTAGCCGACCACCTCGACCTCCGGATGGTTGCGCTCCACCCAGCGCTCGATGCCATCGAGCAGGTCCGGCGGGGCATCGGCCCCGAGCACGATGGTCACGAGCTCGGCTCCACCGCGCGCGAGCATGCGGGTCAGCACGGCTCGGGCCACCTGTTGGACGTCGGATCCGATCTCGAGGATGTCCCCGGCGATCAGCCCGAGCTCGTCGCCGACCTTGCAGGTCCCGGCCGTGGTCATCGCCGCCTTGCTCGCGGTCGTGAGTCCGGCGTACTGGGTGGCCGAGGACGCACGGCTCATGGCCACCACATCGTCGTCGAAGTCCTCCGACGCATCATGGACCGCGACGGCAGCCAACGACTGGACGATCGACCTGGTCGGGATCACGGCGACGCGATGCCCGCTGTCGCGGGCGGCGAGGCCGGCAGCCTCGGCAACGGGCCTGGAGTCCTTGTCCCCGGGAAGGAGCACGACCTCGTGCGCCCCGGTGGCCTCGATCCCGGCGAGCATCTCTGCGGTCGAGGGCCTGCCGAGCTCGGGGGCCCGCACGACTGTCACCCCGCTGGCCTCCAGGAGGTCAGCGACCCCGGCTCCGTGGGCCACCACCACCAGCGCGCGCCCCTGCGGCTCGCCGCCGGCATCAACCACGGCCGCCAGGTAGGTGATCCGGATCCGGTACGGCACGCCGATCGCCAGCGCCGCCTCGACCGCGGCACCGGCGTCGTCGACGTGCACGTGGATGTTCCACAGCGAGTCCCCGCCCACGACCACCAGCGAGTCGCCGAGCCCGGCCAGGCGTGCCTTGAACCCCGGGATGGCCTCGTCGGGGGCGTCGAGCAGGTACATCACCTCGTAGGCCGGCCCCCCGTAGCCGTGCAGCATGTGCTCGGGATCGGCCAGGGAGTCGGGCTCCGGTGCGAGGCGGGCGAACTCCGGGAGGTCGCTGTGGACGCCGGTGACGACCTCGAGGAGGGCGTCTGTGAGCACCACGTAGCCTCGGCCGCCGGCATCGACCACGCCGGCTCGGCGCAGTGCCTCGAGCTGGGCCGTGGTCCCCGCCAGGGCGGTTCGGGCGGCCTCGGCGGCTGCCCTCGTGACCGCCTGCAGGTCGCCATCGGTCTCCGCGGCGATCTCGCTGGCGGCCGTTGCGGCTGCCCGTGCGACCGTGAGGACCGTGCCCTCCTTGGGGTTGGACACCGCACTGAACGCTGCCGAGGATGCCCGGGTCAGCGCTTCGGCCAACCACGATCCGTCCATGGGCCGGGTCAGGTCGGCTGCGCGGGTCGCGGCGATCCCACGCAGGAGCTCGGACATGATCACCCCGGAGTTCCCGCGGGCACCCAGCAGCATTCCGCGGGCAAGTGCGGCAAGGCGGGCGTTGCCGGGCTCCGGGATGTCGCCCTCGATGGCCATCATCGCCGCGACGCCCGCCTCGAGGGTGAGGTACATGTTGGTCCCGGTGTCGCCGTCGGGAACGGGGAACACGTTGAGGGCATCGATGGCGCGACGGTGGGTCTTCATCCCGTCCAGGGCCAGCGCTGCCCACCCTGTCAGCGCCTCGGCGTCGAGAATCGTGCGCATGGCCCTCCTGTCGATTCCACCCAAGGCTAGTGGCCGGAACCCGCGCGGGGCGCGCATCAAGCACGGTCACGGACCGCGATTTGGGTGGTGATCGCGGATTCGGATATCCTTGTCGCCGTATCACTCGGGCCAATGCTGGCCTGCCCCCATCGGAACTGGAGTACGACTATGGCTGCCAACTGCGACGTCTGCGGCAAGGGCCCCGGTTTCGGCCACAGCATCTCGCACTCCCACCGGCGGACCAAGCGTCGCTGGAACCCGAACATCCAGTCGGTGCGCACCGTTGTGGGCGGCACGCCGAAGCGGGTCAAGGTGTGCGCCTCGTGCTTGAAGGCCGGAAAGGTCTCGCGCGCCTGAGACCGGGCTACTTCCGGGCCCCGGCTCCCCCAGAGGGACCGGGGCCCTGTCATGTCCGGGCGTGCTGCGGCTACCCCGCGAAGTGGTCGTGGCCGCCACCACCGCGGGGGACACGACCGCCGACCGTGACCCCGGGAGCTTCGAGCAGCTCGACGTCGGCAACGTCGCTGACGACGCCGATCGTGGTGAAGCCCTCCGGGAGCTCAACCCCGGCCGGGAACGTCGCTGCCACCGCGTGGTCCTCACCCCCGGTGAGGACCCACACGAGCGGGTCGGCGTTGAAGGCGGCCGCCGCGGAGGCCACCGGCTCGGCGACCTCGAGCAGCGTCGGATCGATCTCGATGGCCACTTCGGAGGCCCGCGCGATGTGGCCCAGGTCGGCGACGAGCCCGTCGCTGACATCGATCATCGAGCTGGCGCCAGCGGCCGCCGCCGCGAGGGCCGCCGCGTAGGGCGGCTCAGGGCGACGTTGGGCGTCCACGAGGGCGCGCGGCGTGCGGAACCCGCGCGAGAGGATCGACAGGCCCGCTGCGGCCCACCCCAACCGCCCGGCGACCGCCACGACGTCGCCCGGCTCCGCACCGGAACGAAGCACCGGGTCCGGGCCGACCATCTCCCCGATCGCCGTCACCGAGATGACCACCCGGTCACTTCGAACGAGGTCACCGCCCACGATGGCGGCCCCCTCGGCCTCGGCCTCGGCACGCATTCCGGCGTAGAAGTCCGTCACCCAGTCGACCGGCAGGTCCGCAGGCAGACCGAGGGCCACGACCAGGGTGGTCGTCCGTGCGCCCATGACGGCCACATCGATGAGGTTCTCCGCCGCTGCCTTGGCCCCGATGTCGGCGCCGGTCGACCAGTCGCGGCGGAAGTGCCTGCCCTCGACGAGCATGTCGGTGGAGACCACGACCCGACCGCCGCGGACGCCGACCACCGCCGCGTCATCGCCGATCCCCACGTGGACTCCTGCCGCAGAGTGCCCGTCCAGGGCAGCGTCGATCCGCGTGATCAGGCCGAACTCCCCCACATCACTGATCAGTTCGCCGCCACCACTCATCGGTCCTCCACTCTCGTCACTGCGCCGACTGCGCACGCTAGTCTGACGACAACGCCGCCCGGCACCCGGGTAGCCCCGACGGAAGGCCAGCATCGTGGTGCACGCCTACATCCTGATCCAGACCGAGGTGGGCAAGGCCCCGTCGGTGGTCGCAGAGATCGGCGCCATCGACGGCGTCACCGTGGCCCACGACGTGACCGGCCCCTACGACGTCATCGTCCAGGCCCAGGCCGGCTCGATCGACGACCTCGGACGCCTGGTCGTCGCCAGCATCCAGAAGGTCCCGGGGATCACCCGCACCCTGACGTGCCCCGTGGTCAACCTCTGAGGCGATCTGCCGGCCCACGGCTGACGGCACTGGCCGTCAGCGCCCTGCTGCTGTCCTCGTGCGCGCGGCCGGTCGAGGTGGATGCACCTGCCAGCCCCCCGCCGGAGGTGGCTGCAGCCTGTGCGGCGTTCACCGCTGCCCTGCCCGCCGAGCTCCCGACCGTCGGCGATCGTCGCGAGGTCACACCCGAGTCGGACCTCACCGCGTCCTACGGTGACCCGCCCGTCGGCATCCGGTGCGGGGTTCCCGCGCCGACGGCCCTGCAGCCCACCTCCACCCTGGTCACCGTTGACGGGATCGACTGGCTCCCCGAGGAGCTGACCGACGGCTGGCGGTTGACCTCGATCGGCCGGGTCGCGAACGTGGAGGTCACCGTGCCCACCGAGCAGGGGCCCGCGCCGTCCGTGGCCGCCGACCTCGCACCGACCATCGCAGCCACCCTGCCGGCGGCCGGCTGAACCGGCGGACGGCCCGTCGCCCGCCCGCCTCAGATGCCCGTCGTGGTGCGCGGATACATCGCCGTCGGGTCGGTGATGATGTTGACCAGGTAGGGCACGCCTGAGGAGTACGCACGGTCCAGGGCCGGGCCGATCTGCTCGGGGTCGGTGACCATCTCCCCCGCCCCGCCGAGTGCCCGGACCACCTCGTCGTACCGGGTGGCTGGAGCCAGCTCGGTGGCCACGCCGTACCCGTGCAGCATCTGCATCGGGCCCCTCTCCAGGCCCCACCCGGAGTTGTTGCCCATGACCATCACGACCGGGAGGTCGTGGCGGACCAGCGTGTCGACGTCCATCAGGGAGAACCCGGCGGCACCGTCGCCCAGGAGCAGGGTCACCTGCGCGTCGGGGCGAGCCACGCGTGCACCGATCGCGTACCCCAGTCCGGTCCCGAGGCACCCGAACGGGCCCGGATCCAGCCAGCACCCCGGGTGCGCAGGCTCGACGTACTTGCCGGCGAAGGACACGAAGTCGCCTCCGTCGCCGATGGTCACCGCGTCGTCGGCCAACCGGGGCAGGAGCTCGCCGTAGATGCGCCCCGGATGGATCGGGTCCGACGTGCTGGCCAGGAGGGCCGCGTCCCGGTCCCTGGCGGCACGATCGGCAGCCCGCAGGCCCTCCGCCCAATCAGGGGTGGCAGCCGTGCCGGTGGGCGCCAGCCGTTCGGACAGCCCGCGCAGCACGAGGGGCAGGTCCCCGCGCACCGCCACCTCCACGGTGTCCGGCCGACGGTGGTCGGAGGAGTCGGTGAGGTGGATCACCTTGGCCGGGGAGGTCGCGTTGCCGAAGATGCCGTAGCCGAGGCGGAAGTCCAGCGGCGCGCCCACGACGACCACCACGTCCGCGCCCTTGAACGCCGAGGATCTCGCCCGCGTGACCAGGCTCGGGTGGCCCGCCGGAAGGAGGCCCCGACCCAGCCCGGTGAGGATCGTGGGCAGGTCGAACTCGGTGACGAGGTCCACGGCCTCCTGCTCGGCGAAGCCCGACCACACGTCGCTGGAGAGCACGACAACGGGTGTCCGGGCCGCGGCCAGGGCGTGGGCGGCACGGTCGAGGGCGCCGGCATCAGGAACCTTCACCGCGGGGGCGAGGGGCTCCGGGGCGGGTGCCGTGGCCCCGAAGTAGAACAGGTCCATGGGCACGTCGAGGAACACCGGTCCGCGGTGCGGCGTCAGAGCGAGCCGGAACGCCTCGGCTGCGCGCGCCCCGATGGCGGTCGGGTCCTTCAACGTCCAGGCGGCCTTCGTGACCGGACCCAGCAGCGCCGGGTGGTCGAACTCCTGCAAGCTCCCCGAGCCCCAGCGCGCCTCCGGTGCGCGACCGCCGACCACGACCATCGGGGCCCCGTTGAACAGTCCGGTCGCCAGCGCGGACACCGCGTTGGTCACGCCCGGTCCGGCGGTGACTGCCGCGAACCCGGGCGTCCGGTTCAGCCTGCCCGTGGCCTCAGCGGCGAAGACGGCGGTCGCCTCGTGGCGGACGTCGAGCAGTCGTACGACTCCGTCGCGCTCGGCGGACTGCCGATCGGGTGCGGCATCGAACCCCTGCTTGCCGCCGACCGCGGCGTCGTACAACGGGAAGATGTGCGCCCCCGAGAGGGTGAACAGGGTGGTCGCGCCGTACGCCCGTGCCGCCGAGAGGATGTGGTGCCCGCCGTGGCCGGCGATCTGTGGGTCGCTCATGACTGCGATGCTTCCACCGCACCGGGGGCCCGCGCCTGCCGGGGACACCCTCGGCGCTCGCTCACTGCGCGAATGCGGGCTCGGCTCCGATCCGCCAGACGAGTCCCGAACCGGTCTCTCCCGGGGCCTGCACTGCCCGCTCCTCCCGACCGACCAGCCGGTACCCGCAGCGGGGTGGGATGGCCGCGCTGCGGGTGTTGGCCTCGTCATGACGGATCTCCACGTGGGTGATCCCGGGATGGTCCAGGAGGGCCTGCGTGAGGGCGCCGACCACGCGGGTCATCAGGCCCCGGCCCTGGGCATCTGCACTCAGCCAGTATCCGATCTCGATGCCGTCCTCGGCATCCGTGCGGTTCGTGTGCGCCCCCGTGCCGCCCACCACCCGGCCGCCCTCGAAGATCCCCAGCACGAGGTCGCCCCCCGCGAGGCGGTCACGCTCCCAGTCACTGACCATCTGGGTCCGTTCCTCGTCGTCCATGGGCTCCTGGGCGACCCAGGGGAGGAAGGGTCGCAGGTGCTCAATGTTCTCCTCGATCGCCTGCGCCATCGGCCGGACGTCGGACTCCCGCCAGGTGCGGACCTCCAACCCGGGCACGTCGATGTGGTCCGGCAGGGGGCTGCGGACCGGCGTCCCGACCCGGGCGGACTCCTGGCTCACCGCAGGCCGGTGCCGCGGCGCAGCGCGTCGGAGATGAGGTGGTCGACGAGCTCCCGGTAGGTCATCCCCGAGGCCTGCCACATGCGCGGGAACATGGAGATGGACGTGAACCCGGGCATGGTGTTGACCTCGTTGACGACTGCCCGACCGTCCGGGGTCACGAAGAAGTCGACGCGGGCCAGGCCCTCGCAGGTCAGCGCCTCGAAGGCCCGAACCGCCTGCGCCCGCACCGAGCTCTCGACCTCGGGGGGCAGGTCGGCGGGGACGATCAGGTCGACGGCGTCCTCGAGGTACTTGGCCTCGAAGTCGTAGAAGTCGTGCCCGGGGCGGACCACGATCTCCGCGCACACGCTGGCCTGCGGCCCGTCCGCACCGTCCAGGACTCCGCACTCGATCTCCCGCACCCCGAGGAACCCGGCCTCGATGATCACCCGGGGGTCGTGGGCACGGGCAGCCTCGATCGCCGCAGGCAGCTCGGCCAGGTCGCTGACCCGCGTGATGCCGACGCTGGAGCCGGCGCGAGCGGGCTTGACGAACACGGGCAACCCGAGGGGCGCGAGCCGCTCGAGGACCGCGTTGGGATCGGTTCGCCACTGGGAGGCCGTCACCAGCTCGTAGGGCCCCACCTCGAGGCCGGCCGCCAGCAGCACGGCCTTCATGTGCCCCTTGTCCATCGCCGCCGCCGACGCGAACACCCCGGAGCCGACGTAGGGGATCCCGGCGAGCTCCAGCAGGCCCTGGATCGTCCCGTCCTCGCCCCACGGCCCATGCAGGACGGGGAAGACGACGTCGACGTCGTGCAGGAGCCCGGCGGCTGCATCCGCCGGCCGCACGTCGATCCCCCCGTGCGTGGGGTCGCCGGGGAGCACCACGTGCGAGCCGGTCGCGTCGACCTCGGGCAGCCGTCCGTCGGTGATCCGCAGCCGCTCAGGCTCGTCGCGCTCGACGACCCACCGGCCCTCGGTCGTGATCCCGATGGGGACCACGTCGTAGGCCGTCCGGTCGATCGCGGACAGGACGCTGCCGGCGCTGATGCAGGAGATCGCATGCTCACTGCTGCGCCCGCCGAAGATCACTGCCACCCGGATCCGCCGCTGCTCATCCACGCCCACGACCCTAATGCGCACCAGCCGGTAGGCTGCGGCGGCATGGCCGACGATGACCCCAGCGCTGCACCGGACCACCTGCCGACGGGGTTGTCGGCAGCCAGCATCGCCGTTGCGGCGGGCCGGCCCACACGCGATCCGGGCGCCCCGATGAACGCCCCGGCGGTGTTCAGCTCGACCTTCGCTGCCGGTGGGCCCGTCTCGTACGCACGGGTCGGCAACCCGACCTGGACCGCGCTGGAGGATGTCCTTGCGGCGCTCGAGGGTCCCGGCTGCCGGGCCATCAGCTTCGCGAGCGGCATGGCCGCGATCACTGCGGTGGCCGACCTCGTCCCCGTGGGTGCCGTCGTGGTGTCCCAGTCGGTCGCCTACAGCGGCACGCGCACGCAGTTGGCGCGATGGGGCCAGTCGGGCCGGATCCACCTGCGCGAGGTCTCGGCACGCACGGACGAGTTGATCGAGGCCGCCGAGGGTGCGGCCATGGTCTGGCT
Organism: uncultured Actinomycetes bacterium; assembly: GCA_963700475.1. GTDB lineage: Bacteria > Actinomycetota > Actinomycetes > S36-B12 > CAIYMF01 > Prado023. Next base: position 500,930 of record CAVOXR010000009.1, read on the forward strand.
GGAGACGCCCACGAACCCCACTCTCGAGGTCGTGGACATCGCTGCGGTCGCTTCCGCTGCCCACGAGGCGGGCGCCCTCGTGGTGGTGGACTCGACGTTCGCCACTCCCCTGGGCCAGAAGCCGCTGGACCTCGGCGCCGATGTCGTCGTGCACAGTGCCACGAAGTACCTGGCTGGGCACTCCGACGTGCTGCTCGGAGCTGTGGTCGCACGCGACCCTGACCTGGTCGAGCGGATCACGCGCAACCGGGTCCTCGGGGGCGGCATCCCGGGCCCGATGGAGGCGTGGATCGCCCTGCGCGGCCTGCGCACGTTCCCGCTGCGCTGGGAGCGCGCCTGCGCCAACGCCGCGGAGATCGCCCGCCGGTGCACCGACCACCCGGCCGTCACGCGGGTCCGCCACCTGAGCCTGCCCGAGGACCCCGGACACGACCTCGCCCTCCGGCAGATGACTGCCTTCGGCGCGATCATCAGCCTCGAGCTGCAGGGGGGCGCGGACGCCGCCGAGGCCGTGGCCGACGCCACCCGCCTGTGGGTCCACGCCACCAGCCTCGGTGGAGTCGAGTCCACCCTGGAGCGGCGCCGCCGCTGGCCCGAGGAGAGCCCCGAGGTGCCCGATGGCCTGCTGCGGCTGTCGGTCGGCATCGAGGACGTGGAGGACCTGTGGGCCGACCTGTCCGCGGCCCTCGACTCGGTGTCCGCGTCCCGCGCCTGACCCGGATCAGCTGGCCGCGACGAACCCGAGGACCGCGTCAGCCACCAGCTGCACGGCGATGGCCGCCAGGAGCAGCCCGGAGATCCGGGTGAGGATGGTGATGCCGCCCTTGCCCATCACTCGCGACACGACCGTCGAGTAGCGCATCGAGGCCCACAGCACCGCATGCACCGCCACGATCGCGGCGGCCAGCGCCGCAAGCTCAGGGACCGTGCTGGCGTCCCGGGCGAACAGGATCGTGGCCACGATCGCCCCGGGCCCGGCGAGCAGCGGCACCCCGAGCGGGACCAGCGCGATGCTGACGTCCGTGTGCGCCTCGGGCTCGGCCTCCTTGCCCATCAGCAGCTCCAGGGCGACGAGAAGCAGCAGGAGCCCGCCGGCGCCCTGCATGGCCGGCAGGGAGATGTGCAGGTAGGACAGCACCTTGTCGCCGAGGACCGCGAATCCGGTGATGACCGCGAAGGAGGTCAGGACCGCGGTGCGCGCCAGCCGTGAGACCTCGGGCCGGGTCCGCTCACGGGTCAGCCCGAGGAAGATCGGAACGATACCCGGCGGGTCGATGATGACCAGCAGGGTGACGAAGACGGCACCGTAGAACGCGAGATCCATCAGGCAATCATACGGCCCGTACCCCAATTTGACCGAATCATCTCCAGTCTATACGGCCTCTGACGCACGATATTGCAGCCCAGTGGACTCCAGGCGTACATTCTTCCTACGTCGCCTCGGGCCCCAGGCGGACCCACAGCGGCGTGGTGACCGTCTCGATCGCAGGGCACGTCACGTTGTGGTCGCGGTTGCGCCACACCCACTGGGTCATCACCAGCGGCCCACCGGTGAATCCGACGCGGGAGCAGGAGTCGATCGTCTGGCGCATCTTGCCGGCGAACGTGCGCGCCCGTGAGTGTCCCGGCGCCCACAGGGGAAGGTCCAGGGTCATCCCTGCCGTGATCTGCTTCCACGCCAGCGCGTAGGTGTAGATGCCCGAGCCGATCCCGCGATCGGCCGCTGCACGCAGGGCGCCCTGGATGAGCGCCTGGTTGTTGGCCGGGGTCCGCGACCATCGCCGCTCCGCGCGCGGCTCGACGTCGATCCAGACGAACGGGGATGGGAACTGCGCTGCTGCCATCGTGTCCAGGGCGAAGGCCGCCTGCGCGTAGCCGACGTTGGCGATCCGGTCGGCGTAGGTGGCCGTGCCGAAGGGACCCGACCAGCCGTGCTCGGCGCGCTCCGCGGCGTTCGGGTAGCTGAGCATCGTGTAGGCAGAGACGGCCACGCCCCGCACGCGAGCGGCATCGAGATGCCCCGTCAGGCAGGGGTTGCGCGTGAACGCCCGCCCGTTGGTCAGCCCGATCACGAAGAACTGCGCCTGCCGGGTCGGTAGGGGAAGCCCCTGCGTGCGGCGCCCCGGCACCCCGAGGCCCTTGGGGCAGTTGGGCCAGGAGATGTCCCCACCCCGTACTCCGCCGGGAACAACGGTTGCCGGTGCGGCCGGCAACTGGGTCAGGTCCTCGGCAGCAGCCGGGGCAACGGCCGCCACCGCGGCCGACAGCGACAGGACCAGGCTCGCGAGGGCGCGTCGGGTGATCACGCGCCGAAGGCTACCTACTCCGCACCCATCTCCGGCTTCGTCACACGCCCCATCAGCGCGCCGAGCATGTCGGCGGCGGCCATCTCATGGTGCACCACCTGGACGACCTGCTCGGTGATGGGCATCTCGACACCGTGCGAGCGGCCCAGTTCGAGGATCGGCAGGCAGGACTTCACGCCCTCGCAGGTCTGCTTGGTGACCGCGATCGTCTCCTCGACCGTCAGGCCCTTGCCGAGGTTCTCGCCGAACGTGCGGTTGCGCGACAGCGGTGACGAGCAGGTGGCGATGAGGTCACCCATGCCGGCCAGGCCGAGGAACGTCATCGGGTTGGCGCCCAGAGCGACGCCCAGGCGCGACATCTCCGCGAGCCCGCGTGTGATCAATGAGGCCTGGGAGTTGGCTCCGTAGCCCAGCCCGACGGCCATGCCGTTCGCCAGGGCGATGACGTTCTTGACCGAGCCGCCGATCTCCGCGCCGACGACGTCGGTGGTCCAGTAGGGCCGGAAGTAGTTGGTTGTGCACGCCTCCTGCAGGCGGCGCGCCGAGGCCTCGTCCGGGCACGCGACAGTGGTGGCCGCAGGCGCACGTTGGGCGATCTCCCGCGCGAGGTTCGGGCCGGACACGACGGCCACCCGCTCCGGCGGGATGCCGCCGTCCTGGGCGATGACCTCGCTCATCCGGCGCATGGTGCCCAGCTCGATGCCCTTCATCAGGGACACGACCACGGCGTCGGGCTCCATCAGCTCACGCCAGGCCTGCAGGTTCATCGCCAGTGTCTGGGCTGGGATCGCCAGGATCACCAGGGAGGCGCCCGCAAGGGCCTCCGCAGCGTCGCCGGTGGCCCGCATCTGCTCCGGGAGGGCGATTCCGGGGTGGAACATCTCGTTGGTGTGCGTGGTGTTGATCGACTCCTCGACCTCGGGCTCGCGGGCCCACATCACGACATCACCACCGGCGTCGCACAGGACCATCCCGAACCCGGTACCCCAGGACCCTGCACCCATCACCGCTACGCGAGCCATCAGTTCTCCTCCTTGGTCTGATCTGCGGCACGCAGCTTCTGCTGGGCCGCCCAATCAAGTCGTTGTGCCGGGGCCTTCTCCCCGCGGATCTCCTCCAGCAGCCCGGTGATGGCATCCATCAACCGGTCGGTGCCCTCCTCGAGCAGCGCCTTGGTGAGGCGCCGCCCCCGCAGATCCTCGATGTCCAGCGGCGGACCCGCCGTGACGTGCATCGTCTTCGGGGGCAGGACGTTCATCTGCGTGGTGTACGGGGGCATGATCTCGTTGGCCCCCCACTGCGCAATGGGGATCAGCGGCGCCCCGGTCTCGAGCGCCACCCTCAACGCACCCGTCTTGCCCGACATCGGCCACGTGCCCGGATCACGGGTGATTGTGCCCTCGGGGTACATCACGAGGCACTCCCCCTTGGTCACCGCCTCCTCTGCCGCGGCCAGCGCTTTGTGGGGGTCCTTGTCCCGCGACACCGGGATCTGCCCCGCCCCTCGGATCAGCTGTCCGGCCAGCGGGATCTCGAACACGGACTGCTTGCCCATGAACCGCGGCGGCCGCCCGTTGTCGTGAAGGAAGTGGGCCATGATCAGCGGATCGAGGAACGAGATGTGGTTGGGCGCGACGACGATGCCCTCGCCGTGCCTGCCCAGGTTCTCCGTCCCGCGCCAGTCGCGGCGGGTCAGGGCCATGAAGGGCGGCCACAGGATGACCTCCGCGACCCGGTAGGAGACGCCGAGGTTCATGAAGAGCGTCTTGGTGCCCACCATCCACCTCTCGCCGACCCGTCGCTGGCCGCCACCGTATACCGGATTCCTGCCCGGGTGCCGGATCAGCGGAGCTCGGTGACCCGTCCGTCACGCACCCCCAACCGGCGCACTTCATGGCCCGTCCCAGCGACGTGATCGATCAGATCGCCGGTCGTGGCTGACGAGCAGGACCGTGCCCTCGAACTGGTCCAGCGCGGCCTCCACCTGCTCGATGGCCGGGAGGTCGAGGTGGTTGGTCGGCTCGTCCATCACCAGGACGTTCGCACCCCGTGACCCGATGACGGCCAGCCCGGCCCGAGTCCGCTCCCCCGGCGACAGCAGGCCGGCGGAGACGTCGAGCCGGTCGGCGCCCAGGCCGAACTTCGCCAGTAGCCCGCGCACCTCCGCCTCGGGCATCCCCGGCAGCTCGCTGGTCACGAGGTCCCACAGGGTGGCGGCGGGATCCTCGGGGATCCGCGACTGGTCGACGCGTCCGACGATCACCCGTGCCCCGAGGCTGCGGTCACCGGATTCCAGCGGCACGTCGCCGAGGAGCATCCCGAGCAGCGTCGACTTCCCCGATCCGTTGGGGCCCGTGATCACCACGCAGTCGCCGCGGTCGACCTGCAGGTCGACGGGGCCCATCCGGAAGCTGCCGCGCACGGCCGTCGCGCCCCGAAGCGTCGCCACGACGTCGCCCGAACGCTCGACCTCGGCCACCCGGAAGCGCAGCTGCCACTCGCGGCGGGGCTCGACCACATCGGGCAACCGCTCGATCTGGCGCTGGATCCGGCCCGCGGAGGATGCGCCCGCGGTCGCGCCGTCGATCATGGCGTCGCGCAGCATCTTGTCGATGCTGCCGGCCCGGTGCTTGGCCCGGGCGACCTTGGCACCGCGATCGGAGGTGGCCCGGGCGGCGCGCATCTGGGCCATCAGGTCCTCGCGGGTGGCGGCCACGGCGTCGAAGTCCGCCTGGGCCCGGCCCCGGGCGCGGAGGCGCTCGGCGACGTAGGCGTCGAAGCCGCCGCGGTAGTCGCCGACGACCTCCAGCGCGGGGTCGAAGTCCAGGACCCGGGTGATCCGCCGCGCGAGGAACTCCCGGTCGTGGCTGACGAGGACGACCGGTCCGCGCACCCCGCCCAGGAACTGCTCCAGCAGCTCGAGGCCGTCAAGGTCGAGGTCGTTCGTCGGCTCGTCGAGAAGGTAGGCGTCGAACCGGGAGAGCAGCAGGCCCGCCAGCCCCACGCGCGCCGACTGGCCACCGGACAGCCCCTCCATGGGGTGGTCGAGCGGGAGCCCGGGTGCCACCTGGTCGATGGTGGCCGCGACGCGCGCGTCGAGGTCCGCGCCCCCGAGGGCCAGCCAATCCTCCAGCGCGGCGGAGTAGTCCGCATCGGCCCCGGGCGCCCCCTGTTCCAGCCCCCCGGCGGCACGCTGCATCCGGTCGTCGGCATCGTGCACGCCGGTGAGCCGGGCCAGGTGCTGCCCGACGGTGCCGGTGGAGGAGCGCTCCTGGGGCAGGTACCCGATCCGCGCTCCTGCCGGGCTCCATGTGACGGTCCCCGAGTCCGGGGCATGCAGCCCGGCGATGGTGCGCAGCAGCGTCGTCTTGCCGCACCCGTTCGGGCCGACCAGCCCGACCACCTCGTCGGTGCCGACCACAGCGTTGAGGTCGCGGAAGAGCTCGCGGGCTCCGAAAGAGACCGTGAGGCGGGAGAGCGTCACCGCGACGGACATGGCCGCGAGAGTAGCGCCTCACGCCCGGCCGACAGATCGACCGGGCGTGAGACGTTCGCCGGGTTGGCTACTGCCTTCCCGGGGATCGTGCGGGCCCGCTCGAGTCAGACGGGCCCGCACGATGTCAGTTGGCGCTAGCGGACCAGCGTCACCTGGTTGGAGACATCACCCTTCATCCCGTAGTTCTCCATCACCTTGACCCGGTAGGTGCCCTTGCCGAGATTGATGGTGCGGGTCTCCTTGCTTGTCTTGGTCCGCAGGGTCTTGCCGACCTTCTCCCACGAGACCTTGTCGCCCTTGACGACCTTGCGGTAGACCTTGATGTTCCAGTAGCCAGTGCCCTTGTTCGGGTTGACGTTGACGAACAACTTGGTCCCGTTGTTGATCGCCTTCACCTTGACGACGGCGGACGTCACGACCGGTGTCGTCGCAGAGGGCGTTCCTGATGCCGGTGCCCCTGCTGCCGGGGGTGCCGCTGCTCCCGCTGCTCCCGTGACCGGGGGTCGGCGGGGACCGCTGCGCGGCGGCTGCTGGGTGGCCGGACGGTGCCGCCGCGGCCGGGATCACCACGAGCGTAGACCTCCACCTCACTCGACGTTCTCGGCCACGTCCGTCGCACGCGCGGAGAAGATGTACGATCCCCGGCTGCAGGTCGGCGTAGGTCACGGATGACGAGCAACTCTCCCGAGGAGCCCGCCACGCCGTTCGTGGTCAGCCTGCACTCCAACGTCGACGTCGGACTCGCTCGCGGTGAGGATCGAACGTGACTGTGGAGCTCAGGGCTGGTGTCGACCGGCGTGATCGTGACGGTCGGGTGCGGTGGTGTCGTCCCACGTCCGGCGGCTTCTCACCGTGGGCCTCGGGGCGGAGACGGAGACGACGATCGCGCCGGCGAGGTCGTTCCCGCCCTCCAGGCTGACGTCGAAGGTGTAGTTGCCCACCGGCGCCCCCTCGGCGACCGTGGCGTACCAGGTCACCGAGGTGTAGCCGGCACTGAGTGCGGCGTTCCACGTGCCCACGAGCAACGTCGTCAGGGTGCGTCCAGCGTCAGCGGCATGGCCACCATGTCGGTCCCGTACGTGCTGGCGTAGATCTTCACGTCACCGGCAGCGAGCGACTCGTCAATGTCCGTCGTCGCTGGATCGTCGCCGGGGCCGGTCACGGTGAGATCCAACTGACCGGTCCCGGCCGCCGGTGAGTAGACCTGCAGCGGGATCGTCATGTAGACGCCCTGGGTGGCCAGCTTCGGCACCGAGTCGCCCCACATGACCGTCGCGACGTTGTCGTTCACAGTGATCGTGCCAGTCTCCGCGGCGAGAACCGTCGCCGGGTCGGGTCATCAACGTCGATCAGCTCGAGCGTGACGTCGTAGATCCCCGATCGGCGCCCCATCGGCGACCGTGACGTCGAACGTCGTGGAGACGTTGTAGCCCGGCGGCACACCGGGAAGCCGCTCGTCGGGCACCCACGTACTCGACAAGGTCACCGTCCGCTCACGGCGAACGGGATGGGCGTCTCGGCCGACTGGTCGACGGGGGTGCGGATCGCGGTCACTGTCCCCGGCCTCGAGCGCGGTCGGAGGCGTCGATCGTGATGCGCAGCTGGGCATCGTCGATGAGCGTCGCCGCCCCAGGGGTTGAGCAGGGACGCCGTGACCGGGAACGGGTAGGTCTGGAAGACGTTCGCCGGCAGGGTGCCGAGGTCGACCGCCGGGTCATGGATCGCCTTCAACTGCGCCGTCGGTGGTGTCGACGCCCGGGACGTCCATGTAGAAGCCGGGGAGGAACGTGTTGTCCGGGATGAAGTTGCACAGTGCCCGCACGTCATCGGCCAGCTGCGCGAACGCAGTGACCCCGGTCAGGGTCTGGGTGCCGATCGTCGTCGCAACGACGACAGGTTGGTGAACGGCACCACGTCGGTGATCTTGCTGACCTTCCACGTCAGCGTCGGGACGTCGAGCCAGGTGACGCTTCCCTTGAACGTCTCCGAGCGGTTGTACGTGAAGCCGCTGTAGTCGACGAACTGCTCACCGGTCGCCATCGTCGCATCAGTCGGTGCTCGGATCGATGGAGCGGTTGAACGCGATCGGCCAGTCCGCTGGAGGGGTGTAGTCAGCGGCGGGAAGCCGATGATCCGGTTGTAGTACTCGATGGTGTCGATGGTGAACGGCGTGCTCTTGCTCGCCGCCGCACCGAGGGTCATCGCCGCCAGCTCCCAGGCGTCGAACTGGCTGTTCGACGTGCGTCGGCTGGCGTCGGTCCGATCTCGGCCGGCGGGCCGGCCATGTCCGGTCGGGAAGCCCCGGGATCGTGCCGGTCTTCATCAGCGACTGGTACATCGCCGCGTTCTCGGGCGATGCGTCGATGGTCGAGCCGTCGTAGCTGATGCGACCGGTCGCCTCGAGTGCGATCGCGTCGGCGAACCCCAGCTTCAACGCCACGTCGGCGAGCTTGCGGGCGATGACCTCGTCCGCCGTGCGGGCGAGATTCAGCCGCTCCAGCTCGACCTCGGAGACGAACATGGCGTACTGCGGCTGCGGGTCACACGCCCCGGTGAACGTCGAGTGGCACCGTCTCCGCCCGTCGATCCACTCACCCTGCAGCGGGATGACCCAGACCGTGCCGGCCGTCGACCGGGTTCGGAATCGACGGTCGTCACGCCGGGAACCGCCTCGTAGGACACGGGCTGCACGCAGTACTCGGTCGACGCGGTCGCGTCTCGGCGGTTCGGGGACCACGTACTTCTTGAGGATGGGTGTCCCGTTCGCGGCGCGCAGGGCGATCACCAGGTCGGAGTAGACCGACCCCGTCGTGGTTTCACCACCACCCCCTGCACCGCCCCCGCCTGCCCCACCGCCTCCACCGCCACCGCCGCCACCCGGGCCGGCGGCCAGGGCCGGTGTGGACAGGACAAGGAGTGCGGCTGTCGCCGCGGAGAGGATCGTGCCGGCACGCGTTCGTGTGTTCATGGTGCCTCCATTGACTCGATGGGAGGTGCCGTTGAGGTGACTCGCCCTCAGTTCGGCACCTGCTGCGCACTCTTCTCCCCACATGTGGCGGCCATGTGGCGGTCGTGTGGAGGTCGTGTGGAGATCGTGTGGATATCTGGCCCGGAGGTGCTCAACAAGGCCCGCGACAGCGCGCCGATAACGGGGTCAGCCCGCTCCACGGGGCGACGAACGCCCTCGACGCCCGGCCGAATGATCGGACCGGGCGCGAGGGCGTGTGTCGCGCGGGGCTACTCCGCGGCGCGGGCGCGGGCTCTCCGCGGCGGGCGTCGCCTCCGCGGCCGGAGTCGCCGGCCTTGGCCGGCGCCTTCTTCGCGGGGCCTTCTTCGCGGCCGGAGCCTTCTTGGCGGCCGGAGCCTTCTTGGCGGCCGGGGCCTTCTTGCGCCGGGGCCTTCTTCGCCGGGGCCTTCGGCAGCAGGGGCAGCCTTCGCCGGGGCAGCGGCCTTGGTCGCGGCCTTCTTCGCAGGGGCGGTGGCCTTCGTCGCGGCAGCGGTCGCAGCCGTCGCAGCCTTCTTCGCAGGGGCGGTGGCCTTAGCCGCGGCCTTCTTCGCCGCAGCGGCCGGCTTCTCACTGCTCACCGAGGCCTTGAACTCGCCACCCGGGCGGAAGCGCGGGACGGCCGAGGCAGCCTTGCGGATCGCCTCGCCCGTGGACGGCGCCCGGTAGGTGCGTGCGGCCCGCTCAGCCCGCTCGAACACGCCGAACCCGCTGATGGAGACCTTCTGGCCCTTGGCCACCGACTCGGTGATGGCATCGATGACAGCCTGGACGGCTTCCGATGCGTCCTTCTTGCTGGCGTCGATGCGCGAGGCAACGACGTCGATGAGTTCAGCCTTGTTCATTGGAGACTTCCTTCGCGGATCGCACCGGCGGTCGCCGGTGAATGTGCATCATGTCCGAGGCGCAGGTTACTCCCACGCTCGGGGCACACGCTAGGCGGTACGGGGGGCGAATGCCGGTCGGGCTCGCTCGAAACTGGCGATCAGGTCAGCACTTTGCAGGGTGATCCCGACGTCGTCGAGTCCCTCGAGCAGCCGCCAGCGCACGTAGTCGTCGATCTCGAACGTGGCGACGACATCGCCGAACGCCACGGTCCTCGCCTCAAGGTCCACGGTGATCGGTGTCGCGGGGTCGGACTCGGTGGCCTCCCAGAGCGCGTCGACGACGGACTGGTCGACGACCGCCGTGAGCAGCCCGCCCTTGCCGGAGTTGCCGCGGAAGATGTCGGCGAACCGGGACGAGATCACGACCTTGAATCCGTAGTCCTGCAACGCCCACACGGCATGCTCGCGCGAGGACCCCGTGCCGAAGTCAGGACCCGCGACCAGGATCGTGGCCCCGGCCCGCGCAGGGTCGTTGAGGACGAAGTCGGGGTCGCTGCGCCACGCCGCGAACAGCGCGTCCTCGTACCCGTGACGGGTGATCCGCTTGAGGTACTTGGCAGGGATGATCTGGTCGGTGTCGACGTTGCTGGCGCGCAGGGGAAGTGCCGTGCCGGTCAGGACGGTGAAGGAGTCCATGGTGTGTCCTCTCTAGGCCAGGTCGGCCGGGGAGCTGAGGGTGCCGCGCACGGCCGTGGCGGCGGCGACCTGCGGGGACACCAGGTGGGTGCGCCCACCGGGACCCTGCCGGCCCTCGAAGTTACGGTTGGACGTGGACGCGCTGCGCTCCTGGGGGGCCAGGGTGTCGGGGTTCATGCCCAGGCACATGGAGCAACCCGCCTCGCGCCACTCGGCGCCGGCGTCGGTGAACACGGTGTCCAGCCCCTCGGCCATGGCAGCGAGCCGGACGCGCACCGAACCGGGAACGACCAGCATCCGAACCCCGTCGGCCACGCGACGACCCTGAAGGATCTCCGCGGCGGCGCGCAGGTCCTCGATCCGCCCGTTCGTGCAGGAGCCGAGGAACACGGTGTCGACCGCGATCTCGCGCATCGGCGTTCCGGCCGTCAGCCCCATGTACTCCAGGGCCTTGCGCGCAGCGGCCTGGTCTGAAGGATCGTCGAAGTCCTCGGGTGCGGGCACGGTTGCCGAGAGCGGCACACCCTGGCCCGGGTTCGTCCCCCACGTGACGAAGGGGCTCAGCTCGCTGGCGTCGATGACCACCTCGGCGTCGAACTGTGCATCGTCGTCGGTGGTCAGCGTCCGCCAGTAGGCCACCGCATCGGCCCAGTCCTTGCCCACCGGCGCCTTCGGGCGGCCCTCGATGTAGGCGAACGTTGTCTCGTCCGGGGCGATCATGCCGGCGCGCGCCCCGGCCTCGATCGACATGTTGCAGATCGTCATCCGGGCTTCCATGCTCAGGTTCCGGATCGCCTCGCCCCGGTACTCCAGCACGTAGCCCTGACCGCCACCGGTGCCGATCCGGGCGATGACCGCCAGGATCAGGTCCTTGGCGGTGACGCCCTCGGGCAGCGCGCCCTCGACGGTGATCGCCATCGTCTTGAACGGCTTCAGGGGCAGCGTCTGCGTGGCCAGCACGTGCTCGACCTCGGACGTGCCGATCCCGAACGCCAGTGCCCCGAACGCACCGTGGGTGGAGGTGTGCGAGTCGCCGCAGACGATCGTCATGCCCGGCTGCGTCAGGCCCAGCTGCGGACCGACCACGTGGACGATCCCCTGCTCCGCGCTGCCCAGGGAGTAGATCGGTACGCCGAACTCCGCGGCGTTGGCACGCAGGGCGTCGACCTGGGCGCGTGAGATCGGGTCGGCGATCGGCTTGTCGATGTCGATCGTCGGGACGTTGTGGTCCTCCGTGGCCAGCGTGAGGTCCGGGCGGCGCACCGGGCGTCCGGCGGCGCGCAGGCCGTCGAACGCCTGGGGGCTGGTGACCTCGTGGATCAGGTGCAGGTCGATGTAGAGCAGGTCGGGCTCACCAGGGGCGCTGCGCACCACATGCGCGTCCCACACCTTCTCGGCCAGTGTCTGACCCATCACGACCTCCGCTTCCTCGCCAGTTGACGTCTCACATGTTGAAACGGCAATATCAACCTATGGACGAATCATACGCCAGCGGGGTTGGGGTCATCGACAAGGCCTCCATGTTGCTCGACGCCCTGGAAGGTGGGCCGCTCTCCCTGGCCGGGCTCGTCGCCGCAACGGGTCTCGCCCGGCCGACCGCGCACCGCCTCGCAACGGCACTCGAGCACCATCGTCTGATCGCACGCGACATGAGCGGGCGGTTCGTCCTCGGACCCCGGCTGCCCGAGTTGGCCGCGGCCGCGGGTGAGGACCGCCTCATCGCCGCAGCCGGTCCTGCCCTGGCCCACTTGCGCGAGACCACGGGCGAGAGCGCCCAGCTCTACCGCCGCCAGGGCGACCGACGCATCTGCGTGGCGGCGGCCGAGCGCCTGACGGGCCTGCGCGACACCGTGCCGGTGGGCGCGGTGCTGACGATGCACGCCGGGTCCGCAGCCCAGGTGCTCCTGGCATGGGAGGACCCCGACCGGATCCACGTCGGCCTGCGCGACTCCACGTTCACCGCCGCCACGCTGGCCGGGGTGCGGCGGCGTGGCTGGGCGCAGAGCGTGGCCGAGCGCGAGCAGGGGGTGGCATCGGTCAGCGCCCCGGTGCGCGGACCCTCGAACAAGGTGGTGGCCGCGGTGTCCGTGTCCGGGCCACTGGACAGGATGGGTCGGGTCCCGGGGCGCCTGCACAGCCACGCCGTCCTGGCCACGGCCGCAAGGCTCACGGAGGCCCTGCGCCGGGAGTGAAGTCCCCGCCGCCGACTCACCCGCCACCGACCCGATTCCGTCGTCCCCCATCAGGCCGATGCCCGGTGCCATCCTTGCTCCACAGACCCGTTGAGACGCTGGGAGCATCGATGAGCAGCTGGTACGGCAAGCCCCGCCGCCCGGGCGGAGTCACCTTCATCGCGATCATCACCTTCCTGATCGCGTTCCTCTCGTTGGCCGTCGGCTTCGTCTTCCTGCTGTCCAGTGCATCCGGCCTGGCCAATGCCGACATCTCCGAGGGGACGGCCACGAGCTACGGGATCGTCGAGATCATCTTCGGCATCATCACCGCGCTGGTGGCCGTTGGCCTGTGGGTCGGCAACTCGTTCGCCAGGCTGGCCGTCACCGCGCTGATGGCGGTACGGATCATCGCCTCGATCTGGGCGGCCTTCGCGCTCAATGGCCATGGCGGGTTCCTGCTGGCCGTCCTCGCCGGCGGCACCGCGGTGATCGTCCTGCTGTTGCTCTGGAACTACCGCGCGGACGAGTTCTTCAACGCGACCTGATCCGCTCGTTCAGGCGCTCCGGCGGGTGCGCGTCGCGGGCCCAACAAACACGTGAGGGACCTCCGGAGAGGTCCCTCACGTTCGCGTAGCCCCGACGGGATTCGAACCCGCGCTACCGCCTTGAGAGGGCGGCGTGCTAGGCCACTACACAACGGGGCCGTGCTGCTTTGCGGTGCCGATTGCTCGGCGCAACGTCCCAATCCTACCCGAATGGGCGGGGGTGAAACGTCGAGCTGGGGTACCAGGACTCGAACCTAGACTAGCTGAACCAGAATCAGCCGGGCTGCCAATTACCCCATACCCCAAGGGCAGGGGAAACTATACCGGCCGCAGCCCAAGGGCCCAAAATGGACAGCGGGCACCGATGCCGGCCACCTCCCGCGCGACGTCAGCCGGGGACGATCGGGTACGTGTCGAAGCGCGCCTCGATGTCCCGGCACACCGCGTCCATGAGGTCCAGGACCGTGGCGTCGAAGGTGGTGCTGGTGATCACCTGGACGCCGTGACGTTGGCACTGCTCCACGATGTAGTCGTCGAGCTCGCGGATGGCATCCATCCGCTGGAGGTACTCGGTGGGCTTGCGGTCGCCCTCGAGGAAGCGCCTGATGAACCGGCCCTTGTGCTCCTCGGCACTGCCGACGGTCAGCACATAGGTGAACATCGGGAACTCCGGCTCGACGGTCTGCAGGCCGGGCACGATGTGCACCCCGTTGATCATCACCTGCTGGCCCTCCTTCACGGAGCGGCGCGCCAGGGCCACCGTGCCGTGCTGGACGATCCGCGCCTGCTCCTCGTAGGCGAACAGCAGGCGGTTGCCGGTCAGGTTGCTCTTGAGCATCTTGGCCGCAGAGAACGAGCTCTGCGACAGTGCGGGGAACAGGTCCGGGTTGATGACGCTGCGGATGACGGCGCGGACCTGGTCGGTGCTGATCACCACGGAGATGCCCAAACGGTCAGCCACCTCCTGGCTGATCGTCGACTTGCCCACGCCCGAGGATCCACCCACGGCCACGACCAGCGGCTGCCCGCTGGTGCGCACCCAGCGACGGATTCGGACGCGACGCTCGACGTCGGGGAGGCCATCGGCGAGCAGGACGTCGCTGATCCGGGCGAACACCTCGTCGCGGCGGACGGTGGCGGCTGGGGTGGCCGATCCGGCCGACGGAGCATGAGCCTCCTCGATGATCCCGACGACCCTCGCGGCGGACACATCCGCCGGGTCGGACTCCATGCCCGCCTTCATCAACCAGCGGGCGATCATCCCGAGCGACAACGGGACACGCCGGTCGTCGAGGTCCTCCATGAAGAGCGTGGGCGGCACAGGGCCAACCTACGCCGGCGCGAGGCTGACGGTCAGGCCAGCGCGGCGTCGATCCGCACCAGGCTGCGATCCCGGCCCAGGAGCTCGATCGACTCGAACAGCGGCGGCGATACCCGCCTGCCCGTCACGGCCACCCGCAGCGAGCCGAACGCCACCTTCGGCTTGAGCCCGAGCCCTTCGATGAGGGCAGCCCGCAGAGCCGTCTCGATCGCCGGGGCAGTCCACTCCTCGAGGTCCGTGAGGGCGGCACGGGCGGCGGTCAGCACCGGCTCGGCGTCCGCGCCGAGCATCCGGGCGGCATCGTCGGGGTCGGGGGCGAAGGACGACTCATCGACGAACAGGAAGCCCAGCATCCCGACGGCCTGGCCGAGGGTCTCCATGCGCTCCTGGACCAGCGGGATGGCTGCGGCCAGCGTCTGGGCGTCGTGCTCGGACACCGGATCCAGCATCACGCCACGCTCCACCAGGACCAGCTGCACGCGGCGCGCCAGCTCCTCGGTGGGAAGGGCGCGCATCCAGTCGCCATTGATGGACGTGCACTTCTTCAGGTCGAAGCGCGCGGGGTTGGCGCTCACGCGGTCCAGCGAGAACGCGGCAGCCATCTGCTCCTTGGAGAAGAACTCGCGGTCCTCGCCCATCGACCAGCCCAGCAGCGCCAGGTAGTTCAGCAGCCCTTCGGGGAGGAAGCCCTCCTCGCGGTACAGGTTCAGGCTGGACTGCGGGTCGCGCTTGGACAGCTTCTTGTTGCCCTCACCCATCACATAGGGCAGGTGCCCGAACCGCGGGGTCGTGCCGTCGGAGACCCCGATCTCCGCCAGGGCGTCGTACAGGGCGATCTGCCGCGGAGTGCTCGAGAGCAGGTCCTCGCCCCGCAGGACGTGGGTGATGCGCATCAGCGCGTCGTCGACCGGGTTGACCAGGGTGTACAGCGGCTCACCGTTGCCGCGGACGAGGACGAAGTCCGGGACGTGCTCGGCGGCGAAGGTGACAGGCCCCCGGACGAGGTCATCCCACGTGAGCTCGGTGCCGGGCATCCGGAAGCGCAGCGCGGGCGTGCGACCCTCGGCGCGATAGGCCTCGACCTGCTCGGACGACAGGTCGCGGCAGTGGCCGTCGTACCCAGGGGTGCGGCCCTCCTTGCGGGCCTGCTCGCGTCTCACCTCGAGCTCATCAGGGGTGCAGAAGCACTCGTAGGCACGTCCGGAAGCCAGGAGGTCACGGGCGGCGTTCGCGTAGACCTCGAGGCGCTGCGACTGCCGGTAGGGCGCGTAGTCACCGCCCAGCCCGGGGCCCTCGTCCCAGTCCAGGCCGAGCCATGTCAGTGCGGCGACGAGCTGCTGGTAGGACTCCTCGGAGTCCCGCGCGGAGTCGGTGTCCTCGATCCGGAACACGAAGGTGCCGCCGGTGTGCCGGGCGTAGGCCCAGTTGAACAACGCGGTGCGGACCATTCCCACGTGCGGGTTCCCCGTCGGCGACGGGCAGAAGCGCACCCGGACGTCCGGGTTGCTGGCACGAGCGGGCAGGTCGACGGGCGCGAGGACATCAAAGGACTCAGACATGGTGGACGAATCCTACCGGCGCCCCACGGGTACCCCCAGCCCCTCGCCCAACCCACGCCCCCACTCGCGCCCCCACCCGCCCCCATCCCGCAAACCCTCCGCGAAAGCCAAGAACCTCCTCGTCGACACGGAGGGTTTGACCTTTCGCGGAGGGTTTGCGGCGGGGCGGGCCGGTGACGACCCGCGGGACGGCCGGGTCAGCGGGCCTTGTTGACCAGGGTGCCGAGGCCGGCGACCGTCACGCTCACCTCGTCGCCCGTGGACCAGCGGGCCGACGCCGGCCGGGGTGCCGGTGAGGATCACGTCGCCGGGCAGCAGCGTCATGACCGCCGAGACGGCCTCCACGAGTGCGGGCACCGAGTGGATCAGCGTCGCGGTGGACGCGCTCTGCACCGTCACGCCGTTCACCTCGCACTCGACCAGGACGTCGGCGGGCTCGAGGTCGGTGTCGATCCAGGGCCCCAAGGGGCAGAAGGTGTCGAAGCCCTTGGCCCGCGTCCACTGGCCATCGGCCCGCTGCAGGTCCCGTGCCGTCACGTCGTTCGCGCATGTGTAGCCCAGGATCACCGATGCGGCCTGGTCGGCCGGCACCCGTCGGCACATCCGCCCGATCACGACCGCCAGCTCGGCCTCGTAGTGCACCTCGGAGGACTCCGCCGGCAGGACGATCGCGTCGTCCGGCCCGATCAGGGCCGTCGTCGGCTTGAGGAACATCAGCGGACGCTCCGGGGGCGTGCCGCCCATCTCGGCTGCGTGGTCGGCGTAGTTCTTGCCGATGCCGATGATCTTGCTCGGGATGACCGGCGCGAGCAGCCGGACGGCGTCGAGGTCGTGGACGGTCCCGGTCGTGGTGAGCGGCTCCCCCGCGACCGCGAACGGGTGGCCGGGCAGCTCAAGGACCTCGGTGCCCTCGACCACGCCATAACGCACCAGCCCGTCGTGGGAGTAGCGCGCGATCCTCATGCCCCGGCCCCCGCCACGACCCCGCCGTCTGCCGCGGCCCCTGTCCCAGCCGCACCTGTCGCGCCTCCGGCGACGACGATCCCGGACCCGCCACCCCCGACGCCCTGCGGCGGGGCCACCCCCGCGCGCATCAGGCCGTAGTCCACCGCGTCGACGATGGCCAGCCACGAGGCCACGATCACGTTCTCGTGCACGCCGACCGTCGACCAGCTGCCCTCGGCGTCGTCGGTCTGGATCAGGACCCGTGTGACGGCGTCCGTGCCCTTGGCGCCGGGAACGATGCGAACCTTGTAGTCGACCAGCTCCAGCCCCGCCACCTCCGGGTAGATCTGCTCCAGCGCGGTCCGCAGGGCGTTGTCGAGTGCGTTGACGGGGCCGTTGCCCTCGCCCACGCGGACGATCCGCTGGCCGCCGGCGTGCACCTTGACGATCGCCTCGGAACCGTGGCCGTCCCCGTTGACCTGCGGGGAGACGATCGTGCGCCACGACTCGACGTCGAAGTAGCGCCGCTTCTCGCCGGGCAGCTCGTCGCGCATCACCAGCTCGAAGGAGGCGTCAGCCGCCTCGTAGGTCCACCCCTGGGACTCGCGGGTCTTGACGGTTTCAACCACCCGAGCCAATGCCTCGGGGTCCGAGGCGATGTCCACGCCCAGCTCCCGACCCTTGAGCTCGACGGTCGCCCGGCCCGCCATCTCGGTGACGAGGATCCGGGTGTCGTTGCCGACCAGCCGCGGGTCGATGTGGCTGTACAGCTCCTCGTTGACCTTCAGCGCCGAGGCGTGCAGCCCCGCCTTGTGGGCGAACGACGAGACGCCCACGTACGCCTGGTGGGTGTTCGGCGGGAGGTTGGTGATGTCGGCCAGGGCGTGGCTGATCCGCTTGGACTCGCGCAGGTTGCCCTCCGGCAGCGCCTTGATGCCGAGCTTCAGCTCGAGGCTGGCGACCACCGAGAACAGGTCGGCGTTGCCGGTGCGCTCCCCGTACCCGTTGGCCGTGCACTGCACGTGGGTGACCCCCGCCTCGACAGCCGCGAGGGTGTTGGCCACGGCGCACGACGTGTCGTCCTGGCAGTGGATACCCAGCCGGACGCCCGAGCGCTCGCGGACATCCTCGACCGTGCGGTAGATGCCCAGGGGCAGCATCCCGCCGTTGGTGTCGCACATGACGCCGACGCTCGCGCCCGCGTCGAACGCCGTCTTCAGGAGGGCCACGCCGTAGTCGGGGTCGTGCTTGTAGCCGTCGAAGAAGTGCTCGCAGTCCACGAACACCCGCCGGCCGTTGCGGACGAAGAAGTCGACGGTGTCGCGGACCATCGCGAGGTTCTCCTCGTTCGTCGTCCGCAGGGCCTCCTTGACGTGACGGACATCGGACTTGGCCACCAGGCACACGACCGGCGCCTGGGAGTCCAGCAGCGCCCGGACCTGGGCGTCGTCGGCGGCGTTGATCCCGGGCTTGCGAGTGGCCCCGAACGCGACGAGCTGCGCGTTGGCCAGCTTCAGCTCCCCGGCTGCGGCGCGGGCGAAGAACTCGGTGTCCTTGGGCATCGCGCCGGGCCAACCGCCCTCGATGAAGCCCACCCCGAGCTCGTCGAGCAGGCGCGCCACGGCCAGCTTGTCGCTGACCGAGTACGAGATGCCCTCACGTTGGGCCCCGTCGCGCAGGGTCGTGTCGAAGACGTGGAATGCGTCGCGGTCCATGATGCCCCTCCAACAGAAAACCCCCTGGCCCGAAGGCGTAGGGGGTCAGCGCGCTGCGTCTGCGTCAGACGCCAGCGCGCTTGCCGATAATGATCGCCGATGCGGCCATGAGCAGATCATGCCACGCCCGCCCCACGCAGCGCGAGCCCCCCGTGCGGGTGGAGGGTCGCGTCCAGCGCCTCCCGCAGATGACCCGGCCGCTACGCACACGAATCCGGCCCTCAGAGTGAGGTCAGGCGAGCCTCCCGCGGAGGACGCACCTCAAACCGCCCCAATGCCTCGACCCCGATCGGCGTATTCGGCGGTTTCGAGTGCACCGTCCGTCCCGAGGCCTGCCACTCCGCTGTAAAGGACGGTTTCGGGTGCGCCGAGACGCAGCCCGAATGCCCTCGCCCGGACGTCGTCGAGGAGTCGACCGGGGCGGCTGATCGCGCTGACCCGAGCTCGCGCGTCGGCCATCGCGGGACCGCCCGGTGGGCTCACCCGATGCGGTGGATCCAGTTGAAGGGGTCGTCGGTGCGGCCGGTCTGGATGTCCAGCAGGGCGTGGCGCAGCCGCATCGTCACCGGTCCGGGCTGGCCGTCGCCGACCGTCCACTCGCCAGCAGCGGACTTGACCGAGCCGACGGGGGTGACCACCGCGGCCGTGCCGCACGCGAACACCTCCGAGATCTCGCCACTGGAGTTGCCGGCCTGCCAGTCCTCGATCGAGATCCGACCTTCCTCCGCCGGAATGCCCAGGTGGCGCGAGAGCTTCAGCAGCGAGTCGCGGGTGATGCCGGGCAGCAGGGTGCCGGTCAGGGCGGGGGTGACGAGGCGCGCGGATGCGCCGGTGCCGTAGACGAAGACGAGGTTCATCCCGCCCATCTCCTCGACCCATCGGCGCTCGACCGCATCGAGCCAGACGACCTGGTCGCAGCCCTGATCGGCGGCGTGCGCCTGCGCGATCAGGGATGCGGCGTAGTTGCCCGAGCACTTCGCCTCCCCGGTGCCGCCCGGAGCGGCCCGGACGAACTCGGTCGACAGCCAGACGCTCACCGGCTTCACTCCACGGGGGAAGTAGGCGCCGGCCGGCGAGGCGACCAGAAGATAGGTGTAGGCGTTGGCCGGACGGACGCCCAGACCGATCTCGGTGGCGAACTCGAACGGCCGCAGGTAGAGGCTCTTCTCCGGGTCATCCGAGACCCAGGCGGCGTCGGCACGGACGAGGGCCTCGACGGACCCGAGGAACACGTCCTCGGGCAGCTCGGCCATGGCCAGCCGGCGCGCGCTTCGGGCGAACCGGGCCGCGTTGGCCTCGGGGCGGAAGGCGTTGAGCGAGCCGTCCGGGTGCCGGTAGGCCTTGAGTCCCTCGAAGATCGACTGCCCGTAGTGGATGAACATGCTGTCGGGGTCGATCGGCAGTGGTGCGTAGTCGACGAGCTCGGGCTCACCCCAGCCGGTGTCGGTCGCCCAGTCGACACGGACCATGTGGTCGGTGAAGTACCGGCCGAACCCCGGGTCGGCGAGGATCGCCTCGCGCTGCGCCTCGGGGCGCGCGACGCCACTGCTGCGGTCGGCGACCTTCGCGGCCGCGCGCTGCGTCACCGGGTACAGGTCGATGCCGGCCGCCGCCATCTCGGCTGCGCTGCGGTACCAGGGCGTGGCTGCGTCGGTGCTCATGGGCGGAAGTATCCCTGATCCCAGCATCCGGTCGCGAGGGCGTCCGCTTGGTGGACAGGATGAGCCGACTCACCACGGGTCCGGAACTCGTCGCCGGCCCTCGACCTGCGCGTGGGGTCGGCATACTGGGCCGATGGCCGCCGCCGACAGCACGGTGAACGACCTCCGTGACGGGCCCGACGGGGATCCGCCGGCTGAGGTGCACCGCGAGACACCACCACTCGCGGTGCCACACGTCGACGTCCTGATCGTCGGTGCCGGGTTGTCCGGCATCGGAGCGGCGTGGCGGCTCCAGGAGCAATGCCCGGGGAGGTCCTACGTCATCCTCGAGGGGCGCGAGGCGCTGGGCGGCACATGGGACCTGTTCCGCTACCCGGGGATCCGCTCGGACTCCGACATGTTCACCTTCGGGTTCCCGTTCCGGCCGTGGCGCGGGCAGCAGGTCCTGGCTGATGGGCCGAGCATCCGCGCGTACCTGGCCGACACCGCCGCGGAGGCCGGCATCGACCGGCACATCCGGTACAGGACCCGGGTGCTGGCCGCCTCGTGGTCCTCCGAACATGCGCGCTGGACGGTGTCGGTGCAGGTCGGGCCGGACGCGACTCCGGGGAGCTACACGTGCTCCTTCCTGTGGATCTGCTCCGGGTACTACGACTACGAGCACCCCCACCGCCCGACCTTCTCCGGGGAGCCCGACTTCCTGGGCCGGATCGTGCACGCGCAACTGTGGCCCCCGGACCTCGACTGGGACGGCAAGCGGGTGGTCGTGGTGGGCAGCGGAGCCACAGCCGTCACGCTCGTCCCCGCACTTGCCGCGAGGGCTGGGTCCGTGACCATGCTGCAGCGCTCACCCACGTGGATGACGGCCCGGCCGTCCACGGATCGTGTGGCGGACGCCCTGCGCCGCCGACTGCCTGCGGGGGTGGCCCACCGGATCCTCCGGGCGCGCAACGTGACCCTCTCCCAGGCCTTCTACCAGCTGTGCCGACGGCGACCGGACCTGGCCGGTCGGCTGCTGCGCAGTGGGCTCGAACGCCTCGTCGACGACGACGCCCTGCTCGACGCCCACTTCACTCCCACGTACCAACCGTGGGACCAACGACTGTGCGTGATGCCCGACGGCGACCTCGTGCGCGCCGTTGCCGACGGCCGGGCTGCGGTCGTGACCGACACGATCGACTCGTTCGTTCCCGAGGGGATCCGCCTCGCCTCCGGCCGCGTCCTGGCCGCTGACCTGGTCGTGCTGGCGACAGGCCTCACCCTGCTCCCCATGGGGGCGATCGAGTTGAGTGTGGACGGCAACGAGGTGGACCTGTCCACGCGCTTGGCCTACCAGGGGCTGATGCTCTCCGGGGTGCCGAACCTCGCCCTCACGGTCGGCTACACGAACGCCTCGTGGACTCTGCGTGCGGACCTCGTGGCTCGGTTCGTCACCCGGTTGCTCCGGCACATGGATCAGCACGGTGTGGCGTATGCGGTGCCCACCGAGCCAACGGATGCGGCGCCGCGGCCGCTGCTGGACATGACATCGGGGTACATCCGGCGCTCCGAGCACCTGTTCCCGCACCAGGCGGACCGCAACCCGTGGCGGGTCGGCCAGAACTACCTGGTGGACCGCTGGCGACTGGGTCGTGCGGACGTGACGGAGGAGATGACCATGGTGACCTGGCGGCAGCTGGAGGCGGGCGCGCGCAGCTCTCGAGGCGGCACGTGCGCCCGAGTCTGCCGACGGATCCGGGCAAGCCCACAGGGCGTCGCTGCGATGACCCGCCTGGAACGCTTCGACTTCACGACGGGAACCGCGCTGGTGACCGGGGCCGCCGGAGGGATCGGCGAGCAGTTGGCGCTCGGACTTGCCGCGCGCGGCAGCGACCTTGTGCTGCTGGACCGCGATGCTCAGCGGCTCGACGCGGTCGCTGCGGCGATCCAGGACCGTGACCCCGGTGTCGGTGTCGAGACGCACGTGATCGACGTGGCCGACCGTCCGGCGCTCCTGGAGCTCGCCGCGCGGATCGCCCAAGACCATCCGGACCTGGACCTGCTGGTCAACAACGCCGGGGTGGCCCTGGGGGGCAACTTCGAGCACACCACCCTGGAGGAGTTCGACTGGGTGATGGACATCAACTTCCGAGCTCCGGTCGCCCTCGTCCACTGCCTCCTGCCCACGCTCGTGGGCAACCCCGGAAGCCATGTCGTCAACATGTCGAGCCTGTTCGGGATCATTGCCCCGGCCGGCCAGTCCGCCTACTCCTCCAGCAAGTTCGCGTTGCGCGGCTTCTCCGAGGTGCTGCGAACGGAACTGGCCGAGCACAGCGTCGGGGTCACGGTCGTGCACCCGGGAGGGATCCGCACGCAGATCGCCACCTCGGCCAGGATCGCGGCCGGCGCCCCTGCCGACGAGGTCCAATCCGGGATCGCTGAGGTCCACCGGCTCCTGCGCTACCCGCCCGAGCGTGCTGCGGCCGAGATCCTGTCGGGCGTGCACCGAAGAAGAGCACGGGTCCTGGTCACGCCGGAGGCCGTGGTCGGTGACCTGGCCGCCAGGCTGGCCCCCGTGCGCCACGCGGGCCTGCTCGAAGGGGTCACCCGGGCGATGACACGGGTGACGGGCCTGCGCTGAGCGGGTACGACCCCTCAGCCCGCGGCGCCCGCGGCCAGGGCGTCGCCGATCTCGCTGGTCGACCGCACCGAAGTCCCGCGAGCCGCCAAGTCGGTCGCGACGGCCGCCTCGACGCGGCCGGCGGCGGCCTGGTGGCCCAGGTGCGCCAGGAGCATCGCCACTGAGAGCACCGTCGCCGTCGGGTCGGCCTTTCCCTGCCCTGCGATGTCGGGCGCGGAGCCGTGGACCGGCTCGAACATGCTGGGGTTGGTCCGGCTGGGGTCGATGTTCCCGCTGGCCGCGAGCCCGATCCCACCCGCGATGGCCGCGCCGATGTCGGTGAGGATGTCGCCGAAGAGGTTGTCCGTGACGACCACGTCGAAGCGCTCGGGCTGGGTCAGGAAGAACATCGCGGCCGCGTCCACGTGGCAGTAGTCCGTCGCGACGTCCGGGAACTCGGCGGCGACCTCGTCGAAGGTGCGCTGCCACAGCGAGCCCGCGTGGACCAGGACGTTGGTCTTGTGCACCAGCGTGACCTTGCCCCGGCGAGCACCGGCACGGCTGAAGGCATCGCGGACGATGCGCTCGACGCCGAACCTCGTGTTCAGGCTCTCCTCGGTGGCCACCTCGTGGGGCGTGCCACGTCGCAGGGTGCCACCGGAGCCGACGTACGGACCCTCGGTACCCTCCCGGCACACGACCATGTCGATGTCCGCCGGGCCCTTGCCCGCCAGTGGGGTGGCCACGCCCGGGAACAGCTTCACCGGCCGCAGGTTGACGTGGTGGTCGAGCTCGAAGCGCAGGGGCAGCAGCACGCCCCGCTCGAGGACGCCCGGCGGGACGCTCGGGTCGCCGATCGCGCCGAGCAGGATCGCGTCCTGCCCACGCAGTTCGGCCAGGACCGATGCCGGCAGCGTCTCGCCAGTCGCGTTGTAGCGGCGTGCGCCGAGGTCGTAGTCGGTGGTCGAGACGGTCAGGCCGGCCGTCGGGGCCACGGCGTCGAGCACCTTCAGGCCCTCGGCGACCACCTCGGTCCCGATCCCGTCCCCGGCAATGACAGCAAGCTTCAACTGAGTCACGGGAGAACCCTAATGTGCGCGGTGGGGCGCCCCGACCGGCGGCTCCACGAGCTGGACCAGGTCGCTGCTGCCCCGACAAGCCGGGAGGGCCGGCCGACGCAGCGCCCCATGTGGGCTGCTACCAGAGGATGTCCGAGTTCTCGACAACTCCGGGCACTCGATCCAGGACATGGGTACGACCATCCACGTCGATCTCCCCGCTGAAGTGACCGACTGGTTGGATGAACAGGCTGCGCACCGCCTTCACGTCGAGGAACTCGTTGTGCGCGGCCACCGGATCGAAACGCAACCGGACCGTCCTGTCCTGAGTGCTGACCTGCCACGGCTGCATCACGTCGCTGCCGTCGAAGACGAAGCGCGTGCGAGCATCCAGCGGTCTCGGCCGGCCGTCGATCCACACCGCGTTCTCGCGGGATCGCTCCCCGACGCCGGAGAAGCCCTCGGAGAGGTTGAAGCCCAGGATGGTTCCGTCCGCCAGCCGACCTGTCCCGTAGGCCCAACGCCACGCCGTGTTCCGGGGCAGGAAGCCCTTGGTGTAGTCGTATCCCCCGATGCCGCCGTCAAGGCTGAACGCGCGACGACCCTCCTCCCCGTGCACGACGACATCTCCAGCCACAGCAAGCCCAGAGGTCTTGCCCGTGACGGAGACTGCCGACTCATGCCCGTGCTCCACCTCGGAGACTGCCGTGATCCCCTCCCCGGATTCCGTCAGGGTCAGGTCGACCTCGATCCAGGGCTTCGACTGTCCCGGCAGGGATGCGATCGATCGGCCCACCGACGCCAGGAACCGGGTCACGTCTCCATCGCGTCGCAGCGCATAACGGGTCCCGGGGAGTCGGTAGGCGGCTCGCAGCCCGTCACCCGGTGCGTCGTTCACGCTCGCGAGCGCGCCCTTGCGGCTCGTGTCCGCGATCACCTCCCCGGTCTGGAGGTCAGTGATCATGAGGAAGCCCGAGCCGGTGATGGCGCCGTTCACCAGCGCCGATGTCACCGCGATCTCAGGGGTGGCGGCCACGAGGTACACCCACGACTTCTGCCGGATCCGGCGCTGCACCATCCCCAGTGGGTCGGAGCCCCCAAGGTTGAATTCCGCCGGACAGCCCGGACGATCCCCGTGGTGGCGACGATGCCCTCGTAACCGCCGAACAGGGGAACGCCCTCGGCGGACACTGCGCACGGCGG
This sequence comes from uncultured Actinomycetes bacterium, assembly GCA_963700475.1. Lineage (GTDB taxonomy): Bacteria > Actinomycetota > Actinomycetes > S36-B12 > CAIYMF01 > Prado023. The sequence continues at coordinate 526,039 of CAVOXR010000009.1, forward strand.
GACCGGCTCGAGGGGTGCGACGGGCAGCTGCTTCCGACTTCGTGTTGTCGCCATGAGCCTCACGCTACGCGCGGGCCCTCGCCCCGTGCAGCGCGCAGGGGGCCTTGGGTCGGGCCCGACCACGAGGCGGCTGGGGACCGCTGGCCGTCTCGATAGGGTCGGCGGATGTTCCCCGTGCTGCGCACCGCCCGCCTGGTGATCCGCCCGGTGCGCCCCGACGACGTCGACCCGCTGTTCGAGCGGCGCAACGACCCCCAGGTGGCCGAGCTGCAAGCCTGGGACACGCCCTACCCGCGCCAGCGGGCCGAGTCGATCGTCGCCGAGGTCCTGGCGATGGACGGGCCTGTCGACGGCCAGTGGTTCATGGCCACCGTGGTGGAGGCGGCTACCGACGAGGTCGTCGGCGACCTCGTGCTGCACCCGACCAACGAGTTGCGCACGGCGGAGGTCGGGTACTCACTGAGCACCGGGCACTGGGGGAAGGGGTACGCCGCTGAGGCGCTGGACGCCTTCGTGGCGTGGATCATCGAGGCGCTGCCCGTCACGCGGCTGTCCGGGATGCTGCACCCGGACAACCGGGCGTCGGCGATGGTCCTGGAGCGGACCGGGTTCGTGTTCGAGGGCCACACGCGGCTGTCGTTCTGGATCGGCGACGACAACTCCGACGACTGGATCTACGGGATGACCCGCGCAGACTGGGAGGCCTGGCGCGATCGACCCCGTACGCCACCCGATGAGGTGCGCCTGCTCCCGGTGACCGTCGAGAACGGGGCCGCAGTGCGCGCCCTGCGCACGCATCACAGCCAGCAGGCTTTCGTGGCCCCGATGCTGCAGTCCTTCGCCGACGCCCTGCTCCCGGAGATGATCGACGGGGCTCCAGTCGTGCCGTGGATGCGGGCGATCGAGGCGGACGGGGTGATCGTGGGGTTCCTGATGCTGGCTCTCACGACGCCGCACCATCCCGAGCCCTTCCTGTGGCGGCTGCTGATCGACCGGATGCACCAGCGCCGCGGGATCGCCTCGCGCGCGCTCGGGCTGGTCGCCGACGAGTGCCGGGCGATGGGCGATTCCACGCTGCTGGTCAGCTGGAGCGAGGGCAAGGGCTCGCCACGCCCGTTCTACCTGGCGCACGGGTTCGTGACCACGGGCCAGATCGTCGACGGCGAGACTGAGGCGCGACTGCACCTGGCATGACCGAGCCATCCAGGGCGGCTGGGCCTCTCGCGGACCCTTCCGAGCAGTAGGTGCACTGCCCGGCGCCCATGCGCTACCCTGTTCCCGATGTTCACCGTGCGACTGCTCCTTGGTAGCCGCGGCGGGGCCTGATCCGACCGGCTCCCCTGTCGCGGGTGATCGCGTGCGCCGGTTCGAGACCCCACGGGTCGAACCCCCCACACATCCCAGGAGCCCCAGATCATGAGCACGAACTCGTCCGCACCGTACGCCCGACGCACCGCCCAGAAGCCGTCCCCGATGGCCTACCAGCGCTACTCCACCTTCACCCCGGTCGCGCTGGCCGACCGGACGTGGCCGGACAAGGTCATCGCCCAGGCACCGCGCTGGTGCGCGGTCGACCTGCGCGACGGCAACCAGGCCCTCATCGACCCGATGACCCCGGACCGCAAGAAGCGCATGTTCGAGCTGCTGGTCCGCATGGGCTACAAGGAGATCGAGGTCGGCTTCCCATCGGCAAGCCAGACGGACTTCGACTTCGTCCGCGAGCTGATCGAGGAGGACCTGATCCCCGATGACGTCGTCATCCAGGTCCTGACCCAGGCCCGCGAGCACCTGATCGAGCGCACCTACGAGTCGATCCGCGGCGCCAAGCAGGCCATCGTCCACCTGTACAACTCGACCTCAACCCTGCAGCGCCGCGTCGTGTTCGGGCTGGACAAGGACGGGATCAAGGACATCGCGGTGCACGGTGCCCAGCTGTGCATGAAGTACGCCGAGCAGATCACCCCCGACACCGACATCTACTACGAGTACTCCCCCGAGTCCTACACGGGCACCGAGCTGGAGTTCGCCGTCGAGGTCTGCAATGCGGTCAACGACGTGTGGCAGCCCACCCCGGAGCGCAAGGTCATCATCAACCTGCCCGCGACCGTCGAGATGGCCACACCCAACGTGTACGCGGACTCGATCGAGTGGATGCACCGCAACCTGCGCCACCGCGAGAACGTGGTCCTGAGCCTGCACCCGCACAACGACCGCGGCACGGCTGTGGCCGCCGCCGAGCTGGGCTTCATGGCCGGCGCGGACCGGATCGAGGGCTGCCTCTTCGGCAACGGCGAGCGCACAGGCAACGTCTGCCTGGTGACGCTGGGGATGAACCTGTTCAGCCAGGGCGTCGACCCGCAGATCGACTTCCGCGACATCGACGAGATCCGCCGCACGGTCGAGTACTGCAACCAGCTGAAGGTCCCCGAGCGCCACCCGTACGGCGGCGACCTGGTGTTCACCGCGTTCTCCGGCTCGCACCAGGACGCCATCAACAAGGGCTTCAAGGCGATGGCCACCGACGCGGGCATGGCTGGCGTCCCTGTCGAGTCCTTCCGCTGGGAGGTCCCCTACCTGCCGATCGACCCGCACGACATCGGGCGCACCTACGAGGCCGTGATCCGGGTCAACAGCCAGTCCGGCAAGGGCGGCGTGGCGTACATCATGCGCACCGAGCATGGTCTCGAGCTGCCGCGGCGCCTGCAGATCGAGTTCTCCCAGGTGATCCAGCGGATGACCGACTCCGAGGGCGGCGAGGTGGCTCCGGCGCAGATGTACGAGATCTTCGCCGACGAGTACCTGCCCGTCCCGGAGATGCCATGGGGACGGCTGAAGCTGCGCCACGTGCTCGTGGAGTCCGACGTGGACGGCGAGACGATGGTCCGCACGGTGATCCGCGACAACGCCCACCACGCGCGCGAGTTCGAGGGGATCGGCCATGGCAACGGACCGATCGCGGCGTTCTGCGACGCGTTGGCTGCCCACCACATCGACGTCCGCGTCCTGGACTACTCCGAGCACGCGATGTCCGCCGGCGGCGACGCCAAGGCGGCGGCGTTCGTGGAGTGCGCGATCGGTGGCCGGGTGCTGTGGGGCGTGGGGGTCGACTCGTCGATCGTCACCGCCTCGCTCAAGGCGATCATCTCCGCGGTGAACCGGGCGCAGCGCGACCAGGTCGGCTGAGCCGCGAGAAGCCCCTGCGAGGGTCGCACCGGGTCGTCCCGGTCGCGACCCTCGTTCGCGTCTCAGCCCTCGACGATGTCCCCGAGGACCGGGTCGACCTCGATGCCGAGCCCTGTCAGGTAGGCCTCTGCAGCATCGAGCTGCGCGGGTTCGCCGGTCATCTCCAGGACCATCCAGCCGAAGTGGTCCTCGATGGACGCACGCCGGATGGACGTGACGACGCCGAAGTCCACGCCCAGGTGGTACACGACGGGCTCGCGGACCTGGGTCTGCGGGAAGGTCAGCCGGACGGGGCGATGCACTTCAGACATGCCTGCAACTGTAGTGCTCGACCCCGGCGGGCGCCGGCTGTCCAGCTCAGACCAGGTCGACGCTCTCCACCAGGTCGGCCTCGATCTCGCGGGCGATCCCGGCGAGCACCTCGGCCCCCGGCGAGGCATCCACGGTGAGCACCATGACGGCCTTGCCGCCGACGGCGTCACGGGAGACCTGCATCCCACCGATGTTGACCCCGGCGTGACCCAGCGCACCACCGACCGCGCCCACGACACCGGGGCGGTCCGCGTAGCGCATGACGACCAGGTGCTCGGACAGCGGGACCTCGAGGTCGAAGTCGTCGATCTCGACCAGCTTGGCGATGTTCCGCGGACCGGACAGCGTGCCACCCACGCGCAGGGACGTGCCATCGGTCAGCGCCAGGCGCACACGGACGAGGTTGCGGTGGTCCCCCGCGTCCCCGTCAGTGATCAGCGAGGCCTCGATGCCGCGGTCCTTGGCGATGACCGGAGCGTTGACGTAGGAGACCTGCTCCTCGGACAGCGGCGTGAACACGCCCTTGAGCGCCGAGAGCTCCAGGATCTTCACGTCGTTCTCGGTGACCTCACCGCGGACCTCGGTCTCCACGGCCGCGACCGGCGCACCGGCCAGGGCGGTGGCGATCTGGCCCAGGGCCTCGGTCAGGGGCAGCATCGGACGGACGTCGTCGGCGATGGCGCCACCCTTGACGTTGACGGCGTCAGGGACGAGCTCGCCCGCCAGCGCGAGGCGCACGGACTTGGCGACCGCGATGCCGGCCTTCTCCTGGGCCTCGTCGGTGGACGCGCCCAGGTGCGGGGTGACCACGACCTGGTCGAGGCTCATCAGGGGCGAGTCCGTGCACGGCTCCTTGGCCCACACGTCGATACCGGCACCGGCCACCCGGCCGTCGACGATCGCCTCGTACAGGGCGGCCTCGTCGACGATGCCACCGCGCGCGGCGTTGATGATCCGCACGGTCGGCTTGACCTTGTGCAGGGCCTCGTCGCCGATCAGGCCGATCGTCTCGGGGGTCTTGGGCAGGTGGACGGTGATGAAGTCACTGTCGGCCAGCAGCTCGTCGAGGGACACCATGCGGATGCCCATCTGGGCGGCGCGCGCGGGCTGCACGTAGGGGTCGTACGCGATGAGCTTGACGCCGAAGGCGCTCAGGCGCTGGGCGACCAGAAGGCCGATCCGGCCCAGTCCCACGACTCCGACCACCTTGTCGGCAAGCTCAACACCGGTGTACTTGGAGCGCTTCCAGGCCCCGCCCTTGAGCGATGTCATTTGCCGGGGCGATGTGCCGGGCGCTGGCCAGGAGCAGGGCGATGGCCAGCTCCGCGGCCGAGCCGATGTTCGAGGTCGGCGCATTGACGACCATCACGCCGGCCTGCGTGGCCGCGGGAACGTCGACGTTGTCCAGCCCGACTCCGGCACGGGCGACCACCTTCAGGCGCCGTGCTGCGGCGATGGCCTCAGCGTCGACCTTCGTGGCCGAGCGGATCAGGATCGCGTCCACGTCCGCGATGGCCGGGAGCAGCTCCGCGCGATCGGCACCGTCGCAGTAGCGGATCTCGAAGTCGGGACCGAGGGCCTCCACTGTGGCGGGGCTGAGTTCCTCGGCGATCAGGACGATGGGCTTGCTCACGGTAGGCACCCTCTTGACGGAGCCCCGGGGTCGATCCCCACGGCTGGGCCAATTCTAACGACCCCCCGGCGCCGGTCCCCGGCACCCCGAAGGTCCCGACCCGACCGGCAAACGGCCCCCGCGCAACCGCGGTTGCGCCCCACATGGTCGGGGTCGGGCGCCGCATGGTCGGGGTCGGGCGTGCTTCCGATTCTCGGATCTGCTTCCCGAATACCGGAAGCAGATCCGCGCGACGGAAGCGTCTGCCCGGAGGCACGGGTTGCGGGACGGTGGCGGAAGGAGAGCTGTGCCATGCGGGCGGGGCAGAGGGATGCGGGCGGGGCAGAGGGTTGCGGATGCGGACCTTGCGCTGCCGGTCCATCCTTTCCTGCATGCACGGACATGGGTGGATCGATCGGCGGAAGAGCGCCTCGGTCAACGCGGTGCTCATGCTGGTGGTGGGCCTGATCCCTCTGCTGGGCGCGATCGACACCTCGAACATCGACCACAACGAGCTCCGGCCGTGGGGCTGTCGGACGTGCGTGGTCCCCGCGGCGCCGACCCCCACCGACCAGGACGTCGACCCGTTGTGACGACCTGGAGCGGGTTGTTCGCTGGCTGACGGAAGTCATGGCCGCCCGGTGCATCCGTGGAGGGCACTTCCCCCGAAGTACTGGCATGCGGGGCGAACAGCCCCGGACCCGCCCCGAGCGTCTCCCGTCACCACGGGACGAGACCTCCTGAGGGGCGAATGACCCCCCGGAGCCGGCGCTCAGGGGGGTCATTCGTCGGTGTTGGGTGCCGGTCAGCGGGCCGATGGGTTGGATAGCGACCCACCTCGCCTCGCTGCCGCTCGGGTCAGCGGGCCGCGGTGCTCGATTGCGACCCGCCTCGCCTCGCTGCCGCTCGGGTCAGCGGGCCGCGGTGCCCTCCACGTAGTCGGTGTCCGACGTCTTCACCCAGCTCATCAGCTGGCGCAGCTGACGGCCGGTCTCCTCGATCGGGTGCGCCTCGCCGGCCGCACGCAGGGCGTGGAACTCCGGCGCCCCGGCGTCCTGGTCATCGATGAAGCGCTGCGCGAAGGCACCGGACTGGATGTCGGCCAGCACCGCGCGCATGTTCTCCTTGACCTGGGCGTCGATGACCCGCGGGCCCGACACGTAGTCGCCGTACTCAGCGGTGTCCGAGACGCTCCAGCGCTGCTTGGCGATGCCGCCCTCGTACATGAGGTCGACGATCAGCTTCAGCTCGTGCAGGCACTCGAAGTAGGCCACCTCCGGCTGGTAGCCGGCCTCGGTCAGCACCTCGAACCCGGTCTGGACCAGCATCGACGCACCGCCGCACAGCACGGCCTGCTCGCCGAACAGGTCGGTCTCGGTCTCCTCGGTGAACGTGGTCTTGATCCCCCCGGCGCGCAGCGCGCCGATCGCCTTCGCGTAGGACAGCGTGAGGTCCCAGGCACCGCCGGTCGAGTCCTGCTCCACGGCGACGATCGCGGGCACGCCGCGCCCGGCCACATACTCGCGGCGGACCAGGTGACCCGGGCCCTTCGGGGCGACCATGCACACGTCCACGTCGGCCGGGGGCTTCACGTAGCCGAAGCGGATGTTGAACCCGTGCGCGAAGAACAGCGCGTCCCCGGCCTTGAGGTTCGGCGCGATCGCCTCCGCGTACAGGCCCCGCTGGGCGGGGTCCGGAACGAGGACCATGATCAGGTCGGCCTCGGCGCACGCCGTGGCCGGGTCGACGACCCGCAGGCCCTCAGCCTCAGCCTTCGCCCGGCTCTTCGAGCCCTCGGCCAGGCCGACGCGCACGTCCACCCCCGAGTCGCGCAGGCTCAGCGCGTGCGCGTGGCCCTGGCTTCCGTATCCGAGCACCGCGACCTTGCGGCCCTGGATGATCGAGAGGTCGGCGTTGTCGTCGTAGTACAGCTCAGCCACTGTGGGGCTCCTCGGGTGTTGCGGCGCTCATTCGGCGCCGGGGATCGTGGGGTGATTGTCTCAGGTGGTGGGTTGTGCCACCGCCAGCGGACTGCGCGGGGCACAACCTGGTAGTCGATTCGGTCGATTCAACGGTCGGAATCGACCACCTCGACCGGGAGTGGGTTCAGGCAGTCCGGTCGACCGGGCGCAGTGCCCGCTCGGTCATCGACTTGGAGCCGCGGCCCAGGGCCACCGCCCCTGACTTGACCAGCTCGCGGATGCCGAACGGCTCCAGCACCCGCAAGCAGGGCGTCGAGCTTGTCGCGGCTACCGGTGACCTCGATCGTGACCGCGTCCGGAGCCACGTCGACCACGCCGGCGCGGAAGAGTGCGACGGTCTCCAGGACGTGGCTGCGGGTCGTGGCATCGGCGCGCACCTTGACCAGCATGAACTCGCGCTGCACGGAGGTCGCCGGCTCGAGCTCGACGATCTTGAGCACGTTGACCAGCTTGTTCAGCTGCTTGGTGACCTGCTCCAGCGGCAAGCCCTCGACCTCGACGACCAGGGTGATCCGCGAGACCTCGGGAGTCTCGGTCGGGCCGACGGCCAGCGACTCGATGTTGAACCCGCGGCGGGAGAACAGCCCGGCGATGCGGGCCAGCACGCCCGGCTGGTCCTGGACCAGCACGCTCAGTGTGTGACGAGTCATCGCTCAGTCCTCCCGGTCCCACTTGGGCGCCATGTCGCGCGCGAACTTGATGTCGGAGTTGCTCGTGCCCGCGGCGACCATCGGCCACACCATGGCGTCCTTGTGCACCCGGAAGTCCACGACGACCGGTGCGTCGTTGATGGACATCGCCTTCTCAATCGTGCCGTCGACGTCCTCGGCGGAGTCGCAGCGCAGGCCGACGCAGCCGTAGGCGTCGGCCAGCTTCACGAAGTCCGGGACGCTGTGGGAGTGCAGGTCGGTGTTGGAGTAGCGCTCGTTGTAGAACAGCGACTGCCACTGGCGCACCATGCCCAGGGCGCCGTTGTTGATCAGCGCCACCTTGATCGGGATGTTGTTGATGGTGCAGGTGGCCAGCTCCTGGTTGGTCATCTGGAAGCACCCGTCGCCGTCGATGGCCCACACGGTCTTCTCCGGTGCGCCCACCTTGGCGCCCATCGCAGCGGGCACCGCGAAGCCCATGGTGCCCAGGCCGCCGGAGTTGATCCAGGCGCCCGGCTTCTCGTACTGCACGAACTGCGCGGCCCACATCTGGTGCTGGCCGACACCGGCGACGTAGAGCGCATCCGGCCCGACGATCTGGCCCAGGCGCTCGATGACGTACTGCGGTGCGAGCGTCCCGTCGCTCGGCAGCCCGTAGCCGAGGGGGTACTTCTCCAGCCAGTGGTCCAGCTCGGACCACCACCCGGCGATGTCGAACGTGCGGCCCGCGGCCAGCTCTGCCTGGATGGCGACCACCAGTTCGGCGATGACCTCCTTGGCGTCGCCCACGATCGGCACGTCGGCACGGCGGTTCTTGGAGATCTCGGCCGGGTCGATGTCGGCGTGGATGACCTTGGCGTGCGGGGCGAACGTCGAGAGCTGGCCGGTGACCCGGTCGTCGAAGCGCGTGCCCAGCGCGATCAGCAGGTCCGAGGACTGCAGCGCGCCGACAGCGGCCACGGTCCCGTGCATGCCGGGCATGCCCAGGTTCTGCGGGTGGCTGTCGGGCAGGGCCCCGCGGGCCATGAGCGTGGTGACGACCGGGATGCCCGTGAGGTCGGCCAGGGCGCGCAGCTCGGCCGCGGCGCCCGCGCGGATGATCCCGCCGCCGACGTAGAGCACCGGCTTGCGGGACTCCAGCATGAGGCGCGCGGCCTCACGGACCTGCTTGGTGTGCGGCCGGGTCGTCGGCTTGTACCCCGGAAGGTCCAGGCGAGACGGCCAGGCGAAGGTCGTCTGCGCCTGCAGGGCGTCCTTGGCGATGTCCACCAGGACCGGGCCGGGTCGGCCGGTGCTGGCGATGTGGAAGGCCTCGGCGATCGCCCGGGGGATGTCCTCGGCGCGGGTCACCAGGTAGTTGTGCTTGGTGACCGGCATCGTGATCCCACGGATGTCGGCCTCCTGGAAGGCATCGGTGCCGATGGAGGCCGAGTTCACCTGGCCAGTGATTGCGACCATCGGCACCGAGTCCATGTACGCGTCAGCGATCGGCGTCACCAGGTTGGTGGCTCCCGGACCGGAGGTCGCCATGCAGACCCCGACCCGTCCGGTCGCGTACGCGTAACCCGCTGCTGCATGCCCTGCGCCCTGCTCGTGGCGGACGAGGATGTGCCGGACCTGGGTGGAGTCCATCAACGGGTCATATGCGGGCAGGATCGCGCCACCTGGGATTCCGAATACCGTGTCGACACCCGCGGCCTCCAGCGAGCGCACGAGGCTGCTGGCCCCGCTGATCGTCGTGGTGGGTGGTGTCTGTGACGTCGACATCGTCGGTCCCTTGCTCTCGGTTCGGGTCTTCGGTGGTGATCCTGCCAGTGCGGTGCTTGTGCAAATGAAAGACCCCGTGCCCAGAGGGTCACGAGGTCACGTCGGAGTAGGGAACAGTCAGGCTGGGGTTCCCACCCCGGCGTGAGTCGCTACTACGATAATTCGCACGTGCCCATAGTGCCCATGCCCGGCGCCCAGCGCAACCCCCCGGCCGGAATGTCCACCATGTGAGACAGGGACGTCCACGCGAGCCAGACACTGGGGACCCCCGATCACTCGAGGACCCACCGGCTCCTCAGCACCGTTCCCCGCATACCCCCAGCGTCTCCCCCGAGGTTTCGGCGCGGCAGTGCTGGATGTCCCGAACCTGCTGGCCCGCCCTGCCGAACAGCCCCTCGATCAGCGGGTCACCAGGATCATGTCCTGCTGCGACGGGAGAGTCACCGCGGGGGCACGGGAGCCGTCCACGAGGGACACGCTCTCGATGACGAGCTCCTTGTCGGGGTCCACGTCGGCGTCCGAGCGCACATAGAGGTGCGAGCCGTCCGCCGAGCAGCCCTGGGCACCGGGTCCCCGCGCACCGAGCTCGGGGACCTCGACAGGCGCAACCTGGGCCGGGCCGATCACCTGCAGCGTGTTGGAATACGTGAGAACGGAATCGGCCCCGAGGATGCAGACCCACGGCTGTGTCGTTGGAATGGTGCCGATCAGCGATGTCTCCCCGGTCCTGGTGTCCAGCGTCTGGAAGCGGTGCTGCGTGCCGGCCGGCTCGTACGTGACCACGACCAGGGTGTCGGGGGAGCTGGTCGGATTCACCCCCGCCAGCCCGGGGAACGGCCCGTACTCGGCCAGGGTCTCGCCCGTCGTGGTCGACGAGACCGTGATCGTCCCGTTGCCCTCGCCGTCGATGGGCGTTGACCGCACCATCCTGTTCTCGTCGAGCAGCAGGCAGGGGTAGCTCGCGCCATCCGCCCCGCTGCACCATCCCGGGACGTCGATCTGGTGGAGAACCTCGCCGGTCTCCACATTGCGCACCTGCAGCTGCGTGGTCCTGGACACGTCGGTGAGCGGCAGTTCCACCGTCGAGGTCAGGGCCCAGGGTCCCAGTGCGTCCTTGAGCAGGGTGGCCCCGGCGTCCGGGCCGGACTCCCACGGGACCGGCAATCCCGGCCCGACCGTCCCGTCAGCACCGATGGCGTACCGCTGGGCGCCCGACCCCTGATACGGCAGGACGAAGAAGGCCCCGTTGCCCATCGCCACGGGTGAGCTGGACGCGGCGGACGCAGCTGGGGACTCGGACGTCCCGGAGCCCCCCGCGCCCCCGTCGGTCCCGCTGGCACATCCGGCAAGCGCCAGTGCAACACCCGCGACCGTGGTGACGAATCCTCGCATCATGGTCGCCCCTTCCCGCACTCCCATCGTCCTGCGGCCTCAGGATCCGGGGCAGGGGCCAAGGTCCTCAGCCCACGACTCGCGGCCCCAGCCGACCAGAGGCAGACAGGTGCCAGGAGGCTCAGTCGCAGACCGCGCCCCGGGAGGCGGAGCCGACCAGCTTGGCGTACTTGGCCAGCACGCCGCGGGTGTAGCGCGGCGGGAGCGGGACCCACGCCTCCCGGCGGACGGCCAACTCAGCGGCGTCCACGAGCAGGTCGAGCCTCCGGTTCGGGATGTCGATCCGCACACGGTCACCGTCGGCCACCAGCGCGATCGGTCCACCGTCGACAGCTTCGGGGGCGACGTGACCCACGCACAGGCCGGTCGTGCCGCCCGAGAACCGTCCGTCGGTGATGAGCAGGACGTCCTTGCCCAGCCCGGCGCCCTTGATGGCGGCGGTGATCATGAGCATCTCGCGCATGCCCGGGCCGCCCTTGGGGCCCTCGTAGCGGATGATCACGACGTCCCCGGCCTGGATCGTGCCGTCCTCCAGGGCGTCCATCGCGGCGCGCTCGCGCTCGAACACCCGCGCCGGGCCCTCGAAGACCTCCACCGGGATGCCAGCGTTCTTCACGACCGCTCCCTCGGGGACCAGCGATCCGCCGAGGATGGTGATGCCTCCGGCGCCGCCCATCGGATCGTTCATGGCGCGCAGGATCGTGCCATCCGGGTCCGGCGGGTTCACCTCGGCCAGGTTCTCGGCGACTGTTCGACCGGTCACGGTCAGACAGTCGCCGTGCAGCAACCCGGCATCGAGCAGGGCCCGCATGATGACGGGCACTCCCCCGACCCGGTCCATGTCGCTCATCACGAAGCGGCCGAACGGCTTGAGGTCGCCGAGCAGCGGGACCTTGGCGCCGATGCGCTGGAAGTCCTCCATCTCGAGGTCGATGTCCGCCTCGTGGGCGATCGCCAGCAGGTGCAGGACGGCGTTGGTGGAGCCGCCGAGGGCCATGACCACGGCGATCGCGTTCTCCAGGGACTTCTTCGTGATGATGTCGCGGGTCGTGATGCCCTGGCGCAGCATCTCGACCACGGCCTCCCCGGAACGCCGGGAGAACCCGTCGCGACGGCGGTCCACCGCGGGCGGGGCGGCCGAGCCGGGAAGGCTCATGCCCATCGCCTCAGCGGCCGAGGCCATCGTGTTGGCGGTGTACATCCCGCCGCACGCGCCCTCGCCGGGGCAGATCGCCCGCTCGATCTCGTCGACCTCCGCGCGCGTGATCAGCCCGCGGGCGCACGCGCCGACGGCCTCGAAGGCGTCGATGATCGTGACGTCGCGGTCACCGACCCGACCGGGGAGGATCGACCCGGCGTAGACGAACACCGACGCGACGTCCAGGCGTGCGGCGGCCATCAGCATGCCGGGCAGCGACTTGTCGCAGCCGGCGAACGTGACCATCCCGTCGAGGCACTCCGCCTGCATGACCGCCTCGACGGAGTCGGCGATGATCTCGCGGCTCACCAGCGAGAAGTGCATCCCCTCGTGGCCCATCGAGATCCCGTCGGAGACCGAGATGGTGCCGAACTGCAGCGGGTAGCCGCCGCCGGCGTGCACGCCCTCCTTGGCCGAGCGGGCCAGCCGCTCGAGGGACAGGTTGCAGGGGGTGATCTCGTTCCAGCTCGAGGCGATGCCGATCTGGGGCTTCGGGAAGTCCTCGTCGGACATGCCCACCGCACGCAGCATCCCGCGGGCGGCGGCGCGCTCGAGGCCGTCGGTGACGGTGCGGCTGCGGGGCTTGATGTCGGGGGTGGTGGGGGTCTCGGTCATGAGGCAAGCGTAGTGGGCGGCTCCGCCCACCACTTGGGTCGATGCGGACGCACCCAGGCGACAGCTCCGGGTCCCGGCTGAATCCACCGGCGGGGACGGCCGGGCGGGTTCGTCGCCAGGCTGGGCAAGGACGCGGCTGCCTCGTACCATCCCGAGGGACATGCGGGGCCTGTGCAGCAGGGCTCCGCCAGTCACGTGAAGGGGCACACCCATGGGAATCGGGCGCAGGACCTACGACATCTTTGCGGGCTACTGGCCGAACCTAGCGGCGCGCTTCTTTGGGTGTCAGTCCCCGGCATGAACCGCCGAGCGCGGCGGAGCCTGGTGCGCCTCGGGAACGACCACGTTGATCAGAGGCCCGCCGCTCGTCCAACTCATCAACTGGGCCGCCACCAATCGGCGCGCACGGGGCAGGAATGCTGACGTGTTGCCGCCCACGTGCGGGCTGATCAGGACGCCGGGGGTCCGCCAGAGCGGGTGGTCTGCGGGCAGCGGCTCGGGGTCGGTGACGTCCAGGGCTGCGCGCAGGCGCCCGGCCGCGCACTCGGCCAGAAGTGCGTCGGTGTCGACCACCGCGCCGCGCGAGACGTTCACCAGCAGCGCGCCGTCGGGCATGCGGGCCAGGAAGTCCGCGTCGACCATCCGGCGGGTGTCCGGAGTCAGCGGCACGATCAGGATCACCACATCCGCGTCCGGGAGCAGGCCGGGCAGCTCCTCGATCGAGCGGACGTCGATCCCGTCGACCATCCGGGCGCTGCGGGCCACGGCAGTCACGTGGCACTCGAACCCGTCGAGGCGGCGCGCGATCGCCCGTCCGATCGACCCGAAGCCGACGATCAGCACGCGCTTGTCCGCCAGTGCCTCGTGCCGGTCGTAGAGCCAGCGACCCTCGGGCATGGCGCGGGCGAAGTCGTCGAGGTGGCGCAGGCTGGCGATGGTGAGTCCGACGGCGAGCTCGGCGGTGGAGGCGTCGTGGACCCCGGCGGCGTTGCACAACGTGACACCGTTCGGGAGCGCGGCAAGCACGTTGTCGACCCCCGCGGTCAGGGTCTGCACGACCCGCAGGTTCGGCATCCGGGCCATCATGGCCAGGTCGTCCTCGGCCTGCCGTGTAGGGCGGGACGAACACCTCCACGTCGGCGAGGATCGCTGGGTCCGGGTCGCCGGAGTCCCAGGCGACGCACCCCGCAGCCACCTCCTCGGGCAGGCCCTCGAGGATGTAGCCGGGGAGCAGCGTCGTCACGTGAGCGGGACCCCGACATTCTCGGGCCCCTGCGTGATGACCGTCGATCCCGACCGGTGCTCGACACGCGAGCCGTGTCCGAGCGTCCACACGGACTGCCGGCCCATCACCGTCCACTCGACGGGCCCACCCACCAGGGCGGTGTCCTCATCGATGCCCAGCACGGTGATCCCGTCGGGGGCGTGCAGCAGGACTCGGGTGACCATGTCGGGGGCCCAGCCGAGCATCTTGTCGAAGTGCGGGATGACCCGCAGGTGCGGAAGCAGTCCCAGACCCTGATCAGCAGGCCGGTGCAGCGCCCGAACGTGCGGCACCCATCCGGTCATGGCCATCGCCCCCGCGCTGCAGCCCGCCAGCGCAGCCCCGCCGCGCCAGGCTGCGAGGACCTCGCGCCACAGCGCGGAGTCGCGCAACGCCCCGGCCAGGTGTGCCGGGTTCCCGCCGGACATGTACACCAGGCCCGCCCCCCGCACCTGCTCGGCGATCGTGGGGTCATCGGCCTCGCGCGCGATCGTGGACGACGAGCGGGACCGCCTCCACGCCCAGCCGCTCGGCCTGCTCGGCACCCAGACGGGTCCACTTGGCCAGGACTGCCGGCCCCTCGGGTGCGGCCGCCGTGGGGATCTGCACGTACTTCGGCGGGCGGCCCTCGATCAGGTGCCGCTCGATCTCGAGCATGACCGGCAGGTACTCCCCCGACCCGACCAGGGCGATCGGCCCGGGAGTCACATCCACTGCCATGTCGACCCCTCGCGGCTGTCGCGCACCTCGACGCCGACCCCGGCCAGCACGTCGCGCAGTCGGTCGCTTGCCGCCCAGTCGCCCGCAGCCCGGCTGTCCGAGCGCAGGTCCACCAACGCCTGGACGGCCCTGCCCGCCAGTTCCCGGTCGTGGGTCGCCGAGGCGGCCTCGGCCTGATGGACGAGGGCGACCACGGCCGCGCGCTCGTCTGCCGCGGTGGCTGGGAGTACCGCAAGGATGGCGCGCGCGAGGTCGGCGGCGTCCGGGGCGTCGCCGTCCAGGGCGTCGGCTTCCGCGGCGGTCGGCGTCCGGGGCGGCGGCGTCCTCGGCGCTCGGGTCGAGTCCCGACTCGGCGCCGGCGTCCGTGCCCGAGCCCGACGGCCCAGTCTCACGACCCACCGCCGCACCGGCCCCCAGGGCGGCGATCCGGTCCTCGAGCTCGGCGATGGTCAGGCGCGAGCCGTTGGGAACAACGTCCTCCACACCGGCCACCCGAAGGGTCACCGCGCTGCGGCCCGCCACCCACGCGGTGCCGGCATCAAGGTCCAGGACGAGCGCTGTGTGCTCGTCGACACCGAGGATGAAGCCGTCGCCAAGGTCGGGCTCGATCTGGGCCAGCCTCCGACCGCCGACGTAGCAGAAGCGCGTGTCGTGCGTGCCGCCCTCGCGGTTGTCGTAGTGCGGGATGACCGCACAGCGCCAGCCCAGGATCTGGCTCATCAGCCCGATGCCCGGCTCCCAGCGCGGGTCCTCACCGACCTTGTAGATCTCGTACACCGGCAGAGCCCAGTCCCCGAGGGTGACGACCGCGGCGGAGGCGAACACAAGTACCCCCGACCGGCCGGGCGCCACAACCCCGGCCAGGGCCTCCGGAACGCCCGTCCCCTCCCAGCACCGCCGGGCATAGCTCGGGGATCCGGGGCCAGCGAAGACCCACTCGGCGGCGCGGATGTCGGCCAGGGCCCGCTCGACCGTCAGGGCATCAGCCCCGGCGGGCAGGGTGACGGCCCGCAACGGATGCCCGAGCGACTCGGTGAAGTACTGGTTGATCTTCTCGACCAGCTCGTCGGCGTTCTCCTGGAAGGCGAACGGGCTGTCCATGAGTCGGGCATCGGTCGGGTCCGGCAGGCCGGAGAACACCTCGCGATGGACGCCGAGCATCCCGGTGGTCGTCTCTCCCGAGCCCATGATCACCAGTCGCCGCGGCACCCGGGAAGCCTAGCCCGGGTGGACCACACCCGCCTGCGACAACTGCGTCACCAGGTCTGGGAACCGCTGTCCAGGGTCGTTCCGTCGATGGTCACGAAGGCCCAGCTGAACCCGCGGGCATCAAGCCGTGAGGTCCAGGACCCCGTAGTCGGTGTTGTCGAAGAACTCGCTCCACGTCCGGCCGTCGTTGGTCGTGCCCGAGCGCTGCTCAGCTCCGCCGGTGCCCACGACGAAGGCCCTCAAGGGTGCAGTGCGGCCGACCACAGGGATGCTCATGCGCTCGTAGTCGTGGTCGTGGCCCCAGACCAGGAGCTTCACGTCCTTGTCGCCGCGCACCAGGTTGTAGAGCCCTGCCGTGTCGGCCTGGTCGGAGTGCTCGCCGCGGGAGAAGCGCGGACGGTGCCACATGACCAGAGTCGGCTTCCCGTTGTGCTTCTTCAGCGTGGCCTTGAGCCACTTGCGCTGCTTGGCACTGGCCACCTTCTCGGAGTCGAGGCCGATGACACGCCACGAGCCGACCTTCTTCGACCAGTACAGGCCACCGCTCTCGTCGAAGAACTCGCGATACCCACCCGCCCCGGCTGTGCGGTACTCGTGATTGCCCGGCACCGGCAGCCACCGTGAGCGGAACTCGCCCCACGACGGGTCGAACAGCCCGCGGAGCTCAGCGATCGTGGCGCTCGGGTAGGCGATGTCCCCGGCGAGCAGGACCTTCTCGGGGGCCAGCGCCCGGGTGAGCGCCGCAGTCTCGACGTAGGCGCCACCAGGATTGGCAATGTCGCCGACGGCGACCACATGCACCCCCGGCCCCTGCGCCCCGCGCACCTCGGGCGGCAGCGCCTCCGTGGCCAGCGACGGGCCGCCGATCGATCCTGCCAGCAGGGCGAGTCCGGCAAGGGATGCCGCGAGGGTCACCACTGGCCGTCTGCGCATGCGCCTAGGGTACGGGCTCGCTCGTGGCGGACCGGTCAATTGCGGGCCGGGGTCCCCGACATCCGACCCGGCGGTCCCGATAGGCTCGCCCCGTCCCAGCCGGCGGGTAGTCGTCGGTGAGTTCGATCAGGAGAAACGCCATGTCCCTCGCCACCCCCGCCCCCGGGGTCATCGCCGATGTCTTCGGGCGCAGCGCTGTCCGCAACGCGGTCCTCGTCGTCGCCGGTGCGGCCTTCGTCGGCCTGGCCGCGCAGGTCGCGATCCCGCTGCCCTTCACGCCTGTCCCGCTGACGGGCCAGACGTTCGCCGTCCTGCTCACCGCGGCAGCCCTGGGCATGTGGCGCGGCGTCGCCTCGATGACCCTCTACGCAATTGCCGGCCTGGCCGGCGTGCCGTGGTTCGCTGAGGGGTCCAGCGCCTTCAAGTCCGGCGCCCTGACCGTCAGCTTCGGCTACATCCTGGGCTTCATCGCGGCTGCTGCCCTGGTCGGATGGTTGGCCCAGAGGGGCGCCACCCGGACCGCACCGCGCACCGCCGGCCTGATGGTGCTGGGCAACGTCGTCATCTACGCGATCGGCGCCACCTGGCTGGCTGTGGCCATCGGAGTCTCGCTGTCCGAGGCGATCTCGCTGGGCGTGACGCCGTTCCTGGTCGGCGACCTGCTCAAGGTGGCCCTGGCAGCCGGGCTGTTCCCGCTGGCCTGGCGCGCCGTGGAGAAGTTCACCGCGGAGTAGTCCCCGAGCAAACGCCCAGCGCCCCGGTCGGATCGGCCGGGGCGCTTCGCTGTCCGGCTGTTGGCCCGGCGCGGGTCATCGGCATCCACAACTCGTCCGGATTCCCGACCGATCCTGGTCGGGAATCCGGACCAACCGAGCGTTCGGCCACCGAAGAGCGGACCACGAGGGGGCAGCAGCGAGTGGGGGGTGCAGCGGGGAGAGCTGGGTCGTGGGACGGGTGGTGCGGTCTACTCCTCGACGCCGAGGCGTTCGAAGATCAGGGCGCGCACACGGCCCGCGTCCGCCTGACCGCGCGTTGCCTTCATCACCGCACCGACGATCGCTCCGGCGGCCTGGACCTTGCCGCCCCTGATCTTGTCGGCGACGTCGGGCTGCGCGGCCAACGCCTCGTCGATGGCGGCCAACAGCGGGCCATCGTCGGACACGACGGCCAAGCCACGCCCAGCCACGACCTCACTCGGCGAGCCCTCGCCGGCCAGCACTCCCTCGATCACCTGTCGGGCCAACTTGTCGTTCACCGTGCCCGCCACGACCAGGGACTCGAGCTCGGCGACCTGGGCCGGGCTGATCGACAGGTCGGCGAGCTCGACGCCCCGGTCCTTGGCAATCCGCGACAGCTCCCCGGTCCACCACTTGCGCGCCGAGGCCTGGTCACACCCTGCGGCGATGGTCTCCTCGACGAGGTCCAGCGCCCCGGCGTTGATGACCGTGGCCATGTCGTGGTCGTTGATGCCCCACTCGGCGGCGATCCGCGCCCGGCGGACCGCCGGGTTCTCCGGCAGGGTCGCGCGCAGCTGCTCGACCCACTCGCGTGAGGGGGCGATCGGGACGAGGTCCGGCTCGGGGAAGTAGCGGTAGTCCTCGGACTCCTCCTTGATGCGCCCCGAGGTGGTCAGCCCGGTGTCCTCGTGCCAGTGCCGGGTCTCCTGGACGACCTTGCCTCCCTCGGTGAGCAGCGCGGCCTGCCGGCCGATCTCGTAGCGCACCGCACGCTCGACCGAGCGCAGCGAGTTCACGTTCTTCGTCTCCGAGCGGGTGCCGAACGGGGATGACGGATCGGGCCGCAGGGACAGGTTGACGTCGCAGCGCAGCGACCCCTGCTCCATCCGCACGTCGGAGACTCCCAGTGCGCGCAGCAGCTCCCGCAGGGCGGCGACATAGGCCTTGGCGACCTCGGGGGCGTAGCGTCCGGCCCCCTCGATCGGCTTCGTGACGATCTCGATCAGTGGGATGCCCGCGCGGTTGTAGTCGACCAACGAGTAGTCCGCCCCGTGGATGCGCCCCGTGGCGCCGCCCATGTGGCTGTTCTTGCCCGGTGTCCTCCTCCATGTGCGCACGCTCGATGCCCACGCGGAAGGTCCGGCGACCCTCGGGGGTCTCGTAATCGACGTCGAGGTACCCGTCGAAGCAGATCGGCTCGTCGTACTGCGAGGTCTGGAAGTTCTTCGGCATGTCCGGGTAGAAGTAGTTCTTCCGCGCGAACCGGCACCACTCGGCGACCTGGCAGTTCAACGCCAGTCCGATCCGCATCGCCGACTCCACGCCGATCCGGTTCAGCGCCGGAAGCGCCCCGGGCAGGCCGAGGCAGACCGGGCAGACCTGGGTGTTGGGCTCGGCGCCGAACACCGTCGAGCAGCCGCAGAACATCTTGGTCGCGGTGTTCAGCTCGACGTGGACCTCCAGGCCCATCACCGGGTCGAACCGCTCGAGGGCGGTGTCGAAGTCCATGGTCTCGGTCATCGCGCCGGCACCTCCTCGATCAGCAGGCCGCCCCACCGGTTGAACAGCGCCTGTTCCAGCGCACCACCCACGCGGTAGAGCCGGTCATCGGCCATCGCCGGGGCGATGATCTGCAGACCCACAGGCAGGCCGTCCTCCGGGGCAAGACCTACCGGCAGGCTCATCGCTGCGTTCCCGGCGAGGTTCACCGGGATCGTCGCGACGTCGTTGAGGTACATCGCCAGCGGGTCGTCGAGCTTCTCGCCGAGCTTGAACGCCGTGGTGGGTGCGGTCGGCGAGATGAGCACATCGACCTGCTCGAACGCCGCTGCGAAGTCGCGCTGGATGAGCGTGCGCACCTTCTGCGCCGAGCCGTAGTACGCGTCGTAGTACCCGCTCGAGAGGGCGTAGGTGCCCAGCATGATCCGGCGCTTCACCTCCGCCCCGAAACCGGACTCGCGAGTCAGGCTCATGACCTCCTCGACCGAGCGTGAGCCGTCATCGCCCACCCGCTGGCCGTAGCGCATGCCGTCGAACTTGGCCAGGTTGCTCGATGCCTCGCTGGGCAGGATCAGGTAGTAGGCGGCCAGTGCGTAGTCGAAGCTCGGGCAGGAGACCTCGACGACCTCGGCACCCAGCTTCTCGAGGATCGTGACGGCCTCGGCGAAGCGCTGGCGCACGCCGGCCTGGTATCCCTCGCCGCCGAGCTCCTTCACCAGGCCGATGCGCATCCCCGTGACGTCGGCGCGCTTGGCCGCGGCCACGACGTCAGGCACGGGCTGGGCCAGTGACGTGGAGTCCATCGGGTCGTAGCCCGCGATGACCTCGTGGAGTAGGGCGGTGTCGAGGACAGTCCGGGCACACGGCCCGGCCTGGTCCAGGGACGAGGCCAGCGCCACGAGGCCGTAGCGGGAGACTGCGCCATATGTGGGCTTGACGCCCACCGTGCCCGTGACGGCCGCAGGCTGGCGGATCGAGCCACCCGTGTCGGTGCCGATCGCCAGCGGGGCCTCGAACGCGGCGAGTGCGGCAGCGCTGCCGCCGCCCGAGCCGCCGGGGATCCGGTCGAGGTCCCACGGGTTGTGGGTCGGGCCGTAGGCGGAGTGCTCGGTGGAGGAGCCCATCGCGAACTCGTCCATGTTCGTCTTGCCGAGGATGACGATCCCGGCCTCCCGGAGGCGGCGGGTGACGGTCGCGTCGTACGGCGGGTGCCATCCCTCGAGGATCCGCGAGCCACAGGTCGTGGGCGCACCCTTCATCGTCAGGACGTCCTTGAGGGCCAGCGGGACGCCAGCCAAAGGCCCGAGTTCCTCACCGGCTGCCCGGGCAGCGTCGATGGCATCGGCGGCGGCCAGGGCGCCCTCGGAGTCGACGTGCAGGAACGCGTGGATGTCACCGTCGACGGCGGCGATCCGGTCGAGGTGGGCGGTCGCGAGCTCGCGCGCGGAGACGGCGCGACTGCGCAACAGCTCGGAGTGCTGCGACGCGGTGAGGCGGGTCAGGTCAAGCGCGTGGGCCATGTCGCTCACTCCTCGTCCAGGATGCGCGGGACGCGGAATCGGTCGTCCTCGGCGGCGGGTGCCCCGGAGAGCGCCTCCTGCTGGGTCAGGCTCGGGCGCGGGATGTCCTCGCGGAAGACGTTCTCAAGCGGCATCGGGTGCGAGGTGGCGGGAACGTCCGGGGTGGCGACCTCGGTCACGCGGGCGACGGCGCCGAGGATGTCGGCGAGTTGGGCGCTGTAGTGGTCGAGTTCGTCCTCGGTGAGGGACAGCCGGGCGAGGCGACCGAGGTGGGCCACCTGCTCGCGCGTGATCGCCGATGGGTTCTCAGGCATGGGGCACATCCTAGGTCGGGCGCCCCTGCCGCCCGAAACGCACGCAGGCGGGTCGCTGCCGGCTCCCCCTGCCGGCAACGACCCGCCTCACGCACGTGGCTCCCCCTCCACGTCCCGCGCCTCCCCCGCGGCGCATGCGTACGCTCCCATCGCCTCCCAGATGCTGCAACCAGTTGTCCACAGGACTCGTCCGAAGCCTCGGGCTCCCGGGCCGTCCCGCCGGCCTGCTGGGGTGCGAGCGGGGCTACCCGCCCACCTTCGCGACCGCCGCCGCTGCGATCCGGGCCCTGCTCGAGCAGCACCCCGAACCCGTCGGCGTCGAGCACCGGGCGCGCGAGGGCGACCGCCTTGTCCGCCTTCGAGCCGGCGTTCTCGCCCACGACGACGAAGTCCGTCTTCTTCGACACCGAGGAGGCCACCTTGCCGCCGCGACGCGTGACCGCCTCGGCTGCGCTGTCGCGCGTGTAGCCGGTGAGTGAACCAGTGATCACCACCGTGAGCCCGGCCAGCGGCTGGGGACCGGTCTCGACAACCTCATCGGCCATCCGAACCCCGGCAGCGCGCCACTTGTCGACGACCTCGCGGTGCCAGTCCACGGCGAACCACTCGACAACGGCCTCGGCGATGATCGGGCCCACGCCCTCGGTCGTGGCAAGTTCCTCCACGGATGCGGCAACGATGGCGTCCAGGGACACGAACTCGCGCGCCAACGCCTGGGCGGCCGTGGGACCGACATGCCGGATCGACAGTGCGACCAGGACGCGCCACAGCGGCTGGGCCTTGGCCTTCTCCAGCTGGGTCAACAGCACCTCGGCGTTGGCCGTCAGCTGAGGACCCACCTCACCGGCCTTGGCCGCACGCGTGAAGAACGGAACGGTGCGCAGGGTGGCGGCATCGAGGGCGAACAGGTCACCCTCGTCCGTCACGACCCCGTACTCGAGCAGTGCCACCCCCGCCTTCCAGCCCAGGCCCTCGATGTCGAAGGCGCCGCGCGAGGCGACGTGGAACACCCGCTCGCGAAGCTGCGCTGGACATGAGCGCGTGTTCGGGCAGCGGATGTCGACGTCGCCCTCCTTGGCCGGCGCCAGCGGGGTGCCGCACTCCGGGCAGTGGGTCGGCATCACGAACGCCCGCTCGGCCCCTGTGCGCTCCTCGACCACCGGGCCGATCACCTCGGGGATCACGTCCCCGGCCTTGCGCAGGAACACCAGGTCCCCGATGAGGACGCCCTTGCGAACGACCTCGCTCGCGTTGTGCAGCGTGGCCATCTCCACAGTCGAGCCAGCCACCTTCGCCGGGGCCATCACCGCGTACGGGGTGACCCGACCGGTGCGCCCGACGTTCACGCGGATGTCCAGGAGCCGGGTGCGGACCACCTCCGGCGGGTACTTGAAGGCGATGGCCCACCGCGGTGCCCGGGACGTCGCGCCCAGCTGCCCCTGCAGCTCGAGGTCATCGACCTTGACCACCACGCCATCGATCTCGTGCTCCACGTCGTGGCGGTGCTCGGCGTAGAACTCGATGAAATCGCGTACGGCGTCGAGTCCGTCCACGACCTTCGCCCGGTCCGAGGTCGGCAGGCCCAGCGCGGACAGCACCTCGTACCCGTGGGACTGGGTCTCAATGGCCAGCCCCTCGCGGGCACCCACCCCGTGCACCGTGAGGCGCAGCCGGCTCATGTTCGACCGGACTCGCTCCACCTCGGCGGCCATCCTGGCCACGCGCCCCTCGGCCCGCTCCAGCGCGCCCGCGGACGCGTCCCGCGACCGGGCGGCCTCCAGCGCGGTGGTGGCCTTGGCCAATTCCTCCTCGCGGCGGTCGATCCGTTGGCGCAAGGTGCCGGCCGCGGTGTTGCGCGGGTTGGCGAAGGGCGAGCGACCCAGGGCCAGCTGCTCGTCGTTGATCCGCTCGAAGTCGGCCACGGGGAAGAACACCTCCCCCCGGACCTCGACCAGCGCAGGCACGGCCGCATCATCGGTCGGGGTCAGCCGTGCGGGGATCGCGGGGATGAACTGCGCGTTGTAGGTGACGTCCTCCCCCACGCGACCGTCACCGCGCGTGGCCACCGACACCAGGCGCCCGGACCGGTAGACGATGTCGACCGCCAGCCCGTCGATCTTCAACTCGCACAGCACCGACGGGAACCGGTTGACCGAGCCCTCCACCCGCTCCGCCCACGCCGACAGCTCGTCGTCGGAGAAGGCGTTGTCCAGCGAGTACAGCCGCTGAAGGTGCTCGACCGGATCGAACATCTCGGCCGGTGTCCCGCCGACCGACTGCGTCGGGGAGTCCTGGCTCACGAACTCCGGATGCTGGCCCTCCAGTGCCACGAGCTCGGCGAACAGGGCGTCGTACTCGGCGTCGGAGATCGTAGGGGCGTCGTGCTGGTAGTAGGCCGTCCGGGCGGCCTCCACCTGCTCCACCAACTGCACCCACCGGGCGCGGGCATCGTCGATCTGCGTCACGCCCGCAGGTTACCGGTGCCCACCGACACGCGGCGTCGTTACTCGGAGGACTCGAGCATCCTCGCCGCTGCGCGCATCAGGGCACCCACCTCGCGGGCCCATGTCGGGGAGGCTCCCGCGAGCCCGCACGCGGGGCTGAGCCACGTCCGCTCCCCGACGTCGGCGATACCGAACCCGATCCGATTCCACAACCGCATCACCCGACGAGCCAGGTCGTCAGCGGTCAGGCGTGGATCGTCGAGCGAGGGAACCGCGCCCAGGACGACCACTCCCCCGGCGTCCCACCATGAGCCCAACGCCTCGTCGGCCGCGTCCCCGATGAGTTCGGTATCGACCGCCACGGCCTCGAATCCGGCGCGGCGCAGCACCTCGAAGGGCACGTCCCGGTCGCAGCAGTGGGCCACCGTCAGAACGGCGCCTGATCCGCGTGCGGCGTCGGCCACAGCCGCCAGCCCCGACACGATCTCGGGGACCTCGGGAACCCGCAGCACCCCACGACCGCTGGGGGTGCGGATGTGTCCGGCAAGCACGATCGGAAGGGTGGGTTCGTCGACCTGGAGCACGACCTGAGCCCCCGGGATGCGTCGACCGATCATCGCCACGTGCTCGGCCACGGCTTCCGCGAGTGCCGCGGCCAGGTCCGTGCACGCCCCCGCATCGGCCACCAGCCGCGTCCCGCGCACCGCCTCGACCCCCGCGGCGAGCGTCCACGGACCGGTCACCTGGACCTTCACCCGGCCCGTGAACCCCGCGAGCTCGAGCTCCATCCGATCGACGTCCTCCGCGAGCCAGGAGACGCCGCGACGCATCTGGCGGCCGAGGTCCCCACCCGAGCGACCCCCGGCCAACCGCCACCCGTCCGGAGTGGTCTCGGCGGCGAACTCCCCCGTGGCCGAGGAGACCAGGGCCAGGGTCCGACCGAGCATGTCCCCGCCGGGACCTCGCGCGGGGAGCTCGACCAGGTGTGGGATGTCGAGCTCACCGGCAACGATGCGCGCCGACTCGCGCCGAGTCCGTGCCCGGCATCGAGCCGATCCCGGTGACAGCGATGGTCGATGCGTCCTCACGGGTCTCCACGGGCCCCATTGTCCCGTCGCCCCGGTCATGAACACCATTCCCGCGGCCAACCTGACACCCTTGTGCCCGTGGACAACGTGCGCTTCGCCGTCATCGGCACCAACTGGATCACCGGGGCCCTCATCGATGCGGGCCGGACGGTCGACGGCTTCGAGGTCGTGGCCGCCTGCTCGCGCTCAGCGGAGACGGGGTGGGCTTTCGCCGATCGGCACGGGATCGCCCGCCTCCACACGTCAGTGGCCGACCTGGCGAACGACCCGGACGTGGACGCCGTCTACATCGCCAGCCCCAACTCCCTGCACGCCGAGCAGTCCATCGCGATGCTGCGCGCCGGCAAGCACGTCCTGACCGAGAAGCCGATGGGCGCAAACGCCCGCGAGGTCGAGGCGATGGCCGCCGCAGCTCTTCAGGCTGACCGAGTCCTGATGGAGGCCTACACCTCCCCCTGGGAGCCGAACGTGCAGGCGATCCGCGACGCCGTCCCTGAGGTCGGGACCCTGCGACGCGTGGTGCTCGCGAAGGACCAGTACTCCTCCCGCTACGACAAGCTGAAGGCCGGCGAGCTGCCCAACGCGTTCAACCCCGAGTTCGCGGCCGGGTCACTGATGGACCTGGGTGTCTACACCGTCGCGCTGTCACAGCTGCTGTTCGGCGAACCGACCTCGGTCCACGCGACCGGGCATCTCCTCCCCAGCGGCGTCGACGGACAGGGCACGCTCCTCCTGGGGTACGACGGGTTCGAGGTGGCCTGCCTGCACTCCAAGATCGCACCCGGCGGGGTCGGCTCGGCCATCACCGGCGAGGCCGGTGTCATCCACTTCGACGACTGCAGCGTGCCCACAAGCGTCCGCCTGGACCTGCGCGACGGCACCTCTCGCGACCTCACCCGCGAGCAGTCCCCGCACCACATGCGCTACGAGGTGGAGCACTTCATCGAGTGTGTGCGCGCCGGCGAGCAGTCCCCCACATGGCCGGTCGACAAGTCCCTGGCCGTCGCACGCATCCTCGACCGGGCACGCGCGCAGGTCGGAGTCCACTTCCCCGCCGACGCCTGATCGAACCGGCCCTCAGCCCAACCCCACAGCACGCAACAGGGCTGCGGTGGCGGCAGCTGAGATCACGACGACCAGGAAGGGCGCGCGGAGCATCAGCGCGACCGCTGCGACCGCGACCCCCGCCGCACGGGCATCGATCACGAACCCCGTCGGCGACCAGAACGTCTGGATGGCCAGCAGCGCCGCCAGCAGGCCGATCGGGAGCAGCGCCGCGGCCCTGCTCACCAAAGGCCGCTCGAGCAGCGACTCCGGCAGCAGGTGCCCAGCCCACTTCGTGACGAACGAGGCCAGCGAGGCCACGAGGAGGGCGGGCCACATCAGGAACGCCCCCGGGTCAGCCACAGGGCGCCGGCCACGGCCAGGCCGGCACCTGCCAGCACCGGCATGCCCGGTCGGAGGACGGGGGCAAGGGCCAGCGCGAGCACGCCCGACGCCACGGCCAGCGCCCACGCGGACCGATCCACCAGGCGGGGCCAGAGCAGCGCGAGGAACCCGGCGGGGATCGCCGCATCCAGACCCAGCACCCGAGGGTCGCTCAAGGATGCGGCGCCGACCGCACCCAGCAGGGTGCCCAGGTTCCACAGGACGAAGACCGACCATCCCGTGGCCCAGAACGCCCTGCGCGTGGCCGCCGGATCCCCCTCGTAGGCCAGGGCCATCGCGGTGGACTCGTCGATCGTGAACTGGGCCGCTCCCATCCGCCGCCAGCCCCGCAACCGTTCCGACGGCCGGCCGGACGGGCTGAGGACAGTGGCCAGGTGCAGTGCGTACAGGCCGTTGCGCAGGCCCAGCAACCACGCGGTGATCACGGCCGCCACCAATCCCCCACCGGCCGCAACGACGCCGACGAAGGCGAACTGCGAGGCTCCGGTGAACATCAGGGCGGACAGTGCCTGGGCCTGCAGGACGTTCAGGCCGGCGGCCACGCTCACGGCACCGAAGCTGATGGCGTACGCGCCCACGGCGATCCCGATGGACAGCGCTCGGGCGTTGATGCCGTCGGGGTCGGCCGCCGGGACCTGGGCCTTGTCGTCCACCTCGTCCTGGTCCGCCGAGGAGGTCTGTGGACCGTCGCTCACGCGGCCCCTCGCGCGATCGTGCCCGAACCCACCACCCGGGTGCCGTCGTAGAGCACGGCTGCCTGACCCGGGGCCACGCCCCGAAGCGGGCTGGCCAGGTCGGCGACGAATCCCAGTCCCTGTGGGGTCACCACCGCAGGGATCTCCTCGCCGTGCGCCCGGACCTGCACGCCCAGCTCGGCCGACACCTCCAGAGCCGGCCCGGACCACCGGGGACGGATCGCCGAGATCCGGTGGACGTCCAGCATGGCCACGGGCCCGACAGAGACCCGCCGGCTGCTGATGTCGACGTCAACCACGTAGCGCCTCGCACCGTCGGGCGCGGGATTGCCCAGTCCGACGCCGCGGCGCTGGCCGACTGTGAAGGCGTACGCGCCGTCATGCGCGCCCACCACCTCACCGGTCACGGCGTCCACGATCTCCCCGGGCGCGGACCCGAGGCGCCCGTGGAGGAATCCGGACGTGTCCCCACTCGGGATGAAGCAGATGTCGTGGCTGTCCGGCTTGGCCGCCACGGCCAGGCCCAGCGCGGCGGCCTCAGCGCGGACCTCGGACTTCAGCGAGCCGCCCAGCGGGAACATGCAGCCCGCGAGCTGGCCGGCGTCGAGGACGCCCAGGACGTAGGACTGGTCCTTGCCCGGGTCCACCGCTCGGTGCAGCTCGCGGCCGTTGGGCCCCTCGACCAACCGCGCGTAGTGCCCCGTGCAGACGGCATCGAAGCCGAGGGCAACGGCTCTGTCCAGAACGGCAGCGAACTTGATCCGCTCGTTGCAGCGCAGGCACGGGTTCGGCGTCCGACCGGCGGCGTACTCGGCAAGGAAGTCGTCCACGACGTCGGCGGCGAACTCCTCGGACATGTCCCACACGTAGAACGGGATGCCCAACAGGTCGGCTGCCCGCCAGGCATCGCGGGAATCCTCGATCGTGCAGCACCCGCGCGCCCCCGACCGGTACGACTCCGGGTTGCGAGACAGGGCAAGGTGGACACCGGTGACGTCGTGACCTGCGGCGACTGCCCGCGCCGCCGCCACGGCCGAGTCGACCCCGCCGGACATGGCGGCCAGGACCTTCACCCTCAGCCCCCGTCGCGAGCAGCGGCCGCCATCTGGGCGCTGATCCGCACCTGACCTGCACGCCCGGCGCGGGCCAGAGCCGCCGGCAGGGCCGCAACGAGCGCATCCACGTCAGCGCTGGTCGAGGAGTGCCCCAGGCTGAAGCGCAACGACGATCGCGCCCGCACCGGGTCGATGCCCATGGCCAGAAGGACGTGACTCGGCTCAGGGACTCCCGCGCTGCACGCGGAGCCCATCGAGACCTCCACGCCTGCCGCATCGAGGAGCATCAGCAGCGCGTCGCTCTCGCACCCGGGGAACGACACGTGCGCGTTGCCGGGGAGCCGGGTGTCAAGCCCGCCGACCGCGCCGTTCACGATGGCATCCGGGGCCAGCGCCAGGACCCGGGCGAACACCTCGTCGCGAAGTGCTGATGTCCGCGCGGACCGCTCCACGACGTCACCCAGCACGTGCTCGACTGCCGCGGCGAACCCCACGATCGCGGGCACGTCGAGAGTCCCGGAACGGACCTGGCGCTCCTGCCCGCCGCCGTGGGTCAGTGGCGTGAGCTCGATCCCGCGCCGCGCGATGAGCGCACCGACTCCCAGCGGGCCGCCGAGCTTGTGGGCGGAGACGGCCATGGTGTCCGGGAGGGTCGCGTCAACGGGGATGGACCCGACCGCCTGGACCGCGTCCACGTGCAGCGGGACACCGGCCTCGGCGCACAGGGCAGCGATCTCCGGGATCGGCTGGACGGTCCCGACCTCGTTGTTGGCCCACATCACGGCCACGAGTGCCGTCCGTCCCGGATGTGCCGCCAACTCGGCGCGGATCTGGTCCACGTCAACCCGCCCCTCGGCGTCGACATCGAGCCAGACGACCTCCGCGTCCTCGTGCTCGCCAAGCCAGTGCACGGGGTCCAGGACGGCGTGATGCTCGATACGCGAGGCGAGCACCCGCCGTCGCGCCGGGTCCTCAGCAGTGCGAGACCACCAGAGCCCCTTGATGGCCAGGTTGTCGGCCTCCGTGCCGCCCGCCGTGAAGATCACCTCACTCGGGGTCACGCAGAGCGCTGCGGCGATGGCCTCGCGGGACTCCTCCACGCGTCGGCGCGCCGCCCGACCGGCAGCATGCAGCGATGAAGCGTTCCCCGTGTCCGACAGTGCACCGATCATCGCGTCGCGGGCACAGTCCAGAAGGGGCGTGGTCGCCGCGTGGTCGAGGTAGGTGCCCATGGTCAGCCAATCGTAGGCGAGTCGGGCCGAACCGGCTCCCGCGCTGGACGTGGCCCGCGTCACCACGGAGCACAGCACCGCGGGGCCCGACCGTCGCCGGCCGGACCCCGCGGTGGAGCGTTCCGTCGATCAGCCCTTGCGCTTGGCAACCTCGTCGGTCAACTGCGGGACGACCGCGAACAGGTCACCGACGACGCCGAAGTCGGCGAGCTCGAAGATCGGCGCCTCCGGGTCCTTGTTGACCACGATGACGGTCTTCG
The DNA here is from genome assembly GCA_963700475.1 of uncultured Actinomycetes bacterium. Taxonomy (GTDB): domain Bacteria; phylum Actinomycetota; class Actinomycetes; order S36-B12; family CAIYMF01; genus Prado023. Next base: position 555,389 of record CAVOXR010000009.1, read on the forward strand.
ACGTCTGCATGCCGGCCCGGTGCTGGATGGCCCCGGAGATCCCGTTGGCGATGTACAGCTGCGGGGCGACTGTCTTGCCGGTCTGGCCCACCTGGTACTGGTGGGGGTACCAGCCCGCGTCGGTCGCGGCACGGGAGGCGCCGACAGCGGCACCCAGCGAATCGGCCAGCGCCTCGATGACGCCGAATCCCTCGGCCCCGCCCACGCCACGCCCGCCGGACACCACAACGGCTGCCTCGGACAGGTCAGGGCGACCGCCCTTGGCCTGCACCACCCGATCGGTGATCCGCGCCGACTTCGCAGCATCCGAGAGCTCAACGGTCACGTCGACGCGAGCGCCGGCGGCCGGAGATGCCTCGGGAGAGGTGCTGTTGGGACGGACGGTGATGATCGGGGTGCCGACCGACACCTTCGACTTCACGACCGTGGCGCCACCGAACACCGACTGCGTCGCGATGCCGTCAGCGGACACGTCGACCGCGTCGGTGATGATGCCGGAGCCGGACTTGATGGCCAGGCGTGCGGCCACCTCCTTGCCCTCGGCGGTGCTGGCCACCAGGACCGCCGCCGGGGACCTCTCGGCCACCAGCTTGGCCAGGACCTCGGCCTTCGGCGCGACCGGGTGGGCGCTGAGATCAGCGGCGTCGGCGACGTAGACCGTCACCGCACCGTGCTCGGCCAGGCCCGGGATCGCCGCGTCGGCACCAGCGCCGACCAGCACAGCGGCGGGCTCGCCGATGCGCTTGGCCAGGGCCAGCAGCTCGTAGGTGACCTTCTTCACATTGCCGTCGACATGCTCGACGAGCACAAGTACTTCAGCCATTGCTGGGCTCCTCAGATGAACTTCTGCGCGGACAGGAAATCGGCGATGGCCACGCCACCGGCACCTTCGTCGGTGACGATCGTGCCCTTGGCCTTCGGCGGCCGGGCGGCGGCCTCTTCGACGACCGACCATGCGGCGCCGAGACCGACCTCGCTGGCGGCGACGCCCAGGCCGGCCAGGTCGAGGGTCTCGACCGGCTTCTTCTTGGCGGCCATGATGCCCTTGAAGGACGGGTACCGGGGCTCGTTGATCTTCTCCACCACGCTGACCACCGCGGGCAGCGTCGCCTCGACGACGTCGTAGCCGTACTCGGTCACGCGGTTCGTGGTGACGGTCGTGCCGTCCACGGTCACGGAGCTGCAGAAGGTGAGCTGCGGCAGGCCGAGGCGCTCGGCGACCATCGCGGGCACCACGGACATCCGCGCGTCCGTCGACTCGCAGCCGAGGATGACCAGGTCGGCGTCTCGGCCCTTGATGGCCGTGGCGAGCGCCAGGGAGGTGGCCACGGCGTCCGAGCCGTGCAGGCCGTCGTCGACGATGTGCACGCCGGAGTCGGCGCCCATCGACAGCGCCTTGCGGATGGTGTCGGTTGCCTGGGCGGGACCCATGGACAGGACGACCACCTCGCCGCCGTGCGCCTCGATCAGCCGCAGGGCCTCCTCGATCGCGTACTCGTCGATCTCATTCATCACGGCGTCCACCGAGCCGCGGTCCAACGTGTTGTCGGCGGGGCTGAGCGACTTCTCCGCCCAACTGTCCGGGACCTGCTTCACACAGACAACGATCTTCATGGTCGCGTCGTCGACCTCTCTCATCGCCCGGAGCACCCGAGGGGTGCGCCGGTGGCCAGTTCCTTCGATCCGCTGGGCGAATCCGCCGCCCGCAGGCACATATTACCCACGGGTAACAAGTGCTGCTGATCGGGTCAATCGTAGGCGGGGGCACACGGCCAGATGCAGCCCCCCGACCCGCATCTGCAGGCCCAAGGTCCCGTCCGCTCACGATGCGCTGGGCCGCGATCGGCCGGCCCACCCGGTGGCTCCATGTCCCCCTCACTTGTCCCCCGCGCGCGAAGGATACAGCGGACCCTAGACACCGCAACTGAGGGTTGGCTATCCTCACGTCCAGATCGACTCTGGGTCACCGGAACCACCACAGGGGCTCGGAGTCACCCGAGGTCGTCGGGGGTGGCGCGGCGCCCACAGGACCCGCCTCCCCCACCTGCACGAGGAGACCTGACGACCCCGAGGGGGAGGCCATGCAGCTTGGTGACGACGACAAGCGACGGACGGCGCGGGCAGTCCCAGCCGCACAGGACAGGGATCCCTGGAGCCTGAGCGACATCGATACCGAATCACCCTCCTCGGCCAGTTCACCCTCCACATCGACGGGCGGCCGGTCGAGTTGCCCTCCACCACTGGACGCCTCGCGGCCGTGGTCGCCCTCAGCGGCGATCACGGCCGCAGCCGTCTGGCCGGGAGGCTCTGGCCTGACGCGACCGAGGACAGGGCACGGGCCAGCCTGCGCAGCGCCCTGTGGCAGGCAGGCCAGATCGCCCCCGGCCTGCTGCGCGCGAACGGATCCGTGCAGCTGGATCGTCGAAGTCGAGGTCGATGTCCATGCCCTCGGCGATGGCCGCGCACCGACTCATGGCCGGCAGCTGCGTCGACCCCACCGATCTGGCGTTGCGCAGGTACTGCGAGCGGGAGCTGCTCCCGGACTGGGACGACGAGTGGCTGGTCACCCGAGAGGGAGCGGCTCCAGCAGGTGCAGTTGCACGTGCTGGAGGCGATCGCCTGCGCTGCGTCGAGCGGGGCCTCTTCGGGCTGGCCATCGACGCGGCCCTGGCCGCCCTCAAGATCGATCCGCTGCGCGAGAGCGCCCACCGCACGGTCATCCGCGCCCACCTCGCCGAGGGGAACAACGCAGCAGCGCTCCGCGCCTATCGCGAGTGCGTGCGGGTTCTCGACGACGAGTTCGGCATCGAGCCCTCACACGAGACGACAGCCCTGGTGAGCGAGCGCAAGATCCCCGCGCCCCGCGTGCGGGACCGACTGCACGAGGCTGCCGAGAGACTCCACTCGATGACGACTTGGGCGTCACTCCTCGTCCTCGTCGGCGCCTGACCCCACTGCTCCCGCCCGGATGCGGATCGGGCGAGCGCCCAGCGCAGACTTCCATCCCCCATCCCGTGGGTGGGATTCCATCCCGCGTGCCGTTGGTGCCCTACTGAGGTCCCCCCGCTGAGGATGCTGCCCGACCGCACGTGAACCGCAACGCCCGCGGACGACGGTGGCCTCGTCTCGAGGCCACCGTCGTCCTGGGAAGGTCCCGTGGCGGTCGGGGGGCACGACCGCCACGGGACCTGACCGCTACCCGGTGAACCTGAAGTCGGCCACCGAGATGGAGTTGGCTCCCGCGCCGTTGACTCCCAGCAGGACGACCGTCCCGATGGCCGTCGTGCCGTCGGTGATGGTGACGGTGGTGTTGCCACCGGCGACCACCCACGTCACGCGGGCGGTGAAGTTGCCGCTGTTGACACCCGTCCCGTTGACGTTCAGGAGGTCCTGACCGCCGCCACCCGGGTTGGCGTCGAAGCCGGCGACGGTGTCGGCTCCGAACCCGGGCGCATTGAACCGGATGACATCGTTGCCCGCACCGGGCGTGATGGTGTCGTTTCCGGCACCTCCGGTGAGCTGATCGGCCGCCGCACCGCCGTTGAGGGCATCGTCACCGACGCCGCCAACGAGGGTGTCGGTACCACCACCGCCGTCGAGGACGTCGTTGTCGTCGCCCCCGTTGAGGGTGTCGTTGCCGCCTTCACCGAGCAGGGTGTCGGCGCCAGCGAGCCCGTTGAGGGTGTCGTTGCCGCCTCGGCCCTCGGCGCGGTCCCGCGAGACCGTGCCGTTGAAGGTGTTCGCCTGGCCGTTGCCGATGAACAGGTCACCGACCACCGGGGACGGATCCGAGACGACCCGCTCGACGGTTCCGAACCCGTCGGTGTAGGTCGCCACGGCCCGGACCTGGCGGTTGGCTTGCGCAGCGGCGAGCGTGCGCGTGGGTCCGGTCGCACCGGCGATTGCCGTGTACGGTCCGCCACCACCGGCCGCTCCCTGCTCCCAGGTGATGGTGATGGCGGGGGTGGCGTCCCGGTTGTCCGCGTCCGCGATGGCGCTGACATCGGCCGCGACGACCTCGCCCTCCATCAGGTCCGCGGGGGCGATCGTCGGCACGCCCTGCGGCGCGTCGTTGACGTTGGCCACGGGACCCACCGGCGCTGAGGCGAGCGCCTCAGGCGTTCCCCGGTCATCGGTGAAGGAGACCTCGACGCGGATCTGCCGGTTCACAACGAGGTCGTCAAGGACCCCACTGCTGGCTCCCTCGTTGAACGTGACCCAGGTGCCCGGGGTCTGCTCGTACTGCCAGTTGAGCTCCTTGGGCCCGGTGATCCCGTCAGGGTCGGTCACGTTCTCGGTGACGGTGAGCGTCTGGCCCTCCGTCGGGGTGCCGGTGATCGTGACCGTGCCGGTCGGTGCCTGGTTGGGGACCTCGACGAGCGAGATCTCCTCGGTGACGCCCGGTGCAACCACGAAGCGAAGCAGCTCGAAGTTGCGCAGCACGTCGGTGCCGTTGGTCTGCAGACCTCCGGTGTGCGCCACGCGCATGGAGGTGCGGCTCAGGCCATCGGGGAAGGTGTACTCCGATTGCGGCCCGGAGAACACCGCGACGTCCACCACGCCCTCCTCCGGCTCGCCCACGGGGTTGATGACCTCGCGGACGATGCTCAGGTCGCGCGGGCTGATCGACCCGCTGAACAGCGCCGCCTGGACCTGCGACAGGGCGGTGTAGGACTGCCCGTTGGGCCCAGAGATCTTCACGTTGAGCCACGCGTCGCCGTCGAGGACGTCGTCGCCGGCGCGACCCTCGATCCGGTCGCTGCCGAGGCCACCCAGGATGATGTTGCCTCCTGTGAAGGTGTCCGTGCCGCCGAGCACCACGTCGACCCCGGCCACCTTGGCGATCTTGGCGGTCGTGAGCTCATGACCGGCAAGCGTCAGCTCGTCCTCGGTGGCAGCCGAACGGTTGTCGCCGAGCAGGATGTCGTCCATGTCCCAGCCCGACAGTCCCTCGATGAGGTCGAACCGGTCGGCGAACGGCTTCAGAGTGTTCGGCGCGTCTCCGAACAGGCTCATGTCGTCATCGGCAGCCACCGGGTTCCTGGCATTGGTGACCCAGTCGAAGCCGAGCATGCCGTGGTTCCGGTTGGTGCCCGGACCAGCCACCATGATGTCCATGCCGCCCTCGGCGTCATAGTCGTCGTTGCCGCCACCGCTGATCAGGACGTCATCGCCACCGGCGGGATCGCTCTGCAGGTTGTCGGCGTTGTCGCCCTGGACCAGGTCGGTGGCGCCGCCACCCTCCAGCCAGTCGTCACCGTAGTTGCCGGTGACAACATCGATGCCGTCGCCGCCTCGGATGAAGTCGTCGTGCAGGCCGCCGAAGCTCTCCGTGGCGCCAGTGGCACCATGGCTGATGTAGTCCTTGCCCGGGCCGCCGAACAGCAGGTCCAGGCCGGGACCGGAGTTGATCCGGTCACTGCCGGCGCCGGCCTTGATCACGTCGTCGCCGTGCGAGTCGGTGATGTAGTCGTCACCGTCGCCGCCGAACAGGTTGTCGTTGCCGTCGTCGCCCTCGAGGCGGTCGTTGGCAGCGGTGCCGTGGATGGTGTCGTCGCCGAGGCCGGAGCGGATCCGGTCCTCATCGGGCGACCCGATCATGATCACGTGCAGGTCGCCCTCGTAACGGACATAGCCCGTGCTCGCCTCCCGGTAGAGGCTCCCCTCGCAACCCTCGGGCAGGGCGGGAACCGGGCCGGAGAGACCCGCGCCCGACACGTCGATCACGCAGTCGGGCGAGGCGAACACGTCGGCCGGCAGGTTCGCGGCGTCGGTGTTGCGCGCGATCAGGGCGCCGAACGAGTTGTTCTCCAGCTGACCGAGGAGGTTGGTGCCGTTGAGCCGGGACAGGTAGTAGAACCGGTCGCCGAACTGCAGGGACTCGAGCTGGCGCTGGAAGACGTGGTTGAACGTCGAGCCAAGCATCGAGCCGAACACGCCGGGCCGCTCAGCCAGGCCGCCGACCCAGAAGTCGACGTCCTCGAGGCCGACGGCCTGCGTGCTGCCGGTGCCTCCGAAGTCACCGGTGCCGGCCATGAAGTCGACGCGGTCGGCCGGAGCCCCGTCCCCGCCGTTGACCAGCAGGTCGGCGGCGGCCCGCTTGGCCTCGGTCGTCGTGGCGTCCAGGACGGACTGGTGCGTGCCGTAGGCCGCGACGAAGTTGACCAGGGACTCGGGGTTGCGCAGGGCAGCGCCGAAGTTGCTCCAGCTCGTGTAGGGCTCGATCGAGCTGTCGTCGAACTCGGCGAAGAACTGGCGACGGGCCTCGTTGAGCCCGGGCACACCGGTCTCCCGGGCACGGGTCATGTTCAAGGTAGCCAGGTCCAGCGGCAGGCCGATGAGCCGATTGCGAAGGACGTCGGTGATGAACTCGTCGATCTCGTTGCCGACCTCGAGGATGTTCCCACGGACGATCGCGCCGGCACCCTGGTCGGCCGACCATGCACCGTCGTTGGTGAAGGCCATCGGGTTGAGGAAGGCGCTGAACAGCGACATGTCCGCCGCGGCCCCGTTGGCGTCGATGCGCCGCACGTGCTCGGTGAGCATCGAGTGCCCGAACCGGTAGACCACGTGCGCGAACTCCGCGCTGATGGCCGGGTTGATGATCGGGCTGTAGCCGCTCTCGTTGCGCGGCAGGACCTCGATCGCCGGAGAGATCTTGCGGGCGAACTCCTCGAAGACCAGGTGCTGGTACTCCATCTCCGTCACCAGGCGGGCTGCCTGGAACAGCCGCTCGCCGTCCCAGCCGCCGGCACCCGCGGCCAGCTTCCACTCGTTCTGGAAGTCGACGTCGTCAGTCTGCTCGTCCACCAGGGTCTTCACCTGGTCGACCACGCGGTTGTGCTCGGAGTGGAAGACGTGATGCACAGCAGTCAGGCCGATGTTCTCGTTGCCGCGGCCGTCACCGGTGATGTAGTGGGCGTCGAGGGTCTCGTCGTCGTAGGTCAGGGGGTCGCCGTCGTCACCCATGGCGTCGTCGAGATCGGCCACCTTCTGGATCCCCGGCGTCGCCGGGTTCCGGTCGTCGTCGAATGCGTCGGGCACCGCGTGGTGCGCGATGTCGTCGAGGAAGGCGTGGCCCGTGCCGCCGCCCATCAGCTCGGGGTGACCCTCGGCACCGACCGGCGTGAACTCGCCGTACAGGTCGGTCCGGACCAGTGGCACGTCGAAGATGTCGGTGTCCTCCAGCGTGATGCCAAGGAGGTCCTGGGCCTGGTTCTTCACGTCGATCCAGCGGCCGAGCCCACCCCCCGCCTCGGCCGGTGCGTCGAGCAGCTTGCCCGTGGCGACAGGGACGCCTGCCACGTCCACATACTCACGCAGGAAGACCTGGTGCGAGGGATGGGAGGTGTAGGTCTGGTTCTGGTCGACGAACGGGGTCGTGAGGTTCTTGTGCTCCTGGACGCCGGGCTCCACGTTCGTGGCCCTCGTGAGCACCATGAAGTTCGTGTGCACGTCGTCGGCGTTTCCAGGGATCTCATCGGGGCCAGCCGGATCGCGGTACAGCGGGTCGTCGGGCTGAAGCGGGACGATGACGGTGCCGTTGCCGCCCTTGCTGACCAGGTCCAGGCCATGGTCGAAGAACTGGCCGAAGAGGGTGAACCACGCGTTGAACCGCGCGGACAGCCCCGTGTCGGGTGCGGTGTTCGGGATGAACAGGCCGACGTTGCGCTCCACCACTGGGTCGTCGTCGACGTCGATCAGCTCGCCCTCGGTGCCCTGCCGCGTTGCGGCTACCACAGCAGCGGGGTTGTCGATCGTCTGGTCAACGATCAGGTTGCTCACTGTGCGTGGTTCGGAGTCACACACCACGCGGTTGTCGGTCCACGCATAGTCGGTCGTCCCGGACGTTCCCGGGATGCAGCTGGGGCCGGCGGCCTTGAAGGACGGCGTGAGCAACCGTGGGAACGGCTCGTCTGCGGCGCCGTAAGTGTCCAGGTTGGGCAGCAGGTTGTTGTGGACGCCTGTGACCGTTCGAAGGCCGCTGCCGGCCAGATAGCTGATGACCTGGCCGTCGCCCGTCCCCAGTTGCGGCTTGCCATCGGGGGTGGCCTCGGCGATCTTGATCTGCTTGAGGATGAACTCGAGGTCCTCCTTCACCAGCTGCAGGCCACCGGGCACGCCGTCCGGCGGATCGACCGCTGCAGCTGGCGCCATTCCGAGCCCGCTGATGACCAGCGCGGCAGACAAGCCCGCGCCGATGACTGCCCTGAACGGGCGTCGCCTGCGGGAACGCCCCGCGTTGCCTTGTCCTGACATCTCGTGCCACCCATCGCTTGTGCCGACCCGCTTCACCCCGAAGCGAGTGCGAGCAGCAGCCCTGGTCACCCAGCCTGCGCCGCGCGTGAAGAACGTAGGAGCCGGCGCATGACGCACCCGTGACCACTGCGTCATTCGGGCATCACGGCAGCGTCTTTGGGACTTCCGCCCCTTGACAAGGGAAATCCGTGGGTATGTGCCGGACGGCGACCAGCCATGTCGGGCGCTCCAGAGCCCACCGGGGTGGATGTCGTCAGCCCCGCGGCCGATCCACCGGAGACGTCCCTGCCATCGGCGCCCCGGCCTGTCCGGCTACCGGGGCGCTCGCACCCGAGACCACGACCTCGCGCTTGCCCCGGCCGTCGAGGAAGCTCACCTCGGCGCGGACCCGGAACCCCACCAGCGCGTCACCCAGCACGGCGGAGGGCCCTTCGGCGAAGGAGGTCCACGTGCCCGGCGCCGACTCCCAGGTCCAGGTGATCCTGCGGGCCGCGGGGATGCCATCGGAGTCGGTGACCCGCTGCGTGGCGAGCAGGATCCCGCCCGCCTGGGGGCTGGTGTCGCTGATCATGATGCCGCCGGCCGGCTTCCGGTTGGTGCCGACGCCGGGCACGGCCAGGACCTCGTCGGCGAACTGAAGGTACTCGATGTTGCGCAGGGTGTCGCTTCCGTCGACGGCAGACCCCCGAGCGTGGACGACGGTCATCAGCGACCGGGCACCCCCCTCCGGGGTGATGTCGTACTCGGCGCGCCGTCCGGAGAACAACGCAGTGTCCAAGCCGCCGGCCGGGTCGTTGAACGTGACGACCTGGCGGACCACCTCCAGGTCGTGACGACCGATCGAGCCATCGAGGATCAGCGGCTCAGCCTCCGCCAGGGTGTCGAAGAACCGCATGCTCCCCGTCAGGTAGACGGCCAGCCACGAATCCCCGTCGAGGACGTCGTCACCGCCCCGGCCCTCGAGGAGGTCGCTGCCCGGGCCGCCGAGCAGGATGTTGCCGCCGGGGTACACGATCCCCTCGGGTGCGCTGCCCGTGTCGCGGAGCCCCAGCACGACGTCCAATCCCTCGATCCTGTCCAGGTCCTCGGTGGTGAGCTCATGGCCGGCCATGGACAGGTCCGCGGGCGAGGTGGGTGAGCGGCCGTCCCCTCGCATGACGTCGTCCGACTCTCCGCCAGACAGTCCCTCAACGAGGTGGAACCTGTCGTCGAGCGACGCTCCGGGCAGCGAACCTTCGACGGCGAGGGTCATGTCGTACTCGGCAGGCGCGCTGCTGCCTGCGTGGACCACCCAGTCGAATCCGAGCATGCCATCGTAGCGATGGGCTCCCGGACCGGCAACCATGATGTCCATCCCCCCACCGGCGTCGTAGTCATCGTTGCCCGCCCCGCCGACCAGGATGTCGTCCCCTCCGTCAGGGTCCGTGTGCAGGGAGGTGTCACCATCGCCACGGATCAGGTCGGCGCCGCTGCCACCCTCGAGCCAGTCGTCCCCGAGGTCCCCGATGATGACGTCGTTCCCCGAGCCTCCGGCCAGGTAGTCGTCCTCGGGTCCGCCGGAGAGCTCCGTGGCGCCATCGCCCGGACTGACGGAGCCGGGCTTACCACGTCCGTCCGGGTCTGCTTCGCCGCCGTCTCCCCCGATCCGGTCGACGTCGGCCCCTGCTTGGACTCGGTCCGCACCGGGCCTGGGCGGGAGCCGGTCGTCGTCCAGGGACCGGGTCACCAGCACTCGCGGCTCGCCCTGGGTCCGGAGGGGAGACGGTCCGACGGCTCGGCCGCCGCCGCCACGATGACCCATCCGCTGACCAGGGCCGCGCCGAGGCCCATCGCCCACCGCACCCTCCGGCACGGGGAGCTCCTTCGTCGTCCAGGCGATCTGGACACTGACAGCCACCATCCTCGAGTTCCCGCCCGGTTGCTCCCGAGCGGGTGCGTGCAGCAACGCGATAGGAAGAGCCTGTGTAGCGCGGCTGGACCATACGGGCACACGCATGACCGCGACGTGATCAGTGCGTCATCGGAGCATCAACGGGGCACAGACGTGCCGATCCGATCCTCAGATCCGAAGCAGGAGAACGACGCGACCGACCAGGTCATCGAGGCCGATAGGCCCGAACTCCCTCGAATCGATCGAGTCACCGCGGTTGTCCCCCATGAGGAACACCGCACCGATCGGTACCGTGACCGGTCCGAAGTAGACCGAGTCGACGCCCTTGAGATCGGCGCCGGGCCCATCGCGGCGAACCCCGTCCACGTGGAGCACCCCGTCCTCCAGTGCGACCTCCTGCCCCCCGAGGGCAACGACTCTCTTCACGGCAAGCTCGCCGGCTCGGGGATCCTGGAACACGACGAGGTCCCCGATCTCCGGGACCCGCCACCAGCCGGTGAGCTTGTCGATCACGACGGTGTCCCCTGCGCTCAGCGTCGGGCGCATGCTCCCGGACGTGACGCGCAGAGGTTCGGCAACGAAGGCCACGAGGCCCACCACGGCAACGACTACGAGCGCCAGGCCGAACCACCGAGTCCGGATCGCGGGCGCGGCCCGGGGTGGGGCGCCACGCTCCCGCATCAGCCCATGGCGCCGCTGAGCCGCAGGGCCCACAGCATCAGGCCGAGCGCCAGCAGGCCATTGCAGGTGGCCGCCCGGGGGCGGGTCGGCAGGAGGCTGACCAGCATGGCGACCACGACCACCTCACCGGCCGTGGCGGCCAGATCGAGCATCCCAACAGCCTCTGGGTGCCAGGCCCCTGGGCCGTGCCCGCCCTCCTGTGCGTGCCCATCACCGGCCCCGGCAGCTCCTTCCATCGGGGCGATGGGCAGCCCCACCGTCCTGCTCGCGACGTAGACGAGGACGACGAGGACGTTTGCGACGATGCCGGCGAGTGCCACGCGGGCGGACGGCCTGCGCAGGATCACGGCGGCGAAGCCGATCTGGAACACGCCGACCACCACGAAGAACCATCCGTAGACCCACCAATGGCCGAGGTGCTCGGGCGCGACGGACAGGTGGATGGCCCCCACCGCGGCCGAGACTGTGGCGGCCGTCATACCTGCGCTCGTCACCAGGAACTGCGGCGGCGCACCCCCCTCGAGTCTGGCCGTGTCATGGATCGCAGCCATCATGGATCACATCCTCGGGGCGGGCAGGGGCCGACAGGGTGCGGTCGAGATCGGGTCCGGGCCACCATCGCCCACGATGAACTGGCCCATCATGTCGTGGTCCTCGTGGACCAGGTTGTGGCAGTGGACCATGTACTTCCCCGGGTGCGGACCGAACCTCGCGATGACCCGCACGCGTTCGTTCTCCCCGAGGTTCACCGTGTCCTTCGGCCCCCGCTCGTGCGGACGCGGTGGTTCGGTGTACATGACTGCGTCGTCCCCCGGCTCACCCGCGCTCGCCGCGTTGTACGTGCGGTCCAGGATGCGGAAGTCCACCAGGTGGAGGTGCAGGGGGTGGTGCCATCCGCCGTGGTCGTTGCGCAGCTCCCAGACCTCCACGGAGTTGAGGGCCGGGGTCGCGAGCGCGTCCCTGAAGCCGTTGGCGACCACCTCGTCCCACACCAGGCCGTTGATGGTCCACTGACCGCCCGTCCGGTCCATCGACAGGACCCTGGTCGTGGCGGCATCCGCTTCGGAGAGCGCCATGACCGGGTTGTCCGGGTTGAGGATGTCGGGGATCTCGTCGCTCGCGTCCGACCTACCCGACTTCGACCTGCCCTTCGCCTTCGCAGCCGCGACGACGTCGAACGCCATCGCCTTGTCGGTATGGGTGAAGGTGAGGTTGTTCTCCGAGCTGCGACTGCCCAGCACCAGGCGTTGCCCGACCGGGTACCTGGCGAAGTCGATGACGACCTCGTAGCGCTCGGCATTCCCGTGCGGCAGCTCGGTCACCGTCTGCGGCGCCGGCATGAGGCCCGACTCGGTGGCGATGACCACCATGGGCTCCCCGCCCCGCCCACCGTCGGCACTCAGGTGCCACCGGTAGAGCCGGGAGACGGAGGCGTTGAGGATCCGGAAGCGGTACTTGCGCTGCTCCACCTTCATGACCGGCCAGGGGCGCCCGTTCACCAGGATCACATCACCGTAGAGCCCGGACTGGTCCTGGTCGTCGAACAGCAGGTCCCCCGTGGCCGTGAACATGGCGTCGCTGATGACCAGGGGCACGTCGTAGGCGCCCGAGGGGATCGGTAGGGAGCGCTCGAGTGGGTCGTGGACCCGGTACATGCCAGCCAGGCCCAGGTAGACGTTCGGGGATGTCTGGTGCACGGCATGGTCGTGGTACCACAGGGTCCGGGCGTGCTCGGTGTTCCCGTAGTGGTAGTCCTTGTAGTACCCCGGGAAGGTGAGGTCGTTGGCGTAGCCGTCGAACTGGGGATGGGACGCCGCCCCGTGCAGGTGGACCGACGTGTTGGCGGCATGCCCCAGCGGATGCGTGGCCGGAAGCTGGTTGATCTGTCGGACCACGCACGGCCGGCCGCGCTCGACGTCGAACGTCGGGCCGGGGAAGATGCCGTTGAAGCCCCAGACCCTGGTCCGGTATCCGGGGATGATCTCCGCGAGGCGCTCGCTCATCGTCAACGAGTACAGGTCCCGAGCCTTCTCCGACCTCACAGGCTTCAGCACCGGCGGCACGACGAACGGGACCGTGAACGGCAGCGGGAGCTGACTCTCCGCCATCCGGTTGGTGTCAACAGCCATCACGGCCCGCTCGAGCGGGAGTATCAGCGCGCCACCGGCCAACGCGCTCAACTTGAGCATCTCGCGCCTCGTCAGTCCCATCGTGCACCATCCCGAATCGATCGGTGGGCGGCCTGCCACCGACACCGCCCCGCAGGATCCGGACCACATCGGAATCCCGCGGCCCGGAACCTAGGGGTTCCTTCGTCAGCCCAGCGTCATCAGGGCGTCACCCCCGCGTCATCCCGCGACCCCGGACCAGGACCAGGCGACCACATGGGACGAGCGGCACGACCCGCACCTGCGCAGCAGTCGAGTCTTGAACGTCGTCGGGCTGAGCGCGTCGGGTGGCGGTGGACCGCCGGCTACTCCCCCGGGCAGCGCCAGCGCCTGGCCCTGCCGCGGCACTGCTCGGCGATCCCGGAACGCTGACCCTCCACGAGCCAGACATGGACGCCCGCACCGTCTCGAGCCGCATCGCCCACGGCCTCAGCCGCAGGACGGGCGTACGCTTCGGGTCTCATGCGCATCCTGCACCTGACCTGGGAGTACCCGCCCGTGATGTACGGGGGGCTCGGTCGCCATGTCCATGCGCTGGCCAACGCCCAGGCCGCCAACGGCCACGACGTGGTCGTCATCACCCAGGCGCCGAACTCCGCCGCACCCGCGCGGGTGCCGTGGGGTTCCACCGGCCCGGTGCGGGTCCTGCGCGCCACGATCGACCCGTCCACGCACGACCCGCGCGACCTGCTGGCCCACGTCGCGGAGATGGAGTGCGAGTTCACCGGCCACGGCAACGCCCTGCTGGCCGACTGGCAACCGGACGTCATCCACGCCCACGACTGGATGGTGGCCCACGCCGCGGTGGCCCTGCGCAAGAGGTCGGGAGCACCCCTGACCGCCACGATCCACGCCACGGAGGCTGGCCGGAACAGGGGCTGGGTCACGACCGACCTCTCCACGACCATCCACGGGATCGAGTGGTGGCTGGCCAACACCGCGGACGCGGTCATCACCTGCTCACGCACGATGCGCGACGAGGTACGCACGCTGTTCGGCGTCACCGCGGCGCATGTCGTGCCCAACGGCATCGAACCGGCTGACTGGCAACGCCCCGAGTTCGAGACCGCGCGGATCAGCGCCGAGAACGCCGACGCCCACCCCCTGCTCGCCTACACCGGCCGGGTCGAGTGGGAGAAGGGCGTGCAGACACTCGTCTCGGCAATGACAGCCCTGCGTCGGTCGCACCCGGGCATCCGGCTCCTGGTCGCCGGCCGCGGCAGCTACCTCGATGAGGTGCAGCGAGTTGCCGTGGATCTCGGCCTCGACGGCTCGGTCCGGTTCCTCGGCTGGGTCAGCGAGGAGGACCTGCGCGCGATCGTCGCGGCTGCGGATCTCGCAGTCGCCCCGAGCCTGTACGAGCCCTTCGGCCTGATCGCCCTGGAGGCCGCGGCGATCGGGACTCCGTTGGTGGTGTCCAGGACGGGCGGCCTTGCCGAGTTCGCCGACGACGACAAGCGCGCACTGACCTTCACACCCGGCGATGCCGAGAGCCTCGTCCGGGCCGTCACCAGCGCGCTTGCCGATCCGCGGGCCACCCACGAGAGGGCCGAACGCGCCCGGGAGGCCGTCCTGGCCGACTACGACTGGCGGAACCTCGCCCAGCAGACCACCGACGTCTACGGAGCAGCCCGGGAGATGCAGGGCCACGGCCCCGACGACCCGCAGCACCAGGACGCTGACGCCCGGAACGCACTGCGCCCACCGCGATTCGACGCCCCGCCGGGCAGGCTGTTGGACGTCCCGCAGTGACCCCCGGCGTCGGCCTTCGGGGCCAGCGTCCGGCCGGCCTGACGCGCGGGATGATCGTGGCCGAGATCCTGATCGTGCTCGCGCTGTCCCTGGGTCGCTCCGGCATCTACTCGATCGTCAGCTTCCTGGCCGACCTCACCAGCGGCACCCCACTGGCGGGGCAGTCCGCGATCCTCAACGACACCCTTGCCCCCGGACGCCCGCTGCTCGACCTGACCCGTCAGGTCCTGCGCATCTGCTTCGCCCTCGCACCGGTCGCGCTGGTCTGGTACCTGCTGGTGCGCTCCGGTGAGGGGCTGCGCGCGATCGGCCTGGACCTCACCCAGCCGGGGCGGGACCTCCTTCGCGGCGCGGGCCTGGCAGCGGTCGTCGGAGGGATCGGGCTGGTCGGGTACCTGGTGGCCTACCAGTCGGGGGTGAACCTGGCGGTTGTTGCCCAGGCACTGCCCGACGAGTGGTGGCGCTGGCCGGTGCTGATCGGGGCAGCGCTGCAGAACGCCGTCGTCGAGGAGGTCATCGTCGTCGGGTTCGTGATGCGCCGCCTGACACAGCTCGGATGGGCGCCGTGGGCGGTGATCTCCACGAGTGCGGTGGTGCGGGGCAGCTACCACCTGTACCAGGGGATCGGCGGGCTGCTGGGCAACATGGCCATGGGCGCGTTCTTCGGCTGGCTGTTCGTGCGCTGGGGTCGGGTGCTTCCCTTCATCGTCGCCCACGCGCTGATCGACATCGTGGCGTTCGTCGGATACGCCGTGCTCGAAGGTCGGGTGGACTGGCTGCCGTCGGCGCGGCTGAGCCAGACTGCCACCATGTCCGAGCAGCCGAACGACCCCCAGCAGGTCCATGTCTCCCTCGAGATGCCCGATGCGCACAAGGGCGGGGTGTGGGCCAACTTCGCCCGGGTGTCGCACAGCCCGTACGAGTTCACGCTGGACTTCGCCCGCATCGACTTCGCGACGGCCCCGGACATGCAGGGCGTCGTCGTGGCCCGCGTGAACCTCTCGCCGCTGATGGTCACGCAGCTCATCGAGGCACTGGAGACCAACTGGGCCACCTATGCCCAGAAGGCCATGCCACGCGAGGTCGACGGGCCCGGGTCCTGACGGCGCGAGCACTGGGAGGTCGGGGTCAGCGCTCCATCGGGCCACGACGGCTCCCTGCCTGCGATGCTTCGGCTGGGGACGCACCGCGGGCGACCCCCGGCGGGACCGCCCCGGGAGGAGGCGCACGCAGATGGCCATCGACGGTGGGCCCGAGCTCGTCCAGCTGCTCACCCCCGAGGGGGTGCTGGTCGAGCATCCCGACTACGCCCTGTCGCTGACCGACTCCGCCTGGCGCCACCGCTACGCCGACCTCGTGATGGTGCGTCGGCTCGACGCCGAGGCCACCGCATTGCAGCGCCACGGCGAGCTGGGCCTGTGGGCTCCGTGTCAGGGCCAGGAGGCCGCCCAGGTGGGCGCGGCCCGGGCCACGCGCGAGACCGACCGGATCTTCCCGACGTACCGGGAGCATGGGATGGCCTATGTCCGCGGTGTCGACCCGATCACCCTGCTGGGGCTGTTCCGTGGGACCACGCTCGGAGGCTGGGACCCTGCGGACCACGGGTTCAGCCTCTACACGATCGTGATCGGTGACCAGACGCTGCACGCCGTCGGCTACGCCATGGGCATCCAGCGCGATGCGACCGATGACGCCGTGGTCGTCTGCTTCGGCGACGGCGCGTCCTCCCAGGGCGACGTGGCCGAGGCGTTCGTCTACGCGGCCGTCAACGACGCGCCCGTGGTCTTCTTCTGCCAGAACAACCAGTGGGCGATCTCCGAGCCGCTGGAGCGACAGACGCGGATCCCCCTGTTCAAGCGCGCCGCCGGCTACGGGTTCCCGGGAGTGCGCGTCGACGGCAACGACGTGCTCGCCGTCGAGGCCGTGGTCAGCGCCGCGCTCGAGCGGGCACGTCGGGGCGGTGGTCCCACCCTGGTCGAGGCGTTCACGTATCGCATGGGCGCGCACACCACCTCCGATGACCCCACCCGCTACCGGACCACGGCCGAGGGCGAGGCCTGGAAGCTCAAGGACCCGATCGAGCGGGTACGCGCGCACATCTCGCGCTCAGGGATCGCCGACGCTGCCTTCCTCGCCGAGGTCGACGCCGGAGCCGACGCGCTCGGCGAGCACATGCGAGCCGCCTGCCGGGCGATGCCGGATCCCGTGCCCCTGTCCATGTTCGACCACCTGTACGCCACCGAGCATCCGGTGGTGGACCGCGACCGGGCCTGGCTCTCGGCCTATCTCGCCGACTTCGCCGACTCAGGGCGGGGGCACTGACATGGCCGTGCTCACGATGGCCAAGGCCCTGAACGCCGGACTCGCAGCGGCGATGCACGACGACCCGAAGGTCCTGCTGATGGGTGAGGACATCGGCCGTCTCGGTGGGGTGTTCCGGGTCACCGACGGCCTGCAGGCCCGGTACGGCGAGGACCGCGTGATCGACACCCCCCTGGCCGAGAGCGGCATCATCGGCACCGCCGTGGGGCTGGCGATGCGCGGGTACGCGCCGGTCGCCGAGATCCAGTTCGACGGGTTCATCTTCCCCGCGTTCGACCAGATCACCACGCAGGTCGCCCGGCTGCACCTGCGCTCGTCCGGAGCGCTGTCCATGCGGATCGTCATCCGGGTGCCCAACGGGGGCGGGATCGGCGCGGTCGAGCACCACTCCGAGTCCCCCGAGGCCTACTTCGCGCACACCCCGGGACTGCGGATCGTGACCCCCAGCACCCCGGCGGATGCGTTCATGATGATCCGCCAGGCGATCGCCCATCCCGACCCGGTCCTGTTCTTCGAGCCGAAGCGACGGTACTGGGACAAGGGCGAGGTCGACGTGGACGCCCCGCTGCTCCCGTTGCCGGAGCTGTTCCAGGCACGGGTCGTGAAGCGCGGCCACGACGCGACCCTGCTCTGCTGGGGGCCCATGGTGCGCACGTGCCTGGACGCCGCCCAGGCCGACACCGACCGCGATCTGGAGGTCATCGACGCGCGCAGCCTGGCGCCGCTGGACATGCCGACGATCATCGAGTCGGTGGGGCGCACGGGCCGGTTGATCGTCGTGCACGAGGCGCCGGTCGTCGGCGGCGTCGGTGCTGAGATCGCGGCTGAGGTCACACAGGCGTGCTTCTACCAGCTCGAGGCCCCGGTGCTCCGGGTCGGCGGGTTCCACGCGCCCTACCCGCCGTCGCGGATCGAGGAGATCTACCTGCCCGACCTCGACCGCATCCTTGAGGCGGTCGACCGCTCCATGGCCTACTGAGGAGGACCCGTGCTCCACGAGTTCCGGATGCCTGACGCCGGCGAGGGCCTGACCGAGGCCGAGGTGCTCAATTGGCGCGTGGCCGTCGGCGATGCCGTCGTGGTCAACCAGATCCTGCTCGAGGTCGAGACGGCGAAGGCCGCCGTCGAGCTGCCCAGCCCGTACGCCGGGGTCGTCATGGAGGTGCTGGCGGCACCAGGCGACGTCGTGCCCGTCGGGCAGCCGATCATCCGGATCGAGGACGGGGTGCAGGCAGCCCCATCCCCCAGTGCGGAGGGTGAAGGCGGTGCTGCGGCCGCTGCCGGGGCTCCGTCGGGTCCAGGGGCGCAGCCGGGTCTCGACCCAACCGCGGAGGCGGGTGGTGCAACCGCAGCTCCCCCCGGGGAGGGCCAGCGCACCGCCGTGCTCGTCGGCTACGGGGTCAAGGCGGAGCAGACGCCCCTTCGCAGGCCGCGCAGGACGCCGCACGGTGCCGACCACGTCGAACCCGGCCCGCCCGGTGAGCGGGGCCGCCCGGTCCGCCAGGGCGGCTTGGAGCTCGGGCGGGCGCTGGAGACCCGACTGGGCAGCGACCAGGTGCGCGCCAAGCCACCCGTGCGCAGGCTGGCACGCGACCTCGACGTGGACCTGTCCCAGGTCGTGCCCACCGGGCCCGACGGGACGATCACCCACGACGACGTCTCACGGGCGGCCGCCGCAGCTCGTGGCCCCGTGTCGCCTGGGCGAGTGGTGCCGACCGCCCCCGTGGCCCGTGCTGCCGACGGCGGCGGGAGCGAGGTCGTGCCACTGACGCATGTCGGTCGGATGATGGCCCACGCAATGACGTCGTCGGCCTTCACCGCGGTGCATGTCACCGAGTGGGTCGATGTCGACGTCACCGCGATGACCTCCCTGATCCGCGCCGCGCGAGCCCGGGAGGACATGGCTGGCCTTTCCATCACGCCGCTGACGTTCGCCGCACTGGGACTCGTCCGGGCCGCGCGTGACCATCCCACCGTGAACTCCAGCCTCGACGAGACGGGCGAGAACCTGCTCGTGCACCGCAGCGTCCACCTCGGGATCGCCGTCGACTCGCCCCGGGGGTTGATCGTCCCCAGGATCGCTGACGCACAGGGCCTGGACCTTCGCGGCATGGGCGATGCCCTGGCCCGCCTGATCGAGACCGCCCGGGCGGGGCGATCGCGGCCTGAGGACCTGCGTGGCTCGACCATCACGATCACCAACGTCGGCGTGTTCGGCGTGGATGGGGGCACTCCGATCCTCAACCCCGGCGAGGTGGCGATCCTGGCCCTCGGACGCGTCCTGCCCCGGCCGTGGGCCGTGGACGGCCGCGTCGAGGTGCGCGACGTGGTGACCCTCGCACTGTCGTTCGACCATCGCGTGGTCGATGGCGCCATGGGATCGCGCGTCCTTCGGGAGGTGGCCGACTTCATGTCCGATCCGGCCACTGCGCTCACGCTGGGCTGAGGGTGCGGCCGGCCGGCCGCCGCCTCGCGCGAAGAGAGGGATTCGCTTCCCGTATCCCTTGTGCACTGGGGCATCTGGTGGGATCGTCGAAAGGTGCCCGATCAGCCGACTGACGCCGCGGTCAATCCGTACCGCATGACCCTGGCGGAGCTCGAGGAGCAGGTCCACGTCCCGTACGAAGACCTCGTAGCGGAGCAACCGACGCCTCCGGCTCGTGACGCCAGCGCCGAGTGGGACGACGACCATCGCCAACTACGGCTGGCCGGCGGTTCCTAGACCCCTGTCCGACGTCTGGTTTCCGACGCAGCCTTTCGGCGCCACACAGCAGTACGTGTCGCGCCGGAGCCTCCCGGGTGGGGGCATTCTGGCCTCGGGCGCCTAGCATTGCTCCTCATGGCCCTGCAGCGTGAACCGGACACTCGGACGGTGGACGCTGGGCCCGATGCGCTCCTGCAACCCGGACGCCGCGAGATCTGGATGCGTCGCACGCTGTTCTGCGCCTTCGCCGCGGGGTTCACCGTCCCCTACTTCAAGGTCCTGAACCGGGTCGACGTGGTGGGCCGTGAGCGGCTCAACGCCCTGCCGAGACGTGGGGTCGTGTTCCTGTCGAATCATCAGACCTACTTCACGGAGGCGATCGCCTTCTTCGACGCGGTCTACCGCCGACGCGGAATCCGCTGGGAGGACCCGTACCTGAGGTTCTCCGCCGCCGAGGAGACGATGCGCAAGAACCTGGCCACGTCCCTGCTCACGACTGCCGGAGCAGTGACGTTCCAGCGGTCGCACCGCCACGGGGGGGTCGACCTCCGCCGGTCGGTCGACTTCGAAGGCATCGGGCGCATCGAGCAGGCGATCCGCTCCGGTTGGCTCCTGCACTTCCCCACCGGCACGACGCGGGAGGGTGCCCCCGTCCGACCGGGCGTGTCCAGGCTGCTGCACAGCACGCAGGCGGTTGCCGTGCCAGTGCGCGTCGACGGCTTCCGGGAGATGCTGCTCCACAAGCAGATCCCGGGGCGCATCCGGCGCCGCGCCTCGATCCGCATCGACGAGCCCATGGACCTCGAGCAGTTCTACGCACAGCCCTACACGCCGGACGCGGGGGCGCGAGTCGCCGCCCGCATCGCCGACGCCATCGGCGACCGGTTGTCCGCCTAGCGCCGGCACCGTTCCCGATTCGGGTCCGCGGCTGGAGGGTTCAGTCGTCCTCGGCGGGTTCTCCGTGTGCCTGCGACCAGTGCTCCCACGTGAACTGGGCGAACCGCAGGCACACGTACCCGATGACCACGGTGGCCACCCACAGCTCCACCACCGCCAGCGTGTGCACCTGGTCGATGAGCTCCTGACTGACCTGCCACTGGGCCAGCTGGCCGGACACCTCGAACTGGGCCGTGGCCCCGATCGCCATGGGGAACGTGTAGGCGGCGAACGCTGGGGTGAACGGAAGCGCCAGGAGGCGCACGAACGCCACGTACACGATGGCGGTCATCAGGACCGCGATGCCCTCCAGGAGGATGACCGGCAACGGCTCCGGGGACTGGATGAGTGTCAGGTACCCCACCAGCGAGAGGCTCGCCGGCGCGGCGAGGATCGCCAGCGTCGGCATGGCCGCCATCGGCAGGTTCTCGTGGAAGATGAACCGGTAGAACATGATCGGCAGCATCACCGCGTAGCTGAGCATCCCGAAGTAGAGCGCCACAACGGCCAGCCCGTGCAGCACCCCCGTGTCGGGGCCCCGGTAGCTGACGGCCGCCACGATGATCCCGACCGGGGGCACGAACCAGCTGGGCACCATCCGGGCCAGGTGGAACGACCGGGCCTGGTGGCGGGCCCAGACCACGAGGAACCCCACGTGCAGGGTCAGGGCGGCCAACCAGACGAGGGTGCCCAGCGCCGCGTTGATCTGGTGGATCGAGATCGACACGATCATCCAGCCCATGGCGTACGTCGGGACCACGCCGCCGACGACCGGGTTGGACAGGTCCCGGGCCAGCGTGTCGGGGTGCAGGACGAACCGGAGCGTCATCAGCAGCAGGAGGAGCGCGGCCACTGCCGCGGCCGCCTCGGCGATCTGGGTCCCGGGAAGCACCCGTTCCCACGCCAGGCCCAGGGATGCGATACCCAGGGCAAGCCCGCCCACCGGAGTGGGGTAGCGGCTCAGGCGCTCGGGGAGCGTGTCCAACCGCCGAACAGGCAGACCCGGGTGGGAGCCCTGCATACGCGCCGACCTCCCCATCCCTGCTCACGCCGGGCGGGTCACTCGTCCCGCCGCCGACACCATCCGTGGGATCTCCCATGGTGCCACCAGCAGGCGACGCACCCCGCCATGACCGGACGGCCGCATGCGCAGACATGGGCGCTCTGGTCGAGCACGGTGTCGAGCGATGCCGCTCAGCGGTCCCCGGCCAGCTGCCCGCGGACGAACGCCTCGACCGCGTCCACCATCTGGTCCAGGCCGGGCTGCTCGATCGGGTAGTGGCTGGCACCCTCGAGGATCACGGTGGTCACCGGCACCTGCCCGATCCGACGGAGGAAGATCTCGCTGAGGTGCAGCGGCGTCCAGCGGTCCTCGCCCGGTTGGGTCAACAGGATCGGGCAGACGTCGAAGTCCTCGGGCTCGACGGCCGGCCGGTACTCGATGTACGAGTCCAGGAAGGTCATGGTCATGGCATTCCCCGCGGAGGTGCGGTCCCGCAGGCAGGCCTTGAGCGCTGCCCGGTCGTTCACGAGCGTGTGCATCTTGCTCGCCACCCGCATGGGCATTCGCAGCCCCGACAACGGGGTCCGGGCCGCGAACTGGACCAGCGGTGCCCCCACGCGGGACATCACCACGTTCAGGGCTGTCTCGTCAGCCACCTGCTGCACGGACTGATCGAGGAAGCACATGCCCACGACGCCGGCCACGTGGCCGGTCGCCGCTGCAACCTGGTAGGCGAGCATCCCGCCCGCGCTCAGTCCGTACAGGATGATCGGTCGGTCATCCCTGGCCCGCTCCGCAGTCACCAGGTCGATGCCGGCCTGCACCCAGTCGTCATAGCGTGACCCGCACACCTGGAGCAACCCGGGTCACGCCGTACTCAGGCATGTCGATCGCGATGGTCTCGAACCCCCGCCGGTGCAACGGGGCCCCGAGGATGGTGGACAACTGGCGGCCGTTGGTCCCCACGCCGTGGAACAGGATCACCTTGGCCGGCGCATCGGCATCCCGGTAGCAGTCGAGGTGCACCTCGTGACCGCGCCAGGGCCACCACTCCTCAGCGGGCTCCTCCCCCGGGTGGAGCTGGTAGGCCGGTGGGAGGAATCCCTGGATCTCGCGCCAGGCGCTCTGCGTCGCATAGGACATGGGAGTGGGCCGTCCGTTCCCGAGTGGTGTGGGTACTCCCGACGCTATCCCTGCGGCCCAGCGAGTTGCCCAGGGGGCTTGCGCGCCGCGATCCACGCACTCCGCGCCATGGGCGCTGGGGACCGATCAGGCGCGCACATCGACCGTCGAGGGACCGTCCGGCCGGACCCTGCGGACGGTCAGTCGCTCGGCGATGCGCTCCTTGAGCTCGGGCACGTGGCTGACGATGCCGATGACCCGGCCATTGCCTCGCAGGTCGTCGATCACGCCCATCACGTCATCAAGGGTGTCCGGGTCCAGGCTGCCGAAGCCCTCGTCGATGAACAGCGTGTCCAGCTGCGCTCCGCCCGCCTGGGCCACCACGACGTCGGCCAGGCCGAGC
The DNA here is from genome assembly GCA_963700475.1 of uncultured Actinomycetes bacterium. Lineage (GTDB taxonomy): Bacteria > Actinomycetota > Actinomycetes > S36-B12 > CAIYMF01 > Prado023. The sequence continues at coordinate 578,630 of CAVOXR010000009.1, forward strand.
GCCAGCGCCAGCGACGTGTAGAACGTCTCGCCCCCGGAGAGCGTCCCCGGGCTGCGCTCGCGGCCGGTGTGCCGGTCGAGGACTGCCAGCCCGAGCCCGACCCGGGCGTCCTTGCGGGCGGCCTCGTCGATTCGGAGCAGCTCGTACTTGCCCGCCGACATGGACTCCAGTCGCAGGTTGGCAGCCGTCACCACCTGTTCGAACCAGTACCGCAGCACGAATGTCACCAGGCTCATGCGCGGTGATCCGGCCATCCCCCGGGCGTACAGGTCCAGGGCGACGAGCTCCTCGCCGGAGGCCGCCAGTTCGGCACGCTCGGCAGCACACGTCAGGACCTCAGCCAGCCGCTCGGTGAACCGCTCGCGCTGGCGTCCCGCGACGCTTGCCTCATCATGGGCCGTCCTGGCCACCTGCTCGATGCGTTGCAGTTCGGCTGTCGCGTGGGCCAGCGCCTCGGCGGCCCTGTCCGGGTCCACACCTGCAACGGCCAGGAACTCGGGTGAGTCCAGCTGGGCACGGGCCGCGGAGACAGACGCCTCCCACTCGTCGACGGCCCGCTCGAGGCGCTCAAGATCCGCCTCCGCGAGCATCCCGGACCGGGCATCCGTGAGGTCGATGAATCCGGCCCGTTCAGCCTCGCCGTTCGCCCGATCGACGGCGGATGCCAGATGCTCGAGGGCCCGGGAGAGGTCGAGCACCGAGGCCGACAAGGACTCCAGTGCTGCGGCCGAGGCCACGAGAGATGCAGTCCGCTCGCGAACGCTGCCGTACGTCTCACGAGCGACGACGACCTGTTCCTGGCGGACCTCAAGGTCGGCGGCCGAGTGCGCCTCCTGCGCCTGGGCTCCGGCCAGGGACTCAGCCAGGGCCATGAGCTCGGCACCGAGCTCGGCCTGCTCCACGCTCAGTTCGCTGACGCGGGCCTCCAGTTCCGCGACAGCGGCTTGTGCGAGCTCCCCGGATGCCAACTCGGCGTTGGCCTTGTCGATCCGGACCTGCCACTGCTCAGCAGAGACCCCGCCTGCCTGTCGCGTCGCGTGGTCGAGATCGGCCTCCGCGCGCGCCAACCCCACTTCCGCGTCGTCGAGGACCAGCCGGCACTCGTCGCGATGGGCCACAGCGCGGCGGACCTGCTCCTCGGACACCGCCGCCGCCGCCCCGCGGGCGGGTGCCGGGTGCTCGGGCGAACCGCAGACGAGGCACGGGTCTCCGGAGACCAGTCGGGCGGCGAGCTCACCGCGGACGTCGGCCAGGCGCTGGTCGACGAGCAGCTTGTGGAGGTCGTCGGCCTCCTCGTAGGCCCGCCGCGCGGCCCGTCGATCAGATCGTCGCTCGTCCACGGTGGCGCTGAGCCCAGCGATCCGTCGAGCTGCGTCCGCCTGCCCGGCGATCGCCTCCAGGACCGCCCCCGCCGCAGCCACACCCATCGCTGCCTGTTGTGCGGCGCCGAGGGCCGCCCGCGCCCCGGCCAGCTCCTCGGGGATCGCTGAACTACGTGCCTGCACCTTCTCGACCGAGGCCTGGAGATCCTGTACGCGTGCTCGGTGCCGATCGAGGGCGGTCCGGCCCTCGGCCAGTCCATCCTCGATCACCACGAGGTGGGCCAGCTCTCCCGCGGTGGTGCGCGCAGCCGAAGCCCGCCTGGCCAACTCGTGCCAGCCCTCACCCTTCAGGTTCGTGGCGTGCTCCGCCTCACCCGATCCGGCGGCCACAACAGCAGCCCGCAGGGTCGCAACCTGCTCGGCGGCGCCGTCAACGATCTCGACGAGGGGGCGCACAGGGATCGCCCGCCTCGCACGCTCCAGCAGCTCGCGGCGGGCCTCATGCTCGGGACGCTGCGCCTCAGCCTCAGCCAACGACTGCTCCACGAGCGCCCGCCGCTCGAGCCTGGAGGCGACGTCCTGAGCCTCGGTCACCACCTCACGGGCCACGGTCTCCGCGGCGTCGGCCAGGTCAGCAACCTCGCCGGCCGCCAGGGCCTGCCGTGACACCTGCGCGTCCAACTCCGCCAAGCGCTCGAGTCGCTGAGCCACCGACAGCTCCGCGAGGCGAGCGTGCTCCTCGGACTCCAGTCCGGCGGCCTCACAGGCGGCGGACACCCGCGCCCTGAGGTCGGCATCGGCGACCTGCAGCGCGCGGTTCGCCTCCTGGGCGCGGGCCTGCAGCGAGTCGGTGATGCTCCGGAAGAACTGGGTACCGAAGAGCTTGCTCAGGACCTCGCGACGCTCGTCATCCCCAGCCCGCAGGAATGTCGCGAACTCTCCCTGAGGCAGGAGCACCACCTGGCGGAACTGCTCTCGGGTCAGGCCCAGGAGCTCACTGACGATCGTGCCGACCTCATCCTTGGCGTGCGATCGGCTTTCCCAGCCCGCGGCCCCGAGGCGCTCGAGGTGGACGCTGGCCTTCTCCTTGGTGACGCCGGTGCCCCGCTTCTTGGGCCGCGCGTACTCGGGTGACCGCGTGATCCGATGCCGTCCGCCGCGCACGGAGAACTCCAGCGTGACCTCCGGACGGTCGTCTGGCCCGGCGAAGTCCGATCGCAACCGTGCCGGGTCGCCCGTGTCACTGGCAAGACCTCCGTAGAGCGCGAATGTCAGGGCATCGAGGATCGTGGACTTGCCGACACCGGTCGGTCCCTCGAAGAGGAACAGGCCCCCGGCCCCGAGCCGATCGAAGTCGATGACCTGCTCGTCGGCGAACGGTCCGACGGCGTGCATGCGCAGGGTGTGCAGTCGCATCAGGCTGAGGCCTCCACACGCTGGGCCGCGAGCACGACTTCGGCCAGGACCGTGCGCTGCACCGAGCTCGGCGGGGCCCCGGAGACCGCGCTGACGAACTCCGCACAGATCTCGACCGGGTCGGCGGCCTCAGTCATCCTGGTGAGGCCCAGCGGCGCGTCATCCCGCTCGGGGGCGAACTCGAGGACCAGCGTGTGCGGCCAGTGGGCCCGCAGCTGTTCCATCGGGTTGGCCACGCGGCCGGGATCGGTCAGGACGACCTTGACCCACGCGTCAGCAAGGCATGCCAGCTCGCCCTGAGCCCGGTCGAGGAGGTCAGCCAACCGACCGTTCACCTGGACCAGCGGCCGCGGGACCGGCGCCGGAACCCGACGGGTGGCGACAACTCCCGCCGCGTCGATGTCGACGACGGTGACGGACTTGGTGTGGTCCCGCTCGGAGAACGAGAACGCGAGCGGGGACCCTGAGTACGCCACCACGGTCGGCGAGCCGGCGAGGCGCACCTCCTGCGGCCCGTGGAGGTGGCCGAGCGCCACATAGCTGACGCCGTCGAACACCTCGGCGGGGGTGTCGCCCACTCCCCCGACCCGGATCTCGCGCTCGGACTCGCAGGCCGACCCGCCGGTGACGAATGCGTGCGCCATGACCACGACGCGCTCCAGGCCGCGCGCGGCGGCGTCGCTGCGGATGCGCCCTGCAAGCACGCCCAGCACGGCGGCGTGCGAGCGCTCCACCTCCAATTCCGAGATGACCGCGTCGGGCAGGAGGAACGGGATGCCGTACACGCCCACCTGACCAGCCTCATCAGCGAGAAGGACCGGATCAGTGACCTGCTCGATCGTGGTGCGCAGGTGGATCCCTGCCTCGGCGAGTACCTCACCGGCGTACTGCAGGCGGACGGCGCTGTCGTGGTTGCCGCTGGAGATCACCAGCGGGATGCCCGCACGCGCGAAGGCCGCCAGGGTCCGGTCCATGAGCGCGACTGCATCGGCCCCCGGCTGGGCACGGTCGTAGACGTCGCCGCTGACCAGCACCGCGTCCACCTGCTCCGAGGCCGCCAGCTCGCGCAGCCACGCGAGGAACGCCGCCTGCTCGGCCAGCAGTTCCGCGCCGTGCAGGCGGCGGCCGAGGTGCCAGTCGGAGGTGTGCAGGAATCGCATGCCGACACCCTGACACGGGGGTCTGACACAACAGCCCAACGCGACTCCCGACCTGCTCAGGTGTCGCGCCGCGCTGACGTCCGGGGCCCTCCGCCCCCCGCCGGGGGTCCCGTGTCGGCACCCCGGGCTACGCTCCGGGACGGAGGTGCCCATGATCACGGCTGCGACCGAGGATCGGCGGATTCGCGCTGCCCGGATGACGAGCCTCCTGCTGGATGATCGCCCCAGAGAGGAGCGCACAGTCGCGGGCGTCGTCGAATGGTTCGGTGCGATGCAGGGCCAGGACCTGGCGAGCGTGATGTGGTCCCTGGGCCTTCGGACGGGCAGGACGCGCGACGAGGTCGGTGCTGCCTTCGAATCGGGGGAGATCCTGCGCACGTGGCCCATGCGGGGCACGCTGCATGTCGTCCCGGGCGCCGACGCGCGGTGGATGATCGCACATCTCGGTGCCCGTGCCCTGCGCGGCGCCGAGGCCCGCAGGCAGTTCCTCGGGCTCGCCGAGGAGGACGCCGATCGTGCGGCCGCGGTCCTGCGCGACGCCCTCGGAGGCGGCCGGATCATGACCCGCGCCGAGTGCGTCTCAGCCCTCGAGGCCGAGGGCATCCCCGGCGCCGGGCAGCGCGCCTATCACCTGCTCTGGTACGCCAGCCAGAAGGGCGTCACGTGCGTGGGGCCGCAACGCGGCAAGGACCAGACCTTCGTGCTGCTCGACGAGTTCGCGCCGCCGGGCCCCGACCTGGACCGCCCCCGTGCTCTGGCGGTGATCGCCGAGCGCTTCGTGCGCAGCCACGCTCCCGTCAGCGCCCACGACCTGGCCCGATGGGCGGACCTCACGGTGACCGACGCTCGCGCCGGGCTTGCCGCGGCCGACGGGGTCGTCCCGCGCACGTTCGGCGGGCGTGACCTGTTCGTGACCGAGGCCCTGCTTGACGACGCCGTCGCCGGCGCCGACCCACCCCAACCCTGCCGGCCCGTGCCCTGCCCGGGTTCGACGAGTTCGTCCTCGGCTACCGCGATCGCACGGCCCAGCTCGATGCCGACCACGAGAGGTTGGTCGTCCCAGGCGGCAACGGGGTCTTCGCGAACACACTCGTCCTGGACGGTCACGTCGTCGGCACCTGGCGGCGTCGGGAGCTGGCCCGGACCGTCGACATCCTCGCCAGCCCCTTCGCCCGGATCACCGCACGCGACCGCCGCCGGCTGGCGAGGTCGCTCGATGACTTCGCCCATTACGTCGGCAAGCCCAGCCGGATCAGCTGGTCAGACGGTCCTCACGTGGTGCAGCCCACCTGAGTCGCGACCTCGTCGACACTGGTCTCGTACTCCTTCATCGCCGCCTTCACGGACACGATGGTCTCGGCCTCGGACGAGGTTGCCGTGTCAATGGCGCTGAGGTCGGCCTCGAGTTGCGCCGTCGCCGCGTTCATCTGCTCCTTGGCCTGCTCATCCTCGAGTCGCTGGGTTGTCGCTGCCAGGTTCTTGGCGTCGGCAGCCACTGCCTGCGCCTGCACGCTCAAGTCGTTGTACGAGGCACCGGAGCCCGTCATCGAGTTGAACTCGTCGACATCCGCCTGCAGCGTCGCGAGCTCCGTGCAGAACTCCTCGTTCGCATCCCCACTGCTGTCCTGACCGCAGCCAGCAAGTCCAGCGACGAGCACCAGTCCAGCGATCACTGCAGTCGTCCTGCGCATGCCAGCCTCCTTGGGACCACCTCAGCATATGTGCAGCGGCCGGCCGTATGTGGGACCCGCGGACCGGTGACCCGAGCGATCCCACGGCTAGGGGCAGCCTTCCGGAGGGATCGGGCGCCGCGCCACCGACTCAGGGGGGTGGGGCCATCAGATCGCCGATCCGGGCCAGACGCTCGGGCATCGTGTGCACGTCGGCCGGCTCCGGGGCACCGGACTCCACCTCGGCCCAGGTCAGCGGGGTGGCGACGTAGGGGTGTGCCCGACCGCGCGGCGAGTACGGCGTGATGGTCGTGCGCGCCGCGAGGTTCTGCCCGACGTCCACGAAGACCCGGCCCGGCCTGCGGTCCTTGGCCATCTTCAGCTCCACGAGACCGGGCAGCGCTGTCGCCAGGGCCTCGGCCATCGTGCGCGCGAGGTCCACGGCATCGCTGCTGGGGACCGGTCGCGGAAGGGGTACGTACACGTGCAGACCCTTGGACCCGCTGGCAACCGGCACCGCCGTGAAGCCCGCGCCGCCGAGGATCTCGCGCGCCACCAGGGCCACCTCCGCGCACTCCGCCAGCCCGGCGGGGGGCCCCGGGTCGAGGTCCAGCACCATGCGGTCGGCGGGTCCGGGTGTGCCGTGCAGACCGAACTTGCGGCCGATCCGCCACTGCGGCGTATGGAACTCAAGTGCGCCCTGCTGGACGAACCAGACCAGCGCGGCAGCATCCTCCGGCGCCCCGGGCAGCAGCGGATGGTCGATGTACCCCGAGTAGTCATCACCTGAGCGACGCAGGTGCACATGCCCCATCCACTCGGGGGTCCCAGGGCGCACAGCCTTCTCGAAGAAGTCCGGTTGGTCGACGCCATCGGGCCAGCGACGGCGGGTGATCGGCCGGTTCGCGAGCTGGGCCAGCATCGGCTCGCTCACCGCGAGGATGTAGGAGAGGACCTCAGCCTTGGTGGTGCCGGACTGTGGGTACAGGACCTTGTCGAGGTTCGTCAGGCGCAACCGCCGTCCGGCCACGACGGTCGGGACAGGCTCGGAGCCGGCGGGGCTCACCAGGTGCTCCCGGGGAGGTCGGTGGGTGCCAGGTCCGGTCTCATCCGAGCCAGGGTGGGCTGGCGGAGCGACCCGGACTCGGTGAGCCCGAGGTGCCGGACCTCGGCGACCAGCATCGGGTCGACCCACGCGAGCCGGTCGCCGAAGCGCCGCAGGAAGGCGTGCGCGTCGGCGCTGACCCGCAGGGTCGGATCGGGTTGCGTGCGGGCGATCCCGCCAAGCACCTCGACCAGCGCCGCCGACATCCGGTCGGTCATCCCGCTGCCCACGGTGCCGAGGAACTCCCCCGTCGGATCGGCGACCGCCAGCGAGGCGACGCCGCCGCCGGACTCCGCCCGAACCCACCCCACGACCACGACGTCGGTGAGCGTCCGGTGCGGCAGCTTCACCCAGTCTCGGCTGCGGACCCCGCACTCATACCGGCTCTCGTCACGCTTGGCCATCACGCCCTCGAGTCCCTGCTCGCGGGTCGCAGCCAGCAGCGCGGCACCATCGTCGAACACTGCCGACGGCAGCCAGACCCCGCCGGTGAGCGCTGGTAGGTCGAGGGGCGCCACGTGGGAGCGCCTGCGTGTGAGGGGCTCCCGGCGGACGTCCTGCCCCTGCCAGGCCAGGACGTCGAAGACCACGAAGCGCACCGCCGCCCCGCCGCGCAGGGCGCCCTTGAACGACGGACGCCCGTCCGCGTCGAACAGGACGCACTCCCCGTCGAGGATCGCCGGCGCAGCCAGGGGCGCCACCGCCGCGCCGAGGGACCGGGCCACGATGGAGGGGTACCTCCCCGCGAGGTCCACGCCATTGCGGCTGCGCAGTGCGACCGAGCCGTCCTCCCGCACGAGGGCAAGGGCGCGCACCCCGTCCCACTTCACCTCGAAGCTCCACCCCGGACCGGACGGCGGCGCGACCGGGTCAGGTGGGCCGGTCGCCAGCATCGGGGCAGCCGCCACCCACAGGTTCTCGACCGTCCCGGAGCCCGCCACGGCACCATGATGGCCGCGCCGGCGGCTCATGGCCCTGCTTCCCGGCCCCGACTGCCGCACAATGACCGGATGCGCGCCATGTGGAGTGGGAACGTCGCCTTCGGGTTGGTCCACATCCCGGTGAAGATGTACGCCGCCACCGAGGACCGCGACGTCAAGTTCCACCAGGTCCACATCGCCGACGGCGGTCGGATCAAGTACCAGCGGCAGTGCCAGACCTGCGAGCAGACCGTCACCTACGCCGAGATCGGCAAGGGCTACGAGGACGAGACCGGTCGGAGGGTCATCGTCTCGGAGGAGGAGCTCGACGGGCTGCAGGTCCCCCACGGTCGCGACCTGGAGATCATCGAGTTCGCTCCCGCTGACCAGATCGATCCGTTGAACTTCGAGAAGGCGTACTTCCTCGAGCCGGCCACGGGCGCCTCGAAGCCCTACGTGCTCCTGCGCCGCGCCCTGCAGGAGACCGATCGGACCGCCGTGGTCCTGATGACGATGCGCAAGCGCACCCGATTGGGCCTGCTACGCGTTCGCGACGACGTGCTGGTCCTGCAGACCATGCTCTGGCCCGACGAGGTCCGGGTGCCGGAGTTCGAGGGGATCGCCGACGAGGACATCACGGTCCGGCCCCAGGAACTGGCCATGGCCGGCTCGCTCGTGGAGAGCCTCAGCGCGGACTTCGACGCAGGCGCCTACACCGACGAGTACCGCCAGGCCGTGCTCGACCTCGTCACGCAGAAGCTCGCCGGGGAGGACGTGATCCTGCCCAGCAGCCCGGCGGCGGCCGACGACTCCGGGACGGTCATCGACCTCATGGCGGCCCTGCAGGAGTCCGTGCGCCGCACCCAAGCAGCGAGAGCGGCCAACGAGGCAACCCACCCCGAGCCCGACGCCGGCAAGGCCTGACGCCCCACCCCCGCCGGCCCGTCGCCCGCGGCTCGCCGCCGCGGCCCGACTCCCGTGGCTCTGGTCTCCTCGTCCGGATCTCCGAGCATCCGCGCTCCGAGATCCGGACCAACCCGATCCTGGGCCGCGCGAAAGCGGACAATGTCGGGCGCCAGGCGGGCGGGTGCGCCAGGGCGCGCCAGCGGTGCGTCGTCGGCGGGTGCATCGGGTCGTTCGACCCCGATGTCAGCCGGGTGGGTGACAATCAGGTGCCATCATCAGAGGGGAACCGTTGAGCAGCCGTACCGCGACGCCCGGAACCGGTCCGCGAGTCCGGCGTGCGCCGACCCCGGCAGGGCGCCGACGAGCCACGAGGTCGGAGGTCCGCCGCCGGCGTCTGGGCTGCGTGGGGTCGCTCGTGGTCAGCCTCGTGGCCTTCCTCGCGCTCGGCTTCGCGATCATGACCGGCACCAGCTCCCTGGGCGGCGCGCTCACCGACCCGATCGAGAGCGGACCAGCGGACATCTCGGGGACGCCCGAGGTCGACGGTGTCGCCTGGAAGGGCGACGAGCCCACCTACGGGGTGGACCTCTCGTACCCGCAGTGCGGCCGGACCTTCCGCGACATGGACAACGGCTACGCGATCATCGGCCTCGACGGTGGCATGCCCGATCGCCCCAACCCGTGCTTCGCCGCGCAGTGGCGCTTCGCATCGCGGCAGGCCGGAGCCGCCGTGTACGTGAACACCGCCGACAGCAACAGGGGCGATCCGATCAAGGTCGGCCGCCGGGCGGCCAAGGGCGATCTTGAGGCACTGGCGGCCGAGGGCGTACCGCCCGGTACCCCGGTGTGGTTGGACGTCGAGCTTCCTGAGGTGTGGAAGGGCTCCCAGGCCCGGCACCGCGCCGTCCTCACCGAGCACCTGCGCGTCCTGGCCGAGGCCGGCTACCCGGTGGGCATCTACTCCGCGCCGGCCCTCTGGGAGGAGATCACCGGGGGCGCTGCCGTGGACGTCCCCACGTGGGTGGGGATCGGGACGGCCACAGCCGAACGCGCAGCAGCCACATGCGAGCGCACCTCGTTCGGCGATCGCAGGCCCGCGATCGTCCAGCGGATCGGGACCGGCAGCGACGGCAAGTCGCTGGACCGGAACCTGACCTGCCCCAGCACCGACCTCGCCGGACTCATCCGACCGAACTGATGCCCGCCGACACGCGATCGGCCGTCACCGGGGAGGTGCGGGCGTCGAACGGCTCAGGGCTGGGCGCTCGACCGCGGCAGGACCGCGGGGGCGATCCGGCACGAGTCCCCCTCGCCCGCGGGCGGCGCTGGGCGCCCGGCACGAAGGTGGTCGTACCGCGGAGACGATCGCGCCATGAGCCCGTCGACGTACCAGCAGCTGGGGATGACGGTGACCCCGGCCTCGTCGGCGGCGTCGAGGACGAACCGGGTGAGCCGGGAGGCGATCCCCTGCCCCTCGTAGGCCGGCGCGGTGACCGTGCGGTAGATCTCCCACACCCGCTCGGAGACGGCCAGCGACGCCCAACCGACCTCGACATCGCCGAGTGTGGCGACGTACGAGCTCTCGCTCACTCGGCGGATGGCGAGCTCCGGATCGGGCATGGCACCCACGGTAGTCGCCCGAACGTGGACCCGCTCCCGGCACTCGTCAGTCCAACAGGCGGGCGATGCGCGCAGCAGCTCCGGTGCGACCACCGAGTTTGGGTCGGTTCCGCGCTGACCGCAGTGCGCATGGCTACCAGGGACGCGTTGAGCGGTGGGCACGTGGCGCACATCCGGTCACCCAGAGGTTTGCATGATCCGGCGCAGGACGGCGCCCTTGTGGCGCTTCGCAACTGAGACCGATGAGGGCGGGTGAGGGATACCGGATCCCGATGTGAGGGTCGCCACACGGGACGTCGCGACCGCCCGACACGCCCGAGGGCAAGCGCGACATACCCGCATGAATAGGTCGCAGACTGGTCTAGGATCGCCCCGTCAACCGATACACCTACGAAAGGAATCCCCTCATGTGGGACTTCAACAGCACCAGCATCTGGGACGCACTGTTGTGGATGTTCGTCATCTGGATCTGGATCGCGTTCATCTTCATCTGGTTCCGCTGCGTCGTCGACCTGTTCCGCGACCACGAAACGGGCGGCTTCGCCAAGACCATGTGGGTCCTGTTCTTCATCTTCATCCCATGGCTCGCGGTTCTGATCTACCTGATCGCCCGTGGCAAGGGCATGGGTGAGCGCCAGATGGAGGACATGGCCCAGCAGCAGGCACAGCAGGAGCAGTACATCCAGTCCGTCGCGGCCAAGACCAAGACGCCAGCCGAGCAGATCGCTGACGCCAAGGCCCTGCTCGACTCCGGGTCCATCAGCCAGGCGGAGTTCGACGCCTTGAAGGCCAAGGCCCTGGCCTAGACATCCACGCACCTCCAGAAGGGCCCGGGACGCACATGTCCCGGGCCCTTCTGCACCCCCGACGGTCATCCGGGCGATGCTCACGCCTGAGGTGAATGGATCGATCCCGTGCTTGTGTGGCGTCGCGACTACCCGCCCAGGCCCTGAACCCGGACGACGGCCGGAACGGCGGGGTCGGGAGCGTCCCCGGCGTCGATGACCTCGAGGTGCACGACCTCACCGACGCGCACGTGAGCCCAGGCGCCGAGGTCGACGGTGGCGACGACGCCGGCGATCGGGTAGCCCCCCATCGTTCCTGAATCCGGTCCGAGCAGCATCCAGTCCCCGGACGGCAGGACCTGCACGGCACCCGGAAGGACGCCCAGCGAGGGCAGGTCGGCTCGGGACTGGGCACCCTCGCCCTCCAACCTGCCCGCCGTGAGTCGCACCCCGATCCGCGAGGCCTCCAGCACGCGCACGTCGCAGGAGCCGAGACGAAGGTGCGGCCCGGGGATCACGCGCACTCCAGAGCGCCGATCCGGAGCTCGGATGAAGTCCCCGGCGGTGCCAGACGTGCAGGCCTCGGCCACGGGCAGCATGTCGCCGATCCCCACGGGCGCCGGTCCGATCGGCCCGAGGAGGCAGGTCGATCGCGACCCGAGCACTGCGGCAGGCTGGAAGCCCCCAGCCGCCGCGAGATACGCGCGGCCCTCGGCATGGATGGATACGCGTGCCCCCGTGGGCACGTCAAGGGCCGTCCAGGATGCGGCTGGCCGACCCTCCACCGTGACGGTCGCTCGACCAGTCACTGCGCAGGTGACGGGCCGCTCCGGCACCACCTCGATCATCCCCACCACCTCGAGGGTCGCCTGCTCGATGAACCCACCGACCAGAGCCGTCGCAGCGGCATGGGCGACCCGGTCGAAGGCTCCCGAGACCGGCACACCGCTGTCGATGTGCTGGCGTCCGGCGTCCTGGAACAGGGCCGTCCCCGACAGCCCCACCACGCGCAGGCCAGCCATCAGCCCACCTCGACGAACTCGACGCGGTCACCGACCCGCAGCAGGGCGGGGTGCTCAGCAGTGACGTCGAACAGCTCGGCGCTGGTGGACCCGATGAGCTGCCACCCGCCCGGGGTCGCCGACGGGTAGACGGCGCACATCTGGGCGGCGAGGGCGACCGATCCTCGGGGGACCTTGGGGCGGGGGTCAGCTCGGCGTCCGACCGCGGCGAAGAGCGGGTCCGTGGTGGTCAGGTAGCCGAACCCGGGCGAGAAGCCGACGGCCGCGACCGTCCACAGCGCGGCCCGATGCCGACGCACGACCTCGACCGCCGGCAGGTGCAGCGCCGCTGCCACGTCCGCGAGGTCGGGGCCGTCATAGCGGGTGGGGAGGGTGTGGAGCCGCGAGACCTCAGGGGCGAGGTCGCCGGGGACGCGATCCGCGCCCTTGTCCAACGCGCCCTCCCCTCGGCCCGACCGTGCCCCACCGCCCGGTCCGCCGTCGCGAGACAGGGCATCGGGATCATCGCGGGGGTCCGGTCGCTGCGAAGGCCGATCGAAGGCCACCAGCACGCTGGCCAGGCCGGGCACGACCGTCGCCTGGGGCCACCGCCCGCGCGCTCGCGCCGCCACGCGCAGCACCCACGGAGTCCCTGACGGCGAGGAACCACCCGGCTCGACGAGCAGCGCGCGGTCCCCGAACGCGCGTATCACCACCGGGTCGCCGCTGCGGTCGTCGTTGTCCATGTCCCGCTGCCCGGGGGTGCGCGCTGGCACCGCGGTTGCCGGGCGCCCACCCGGTGCCACCACCTCCCAGCCCTGCGCCTCGAGGGCTTCGCGGATCGCCCGGGCTGCAGCCACGGCGCCCGGGGTGTCGCCGTGGACGCACAGCGAGTCAACCGCCACTGCGATCCGCGGCCCATCGATCGGGGTGACGTGACCCCCCGCGAGGTCCAGCGCCTGGGCGACCATCGACTCGATGTCGCTGAGGACGGCCCCGGGCTCGCTGCGGCCGACGAGCTGGCCGGTGCTCAGGTAGCCGCGGTCGGCGAAGCCCTCCCCCAGCACGGTCATGCCCCGGCGTGAGGCCAGTGTCGCCAGCTCCCCGCCCGGCTGGGTCAGGACCGCCACCCGGTACCCGAGGGTGTGCTCGGCACCGAGGACCGCGTCGGCCACGACCTGCGCAGCAACCGGGTCTCGGACCGCCTCGTTGTAGAGGGATCCGTGCGCCTTCACATGTGCCAACGCGACGCCCTGCCCCTCGGCCTCGCGGGCCACCACAAGGATCTGAGCGACCAGGTCACCGACCAGGAGCGAGCGCGCCGAGACGTCGCGATGGAGCACCGTGAGGTGCGAGGCCCGGCCGAATCCGGCGCGATCGCGATACGAGGGGTGGGCGCCGATCCCGACCCCCCGTCGTGCGGCGTCGGCGACGGCGCGTGTGAGCACCGCTCCCCCACCGGCATGCGCTCCCGTGGCGATGTTGGCCGAGGTGACGATGTCCAGGAGGGCCTCGTCGTCGCCGACGCCCTCCCCCAGGTCGGCGTTCAGGTCGATCCGCCCACCGTTCTGCGCCGTCCTCCGGTCGCCCATCTGGGTCATGACCAGCACCCTGGAGAGACGATCGTCGTGGGCATGCGGGCTCCTCCCGGGCCCCTCAGGGGCGGTCGCGCCCAGCATGGCCGCACGACGCCAACCGGTCAACGTTGGCACCCAGGTCGCCCGTGCCGCGCCGCTCGACTGTCGGCTCCTCGTCCTAGAGTGACCCCGTGGCAGCAACCCCGCAGACGAGTCGCCCGAGCCCACTGCTGACGGAGGCCGGCGTCCCCGAGTGGGTACCGCGTGCGCATGCCGCGGCGGCCGTGGGCACGGCGGTCATCGGTCTGGACGGCATCCTGCTGTGGGTGAACCAGGCCATGCTCGACCTGGTCCAGACTCCGGAGGACGAACTCCTGGGCAGGACAGTCGCGGAGTTGGTGCAGGAAGGTGACCGCGACCGCATGACTCAGGCGCTCATGGCCCTGAGCGACCAACCCGTGTCCATGGCGCGGGTCCAGGGGCCGACCCCCGGCAGCTGGCTGCACGTGTCACTGAGCCGCCTCGACCCGGAGGCTGGTCGCCAGCCCGCCGTCCTGGCCCAGGCTGTCGACATCAGCACCTCCGTCCAGGCGCAGGTCTCCCTGGAGGTGATGAGCGAGAACGTGCTGGACGTGGTCACCCTGATCGACGACACCGGCCGGATCACCTGGGCTTCGCCCTCCGTCCGTGCCGTCCTGGGCCCCGAGTCGGACTCGAAGGAGATCATCGGCCGCGAGATCACGACCCTGATCGCCCATGAGGACCTGAACGGCTTCGCCGACGCCCTGGCTGGCGCCGACCCCGGCCAGGAGCCCACCACGCGCACGGTCCGCTTCCGCTCGCGCTCGGGTGCCTATCGCTACATGGCTGTCACGGCCCGTCCCGTCACTGACGCAGGGACCGGGCGTCGCACGGCGATCGCGATGCGCGACGTCACCGAGGAGTTGCGAGCCAAGCGCGAGCTGGCGCGCAGCGAGGAGCAGTTCCGCATGGCCATGCTCGGCGCCCCCGAGGGCATGGCGGTCACCGACTCCCAGGACCGGATCGTGCAGGTCAACCCGGCCCTGTGCGAACTCCTGGGTACCTCGTCCCAGGCGCTCATCGGGCACAGGTTCCGGGAGTACATCCCCGAGGAGGAACGGGAACAGGTCGACCAGTGGCGCGAGCGCCTGCTCCGGGGGAACGTCGCGATCGAACGGTGCCAGCACCGGCTGACGAGCAACACGAGCGAGGTCTGGGTCGACCACTCCGTCGGCATCATGCGCGACGATCTCGGCAACCCGGCGCTGTTCGTGCACCAGTTCGCCGACCGGACGGCCGCCCGCCGGCTTGAGGCCGACCTGACCTACCGTGCCAGCCACGACCTGCAGACAGGTCTCGCCAACAAGGAGTCCCTCAAGACCCGCCTGGCCCAGCGGCTGGGCATGCCGCCGGAGTCCGCCAGCACCGTGGGGGTGCTGTTCTGCGACATCGACAACCTCAAGCCCATCAACGACCGCTACGGCCATCTCGTCGGCGACGCGGTGATCTCGGCGGTGGCCAACCGGCTCGAGCGGGCTGTGCGTCGCCAGGATGAGGTCGCACGTTACGGGGGCGACGAGTTCTTCATCGTGCTCGACCACTGCAGCTCCGCCCAGGAGCTCGCACTTGTGGCCCGCAACGTGCAGACCGCGGCGAGCCACGCGGTCGAGACGTCGGCGGGTTCCATCGACGTCAGCATCTCGGTCGGAGCCGTCCTGGCTGAGGCCACCGCGGAGACCGACGAGGCTCTGCGCCGCGCCGACGAGGCGCTCTACCGCGCCAAGCGCTCGGGCGGGAACCGAATCGCCGTCGAGGGGCTCACCGAGGCCTGATCCCTTCACGTGTGTGCAGCATCACCGTCATGCGAATTGACCCGGAAAGGCACGATCTCCGGGGCGCCACAGCCTCGTGACCTGCGATGTCGCCTGCGGAATTGCCGTGGCGATTCGGGGGACTGCGCCCGAATGCGTGATGATATGCCGGAGATGTTGTGCAGAGGTTAATGATCCATTACCGTGCGCCATAGAGTGATTACTCTCTGAGAGGAGAGGTGGATGACCGGGATGCAGGCGGGCCTGTCTCGCGCGCGGCATCCTGCGCTCTTCCTGACGACGTGGTTGGTGAGCACGGTCGTCGGGTGCACGGTTGCCTTCGTGGCCGTGGCACTGATGCCACGAACGTTGGGGAAGCTCGGATGGGCCGAGTCTGCCGCCCTGGTGACAATGGCCATCCTCGTGGTCATCGTCGAGCTGCGACCCATCATGATGAGCCGCTTCGAGGGCGACCCGATCTCCATCGCCCCCGCCTTCGTGTTCGCCGCCCTGTACCTGTGGGGGTGGGTACCGGCGGTGACCCTGATGGCTGTGTCCGTGCTCCTCAGCGAAGCCCTGGCCCGCAAGGAGCCATGGAAGCTGTTCTTCAACGTGGGGAACTACACCCTGTCCGTCCTCGCTGCATGGGCGGTCCTGAGCCGCGGCACATGGCCGGAGACGGACGCGAACTTCGTCGCTCCGCGTGACATGGGACTGGTCGTGCTGTCCTGGGTGGCCTATCACCTCGTCAACGTCGCGCAGGTGGCTGGCCTTGCCGAGGACCAGACCTGGTGGGAGTCCTTCACTGAGGACTTCTGGTTCTACACGGTGTCGACCGGGGCCGTCCTGGCGCTGTCGCCGCTGGTCGCCGTCGTCGCGATCCACACGAACGCGTGGGTACTCCTCCCCTTGCTGCTGCCCCCGCTGCTCGCGGTCCAGCGCACTGCCCAGATGTCCCAGGAGCGTGAGCGCCTCGCCCAGGTTCGCGAGCATGAGGCCCTGCACGATCAGCTGACCAGCCTGCCGAACCAGACACTCCTGGCCAATCGGATCGAGACTGGGCTCCTGAAGCCGAGACGCCGCGGGGAGCGTCTGGTCGTGCTCCTCCTGGACCTGGACTCGTTCAAGACGGTCAACGACGGACTTGGTCACGGGATCGGCGATTCCCTGCTCATCGACGTGGCCGAGAGGCTCACGGCGGTGGTGCGGCCGGGAGACACCCTGGCCCGATTCAGCGGCGACGAGTTCGCCATCGTCTGTGAGGCGATCCGTGATCGTGAGCTCGAATCGCTCGTCGAGACCATTCGGCGGACCATCGCAGCACCGTTCACCATCGCCACGCACGAAGTCACCCTCACGGCGAGCATCGGGGTCGCTCCTGCCACTCCCGGCGCGACCGCGCAGTCCTTGATCCGGGAGGCCGATTCGGCCATGTTCCGCGCCAAGAGCGCCGGGCGTGACCAGGCAGCGCACTTCCACCAGACCATGCACGATCAGGCCACAGCCCGCCTTGACGACCAGCTCGGCCTGCGTCGAGCCCTGGAACGCGACGAGTTGCGCGCGCACTACCAACCGGTCGTGGACCTCTCGACGGGCGAGGCCGTGGGCATGGAGGCCCTGGTCCGCTGGCAGCACCCGGAGCGCGGGCTCATCTCGCCCGACCAGTTCATCCCCTTGGCCGAGGACACCGGGCTGATCCTCCCGCTCGGGGCCTGGATGCTCGAGACCGCACTCGGCCAGCTGCAGCAGTGGCGCCGCGAGATGCCCGAGGCCCACGACCTCTGGATGGCCGTCAACCTGTCACCGCGCCAGCTCACAGATCCCGACCTGATCCACAAGGTGTCCCGGGCGCTGGCGGAGACCGGAGTTCCCGCGGGGAACCTGCACCTGGAGATCACCGAGACCGCGGTCATGAGTTCGGTGGACGCCTCCACCTCGACGCTCGACGCCCTGCGCCAGCTCGGCGTGCACCTGATCATCGACGACTTCGGCACCGGCTACTCGTCCTTGGCGCGCCTCAAGAAGCTGCCCGTGACCGCGCTGAAGGTCGACCGCTCCTTCGTCGACGGGTTGGGCCGAGACTCGTCTGACCTGTCGATCGTGGACGCCATCATCAACATGGCCGACTCCCTTGCCCTCGGCGTGATCGCAGAGGGCGTGGAGACCGCCGAACAGCTCGAGATCCTGCAGTCCCTCGGCGCCAAGATGGGCCAGGGCTACCTCTGGTCGCGTGCGCTGCCTGCCGAAGGGCTGGCTTCCTGGCTGCGGGCTGTGCCCCTGCACGAGGAGCTCGCCGAGGTCCGCGGCCTGCTGAGCGTCCGCCGCCGCTGAGCCACGGCCCCCTGGGGGCGCACCTGCGGCCCGGATCCCGTTCATGGCCGTTGGGCCGTTCGGGAGGGTCCTAGGTCCCGCTTGGGCCCCCGTTGCGCGGTTATCGGGGCCTCCGACGCGCTGGGGCCGTCGGAGGCCATCTGGTGCTCAGTATCCGCCGTCCCGGAGCCTGTGCACGGCCCTAAGGGCCGTGCACGCACTTTGTCTCAGAAGTATCTCAAGTTGGCCCTGATCGGAGTCGATGACTGGATCTGACCGCCCGGTCGCCCAGTGTGACCGAGCGGACCCGAACGGCTGACCCACAAACGAGGGACCCCATGGGCACCTCGGGCACAGCGTCCGAGGAGCCAGCAGCAAGCGTCATACCAGACAACAGTCATCAACCTGAAGGGAATGGGAAATGAAGATCTTCTCGTCGAAGAAGCGGGTCGCCGTGATCGGTGCAATCACCGCAGTCACCCTGGTAGGCGGCGGCACAGCGTTCGCGTACTGGACCACGACGGGTTCGGGCACGGGCTCGGCACGACCACTGCGGACCAGCGCGACGTCTGCGATCACCATGTACGTTCTACCGGTCACGTCTCGCCGCGACACCGCTGACGCCTGGGAGCGGCTCGCAGACCGTCACTCCACGGTGCACAATCCACGACCGGCGCGACGTAGCCAGCGGCTCGAATGCGGTACAGTCTCGACGGTCGATCCAGCGTTGCGACGGATGCGACTCGCGTCGGACGGCATCGCCTGCCTGCTCGACTTCACGGTCTCATCTGACACTGCGCCACGACAGGCGACGCTGTCCCGGTCTCACGTGGACGTCCAACGACGTACGTGGCACCGGGATCTGATCGATGCAAGTCTCAGATCGATCGCAGAGCGCTCGGACCACCAGGACGCATGTCAGGGCGTATCCGACGTGCCGCTGGTCGCATCAGCGATCACGTCGATCTCCAGCGCGCCAGTCCGACGAGTCGGCTGGTGGCCTGAGTCATCGCTGACCAGCCTCACGCCTGACCGCGATCCAGCAGAGCGACTCGCGACGGATCACCGGGGGCCTGCGCTCGAAGGAGCTTCGATGCCAGGCAGGACGAGGACGACGGGAGGGATCAGGGCCCTGGCCCTGGCCACCGTCGTCCTCGTCCTGCTGACCGGCACGGTCACCAATCGGGCGTCGAAGGCCGCGGCAGCCCCTCTGACCCCCGGGTCGGACTTCACGATCTCCACCACGATCACCAGCTCGCCGACCTCGGCCGACCATGCGGCCCTGCTGTACCCCGGGGTGACCCGCTACCTCTGGTACACGGTCCACAACCCGCTGCCTCAGGCAATCACGGTCACCTCACTGGGGATCGCCGAGCGTCCAGGCACCACCAGCGTGCCCCCGGGCCAACCTCGACCTGGACCAGCTCGGGCTGACCGGCGCCTTCATCGTGCCCTCTGGTGCCACCGCGACCGTCCTGGCGCCGCGCCCGATCTCGCTGCGGAACCTGCCGGTCAACCAGGACGCCTGCAAGAACTCCACGTTCACATTCACGTTCACGGGCACTGGCTGGTACTCGGACGGGTCGAACCCGCAGAACCCCACCGATCCTCAGAACCCACCCGCCCCTGACTCACCGGCCAAGGTCGGCACCGCGACGCAGCTCAGCGTCGGGCCCAACCCGGTTGCTGTGGGCCAGACCGTCACGATGACCTCACGCGTCGCACGCACCACGGGTGCGGTGACCGGGACGGGGACCGCCGGTGCCTCAGCAATCCCCACCGGAGCCGTCAGCTTCTACCTGCGCGCACCCTCGGGCGCCCAGACCCTCCTGGGCACCATCCCGCTGGACGCCCAGGGCGTGGCCAGCCTGCGCCTGACGTCCCTGCCGCCGGGGTCCGGGAGCCTGTTCGCGGTCTACACCGGAACCGACGCGTTCGCCGGCTCGACCTCACCGGTCGTCCCGCAGTCGATCATCGCGCCGCCTGCGGAGTGCACCGGGACGTACTCGACCTCGATCATCGGCACCCCCGGGTCGCCAATCATCAAGGGCACAAAGGGCAACGACTTCATCTACGCCGTCGGCGGGAACTACAAGGTCAGCGGCGGCAAGGGCGACGACTGCCTGGTCGTGGGTGACGGGAACAACGTCATCTCCGATGGCACAGGGGCCGACGTGGTCATCGTCGGCAACGGCCGCAACACGATCACCGTGACCGGCAGTCGGAACACCGTCGTCGTCGGGGACGGCAACGGCAACCGCGTCACCGTGAAGGGCGCCAAGAAGGGCAAGAAGCTCATCAAGCCCTCCAGCAATCGCATCACAATCGGAGATGGTGCGCAGAACCGCGTGACGGTGCGTAGGGGCACCAAGAACCAGATCACCGCGGGGAATGGCGCCAGCAACCGGGTGACGGTCCGGAAGGGTTCCAGGAACCTCATCACCATCGGGGACGGCGACGCCAACCGCGTGAGCCTGAGGGGCTCCAAGAGCAGCGTCACCGTCGGCAACGGAAGCAAGAACCACATATCGGTCGGCAAGGGCACGAAGAACCGCATCGTGGTCGGCAAGGGCAACCGGCGCCCGTTCGACCAACGCCACTGGGAGCCCAGACAGCTGTGAGTCCGTCCTTCGGACATGTACGGATTCCGAATTCAACGCCGCGATTGGTTGCGCCGCGCGACCGGATTTGGCGAAAAGACCGCGCAAACCACCCGTTCGGCTCAACCACTTGCCTTCTGAAATGTCCTTATTGCCTCGTACTCTTGGCGCGTGAGGTTGGTATCCGAGGACGGCGCCACAAGGCCGTCGCAGCGTAGCGAAGCTGAGCTGTTCGAGCTCGCTGCCATCGGCATGGCCCTCACCTCGCTGGACGGTCGGTTCCTGGTGGTCAACCCCAGGCTCTGCGCCCTGCTCGGCCACACCGCCGGCGACCTCGCCAGCTCCGGTCTCTTCGACATCACGCACCCCGACGACTGGTCGAACGTGGCCAAGGCGCTGGCCGACCTGAACCGCGACGCTGCCGAGTCCTTCACGCAACGTCAGCGCTGCCTCGCCGCCGACGGCGCGCAGATCTGGGTCGACCTGAACGTCACGCCCACTCCGGGTCGCGCGGGCCTGCCCATGAAGTTCCTGGCCCAGTTCACCGACGTCACCGCCGAGGTCGAGAACCTGCAGACCCTGCACGCATCCGCCCGGCACTTCCAGGTCCTCAGCGAGAACTCGACCGACGTCGTCGCCCAGACCGATCCCCAGGGCCTGATCACCTGGGTGTCCCCCTCCGTCACCGCCCTGCTCGGCTGGGAGACAGGCCTGCTCGCCGGTCGGGCGATCACGGCGTTCGTGGCCAAGCCGGACCTCGAGAGGTTCTCCGCGGCGTTGGCGAGTATCCGCCATGGCGAGGAGATCCACGACGAGGTCGTGCGCTTCCGCTCCACGACGGGCGCCTATCGGTTCATGTCCGTCACGGCGCGGGCCCTCACCGTCGAAGGTGGCCTCGTGACCGGGATGGCCTTCGGCCTTCGCGACGTCACCGAGGAGCTGCGCGCCAAGCGGGAGCTGGCGCGAAGCGAGGAGCAGTTCCGGATGGCGATGCACGGTGCGCCTGAAGGAATGGCCGTCACGGATGCCCATGACCGGATCGTCCAGGCGAACCCCGCCCTCTGCGAGCTCCTGGGAACCCACGCCGATCGCCTGATCGGCCACCGGTTCCGCGAGTTCATCCCCGAGGACGAGCGCCAACAGGTCGAGGACCTGCGCACGGAGCTGCAGCTCGGGGAGCTCGAGACCGTCCGCCTCGAGCATCGCCTCGTGAGCGCCCTCGGCGAGGTCTGGGTCGACCATGCCGTGGGGATCCTGCGCGATGAGACCGGCAATCCCCAGCTGTTCGTCCACCAGTTCGCCGACCGTACCGAGACCCGCCGGATGCAGGCGGACCTCACGTTCCGGGCCACCCACGACATCCAGACGGGCCTGGCCAACCGTGCCAGCCTGCTGACCCGGCTGGAGGCCCGGCTCGGCCTGGCCCCGGCCCCGGCTGACCACATCGGCGTCCTCTGGTGCGACATCGACAACCTCAAGCAGATCAACGACCAGCTCGGGCACCGGATCGGCGATGTCGTCATCGCCGCGGTCGCCGACCGGCTCAAGGGCGCCGTCCGTCACAAGGACATCGTCGGCCGCATCGGTGGCGACGAGTTCGTGATCGTGCTCGACCAGTGCCCGGACGAGGAGACCCTGCTCTCGGTGGCCACCAACGTGCAGAAGGCGGCCAGTGGACCGGTCAAGACCGACATCGGCAAGGTGAAGGTGACCGTGTCCCTCGGTGCCGTGCTCGCCGCGTCCACCACCGACACAGACGACGCCCTGTCCCGCGCCGACCATGCCCTGTACCGCGCCAAGCGGGCGGGTCGCGACCAGGTGGCCATCGAGCCGGTCGAGGTCGAGGACCCGCTCACGGCCGTTGAGGATCCTGAGGGCACGGCCGACGCTGAGGGGCCCGAGCAGTCCGAGCAGCCCGAGGACTGACCCGCTCCGACGCGCACACCTGGCGCTCTCAGCGCCGCCGCGCCCACTGCCCAGGGTCGCCGTGAGACGAGCGTCACAGTTTCGTCCTGTCCCCCTGAGGGCAGGACGACAGGGAACGCCCGGATCCGGACGGCCCTCCAGCCGCCGAAGAGGCCCTCATTGCGGCCTGTCAACGCCCCTTGCGGGCTTGCCCGGGCTCCGCCGTCGTCCACAGGAAGGCTGCAGCCATGGGTCGCCACGACTCAACCGACTGCCCCGATAGTCGAACGAACCAACGGAACACCACCCCGGCGCGTCGTGCTGGGGTCCTCACCGCCGCGATGTCGCTGGCCCTGCTCACCGCCGCCGGTGCAGCCGTGGCCGCACCCGTGAGCCCGCCGAGCGCCCCGGTCGCCCTGGGCACGTACGGCGCTTCCGCGACCCAACCCGCAGAGTTCAGCGCCGACCCCATCGCGATGAGCGACCGCAAGGCTGCCGAGCGGATCGTGCGTTCCTCGCGGTCGGCCACGCGTGGCCCGGTGCCGACAACCGACGGGTCCCCAGAGACGGCCGACACCCCTGCCGATCCTCCGGCCGAGGCAGCAGCGGATGCTACTCCGGAGCCCGAGGTCGTGGGCTCCCGCTACACCGAGGTGGCCCTGAAGGTCCGAAAGACGCCCGACGCCGACGCCGATGTGGTCACCGTCCTCGACGCGGCCGACAAGGTCAAGATCACCGACGTGACCGAGGACGGCTTCCGCCAGATCATCTACAAGGACAAGCCGCGCTGGGTCAAGGCCGAGTTCCTGTCGAAGTCCAAGCCAGAGGCTTCCGCTTCCGGCGGGCTGTCCACTGCTCCGTGTGCCAGCGGGTCCGGCGTCGAGGGTGGTATCGGCGCCAACGCGATCGCTGCCCACCGCGCGATCTGCGCCCGGTTCCCCCAGGTGACCGCCTACGGCGGCTACCGCGGCGGATCGGCCAACCACTCGTCCGGGCGTGCCCTGGACGTCATGGTCAGCGGCGCTGCTGGCTGGGAGATCGCCAACTGGGCGCGGGCCAACGCATCGGCCCTGGGCATCACCGAGGTCATCCACGCCCAGAAGATCTGGACCACCCAGCGCGCAGGTGACGGCTGGCGCGGCATGTCCGACCGCGGGTCGGCCACGGCCAACCACTACGACCACGTCCACCTGTCGTTCCGCTGAGGCTGACCCAGCCCTCCTGCTTCCTCGATCTGCTTCCGTCTCGTCGATCTGCTTCCCGGATTCCGGAAGCCGATCGACGGGACGGAAGCACCTGCGCTGGTGGGAGCGAGCTCCCTGCGCCGGTGCTACGTTCCCCGACGTGAGGATCCTCGTCACCGGCATGTCCGGGACTGTCGCGCCGCGATTCGCGAACGTCGCCACGTCGGCCGGCCACCAGGTCGTGCCCTGGGTGCGCGAGGACGTCTCCCCCAACGATGTGGACGCCTGCCACCGGTTCCTCGACGACCAGAGCCCTGATGCGATCGTGCATGCGGCATTCGGCGCCGAGTCGTGGGCGGGCCTGCTCGCGAGCCACGCGAGGAGGCACGACCTCCCGTTCGTCTTCACCTCGACGACGATGGTGTTCGCCCCGCGCCCCGATGGGCCGTACACGATCACCTCGCCACGCACCGCCACCGACGAGTACGGCTCCTACAAGATCCGCTGCGAGGACGCGGTGTGGCAGGCCAACCCGGACGCGATGGTCGCCCGCCTGGGATACCAGATCGATCCGGATGGGATCGGCAACAACATGGTCGCGCACACTGATGCCCAGCACACTGCCGACGGGATGGTTCAGGCGAGCACCCGGTGGATCCCCGCGTGCGCCTTCCTGGACGACACGGCAGCCGCGCTGCTGTCGCTGGTGCTGGACCCCCAGCCGGGCCTGCACCACCTCGACGGCAACGCGCAGACATCGTGGACGCACGCGCACATCCTGCGAAGCCTCGCGGCCACGCTCGGACGGCCCTGGCGGATCGTCGAGACCGACGAACCGGACCACGACCAGCGGCTGATCGACTCCACCCGGATCGTCGGACTGGACGCACGTCTCACCTGACAGGATGAGCCGGTGCTCGTCCTCCTCCCTCCCAGCGAGGGCAAGACCGACCCCATCGACGGGCCCACGCTCGACCTCGCCGCCCTGTCCCTCCCTGCGTTGAACCCGGCGCGCCGCAAGGTGCTCAGCTCGCTCGTGCGCCTGTGCCGATCCACGCCCACGGACGCCCTGGACGTCCTGGGCCTCAGCGCCGGTCAGACGAGGGAGGTGCAGGTGAACAAGGCCCTGCGCAAGGCCCCGACAGCACCGGCCTGGCAGGTCTACACCGGGGTGCTCTTCGCCGCCCTGGACATGGGTGGAGCCGACCCGGTCACGCGGGCCCGTCTGGCTGACTGGGTTCTCGTGTGGTCCGGGCTGTGGGGGGCCGTGCGACTGACCGATCCGATCCCGGCCTACCGGTTGTCCGGCGCAGTGACCCTGCCGGGCCCTGGTCGCCTTGCCGCGTTCTGGCGGGAGCCGCTGCGCAGGGCGCTGGCCGGACCTGCTCGGGACAGCCTGGTCGTCGACTTGCGCTCCGGCACGTATGCCGCCAGCTGGAACGGACCACCCGGGCGCACCGCGGCGATCCGCGTCATCCACGAGCAGGGTGACAGGCGGACCGTGGCCAGCCATTTCAACAAGTCGACCAAGGGCCGTCTGCTTCGGTCGCTGGCGGAGTCTGAGGCCACCCCGGAGAGCGTGGACGAGCTGGTGGATGCTCTCCGCGCAGTCGGGTTCCGGGTCGAGCCCGTAGCCGCAGCTCTTGGTGGGCGAGGCAACAAGCCCCGCACGCTGGACGTCGTGGTCGACTCCCTCTGAATCGCCCGCCGAGGGGCGCGCAGCGGGCGCTCGCGGCAATCGGGTGAATCCAACCGATTCCCCTCCCCCGGGCCTCAGGCCAGGCGTACCTTGCCTGACACCGGCGACGGAGAAGGAGAGGGTCATGGGAATCGGCTGGAAGCGGGACGACGACCACACGGCCACCGTGGTCGCGACATCGCGTTGGGCGGAGACCGCCGAGCGCCTCTCCGAGAGGTTCCAGCGCTTCAACGCACTACCGCTCGACGAGGCGGTCGATGCCGCCTTCCTGGGAACGCCGGGCAACATGAGCCGCGACGAACTCACACGACGCATGGCAGCCAGCCGCGAGGCTCGCCCCGCCTGACGGCAGGTCCGAGCAGGCGCGACTCCACGCCCCCGCGAGGAGCGCTGGGGTCCGCTGGTAGCGTCCTGTGGGTGACCAGCGACGTGGAGTTGCGGCGGCGTATCGTGCAGGCAGCAGCCGAACTCTTCACCGAACACGGCTACGAGGGCACCCGGATCCGGATGGTGGCCCAGCGCGCCGAGGTGATGCCCCGGACCGTGCGCCGGCTGACCGGCGGCCGCGCCCAGCTCTTCGCGATCGTGATCGCCGAGACCGTCACCTCCGCGGCTGCCGACCAGATCGCCACGGCGGTGGCGGCGGCCGTGGAGGGGGAGGGCCTGCCGCCCCTGGCCGCGATCATCGCGGCGGCCGGTGAGGTGTTCGCCGCACCCGCCCGCAGCTGGGACCTGCTGGAGCTGGAGGCGCTGACGCGGGCGCACCGCGACCCCGACCTGCGGGCCATCGAGTCCGAGCGGATCCAACAGCGCTGGGACAACCTGAAGACCCTCATCGAACGCCTGCGGGCGGCCGGGGGGATCGACGACACCGTCGACGGCGACGTGATGGCGCACTTCTCGCTGGCCCTGTCCGTCGGGCTGGCGATGATTGACCCGGCGCTGGACAACCGGCCCCGTCGGGAGGACTGGGACGCGCTGATGGCCCGGATCGGTGTGGCGGTGGCGCCCTCGGAGTTGCTGCTCACCCCCGATCAGGGGACCCGCGCCTACTGGCGGATACGGGTGGACGTGCCGGACCGCCCCGGTGGGGTGGCTCAGTTGATCCGGGCGGCGGCGGCCCTGCACACGTACGCCCTGGCGATGTACGTGATCGACTCCGGTGAGGGCACCCGAACTCTGGATCTGGCCCTGACCGCACCGGAGTCGGTCACCGAGCAGACCCTGCTCGCCGCGGCACTGTCGGCCGGGCGCAACGCGTACGTCCGCCCCGGGTCCCCCGATGACGCATTGGACCTGCCCACCCGGATCATGGACGGTGCCACGCAGTTGGTGGCGAGCCCGGGCTGGGCCCCGTTCGCCGCCGAGCAACTGGTCGAGGCCGACCGGGTCCGGGTCGTCGACGCCACGCAGGGGGAGGACGACCGGACCAATGTGCTCAGGCTGCAGTGGACCCAGGATCGCCACGTCCTCCTCGGCCGCGACTGGGCCCCATTCGCCCGGACAGAGCAGCAACGCGCCTCGGCGCTGCTGCGACTGTTCGCGGCGATCGCCACGGCCGCGGGCGACACCGACGCCCAGGGATGGATCGAGCCGGTGAAATCCGGCACGGTGTGGATCCGCCTTGCCCACCCGGAGGACTCCAGGGCGGTCACCGCGATGCACCACCGCTGCTCGCCGCACACCCTCTACCAGCGCTACGTGTCCTCCGGTGACTGGCAGGAGATCCAGATGCGCCGCCTGTCCGGAGGGCACAGCGGCGCGACCCTGGTGGCCGTGGGCGACCAGGGAACCGTCATCGGCCTGGGCAACGTGTTCCCCGAGACACCCGGAGACGAGCACAGCGCCGAGATCGCGCTACTCGTCGAGGACGACCACCAGGGCCGAGGGGTGGGGACCGCCCTGCTGCGCCACCTGCTCCGGATGGCGCACCACATGGGGTTCGCCGAAGTGGTCGGGGTCGTGCTGGCCGACAACACCGGCATGCTGCACCTGCTCGACGCCACGGACCTGCACTGGAGCTCCAGCGTCGACAGCGGTGTGCGCACCATGCGCGCCCAACTACCCGCGGACCTCCCACCGCCGAGTGCCGACCCTTAACACGCATCCCTTCGCGAGAACGCGCCTGTCCCACACGCCTCGGCAGGTGACAGACCACACCGACGAGGTCCGTGCACACACCGGGACTGCCCCGCCACCTTGGCCCGCCCGGGTGGGCTGTGTTCAGGAGTATGGTTGAAGGACCGAGGACTCCCTCCCGTCGACGTCCGTCTGCGCTATCCCCCGGCTAACGAAGCAACAGGCCGCCCAGCGGCCAGAGCCAGGGTCGTGCAATGACCAGCATCGTCAGTACCCATCGCAGCACCATCTCCGCACTCCCCCACGACTCGATCGCCGGTGATCTCGGCACCCAGCTCCCGCCGCATGCCACCACCCTCGCCGGGTCGATCCTTGACCGTGTCAGCGCCACCCCGGATCGTGAGGCGTTCAGGTACCCGGGGCGGCATGGGGTATGGAACTCGATGACCTGGGGCCAGGCCGGGCAGGAGATCGTCACCCTGGCCGCCGGCCTGGTGGCCCTGGGCCTGCAGATCGGGGACCGGGTGGCGATCGCGAGCAGCACCCGGCTGGAATGGATCCTGGCCGACAGCGCGATCATGTGCGCCGGCGGGGCCACCACCACGATCTACCCCAACACCAACGTCGAGGACGTGGTGTTCATCCTGGCCGACTCAGGGGCCCGGATCCTGTTCGCCGAGAACGCCGACCAGGCGGCCAAGGCAGCCAACGACCGCGACCGGCTCCCGGACCTGATGGCGATCGTGGTGATCGACGGGCCCGGGGACGACGACTTCATCGTGACCCTGGATCATCTGCGCGCACTGGGCGAGATCACGCTGGCCGCCGACCCCCAAGTGATCGAGTCCCGGGTCGCCCGCCTGACCCCCGACTCGCTGGCCACCCTGATCTACACCTCAGGCACGACTGGTCGGCCCAAGGGCGTCGAGCTGACCCACCGCAGCTGGGTGTTCCAGGGCGCCTCCCTCGATGCCCTGGGGATCATCACCATCGATGACCTGCAGTACCTGTGGCTGCCACTGTCGCACTCGTTCGGCAAGGTGCTGCTCGCCTTCCAGGTCCAGATCGGGTTCCCCACCGCCGTCGACGGCCGGGTCCCCGAACTCGTGGCCAACCTGACCACGATCCGCCCGACCTTCATGGCCGGCGTCCCGCGGATCTTCGAGAAGATCTACAACGCCGCCAACGCCCGCGCCGACGAAGGTGGCGCGCTCAAGCGGACGATCTACGCCTGGGCCGTGGACACCTCCGCCGGCATCAAGGCATCGAGGCGCTCAGGACGTCGCACCGGACGGTTCGCGACCATGGAACTCGCGTTGGCCGACCGGCTCGTGTTCAACACCGTCAAGGCCCTGACCGGAGGGCGGATCCGGTACTTCGTCTGCGGATCAGCCGCCCTCGACCGCGAGGTGGCCCGCTGGTTCGACGCTGCCGGCATGCCCATCCTGGAGGGGTACGGGCTGACCGAGACGTCCGCGGCCACCTGCCTCGTGCGCCCCGACGACCAGGTGTTCGGAACCGTGGGCCAGCCCCTCCCCGGGACCGAGATCCGGATCGCCCCGGACGGCGAGATCCTGCTGCGCGGCCCGCACCTGATGACCGGGTACCGCAACCTGCCCCGCGAGAACGCCGAGGTCATGCTGGCTGACGGCTGGCTGGCCACCGGGGACATCGGCTCCCTCGACGACGCCGGTCGGCTGCGGATCACCGACCGCAAGAAGGACCTGGTCAAGACCTCCGGCGGCAAGTACGTCGCCCCCGGGGCGATCGCCGCCCGGTTCAAGGCGATGACCGCCCTGGGGTCGCACCTGATCGTGCAGGCGAACAACCGCAACTACGTCACCGCCCTGGTCAGCCTCGACCCCGATGCGCTGGCCGCGTTCGCCGCCGCCCACAGGATGTCAGGTGACCACGCCGCCCTGTCGCAGACGGTGCCGGTCCGGGCCGCCATCCAGGCCACCATCGATCAGCTGAACGCCACCCTGAACCGCTGGGAGACGATCAAGAAGTTCACCATCCTCACCCGCGACCTCACCGAGTCACACGGAGAGCTCACCACCAGCCTGAAGGTCCGCCGCAAGGTCGTCGAGCTGCACTTCGCCAGCCAGCTCGACGCGATGTACACCTGACCACACGCCGTCGAGGAGTCCGGGTTGGTGACCTACCCGCCCAGCCCCCGACGTGCGAGATGGGCGAGTTGACACGCGGAAGCGGGCGATAGGTGGCCACCTCCCGCGCATCGACAGCGGCCCAGCCTGACCGGGCCTGACCGGGCCTGACCGGGCCTGACCGGCCTGACCGGGCCTGACCGGGCCTGACCGGACCTGACCACTGGTCACAGCTCAACGGTGACTCGACCAGCGGATCGATCAGGACTGAGACGGACCGCTTGCCATCCGGACGCCGAGCCTCCGGACGCAGCCGCCCCAGGAGCCACGAGCGCGTGGGTGCCGGAGGTATCGTGTTGAGTGGGCCGAGGCGCGGGGCCCATCAGCCAGGTCCCAGAGCTGGGCGCTCGAGGTCCAGATCGCGGGTGGTGCCCGGTGCCCTTGTGATCGCCGTGTGAGGGAGGATGACATGACTTCCCATTCGACCGCCGTGCCCGATGCTGCCATGAGGGAGGCGCTCGCCGAACTCGGTGTCGAGCCCCGGCTCGTCTCCACCAATGACGCTGAGGCATTCGAGGCGTGGCAGCAGGTCGCCGCAAGGGGATTCCTCGATCAGGAGCGCAACGCCGAGCAGGTTGGCTCGTCGCGCGACCGCCTCGGCTACCGGCGGCTGGTTGGGGTGCACGACCCGTTCGCGCCGGTTCCGAACAGCCCGGTCGCCACGATCGCGAGCTGGATCGCGGAGCTCACGGTGCCCGGTGGGCGCGGCATCCCATCGTCGGCGATCAGCGCTGTCACGGTCGCACCCACGCATACGCGGCGCGGCATCGGGCGCGCCATGGTCGAGGGCGAGCTGCGCCTCGCCGCCTCCGAGGGGGTGCCGGTGGCGGTGCTCACGGTCAGCGAGTCGACGCTCTATGGCCGGTACGGCTTCGGTCCAGCCGCTCTGGCGGGTTCGCTGAAGATCGACACCAAGCGGGCGCGGTGGGTCGGCCCGGTAGCGCAGGGGCGCGTCGACTACATCTCGCGCGACCGCGCACGCGAGCTTCTGCCCGAGCTGCACGAACGCGTTCGCCTGAGCTCGCCAGGCGAGCTGGAGATGCCCGGCGGCCACTGGGACGTGATCGCGGGGACGAGGCCCG
Source organism: uncultured Actinomycetes bacterium (assembly GCA_963700475.1). GTDB lineage: Bacteria > Actinomycetota > Actinomycetes > S36-B12 > CAIYMF01 > Prado023. Next base: position 608,971 of record CAVOXR010000009.1, read on the forward strand.
ACGCGAAGGACTCCGGCAAGCACCGGGCGGTGCAGTACACCGACCCTGCGGGCGAGGTGCGCGGCGTCGCGCTGTATTCCGTTGCCGCGAACCACGATGACTTCACGAAGGCGACGGCGACCGTCACCTACCTCGTCGCAGAGACACCTGAGGCCTATGCGGCACGTCTGGCGCTTCCTGCTGCAGCTGCCGCTCGTGGGCGAGCTGCGCGCGAACCTACAGTCCGTGGACGAGCCCGTGAGGTGGATGATCGATGATCAGCGCGCTGCGACGGTGACCGTCGCGGATCACCAGTACGTGCGCATCATCGACGTGCCCGTTGCGCTCCAGGCCAGGACGTTCGGCGCCCCCGGCGCTCTCGCCCTGGACGTGTCCGATCCCCAGGGCCTCGCCACCGGCCGCTGGATCCTTCGCGTCGACGACCAGGGAGCAGGCACGGTGACGCCGTGGGAGGACGAGGCTCCGGCCGACGCGGTCGCCGTGCGCCTGGGCATCACCGAGCTGTCGGCGGCCTACCTCGGCGGGGTATCGCTCGCGACCCTCGCCGCCGCCGGGCGAGTGCAGGCCACGGATGTCTCGACCGCCGCCCGGATCTTCTCGTGGCACGTGACGCCGCGCCTGAGCTTCTGGTACTGACGGATTCAGCGCGAGGTCAAACACCGAGGACCCGCAGGACGAGCCAGCGGTCCTTCAGTTCGGCGTCTGCCTCGTCGACGAGCCGCGGCGGCGAGCGATCCCCGCTGACGTGGGAGCTCGACGTGGGCGCGCTGGATCCCGATCAGCGCATGGGCCGGGCTCGTCTGAAGGGGAGGAGCCGAGGCAGCCGATGGCGGCACCGAGGTCAAGGCCTGGGAGCTACTCGATCGACGGCCGGGGCGTTGGCCTCCGAGCGCTCCATGCGTTCCTCGAGCCACGCGAGGAAGGCGATCGCCAGCCCGAATTCGAGCAACCACACCGCGATGATCAGGAATATCATCGATCCTCCGTCTTCTGGCCATCTCGCCGTGCACGGTCCGACAGCCTCCGATTCGAGCGTAGCCCTGCCGACGGTCAGTGACGTCCTCCCGCCACAGAGAGACCCCTCAGATGGGGGTGAGGGCTGCGCTGAGCGCGTCCTTCCTCGTGGCCCTGAACGTGTTCATGGCTGGGGACGTGCGGAAGAAGGCGTCTGCCGCGTGGTACATGCCCGGGACGACGTCGACCTGGCAGGGGACGCCGGCGGCGTGGAGGCGTTCGGCGTATTCGAGGTCCTCGTCATGGAACAGGTCCAGGTCCCCGACCCCGATCCAGGCCGGGGGTAGGCCGGTCAGGTCCTCCCGCCGCGCGGGCGCCGCGTACGGCCGGTCCTCGTCATCGCCGGGCGGGTGCCCGAGATAGGAGCTCCAGCCGAATGCGTTGCTTGTCGGGGTCCACACGAACGAGCCGGTGCCGCCGTGATCGGTGCGCAGGGCGGTCCGGTCGTCGAGCATCGGGTAGACCAACAGCTGGAAGCACACCGGAACCTCGCCCCGATCGGCAGCGAGCTGGGCCAGGGAAGCGGCCAGACCCCCGCCGGCGCTGTCCCCGCCGACGGCGATCCGGGATTGGTCGATGCCCAGCTCGTCCGCGTGGTCATGCACCCATTCCAGCGCGGCGTAGCAGTCCTCGAGGCCGGCCGGGAACGGGTGCTCCGGGGCCAGGCGGTAGTCGACGCTGACGACCACGATGCCCAGGTCGCCAGCGAACCGGCTGCACAGCTCGTGGTAGGTCGCGGGATGCCCCAGCACGTAGCCACCGCCGTGGATCCACAGCAGCGCCCCCGACGGCCGGGGTCGGTCGGGGCCGTCGTAGACGAACACGGTGACCGCAGGGTGGTCCTCGCCCGCGGGAACGGTGCGCTGCTCGACGTCGATCCCCGGCACGACGGGTCCTGGCGGGACCGGCAGCCGGCGGATCAGGCGCAGCGTCCCCGGGCCGAAATGCACCGGCACGAGGAGCAGCGGATGGCGCAACTCAGGCAGCACCGGGCCCATCAACCGGCGCCGGGCCAACGCCACCCGGGCGGCCACCACCGCACCCGCGACTGCGCCCACGGCGAGGACGCCCTTGAGCCCAGATTTGGCGGTCACGGGTGTCCTTCCGGTGGACTCTCCTGGTTCATGATGCCGACGGTATCCGGCAGCCGCCGGCCACCCCCGGCTGGACGAGCGACGACGGGGCACCACGCGGTTGTCGGGCGTACGGTCGAGTCATGAGGGCGAACCGGCGCTGGAGTGACATGGGGCCGGGCCAGCGTGCCGCGGTGCTGATCGTGGGCAGTGTGGAACTTGCCGTGACGATTACCGCACTGGTGGACCTCGCGCGCCGGCCCGCCGACCAGATCAGGGGCGACAAGCGGCTCTGGGCACTCGGCGCTCTCGTCCAGCCCGTGGGCCCGATCGCCTACCTGGCCTGGGGAGCGCGCGGCAGCGCAGCCTGACACGCCCCGACGGATCACCCCGACGGCGGACCCCGATCGAGCGTGGCTGGGCGACCTCCGGACCGTCCCGGTGTGCCCAGGTCCGCGCCCCGCGCACGCGACTCACCAGCTGAGGGCCAAGGGGCCGGCACGATCTGCGTGCCTGGTGCGACGGGGGCGGCGGTGACCATGTGCGACCGGGAACGGCCACTCCTAGTTATCCACACCCTGTGCACCTGTCCACAGGTGACCCTCGACCTCAACTTGAGGGTTCGAGTACCGCTCCGGTTGTGCTCGTCGTTGTCCATCTGCGCGCCCGGGTCTACCGTGCACCTTCCTGACCCCGGTTCGAGCGCTCCGTCCTCCACGGAGACACGCTCACCGGGGTCGGGCCCGCAGCGGCTCGGATCCATGACCCACGCTTGACCGTGACGACACCCGCCCTTGACCTGACTCTGGCTAGCGTGACCACCAACGACGGGCCCCGTCGTCCACGCGCCGGGGCCCGTCGGTGCACAGACCTCGACCCCGGTTCGAGCCTCCGACGGGAGACCCGCTCACCGGGGTCGTGGGCTGTGCCTGGCGCCCGGTGGCGACGTTGCCGCATGGGGCCGTCATCTTGGCTCGATGTCACGAGGCCCCGCTGCCGCTCCCCCCGTGCGGACGCGAGCCGCTGGCCATCGTGTCTCCGGCCATGCTCATGCCGACGCCTCGCTGCGCGCTGAGGAGCGGAGGGAGACATGTCTCACGCCACCGGATCGTTTGCCTCACGGGCGCCACGGGTAGGTCGGCGGCGTGAAGGTCGACTATCCGCGGCGCGCCCGGCAGGGGTGGACCAGGTTCATCCCGTCGTGGCGGATGGTCCTGGGCTCGGCGCTGACGGTCGGCCTGGTGGCCGTGGTCAGCGCGCTGATCGTGTTCGCGGTGACGTGGTCACGACTGGACATCCCGCAGGAGAGCGAGATCGCCACGGCGCAGACCTCGATCGTGTACTGGAACGACGCCGAGACCGAGATGGCACGCCTTGGTGACACGAACCGGATCTCGGTGCCGCTGGCCGATGTGCCACTCGACGTCCAGCACGCCGTTCTGGCTGCGGAGGATCGGACGTTCTACGAGCACGGCGGGTTCGCGGTCAAGGGGTTCCTGCGAGCTGTGTGGGCCAACCTGACCACCGGGGGGTCGCAGGGGGGGTCCACGATCACCCAGCAGTACACGAAGAACGCGTTCCTGTCCTCGGAGAAGACCTATGCGCGCAAGCTCGACGAGCTGGTCCTCTCGCTGAAGCTGGAGAACCAGCTGACCAAGGACCAGATCCTCGAGCGGTACCTGAACACGATCTACTTCGGCCGCGGGGCCTACGGCATCCAGACCGCTGCCGAGACGTACTTCGGCACCCAGGCCAAGGACCTGACCCGGGAACAGGCCGCCGTGCTGGCAGCGATCATCAACGCCCCCGGCCTGTACTCCCCCGATGCCCACCACGACCGCCTGGAGGCGCGCTACGGCTACGTCCTGGCCGGCATGGTCGAGCAGGGTTGGCTGGCACCGCAGCAGCGGGACGAGGCGCTGGTGAGCTTCCCGGAGGTTCTCAAGCGTCGGACCGGCCAGACGTTCGCCGGGCCGAACGGGTACCTGCTGGCCGCGGTCAAGCAGGAGGTGTTGGCCAGGGGGTTCACCGAGGACCAGGTGGACGCCGGCGGACTGCGAATCGTGAGCACCTTCGACAAGAAGGCGCAGAAGGCAGCCGTGGCCGCAGTGAAGGAGGCCGGCCCCACCACGGGAGCCAAGCGCCTGCGGATCGGGCTTGCCTCCGTGGTGCCCGGGTCCGGTGAGGTGGTCGCCATGTACGGGGGCGCGGACTACCTGAAGAACCCCCTGAACAACGCCACGCAGGCGATCGCCCAGGCCGGCTCGACGTTCAAGCCGTTCGCCCTGGCCGCCGCAGTCCAGGCCGGCATCGCCCTGGACTCCCAGTGGCCGGGGAACTCGCCCCACACGGTCAACGGCTACACGTTCCAGAACTACGCCAACACCTCCTACGGGCCATCGGTGTCCCTGCAGCGGGGCACCGAGAACTCCATCAACTCCGTCTACGTCGAGGTTGAGAACAGGGTCGGGGTCAGCGCAGTGCGCGACATGGCAGTCCGGGCCGGCATCCCTGAGACCGCCACCGGCTGGGACACCACCGATGACCTCACCTTCGTCCTGGGTACCACCTCACCGCACACACTCGACGTGGCCAACGCCTACGCCACCTTCGCCGCCCGCGGCGTACGCGCCACACCGACGATGCTGCGCCGGGTCGGCACCGCCGACGGGCGCACCCTCTACACACCGACGACCGCCGGAGAGCAGACCATCGACGAGAACACCGCCGACCTGGTCAACCAGGCCCTGCAGAGCGTCGTCGCCAATGGCACCGGCCGCCCCGCCCAGGCCCTCGGGCGACCCGTCGCCGGCAAGACCGGGTCCACCGACGAGTACCTCTCAGCATGGTTCGCCGGATACACCCCGCAACTGGCCACCGCGGTCACCTTCAGCAAGGACGACAAGGCCGGCAACCCGGTCTCGCTGTCCGGGACCGGAGGCATGCCCCAGTTCTACGGAAGCGGATACCCCGCCCGCGTGTGGACCGCCTACATGATCGGCGCACTCGACGGCACGCCCGTTCAGCAGTTCACCACCCCGACGACCTTCCCCACCGGCCCCGGCCTGCTCCCCGCACCCCAGCCGACACCGATCCAACCCGATCCCGCCGCCCCCGCCCCAGCCCCAGCCCCCACGGAGCCCACAGCAACCGCCGCGCCTGCCCAACCCCCTGCGCCCAACCCGCCGCGGAGCGACAAGAAGCCCGGCAAGCCCGTCGGCACGCCGAACGGGAAGGGGCACGGGCGGTAGGGCCGCCCCACGACCAACCATAGGTCGCTTGAGTCAGCCCAACCAGCCAGGTCCGGCAGCCCTGTACCGATCTTGAGGGAGAGGATCGACAGCGGCACCAGCCGAACCTAGGGTGGGCGACATGCCCACCATCACCACACGCCTGCGGATCATCGCCTGGGACGAGAACCCGGTCGCCGACTTCGACGAGGGGGGCAAGATCACCCGGGCGACCGTCGAGCTTGAGGACGGTGTCGACGGCCTCGAGCGGGGGCAGTTCGAGTCAGTGATGTATTACCGGCCCGACGGCACGAGCACCTACGTCAACGTGATGCGCCTGACCGCCACCCTGGACGGGCGATCCGGATCGTTCGTGCTGACCGGCGACGGGACCTACGACGGAACGACAGCCTCGGGGGTATCCACCATCGTGGCGGGCGCCGCCACCGGCGGGCTCGTCGGACTCACCGGAACCATCAGCAGTGCGTCCACCCAGGCCGACTACCCCTTCATGCCCCTGATCCTCGACTACGACCTGACCTGAGGGCACAACCCGCCGGGTCGGTCGCTTCCGTCGCGCGGCGTTCCCGTCCTCCATGGAGGCTCCGGCACCGTCAGGGCGAACGTGTGAGTTCCCCCTGCGGCAGGGGCACCGACCGGCCACCACGTCGCCGGGATCGGCGCCACATCACGTATCCCGCCGCGAGCACTGCCGAGGACAGGGCAAGGGCGATCGCCGCGGCTGCGGTGATGGGGGCCATCGGCGCCCCACCGATCTTGGTGCCCGCCGAGGCGCCCACCTGCCATACGAAGGACACGGTCGCCGTGGGGAGGCCCGGGCGATCCGCCCAGACCCGCAGCGTCACCGGCCCCTCCCGCTCGACGCGCTCGACGGCGACCCACTCGACATCACCCCGCGGCTGCGCCTCGAGTGGCGCCTCGCCGTCGATCGCGACCCGCACCTCCACCACCGGCTCGGGGGCGGGTCGGCGGGTGTCGAGAACGTCGATGGTGACGAAGTTGTTGCCCGGGCGGCCCGGGCCGACGTTGGCGGTGATCACCAGGTCGTCGACGAGCTGGGAGAGCACTCCGACGGTGGGTGGCGGCTGCGGGGTCGGCGCCCAGACAACCCGGGAAGCAGGGTGGATCGCAGCAACCGAGGACGCCGCCAGCACCACTGTGCCCAGCGCCACCGCCTCCAGTGACACGGCGACAGCCGCCAGGGCTCGCCCGCGGCCCCACACCAGGAGGGCCACGGTCGCACCCGCGCACGCCATCGCGATGCCCAGGAGGCCCAGCTTCACCAGCAGCGCCTGCCCATATGCGGTGTGTCCAAGCGCCCCGACCGAGGGCACGAGCCGTCCGGCGAGCACCAGTCCCGACACCAGGCTCACCGGCACGCAGACCAGCGCGATCGGGGTGAAGGTCCAGGCGACGGCCACCGCGCGCCTGCGCTCGCCGTGCCGCAGCGCTGGGACGGCGGCCAGGGCAACCGCCGCCGCCCCGCACGACCAGAGCATCGTGGTCACCGTGTGCAGCCCGCCGATCAGGGCCCACCGGGAACCGGCGGCGGCTGCATGGCTCGTCGACGTGATCGCGGTCATCGCCACGACGAGCAGCGCCATCTGGCCCATGGTCGGGTTCGGGGCGTCGGATCCGGGCGCGCTCGATGCCCTCGAGCTCGGCGTCGGCCAGCGCGACGTCCCGCCGGGCACCTCCGGCACAGACGTCCCGACTCCCGGGTGCCGGACGAGCAGCCATGCAGCGAGGCTCGCGGCGACCGCCACAAGCCACCGCAGGGTGAGCTCCCATGCACCCGTCAGGGTCCCGAATCCCGTGAGGGCGGCGATCCGGCCGAGGAACAGCAGCGCCAGCAGCGAGGTGAACAGCGCCCCGGCTCCCGCCATGGCCCCCCGGGCGCGGGGCAGCACCGGTCGGCGATCGGCATCGTCGGGGTGCCCGGCCGCGAGTCGTCGGCTGATGACCAGCGCGGCCAGTGCCGTCCCGAGTGCGAGCAGAGCGAGCCAGCGCAGCACAGCCTCGGCCACGCTCCCGCCTAGGTCCCACGCCGACACCCCGCTGGTCGCACCCGGTCCCACCTCCAACCCGACCCCGAACACCAGCGAGCCGTCCGTGGGGTGCAGGTCGTCGGCCGAGATCGATCGCCAGCGCAGCTGGTAGCGGTCACGCCCCAACCCGCTGAGCGGAATCAGCACGACGGTCGCGCGGGCCGCCCCATTCTCGCTGGCGGGTGACCCCGTCGAGACCCGACGGCCGGTCCCGTCGAAGAGCTCGACGACCGTCGCGGCGACCTGCACGTCCTCGCTGAACTCCATGCGGACCTGCTGTGGAGCGACCTCGAGGCTCTCGCCGTCAGCAGGCGAGATCGCCACGAGCAGTGCGTGCGCCTGGGCCGCGGTGGGCGCCGCGAACAGGACGCCCGCCACGACCGCCAGCACGCTGAGCACCCCGAGCCAGCGCCTCAGTGACCGCCCCCTCGTCGCCATGCGGGACCGCTCACTCCACCGGGACGCCGCGTAGGGCCGTCCCGGCGATCTCGAGATCGATCTTGTCGCCGCGGTGCAGGGTGCCGCCCTTGTTGAGGTAGATGAGGTAGTAGGTCTGGCCGGCCCGCAGGTCGTGACCCTCGCGCATGGCAGCGACCCGGTCGAGCTTGTCACTGGTGCGCTCGCTGGCGATCACCGGCGGCTTCTCGGTGTTGCCCGTCCACTGGGTGGCCAGCGACGGCTTGAGCACGATGTAGCGCACGTCGATCAGGCCGCCGTCGGCCGCCAGGGACACGCGCGTGACGCGGATGCCGGACTTGGACTCCACCTGCGTGTCCGTGGGCATGGTGGGCCGCCGGTCGGAGGCGCTGGCCGAGTTGACCACGGCCGCGCCCCCCGCGGCCACCACCAGGGCAGCCGCAGCCAGCCCGACAGCACCGCGCCGGCCCAGGCGCCTCGTGCGAGGCTTCACCGTTGCGTCTGTGGTTTCCATCGTGGTCCTCCTCATGGGAGCAGGTAGAAGGCGGAGTCGAAGGCGTCGAGGTGCAGGTTGCCGCCAGCGAACGAACCGTTGGCCAGGGAGATACCGAACTGGCTGCTCGTCACGGCTCTGCCACTGGTGTTCAGCGAGACATTGCCGGTCGTCGTGGTGTTGGCGGTGAGCCGCACGTTCGCCGTGCCCGAGGCTGTCCAATCCAGTCGGATGGTGTTGGTCGCGGTCGAGCCCGCCTGGAGGTTGACCGGTCCCAACGTCGTGGTGCCTCCGCTGCGACTGATGATCGCCCGGACACGGGCGGTCCCCGTCGTGGACTTCTGGTACTCGATCCGGAAGACCTCGGTCGCGCCGTTCATCGCACGCTCGACGGTGACCCAGCGGTTGTTGTTGTTGCCGGTGGCGAACGTGTCCGGCCGCAGCTGGAAGCGCACGTGGTAGGTCGGGACCGCCGTCGTGGTGGGCGTGGTCACGAAGGCACGCGTGTTCGGCCCGCCGCTGGTCACCGCGACCAGCAGGCCGCGAGAACCAGTCAGCGCCGCGGCTGTCGAGCTGCTCGCCGTGCCGCCGCTGGCGTTCGTCGGGGAGCCGGCCGCCCACGGCCCGGGCAGGGTCGTGGCCTCGAACCCGTCGGAGAACAGCATCGTGGTGGTGAGCGGAACGCTCACGGCTGTACTCCACTTTCCGGTGGAGGCCTTTGCTCGGACGTACACCGTGTGCGCACCCACATTGACGTTGGCGGCGATCGCAGCCGTGGGGATCGTCGCCGTGAAGGCCGTCGACAGCGCGTTAGGGGTCGTGATCGTCGCGGCACCACCGGAACCCAGCCCGGGGTCGGTGTCGACGAAGTACTCCACCGCGACGATCGTCGCGCCGGGGGTCGCTGTGGCGGTCCCGGCCAGCGCGGTGGTGAAGTCCGTGCTGGGCGGGGTGAGGGACACCCCGCTGACAGTCACGCCACGCTGGATCACCAGTGTGCCGGACACGGGATCTCCCCAGTTGCCGGCCTTGTCCTTGGCCCGCACCCAGACCGGGTTGTTGCCCTCGGGAAGCGAGTTGATCTGGCTCAAGGGCACGGTGGCGACCAACGTGGCCGGCGTCGTGCTCGTGCTCAGGACCATCGGGAACCCGGTACCGGGCGACCCCGCTGTGGTCAGGAACCCCTCACCCGAGGCCACGCCGGAGGCCGGTGCGGACGCCGTCGATGGATCGGAGAAGGTCGCCCGGACCTCGATCGAGGTCGCGTCGTAGCCGATTCCCTGGGTGCCGTCGTTGGGTGACGGGCTGACCGTGACGGTCCCGATGGTGGGTGCAGTCCGGTCGACCAGGAAGGACGCCGCCGGTGTCGGACCGGCTGGTCCGACGTTGCCCTGGTCATCCTTCGCGGTCGCGGTCAGCGTGTGGTTCCCCTCTGCCAGACCCGTCATGGTGGCCGCCGGCACCGAGCCGGACAACGACACGGTCGCCGCGCCGCCGCTTGGCGAGATCGCGAGGGTGTCGGTCCCGCTGCCGTCGAGCGCCCAGGTCGCCGAGGACACCTTCCCGCCCCCGACGTCGGTTGCCGAACCGGTGAAGTCGAGCGCGCCCGAGCCGTTGACGGCAGTCGCCTTGGGCGTCAGCCCGCTGACGGTGGGGCCGGACTTGTCGACCGCGAAGGACACGGAGGCCAGCGGGCCCCACCCGCTTGCATCGCGGCCGCGCACCATCAACTGGTGGCTGCCTGTTGCAAGTGCCGAGACGTCCACGGAGACGTTCGACAGGGAGACCGAGGCCGCAGGGCTGGAGACGGTGACGGGGTTCCCGGAACCGGGCGCGACTGACGTGTTGTCCAGGATGTACTCCGCGCCCGTGACCTGAACGTCGTCGGTGACGGTCGCGCTGAACGACACGGTGGTGGGAGTGGTACCCACTCGCGTGGGGGTCACGACCAGGTTGGTGACCGTCGGCGCAGCCGCCGGGTCGGGAGCGGTCCCGCTGGCCTGCAGGAAGGTCAACTGGCCGCCGAGCCCGACGATGTTGCCGCTGGCCGCGCTCGAGGCCTGGCCGTCGTTGTCGAGCCGGAACGACGGGTCGAGGACGGCGTACTTCAGCCCCGGACCGGACGGCACTGTGACCAGTGCGTCGAGGGTGTCGCCTGCGCTGACGTTCTCGGCGGCGACCGTGTACGGGTGGCTCAACGGCCGGGCCGCGACGCCGACGACAGTCTCGGTGCTGCCCAGGACGCCGATCGCGTGCTGCACGATGCCGGCGTTCACGACCCGGAGCAACGTCGTCCCGCCTGCACCGACGGGGATCGGCTGCGTGTTCGGGTACGCCAGCCCGTTGAAGAGGTGGTACCTGGGGCTGAAGTTGCGCATGTCGAACGTGCTCGGGTTCGCGTTCAGGGCGGGATCGACGTCGGACATGACCAGCACGCCCTCGTCGGTGTACGCGGTCGCGGAGGTTCCGTAGACCGTGCCGGCTGTGCCGGTGCCGCTGGGCAGCACGACCAGCGCGCCCACCAGCCCCATGGCGACCTGGCGGGTCCCGTCCACGGTGCCGCCGGCCTCGTAGAGGAAGGTTCCGGGTCGGGACGCGCTGAACGAGTAGGTCGCGTCGGACCCGCTGGCGACCCCAGCGAGGTCGTCATCGAACTGGTCGACCTGGGGCAGAGACAGGGAGATGCTCTCACCGTCGATCCGGTTGTGGAGGACCATCTGCACCGTCTGCCCCGCCGTGACCACCAGAGTGGGTCCCACGGGGGCGGTCACGGCGTCGCCCTCAAGGCTGACGAAGGTCCAGACGGTGGACGCTGACGAGGCCCCCGGCAGCGTCACGCTGCCCGACTTGGCCCACAGCTCGCAGGAGACATCCACACCGGAGGGGAGGCCGGACGTGGTGCACCCCGTGCTGGCGGCCAGCACGTCGGCGCGGATGCCGGATGCGGTCGGCGCGTGGGCGGCGACGCGCACCGCGCTGGCGACAGCGCTCGAGGATTCGGCGGAGGCGGCGTGGGCCCCCGCAGTCGGCGCCGTCGCCTGTGCGGCGGGTGCCACGAGCGCGGCGGCGGCGATCGTCGCCGCCCCGGTGGTGGTCACGAGTGCGCGGAGCAGGGTGGTCCTGCCGTGCGTGTTGGATTGGGACATCGTCCTGCCGCCCTTCCGCTTCCAGGTCTGCGGGTACCGGTGTGATGGCTGGGCTCCGGCGCCGGTCATGGCGTCGCTCCCGGGCATCCGGCAGGCGGGTCGATGCGGATCAGCGTCATCATCCCGCCGAACGTCGCGCCGTAGTTGGTCGCCTGCTGCAGTGCGTGGCTGTGGGCCACGTGGTAGTACTCACCGCACTCGTTGTTCGACGTGACCCCGGGCGGCAGGTCGCCGGTGTGCCCCAGGTAGGGGCTCTCGCTGAACCACGTGTCCGGGCTGATCAGTTGGTCCTGCAGCGGCGGCAGGTCCACGGGGATCTCGCTGGTGCTGGGGTCCCAGTGCTCCACGTCGCTCCACGTCAGCAGCGTGTCCATGGTCTGGCCCGGCCCGACGTCGACCAGGAACTTGTTGAAGCTCGCGTCCGATCCGGGGGTGCTCGACAGCAGCGAACCTCCGTCCCTGGCGATGACCGTCTGGCTGTTGCCGTGTGGATGGAACGGGTACGTGCCGAACCCGACGTTGATGTACCGGATCAGCGCAGGCCTGGGGTTGCTGCTCGCGTCGTAGGGCTTGATGTGGACCATGGCCCCGTACGGCTGGGCCGGCAGCCACGCCACGTTGTTCGGCGCGATCGTGTCTGGCATCGAACGTCCGTTGACGAGGAAGTACCGGGCGCTGTAGGCCCCGAGGTTCACGGCCTTCTTCCGCTCGACTGCCTGGTGGATGGCCGGGTCGATCTCGGAGAGCAGGTGCAGGTACTCGTGGGCCGGGTCGAAGGTGGACCCATCCTCGGCGTAGGCCCGGTTGAGGACCATGCCGCCGCTGCCGTCGTTGGGTCGCACGATGAGGGCGCCGTAGAGCCCCATCTGGACCTGCTTGGCCACGTCGGTGCCGGAGGTGTAGAGGAAGGTGCCGGCATGCGCGGCCGTGAACGAGTAGGTGACCGTGCCGCCGTTCGCGGCCGCCGGCTTGGCCAGGGACGTGACCACGCCACCTGAGGTCACCGGCTGGTCCGGCGCCCCGTCAGCCATGACGCCCGACTGCCCGGGGAACGAGATCGAGACCGGCTCCCGCAGGGTGTTCTTCAGGCTGATTGTCACCTGGGCGCCCTGCGGGACGCACAGCGTCGGGCCGGGCAGCTGGAACGATCCGCTGGGCCCGGCGTAGCCCCACATGTAGATGCTGTTGCCGTCCGGGGTCAGGATGTACCCGCTTGTGGCAGTCAGGTTGAAGGAGTTGTTCGAGTTCGACTCGCAGGCCAGTCCCTCGGTCGCGGCGGCCTGCGCGCGGGTGTCGGCGTGGAACGACGTGAGCAGTAGGCACGCGACGGCGACGGCCAGTGCGACGATACGCCCGCTGGTGGTCTTCAGGATCGTGGTCATGGTGTCCTGCCCTGGCTCAGACGGTTTGCTGGAAGGCGTCGAGGACCGATTGCGCGGTGTTCGACGGGTAGACCCGGACCTCGGTCATCTGGCCGCCGTAGCCGGCGTCGCCCCCGTTGTTCAGGTAGGCGTAGTTGCGGTCGTAGAGGCGGTATGCCTGGTAGGGCCCAACTGGATCCGCGGACGGCATCCTCACCACCACGTCGCGACTCTCGCCCGGACCCACCTCCACGGTGTTGGTCTCGTAGGTGAGGTCGCGCGACGAGTCGACCAGGCATGCGGCGTCCTTGGCGATGACCCTCATGGCCAGGCCGTCGAGGGTCATGGCGTGGTGCTGGTAGCCCAGGTTCGCGATGCGCAGCAGCACCCGCTCACCCGGCTTGGCCGCCACGACCGAGGAGATCGGGTTGTACTTCAGGCTGTACTTCTCATCGGCCTGCATGGGGTTGGTGTCGGCCAGCGGGTCGCTTGAGGGCTGCAGGGTGTCCGGGTACGCCCGACCGTTCATGAGCCAGAAGCTCGGCTTGAAGTCGGTCCAGTCGGTGGTCTGGATGTGGGCGTCCCGGTAGTGGGCCTCGGCCCACAGCTCGGTGAGCATGAACGCGTACTCGCGATCGTACTGGGTGCTGGCGTGGTCGTAGGCGTAGAACTCGGTGGCGGTGTTGCGCAGCGGCCGCACGTACACGACCCCGGTCATGCCCATCTGCACGTGCTCGACGTCCTCGAAGTGACAGTGGTACATGAACGTGCCCGGGTCCTGCGGGCGGTAGTAGTAGGTGAACGAGCGCCCGATGGGTACCGAGATGGACAGCTCCGGGACGCCATCGAACAGGGGGATGGCGTTGTTGAAGCCGTGCCAGTGGATGGTGTGGCCATCGGTCAGGTCCGGCCGGACCGCCAGCCCGAGGTTGCTCAGCGTGATGCGCACGGCGTTGTTGGTCGCCTCGCCACCCAGGCTCGGGTCGAACTGGTCGAAGCCGAGGACCGGCGCGCTGATCTGGGCCCTGCCCCTCTCGTTGATCACGAGGGCATCGTCGACGCCGGTCATGTCGCGGAATCCGAAGATGTAGACGTTCTGCCCCGCCTCGGCCATGCTGTCGGGCCAGAACGGGCTCTTCGGGGAGGCCGCGGGCATGCTCGCCCAGCCGTCGGTGGCAGCCAGGTGCAGCAGCTGGGTCCTCGTACCGGTCGGGGCGGCAGCCCGGACCGGGCCGAGCGCGGAGGCCGTTCCCGGGGAGATGGACCGGGCTATCAGCAGGCCGCCGCCGAGCGCAGCTCCCGCCTTGAACAGGTTGCGCCGGGTGTAGAGCGCCGACCCGTCACGGGTCTCGTCACTGGTCACGATTCCTCCTCGTCGGTCCCGTGATCACGGGCGCTCGTCGGCGCCGGCTTCGACGGCGGTCGTCGTCGTCGGGTTGCCGGTGTAGCGGGTGTTGCCGTCGATGTCCGTGCTGGGGGCGTCGACGTCGGTGGCGGTGGTGAACCACGGCAGGGTGTAGCTGGCACGGGCGGTTCCCAGCCCGATGGCGGTCGAGCCGCTGTCGAGGTGGTAGTTGCCCAGGGCGTCAGGTGCGGCGTTGCGGGAGACGATCACGGACTGCCGGAACCCGGGGAAGGTGCGCAACGTCGAGACGTCCACGCCGACCGAGTACGGGTTGAGGAACTTGATCGCGCCGTTGCCCGTGACCAGCTCGTCGAAGTACGGGCTCGTCGTCCGGGTGCTGGTCAGTGGCACGTTCGTCCCGGGGACGTTCGGGCCTGCGACCGTGGCCTGGCCGGCGTTGGGCGTGGTCAGGACGCTGCGGGTCGGCTCCAGGGTGCCCGATCCGTCGGCAGCACCCAGGTCCCAGATGTTCGGGACTGCCGAATCCCCGGTCAGTCCGATCCCGGTGACGGTGAGCCCTGTCCAGGTGCCGGCCATGTTCTCCCAGAACACGTTGTTGCGCAGGACCGGGTTGCTGAACACGGACCGCCCCGACGGCAGGGTCGCCTGCAGCTGGACGCTGTTGTGCCCTGTGGACAGCCCCGCGGGCGCGGGGTTGCCGTCGCTGGTGACAGCGGTGGCCGTGGTGATGTTGCGCGCCACGGTGTTGTTGAGGAACCGGACATTGGTCGCATCGTCCAGGGCCACGCCGCCGCCCTCGTGCGTGGAGAGGTTGTCGGCGATGATGTTGTTGACGATGTCCATGCGGGCGTCGTTGACCTGCAGCAGGCGCACGCCGCCGCCGTCGTCGTTGGCGTTGTTCGCCACGATCTCGTTGTTCCTGATCGTGACCGGACCCGAACCGGGCGAGAGGTTGTCCGGGTTCGCCGGCAGCTCACCAGCGACCATGACCGCGCCACCCTCGTCGTAGGTCTCGTTGAACCACATGCGGTTGTGGTCGATCACGCCGTTCGCACTGAGGCCGAAGTGGCTGACCGCTCCTCCGTACTCGGCGGAGAAGTTGCCGCAGATGTCGTTGTTGTCGACGCTGTAGCCGGTGGCGCCGGAGAAGATGCCGATCCCGCCGGCGAGGTTGGTCCCACCGTTGTCGCGGACACGGTTGTACGAGATGCGGACACCCGTGTTGCCGTTGCTGCCGACGTAGGGGGTCCCGACCCGGATGCCGCCAGCGAAGGTGCCACTGTTGCCGACGACCAGGTCGTTGGTGATGCGCAGGCCGGCGGCCGAGGCGTGGACGTAGACGCCGCCGCCCTGGGTCACCGTGGCACCCGGTGCACCGAACCCGGTGACGTTGGCCCCGGTGATGGTGTTGAGGTTGGCGTTGACGTCCTGCTGGTAGCCGCCGGTGATCCGCAGGCCGTCCAGGGTCGCGTAGCCCTGGGCGCCGCCGCCGCCGAACTGCGAGGCGTACCGGGGCAGGACGGTCACGGTGGCCCCATCGGCGACCCCGTCCGGCCCGGTGTGGGGCTGGGCGACCAGGTTGAACCACGCAGTGCCCGTGGCGCCGTCGGCGTCGAAGGCCTGCCCGTCGATCACCGAGCCGGGCACGTGCGTGCCGTTGGAGTAGGTCCCGCCGGGGCCGTACCCCTGGATCTTGACGCGCCTGTTCACGACGAGGTTCTCCCGGTAGGCGCCGTCAGGGTTGCTGGCGCTGGCGTCGCCGGGGTGCACCAGGATCAGGTAGGTCGTGTTGGTCTGCTGGCCCCGGTTGTTCAGCGGGATCGACGAGATCGCGGCCTGGACGGTCGGGGTCTGGCCAGCGGCTGGGCCGACGTGGATGAGCGTCGGCTGGTAACCCGTGCCCAGCACGTGGATGGTGCTCGCGCTGCTGGTCCAGCTCATCGACTGCCCGTTGCGGATCCTGAGCTGGTAGGGCGCGGCGGCGAGGGTCCCCGGCACCTGGAATGTCAGTCCGCGGTCGGTCCAGGCGGTTCCTGCGGGAGTCGATGCGACGTTGCCGGAGGGCCCGATGAGCTGCACCAGGCTGCCTGTCGACCCACTGGCGTTGGGGGCCACATAGCTGCCGAACCCCTGGCCTGTCACGGTCACGGTGCGGGAGCTCCCGGACACGTAGGGCGTGGACACCGCGAACACCTCAGGCGTGGTCGGGCTCACCTCGCACACCACCGGCTGCGGGCTGGTCGTACCCGGGGTGACGATGACCGCGCCGGCCATGGTGGGGGCGGTGTCGGTCACGGTGAACAGTCCGGGCCATGCCTGGAAGTTCGCGGAGATCGTGCGGAAGCGCGGGTTGTAGCTGGCGTTGTGCTGCCCGGGCTGCCCGGGATCGTTGCCGACGAACCGGTACATGCCCGCGCACGGCCCAGCCGGCAGCGGGCAGTTGTACGACGACGTGGACGGCTCGATGGCCTCGTAGAAGCCGTTGAAGTCGGTCGTGGTGCTGTCCACGAGGTTGCCGCTCCAGTCGTAGATCCCCATCGGGACGTTCGGGATGCCCTGGGCCTCGCCGTACTGGATGCTGCGCTTGTCCCACGAGAGGCCGAGGTCGTTGATGGTCAGCCCCCAGAAGTGCGTGGGGAGCGGCGTCTGGGTGAACAGGTTGAAGTTGGGCGCCACGGCCTGGCCGCCGCGCACGGCGATCAGCTTCTCGGTGCACAGGGGTCGGGGCTGGCCCTCGAAGGGGCTGCCGCCGCCGTCGGCGAAGTTCGAGTTCGTGACGTGCACGGACTGGTCGGGTCCGACGCATGGGTACACACCCAGCCCGCCGCCCTGCGACGGCGGGGCCTCGGGGACGCCCGATCCGGCGCCCTGGCTGCCGCTGCTCCCGGTGCCGGCGGTGCCGGTGAACGGGAAGTTGTCCTGCGGCAGGTAGTTGTCACCGTCGAAGACGTTGACGTCCTGCTCGCGGGTCGCCTGGTAGATGTCCTTGCCGAACGAGTCCTTGGGCATGTCGACGGTCACGACGTAGTCGTCAGGCGTGAGCGGCTGGGGGTCGTAGCCGAAGTCGGCCAGCGGCGCGTAAAGGGGCAGGTCGTGGTTGCCCGGCGCGCAGGCGGTGGTGTTGTCCGACGGGCAGGTGAAGCCATCGGGCAGGGTGTCGGGGTAGCCCGGGTTGTCCGCATCGCCGACGGGGTAGAGGTTCAGGTCGGACTCGGTGAACCCGTAGTTGCCGTTCACCGTCTGGCCGAAGGCGCCGTCGGTGGCGTCCGCGGGCATCGTGAGCTGGCCGTCCGCGGGCGACTCGACGCAGACCGTCTCAGCGCCCGAGTCGGGGAGCGCGGTCAGGTTCAGGGGCGACCCATCCCATTGGAGCGGCTTGCACCCCTTGGGCGCCTCCCAGGTCTCGCTCGTGTAGGGGGCGGCGAGCTCGTGGGCCTTGTCGGCCGCCTCGTGGGCGGGGCTGCCGAGCGACCCCGGCTCCATGACGGGGTTGCCCTCGGCGTCCTTCTTGACCGGGTACAGGTGCAACGTCACGCCGGGGATGCCGGGCTGGTAGTCCTCGGTCACGGAGTAGGCCGGATCGAGCTCGTTGCGGGTCGTGTCATAGGTGACGGTTCCCACGATGCCGCCATTGGTGCTCGGCTGGTACGGCTGCACACCCCAGTCGACCCGGCTGCCCAGGCCGAGGACCGGCAGCACGTTGACGTCGACCGCATTGCCGCGGATGGTCGTGGGCTCCGGGTCGTTCTCACCCTGGAAGGTGATCCCGGTGCCCTCATATCGGGTGTTGAAGTGCTCAAGGATCAGCCACTTGGTCAACGGGTAGGCCTCGGTGAAGGAGTACTCCCCCTCATGGCCAGCCTTGCTGCTGGTGGTGGCGGTGTTCATCATCTGGTCGATCAGCGAGTTGTCCCGCTCGCGCAGCGTGAGTGCGGTGCCGGGCAGGCCGTCCTCTCCGGAGTCACGCTTGCCGTTGCCGTTGGAGTCGATGAACACCGTTCCGTAGATTCGCGACGTCCATCCGGACAGGTAGGTCTTCCCGGTGTCGAGGTTCGACCCGTTGCTGACCTGGATGTTCGAGCTGAACAGGATGTAGTCCTGGTTGTCGTCCCACGCGGTCAGCTGGTAGGCCCCGTTCGGGACGTTCGCGATGTCGAACGTGCCGTCCGCGTTCCCGCGACCTGTGTAGACGTTCTGGTCGCCGTTGCCCAGGTCCGACAGCGAGATCCACGGTCGGTCGATGGGCGGACCCTCCTTGCCACCGGCTGTCCCGGTCCCACCGGGGATCGTGACCCCGCCGTTGCCGCCCACGTAGGCGAGGCCGGCCAGCACCTGACCGGTCACGTGGGCACTGCCGCTGCTGATGGTCTTCGGCTCGACGTACCCGAACTGCACCCACGGAACCGGCTCGCCGCCCACGATCAGCTCCGAGTCGTTGCCGGTGTCACCGTTCATCAACCACACGTCGTGGTCGTGGGTGCCCTCCAGCGTCGTGGTCTGCACCCAGGCCAGCTTGTCGGCGGGCTCGCTGAGGGTCACGCCGTACCGGTTGGAACCCAGGTTGGGGATCGTGATCAGGCCGGTGGAGTCGCTCACGCACTTCCCGCCCGGGTGGGCACTGTCGACGATGGGGCTGCCGTCAGCGTCCAGCTGCGTGACGCCGCCCACCTGCTCGTAGTTCGTGCACAGCGGGTTGCCGAACCAGTCCGTGGTCACCTCTCCGAGCACGTCGCTGAGGTGCGCCTCGTAGCCGGACATGCCCGAGCCCGACTCCCCGTCCACCTCGAAGGTGGCATCAACCGGGGCGTTGTCGTGGAAGACCTGGATCTTCATCACGCCCAGGGGCAGGGGGTACGGCTGCAGCGGCACCTTCACCGCACCGTCCATCGGCACGGTGAAGTGCGCGCCGCCGAGCGCGTACCCATCGGCGAGGACGGAGATGAGGTACTTGCCGTTCCCCAGGTGGATGCTCGTCGTGCCGTTGAGCTCGGACTGGTCGCCGGAGGCGATGACGGGCACGTTGCCGGGGGTCGTGCGGATCGACGGCCACTGGCAGAAGGACTGGATCCCGTCCGCGGGGGCGGTGTCGCGCAGGGGGTTCGGATTCGCCGCGGACGGCACGCAGTCCGCGATCGCCTGCCCTGGATCACCGGTGTCGTCCCTGGTGATCAACCATGTGTACGTCTTCGCCGGGTCGATCGGCGCGCCCTTGACGAGGTTGCTGACGCTTCGGGCGTTGACTGGTTGGACCGTCACGTCGTTGGAGGGATCCGCTGTGGCAACCTGCGCGGTGACGGTCAGTGTCACGGGGACCAGCACCGTCGCGGCTACGAGCACCATGGCGGTGAAGAGGCTTCGAGTTCTTGCGGTACGCCCGTGTGTCATATCCCCGCATCCCTTCATGAGTCGCAGTCCGCCGCCTCCGGCAACGAGGGCTGTGAAGTTAGCCGGCCCTTTCCTGCACGAGGGGCTTCATGACAGACCTGTCACGCGCAGCCCGCCGGGCCGGGGGTGGTCGAGCAGGAACTCGGACCTGCGTGTGAGCCGGGGAGGGGCTCGGTCAAGTCGCGTGGTCTAGAACGCGGCACCCGGGGTAGGTGTATGTACCGCAGCTGAGGGCTGGCTGAGGATGCGACCAAGGGGGTAGTGCATGACCCACATCTTGGCGATCGACGACGAACCGGACATGCTCCGGTTCCTGCAGCGCGGGCTGTCCTCGGACGGTCACCGCGTGACGGTGACCCCGGACGGCGTGGAGGGGGTACGTCTGGCGCGCCAGATCCGACCCTTCCTCGTGATCCTCGACCTGGTGATGCCGCGCATCGGCGGCCGTGAGGTGCTGCGCCAGCTTGTCGCAGGAACCACCAAGCCCAGGGTGATCGTCCTGTCTGGGGTGCGCGACGTGGAGACGCGCGTGGACTGCCTGGAGTCCGGCGCGGCCGACTTCCTGACCAAGCCGTTCGCGTTCAAGGAGCTGCGTGCCCGCGTGCACGCCCAGACGCGGTCCATCGATTCGCCGAACGAGCAGAGGCTGACGGCCGGCCGGCTGGTCCTCGATCGGGTCACCAGGACCCTGGTGGTCGACGGCCGCGAGGTGTCGCTGACCACGCGCGAGTGCCAGCTGCTGTCCCACCTGATGAGCAGGCCCGACATCGTGTGCTCCCGGGAGGAGCTCCTGGCCGAGGTGTGGGAGTTGTCCTTCGACCCGGGAACCAACGTCGTTGATGCCTGCGTGCGGAGGTTGCGCAGCAAGATGGACGACGACACCATCGAGACCGTCCGAAATGTCGGATACACCTTGCGATCCGCCTAGGGCGGCGCCCTCGCGACGGGGGCGGTGGATCGAATGGATCCTGGCGGCCTTCAGCCTCGCGATGCTCGCCGCCATGTGGCGCTTCATCAGTCAGACGACCATCCCGTACCACATCCTGTTCCTGGCGATCGGCCTCGTGTACGGGTTCCGGGTGTGGCCCTTGGGCCGGACCGCAGTGGTGATCGGGCTGGTCACCCTGGCAACGGGCACGATCTTCCTGCGCGCCTACCGGGCCGAGTTGATCGAGATCGACGAACTGGCCGAGATCGTGCTCATGCCGCTGTTGCTGATGGCCATGATCTGGCATGCCCGTCGCCGGGACGAGGCGATGCGCCGGGCGCAGTCCGTAGCCGCTGTGAACTCCCAGCTCCTGCAGCGGCAGCACGAGGGCCTGCGCGACACCTCCCACGCGATCCGCACCCCGACCACCATCGCGCGCGGTTTCGTCGAGTTGGCGGCGGCGGCCACAGACGACCCCGACGTCCTCGAACCCCTCGCCGTGGTCGCCCGGCACCTCGACAGGACGGGGCTGCTCAGCGAACGGTTGCTCTCCTTGGCCGCGTTGGATGCACAGGGAATCAGCAGCGTGGACATGGTCCGGGTCAGCACTGTCGTTGAGCGCCTCGGCACGGAGTGGAGCGCCCGTGGGGATCGGGTCTGGGAGGTCGAGCCGGGCATGAACGCGTGGATCCTCGGCGACGAGTCTGCGATCGAGGGCGCGATCGAGGCCCTGCTCGAGAACGCCCTGCACCACACCGGGTCCGGTGACACGATCCGGATGACGTGCCGGCGGGAGGGCGCGGATGTGGTGGTCGAGGTGGCCGACTCGGGCCCGGGCGTGGCCCCGACCGACGCGCAACACGTGTTCCGGCGGTTCTGGCACTCACCAGCCCCCGACGGTTCGGTGGGCAGCGGCCTCGGGTTGGCGATGGTCCAGGCCGTGGTCAGTGCGCACTCGGGCAGCGCCGCCGTCGGACGATCGAGCCTGGGCGGGGCGCTGTTCACGCTGCGGATGCCCCAGCCGGGCAACCCAGTCCCGGCGCCCCGGAACCCCCCGGACAGTCAGGCCGCTCATGCCGCGCACCGCCGCGTCCGGCCCCCGTCTGCGGACGACGCTGTCGCCGAGCCAACAGGCTGAGGATCGTCCACTCAGTTCGAACATGTGGGTTTCGGACTCCCGGTCGCAAGGCGAATGGTTCTTGACGCGACGCGACTGTGCGATCGGCGTACGGTCTACCCATCAGGTGGCGTGCACTGTCAGGGCGCAATCCGACGCGTCGATGCATCCGATCACGACCACGCCAGGTGCGACGTTCGCACTCCCACACAGAGGAGACGCACCACATGTCCACCAAGCAGTTGATCGTCGCCTTCTTCGCCGACCAGCAGACGGCCGGAACCGCAGCCCGGGAGTTGAAGGATTCGGGGCTGACCTTCGGCGACGCCATCGGGGTCCTGGCCCTCGATTCGGCAGGTAACGTCGTGGTTGACAAGGTGGGAGCCACCAGCGTGGCCGCAGGGGCGGAAGTGGGCGTCGCACTATTGGTCCTCGGCCCCGCGGCCCTGGGCATCGGGATCGCCGGCGGCGCCCTGGGCGGGTCCCTGCACCACAAGGGCCTCAAGCTCAGCGACGAGCAGAAGGACCAGATCGCGGCGGACCTCACGGCCGGCAAGGCAGCGGTCGGCGTCCTGGCCCACGGCGACGTGGCAGCCGCCGTGCATGCGAAGCTGACCCAGCTCGGCGGCGCCGCATCGACGGTCGAGGTCGTGGACCCGGATGCACTCCAGGCCCCAGCCGAGGGCTGAAAACCGCCTGCGCCGCGACCGCAGGGCCTCCGTCAGACGTAGGCGTTCCTGCGCAGCCAACTCATGGCTTGGGAGCACCACAGGGGCGGTATGTAGAACGTGACGAGGCGGAACGCGATGGCCGTGGACACGGCGATCGTGCTGGGGACGCCGATCGCCATCAAGCCGTAGGTGTAGCCGGCCTCGGCGACGCCGACCCCACCGGGGACCGGCATCAGCCCCGCGAACAGGCTGACGAATGTGTTGACCAGGATCAGTTGGGACAGCGTGGCCGTCTCGTCGAATGCCGCCAGGCAGATCCCCAGCACGATGGCCTGGACCACCTGACCACCCAGGTTCCCACCGAGGACCCCGGCCACCTTTCCCGGGTGGCGCAGCACGTTCAGGGAGGAACGGGCCTCGCTGGCCTGATCCCGCATCTGCGCGACGAAGCGGGGGATGGCGCGCCGAAGGGCCGCGCGGCGGCGGGGAACTGCAAGGGTGACCACCGCCCACATCAGCCCGATCAGGACGGCCATCGCCACCAGGGAGGGGTCGCTGGATTCCTCGCCGCTGTCGGACGCGCCGGTGACTTCGGTCGTGAAGCCCGGCAGGGAGCTGACGGCGATCAGCAGCAGCAGCAGGATCTGGACGACGAAGCCACCGAAGCCGTCGATCGCGCCCATCGTCGTGGCCGGACCGTAGGCGATGCCCAGCCGCTCGAAGAAACGGATCTGGAGTGCGACTCGTGCGCCCGTGGCCGGCAGCACCAACGCGATGAACTGGATGGCGTACTGCAGCATCAGCACAGGCAGGAACGGCAGGCGCTGCATGGCCGACCCCAGGGTGGAGAACGAGAAGAACACCTGCGCCAGTGGCGCCACGAGCAGGCCGACGAGCAGCAGGCGGAAGTCCGCGGTCGCAAGCTCCTCGGCCACAGCCGCGAAATCCACCCCGGCCAGCAACCCGATCAGGGACGCGGCGATGACCACGGTGAGGACCAGCTTGACCAGCGATCCGAGGCTCACCCGGCGCAGTTCCACCAGCGGCGCAGCCTCGGCCCCCGTCCGCTCGATCGCCCGGCTGCGCAGCTCATTGAGGTCCCATTCCGTACCCATCGCGCGGCGCAGCGACGGATTGAGCACCGGGTCCTGGACGTAGGGCAGGGTCTGGGCCAGCCCCTCGACGCCGAGGGCTTGGACGGCGCTCTCCACGGCGCGATCGTGGCCGAGCCTGAGGGAGAGGGTGACCAGCAGGTGGACCCGGTCGATCATCAGGTCATGGCGCGAGGCGGCCAGGTGGGCGCGGGTGAAGTCGGCGAGGGCCGGGGTCCCGTCGGGGCGTTCCACGATGTGCTGGCCGGTGATGGCACGGTGGGCGATCCCGGACTCGTGCAGCGAGGCAAGGGCGGCCCAGACGCCGCTCAACCATGCGTCGTCAATGGACTCAGGCGACATCTCGGTGAACGAACGCGTCGATGCCAGGGAGACCACGAGAGCCTCTCCCTGGGCGCCCTGACCGGCAGTGACGACCGAGAGCACCGGGACGCCGGCACGCTCGGCGATCAGCGTCATCATCGCCTCGTGCTCGACCCGTTCACGCCGGCTCACGCTGAACCGGGGTGCCTCGCCCCTGCGGGTCAGCGCCGACCACAGGGAGCCCAAGTACTGGGCATCCCACGCGTCCCGGCCGAAGACCTTGACCTCGAGCTCCTCGCCGCCGGCCGCCCGAGCCCGCAGGAGTTGCTCACCGGGTGCCCGCGGATCGACGACCTCCACCGACACGGCCTCGACACCGAGGTCGCGCAACGCGTCAACGACCTGCTCGGGGGTCAGCTGGCCGCCCGGTGAGCCGCGGACCAGATGCACGAACGATGCCGCTGCCAGTCCGACCGCCCACCCCACTGCCACGCCCGTGGGGTAGGCCACCTGGAGGGCCACCGCGGCCAGTGCGAGGAGGACGAGGGTCACCCTGCCGACCACGCGGAACGGGTGGGTGAGGTGGGGTGACCCTGTCACGATGACCGCCGTGACCACCGCCAAACGGGCGGCGGCGTAGACCGGGGGCGGATCCGCGGTGAGCAGCGCGTCCATGGTCTGCTCAAGGCTCGTCCCACCGAGTGCGCTGATTCCCGCGACCATCGCGAACGAGACCAGCAGCGCCAGGGCATAGTCCCAGAGGAGGCGTAGACGCCCCTGGCCGTGCCTGATCACCGGAGCGAGCAGCAGAACCAGGACCCAGACCGCGGCGAAGGTGTAGGCGAACCCCCAGAACCACGACAGACCTGCCGAGAGCTCGTCGAGCAGGGCGGCGACCGTCAGGTCGACGGCAGTCGGACCCGGGGCGTTCACCATCGCCAGGAGCACCACCGCCAGCCCGAGACCCAGCAGGAGGACGTCGGTCGGTCGACGCTGCCTGCGCGCGTGCGTCGACGAGGAGAACATCCGCAGCAGACGCATCGGCGACAGCTCCGAGGGCTCCAGCTTCATCTCAGGCCGCCCCCATGCCCGCCACGATAGCCGCGCCACCGGGGCCCACTCCAGCATCCCGGCCGCACGCCTGCCGAATGGTCACAGCCAACTCAAAGGATGTTGATGGCCCGGGCGACCACCAGGACCACCAGGGCCAGGGAGATGGCCGACTCCATCATCAGCCAGGCCTTCGACCAGTGCCGGATCGCCGAGACGTCGGTCGGGCTGAAGGCCGTGCTCGTGTTGAACGACAGGGCCAGGTAGTCGATGAACTGCGGGTACCAGTGGGCCCCGACCAGATCCGGGAGGTCCTCCTCGATGAACCGGAAGGCCGGGGCGCGAGTGGCCTCCCCCCGGGCGCGGACCGCCGGACCACCGCGGTCGAGGTGCCAGTACCAGAACGCGAACGCGATGACGTTGCTGATCCAGACCACCGAGCCCACCTGCAGCAACTGCCCAGGAGTTGCGAAGTCCGCCTTCTGCAGGATGCCGACGACCAGCCGGAGCGTGGACAGCGCCGTGGCCACCGTCATCAACGCGACCATCAGCCCGGTGGTGATCCGCAGCCAGCGGCTCTGCCGGTCGATGCGTCCAGGATCCCCGATCATCAGCACCGCAAGGAATGTCAGCAGCATCACGGGGTAGGCCAGGACGAAGACGCCCTCGGCGACCCTGAAGTCCTCCGGGATCAAGAAGTACAGTCCGGCATCGACAACGACCGCCACGGCCATCGGGGCACGCCGCTCGCCCTGCCGCTGCGCGGCCGGGACGCTGGCACTCATGAGGCGACACTAGCTGGCCCAGAGGCGGGGATCTGATCACGGAGTCATGCAACCTGAAATTTGCACGTGGATACGTCGGTGTCGACTCGGCGCCGCAACACCCCCCTCCGGCCGATGACCAACCCACGGGCAGCGCGCCGGGGGCGGTAGCCTGAGCGCCCCAGGGGAACAGGCGGAGGGTCATGTGACGCAACCGGAGGAGACCGCGATGCGCATCGCTCACGTCTCCGACATCCATGTCGGCGCCCATGACGAGCTCACCCTCGATGGCCTTGCACAGGACCTGCACGATGCCGACGTGGCGGCCACCATCGTGACCGGGGACCTGACGATGCGGGCC
This sequence comes from uncultured Actinomycetes bacterium, assembly GCA_963700475.1. Classification (GTDB taxonomy): domain Bacteria; phylum Actinomycetota; class Actinomycetes; order S36-B12; family CAIYMF01; genus Prado023. The sequence goes on from CAVOXR010000009.1 coordinate 634,831, forward strand.
CGGACCCACGAGTTCGTGCGGGCCAAGGAGGTCATCGATCAGTTCCCGAAACCGACCATGATCGTGATCGGCAACCACGACGTGCCGCTGACCAACCCGCTGCACCGGATGTCCTCCCCCTACGGCAAGTACCGAGAACAGGTGACCAGGGACCTCGACCCGGTCCTGGACCTGGGCACCGTGCGCATCCAGGGCCTGGGCTCCATGCCCCGGTGGCGGTGGAAGTCCGGGCGCATCTCCCAGCGGCAGTCCGACGACATCCGGGCCACGTTCGCCGACGCACCCCCGGGAACCGTCCGGGTGGTGGCGCTGCACCACCCACCGAGTTCCGAGGACCTCGAGAGCATCGCAGGAGGCGATGAGTTCGAGGCGGCCCTGGTGGAGGCTGAGGTCGACATCGTCCTGGCCGGCCACACCCACATCCCGGCGGTCCAGGTCCTGCACGTGCAGGCCGGGGGTAGGTCCCGCTCGATCATCGAGGTCGTGGCCGGCACGGCAACGAGCCACCGCACCCGCGAGATCCCACGCTCCTGGTCGCTGCTGGAGATCACGCCTGACTCGTTGACGGTGACCGAGCACTACGCCTCCGATGCCGGCTGGCGCCCCGATCCACCCCAGGTGTTCCCGCTGGGTGCCGCTGCACACGGCAAGCCAGGGAGCACGAGCGCCGGCTGAGGGGCCATGACCGATCGGCTCAGCGGCCCAGGGCCAGGTCCCACAACTCCTTGGGCGTGTTGGCTGACAGCCTGCGGGCCGCCGGGGACCGCCCGGGAGCGCTGGGGGGCAGCAGCACGGTGAGCGCCGCGGGGATCATCTCGAACACGACCGGGGACTCCATCGTCAGCGCCTCGCCATCCACGCCGATCTGCACGGGGCCACCGGACGTGATCTCGAAGCGTGGTGTGCTCCACTCCTGCCACCCGGGGAACTTGCGGACCTGGCCCGCGCTCTCGAGTGCCAGGAACCGTCGGGCATCCATGGCCGAGTTGATGGTCAACGAGACCACCCCGAGCTCACCGGTGTCCATGCGCTCACGCGTTCCCACACCACCGAGCGAGTCGAGCACGTAGGGGTTGTTGGACACCAGGACGACGTCCGCGGTGTCGTGGACGGTGCCCCCGTCGTCGACGAAGTGCAGGTCGAGGGAGTCCGCATTGGCACCCAGGAGGTCGGGAAGGGTGTCGAGCGTGGTGCGCAGCTTCGCGTCGCGATAGGCGTCCGAGGCAACGATCTCGGCGTAGAGCCCCAGCGAGGCGTTGTTGACGAAGACCCGACCGTTCACTGTCGCCAGGTCGATGGTGCGGGGGATGCCGGCGCTGAAGGCGTCCAGCGCTCCGACGACGTCGTCGCGGTCGAGGCCGAGGTCCAGCGCCAGGTGGTTGCGCGTCCCGGCCGGGATCACGACATGCGGGATCCCGTGCTTCCGGGCGACGGTGGCGACCAGGGCCTGGGATCCGTCCCCTCCGGCCATCCCGATCACGTCGCATCCACGGGCGACGGCATCCTCAGCCAGCTGCACCATGTCGTCGCCCATGGACAGCACCACCGGCTCGATCCCCCGGGCGCGGCACTCCTCGACGAGGTTGAACTTCTCCACCTTCCCGCCACCGGACTTGGGGTTCATGATCAGGACCGGGTGCTGGGCCGCGGGCCGGGCAGCCCCCAGGTCGGCGGCGCGGACCGCAGTCACCTGGCGACGGGTGGCACGGCGGGCGAAGTACGCCGAGACCACGCCGAGGGCGACGGCCACGAGGAGCGCCAGGAGCGACTGGCCGGCCCTCAGGAAGGCGACCACCAGCACGACGACCCCGACGACGGCCAGGACCCCGCCCACGATCCGTGCGGTCCCCCGGTTCGCGGCCAGGACCCACCCGCCGGTCACTGCCACGCCCGCCCCGATCAACGCCCCGGCGAAGTTCGTGAACGAGCTCAGCATGAACCCCAGCACGGCCAGCAGCGCAAGCGCGCCCGTGGCCAGGGCCAGGATGGCCTCGAGCCGACGTCCGCCCCCAACTGCACCCTGATCCTGTGCGCCCTTGATGTCTGTCATGAGTTGCCCTCCCTGATTCCATTCCCCCTGATGCTCTGCGCGTTGCCGGGGCCGATGCGGCACCGGGTGCGCCTGATCCTGTCCTGCCCCGGAGCATCCCACCCCGGACAGGGCCTTCGACCTCCGATGCCGGTCCGGTTCGTGGTAGACATGAAGACCAGCCGGAGACGAGGGTGGTTATGGGCAAGAAGTCGCACAAGGCCAAGAACGCGAACGCTACAGGGGCCGGCTCGGACCCCGCGCCGAAGATGAAGCGCGCCGAGTACGAGAAGCAGATGGCCGTCCTGCAGGGCGAGCTGGTGGCGATGCAGGAGTGGGTCAAGAGCTCGGGCGCGCGGATCATCGTGGTCTTCGAGGGCCTGGACTCGGCGGGCAAGGGTGGCACGATCCGGCGGATCACCGAGCGGACCAGCCCCCGGGTCTTCAGGCACATCGCCCTGCCCACACCGACCGAGCGCGAGAAGTCCCAGATGTACATCCAGCGCTACATGGCGCACTTCCCGTCGGCCGGTGAGGTCGCGATCTTCGACCGCAGCTGGTACAACCGCGCCGGGGTGGAGCCGGTGATGGGCTACTGCACCCCCGAGCAGACCGAGAAGTTCCTCGAGATGGTGCCCATCGTGGAACGGACGATGGTCGAACAGGGGATCATCCTGATCAAGTACTGGCTCAACGTCAGCGTCGAGGAGCAGACCCGCCGGCTCGGCAACCGGATCACCGACCCACGCAAGGTCTGGAAGCTGTCCCCGACGGACCTGAAGTCCTACCGCCGGCACTACGACTACTGCCGGGCCCGCGATGCGATGTTCGCCGCGACCGACACCGCCTGGGCGCCGTGGTGGGTCATCGACAACGACGACAAGAAGCGCGGACGGCTCAACATCATCACCCACCTGCTCAGCCAGATCCCCTACCAGGCGCCACCCGCCCCAGACGTCACGATGCCGCGCAAGCCGAGCGCCCGCGGGTACGTGGAGCCCGCTGCGGGACCGCACCACATCCCCACCCCGTTCTGACGCGCCCCGATCCCGGCAGGCTCCTGCCCCCACGGCGGAGTCCGCCGTGCAGGACCATGCATCGTGACTCACCGGCCGGCCTCGACGTCGACGCCGGTGGTTCCCAGGACAGCGCTGCGCACTGTGGGGAATCGGGCGTCGGTGGGGAGCACGTCGCCCAGGCCGAGTTGCTCGATCTGGTCATCGACCCGTGACCGGGAGCGGGCCAGCACGAATCGGATGTCCCGAGCCGCCAGGTCGGCGATCACGGTGCGCAGGACCTCCGCCCCGGAGGAGTCCAGGTGGGAGACCGACTCCGCATCGAACACGACCACCTGGACCGGGCCCTGCGCTCCCCGGACGGCTTCGTCGATCCGGGCGGCGAAGTAGGTGGAGTTGGCGAAGAACAGCCGATCGTCCAACCGGTAGACCACCGCGCCCGGCACCTGCCAGGCCTCCGGATGGCGTTCCACGTCGACGAACCGCCCGGCCTCGGCGCCCCAGCCGAGAACGGCGTCGCGAGGCTCGGCGCTTCGGCGGACCACGTCGAGGACGGAGAGCAGCACCGCCAGGAGCAGCGCTGGCAGCAGGCCCACCGTCAGCATGCAGAACACCGTCACCCCCGCGATCGCCAGCTCAACGCGGGATCCGCGAGCCAGGGCGATCCAGCCAGGTACATCGACCAGCCCCAGAGCCGCGTAGGTGATCACGGCGGCCAGAACCGCCTTGGGCAGGTACGCCAGGGCGGGCGTGAGGAACAGCAGGACGACCACCACTGTGGCCGCCTGGGACAGGCTGACCACCTGCGTCCTGCCCCCGACGCGGACGTTGACCGCTGAGCGGGACCCGCTGGAGCCACCCGGGAACGACTGCGACAGTCCGGCGGCGATGTTCGACGCGGACAGGGCGGCAAGCTCCTGGTCGGCGCTGACCGGTCCACCGCCGCTCGCCGCCAGGCTACGGGCCGTGAGGATGGCGTCGGAGAATCCGACGAGCGCGATCCCGATGGCTGCCGGCAACAGCTGTGCTGCATCCGCGAGGGGGACATCCGGCCAGGCCAACTCCGGCAGGCCCGGTGGGATGGTGCCGACCACCGTCACGCCCCGCTCGGACAGGTCGAAGGCCCACGACGCCAGGATCGAGCCCACGGTGATGACCAGGAGCATGGGGAACCTGGGTGCCCACCGCCCACCGGCCAGCAGCAGGACCAGGCACAGCAGTCCGATCGCGAGGGTCAGGGGGTGCACCCCGCCGTTGGCGTTGGTCAGGAAGGAGGCGTACTGCTGCAGCGGGTTGTCTCCGGTCACCTCGACCCCGGTGAGCTGGCCGAGCTGCCCGGCGATCAGGGTCAGCCCCAGCCCGGTGACGAACCCGAGCAGGACGGCCGAGGAGAAGTAGTCCGCCACCCAGCCCAGGCGCAGGACCCCGGCAAGCGCGAACACCGCACCCACCAGCAGGGCCAGCATCGCGGCCAGGGCCGGCCATGCCTCGGGGTCCGAGGTGATTGCCGCCAGCGCCGGGGCGACCATCAGCGCGGCGGTTGTCGTGGGTCCCGTCATCAGGACCCGCGAGGACCCCAGCAGCGCGTATGCCAGCACCGGCAGCAGCAGGCCGTACAGCCCGGCGACCACCGGTAGCCCCGCGGTCTGGGCGTACGCCATCGCCTGGGGCACCGCCAGGGCGGCAATCATCACCCCGGCTAGGACGTCCGGGCGCAGGGTGGTGTACCCGCGGAGTTGGCCGACGAGCGGCAGGAATCGCCACCGGGAGTCCGAGACCGGCGCTGCGGAGAACGGCGAGGGGGCGCTCGGCTCCTCGCCCTTGTCGGACCCGTGTCCGGCGCCCTCACGTCCCATGGGTCACTGACCCTGGGCTGAAGAGCCCTCAGCCACCTGGCCGCCCTTGACCAGGATGTAGATGCTCAGGACCAGGGTCCAGAGGGGCAGGACGAAGTTCATCCATGGGGTGACGGTGGCACCGATCAGCAGGACGACGCCGGAGATGAAGCCGTAGATGGCCAGCCAGCGGGGCAGCAGCCCGATGCGCATCCCGATGGTGGTGGTCGAGAAGACGAAGACGGCCGCCATCCGCAGCGCGTAGGTGTTGATCAGGGTCAGGGTGACCAGGCGTTGCAGGTCCCAGATCGCCGGATCCAGGGCAGCTGCGACTGTCGGGTTGGCCACGAGCCCTCCGAGCACGGCGGCACCGACGGACACGAAGGCGATGAACAGCAGGCCGCTGCCGAGGAAGACGGTCGCGAAGAACCGGTCCTCGTACTCGCCGATCCGGTCACGGATCACCCCCATGAACCACAGGAAGGCGATCGCGGCGAAGGGCAGTAGGCCCAGGGCCAGCGACACCGCATCCCGTCGTTCGGGATCGGTCAGCCAGGTGTCGGCGGAGACTTCGTTGGAGGGGATGGCGAAGCGGATCAGCACGAACACCGAGCCGAGGAGCAACGAGAAGATCACCCCGGCGATGCCGGCCGAACGTGGCGTGCGCAGGCTCGCTCGAGTGGCGGTGGGCTGTGCGGTCATGTGCGCTTCCTTCGGCGTGGTGGCAGCCAGGGACTGAGGTGCGATCGCGCGGGCGGTGGCTCAGCATTCGCGCACGCGACCGTCCCGGGTCAGTCGGCGGTGTTCCCGGAGTTCAGCTCCCCCATCTCCTGCTTCTTGGGGACCGCCATGGTTGCGGGGTCGAGCTCATAGGTCCACGGGAGGCCCGACATCACCCAGCCGTTCTTGCGGCGCATGCCGTCGAAGACGCTGTCCGGGTCCTTGACCTCGTCGCCCTCCATCCCGTCGAGGATGTTGTACGCCCTCGTGTACCCAGCAGCCGTCATCATGTCGATGGCCATTGCCGCGCGACCCCCGGACCGGCAGGTGACCAGGATCGTGTCCTCCGGGGCGAGGCGCGCCTTCACCATGTCGAGGAACTCAGGGTTCAACGACCATGTGAAGCCTTGCTTAGCGTCATCCCATACGTAGGCCATGAATGCGAAGGGGATCAACGTGGCCATCGGCGGGTGGCCCGTGAACACCCACTCCTCGGGCGTGCGGACATCGAGGATCGTGACACCCTCGGGGTCCGTCTGCCACATGTCGTAGGCCTCCTTGGCAGTGACATACAGCCCGAGCTTGGTCTGGCGCTGCTCGATCACCGGGCGCCCGTTGTGCGTTACCTCATTCATCAGGTGTTCCTTCCGCCCCGATCAGGGCACGTAGTTGGCGCTTGAGTCCGCACCGTAGCCGCAGGCCTGGAAGGTGCAGCCGAACTCGTCACGCATGATCGCAGCCCACCCGCCTGCACGGGAGGTGTCCAGCGAGAGCGCCTCATCCAGGATCTTGGTCTCGAAGGTCCAGCCCTCGGGCAGGGTCTTGTACATGCCGCCCAGCCGGTCGAGGTTGTCAGCCGTCAACGTCTCGTCGACCTCGTTGCCGTACTCCTGGAGGACCCACACCGTCCCGTTCGGCTCGCGCAGCAGGTACACGGGCTTGCCCGCGTGCCAGACCCAGTTGGTGTTGCGGTAGATCAGGGAGGGGGTGTACACCGCGCCGAACTGGGCCATCGCCTCCGCAGCTGTCATCTCGCCGACCCAACGCATCTCGACACCGTGGAAGTTCACGACCTCGCTGCCCATGTAGTAGTACTCGTCGTGCATCCAGTGCCGCCCGCTGTTCACGGCGCACATGTCCACCTCGAGCTCGCCAGCGAGCTTCTCGGCGTCGATCACCTTGTGCGTCTCGGGGGTCACTGGGAAGGTGGCCGCCGTGTAGATGTGCGCGCGCGCCAGTGGGCCGGTGCCGACCATGGCAGCCATCCCGCAGAAGAGCAGGCCACGAGAATCCGGGACATGCACCCGGGTCTGGCCTTCAAGTCCGGTAATGAGCTTCATCGCTACTCCCATTCATGTTGTTGTGTGCGTTGTGTAGTTGAAGTCGGTGATGCCGCGCTGTCGACCTACCCGGCCGATCCGTCCTGGATCGCTGCGGCGGCAAAGGGCCCGACGAGCTCCGACCGGTGGTCGGCGTCGGCGACCGCTTGGTAGACCTGGCCGTCGGCGGTCGTGAGCGTGGCGATCTGGTTCCCGTCGCCGAGCCGGCGCAACTTGTGCGCCTCCTCGGCAGTGGGCTCGCGCATGGTCACTGCCGTCACATGGAGGATCTCCTCGTACCAGGCGATCGGACTCTTGCGGAACACGAGCACGTCCGACACCCAGATGCCGTTGCCCCGGAACCATCGGGATTTGCCGGGCCAGCGCATCCGTCCGGTGAAGTTGCCGGGTCGGGCGCGCAGCTTCCGATTGCGCAGGATGGTCGTCGCCAGGCCGAACAGGACGAACCAGAGCGGGAGCCCAAGGAGGTACAGGATGATCCAGACCATGGCTCATGACCCTTCGGTGTGCGGAGCCGGTGAGGTCGAGTTGTGGTCCCCCACGACCTTCGTCTGGAGCAGGTCGAGCCCGAAGTCGGACAGCCGGCGAAGCACCGACTGCAGTTCCGCCTGATCCTGGATCTCGCCGGTGAACGTGGTCACCCCGTGGTTGCGGGTGAGCGTCATCCCGGGGAAGGCGAAAGCCACGTTGTCGCCCAACTCCCCGTCGACGGTCAGGCAGTAGGTCCGGGGTGGCATACCCGAAGCATGGCCCTCGGGAATCGCCCCGGGCGAGGCTTCAACCGGGTCTCACCCGGGTGATACCGCGTCCAACTCCGGACCCTGGTAACACACGCCCGGGCCGGAGATCGTGTGCGGGCCACGCGCCTCGTACTCGCGGAAGAACGGCCGGATCCCTCGGAAGACCGTGACCGGGTTGCGCCGCTGCCTGACGCTCAACCAGGTGACCAGGAACGGCACGACCACGGCGTACACGATGATCGCGAGCAGCTCGGTCCATGCGGGGCTCCCCGCATAGGGGTGGTGCCGCAGGCGCGCGAGATAGGCGTCCACCGTGTTGCTCGTCTCGTTCAACCAGTACATGGTGCGGGCGGCCAACTCGATGTCCGCGCGCTCCTGGGCGTCGAAGTGGTGGCGGAAGTTGCTCTCCACGTCAGCCGGGACGTCCCCGAGATCGTTGCGGGCGTAGGCCTGCGCCCAGTTGAACGCAGCCCACCGCCGCTCGTCCAACTTGCTGAAGTCCAGGCCCACGAGGGCGACCAGATCCTCCTCGGGCACACCCACGGCCCTGGCCCACTCGCGATGCGCGAAGCTGCACTGACGGCTGTCGTCGGCCCCCGCAGCGGAGAGCATGATCTGCTCCCGGAACCGCGGGTCGAGGCGCCCCTGCCCGTAGATCGCCCACAGGTCACGCCTGCGCCGGAACAGCTGCTTGGCGCCGATGCCGAGCTTGCGGTGGCCGATCAGGGGGAAGTGCCTACCGTCGTCGCGCATCGGGCCCCACCGCAAGGTGTCCGGGTCGTGCGGCCGGGCCTGTGGCCGGTTGGCCACCCCATCGTCGATGACCGCTGGCTCCATCTCCGCCTCCTTCTCACGCGGCCCCAGGGCCGCAACACTTCACCCTAGTGCGCCGCGCCGCCGGCGGTTCAGCCGCGCCAGGAGGGTGTCCAGCGCATTGCCGGTCAGGTTGCCGAGTGTGATCGCACGCAGGTAGGCCACGATCTCGGTGGCCTGGGCCGGCGTGTAGTGCCGACGGAGGTCCGCCATTGCGGCGGGGTCGTACTCCTCACGGCGTTCGGCGTAGTGCTGGGCGAACAGGATCGCCGCCGCCTCGGCCTCGTCGCGCGCGGAGAGGGCCTCGTCCTGGCCGCTGAAGATCTGGTTGATCTCCTCCAGGGGCACCCCCTGGGAGACCGCCAGGTAGGTGTGCCCCCACTGGCAGTACCGGCACTCGTTCACGGCGGTCACCTCGAGCATCAACTTCTCACGAAGTGCCCGGGGAACCGTGGGCCGGATCAGAGCCCGGATGAGGGTGGGCAGCGAGGAGACGGCGGCAGCGACGACGGGCCAGGCGTTCCCGCGGTCAAGCCCGCGCTTGGCGCCCGGCTCCGGCCTCCCCAGGGTGGGGTTGGGGGGGACATGCGTCGATGAGTCCATTGATCCACGATGACACCCCTTCGGCACCGGGTGAGTCGCGAACGCCCGATTCACCCGGGTGAGAGCCCGCCGTTGGGCGCCGCCGAGGCTTCCAGTGCGTCTTCGCGCAGGGTTCCGTTCCGGCTCATCCTGCTTCGGGCGTCAGGAGGCCGACACCGACGGCGCGGGCACCGCCGCCGATGCCTCCGGGGATGGAGTTCCGCGCTCCCTGGAGGCGCTGGGGGTCGGGGTCGCCTGGCTGGTCGCCAGTGCCTCCTCGAAGGCTGCGACCGTGGCCGCGTCCACCTCGCCGGTGGGCTCGACACCGAGATCGGTCTGGAACTCCTTGAGGGCCTCGGTCAGCTCATCGCTCCACTGCCCGTCGACCGGACCGTCCCAGTAGCCGGCCAGCTTGAGGGTCTGCTGCAGTGCAGCCGTGGTGGTCGTGGACTCCTGGTCCGCGGCAGTGCCGGCCGCCTCAAGCTCGGCCCGCAGGGCGGCGTCGGTGGCCTTGTCGACGGTCCCGGTCTGGGGCAGTCCGTTGGCCTCCTGCAGCGCCTTCACCGCCTCCACGGTCTCAGGCCCGTAGACGCCGTCGACCTCACCCTCGAAGTAGCCTGCGTCGGCCAGGTCCTGCTGCAGCGCCAGGGTGTAGTCGCGAGCCGCAGCGGCCGCCTGCTCCTGCTGCTCGTCGTCCAGGCACCCGGACTGGGCGAACAGCGCCATCCAGGACACCTGGAGGGCCACCACGGCGGCGTTGAACTCCTCAGCCGCCTCAACCAGCGGAGTCTCGTCGGTGATGCCCTTCTGGGTGGCGGCGAACTCCTGCTCTGCCTGCTGCACGCGGGTCACGGTGGCCGGGGTCTCCGCAGGCTCCTCGGTGGGCTCCTCGCTCACCTCGGGCGCTGGGGACTCCCCCGCTGCCTTGGCCTCAGCTGCGGCCAGCGCGGCCTGGGCATCGGCCAGGGCCTGCTCTGCCTCGACGAGGTCCTCCCGGGCACTGACCGCGGCCTCACCCGCGGAGACCGTCGCCCCCTGCGGCTCCACAAGATCAGCCCCGGCCGTCTTGACGTCACCGACGGTGGGGGCGGTCTCGTTCAGGATGTCGCCGTAGCGGTCGAGGGCGGTGATGTAGTCCGCACTCGCCCCGCAGAAGGCAGCCTCGGTCTCAGCGACCGCGGCCTGCGCATCGGCCAGCGCCTTCTCCTTGGCAGAGACGTTCACCTCCGCGGCCGTGACCGCGGCATCCTCGGGGTCGCTGCTGCACCCCGACAGGGCAAGCATCATGGCTGCTGCCGCGGTGAGCGCTGCCGCTTGCCGCCAGTGGACACGTCGGGTCCGGGTGATCTCGGGAGTGGGCACAGGTCGCTTCCTTCTGGGCTGGGGTCAGGCGGGGGTCAGGTCAAGGGAGTCCGTGTGGGGCGCAGCGCCCCCAAGTCCCCCTGCCCCGCAAGCCCGCGGCGTGTGACGCCGCAGGCTTGCGGGGCAGGGAGAGCCGACACGCGTCAGACCAGGGCCTTGGCCTTCAGGGCGTCGAACTCGGCCTGGTCGATCGCGCCGGAGTCCAGCAGGGACTTGGCGCTGGCGATCTGCTCAGCCGGGCTCGCCGTCTTGGCCGCCACGGACTGGATGTACTTCTCCTGGCTGGCCTGGGCGTCGGCGGCCTTGGCCATCTGCCGCTCGTTCATGCTCTTGCCACGTGCGATCAGGTAGATGAACGCGCCCAGCCACGGCAGGAAGATCAGGAGCAGGCACCAGCCCGTCTTGCCCCACCCGGACAGGGTGTGGTCCCCGAAGACATCGAACACGCATCGGAACCAGATGAACACGGCACAGATCCAGATGAAGAACCAGAAGCTCCAGACCAGGACGTCCCAGAGGTTCGGATCGTCGAACATTTCTTTCCTCTCATCGAGCGTGAGTCAATCGGACCGGTGGAAGCCACCGGAGTCGTGAGGGTTGGGGGCTGACCCGCCACCCGCCACGCGGAGGCGGCCAGCCCACGGGCCTAGCGGTCGCGCCTGTCGTCGCGCCGGTCCTCGCGCCTGTCCTGGCGGTCGTCCCGCCGGTCTTGCCGGCGGTTGTGGCCATGGGCGACGACGACTGCTCCGCCGACCGCCGCTACCCTCCTGCGCCTACGTCGGTTTGCCATGGGCATGTCAGGCTCCTTCCTCAGCGTCAGCCTCGATGGCGGCCAGGACCGCCTGGGTGGGGATGCGTCCGGTGGCGACGAGTTGGCCACCGGCCTTGCGCACTGCAGATCCGAACGGTGCTGCCCAGAGGTTCTCCCACACCACCACCGCAGCGCTGCTGCCCGGCTCGATCGTCTCGGCCAAGTCGAGCACGTCCTGCTCGCTGAGGACCATCGCCAACTGGGCCTCGGTGGTCCTGATCTCGCCCAGCTCGCTGGGGTCCAGGTCCGACAACTCTGCGACCAGCAGCGTGCCGTCCTCGTCCTTCTCCAGGACCAACAGGTCCAGGAGGCGGACCAGGCCACGGTCGATCAGGTCCGTCAGGAAGGGTGCGACCTCTCCCGTTGGCTTCTTGCCGGGGAACTCGATGACGAACCAGTCAACTGGTCCGAGTTCATCGACGCTCGTATCCATACGTGTCTCCGTTCTGGCGCCAGGGTCCACCTGACGCCCCTCAGTGACGGACCTCGTCCATGGCCGACACACAGTGGCCACGGTGGGATCGTGGCACCTCTCACGGGTAGCAGGCACCCGCGCGCACACGCCTCACCCGGGTGATTCA
>CAVOXR010000010.1:0-231331 GCA_963700475.1 uncultured Actinomycetes bacterium
AGTAGGACGGGGCCGCGTCGGCTGGCGCGAGGCAGGAGTTGGCCAGCGTGAGTGGGATCTGGGGAGGACCAGCAGGGTGGCGGCCAGGATCAGGTCCGCGGTTGTGATCGTGGGGCAGGCTGATCGCGGTCGGGCCGAGGGTGACCGGGCCAGCGCCCCTCGTGGTGACGATGGCGATGGCCAGGCCGAGGGCGACGGCGATCAGGGCGCTGGCACGCCGCCAGTGGAGGAGGATGACTGTGGTGGCCAGGCAGGCCAGGGCGGTGGCTGCGACGGGCCAGTGCCCGGTGAAGGTATTCGCGGGGTGGGTGACCATCCCCCACGCGATCTTCATGAAGGTGAGCCCGACGGCCAGTTGCACGCCGCGGATGACCGACCTGGAAACGCGGCACCGAGCGGTCCAGGAGCCGGAGGGCCCAGGCGAGGAATACGACGCCGATGATCAGTGACCTGGCGGCGATGACGTCGGCCCCGGTGCCGGCGGCGATGGCAGCGGCGCCGAACGCCTTGAGCGGTTGGACGGCCACCGGCGCCGTAGGTCCAGGCGACCACCAGGAACAGCAGTCGGGTGGAAGCAGGACCTGGTCGTCGACAGGCCGTTGCTGACGATCAGGCGCTCGCGATGGGGACGAGGACGCCGACGTCGGCCACCGAGCCGGACGCCTCGCGCCACCACGAGGCGACCGGCGCGGCGGCGGGTCGCCGTCTAGCGCGGTCACGTCAGCCTGCCGCGAACGGGGGGAGGACGTCACGATCGAGGCCCGGAGATCGGTGCCATGCAGGAGGGGTCTAGCTGGCAACCGTGGCGAGAAGCGAGCTGACCGCCAGGACGTCGGCGAACCTCGCGGCAGCCCTGCGGCCAACGCGGTCACGACTCGGAGTTGGCCCAGGGGCCACGTGGACCTGGCGGCTCGCGGCGGTTCCGGCCAAGGCGAAGATCGGAACGTGATGGCCCCGGGGACCCGGGACCGCGGGGAGCGAGGACCGTCCTGGGAGACCGACGAGGCCTTGCGGTGGGCATCGCTGACCCCCGATCGTGGACATGGGCCGGTCGGGCGGCGAATGCTGGCTCGTCGATGCCGTGGCCCCGTCGCTTGAGGGCCCTTCACCGGCACCCGGGCGGCGACGACTCGTCGTCGAGCCGTCGCGCAGCAGGGGGCGAGGTCGGCTTCCCGCTGGGCGAACAGGCAGGAGCGCAGTGCCCGTCGGCGGTCAGGCGCACCCGGTCACAGGCGTCGCAGAACGGGCTGGTCACCGAGCCGACGATGCCCACCGTTGCCGGGCCGCCGTCGATCGCGAACTCCTCAGCCGGCGCCGAGCCCCTCCCGGGCAGCGCCGCGAGGTGGAATCCGGCGCGCTCGAGGGAGTCGATGATCTCCTCGCGCGTGACCATCATCGCCCGGTTCCAGCCGTGCTGGGGGTCCAGGGGCATCTGCTCGATGAACCGCAGGCTCAGCCCCTCGTCAAGGGCCCAGCGCAGCAGGGGGGCGGCCTCGTGGTCGTTGATCCCACGCATCAGGACTGTGTTGATCTTGATCGGGGCGAGCCCAGCCGCCCGCGCGGCTGCGATCCCGGCGAGGACTTCGTCGAGGCGGTTGCGCAGGGTCAGACGTTGGAAGGTCTCTGGGCTGAGAGTGTCGCAGGAGATGTTGACCCGGGACAGCCCGACCTCAGCCAGCGGGGCGGCGAGGGTGGCCAGGCGCAGGCCGTTGGTGGTGAGCGACAGGTGGGGTGCCCGGGGCAGGGCGGCGAGGCGGGCGACGATGTCGACGACGTCGGGGCGGATCAGCGGCTCCCCGCCGGTGAGTCGGACCTCGGTGATGCCCAGGTCTGTCGCGATGCGCACCACGCGGACGATCTCGTCGGCGGTCAGCAGGTCGGGGGTCGGCATCCACTCAAGGCCCTCGGCCGGCATGCAGTAGGTGCACCGCAGGTTGCAGCGGTCTGGTCAGCGAGACGCGCAGATCGTGGTGCGTGCGGCCGAACCGGTCGACGAGGCGGGCCGGGTCCGGGTCCGGGCTGGGGACGTGCTCGGGCGTGGCGGTGGGGTGCGCGACCGGGGTGCCAGGGCTGTTCACCGACTCGTCGGTTCCGTCAGCGAAGCGCTGTTGCTTCCAGATCGGCAGCCGGGCCTTCGCCTCATCGACCAGCCAGCCGCACGCTTCGAACGCCTCGCGGCGATGTGCGGCGCTGACAGCTGCGGCGAAGGCGAGGTCGCCGATCGCGAGGTCGCCGATCCGGCGCGGGTCGCGGCCGCCAGTACCCCGGGCCGATCGAGGGCCTCGGCCACGACCTCGGCGAGGATGCGGTCGGCGTCGGGTGACCCTCGTAGTGCAGGGCGGCCACGGAACGGCCACGATCGTGGTCACGCACCACGCCGGCGAACGTCACGACGGCTCCCGCGGCGGCCTGGGACACCTCCGCGGCAACTTCCGCCTCGCTGATCGCCGTGGCCCGGACGAGGGCCGGGTGGTCAGAACCGGCCATCCGGAACGCTGGAATCGACGACCGGTATAGGCGTCTGTGGCACCCGAGACGCACCGGGGTCGCCGGGACGGGCACCATCGCCCCCGCCGGTGGGCCGCCTGCCGTGCCCACCGGCCCGGCCATCTGGCGGCGTGTTCCAGCAGCCCACCCACAGCGTCCAGCCCGTCGCGGACACCCCCGGCTGCCGGGCAGGGCCAGGACGACCGCACCGTCGAGGATCCCGCCGAGGGTGCGGGACAGGTCAGATCGTCACCCCTACCGCGACGCGGCCGATGGCCTCCCCGAGACCGGGTAGCTCGCGTCACCCTGCGGAGCCCAGGGCATCGGAGTGACATCACGTCGGCCTGCCCCGGTGCCCCCGGTCAGCACCACGATCCGGGCGCCCGCGACGATCGGTCGCGCACGGCACGTCCCATCGGGACGGCGTCGTCGGCGACGATGGTGACAGGGCCGACGTCGTAGGCAAGCGCCTGCAGTAGGCTTGGTTGAACGGCCCGAACGTGTCGGTCGCCACGCCGTTGGCGGCGGAGTTGAGCAGGTAATCACCGCGCCCGCGCCCGGACGGCTCGCGTCGAACATCGGCAGAGTCGGACACGGTCCCGGTCATCGGCGCCAGGCCCCGTTCCGGCCACCGTCCTTGGCCTCCACCAGGACGTCGCGCAACGCGGCGTGCGGGTCCACCGCCTTGACCATGTCGATGACCGCCAGTCCGGCGACCGCCACGGCGGTCAGGGCCTCCATCTCCACGCCGGTGCGGTCCGCGGTCGCACGGTGGCCAGGATGGCGCCTCGTCGGCGACGCCGCCCCGTCGACGCACGTCCACCCTGCACGCCGCGATCGGAGTGGCACAGCGGGATCAGGTCGGCGGTCCGCTTCGTGGCCACGATCCCGGCGATCCGGGCGGTGGCGACGACGTCGCCCTTCTTGGGCGTTCGCGCGCACGAGGCGCAGCGCTTCCGCCGACAGGGTGACGAAGCCGCTGGCCGACGCGACGCGTGCCGTCTCGGGCGGCGGACACGTCGACCATCCGCGCGGCGCCGGCCTCGTCGAGGTGGGTCAGGTCACTCATGACGGCCCTTCCGGTAGGCGCCTATTGTGCAGGCGTGGACGAGGTGCGGGCGACGAGGTGGCCGTCGGGGAGCTCGCTGATCGTGCTCACCGGTGGTGCGAGTCGTCGGCTCGGTCGGGACAAGGCCACAATCCACGTGGGGGGCCGTCGATTCGTCGATCGTGTCCTGGCCGGTGTGCCGACCGAGGTGCCAGTGGTCATCGTCGGTCGGCCACTGGACCGAGTCCGTGCCCTGTCCCGTTCGTCCGCGAAGATCCCGCGGTTCGGGACCGCTGGCGGCGATCGGCGCCGGGGTGGCCACCGTGGGCACGCCACTGGTCGGCGTGATCGCCGCCGACATGCCCTTCGCCCTGCCTGTCGTGGCCGAGGCGCTGTCCCGCTTGGCCGCCTCGGACTCCGGGAGAGCGGGTGACGCAGTCGTCCCCATCGATGCCCAGGGTTACCGGCAACCGCTGTGCGCGGCTTACCGGACCGGGGCCCTGCGCCGCCCTCGGCGGCCTGGGGCCGCGGGCCCGCCCGTCCGGGCGCTCCTGCCGCGGCTGGACGTGGTGGAATGGCCCGTGCCCGCAGCCGCCCTGGCTGATGTGGACACCAGGAGCAACTGGCGGTCGCGCGCATCCGCGCGGCGGAGGAGGCCACCGACATGCAGGAGTGGGTTGACGCGGTGCGGGCAGCGTTGGGAGTGGACGTGGCCTGCGACATCGACGCGATCCTCGACGTCGCCCGGGATGCCGCCCACGACGTGGACAGGCCCGCCGCCCCGGTGACCACCTACTTGCTCGGCGCCGCGGTGGCAGCGGGTGCGGATCCAGCCCAGGCGGTCGCCCAGGTCGGCGAACTTGCCCGGGGCTGGGGCCAGCGAGCGCAGTGACCGGGTCGGTACGGCAGGGCGGCACCGCGTCGTGACCCTGGTCGAGCCACGGTGGGATGCCGCGCGGGCGGCGCTGGCCGCAGCGGTGCGACCGCTGGCCCCGGTGCGACATGGTCTGGCCGTGTGCGATGGGCTGGTGCTGGCCGAGGACCTGGTGGCGTTGTGCGCGCTTCCCTCGTTCGACACCTCGGCCATGGATGGGTGGGCGGTGGCCGGGCCTGGGCCGTGGACGATCGTCGGGCAGTCCCTGGCCGGGCGCCCCGTCCCGGGTCCGCTGACCACGGGCCAGGCGGTCGTGATCGCGACCGGGGGGGTGGTCCCGGGGGGGGCGGATGCCGTGGTCCGCAGCGAGGATGGCCAGCTCCTGGTGCGCGGTGGGGTCGAGGTGCTGAGCGCCCCGACGCCCCGTGGGCCCACCCATGTCCGCCCGGCGGGGGAGGAGTGCGCTGAGGGTGAGGTGCTGGCCCCAGCGGGCACGGTGCTCAACCCGGCCCTGATCGGCCTGGCGGCGGCCTGCGGGCCACGACGAGCTCCTGGTGATTCCTGCCCCTCGGGTGGCACTCGTGCTGTTCGGCGACGAACTGGCCACGACAGGTGTTCCGGCTCGGGGCCTGGTGCGCGACTCGCTGGGCCCGCAGGTGCCCGCGTGGGTGGCCCGGATGGGCGTCGATGTCGTGTTCGTGGAGCGTTGCGAGGACACGCTGGCCGCCCATGTCGAGGCGATCGATCGCGCGGCCGCGTCCGCCGACGTGGTGCTCACCACCGGGGGCACGGCTGCCGGACCGGTCGACCATCTGCATGCGGCGATCGCCCTGTGCGACGGCGAGGTGCTCATCGATAGCGTGGCGGTGCGCCCCGGGCATCCGATGCTGGCCGCGACTCTGGACCGCGGTCGGGCGTGGCTGGTCGGGCTGCCGGGGAACCCGCAGAGCGCGATCGTGACCCTGATGAGCCTGGGCGCGCCGATCCTGGCCGGGTTGGCTGGGCGAGCGGCGTTGCCCGACCTGGTGGAGGTCACCTGCGCTGGGCCTGTCGGGGCACCGGCACATGAGGACCGGCTGGTGCTCGGTCGCCTCGTCGAGGGGGAGTTCGTGGCGGGCACGCACCTGGGGTCCGGGATGCTGCGCGGGCTGGCTGCGGCCACCGGCTTCGCGGTGCTGCCCCCCGGTGGGGTGACCGCTGGGGCCGCTGTCCGGTGGCTGCCGCTGCCGACCTGAGCTGGGACCCCACGCACCGTGGGGCGGCTCCCGAGGCGCATGCGCGCCGGGAACCCGCCCCACGGACGTGCGTGCATCAGCTGGGCATCTCCGCGCCCGGCTTGGCGTAGAAGTGCCACGTGATCGCGGTGCCGATCAGCGCGAACACCGCCAGCCCGAGGAAGAACGCGCCCGGGGCGACGCTGGCCAGCAGGACACCGAAGATGAACGGCCCGTAGGCCGCGATGGCCGCGGTCCATCCGATCACCCCGCCGGCCTGGCGGGGCTTGAAGATCATCGGCATCTGCTTGAAGGTGGAGGCGTTGCCGACCCCGGTGAAGAAGAAGATGACGATCATGCCCCAGAAGAAGGTGGTGAACTGGTCGGCGGAGTCCGGGGACACCGTCGTCGAGGTGTAGGCCGCGGCTGCGGCGATGCCCAGGGTGGCCACGAGGGTGACCTTCGCCCCGCCGACGCGGTCGGCGATCGGGCCGGCGATGATCCGCGCAGCGGATCCGATCGAGCGGCTCCCCAGAACACGTACTTGGCGGCGTCGAGGCCGGCGGCTCCGAACGCGTCGGCGCCGAAGAGGTTCTTGATCAGCAGGCCGAACTGGGCGGCGAGGCCGGAGAAGGTGCCGAAGGTGATCACGTAGAGGACGGTCATCAGCCAGGTGTGCTTGTTGCTGAAGATGTCCATCTGGTCCTTCACGCCGCGGGCCTGGACCGGGACGCTGCGCAGCAGGGTCCACGCGAGGATGACGCCGACGATGATGAAGGGCACCCAGATGTATCCGGCGTTCTGGTACCAGACCTCCTTGTCCACGCCCTTCTTCACATCGATGAAGCGCTGCGAGGCGCCGACGATCGAGAGCCCGACGATCCACGGCGTGACGAACTGCACGAGGCTGACGCCGAAGTTGCCGATGCCGGCCTGCAGGCCGAGGGCGGTGCCCTGCTTGGCCTTGGGGAAGAAGTACGACGTCGAGGGCATGAACCCGGAGAACGCGCCGCCGCCGATGCCCGGCCAGGGCGGCCAGGAACAGCAGGACTGGCGTACGGGGTGTCGGGGTTCTGCACGGCGAGGCCCCAGCCGATGGCCGGGAGGACGAACAGCGCCGAGGTGATCGTCACCAGCTTGCGGGTGCCCATGATCGGGGGCAGGAAGGTCCAGATCAGGCGCAGCGTGCCGCCGGCCAGGCCGGGGATGGCCACCAGCCAGTAGAGCTGGCCCTTGCTCAGGTCGTAGCCGATGTTGTTCAGCTTCGGGGCCAGCGCGGAGACCAGGAACCAGGTGGCGAACGCCAGGGTCAGGTTGAAGGTGGTGACCCACAGGGTCTTCCAGGCCCGGCCGGAGTCCCACGTCTCGGGGTCCTCGGGGGTCCAGCTCTCGAGCCAGTCGGCACCCCGGCGGACCGGGGCCTGGGGTGCGGTGGGAGTGGCCATGTCAGCCATCCGTCCTCTCCATGGTGGTGGCGCCGACCGCGACGGGCTCGGCTAGGGATTCGTGCGCAGCGGCCGGGTCGGCCAACTGGTCGTTCTCGAACTTGTTGGCCAGCTGGGGGCTGGCGGCGTGCAGCATCCGGTGGATGGTCAGGTGCATCCAGGCCATCGCCACGGCGGTGACGGCGAAGAGGACGAAGAAGGTCGACTGCGGCATCCCGGTCCACCGGGCGGTGTAGGCGAACAGCAGCGGGAGGAAGAACCCGCCGAGGGCGCCCGAGCGAGCCGACGAGGCCGCCGACCGCGCCCACGTCGCGGGGGAAGTACTCCGGGATGTGCTTGTAGACGGCGGCCTTGCCGATGCCCATCGCCGCGCCGATGACGAACACGAGGACCGCGAACAGCACGCACGCCCACGCTCCACGGCATGACCTCGCTGGAGGTGCCGTCCGGGTTGGTCAGCACGATGTAGCCGTAGGGCATCATCAGGATCCCGCTGGCGACCAGGATGATGCTGAAGGTCCAGTACATGACCCGCCGGGCGCCCACCCGGTCGCTCATCCAGCCGCCGAGGGGGCGCAGGAGGGAGGCGGGGAAGATGAAGGTCGCGGTCAGCAGGGCGCCGTGCGCACAGGGACTGGTCGTAGACGTCGACGTAGTACTTGGGCAGCCACGCGGCCAGCGCGACGTAGGCGCCGAAGGTGACGACGTAGTAGAGGCTGAACCGCCAGACGCGCATCTGCTTCAGCGGCTGCAGGAGCTGGACGACCGTGCGGTCCGCGCCGGGCTTGTGGTCGTGATGGGGTGAGACGAACCACGTGATGGCGGCCATGATGAGCAGGAGGACCGCGTACAGGAAGGGGACGAACCGCCAGCCGCCGGGGATGAAGCCACCCATGTAGCCGGCCGCGGGGACGGCCACGATCAGGGCCGGGCCGATGAACTTGGTGACCGAGGCGCCGACGTTGCCCGCGCCGAAGATCCCCAGGGCGAGGCCCTGGTGCTGCGCGTGGCCACCATGCGGACACCCAGGCGATGCCGACGCTGAACGAGTTGCCGGCGAAGCCGACGAGGAAGGCGTAGAACAGCAGCATCTGGTAGCTGGTGACCGTGGAGATCAGGTAGGCGGGGACGGCGGTCGCGGCCAGCATGAGGGCGATGATCTTCCGGCCCCCCTGCCGGTCGGTGATGATGCCGGCGGGCAGCCGCCAGATCGCGCCGTTGAGCACCGCGACCGCGGTGATCCAGGCCAGCTGCACGTCGGTGAGCCCGAACTCCTTGCGGATGGGGATGCCCAGCACCCCGAACATCAGCCAGACGGCGAACATCAGGGTGAAGGCGATCGTCGAGATGACCAGGACCCGGACCTTCCCCGGCTCCTCGGTCGCGGCCGGCGGAAGGGCCGGAGTGAGGGCCGGTGCGGCCATGGTGCTGCCTCCTTCAGGTGGTGACGGCGCACGCTACACCTTTTGATCACAACGTCAAACATAGACCCCGGGTTTATTCCCACGCCCGTGTTTATGTGGTAGACATGCCCCGTGAGCGCGACATCGATCCCCCTGCACTCGGTCGGGCGGGCCTTGGCGCGGATCGGCTCCGTGCGCGGCCCGCGCCCCGGTCCCGCCGCCTCGGAGGCGACTCGCGGGCGGCCGTCCTGGAGTTCATCGAGGCCGCCGACGACGTCGTCCGGGTCGAGCAGATCGCCGAGGCGGTCGGCCTTCACCCCAACACGGTCCGCGGCCACCTCGACGCGCTGCTGGCCTCGGGGCGGATCACCCGGGTCCCGGACCAGCGGTCCACCCGGGGACGCCCGCACTGGCTCTACTCGGGCACCGCGTCGGCGTCGATCCGCGAGCTCGCGCGCGCGCTGGACTCCGAGCTCGACCGGGCCAGCGCCCCGGACGTCGCCCGGCTGGCTGCGGCGACGTGGGCTGAGGCCGGCCCGGATGTCGGTCCCGCCGACACCGTCGAAGGCGGCTGTCGACCAGGCGACCCGGGTGCTCACGCGACTTCGGCTTCGAGGCGGTCCGCAACCCGGTCGGCGACGAGATCACCCTGCGGGCGTGTCCGTACGCCGAGCTGGTGCACGAGCACCCGGTCATCTGCGACATCCACGCCGAGCTGCTCGGGGAGGTCCTGGCCAGGACCGACCCAGCCGGTCACGCTGGCCAGCCTCGACGTGTTCCCCCGGCCCGGGCCTGTGCGTGGCGCACCTGCGCCGTCCGGACGTGGACCCGGAGTGGACCGTGGAGCTGCCGGACCCCGCTCCCAGGGCGAGGGTCTCGCGCTCCAGCTCGGCGCCGGCGCCCACCGTCGGCCCGCCCGTCACCGCACCACGACCACCAGCACGACCCAGAAGGCAGCGACCCCGTCCCCACGGAAGAAGAAGTGATCATGACCACGAGTGCCACTGATGAGTTCCTGGTCCGCGCCGGACGGTTCCTGGCCAAGGGGGAGGTGTCGGCGGACCTGCGCACCGTGACCAAGCAGGGTGGGCGTGACGCCGACTCGCTTCTACCGGGATCGGTGGAGCCACGACAAGGTGGTGCGCTCCACGCACGGGGTGAACTGCACCGGCTCGTGCTCGTGGAAGGTGTACGTCAAGGACGGGATCATCACCTGGGAGACCCAGCAGACCGACTACCCGTCGGTCGGGGTCGACTCCCCGGAGTACGAGCCCCGCGGCTGCCCCCGCGGTGCGGCGTTCTCCTGGTACACCTACTCACCCACCCGCGTGCGCTACCCCTACATCCGCGGCGTCCTGCTCGAGGCCTACCGCGCGGCGAAGGCAGCCAACGGCAACGATCCGGTCAAGGCGTGGGCCGCGGTGGTCAACGATCCCGAGACCCGCACGCCGCTACCAGAAGGCCCGTGGCAAGGGCGGTCTGGTGCGTGCCTCGTGGCCGGAGACCATCGAGCTGATCTCCGCCGCCCACGTGCACACGATCGACGCCCATGGCCCGGACCGGGTGTTCGGGTTCTCCCCGATCCCCGCGATGTCGATGGCCAGCCACGCCGCCGGCGCGCGGTTCGTGAGCCTGATCGGCGGGGCGATGCTCAGCTTCTACGACTGGTACGCCGACCTGCCGGTGGCCTCCCCGCAGGTCTTCGGCGACCAGACCGACGTGCCGG
This sequence comes from uncultured Actinomycetes bacterium, assembly GCA_963700475.1. Classification (GTDB taxonomy): domain Bacteria; phylum Actinomycetota; class Actinomycetes; order S36-B12; family CAIYMF01; genus Prado023. The sequence continues at coordinate 10,198 of CAVOXR010000010.1, forward strand.
AGTCCGCCGACTGGTGGAACGCCTCCTACCTGATCATGTGGGGCGCGAACGTCCCGCAGACCCGCACCCCGGACGCGCACTTCATGGCCGAGGCGCGCTACCGCGGCCAGAAGGTCGTCACCGTCAGCCCGGACTACGCCGACAACACGAAGTTCGCCGACGAGTGGATGAGCCCGCACCCGGGCACCGACGGCGCCCTGGGCATGGCCATGGGCCACGTGATCCTCAAGGAGTTCTTCATCGAGCGGCAGGTGCCGCGGTTCGTCGACTACGTCAAGAAGTTCTCCGACCTGCCGTTCCTGGTCACGCTGCGCGAGAAGGACGGCGCGTACGTGCCGGACAAGTTCGTCACCGCCGCGGACCTGGGCGACACCAGCGAGAACGCCAACTTCAAGACCGTCCTGGTCGACTCGGCCACCGGCCGGCCGCACATCCCGAACGGCTCGATGGGCTTCCGCTACGGCGCCGAGGGCGAGGGCAAGTGGAACCTCGACCTCGAGGGGATCGACCCGGCGCTGAGCCTGTTCGGGGCGGCCGGCTCCACCACCGCCGAGGTCCTGCTGCCGCGGTTCGACGTGGGCCAGGAGGGCAGCGAGGGCGGCGGGGTCCACCACCGCGGCGTGCCCGCCGCCGAGCTGGCCACGTCGGCCGGCCCGCGGCTGGTCACCACCGTGTACGACCTGATGCTCGCCCAGTACGGCGTGGGCCGCGAGGGCCTGCCCGGGCGAGTGGCCGACCGGCTACGACGACCCCGCGCCCTACACCCCGGCGTGGCAGGAGGAGATCACCGGCGTCCCGGCGGCGATGGCCGAGCGGATCGGCCGGGAGTTCGCGGCCAACGCCGAGGAGTCCGGCGGCCGGTCGATGATCATCCTCGGGGCGGGCACGAACCACTGGTTCCACTCCGACACGATCTACCGCACGTTCCTGGCCCTGATCACGCTCACCGGCTGCCAGGGCGTGAACGGCGGCGGCTGGGCGCACTACGTCGGCCAGGAGAAGTGCCGCCCGGTCACCGGCTGGGCGCAGCTGGCGTTCGGCCTGGACTGGTCGCGGCCACCGCGCCAGATGATCGGCACCGCGTTCTGGTACGTCAACACCGGCCAGTGGCGCTACGACGCCCTGGGCGCCGAGGGCCTGGCCTCGCCGCTGGGCGAGGGCCGGTTCGTCGGCCGGTCGATGATCGACACGCTGGCGCAGTCGGCGCGCTCGGGGTGGATGCCCAGCTTCCCGGCCCTGAACCGCAACCCGCTGACCATCGCCGAGGACGCCAAGGCCGCAGGGATGGCCCCGTCGGACTACGTGGTCGAGAAGCTGAAGTCCGGTGAGCTGAAGTTCGCCGTCGAGGACCCCGACGCCCCGGAGAACTGGCCGCGGGTGCTCACCGTCTGGCGGGCCAACCTGCTGGGGTCCTCGAGCAAGGGCAACGAGTTCTTCCTCAAGCACCTGCTCGGCACGGCCAACGCGGTGCGCGCCGAGGAGACCCCCGACGAGCTGCGCCCGCAGGACGTGACCTGGCGCGAGGAGACCCCCGAGGGCAAGCTCGACCTGCTGGTCAGCATCGACTTCCGGATGACCTCGACCGGACTCTTCGGCGACGTGCTGCTCCCGGCGGCCACCTGGTACGAGAAGCACGACCTGTCCAGCACCGACATGCACCCGTTCGTGCACGCCTTCACCCCGGCGATCGACCCCCCGTGGGAGACCAAGAGCGACTACGAGATCTTCCAGGCCCTCGGCCGCGGGGTCTCCGAGCTGGCCAAGGGCGTCCTGGACACCCGCACCGACATCGTGAGCGTCCCGCTGCAGCACGACACCCCCGACGAGCTGGCTGTCCCCGGTGGGGTGGTGCGCGACTGGCGCACCGGCGAGGTGGACCTGATCCCGGGCGTGACCGCGCCGAAGTTCGTCGCCGTCGAGCGGGACTACACCGCGATCGGGGCCAAGATGTCGGCCCTCGGCCCGCTGGTCGAGAAGCTGGGCACCCTGACCAAGGGCGTGCACATGGACCCGACCCCCGAGGTCGCCGTCCTGGCCCGGGTCAACGGCGTCATCCCCGACGGCCCGGCCGCCGGTCGGCCGTCGCTGGTCACCGACGTCAACGCCTGCGAGACGATCCTGGCCCTGTCGGGCACCACCAACGGCCGGATCGCGGTCGACGGCTTCCGCGACATGGAGAAGCGCACGGGCATGCGCCTGGCCGACCTCGCCGAGGACGAGGGCGGCAAGCGGATCACGTTCGCCGACACCCAGGCCCGCCCGGTGCCGGTGATCACCTCACCCGGAGTGGTCCGGTTCCGAGCACGGCGGGCGGCGCTACACCGCGTTCGCCATCAATGTCGAGCGACTCAAGCCGTGGCACACGCTGACCGGGCGGATGCACTTCTTCCTCGACCACGACTGGATGAGCGAGCTCGGGGAGAACCTGCCGATCTTCCGACCGCCGCTGAACATGCACCGCATCTTCGGTGACCAGACCTCCGGCGTGGGCAAGGAGGTGACGGTGCGCTACCTGACCCCGCACTCGAAGTGGTCGATCCACTCCGAGTACCAGGACAACCTGTTCATGCTCTCGCTGAGCCGCGGCGGGCCGGAGATCTGGATGTCCCCGGAGGACGCCGAGACCGTCGGGGTCAAGGACAACGAGTGGATCGAGGCCTACAACCGCAACGGCGTGGTGGTGGCCCGGGCCGTCGTGTCCCACCGGATGCCCGCGGGCACCGTGTACATGTACCACGCGAAGGACCGCACCGTGGACGTCCCGCGGACCGAGACCTCGGGCCTGCGCGGCGGCATCCACAACTCCCTGACCCGGCTGATGATCAAGCCCACCCACATCGTCGGCGGCTACGCCCAGCTGAGCTTCGCCTTCAACTACCTGGGGCCCACCGGCAACCAGCGCGACGAGATCACCGTGATCCGCCGTCGCGCCCAAGAAGTGGAGTACTGACATGCGCGTGATGGCCCAGGTCGGCATGGTGATGAACCTCGACAAGTGCATCGGGTGCCACACCTGCTCGGTGACCTGCAAGCAGGCGTGGACCAACCGCGCCGGCGTCGAGTACGCGTGGTTCAACAACGTCGAGACCCGGCCCGGCCAGGGGTATCCGCGGACCTACCAGGACCAGGAGCGCTGGCAGGGCGGCTGGGTGCTCAAGCGCGGCAAGCTGCAGCTGCGCTCGGGCTCGCGGTTCTCCCGGCTGACCAAGATCTTCTCCAACCCGGTGCTCCCGGAGATGAGCGACTACTACGAGCCGTGGACCTACGAGTACGACACCCTGATCTCGGCACCCCTCGGCGAGCACACCCCGGTCGCCCGGCCGAAGTCGCTGATCTCGGGCAAGCCGATGCAGATCCGCTGGTCGGCCAACTGGGACGACGACCTCGGCGGCGGCCCGGAGCTGGCCCCCAAGGACCCGATCGTGGTCAAGATCCGCGACCAGGTCGGCGACCGGGTGAAGATGGAGTTCGAGCAGGCGTTCATGTTCTACCTGCCGCGCATCTGCGAGCACTGCCTGAACCCGGCGTGCGTGGCCGCGTGCCCGAGCGGGGCGATGTACAAGCGCTCCGAGGACGGCATCGTCCTGGTCGACCAGGACGCCTGCCGCGGCTGGCGCATGTGCGTCACCGGCTGCCCCTACAAGAAGGTCTACTTCAACCACCGCACGGGCAAGGCCGAGAAGTGCACGATGTGCTACCCGCGCATCGAGGTCGGCCTGCCGACCGTGTGCTCGGAGACCTGCGTCGGCCGCCTGCGCTACCTCGGCATCTTCCTCTACGACGCCGACCGGGTGACCGCCGCAGCGGCGACACCCGATGAGAAGGACCTCTACGAGGCCCAGCTCGACCTCATCCTCGACCCGCACGACCAGGACGTGGTCGCTGCCGCCCAGCGCGACGGCATCCCCGCGGACTGGATCGACGCCGCCCGCCGATCCCCGGTGTACAAGCTGGCAAAGGAGTACCGGGTCGCGCTGCCGCTGCACCCGGAGTACCGCACCATGCCGATGGTCTGGTACATCCCGCCGCTGTCGCCGGTCGTCGACGCCCTGCGCGAAACCGGCCACGACGCCGAGGACGCCGACACCCTGTTCGGCGCCCTGATCGAGCTTGCGGATCCCGGTCGAGTACCTCGCCGAGCTGTTCACCGCAGGCGATCCGGGCCCGGTGCTCGGCTCCCTGGCGACCCTGGCCGCGATGCGCTCCTACATGCGCGACCGCAACCTCGGCGGTGAGGGGGACGAGTCCATCGCCGAGTCGGTGGGACTGACAGGCGACGAGATCTACGAGCTCTACCGGCTGCTGGCGATCGCCAAGTACGAGGACCGCTACGTGATCCCCAAGGCCCACGCCGAGGCCGGCCGCGAGCTCGAGGAGCTCGGCTGCTCCCTGGACTACGAGGGCGGGCCCGGTGGGTTCAGCGCCTCCGGTCCGTTCGGTGAGGCCTCCGGGCGGCCGATGCCGGTGGCCGTGGAGAACTTCCACGCCCTCAAAGCACGGCAGAGCGCCGAGGCCTACGTGCCCACCGAGGACGCCGCGGCCCGGGTGAACCTGCTCAACTGGGACGGCGCGGTCCCGCTGGGCATGCCCGGCATCCGGCGCGCCGACAGTGACGAGGTGCAGTCATGACCCCGCTGACGAGGGTCGGCGCCCGGGAGGCCTCAGAGTTCCTCGGGCTCCCGCTGCGACTGCGCCGGCCGAAGTCACCGGTCGACGGGTTCCGGGTGCGCGGGATGTCCGAGCGCGACATCGCCGCCACCCGGCTGGCGTGCTCCTGGCTGCTGGCCTACCCGGACGGCCCGCTGCTCGAGCGCCTCGACGGCCTGGCCGCCGCAGTGGCCGAGCTCCCCGAACCGGTGCGTACACCCCTGGAGGAGTTCCTCGCACACCTGGACGGCACCCTCATCGGTGACGTGCAGCGGCACTACGTGGAGATCTTCGACATGAAGCGCCGCGCCTGCCCGTTCCTGACCTACTGGACCAACGGCGACACCCGCAACCGCGGGGTGGCCATCCTGAGGTTCAAGCAGGCCTACGAGGCCAGCGGGTTCACGATCGGCAACGAGGAGCTGCCCGACCACCTCGCGGTGGTCCTGGAGTTCGCCGCCATCGGCGACCGGGTCACCGGCGACGCGCTGCTCGCCGAACACGCCGCCCCGATCGGGCTGCTCCGCGAGGCCCTGCACGACCTCGATTCGGCGTACTCCCACATCCTGGACGCTGTCGTGGCGACCCTGCCGGAGGTCACCCGCGAGGTGGCCGCGCGAATGGCCGAACTGGCCGCCTCCGGCCCGCCCGTCGAGGACGTCGGCCTCGAACCCTTCCCCACCTCGCTTACCCCGACAGGAGCCCGCCGATGACCACCACCCAGATCCTGCTGTGGGACGTCCTGCCCTACGTGGCCATCACCACCTTCGTCGTGGGCACCATCTGGCGCTACCGCTACGACAAGTTCGGCTGGACCACCCGCTCCAGCCAACTCTACGAACGAAAGCTCATCCGCATCGCCAGCCCCCTGTTCCACATCGGGATGCTCGCAGTCGTCGGCGGGCACATTGTGGGCCTGCTGATCCCCGAGTCCTGGACCGAGGCGGTAGGGGTCTCCGAGGGCGTGTACCACGCCATGGCAGTCGGGCTCGGGCTGTTCGCGGGTGCGGCGACTCTGATCGGCATCGTGCTGCTGATCTACCGCCGCCGGACAGTGGGCCCGGTCTTCGCCGCCACCACGAAGAACGACAAGACCATGTACGTATTCCTGGTTGCAGCCATCTGCCTGGGCGTCCTGACCACCCTGGTGGGTGCGGGGGTGCTCGGCGACGGGCACAACTATCGCGAGGACGTGTCGGTGTGGTTCCGCTCCATCCTCACCCTCCAACCGCAGGGCGAGCTCATGGCAGATGCTCCGTTGTCCTTCCGTGTCCACGCGGTAGCCGGGATGCTGGTCTTCATGATCTGGCCGTTCACCCGCCTGGTCCACGCCTTCTCCGCGCCGCTCGGGTACGTCTTCCGGCCCTACGTCGTCTACCGCGACCGCGGGCCGCACGACCAGGGAAGCCACGCCCCCCGCCGCGGCTGGGAGAAGATCGGCTCGTAGTAGCGGCGGGATCGACACCAGCCCGCACATGCTCACCGACCACGGAGGCTCAGCGATGAAGCACCTGATCAACCTCAGCGACCTGATAGGGGTGGCACCTGAATCGACAGTCTCGCGGACGGTGCTCAAGGAGGAAGGCTCCCGAGTGGTCCTTTTCGCCTTCGACTCCGGGCAGGAGCTGACCGAGCACACCGCCGCCGTCCCCATTCTTCTGCAGGTCCTCGACGGTCTTCTGCGCGTCGGAGCCGACGGCGACCAGATCGAGTTGTCCCCGGGCGGGCTGATCCACATCGGCGCACGAGTGCCACACGAGATCCTTGCCCTGCAGCCCTCACGAATGGTCCTGACCATGCTCGACCCGCGCCAGTCGGCAACCGCACCAGGGATCATGGATGACACCTAGGACGACAACCGCGACGTCGCCCCGCCCCTTCATCCCTCAACCCATGGAGCCCACATGATCGAGCCCTTGACCACCTTGCCCCTGGCCGACCCCCACAACGGGTGCACGTGCGGCGAGGCCCAAGCGTCGGACGCCCCTGTACTGGACGCCCGAGCGATCCCGCACCCCATAAGGCACGCCGCCATCTTCGGGGCCCTGGACTCCCTGCCCAGCGGCGGTGCCATGGTCCTCGTCGCCCCCCACGACCCGCAGCCGCTGCTCGCACAGGCCAGCGACCGATACCCCGAAGGCATCTCTGCCGAGTACCTGCAGCGCGGCCCCGAGGAATGGCACATTCGGCTGCAGCGCGCCTGATCGCTCTACCCCTACCTGCGCTCCGCCCGAGATGATGCAGCAGCATGTCGGTTGGGCTCAGGAGTCACTCAATGTGACTGTCGACCGCCCTAACCAGCCGGCCCTGACACGGCAGCACCCCAGCGGGCGACAGCGAGCCTTCGGGGCCGTGCACGACAGCTCCGGTTCACGCAGTGCAGGGGCAGGACCCGTCGGACGGCAGCGCGATCCTTTCCAGCAGCCCTCCTCAACACACGCGACCGGCTGGGCACCGACTGCGCAGCGGCGCCAGATCCCGGAGTGTGACTTGTCAGGGAACACACCGAAGCATCGTGGACCACAGGCGCCCCTATCGCCGCGAAGGACTGTCAAGACAGGGGGGAGCGGCCAGGTCCGTGCACAATCTCGCCTGCCACGCTGGGGTTCCGCAGGGCACATGTGACCAATCCGTGACCAGAACCCAGGAACCACAGCCCAGAACGCCGAAAAACCGCCACCTGACCTGCGACGATACAGAGCCGACGCCCGGACTCGAACCGGGAACCCCCTGTTTACAAGACAGGTGCGCTGCCAATTGCGCCACGCCGGCGATGCGGCACAAGGGTAGAGCACCGGCACGGCACTCTGGCCAATCGCCGACCCCGCGCGGCATGATGCGCCCAGGGGCCCGGAACGAGCGGGCGGGGCATGGAGGGTGGGGAACGCTCATGCGCAGGATGATGACGGCGAGCGCGATCGCCGCGGCGGGGCTGTTGCTCGCCGCGTGCGGCTCCGGCGGCGACGGGACGGAACCGTCGGCCAGCGCAAGTGCGAGCGGGGCGCCGAGCGCCACCTCCTCGATCCTGATCTGGTCCGATCCAGCCCATGCCGATGCGCTGAAGGCCAGCGCAGCAGCCCACCAGAAGGCGACGGGCGTCGAGGTGAAGGTCCAGACGGTCGGCACGGACCTGACCAAGATCCGCGACGACATCGCCACGCTGGCCCCCCAGGGCCAGGGTCCGGACCTGTTCGTCGGGCAGAGCGACTGGGTCGGTCGACTGGCCGACTACGGCGTGCTCGCGCCCATCGACCTGTCCGCCGCGGCCAAGAGCTTCCGTCCGGTGTCGGTCGACGGCTTCACCTACCAGGCACGCACCTACGGCGTGCCGTTCGCCACGGAGAACCTCGCCCTGTTCCGCAACACCGACCTGGCCCCCGAGGCCCCCGAGTCGATCGACGTGATGGCGCGCGACGGGCTGGAGCTCAAGGACAAGGACGACCAGATCCTTCCGATCGCTCTTCCGGTGGGCCCTCAGGGCGACGCGTACCACTGGTACCCGTTCTACAGCGCGGCCGGCGGCAAGATCTTCGGCCTCGACGCTCAGGGCGGGTACACCGCAGACGAGCTCGAGGTGGGCAAGCCCGGCAGCATCGAAGCGGCTAAGCGACTCGCGCAGTTGACCGAGGACGGCGCGCTGGACGAGGCGACCACCGCCGACGATGCACTGACAGCCTTCGCCACGGGCAAGTCGCCCTACCTGATCTCCGGGCCGTGGAGCGTCGAGAAGGTGCGCCAGAACGGGACTCCCTTCGTGGTCGAAGCGATCCCGGGATTCGACTCGGTGCTGGCCTCCCGAAGCCAGGCGATGGTCACCTCCCAGGGCCTGCTCCAGTCCGCCTTCGCCCGCAACCCAGCGGGAGCGCAGGAGTACCTGGCCACGACCGCGATGACCACTGCGACCATGAGTGCCCTTGCTGCCCCCGGGGGCCTCGCTCCGGCGTGGGTCGACTCGTACGCGGTCGCCGCATCCGACCCCGTGATCAAGGGCTTCGGGGACTACGCCGACTCCTCGGCACCCATGCCCAACCTCGCCCAGATGGACCTCGTCTGGCCCGCCCTGAGCCAGGCGGAGGTCGACGTGATGTCCGGCGAGAACCCGACGAAGACCATGAAGGCGGCGGGGCGCGAGATCCAATCGGCCATCGACGCCGGCTGAGCAAGCGCTCCCTGCGTTGCATCCCTCGCGCCTCGGGGTTGAGACTGCATTCACAACGATTTGGTAACGAAACGACCACAGGCCCCCACGCGTCGCGACGACGAGCACGAGGGGGCATGATGCCCCTCAGCGGGGTCCCGTACGGCCCCGTGTTCCACTCACCAAGAAACGGAGCATCCATGCGCCGCACAACCAAAGTCGGGGCCGCAGCCGCAAGCCTCGCACTCCTCCTCGCCGCCTGCAGCAGCGGCAGCGAGACCGCAACTGAGGGTTCAGCCCCCGCGAGCTCAGCGCCCGCGGCAGGTTCGGGCACCTTCACGATCTGGGCCGACGAGGTCCGGACCGCCCCCATCAAGGCCGAGTGCGACAAGTTCGCCGAGGCCAACGGCATCACCTGCGAGGTCGTCCAGATCGACTTCGGCGACATCCGCGCCAAGGTCGTCCAGGGCAACCAGACCGGCGACGTGCCCGACCTCTTCATCGGCGCCCACGACTGGCTCGGCGAGCTGGTCACCAACGGCGTCGTGACGCCGTTCGACCTCGGCGCGAAGGCAGCCGACTTCGGCGAGGTTGCCGTCAAGGCCGTGACCTACGACGGCAAGAGCTACGGCGTGCCCTACGCGGTGGAGAACATCGCCATGCTGACCAACCCGAAGCTGTCCCCCGAGTGCCCGGCGTCCCTGGATGACCTGGTCTCCCAGGGCGAGGCGCTGCTCAAGGACAAGAAGGCGTCCCTGCCTGTGGCCCTGCAGATCGGCGACAAGGGCGACGCCTACCACTGGTACCCGATGTACAGCGCCAACGGTGGCTACATCTTCGGCGAGAACGCTGACGGCACCACCAACGTCGACGACATGGGCGTCGGCAAGGAGGGTTCGATCGCAGCCGCCGAGAGCCTGCAGATGATGGCGGACAAGAAGCTGCTCAAGGCCTCGGTCACCGGCGACATCGCCAAGGAGTCCTACAACGGTGGCGACTCCGCCTGGTTCATCACCGGTCCGTGGAACGCCAACGACGCGCTGGCAGCGATCCCCGACACGATGGTCTGCCCGGTGCCGAACGGCCCGGACACCTCCCAGGCGTTCATCGGCGTCCAGACGATGTTCATCCCCACCAAGGCGAAGAACGCGCTCATCGCGCAGACGTTCCTCAACGACTACGTGATGACCACGGAGTTCATGGACGCCATGTACGCCGCGGACCCGCGCCCGCCGGCGTGGACCGAGTCGGCCGACAAGATCACCGACCCGATCACCAAGGGGTTCATCGACTACGGCCTGCAGGGCATCCCGCAGCCGTCCGTGCCTGAGATGGGTGCGGTCTGGGAGTCCCTCGGCCTGGCCGAGTTCAAGGTCGCGTCGGGTGAGGATCCGACCACGACCATGGAGGAAGCCGGCGCCGCCATCGAGAAGGCGATCGCCGCACAGCAGGGCTGATCACCACCTGATCGCGAAGGGATGAAGAACCCGACCATGAGCACAGCTACGAAACCCGCACCGGACGAGGTAGTCCGCAAGAAGTCCAGTTCCACCACAGCTGGTGGTCTGGCCATCAAGTTGATCCTCGTGGGCCTCATCGACGCACTACTGGTCTGGGCCCTGATCCAGTGCATCTCCGATGGCTGGACGCTTGGGGTCGGGTTCTTCATCTTCGCCCTGTTCGCAGTGAACCTGGTGTACTTCACCAGGGGCCTGCCCATGAAGTACCTCCTCCCCGGTCTCATGTTCCTGCTGGTCTACCAGCTGTTCACGATGCTGCTGACCGGGTACACGTCCTTCACCAACTACGGGACCGGGCACCTCGGCAGCAAGGAGGATGCGATCTCCGCCCTCCTCGCCCGCGAGGAGCAACCGGTTGCCGACTCACTGGTGTATCCGGTCGTTCCCATCGAGCAGGGCGGCACGGTGTCGATGCTGATCACCTTCCCGGAGGGAACCCCGGAGGTCGGCCAGACGTTCATCGGCACCCCCGAGAGCCTCACGCCCGTCCCGCCCGACCAGGTGCAGACCAGCGGCGAGAAGGTCACGGGCGTGCAGGGCTACCAGTCGCTGAACCTCGGCACCCTGACCAACAACCCGGACTTCACCGCCCAGTGGGCCGAGTTGCGCGTTCCGCTCAACGACACCACCGGGACCTTCCTGAAGTCCTCCAGCATCTACGAGGCCAAGGAGTACAAGTCCGGGTACGTCTACGACGAGACCACCGACACGATGACGGACACGAACACCGGGGTGGTGTACTCCCCGGTGGACTCCGGCAACTTCGCCTCGCCGGACGGCAAGAAGCTCGAACCGGGCTGGATCGTCGGCGTGGGCCTGGCGAACTACGCCGCCCTGATCACCGACCCGACGATCCGCGACAACTTCTTCCCGATCACGATCTGGACGTTCGCGTTCGCGTTCCTCACGGTGTTCACGACCTTCGCCCTGGGGCTCCTGCTGGCCATCGTCATGAGCGATCGCCGGATGAAGGGCCAGAAGTACTACCGGGTGCTGCTGATCCTGCCCTACGCGCTGCCCATCTTCCTGACCGCGATCCTGTGGAAGGGCATGCTCAACGTCGACTTCGGCATCATCAACCAGATCCTCCCCGGGAACACCAACTGGCTCGGCGAACCGATGCTGGCACGCTTCTCGTTGTTGTTCGTGAACCTCTGGATCGCCTACCCGTACTTCCTGCTGGTCTGCACGGGGGCGCTCACCGCCATTCCCGGTGACCTCAAGGAGGCTGCCTTCGTCGACGGCGCCAGCGGCTTCCATGCCTTCCGCACCGTGATCCTGCCGCTGCTGATGATCTCCGTGGCGCCACTGCTGATCGCCTCGTTCGCCTTCAACTTCAACAACTTCACCCTCATCGAGTACCTGACAGGCGGTGGGCCGTTCCCGGGCCAGATCAACGAAGGCGGGTCGACCGACCTCCTGATCAACTGGACGTACCGAAAAGCGTTCAATGACACCAACCAGCAGCTGGGCCTCGCGGCCGCCATCAGCCTGGTCATCTTCGTGGTCGTCGGGACGATCTCGGCGATCTCCTTCCGTGCCACCAAGAAGCTTGAGGAGATCGGCGCATGAGCACCGCAACGAGCACAGCACCTGCTCCTGTCAAGGTGGAGAAGATGTCATTCGGCCGCTGGGTGACCGCCGTGGGCTGGCGCCACCTCCTCCTGGTGATCGCCGTGCTCTTCGCCCTGTTCCCGATCGGCTACATCCTCAACCTGGGATTCGCCGGAGGGAACACGCTCACCTCAGCCTGCCCGCTGGACTACCAGGGGCTGCAGGCCGTCAGCTGCCTCATCCCCCAGCCCTGGAACTGGAACACGGACAACTTCTCGGCGGTGATCGCCAACGAGCAGCGCCCCTTCCCCGTGTGGTTCAAGAACACCATGATCATCGCAACGGTCGTGTCGTTCGTGTCTGTGTTCATGGGAGCCTCAGCGGCGTTCGCATTCAGCCGCATGCGCTTCACCGGAAGGCGTCCCGGGCTTCTCGCCCTGGTCCTGGTCCAGATGTTCCCCGCCATCCTGGCCCTGACGGCCATCTTCCTGCTGCTGACCCAGATCCGCGACGTGTTCCCGACCATCGGCCTGAACTCGATCTACGGCCTGATCCTGGTCTACCTCGGTGGCACGCTGGGAGTGAACACCTACCTGATGAAGGGCTTCTTCGACACCATTCCCGTCGAGATCGACGAGTCCGCCCGCATCGACGGTGCGAGCCACGTGCGGATCTTCTTCGGGATGATCCTGCGCCTGGCCGCCCCGATCCTGACCGTCGTCTTCTTCATCACCTTCACGGGCATGTTCAACGAGTTGGCGATCGCGTCCGTCATCGTTCCCAACCAGCTGGACACCACTTTGGCCGTGGGCTTGAACACCTACGTGAGCAACCCGCTCAAGCAGGAGTGGGGCTACTTCGCCGCAGGTGCCCTCATCGCCGCAGTTCCCATGCTGATCGTCTTCGCCATCGCACAGCGCCAGTTGGTCACCGGCCTCACCGCCGGTGCCGTCAAGGGCTGACCGCGCGTCGCCTGATGGGCAACGAGTCGGTCTCGTCAGGGGCGGCGTTGCTCGAAGCGCCGCACCACGACGGATCGCCCGCGTACTGTCCCGATCCGCCGAAGGAGCACGGTGACACGTTCACCGTGCTCCTTCGCACGTCCGCCGACGATCCCGTGACCCGCGTCGCCGTCCGCCAGGTGCACGACGGCGAGCCGTTCCACGTCGAGGCGCGGGTGGACCGCCGAACCCCCTCGGGCACGTGGTGGCGGGCGGACCTGGTCGCACACAACACCGTGTCCAACTACCGGTTCCTGCTCGACGGAGGCGCGACCGGGTACCGGTGGCTCAACGCTGCTGGGCTGGTCGAGGCGGACGTGCCCGATGGCGGGGACTTCCGGGTCGCCGTGGGCCCCGAGCCCCCCGCGTGGCTTGACCAGGCGATCGTCTACCAAGCCTTCCCCGACCGCTTCGCGCGCAGTGGCCGCGTTGCCGAACCGTTGCCCGACTGGGCCGTACCCGCAGCCTGGGACGACGCTCCCGAGCCCGCCGGGAGATCCGCCGCGCGGCAGTTCTTCGGCGGCGACCTCTACGGCGTGGCAGAGCACCTCGACCACATCGCCGCGCTCGGGGCCGACACGCTCTACCTGACGCCCGTGTTCCCCGCCGCCTCCAGCCATCGCTACAACGCCGCCAGCTTCGAGCACATCGACCCACTCCTCGGCGGGGACGCCGCGTACCGGGAGCTCATCGACACCGCACACGCCCGGGGCATGCGGGTGTTGGGCGACCTGACGACGAACCACACCGGGAGCACGCATGACTGGTTCCTGACCGGTCGCGCGAATGCGAGCTCCCCGGAGTCGGACTTCTACCTGTTCGGCCCTGACATGGCCGACGACGGGGAGCGCGACTACGTCGGGTGGTTCGGGCACCGGTCCCTGCCCAAGCTCGACCACCGCAGCGCCGAGTTGCGCCGCCGGATGGTCGACGGACCGGACAGCGTCGTCGCCCGATGGCTCCGGTTCGGCCTCGACGGGTGGCGCATCGACGTGGCCAACATGACCGGCCGCTATCGCGAGACGGATCTGAACCGGGAGATCGCCCGCGAGATCCGCGCCACCATGGCCGAAGTCTCCCCCGAGGCCTACCTGGTCGGGGAGCACTTCCACGACTTCCTCGCCGACGTCGACGGCACCACGTGGCACGGGATCATGAACTACTCGGGCCTGGCCCGGCCGATGTGGACGTGGCTGGCACGCCAGGACCCGGTGTTCGACGACTGGCTTGGCGCGCCCCTGCCCCGCTGGCCGCACCTGCCTGGGCCATCCGTGGTGTCAACGATGCGCGCGTTCAGCGCGATCCCCTGGTCTGCGCGGCAAGCCAGCCTGACCATGGTCTCGAGCCATGACACTCCTCGGATCGCAACGATCACCGCTGACCGAGCGCTGACCGAGGTGGCGATCGCGGCCATGCTCACCCACCCGGGCGTTCCGATGATCTGGGCGGGCGACGAGATCGGCATGGAGGGCGTGACCGGGGAGGAGGGCCGCCGCGGCTTCCCCTGGGACCGGCCGGACTCCTGGGATCACGATCTCCTGTCCGTTTTCAGGCAACTCTGTGCCGTTCGGCGCGACTCCGTGGCCCTTCGTCGGGGAGGCTTGCGCTGGGTCCACGTCGATGCCGATCGGATCGCCTGGCTGCGTGAGACGGATGAGCAGTCCATACTCGTCCTGCTCGCCCGCGCAGGCGGCCAACCGATCGCATTGAGCGCACCACTGCTCGGTCTCGACGAGGGCTCGCAGGCACGGAACGTGTACGGAGGGGCAACCCTCACCGCAGGTGCAGGGCTGGCAACATTGCCAGGAGATGGTCCGATGGTCCAGATGTGGGAACTGCCGGGGCTTCGTCGCCCCGGTCGATGAACAGGAGTGCTATGGCCAGCGTCGAGCTCGACGGCATCAACAAGGTCTACGACAACGGCTTCCATGCCGTCCAGGACCTGTCCATCGACGTCGCCGACGGGGAGTTCCTTGTCCTGGTCGGACCGTCCGGGTGCGGAAAGTCCACCGCCCTGAGGATGGTGGCGGGGTTGGAGGACATCTCCAGCGGTGAGCTGCGGATCGGCGGCAAGCGGGTCAACGAGCTCGAGCCGCAGGACCGCGACATCGCGATGGTGTTCCAGTCCTACGCCCTCTACCCGCACATGAGCGTGGGCGACAACATCGCCTACGGGCTCAAGCTGCGAAAGATGCCCAAGGACGAGATGAATGCGCGGATCAAGAAGGCCGCCGACATGCTCGAGCTGACCCCACTGCTGGACCGCAAGCCCAAGCAGCTCTCGGGTGGGCAGCGCCAGCGCGTGGCCATGGGCCGCGCGATCGTGCGCGAGCCGCAGGTGTTCCTCATGGACGAGCCCCTGTCGAACCTCGACGCGAAGCTGCGCGTGCAGATGCGCGCCGAGATCTCGGCCGTCGTGCGCTCGCTGAAGACCACCACGCTCTACGTCACGCACGACCAGACCGAGGCCATGACCATGGGCGACCGCATGGCCGTCATGAAGGCCGGGATCCTCAACCAGCTGGGCACCCCCAGTGAGTGCTACGACTCGCCCAACAACATCTTCGTCGCCCAGTTCGTCGGCTCGCCGCCGATGAACCTGGTCGTGGCCACGGTCGTCCAGTCCGGTGAGGGCCTGGCGCTGCAGGTCGGCTCGGACAACCAGGTCGCGATCCCCGATACCTCCCTCGAGCAGCGCCCGGCGCTGCGGTCGTACGCGGGCAAGGAGGTCGTCGTCGGCCTGCGCAGCGAGGACATGGAGGACGCCAGCCTGCCGACGGCCGCCCACATGCCGAGCCGGATCCAGGCCAAGGTGACCCTCACGGAGGCTCTCGGTTCCGAGATCATCGTGCACTTCACCTTCGACGGCCAGGGCTACGTCTCCGAGGACACGAAGCTCCTGCAGAAGGAGACCGGCGAGGAGGAGCTGCACACCCTCGGAGATGCCGGGGTCAAGTGGGTCGCCTCGTTCGGCCCCCGCTCGCGCGTACGCATGGGCGACACCGTCGAGATCGCGATCGACCTCGAGAGGGCCCACTTCTTCGATCCGCAGACCTCCGAGGCCATCCGTACCTGATCCGAACAACGCACGATCGGTGCCCTGACGCAACGCGTCGGGGCACCGTCGTTCGTGGGCCACAATGAACCCATGACCGACATGTACTCGCCCTCCGCGCCCGAGCAGCACGACACGACGGCCATCCCGCGTCAGTACCCGCCGGCCGGCGAGGCGCCGGGCTACGCGCCCGGCTACGGCCCCGGGTACGACCCCCGGTACGCGCCCGGCTTCGGCGCCGGCTACGGCCCCGGGTACATCCCCGGCAACCCTGCGGCGGACGCCTGGGAGTCGAAGTACCGCAGCCAGCGGACCCGTACCCGGATCGCAGTCGCGGTTGCCGCGGTCACCTCGGCGGTCGCTCTGGTCCTGGGCGTCGCCGCCTGGCAGGTCTCCCAGAACCCGCTGCTCTCAGCGGCATCCCAGCTGGCCTCCGGCGACCTCGACCTCGGCGGGATCACCCCGCCGACCGCCCCGGACGGGGCAGCCCCCGGGACGACGCCGGACGGGACGACACCCGACGGGACAGCCCCTGACGCGCAGGCGCCCACCGGCCCCGACGTCCCGCTCTCGGAGCTCCCGATCCCGGACTCGCTGAAGAACATGGCCTCGGCCGTCGGGATCACCGACGTCGGCCAGCTGCTCGACATGGCCGTCGCCAACGGCATCATGAAGCAGGAGGACGCCGACAAGCTCCGCGCAGCGATCGCGGCCGGGGCCCTGGCGCAGGGCCTCACCCAGGGCCAGGACCAGCAGTAGCCAGCCCGGAGGTGCCGAGCGGGCGGCGCTCGGCGGACGTCAGCCCTACCGCGTTGCCTGCTCTGCGGCCACCGCCGTGACGAACTCCACGCTGGCGTTCGATATCTGGGTGCGCGCCTCGTCGTGGCTGATGGTCGGCTCACCGTCCCCGGGCTGTGGGCCGTAGTCGCCGAAGTACGAGTGCACTGCCCCCTCGATGGGCACGAACTGACTGCCTGACGGGAGGTTCGCCCGTGAGGCCGCAATGTCCTCCGGGGTGGCCAGTCCGTCCTGGGTGCCGAACACGCTGGTCACCGTGGCCTGCAGCGACTCGCTGATGTCACTGGCCGGATAGGACGCGTACAGCAGCAGCCCACGGGCCGACCCCGGGGCCTCACCGCCGCTGTCGTTGGCCTGCATCGACGCCACCGTCCCCCCGAGGCTATGACCGCCGAGGACCCAGGCCTGCGTGTCGGGGTAGTCCGCACGGACGGCGTCGAAGGCCCCCAGGGACAGGAATGCGATCCCGAGCGGCTGCTTGACGATCACCACGCGGTGCCCGGCCTCGGCCAGCGGGCGCAGGACCGCCGCGTAGGCGCGCGCCTCCACCTTCGCCCCCGGTTGGAAGAAGACCGAGGTCGGGGAGGCCGGCCCGTCCGCGGGCTCGAGCACGACCCGACTGGAGCTCTCGGTCACCACCACCCCAGCGCCGGACTCCATGGCGGCGATGGCCGGCTCCTTGGCGCTGAAGGGGCGCAGCCACGCGATGGCTGCCAGCCATCCGACGGCCCCGACGCAGAGGGCGATCGATCCCACCCGCCGCCAACCGTGGAGGGCCGGGCGATCGCGCCGATGCAGGACCAGCGCCCAGACGCACCCGAGGACCGTGACAAGCAGCAGGGCGGCGTACGCCCACTGCCCGTGCACGACGGCTGGGAGCTCGGTCACCAGGACCCAGGCGACGATCACCAACCCGAGGACGGCCAGGACCCGCGACACCCACTTCATGAGCCGATCCTAGGCAGGCAGCGGGTATCCGGATCGATCGTGATCGTGCCGTGACCGGATCGAATCCGGATCGTGCGCTTGGAACCGCGCTTCGCCGCCCCGCCTCGCCTATCCTTGAGCACGGACCGCACCTGCGGACTGCACCACCCTCCACACGGATCGTCCGGCACGTACCTGCCGGTGAAGGGAACGATGAATCATGGCCAGTGTGACGTTCAAGGGCGCAACCCGGATCTACCCGGGGTCGACCAAGCCCGCGTTGGACAAGTTGGACCTCGAGGTTCGCGACCAGGAGTTCCTGGTCCTCGTCGGACCGTCGGGATGTGGGAAGTCGACCTGCTTGCGGATGCTGGCCGGGTTGGAGGAGGTCAACGAGGGCGCGATCTTCATCGGCGACCGGGACGTGACCAACCTGGCCCCGAAGGATCGTGACATCGCGATGGTGTTCCAGTCCTACGCCCTCTACCCGCACATGACCGTGCGGGAGAACATGGGCTTCGCGCTGCAGATCGCCGGGATGGACAAGAAGGAGATCGCCCAGCGGGTCGACGACGCCGCGAAGATCCTGGACCTCGAGCCGTACCTGGAGCGCAAGCCGAAGGCCATGTCCGGCGGGCAGCGCCAGCGCGTGGCCATGGGCCGGGCGATCGTGCGCAACCCGCAGGTGTTCCTGATGGACGAGCCGCTGTCCAACCTCGACGCGAAGCTGCGGGTGCAGACCCGCACCCAGATCGCCAAGCTGCAACGCGACCTCGGCGTCACCACCGTCTACGTCACCCACGACCAGACCGAGGCCATGACCATGGGCGACCGGATCGTCGTGCTCAAGGACGGTCTGCTCATGCAGGTCGGCACCCCCCAGGAGCTCTACGACACCCCCAACAACGTCTTCGTCGCCGGATTCATCGGCTCGCCGGCCATGAACATCATCGAAGCACCCCTGGTCGAGGGCAACATCGTTCTCGGCGGGAAGTCCGTCCCCGTCCCCGAAGCCGCCGCCAAGATCCTCTCCGAACGTGGACGCACCAGCGTCGTCATGGGCATGCGCCCCGAGGACCTGCGCATCTCCGACTGCGAGACCGCCTGGCCCGCCGAGGTCCAGCTCGTCGAGGGCCTCGGAGCCGACGCCTACGTCTACACCGAGGTCAAGCTCCCCGACGGCCTGACCAAGCAGGTCGTCGTCCGCACCGACGGCCGGCAGCACCCCACGCGCGGCAGCATGCTCGGCCTCGAAGCCGTCCCCCACCACACGCACCTCTTCGACCCCGAAACCGGCGAACGCCTGGTGTACTGAGCCGGAGAACGGCCACCGACCGAGGAGCCCCGATGCCGCTGCGTGCCACGGCCACAGCGGTGGAGCCTGACCTGCTGTTCCTGCCCTGGGGAACGGCCCTGGAGCAGTGGCCCGCCGAGGACACCGTGGCCATGCCGCGCGGCATCTCGCGGCACACGGTGCGCTTCGTGCGCATCAACGGGGTGGTGTTCGCGGTCAAGGAGATCGAGGAGTCGTTCGCCCAGCGTGAGTACGAGTTGCTGTTCGACCTCCGCCGGCTCGGCGCCCCGTGCGTCGAGCCGGTGGGCGTCATCGCCGGGCGGGTGGACGCCGACGGAGAGGATCTGCCGGCCGCACTGATCACCCGCCACCTGTCGTTCTCGCTTCCCTACCGCGCCCTGGTCAAGCCCACGCTCGGCGTCGACACCTGGGAGCGGCTGCTCGATGCGCTGGTGCTGCTCATCGTGCGGCTGCACCTCCTCGGGTTCGCGTGGAACGACTGCTCCCTGTCCAACACGCTCTTCCTGCGCGATGCCGGGGCGTTCTCGGCCCACCTCGTCGATGCCGAGACCGGGGAGATGCACGAGACCCTGTCGCGCGGCCAGCGCTCCTACGACATCGAGACGGCCTCCATGAACGTCATGGGGGAGCTTATGGACCTGCAGGCTGGCGGGTTGGTCCCCGAGGCCCTGGACCCGGCCGAGGTCGGCCCGGACTTCCGCCGCCGTTACGAGCACCTGTGGATGACGCTGACCGATGCGGTGACCGTGTCGGCCTCCGACCGCTACCAGATCCACACGCTGCTGCGGACTCTCAACGGCCTGGGCTTCGACGTCGCCGAGCTCTCCGCGGACTCGGCCGATGGTGGATCGAGCATCCGCGTCCAGCCCAAGGTCGTGGACGCAGGGCACCACCGCCGACGGATGATGCACCTGACCGGCCTGGAGATGCACGAGAACCAGGCCCGGCGGCTGCTCAACGACATCGACTCCTACCGCTATGTGGCCGGGCTCGACCACGATGAGCACGCCGCAGCCCGCCGTTGGGTCACCGACGTGTATGACGCGACCCTGCAGCGGATCCCCGACGACCTGCGCGGCAAGTTCGAGGGTCCGGAGCTGGTCCACGAGGTCCTTGCCCACCGATGGTTCACCTCGGAGCGCTCGGGCACGGACGTGGGCCTCGAGGCCGCCGCCGACGACTACGTCGCAACGATCCTGCGGAGCAAGCCCGACGAGGCAGCCGTCCTCGGACCACCGGTCGACGACCCGGACGCCTCCGACGACGTGGATGCCGCAGCGCTGTGAGTGCGGACCTGACCGACTGGTCGGGGCGGGCGGTCTAGTCGGGCTCCGGTCCGTCGGCGAAGGCCCAGAGGAGGACGTCGCCGAACCGTGCACCCCAGGCGAGCTCGTCGTGACGCGCCCCGGGGATGACGCGGCTCACCAGTCGCTCCGGGGGCCGCACCGAGCTCGCCAGAGCGGCTGTGGTCTCGGCCAGGTTCTCCACCACCCGGTCCGGGTGATCGATGTAGGACAGCTCCTCGGCGTCACCCATGTCCAGGTAGACCCAGGTCGCCGGATCGAGCCCACGGTGGACGATGAGGTCGCGCAGCGCGTGCCCGGCCATCGGCTCGTCGAGGACGATCGGCGAGAACGCCAGGAGCCGGCCGAACACGTCCGGGTGACGCACCCCGGTGAACAGGGTCATGTACCCGCCCATCGACGAGCCCGAGAGGCCCACCCGGGCGCGATCGCGCGCGACGCGGTAGGTCGCCTGCACGTAGGGGATCACCTGCTCGACGAGGAAGCTGGCGGTCACGGCCCCCTCGGCCACGACGGGATCCCCTCCGAGCATCCAATCCCAGGCCGTGTACTCCGCGTAGCGCCGCTGCGGTCCATCCGGGGAGTCGATGCCGACCACGACCGCCCCCGGGAGGCGTCCCGCATCGACCAGGCCCTCGATCGTCTCGTCGATCCCCCACTCCATCCCGTAGGCAGTCGTGGTTCGGTCGAAGAGGTTCTGGCCGTCGAACATGTAGAGCACCGGATAGTCCTGGTCTGCCCGCTCGTAGCCCGGCGGCAGGTACACGCGGACTGCGCGCCGCTGCCCAGCCCGCAGCAGGTGGGTCACGTCAACCCGCCCCGTGATGGTCGAAGCCCACGGGCGGTCCGCCGCGTCACCCCGACCCGTCTGCATCCCCGCACGCTACTGCCCCGCCCACGGCGCGTCCCGCCGGCCCGAGCCGACCTCCGTGCGACGACCCGGTCAGCGGCGGGCGGTGGCCACGCTGTACAGCGCGATGCCGGCGGCCACGCCAGCGTTCAGCGACTCGGTGGCGGCGTCCATCGGGATGGCCACGAGGTGGTCGCACGTCTGGGACACCAGGTGCCCGAGGCCCTTGCCCTCGCTGCCGACGACGATCACCAACGGTCCGGTCGTGACCGTCGGGTCGAGGTCGGGAAGCTCCATCCCGCCGCCCATGGCCAGGCCGATCACGGTCGCGCCGGACTTCTGCGCAGCCACGAGCCAGCGCACGAGGTTGGTGGCTCGGGCGACCGGGACACGGGAAGCCGCCCCGGCCGAGGTCTTCCACGCCGAGGCCGTCATGCCTGCTGCGCGTCGCTCCGGGATCACCACGCCATGGGCGCCGAAGGCGGCCGCTGAGCGGACCACCGCGCCCAGGTTCCGGGGGTCGGTCACGCCGTCGAGGACGACGAACAGCGGCTGGTCGTCGGACTCGAAGGCCTCGGCCATGAGGTCCTCGGGATCGGCGTACTTGTACGGCGGGACCTGCAGCACGATCCCCTGGTGGACCGCGCCACCGCTGAGCCGGTCGAGGTCGCCGCGCGTGGTCTCGAGCAGCGGGATCCCCCGGCCGACGGCGAGCTTCATCGCCTCGCGGACGCGGTCGTCGGCGTCCAGGTACTGCTGCACCTGCAGCGCCGAGGCGGGGATGCCCGCCTGCAGCGCCTCCAGGACGGAGTTGCGGCCGGCCACCGATTCGTTGGCCGGCTTCTTGGCGCTGCGCCCGGGTCCGGGCTTCGAGCCGCGCCCGCCCGAGCCCTTCGAGGCATGCTTCTCCGCAGAGCGCGCGCGCCGGTAGGCAGTGTGCCCGGGACGCTCCTCGGCCTTCGGGGTCGGCCCCCGACCCTCGAGCTTCTGCCGCGGCTGGCCGCCCGACCCGACGACCTGGCCCTTCTTCGTACCCGGCTTGCGGGTCGCCCCGCGCCGTTGCGAATTGCCTGCCATCACGCCTCCAGTGACCAGCGCGGACCGTCAGGGGTGTCCTCGATGAGGACCCCCGCGGCCCGAAGTGAGTCGCGCACCGCATCCGCGGCCGCGAAGTCCCGGGCGTCGCGAGCGGCCTGTCGAGCCGCCAGCCGCTCGTTGATCAGCGCGTCGAGGGCGCCATGCGCCGCATCGGACGTGCCCGTGCCACCGGCCCAGGTGGCGTCCAGGGGGTCCACGCCGAGGATGTCCAGCATCCCGCGCACCGACCCGAGCAGGGTCGCGAGCTCGGCCTCCGAACTCCCCCGATCGGCCAGCATCCGGTTGCCCTCGGAGACGGACTCGTGGATGACGGCCAGCGCGGCCGGCACACCGAGGTCGTCGTCCATCGCAGCGACGAAGGCCGCCGGGAGACCGGCGCCCGCCGTGGCTGCCTCGGCGGCCCCGACCCGCTCGACCGCACGCTGAACGAAGCCCTCGAGGCGCCGGTAGCCGGCCGCGGCATCAGCCAGCGCGCCCTCGGAGAACTCGATGTGCGAGCGGTAGTGCGCCGCCCCCAGGTAGAACCGCAGCTCAACGGGGCGCACCCGCTTGACCACCTCGGTGACCAGCAGCGAGTTGCCCAGGGACTTGCTCATCTTCTCCCCGGCCGTGGTCACCCAGGCGTTGTGCATCCAGTACTGGGCGAACGGGTCGCCCACGGCGCGGGACTGGGCGATCTCGTTCTCGTGGTGGGGGAACACCAGGTCCAGGCCGCCGCCGTGGATGTCGAACGCGCTGCCCAGGTACATGCCGGCCATGGCCGAGCACTCCAGGTGCCAGCCGGGACGGCCGACTCCCCAGGGGGTCTCCCACCCGGGTCCGCCGTCGCGAGTGCCCTTCCAGAGCGCGAAGTCGCGCACGTCGCGCTTGCGGGCGTTCGGGTCGGCATCCTCCGCGGGCTGCATATCGGCGATCCGCTGGCCGGACAGCGCCCCGTACTCCGGGAACGACGCCACGTCGAAGTACACGTCACCGTCGGAGGCGTAGGCATGCCCGGAGTCGATCAGCCGCTGCATCAGGGTGATCATCGCCGGCACATGCCCCGTGGCCCGCGGCTCGAGGGTGGGCGGCAGGCATCCGAGCACGCTGTACGCCTCGGCGAACGCGCGCTCGTAGTGACCGGCAACGGCCCACCAGGGCCGGGACTCCTCGGTGGCCTTGGCCAGGATCTTGTCGTCGATGTCGGTCACGTTGCGCAGGAACGTCACGTCGTACCCGGAGGCGGTCAGCCACCGGCGCAGGATGTCGAAGCTGACGCCGGAGCGGATGTGGCCGATGTGCGGCGCCGACTGCACGGTTGCCCCGCAGACGTACACCGATGCCCGGCCCGCTTGCAGGGGGACGAACTCGCGCGTGCTGCGCGTGGCGGTGTCGTGCAGTCTCAGGCTCACCCGGAGGATTCTACCGGCCGGCCGGCACCCCGCGGGGCCGCCGAACCTCGCACCAGAAGCGGTGGTATGGGCCCAGGGCTCAATGGACCTGGAACGACCTTGCACCCGTTCCGGTGGAACCCGGACGTCGCCGCGACCCGTATGCCAGCCGAACTGGTGCGAGGTTGGGTCCGAGCCACCGGCGACGGGCCGCCATACCACCGCTTCTGGTGCAAGGTCCCGTGGAACGGAGTCGGCGGACCCGTACAGGTGCCGGGTCCAGGCGCATGGCACCTGTTGTCTCCGCGTGCGGGAGCCGCTGGGGTGTCCCGCAGACCACCGACGGCTCAGTCGACCGGGAGCACCAGGGCCGTGGCGATCGCGGCGATGCCCTCGCCACGGCCGGTCAGCCCCAGGCCGTCGGTGGTCGTGGCCGACAGCCGGACCGTCGCCCCGCCGAGCGCGGCCGACAGCGCCGCCTGGCCCTCGGCCCGCCGCGGTCCGACCTTCGGGCGGTTGCCGATCACCTGGACGGCAACGTTCCCGATCGTGAACCCCGCGGCGGTCAGGCGCGTGAGCGTCTCCCCGAGCAGGGCGGCACCCGATGCCCCCGCCCACCGCGGCTCGGCTGTCCCGAAGTTGGACCCGAGGTCGCCCAGCCCCGCCGCCGAGAGCAGCGCGTCGCAGATCGCGTGCGCGACCACGTCCGCGTCGGAGTGGCCCGCCAGCCCGTTCTCCCCCGGCCACACGAGGCACGCCAGGGCGAGCTCACGGCCCTCAGTGGGGTCGGCGTACGGGTGCACGTCCACCCCGATCCCGATGAGCGGCACCGCTGTCATCGCACTCCCTCCTGCGCCAGGATCGCCTCGGCCAGCAGCAGGTCCTGGGGGGTCGTGACCTTGAACGCACGCGGATGGCCGGGGACCAGCACCACGTGCAGGCCCAGGGCCTCGACCATCCCGGCGTCGTCGGTGGCTCCCGGATCGCCCATGGCGTGTGCCTGGCGCAGGACTGCCGTGCTGAAACCCTGCGGGGTCTGGACGGCCCGCAGCGAGGACCGGTCGATCGTCCGCGACCCGCCCTCGGCATCCAGCGCGCGGATGGTGTCCACGACCGCCGCCCCGGGGACCACTGCCTCGGCGCCGGAAAGGACCGCGTCGACGACCGCGCTCACCACCTCGACCGGCACCAGGCACCGGGCTGCGTCGTGGACGAGAACCACCTCGAACTCCTCCGGGACGACCGCCAGGGCCAGCGAGACGGACTCAGCGCGGGTCTCCCCGCCCGTCACGGCCACGACCGGCACGCCACCCGAGCGCCCCGCCGCCACCTCGGCCATCGCGTCCTCGTACCCCTCGGGGGCGGCGAGCACCACGAGGCCGACCCGGTCGTCGGCGACCAGCGCGCGCACCGCGTGGGCGAGGATCGGCTCGCCCGCGAGCAGGGCCATGGCCTTGGGAACGCCGGCACCCAACCGCTCACCCGACCCGGCGGCCGGGACGATCGCGACGACGGGGCGGGGTTCCACGGGGGTCACGCTACCGACACGAACGCCCACCGGCCGGGTTCGGCGGTGGGCGTCGCGGATGCGATCAACGGGTCAGGACTGCAGGACCTCGTCGAGGATGGCCTCGGCCTTGTCCTCGTTGGTGTGCTCGGCCAGTGCCAGCTCGCTGACGAGGATCTGGCGCGCCTTGCTGAGCATGCGCTTCTCGCCGGCTGAGAGGCCGCGCTCGCGCTCACGGCGCCACAGGTCGCGCACGACCTCGGCCACCTTGATCACGTCGCCGGACGCCAGCTTCTCGAGGTTCGCCTTGTAGCGGCGCGACCAGTTGGTCGGCTCCTCGGTGTAGGGCTGGCGCAGCACGTCGAAGACCCGATCGAGGCCCTCGGCGTTCACGACGTCACGGACGCCGACCAGATCAACATTGTCTGAGGGGACCCGGACAGTCAGGTCACCCTGGGCCACGCGCAGGACCAGGTACTCCCGGTCGACCCCCTTGATGGAACGGACCTCGATGGACTCGATGAGCGCAGCCCCGTGATGGGGATACACGACGGTGTCGCCAACCTTGAACGTCATTGTGCAGGAGACCCCTTCCGGTGGACCCCCAGTCTAACACGCCGGGGTGGGGGGCCCTGTGACGGCGATCACCCGATAGGGTGCCTCCGTGATTCGCTCCCGTGCTGCTGTTGCCCTCGCCGTCAGCCTCGTCGCCGTGCTGCCGACCGCCGGCTGCTACCAGGGCTTCGACAACACCGTGAACACCCAGGGTCCCACCGGGAACGGCACCGACTTCCGGGTCGGCGACGGCATCAAGGTGCAGGACGCCACCCTCGTGACCGGTCCCGCCGGAGAGAGCGGTGTGGCCTCGCTGGTCATGACCATCATCAACGAGGGCGAGCTGCCCGACGCCCTGGTGACGGTCACCACCGAACCGGCGACCACGTCGTCGCAGAAGACCCCGATCGCCGTCAAGCCCGGCACCTCCGTCCGGGTGGGCGGCCCGGCGGCCACCGACCAGATCGTGCTGACCGGCCTCAAGATCACCCCGGGCTCCTATGCGACCGTGACGGTCAGCTTCGAGCGCGCGGGCTCGGAGACCCGCAAGGTCGCCGTCGTGCCGGCCGTCGGCTACTACGAGGGCTACGGCCCTGTGGCCGCAGTCGCGAAGTAGCTCGGTGACCGACTGAGCGCGGCCCCCGCCGAGGGACCGCTCAGGCCTCGAACTTGTACCCGAGGCCACGCACGGTCAGCAGGTGCACGGGGTTCGCCGGGTCCGGCTCGACCTTCGCCCGCAGCCGCTTGACGTGCACGTCGAGGGTCTTGGTGTCCCCGACGTAGTCCGACCCCCAGATCCGGTCGATGAGCTGCCCGCGGGTCAGCACCCTGCCCGCATTGCGCACGAGGTACTCCAGAAGGTCGAACTCCTTGAGCGGCATGCTCACCAGCTGCCCGTCGACCAGCACCTGGTGGCGCTCCGGGTCGATCCGCACAGGGCCAGCCTCGACCACCGGACTGTCCTCGAAGTCGTCGACGTTGCGGCGCAGCACGGCGCGGATGCGGGCCACGAGCTCGCGGCTGGAGAACGGCTTCGTGACGTAGTCGTCAGCACCGAGCTCGAGGCCGAGCACCTTGTCGATCTCGGAGTCCTTCGCCGTGACCATGATGATCGGCACCCGCGACTTGGCCCGGATGGTGCGGCACACATCGGTGCCCGACATCCCGGGGAGCATGAGGTCCAGAAGCACGAGGTCGGACGGCTCGCGTTCGAACTGCGCGAGGGCGTCGGGTCCGGTGGTGGCGACCGACACCGCGAAGCCCTCCTTGCGCAGCATGAAGCTCAGGGCATCGGAGAACGACTCCTCGTCCTCGACGACCATGATCCTGGTCACTGGTCCTCCTTGGTGGTGGTGCTCGCTCGGGGCCGGCTGGTGCGGGCGGACGCCTTCTTGGCCGCCTTCTCCGACATGGCCGGCAGTCGGATCGTGAACGTGGAGCCCTCCCCCACCTTGGACCACACATCGCAGTCGCCGCCGTGGTTGGCGCACACGTGCTTGACGATCGACAGGCCCAGGCCTGTCCCGCCGGTGTCGCGCGAGCGCGCTGGGTCCACCCTGTAGAAGCGCTCGAAGATCCGGTCCAGCTCCACGGACGGGATGCCGATGCCCTGGTCGGTGACCGCGATCGTGACCACGCCCTCGGAGGTCCCCGTCGTGACGGCCACCTTCGTGGCCGGAGGGCTGTAGTTGACCGCATTGACGATCAGGTTGCGCACGGCGGTCGCCAGCTGGACGGGGACGCCCTCCACCCGCAGCCCGGCAACTCCGCCGCGCAGGAAGGTGATGTCCTTGTCCTGGGCCAATGACCGGGCGTCGTCGCAGGCCTGGGCGACGACCTCGTCGACATCCACGCGCTCCATCGGCTGCAGCGGCTCCACGCCCTCGAGCCGGGACAGGTCCATGAGGTCGTTCAGCAGGGTCGTCAGCCTGCGGGTCTCGCCCAGCATCCGGGTCGTGAACCGCTCGACGGCGTCCGGATCGTCCTGCGCCTCGTGCACGGCCTCGGCGAGCAGCGCCAGGGCGCCGATCGGGGTCTTGAGCTCGTGGCTCACATTGGCCACGAAGTCACGCCGGGCATGGTCGAGGCGCTCGGCCTCGGTGATGTCGTCGACGAGGACCAGGGCCGAGCCGTCGGACATCGGGGCCACACGGACGCGCAGCCGGACACCCGCCTGCCGGCGACCGGGTCGGCGGACTGTGAGGTCACGAGCCGACGGTTGGTCGGAGGCGCGCGAGCGCTGCACCATCCTGGCGACCTCGGGGGTGTTGATCGCGCCACGGCGGACCACCCGAAGGGCCTCCAGCGCGGGATGGACCCATACGACGGTATCCGTGGCGTCGATCCAGATCGCGGGGGTCGTCAGGGCCGCGAGGACGCGCGCGAGGTCCCCGGAGACGGCACCGGTCTCGACGGCGGGTTCGGGAGCGGCAGGACCCGGCGCCTGGCCCTCGGTGACGCCGGCATCGACCGGAGCCTCCGACCCAGCACGAGCGCGCGGGGCCCGGACCGCCGCGCCCACCGCGGGCACGCCGAAGAGCCGCCGCCTACTGGCCGGCTGGTCGGCACGCGTCTGTCGGGACTCGGTTGCCACGTCGTCAGGATAGGGCTGCGTCGGATTCGCACATCCCGGTCAGGCTGCGCGGCGGGCCCTATTCACCCCTCCGGCGCGGATTGTTCACCGTTCGCTCACCGTTGGGCCACGTCCGTGCGGTGCAGTGCATCCAGCGGATCTAGACTGCCTCCGGGAGGAAATCATGCGTGCAGCGTTCCACGAGCAGCTCGACGAGATCAGCGACCTGTTGGCAGAGATGGCGATCGCGGCCGGGACTGCCATGAACCAGGCGACCCAGGCACTGCTCAATGCCGACCTCGCGGCTGCTGAGGCCGTGATCTCCGGCGACGACCACCTCGACGAGCTCACCAGCGAGGTCGAGCGCCGCTGCTACGACGCCGCCGCGCTCCAGCAACCGGTCGCCACCGACCTGCGGCTGGTCATCGGGTCGCTGCGGATCTCCTCCTCCTTGGAACGCATGGGCGACCTCGCTGTCCACGTGGCCAAGCAGGCCCGCATGCGCTACCCGAACCACAGCATCCCCAACGAGCTGCGCGCGACCTTCACCCAGTTGGGCGCCCTCGAGGATGCCATCGCAGCCAAGACCGCCACGGTGATCTCCACCAAGGACATCGCCCTCGGCCCGGACATCGAGCGCTACGACCAGGAGGTCGACCGGCTCCACCGCGAGCTGTTCACCACCGTGCTGTCCCCCTCGTGGTCCCACGGCGTGGAGGCAGCCATCGACGCCACGCTGCTGTCGCGCTACTACGAGCGCTACGCCGACCACGCGGTGAGCATCGCCCGGCGGGTCATGCACGTCGTGACCGGCGAGCAGTACTCCGACACCTCGCTCGAGGCCCCGATCGGGCAGTGAGGTCCGGCCCGATCCGCCCGCGTCCCCGTCGGCCGATTTGCCGGTGACCTCACGCTCCGCGATGGTTGTCGTCGTGGATGCCGCCCTGCCCCTGCGCCGCCACCCGCGGCGCGTGGCCATGCTCAGCGTCCACACCTCCCCCCTGGACCAACCCGGAACGGGCGATGCCGGCGGGATGAACGTCTACATCGCCGAGGTCGCCACCCGGCTGGCACAGCGGGGCACCGAGGTCGAGGTGTTCACCCGCGCAACCTCGAGCGAACTGCCCGCGCAGGTCCAGATGGCCCCCGGGGTCCTGGTCCACAACGTGGTGGCCGGACCGTTCGAGGGCCTGCCCAAGGAGGACCTCCCCGGGCAGCTGTGCGCGGTGACCGCAGGCGTCCTGCGCAAGGAGGCCGCCCGGCGCGAGGGCTGGTACGACCTGATCCACTCGCACTACTGGCTGTCGGGACAGGTCGGATGGCTGGCCAAGGAGCGCTGGGGCGTTCCCCTGGTGCACACCATGCACACGATGGGTCGGGTGAAGAACCTCAGCCTCGCCCCGGACGACCGCGCCGAGCCCGAGCTGCGCATCATCGGCGAGCAGCAGGTGGTCGACGCCGCCGACCGGCTGGTGGCCAACACCGCAGCGGAGCGCTCCGAGCTCGTCACCCTCTACGACGCCGACCCCAACCTGGTGGATGTGGTCCTGCCCGGCGTCGACCTCGACGACTTCCACGGCCGCGATCGGGCCGCCGCGCGCGCAGCGCTGGGATACGGCCCTGGGGACCTCGTGGTCCTGTTCGTGGGCCGCATCCAGCCTCTGAAGGCCCCCGACCTGCTCGTCCGGGCGATGTCGCGCCTGGCCGTTGCGGACCCAGCCCTGGCCTCCCGGGTTCGCCTCGAGTTCTGCGGCGGCCCGTCGGGCTCCGGGGCCGAGCACCCCACCGCCCTGGCCGACCTGGCCGCCGAGCTGTGCGTTCCCGCCGCCTTCCACGCCCCCACCGACCGTGCCCGTCTGCGCCAGCGCTACGCCGCCGCGGACGTCGTGGTCGTGCCGTCCCATTCGGAGTCGTTCGGGCTCGTCGCCGTCGAGGCCCAGGCCTGCGGGACCCCGGTGCTGGCCGCCAACGTGGGCGGTCTCCCGGTGGCGGTCGACGACGGGGTGTCCGGACTGCTCGTGGATGGGCACGAGCCCGGGGAGTGGGCGGCGGCCCTGCGCCGGATCCTCACCGACGACGCACTGCGGGCACGCCTGGCCAGCGGCGCCCGCGGGCACGCCGAGACCCTGTCGTGGGACGCAACGGTCGAGGGCCTGCTCACCAGCTACTCCGCCGCTCTGGCAGCCCCGCGCGACGCCCTGGGGCAGGTCGGCTGATGCCCCGGCAGGCAGCGGTCGCCAACCAGCTGGCCGACCTGCTCGAGGCCGAGGGACTGGAGCACGAGCGCCCCGAGCCGCATCGCTTCGTGGTCGTCCTGCCCGGGCATGCGAAGCTGCGCACCACGGTCAGCATGGCCGTGGGCCCGCAGGCCATGACCATCAACGCCTTCGTCGCGCGCCGCCCTGACGAGAACGCCGAAGCGGTCTACCGCTGGCTGCTGCAGCAGAACACCCGGATGCTGGGGGTCGCCTTCGCCCTCGACAGCCTGGGGGACATCTACCTGGCCGGACGGATCCCGATCTCTGGGATCGGCGCCGACGACCTCGACCGGCTGCTCGGATCCGTCCTGCGGGCCTCCGACGAGTCGTTCAACACGATCCTGCGCCTGGGATTCGCCACCGCGATCCGCCGGGAACGGGCGTGGCGGGAGTCGCGCGGCGAGTCGATGGCCAACCTTGAGGCATTCGCCGACCTCGGTCCGGAGCCCTCCGCCGACTGACTCGGCGCCCGCGGCGGCGGTTCATCCGATGGTCATCCGTTCGCCGCGCGAGGGGCGGGTCGGCTGGGCCAGTATTGCCCCCATGACCTACACCCTGATCCTGCTCCGCCATGGCGAGAGCGAGTGGAACGCACTGAACCTGTTCACCGGCTGGGTCGATGTGAACCTGACCGCCAAGGGCGAGGCGGAGGCAGTCCGCGGCGGCCAGATGCTGCTCGAGCAGGGCATCCTTCCCGACGTCGCGCACACCTCGCTGCAGAAGCGCGCGATCCGGACCACGCAGATGGCCCTGGAGAACTGCGAGCGCCACTGGGTGCCGGTGCGCCGGTCGTGGCGGCTCAACGAGCGGCACTACGGGGCCCTCCAGGGCAAGGACAAGAAGGAGACCCTGCAGAAGTACGGCGAGGAGAAGTTCACCGAGTGGCGGCGTTCCTACGACGTGCCGCCGCCCCCGATCGATCCCGAGGACGAGCACGCCCAGACCCACGACCCCCGCTACGCCGACCTGGCTCCGGAGATCCGGCCCGCGGCCGAGTGCCTCAAGGACGTCGTCACCCGGATGCTGCCGTACTGGTACGACGGCATCGTCCCCGACCTGCGGCTGGGGCGCACGGTGATGGTCGGCGCGCACGGCAACTCGCTGCGCGGACTGGTCAAGCACCTCGAGGGAATGAGCGACGAGGCGGTCATCAAGCTGAACATCCCCACGGGGATCCCGCTGGTGTACCGGCTCGACGAGGATCTGCACCCCACGGTCCCCGGCGGTGAGTACGTGGACCCGGAGGCGGCTGCCTCAGCGGCTGCGGCAGTGGCCAACCAGGGCAAGTAGGTCCCACGACGGGGGAATCCGCAGGCCCGGGCGAGGTGATCGCGCCCGGGCCTGCGGCCTGTTCGAGGAGGAGTGCGTGAAGGCCGTCATCGCCGACCAGTACGGGGCCCCGGCGCAGCTGCGCATCGGCGAGGTGGACCGACCGGTGCCCGGTGAGGGGCAGGTCCTGATCCGGGTGCACGCCGCCTCGGTGCACGCCGACGTCTGGCACATGATCCGTGGCGTGCCCTACGTCATGCGCCTGATGGGTGGCGGGCTGCGCCGGCCGGGAAACCAGATCCCTGGCACCGACGCGGCAGGGGTGGTCGAGGTGCTCGGCCCCGGGACGTCGCGCTTCCAGGTCGGCGACCCCGTGTTCGGCGAGGTCGTCGAGGGCTTCCAGTGGCGCAACGGCGGGACCTTCGCGGAGTACGTGGCCGCACCCGAGGCAGCTCTGGAGCGCATCCCCGACGGTGTCTCGTTCGTCGACGCCGCAGCGGTGCCCACCTCGGCGCTGATCGCCCTGTTCACGGTCCGCAACGAGGCCAAGGTCCAGCCCGGCGAGCGGGTCCTGGTCAACGGGGCTGCCGGGGCGGTGGGCCAGTTCGCGGTCCAGATCGCGCAGGCGGACGGCGCGCATGTCACCGCGGTGGAGCGCACCGACCGCATGGAGCTGCTCGCGCGGGTGGGTGCCGACGAGGTCATCGACGGGACCCACACCGACTACACGGCCGGACCCCAGCGCTATGACGTGGTGATCGACATCCCCGGCAACCACTCCTTCGCGAAGATCCGCCCGGTGCTCACCGAGAACGGCCGCTACATGCTGATCGGCCACGACCGGTACGGCGCCGGGGGCCACCGGTGGCTGGGCAGCATCCCCCGGGTGTTCGCCCTGATGGCGCGCTCGGCAGTGAGCTCGCAGGTGCCCCGTCCGGACTTCTCCGGCCCCGGGCCGGACGCCATGCGGACCCTGACCGAGATGCTGGCATCGGGCGCGATCCACCCGGTGGTGGGCCGGACCTACCCGCTCGACGAGGCGGTGGCTGCGCTGGAGTACCTGGAGTCCGGCCATGCCCAGGGCAAGGTGGTCCTCACGATGATGGATCCGCCCGACTGATGAGGTCGGAGGGGATCCCGCAGGTCACTGTCCGCTGAGGATCTCGGCGATCTTCGGCCGGATGTCCAACAGGTACACCGAGGCGATCACGATCGACGCGATGCCCAGGATCCCGATCGGGCTGAACTGTGCCAGCGACACCAGGGTGGCCCCACCGGTCAGGGCCAGCCACAGCCCCTTGGACTGCCGCCCGATCGCGGGGAACGCGTCGGAACGGGTGCGCAGGCAGTGGATGAACGCCCAGGCGCTGGCCACCAGCGTGGCCAGGCCGATGACCATGAGGATCCCGTTCGTCAGCAGGTTCATGACATCAAGCGTAGGTGATCCAGCCCACGTGAGCCATCTCACGCCCCGAGCGCTTGCTAGCCGCTTGCAATTGCAAGCACCCGGGCGGATACTTGATGTGTGGCCAAGATCGACGCAACGAAGCTCGGCGAGTACATCCGCGAACAGCGGGGTGCTGCGCAGATCTCGATGCGTCAGTTGGCCAAGGCCGCGGATGTCTCCAACCCCTACCTGAGCCAGGTGGAGCGGGGACTGCGCAAGCCCAGTGCCGAGATCCTGGCCCGGATTGCCTCCGGTCTGCGGATCTCCGCCGAGACGCTGTACGTGCGAGCGGGGCTCCTCGAGGAGCGCAGCGGTGACCTCACGGTCATCGGGGCGATCGCCGAGGACACCACACTCACCGAGCGGCAGCGCAGGGCCCTGTTGGAGATCTACGCGGCCTTCCAGACCGAGAACTCGGCGCAGCACCAGCTGGCCGAGGACACCACAGAAGAGGAACTCTCATGACTGAGAACACCACCCCCATGACCGAGGCCGTCCAGGAGACCCTGGAGACCGTCACCGAGGCCACGAACGCCAAGGTCGAGGAGACCGCCACTGCGGCCAAGGACACGGCGACCGCCGCGAAGAAGACGGCTGCCAAGAAGACCACCACGGCCAAGAAGACGGCTGCCAAGAAGACCACGACCGCCAAGAAGACGGCCGCCACCAAGACCACGGCCGCCCGCAAGGCTGCCGCTGAGAAGATCGCGCCGAAGCCCGAGGGTCGCCACATCCCGACCGTGGACGAGCTGCGCGAGCTGGTCGGCAAGTTCGAGGTCCCGAGCGTCGAGGGCTTCCGCGCCATGGTGACCAAGCTCGAGGTCCCGACCGTCGCCGATGTGCGCGCCGAGGCTGAGAAGCTCGTCTCCAAGGTCGAGCGCCCGCACACCTCGATCTCCGAGATGCGTGATCGCGTGTCGAAGGTGGAGCTGCCCAAGGTGGAGCTGCCCAAGGTCGAGCTGCCCAAGGTCGAGCTGCCCACCGTGGCCGGCCTCCGCGCCGACGCGACCGACCTGGCCACCGACGCCCAGGAGCAGGCCACTGCGCTGTACCGCAAGGTGCTCGCGACCATCAAGTGATCCATCCCCGCTGACGCGGGGCCGGTGAACGCATGCTGAAGGGGTCCGACCAACTGGTCGGGCCCCTTCAGCGCGTTCGGGCCGGGCGTCCGGTCCAGTGCGAGCGGAGCCTCAGATCAGTGCGTCGATCGAGCCGACCGGCCGGCCACCGCCGAGGACGGGTGCTGGCCCGACCGCGGCCAGGACCGTGGGATCGACGCCCAGGTGGCGCAACAGCGCGACGGCGACCGCGGCACGGGCACGCTCCGAGCCGTCGGCAACCTTCAGCGCGCCGGCACGCCCATCAGGAAGGGCGAAGGCGTGCACCGACTCGGCGCCGTCCTTGGCGATCGCCCCGGGGAGGGCCGCCATGAACAACGTGACGTCCCGGTCGGTCCCCCCGACGTGCTCCGGGTGTGCCGCCATCGCGCGCGCAACCCGGCCCTCGGGGGTATCCGCACCGGCGAGGACCATCCGCGAGAACGCGCGCGCCAGGCCCACCAGGCTGATCGCCGCCACCGGGGCGCCGCAGCCGTCGATGCCGGTGGCCACGATCCGCTCGCCGGACAGCCGCTCGATCCCGGCAGCTGCCGCTCGCTGGACCGGATGGTCCGGGTCGAGGTACCCGGTCAGCGGAGCCCCCAGCGCGAGCGCGGTGCGCAGCATGGCCGCGTGCTTGCCGGAGCAGTTCTGGGTCAGCGATGTCGGGCCACCGCCGGCGCGGATCCAGGCGATCTGGGCCGCGGGGGCGTAGGGCAGCGCCGGGGTGTTGGCCAGGTCCGCCTCCGTCAGGCCACCGTCGTTCAGGACGGCGCGCACCGTGTCCAGGTGGAATGCCTCGCCGCTGTGGGAGGCCGCAGCGATGGCCAGCTGCGCCCCCGCCAGGTCCAGCCCCACCCCGACCATCCCGGCCGCCTGCAGCGGCTTGTTGGACGAGCGTGGCAGGACCGGGTCCTCGGGGCGACCCCAGGACCGGATCACCGCACCGTCGGGGGCGACGAGCACCGCGTGCCCGGCATGCACGGACTCGACCCAGCCGTTGCGGGTCACCTGGGCGAGCAGGACCTGACCATCCATGGGAGTCGTCACCTATCCCTGCGCCGCGAGGCCGAGCATCTGCCGCGCCTCGTCCGGTGCGGCAGCGGGGCGGAACGCCTCGGCGGCCAGTCGGGCGGCCCGTTCGACGAGCTCGGCGTTGTCGCGTGCCGGGCGCTTGGGGCCGTAGGTGAGCGTGTCCTCCATGCCGACCCGCAGGTTCCCGCCGAGCGAGAGCGCCGCGAGCATCACCGGAAGGCTGGACCGCCCGATGCCCGTCGCCGACCACGTGGCCCCGGCGGGCAGCATCGCCACTCCGGCGACGAGGGCGTCGGCCGTCCCCGGCATCCCCCCGGGCACGCCCATCACGAAGTCGGCGTGCACGTGCCCGCCGGCGGGCGCGCCGTACGTGTCGAGCAGGCGGTTCATGGCCGTCACGTGCCCGAGCTCGAAGAGCTCGAACTCGGGCAGGATCCCCAGGGCCTGGGTGCGCTGGTAGAGCTCGGCGACGAACGGCCAGGGGTTGGCGAAGATGTCGTCGCCGAAGTTGACGGTCCCGGTCGTCAGCGAGCACGAGTCCGGGGCGGCGTCCAGCACGGCCAGCCGGGTCTCGAGGGGGTCGGTCACCGCCCCGCCGGTCGACAGCTGGACGATCAGGTCCGTCGACTCCCGCACCGCCGCGACCGTCTCACGCAGGCGGCCGAGGTCCAGGGTCGGGCGGCCCTCATCGTCGCGGATGTGGATGTGCACCATCGCCGCCCCGGCGTCCTGGCAGTCGACTGCGGCCACCACCAGCTCATCGAGGGTCACCGGGAGGGCGGGATTGGCGTCCTTCTGGCTCTCCGCCCCCGTGGGCGCGACGGTGATGAGGGTGGCTGCGGGCATGGTCGCCATCTTGGCACCTCCATACGCTCAAGACCCACCCGCGCAGATGCCGACGAAACCTCTGACACGGTTCCTGCGCGATGAAAGGACCTCCATGTCCATCGAGTCGTCGTCGCCTGACCGGCTGCCGACGGCCGAGACCATCCTCCGAGACCTCGGCCAGAGCGGCGCCTCTGGGGTGCTTGAGATCAACCACCCCGCAGGCGAGATGTCGCACGTCTGGGTCCGGGTGGGCCGCATCTACGCGATGCAGGTGCCCGGCTACCGGCCGGCCCTGGGCATCCGCCTGCTCTCAGGCGGCCTGGTCTCCCCCGAGCAGCTCAGCGCTGCCGCGGCCGCTCAGCGTGACCGCTTCCCCGGTCACCTCATCGGCCAGGTGCTGGTCGGCATGGGGTACGTGGATGCGCAGGTCATCGATGCCTTCGTCCGCGACCAGGTGCGCGACCAGGTCGCCGACCTGTTGGACCTCGAGGTGGTCAGCGCCGAGTTCCACGCTGGACGCCACGTGCGCCAGGACATCATCGAGCCCACCGACATCGAGCAGCTGCTCGCCGTGGCCCGGGAGAACCGGGATCGTCGTGCCGACGTGCTCAACCGCGTCGGCGGCGCCCATGTGACTCCGGTGCTCGGGCCCCCGGGCACGGGACCCGCGCAGACCCCGCTCGGCCCGTACGACTGGGCCCTGCTGTGCCGGGTGGACGGCCGACGCGACCTCACTGAGCTGGCCCGAGTCTGCGGCTTCACGGTCGTGGAGGCCGCACAGGTCGTGGCCGACCTCGCGATGACCGGCCTGCTGGCGATCCCCACGCCACCGCCCGAGGACGAGTCCGCCCTCGCTCCGGTCGTGACGCTGCATCCGCCGACCGAGCCTGAGGACCCGCAGTGGCGCTTCGACGGCACGGATGCCGGGGAACCTGATCCCGTGGCCCCAACCACACCCGATGCCCCCGCGGAGCGCTCGAGCGAGCTGCTGGCCGAGTTCGGTGCGCTGCTTCGCGACGACCCCGCCCCCGGCGAGGACCACCCAGCCCCGGCCGATGAGGTCCAGGCGACCAGCGCGCTGCCCGCCCCGGATGAGCCGGCCCACGCGGATGCCGCTGAGCCGGAGCCGCAGGCTCCTGCCCTGGCTCTGGTGGACCCGCCGACAGAGCCTGCACTGGCGCTCGTGCCGACCGGGCCCGCGCCGGCATTGACGCTCGTGGACGACTCACCCCCTCCGGCCCTCTCGGTGGTCACCCCCTCGGGGACACCTGCCGCTGACAGCCAGTCGGACACCACGGCGTTCATGCGCGAGCTGTCCAGCCTCAGCGACGACCCCGACAAGGCCGAGCCGGTGGTCACCCGACTGGTGGTGCCCCTGACCGAGCACCGGCGCAAGCGCCGACCGTGGAGCCGCTGACACCGGGAAGGAGCGCCCTCACAGCTCGACGATGACCGTCACCGGACCATCGTTGGTGAGTTCGACGCGCATCATCGCCCCGAACCTCCCCTCGGCCACGGTGGCTCCCCGTTCGCGCAGGCGGTCGACGAAGGCCGAGACCAGCGGCTCCGCGACGGGTCGGGGTGCGGCGTGCTCCCACGTGGGCCGTCGGCCCTTGCGGGTCTGGGCGTACAGGGTGAACTGGCTGACGACCAGGACAGGCAGACCGGCATCGGAGGCCGACACCTCCCGGCTGCCCTGCCCCGGGGGCAAGCCCAGGTCGGGCAGCCGCTCGCCGAGGGCATCGGCATCGAACAGGCGCATGTCGTAGACCTTGTCCGCCAGCTTCCCGGCGAGCTCCTCGGTGTCCTCGTGGGTGACTCCCACCAGGACGCACAGGCCGGGGCCCTCGATGCTGCCGACCACCTCGCCCTCGACCACCACCCGGGCCCCGTCGACTCGCTGGACGACGACCCTCATGCCCTCTGTCCCGGTCCGCCCACGGGCCCATCATGGCACCGGGTCCCACGCCGACCAGTGCACGAGCACGCTGCGGCCCGGGGCGACCACCGTCTCCCCCACCCGCACCAGGCTCGTGGACGCGGGCTCGGGCCCCGGGAGGGAGGTGTCCAGATCCAGGCGCCACAGGTCCGACGGCCGACCGGCGGGTGACGTCTCGGGGATGCGGAACGCCACGGGATCCACGTCCCCGTTGACCAGCACGAGCAGGTTGTGGTCCAGCAGGGGCTCGCCCCATGGGTCGCGGTCGGGGGCGACGGATCCGTCGACGAAGACCGCAACGCTGTGGCGCGTCGGGTCCTGCCACATCTCTGGGGACATCGCCCGGCCATCGGGGGCGAACCACACGGAGTACCCGGGGTCGGCCAGGTAGCGGCGCCGGCGCAGCACGGGGTGGGCTCGACGCATCGCGATGGCGCGCCGGACGAAGGCCAGGAGGTCGTCGTCGACCTGCTGCCAGTCGAACCAGGAGATCTCGTTGTCCTGGCAGTACGCGTTGTTGTTCCCCCGCTGCGTACGCCCGAGCTCATCGCCGCCCAGGAGCATGGGGACCCCGCGGGACAGCAGGAGGGTCATGAGGATCGCCCGCACGTCACGGTCCCGGGCGGACTCCACCACCGGGTGGTCGCTGGGGCCCTCGACGCCGTGGTTCCACGAGATGTTGTCGTTGGTCCCGTCGCGGTTGTCCTCGCCGTTGGCCTCGTTGTGCTTGGAGGTGTAGGACACCAGGTCGCGAAGGGTGAAGCCGTCGTGGCAGGTCACGTAGTTGATCGAGGCGTGCGGGCGCCGTCGGGTCGGACCGTAGATGTCCGACGACCCGGCGACCCGGGTGGCCAGCTCCGGGAGCGCCCCGGGGCGCCCGGCCCAGAACGCGCGGATCGTGTCCCGGTAGCGCCCGTTCCACTCGGTCCAGGTGTCCGGGAACGCCCCCACGCTGTAGCTGTCCCACTGTCCGACGTCCCACGGCTCGGCAATCAGCTTCACCCGGCTGATCACGGGGTCCTGGTCGACGAGGGCGAAGAAGGACGAGAGCCGTTCGAACCCGCCGTCCTCACGCGCCAGGGCGGTGGCCAGGTCGAAGCGGAACCCATCGACGTGCATCTCGGTGACCCAGTACCGCAGCGAGTCCATGATCAGGCGCAGGCAGGTGTGGTCGTCGACGTTGTAGGAGTTGCCCGTACCGGTCGTGTCCAGGTATCGCGACGGGTCGGCCGGGTCCACCCGGTAGTAGGCGTGGTTGTCGATCCCACGGAAGCACAGGGTCGGGCCGAACTGGTCGCCCTCGGCCGTGTGGTTGTAGACCACATCGAGGATCACCTCGATCCCCGCCGCGTGCAGGGCCAGGACCATCTGCTGGAACTCCCGCACCTGGCCGCCGACCCACCCCGCCTGGAAGGCCGCCGAGTACTCCTCGAGTGGGGCGAAGAAGCCGATCGTGTTGTAGCCCCAGTAGTTGGACAACCCGGAGCGCGCCTGGGCGCTGGCGGTGATGAACTCGTGGACCGGCAGCAGCTCCACGGCCGTCACGCCCAGCGAGGTCAGGTGTGACAGGGCCGCGGGATGGGCAAGGCCGGCGTAGGTCCCCCGCAGCTCCGGGGGCACCCCCGGGTGGGTGGCGGTGAACCCCTTGACGTGCACCTCGTAGATGACGGAGTCCGCGTAGGTGGTCCGCGGGGCGACGTCCCCGGCCCAGTCGAAGGTCGGGTCCACGACCAAGCACTTGGGCATGTGGGCCGCGGAGTCCAGCACGGAGATGGTGTCGAGTGCGTTCCAGTCGTAGTCGAAGACCTCCGGGCCCCAGCGGATCTCACCGTCGAAGGCCCGGGCGTAGGGGTCCAGCAGCAGCTTCGCGGGGTTGCACCGCAGGCCCCGGCTGCGGTCGTAGGGGCCGTGCACCCGATACCCATACCGCTGCCCGACGCCGACGCCCGGCAGGTAGCCGTGCCAGACGCCGCTGTCGTACTCCCGCAGCGTCACCTGCTCCTCGTGGCCCACCTCGTCGAACAGGCACAGGACGACCTTCTGGGCCGCCTGGGACGCCAGGGCGAAGTTGGTGCCCCCGGCATCCGGGGTCGACCCGAGGGGGAAATGACTTCCCGGCCACACACGTCGGTGCATGACCGAAGGCTCGCACCGGCGGCGGCACGGCAACAGGGCCGAACGGCACTCAGGGGACGACGACGACCTCCTGGGAGGCCACCACCTCCCCGTCGGCGGCACGGATCACCAGGTCCGCGTTCGGGTCGGTGGAGCGCTTGACGATCACGGTCGCGACTGGGCCGAGCTCATGGTGCTGCGCTGCGGTGCCCACCCAGCCGACGACACGGTCACCGACCAGGACCTCGTCGCCGTGAGCCGGCAGCACACCCTCGGAGCCGTCGATGTGGGCCAGCGCCAGCCGACGTGGGGGCTTGCCCAGGTTGTGCACCCGGGCGACGGCCTCCTGGCCGCGGTAGCAGCCCTTGGCCAGGTGGACCCCCGCCCCGATCCAGCCCACCTCGTGCGGGAGCGTGCGATGGTCGGTCTCGAAGCCCATCCGGGGCACGGCTGCCGCGACGCGCAGCGCCTCACGCGCCCACGTGCCCGCAGGCCGGCCGGCCGCGAGCCGAGCGGTCGCGACGTCGCGCGCCAGCAGGACCTCGCGCCCCGGGAACCCGGCCGGACGAGTCGGCGCGTACCGCGTCGCGTCACCGCCGCGGTCGCTGCCCGACGGCGTGGGCTCCCCGCCGATCCAGTAGTCACCAGGGACCACCCAGGTCGGCTCGCCGTTCGCGTCGGGCTCCGGGATCGGCTCCCAGACCACGGCCAGGTCCGGGCGCGCCGCGACGTCGACGCGCAGCATGAAGCGCATCGAGTCCAGGTAGGCAGCCAGCGCCGCCCCCGACCCCGGCTCCACGCTGACCAGCACGGTCTCGCCGGTCTCCACCAGGTGCAGCTCGTGCTCGACGTGTCCGTGCGGGCTGAGGATCAGGACCAGGCGTGACTCCCCCGGCGCCAGGCCGAGCAGGTGCGCGGTCGTCAGGCTGTGCAGCCAGCTGAGGCGGTCGGCCCCGGACACCTCGAGGACGTCGCGATTGCCGAGGTCGACGATCCCGATCCCCGCCGCGAGGTCCCGCTGCTCCGCGAATGGGTCACCGTAGTGCCAGGGCACAACCTCGTCGACGGTTCCGGGTGGGGCCGGTACTGCGCGCAGGGTGCTCACGGTTGGGCCAACGCCACGGGAGCCCCAGACCTTCCCGCGCTGTTCACTGACTCGGGCTCGACGCACTCCGCGCAGAGTCCGTGGACCGCAAGGTGGGACACGTCCACGACGAACCCCGCCGATGCCTGGAGGTCTGCTGCCAGGGACGCCGCCACGGAGATGGGCTGCTGGCCGATCGCACCGCACCCCGTGCACACGAGGTGCACATGAGGCTCCTCGTCGACCGAGTGGTAGGTGGGTGATCCGTGGTGCAGGTGGGCGTGGGTGACCAGCCCGGCCTCGTCGAGCGCCTCGAGCGTGCGGTAGATGGTCGACAGGTTGATGTCCGGCATGGTCCGCTGGACCTCGGCCGCCAGCTCATCGACCGTGGCGTGACGGGCCTCGAACAGCGCCTGCAGGACGGCGCGGCGCTGGGCGGTGCTGCGCAGCCCGGCCGAGCGCAACCGGGCATCCCAGTCCGGGCGCGCCTGGTCCATGCCTACGGCGCGATCGCGTCGGGGATCGGCTCGAGCGCGATCGCGAGGTGGTTGCTGATCGGGTGACCCATGGCAGCCATGTCGTACGTGGTCAGCAGCTTGCCCTCGACCAGGCCGTACAGGCGGTGCCCCGCCGTGACCTCCTTGGCCGACTCGGTGCGCACGACCGCGTCGGTCGTCAGCTCGATCCGGGCGCCGATCACGCGCGCGTCGTGGATGCCGGTCACCTCGACGTGGCCGACCCATACCTCGACGAAGCCGGTCGGATGGGCCAGCAGGAACTCGACGCCGTTGTCCGGCCGGGGACGCCAGTACCCGGACTCGGTGGCCGACTGCCGGACGCGCTCGTTGTT
This sequence comes from uncultured Actinomycetes bacterium, assembly GCA_963700475.1. Classification (GTDB taxonomy): domain Bacteria; phylum Actinomycetota; class Actinomycetes; order S36-B12; family CAIYMF01; genus Prado023. The sequence goes on from CAVOXR010000010.1 coordinate 52,331, forward strand.
CTCGTCCACGATCCAGGACACCGAGCGGTACTCCAGGAACGGACGGCCATCACAGGCGAACTCCACGACCTGCTCGTAGCGGAAGGGCTCGACCTCGGGGTACCCACCCTCACCGATCCCGCCCCAGCGGCCGATCAACCACGACAGGTGGGCCAGCTCGACGGGGAGCGGCCCGCCCACGCTCAGGACTGACCCCTGTAGAGCTTGTAGACCACGTAGCCGGCGAACCAGACGATCACGATGCTGACCAGGACCAGCAGGGTGGCGAAGAAGATCTCGATGGCGTCCACAGGGGAAGTCTAGACCCGAGCGGGGCAGCCGGCCGATGGTTGGTCGGGCCTTGGACGGGTCGACTCGCAGGTGCCAGTCTTGACCCATGACACGCACCCTGGTGGTCAAGTGCACGACGACCGATCCGGAGCCCTGCTCTCAGGCCTTCACGGTCGCGGCCACTGCCCTGGCCTCCGGGGCGACTGTGTCGCTGTGGCTCACCGGAGACGCCACCGGGCTGGCCCGACCCGGCCAGGCGGAGGCGTTCGTGCTGCCCAAGTCCGCGCCACTGGCCGAGCTGCGCGACGCGGTACTGGCCGAGGGCACCATCACCGTCTGCACCCAGTGCGCGGCACGTCGCAACATCACGGCCGTGGACCTGCTCCCCGGGGTCCGGTTGGCCGGCGCCGCCACGTTCGTCGACGAGATCCTGGCCGAGGGAGCCCAGGCCCTGGTCTACGGGGCCGGCTGAGCCTGCCCCCAACGGGCAGCCCACGCACCTGCTTCCGCTTCGACGATCTGCTTCCGTTCAGAGGGGAGCAGATCGTGCAAACGGAAGCAGATCCGAGCGCAGCGGGTTCAGGAGCGACGCAGGCGCTGGGCGCGCACGTAGATCTCGCAGCCGATGCAGAAGTCGAAGGCGGCGTTGAGGAAGGCCGCTGCGAGGGCGAAGGCGATCGCGCCGAGGGCGAGCCACTGCGCCCCGAGGGCGAATCCGAGCAGCCCCACGAGAGTGAACGCCAGACCGCAGGCCTGGGCGAACCGTGACGACGCCGGATCCTCCAGGTACTCGGGGGGACCGATGCGCGGGCGGACGAAGGTCCGGAACAGGATGCCGTAGGGCCGGCGCTCGGGGCGGCGGGAGAACGCGCCGATCGCGAACACCCCGGCCTGGAGCGCAAGGAGCACCGGCGAGGCGAGCACCAGTGCAGCCGAGAGGACGACGGTGGTGATCACTGCGGCGAACCGCGGACCACGGGGGTCGATGCCCGCCGAGCAGTCGGTGGCGGTTTCCAGCGAGGTCGAGGCCGAGGACGAGGACAGCGTGGTCATGGGGTTCTCCGTGGGGTCTGTGGATGCGCGGAACTGGGTCGGGACGGGCGGACGACTCAGGGCATTCGACACAGACAGGTGCCCATGCGGCAGTGGTCAATGACCCGCCGCTTGGTGAGGAGCACCCGATACATGAGGCAAGGATAGCCTGATGTGCTGCTCCGTGGGCGATCATTCCGCATAGTGAGACAGACGCCGAGCCCCGCGGCTGCGGGCGGGCGGCTGGTCGGCGCAGCCGAGGGCGCGGGGCTGAGCCGTGGGCGGGGCGGGCGACCCGGGGCGCTGGGTGCTGAGCCGCGGGCGGAGTCGTGACAGGCTGGCCGCATGGCCACCCCCACGAAACGCACGCCCGGCGCCGAGACCGACGAGACCCACCTGAGGCTCGCGGTCCTGATCGACGCCGACAACGCCCAGGCAACCGTGATCGAGGCGCTGCTGGCCGAGGTCGCGCGCTTCGGTGATGCGACTGTCCGCCGGATCTACGGCGACTTCACGGCTCCGACGAGCGCGTCCTGGAAGAAGGTCCTGCAGCGCAACGCGATCAAGCCGGTCCAGCAGTTCGCCTACTCGACGGGCAAGAACTCGACGGACAGCACGCTGATCATCGACGCGATGGACCTGCTCTACACGGGCAACTTCGACGGCTTCGCGCTGGTCACCAGCGACAGCGACTTCACCGGGTTGGCCATGCGCCTGCGCGAGGAGGGGCTGATGGTCTTCGGGTTCGGGGAGAAGAAGACCCCTGAGGCGTTCCGGAACGCCTGCCACCGGTTCGTCTTCGTCGAGGTGCTGCGCAACAGCGGGCGGGCCACCGAGCCCGAGCCCGAGCCCGCGGAGCCGACCTCGGTCGGGGCGCCGGTCGTGCAGACCCAGGAGGCCGCCGACCCGGGTCCGCGGCCCAAGCTGCCCAAGAAGTTCGTGCTCAGCGCCCTCGAGCAGTCCGTCGACGATGAGGGATGGGCGCACCTCGGGACGTTCGGCAACTACCTGAACAAGCTGCAGCCCGACTTCGACCCGCGGCTGTACGGCTACAAGAAGCTCTCGGACCTCGTGCGCGACCGCACGGACCTGTTCCTCACCGAGGAACGCCGCTCGTCCGGGTCCAACCAGAGGGTCCTGTACCTGCGGGCACGCTGAACCGCCGGCCCGGCGCGCTCCCCACACAGCGCGCCGCGGGGGGCATCGGTGCTAGCAATGGGCCATGACCGATGCCGCTGACCTGACGCCCCTGGACATCGGCGACCTGACGGTCGATCAGCTCCCGGACGTGGCCCGGCGCGAACGACCGATCGCCGTCTCGCCCGAGGCCCTGGCTCGGGTCGCGGCGGGGCGGCTGCACATCGAGGACCTGGCCGGTCGACCCGAGCCGACCTACGGGGTCTCCACCGGGTTCGGAGCACTGGCCACGGTGGCCATCGCCCCGGAACGGCGAGCCGCCCTGCAGGTCAGCCTGACCCGCTCGCACGCGGCCGGCGTCGGCGCCCTCGTGGAGCCCGCCACGGTGCGGGCGATGATGGCGCTGCGGCTGCACACGCTGAGCACCGGCCGCACGGGTGTCCGACCCGAGGTGGTCACCGCGCTGGCCGGTCTGCTCAACGCCGGGATCATCCCCGCCGTCCACGAGTTCGGTTCGCTGGGCTGCAGCGGCGATCTCTCCCCGCTGGCGCACGTGGCGATCGTCCTGCAGGGCGAGGGACAGGTCGTCAGCCCCGAAGGAACGACCCGCCCAGCAGCGCAGGCGCTGGCCGAGGCCGGGCTCACCCCGGTCGTCCTGGCCGAGAAGGAGGGCCTGGCCCTCATCAACGGCACCGATGGGATGCTCGGGATGCTCGCGCTGGCCCTGGCCGACCTCGACGACCTGCTCCGGATCGCCGACATCACGACCGCCATGAGCGTGGAGGCCCTGCTCGGCACGGACCGCGCGTACGCCGCCGACCTGGTGGCCATGCGCCCGCACCCGGGGCAGGCCGCCTCCGCGGCGAACCTGCGCCGGCTGCTGGAGGGATCCGCGATCGTCGCCAGTCATCGTCACGACACGACCCACCTCGTCCAGGACGCGTACTCGATGCGATGCGCACCCCAGGTGGCCGGGTCCGCACGCGACACCATGGCCCACGCGCGCGGCGTTGCCGAGCGGGAGCTGGACTCGATCATCGACAACCCCGTCATCACCGTTGATGGCCGCGTGGAGTCCAACGGCAACTTCCACGGTGCCCCGGTGGCCCACGTGCTGGACTTCCTGGCCATCCCCGTCGCCGATGTGGCCTCGATCAGCGAGCGGCGCACCGACCGGCTGCTGGACCGCTCGCGCAACCAGGGACTCCCGGCCTTCCTGGCCCACGAGGTCGGGGTGGACTCCGGCTACATGATCGCCCAGTACACGGCCGCGGGGATCGTCTCCGAGCTCAAGCGGTTGGCGGTGCCCGCCAGTGTGGACTCGATCCCCAGCTCGGCCATGCAGGAGGACCACGTCTCCATGGGATGGGCAGCCGGGCGAAAGCTCACGGCGGCCGTGCGCGGGCTGCGCCAGGTGCTGGCCATCGAGCTCATCGTGGCCGGCCGCGGCCTGGACCTGCGGGCCCCACTGACCCCCGCCTCGGGTACCGCCGCCGCGCTTGGCCGCGCTGCGCACGGCCGTGGAGGGACCCGGGCCTGACCGGATCGTCTCCGACGAGATCCACGCCGCCGAGGCACTGCTCGCCTCAGGGGCGCTGCTCGACGCCGTGACGGCAGCCATCGGAACCCTGGACTGAGCACCGAGAAGGAGAAGACCATGGCACACGACCTCGGTACGCCGGTCCCGGTCCGCGCCCCCCGCGGCACCACCCGCACCGCCCTGGGCTGGCCGCAGGAGGCCGCTCTGCGGATGCTGCAGAACAACCTCGACCCCGAGGTGGCTGAGCACCCCGATTCGCTGGTGGTCTACGGCGGGACGGGCCGCGCTGCCCGCGACTGGCCGAGCTTCCACGCGCTGGTCCGCACGCTGACGACCCTGCGCGACGACGAGACGATGCTGGTCCAGTCGGGCAAGCCCGTCGGGGTGATGCGGACCCACGAGTGGGCCCCGCGGGTGCTCATCGCCAACTCCAACCTCGTCGGGGACTGGGCCACCTGGCCGGAGTTCCGCCGCCTCGAATCCCTGGGCCTGACGATGTACGGGCAGATGACTGCCGGCTCCTGGATCTACATCGGCACCCAGGGGATCGTCCAGGGCACGTACGAGACGTTCGCGGCGGTCGCGGCCAAGCGCTTCGGTGGGACCCTCGCGGGCACGCTCACGCTCACCGCCGGGTGCGGTGGGATGGGCGGGGCGCAGCCGCTGGCGGTCACGATGAACGAGGGCGCCTGCCTCATCGTCGACGTGGACGCCACCCGGCTGGCCAGGCGGGTCGAGCACCGCTACCTCGACGAATGGACCGACGACCTCGACGTCGCCATCGAGAAGGCCCTGGCCGCCAGGGCCGAGCGGCGCGGGCACAGCGTGGGCGTGGTCGGCAACGCCGCTGAGATCCTCCCGGAGCTGCTCCGCCGCGGGGTGGCCGTCGACATCGTCACCGACCAGACCTCCGCCCATGACCCGCTGGCCTACTGCCCGATCGGGGTCACGGTCGAGCAATGGCACGAGCTGGCCGCCGCCGACCCGGTCGCCTTCACGACCCGGGCCCGTGAGTCGATGGCCACGCACGTCGAGGCGATGGTCGGGTTCATGGACGCCGGCGCCGAGGTGTTCGACTACGGCAACTCGATCCGCGGGGAGGCGGAGCTGGCCGGCTACGCGCGCGCCTTCGACTTCCCCGGGTTCGTCCCTGCCTACATCCGCCCGCTGTTCTGTGAGGGCAAGGGCCCGTTCCGCTGGGTGGCCCTGTCGGGGGACCCGGACGACATCGCCACCACCGACGCCGCCGTGCTCAGGCTCTTCCCCGACAACGAGCCCCTGGAGCGCTGGATCCGCGCAGCGGGCGAGCGCATCGCCCACCAGGGGCTTCCGGCGCGGATCTGCTGGCTGGGCCAGGGCGAGCGCGCCGAGGCCGGCCTGATGTTCAACGACCTGGTGGCCACCGGCGCGGTCAGCGCCCCGATCGTGATCGGCCGGGACCACCTCGACACCGGCTCCGTGGCCTCGCCCTACCGGGAGACCGAGGCGATGCTCGACGGCTCGGACGCCATCGCCGACTGGCCCCTGCTCAATGCCCTGGTGAACACCGCCTCGGGTGCCTCGTGGGTCTCGATCCACCACGGCGGTGGCGTGGGGATCGGTCGGTCCATCCACGCCGGGCAGGTGTCGGTCGCTGACGGCACCACCCTGGCAGCCCAGAAGCTCGAGCGGGTCCTCACGAACGACCCGGCGATGGGCGTGATCCGCCACGTGGATTCCGGCTACGACATCGCCGCCCGCGTTGCCGCGGAGAAGGGCCTGCGGATCCCGATGCAGGAGGGCGGCGGCACGTGACGACGACCCTTCTCGACCGGATCGGCATGCTGGTCACGAACGCGCCGCACGGCAAGGCACCCAGCACCGGACGTGATGAGTGGGCCCTGGGCATCCTCACGGATGCGGCGATCGTCCTCGAGGATCGTCGGGTCGCGTGGATAGGACCAGCGCGCGGCGCACCGGCCGCTGACGAGCGCCATGACTGCGCCGGGGCTGCGGTCATCCCCGGCTTCGTCGACTCCCACGCCCACCTGGTCTTCGCCGGCGACCGGTCAGGTGAGTTCGCCGCCCGCATGGCTGGACAGGCCTACTCCGCCGGTGGCATCCGCTCGACCGTCGCCGCCACGCGCACCGCAACGGACGAGCAGCTGCGGGCCGGGGTCAGGGGGCTCGTGGCCGAGCTCGTCGGCTCGGGGACGACCACCTTCGAGATCAAGTCCGGGTACGGGCTCACCGTCGAGCAGGAGGCGAGGGCCTGCCGGATCGCCGCAGAGTTCACCGACGAGGTCACGTTCCTCGGGGCGCACGTGGTGCCCGAGGAGTTCCAGGCTGACCGACCGGCCTACCTCGAGCTGGTCACCGGGCCGATGCTGGAGGCCTGCGCGCCGCCCGCACGCTGGATCGACGTGTTCTGCGAGCGCGGCGCCTTCGATGCCGATGAGGCGCGGGCGGTCCTCGAGGCTGGCGCCCGGGCCGGGCTCGGCACCCGGGTGCACGCCAACCAGCTGGGCCCCGGCCCCGGCGTCGCACTGGCCGTCGAGATGGGTGCGGCCTCTGCCGACCACTGCACGCACCTGACCGACACCGACGTCGACGTCCTCGCCGGCTCGGGCACCGTCGCCACCCTGCTGCCCGGCGCCGAGTTCAGCACGCGTTCGCCGTATCCGGATGCCCGCCGGCTGCTGGACTCGGGGGTGTCGGTGGCCCTGGCCACCGACTGCAACCCGGGCACGTCGTTCACGACCTCGATGCCGTGGTGCATCGCGATGGCCGTGCGCGAGATGCACATGACCGTCGCCGAGGCCCTGCGTTCTGCGACTCGCGGAGGTGCCCGCGCCCTGCGCCGGGACGACCTCGGCCGGATCACCGTCGGCGGCCCGGCGGACCTCGTCGTGCTCGCCGCCCCCAGCTACGTGCATCTGGCATACCGTCCCGGCGTGGACCTGATCTCGGGAGTGTGGCGAGCGGGGCAGCATGTTGCCCCGGGCGCAGCGGGGCCGGCCCTGGCCGCCGGCGGGAGGTTCCATGGTTGACGACCCGAACTGGCCGCGCGCCTCGACGTGGATCCAGGCCTGCACGGACGAGCACGCCTGGCCCAGCGATCGCTCCCCACGACCTGCCCAGATGGCGCTGATCGGAATCCCGGCGCACGCCACCTCGATCTCGCCCACTCGCGCCGACACGACGCCGGCCGCCATCCGCGCGGCGCTGGCGCGGTACTCCACGTACGTACCGTCGGCGGACGTCGACCTGTCCGAGCTGATGCTCGTCGATCTCGGGGACCAGTCCGACCCGGACTCCCCCGCGGGCGAGCGCGAGACGATCGAGGCGGTCCGGCTGTTCCCCAAGCTGCCTGTGCTGGCCCTGGGTGGGGACAACTCGATCACGTTCGCCGTGGCCCACGGGGCCTGTGCCGACGGCCTGATCACCCTGGATGCCCACCACGACCTTCGCGACGGGCGCTCGAACGGCTCCCCTGTGCGCCGGCTGGTCGAGTCCGGCCTCGACGGCCGGCGCGTCGTCCAGATCGGGATCAGCGATTTCGCCAACTCCGCCTTCTACGCCGCCCGCGCCCGAGAGCTCGGGGTCACCGTGATCAGCCGGGAGGAGCTCGAGCGCCGTCCGATGGCCGACGCGATGGCCGAGGCCCTGGAGATCGCCGGGGGCGGTCCGACGGCGCGGATCCACGTGGACCTCGATGTCGATGTCTGCGACCGCGCCGTGGCCCCGGCGTGCCCCGCGTCCGTGCCCGGCGGGATCAGCGCACGTGAGCTGCGCACAGCCGCACGGGCCGCGGGCGCGGACCCGCGCGTGGTCAGCCTCGACATCACCGAGGTGGATGCCAGCGCCGACACCCCGGACGGCCGGACCGTCCGGCTGGCTGCCCTGTGCGTCTTGGAGATCGCCACCGGGGTACTGCTTCGGAGGAGGACCTGACGACGCTGCCGACTCCGCGGGCGTTCGCCGCAGCGACGCTCTCGTAGGTCAGATGACCTCGCCCAGGGCGGCGATCACGTCGGCCTTGCGCGGGGCCCCCGTGGCGCGGGTGCGGATCCGCCCGGTCGCGTCCAGCACGAGAACCGTGGGGGTCCGGATGACGTCCAACTGGCGCACGAGGTCGAGGTGCGACTCCGCGTCGACCTCGATGTGCACCACGCCCGGCACCATCGCGGCGACATCACCGAGCACCGCGCGCGCGGTCCGGCAGGGCGCGCAGAAGGCCGACGAGAACTGCAGCAGGGTCGCCTGCTCGCCCAAGGGCTGGCCCAGATCGGCCGGACCCAGGACGTCGGCGGCTGGGATGAGCGTGTGGTCGACGACCTCGATGGGGTGTCCGTCCACGATCAGCGGCTCGGAGTCATCCGCGGCACCGACCACCCCCGCACCGGCGACGTTGGCGGTCGCGGGCACCGGGGCTGACGCTGACCCCGACGAGACGGTCCGCATCCGGCCGTCGGTGCGCTTGCGCCAGAGCCCGAACAGGGTGGCAGCGACCAGCACGATGAGGAGCACATAGACGCCGGTCATGGCCGGTACAACACCTCCGAGCCCGGTGGGGATTCCCATCCTGCCGTATCCTCTTGCCCAGGGATCGCCCCCATCGCGACGGATCGGAGTCCGCCCATGAGCAGGCTGCTGCTGATGACGGCCTCGCTGGGCCCCTCCGGGGAGGTCCTGCCAGCGCTGGGCCTGCTCGCCCACCACGTGCGCGTCCTGCCGGCCGAGGCCAGCGCCCTGCTCAACGCCCCGAAGTCCGATGCGCTGCTGATCGACGGTCGCCGGGACCTCGCGCACATCCGGGCCCTGACCCGCCTGATCCGCCAGACGGGCGTCGAATGCCCGGTCATCCTGATCACGACGGAAGGCGGCCTGGCCGCCGTCAACGCCGAATGGGGCATCGACGACGTCCTGCTCGATGTGGCCGGACCGGCTGAGGTGGAGGCCCGCCTGCGCCTGGCCATCGGACGGGTCATCGTCGCCGACGAGGCAGACTCCGACGGCGAGATGCGTCTCGGCGACCTCGTGATCGACGAGAGCGCCTACAGCGCACGCATCCGGGGCCGCAGCCTGGACCTCACGTTCAAGGAGTTCGAGCTGCTGCGGTTCCTGGCCAGCCACGGCGGTCGCGTGTTCACGCGGGCCCAGCTGCTCCAGGAGGTCTGGGGCTACGACTACTTCGGCGGCACGCGCACCGTGGATGTCCATGTGCGGCGGCTTCGCGCGAAGCTCGGGGCCGAGCACGAGGGACTCATCGGAACGGTCCGCAACGTTGGCTACCGATTCGTCCCGCCCCGCCAGGACGAGGGACTCGACATCGCGACGGCCGCGACCCTGCGTGAACCCGTGCAGTGACACCACCTGACGCTCGCATCCGGATCACCTCGAAGCTGACCAACGACGAGATCCGTGCGGCACTGGCGCTGGCTGATGAGTCCGCCCGCGTCGACGGCGCCTACCCGTTGAGCGAGCACGTCGTGCTGCACCTTCGCCATGGGGGCGGCGACTCCTTGCACCTGCTCGCGGAACAGGACGGCGCACCGGGCCTGCTGGGATACGCCCACCTCGACATCAGCGACGCCTCCGAGGGACCCTCGGCCGAGCTGGCGGTGAGCCCCTCCGCCCGGCGCCGCGGCCTGGGCGGCATGTTGGTCGACGAACTGGTCCGCCAGGCTGAGACGCATCCGGGACGGTTGCGGCTGTGGGCCCACGGCGCGGACGCAGCCGCGAACGAGTTGGCCGCCTCACACGGATTCCACCGCGTGCGCCGGCTCTGGCAGCTCCGGCGCTCCCTGTTCGCGCCGCTGGACCCCGTCGACCTGCCGGCCGGGATCACGGTGCGCTCGTTCGACGCGCAACGCGACATCCATGACTGGCTGGCACTGAACGCCGCGGCGTTCACCGAGCTGCCGGACCAGGGGGGCTGGACGCGCGCCGACCTCGAGCAGCGGATGTCCGAGCCGTGGTTCGACCCCGATGGGTTCCTGATTGCTGAGGCCTCCGACGGTCGGCTGGTCGGCTTCCACTGGACCAAGGTGCACAGCCACGGCCACGGCCACCACCACATCGACGACGCCACGCACAGCCACGCGGGCGACGGCCGCGCGGTCGCCTCGGGACACGCCCACGAACCCATCGGCGAGGTCTACGTGGTCGGCGTGGACCCGTCAATGCGTGGGCGCGGGCTGGGACGAAGCCTGACGCTGGCCGGCCTGCACCACCTGAGGCACCAGGGCCTGTCCGCGGCGCTGCTGTACGTGGATGCCGACAACACCGCCGCCATCTCGTTGTATCGGGCGCTGGGGTTCGCTCCCTGGGACAGCGACACGCTGTTCCGTCGATAGACTCGTCCGACACCGCACTGGGAGGAGGTTGCCGTGTCCGACACCGCGACCCAGCCGTACGTGGACGAGCCGACGGAGCACGCCGCGGCCCTCGCCAGCCCCCGGGCCGTCACACCCCTGCCGGCCGACCGTTTCGCCGATCGTGAGCTGTCCTGGCTGTCCTTCAACGAGCGGGTCCTCGAGCTGGCCGAGGACGACTCCCTGCCCCTGCTGGAGCGGGCCAAGTTCCTGGCCATCTTCGCCTCGAACCTCGACGAGTTCTTCATGGTCCGCGTCGCCGGGCTCAAGCGCCGCATCGACGCCGGGATCGCCGTGCGGGCGGCCAGCGGTCTCATGCCGCGCGACCTGCTCGAGCTGATCCTGAGCCGGACCCGCCTGCTGATGGACCGGCACGCGACCTGCTTCGGCGACTCGGTGCTCCCCGGCCTGCGGGCCGAGGGGATCCAGCTCCTGCGGTACAACCAGGCCACCGACGACGAGCGCGCGCTGCTCCAGCGGACGTTCGCCGAGAAGGTGTTCCCGGTCCTGACCCCGCTGGCCGTCGACCCGGCGCACCCCTTCCCCTACATCTCCGGGCTGAGCCTCAACCTCGCCGTCGTCGTGCGCAACCCCGGCACCGGGACCGAGCTGTTCGCCCGGGTCAAGGTGCCCCAGAGCCTGCCGCGGTTCCTGCAGGTCGGACCCGAACGGTTCGTCCCCCTCGAGGACGTCATCGCCGCGAACCTGTCGGACCTCTTCCCCGGGATGGACATCCTCCAGCAGCACTCGTTCCGGGTCACCCGCAACGAGGACGTCGAGGTCGAGGAGGACGACGCCGAGAACCTGCTCAAGGCGCTCGAGCGTGAGCTCAACCGCCGCCGCTTCGGGCCGCCCGTCCGGCTCGAGGTGGAGCGCTCGATCGACCCGTACGTCCTCGAGCTGCTCGTCCGCGAGCTGGGCATCTCCGAGGAGGAGGTCTTCTCCCTCCCCGGGCCGCTGGACCTGACCGGCCTCTGGACGATCTACGGCCTGGATCGCGAGGGCCTCAAGGAGGCCAAGTTCCTGCCGAAGACCAGCCCGCAGCTGTCCGAGGTGGAGACCGCCGCACCGCCGGACGTCCTCGAGGCCATGCGCGACCACGATGTGCTGCTGCACCACCCCTACGACAGCTTCTCCACCAGCGTGCAGCGCTTCCTCGAGCAGGCGGCGGCAGACCCCAAGGTCCTGGCGATCAAGCAGACGCTCTACCGCACCTCGGGGGACTCCCCCATCGTCGATGCGCTGATCGATGCGGCCCAAGCGGGCAAGCAGGTGCTGGCCCTCGTCGAGATCAAGGCCCGCTTCGACGAGCGGGCCAACATCTCCTGGGCGCGCAAGCTCGAGCGCCAGGGCGTGCACGTGGTCTACGGGCTGGTGGGCCTCAAGACCCACTGCAAGCTGAGCATGGTGGTGCGCGACGACGGCGAGCGACTGCGCCGCTACGTTCACATCGGAACCGGGAACTACCACCCGAAGACCGCGCGGCTGTACGAGGACATGGGCCTGCTCACGACCGACCCGGCCGTCGGCGAGGACGTCTCCAACGTGTTCAACGTGCTGTCCGGCTACTCGATGAACACCACGTACAACCGGCTGCTGGTCGCGCCGCATTCGATCCGCACCGGCCTGGTCGAGCGGATCGATCGGGAGGTCGCCCACCACCGGGCCGGCCGCCCAGCCCGGGTGCGCTTCAAGTGCAACTCGATCGTCGACGAGGGCATCATCGATGCCCTGTACCGGGCCTCGCAGTCAGGGGTCCCTGTTGACATCTGGGTCCGCGGCATCTGCGCAGTGCGGCCGGGGGTGCCGGGCCTGAGCGACAACATCCGCGTGCACTCGGTGCTGGGTCGGTTCCTCGAGCACAGCCGGGCCTACGAGTTCGCCAATGGCGGCGAGACGGAGACCTGGATCGGTTCGGCGGACCTCATGCACCGCAATCTCGACCGACGCGTCGAGGTGCTCGTGCGCCTGGGCGCCGAGCACGCCGCACAGGTCTCGGCGCTGATCGACATGGGCTTCGACGACTCCACCAAGGCCTGGATCGGCCAGCCCGACGGCAGTTGGACCCCGCACATCACCGACGCGCACGGCACGGCATGTCGTGACCTCCAGGAGCACCTGATCGAGGTCCGGGCCGCCCGACCCCGGCGCACGCCGGCGGGCTGATGAGTCGTTCACCTTCGAGTGACATGCTGGCCCCCCGAGCACTGACACGCACAACTGGAAGGCCGACGTGAGCGAGTCCTCGACCACCGAACGGGCAGTGGAGCGCAAGCTGCGCGTCCATGCCCTGTTCCGCATGCCCGACCTCGTGGGGCTGGTCCCCGGCCTGGCGGGCAGCACCGTCGACACGGGCATCGCGCGGGTCGACCGGCGCCCAGCCGTGCAGGTGCGCGCGGTCTACCACGACACCGAGGACCTGCGCCTGATCCGGTGGGGCGTGACACTGTGCCGCCGCGCCGGGGGCGCCGACGAGGGATGGCACCTGACGATGCCGGCCGAGGGTTCCGCGGCCAGTGGCGACGACGAGATGCGCCTGCCCCTGGACGCCGGCGAGCCGGGCCAGGTCCCCCACCAGATGGCCGACGTGGTCACGGCCCTGGCGCGCCGCAACCCGCTGCTGCCCGTCGCCACGCTGCACACCCAGCGGACCGCCCACGTCCTCTACGACAGCGGCGACAAGCCCGTGGCCGAGCTCGTGGATGACGTCGTGTCGATCATGGACGGCGAGGTCGTGGCCGGTCGATTCCGCGAGTTGCAGATCAGGTCCCTCGGGTCTGATCCGGGCGCGCTGGATCCGGTGATCGACCTCCTGCTGGCACATGGGGCGATGCCCGGCACCGCCTCGAACGCGGGCAGCGCACTGGGGCCGGCGGCAAAGGCCGACCCAGACGTGGCCGAGCCGTCGCCCGTCGGTCCGGACGACCCAGCCGGCGACGCCGTGCACGCCCACCTGCTCACGCACGTGCGGCGCTTCCTGGTGCAGGACATGCGGGTCCGGCGCGACCTGCCCGACTCGGTGCACCAGATGCGCGTGGCGGCGAGGCGACTGCGCAGCGGCCTTCGCGTGTTCTCCCCCCTGGTCGACCCCGACTGGTCGCGCCACCTGCGCGACGAGCTCGGCTGGGCGGCCTCGGAGCTCGGCCTGAGCCGCGACTCCGAGGTGCTGCTCGCCCGGCTCGATGCCCACGCCGACGAGCTCGGCGATGCTGATGCCGCCACGATCCACGCCCACGTCGACCCGTTGATGCAGGCCAAGGTCGACGCCGGACGCGCCGAGGCCCTGGAGGCGATGCGCTCAGAGCGCCACCTCGCCCTGCTCGACGCCCTCGTGGACGCCGCCGCCAACCCGCAGCTGAGCGAGGCGGCGGCAGCACCGGGCCGCGAGGCCCTTCCGCCGCTGTTCGACAAGTCCTGGCGCAAGCTGGCCCGCGAGGTCAAGGCGCTCACGCTCGACGGCCCGTCGGACGAGTGGCACGAGACCCGGATCACCGCGAAACGGGCGCGCTACGCCGCTGAGGCGCTCGTCCCGGTCTTCGGCGCACCGGCCAAGGGCCTGGCGACATCGCTGAGCAACGTCACGGAGCAGCTCGGCGAGCACCAGGACGCGTCCATCGCCCAGGAGACATGCCGGGAGCTCGCCGAGCACTTCGACGGTCCCACCGGGTTCTCCCTGGGGTTACTGCATGCCTACGAGGTGGAGTGCGAGCTGATTGCGCGCATCCGGATGAAGGAGCAATGGCCGGCGGTCCGGGGCCTGCGCAAGCAGACGCGCCTGGGGTAGTGACATGTCCAGCGCATCGCATGACGTGATACGCGCCGCTGGGGTCGTGCTGACCCGGGGTGTGGGCAAGGACCTTGAGGTCGCCGTGATCCACCGGCGCCGCAGGCGTGACTGGTCGCTGCCCAAGGGCAAGTTCGAGGCCGGGGAGCACGCTATCGAGACCGCCGTGCGCGAGACCGTCGAGGAGACCGGATTCACGCCGGTCCTCGACGTGCCGCTGCCCACCCAGCACTACCGCGTCGACGGCGCGCCGAAGACCGTCGAGTACTGGCGGGCGAGCGTGGTTCGCGGTGAGTTCGTGGAGAACAAGGAGGTCGATCGACTGCGCTGGCTGCGCCCCAAGGAGGCCGCCGCCGTGATGACCTACCCGCGCGACGGCCAGCTGATCGCGCTGGCCACCAGGACCCCACCCACGATCCCCTTCGTCCTGCTGCGACACACCAGCGCGGAGAAGCGGGTGGACTGGACCCAGCGCACCGGACGTGACCGCGCGGACCCCGCCCGGGGCCTGCTCGCCCATGGTGAGTGGGAGGCGACCCGGCTGATCCCCCTGCTCGAGGCTTTCGGTATCAGGCACCTTCACTCGTCGGCCGCCGAGCGCTGCCTGGCCACCCTGCGCCCGGCCGCTGCCGCCCTCGGGTCCGGGATCCGCCTGGAGCCCACGATCAGCGAGGACGACTTCCTCCTCGACCCCGGACCGGGCGTGAGCCGCACGATCGAGATGTTCAACCAGCCCTGGCCCACCGTCCTGTGCTCCCACCGACCGGTGATCCCCACCCAGCTCGACGCCCTGCGCTCAGCCGCCGGCGGGCCGAAGTTCCTCCATCGGGTCGCCCCGGGCGGCTTCTTCGTGTTCCACCGCACGTGGGTCAACCGCCCCACCGACGAGACGGTCCGCACGGTCGCCGCCGAGCAGCACGACCTGCCGCCGGCGCACAGCTGACGCCCGCCCCGGGATCACGTTCGATCCGCTGGCCGCCCGATCGGATCCTGTCGGATCTCGACGAACACGATCAGCTCGAACCCGACCCGATCCGTGGGGGCGCTGTGGAGCGCCGATCAGCCGAAGCGGCCGGAGATGTAGTCCTCGGTGGCGGTCTCCTTGGGACGGGAGAAGATCTCCGAGGTCGCGCCCATCTCGACCAGACGGCCGGGCTGGCCCACTCCGGCGAGGTTGAAGAAGCCGGTCGTGTCCGAGACCCGTCCGGCCTGCTGCATGTTGTGGGTCACGATGATGATCGTGTACTGCTCGACGAGCTCACGGATGAGGTCCTCGATCGCCAGTGTGGAGATCGGGTCAAGCGCCGAGCACGGCTCGTCCATCAGCAGCACCTGGGGCTTGACGGCGATCGCCCGGGCGATGCACAGCCGCTGCTGCTGGCCTCCGGAGAGCCCGGATCCCGGCTTCGCCAGGCGATCCTTGACCTCCTCCCAGAGGTTGGCCCCGCGCAGCGACTCCTCGACGATCGCCTCCGCGTCGGACTTGCTCAACCGACCACCAGCCAGGCGCACGCCGGCCAGGACGTTCTCGGCGATGGACATGGTGGGGAATGGGTTGGGCCGCTGGAACACCATGCCGATGGTCCGCCGGACGTTGACGGGGTCGACACCCGCACCGTAGATGTCCTCGTCATCGAGGAGCACGGACCCCTTGACATACGCCCGCGGGATCACCTCGTGCATCCGGTTGATCGTGCGGAGCACGGTCGACTTGCCACAGCCCGAGGGCCCGATGAACGCGGTCACGGAGTTGGCGTGGACCGTGAGGGACACCCCCTCCACGGCCTTGAAGTCGCCGTAGAAGATGTCCACGTCCTGCATGGTGATGGACTTGCTCATGGTCGCTGGGTCATCCCTTCGGTGCGAAGCGGTTCGCGAGCAGCTTCGCGATGATGTAGAAGAACATGATCAGGGTGATCAGGACCAGGGCGCCGGCCCAGGCCCGGTCCACGGAGGCCTGGGTGCCGCTCGTGATCTGGTCCCAGATGAACGTCGGCAGCGCCGCCTGCGGGCCGGAGAACGGGTTGTTGTTGTAGCTCTGGGTCAGGAACGTCGTGAGCAGCAGAGGCGCGGTCTCCCCGGCCACGCGGGCCACAGCCAGCATCGCTCCGGTGACGATGCCGGCCAACGAGGTCGGTAGCACCACCTTGAGGACCGTCCGCCACTTGGGCACGCCCAGGGCGTAGGACGCCTCGCGCAGGTCGTTCGGGACGATCCGCAGCATCTCCTCGGATGTGCGGATGATGACCGGAAGCATGAGGATCGCCAGGGCCAGGGCAGCTGCGAACCCGGAACGCTCGAGGCCAAGGCCCAGGACGAGGGCCGTGAAGATGAACAGACCCGACACGATCGAGGGGATACCGGTCATCACGTCGACGAAGAAGGAGATCCAGCGGGCCAGCCGGCCCCGGCCGTACTCGACCAGGAAGATGGCGGCGAGGATCCCCACGGGCACGGCGAACATGGCCGCAAGGGCGACCTGCTCGAGCGTGCCCACGATCGCGTGGCCAGCGCCGCCCCCAGGGTTGCGCGGGCTGACGTTGCGCATGGAGTTCACCAGGAACCCCCAGCTCATCACCTTCAGGCCCTTGGCCATGACGGTGAAGAGCACGGAGATCAGCGGGACGATCGCGATCACGAAGGTGGAGTAGACGAACGTCGTGGCCAGCCGATCGACCGCGTGGCGTCGCCCCTCGACTGCGAAGCTCCAGATGGACTGGATGACCATGAACGTCAGCGCGGCGACGAGGGTGGTGCCGAACCATCCCGCGAGGCCGGTGGACACGTTCAGGGCCATGGCCACGACCACGGAGCCGGCGAGGACGACGCCCGGCGCCCAACGCGGAAGGGTGCCACCGACCAGCGAGCTGTGGGCGGTCGCGCGAGTGTCCATGGTGGTCGTCATGTCAGTTCGCCCCCGAGAACTCCGAGCGCCTGGCGATGATCCACCGGGCGATCATGTTGACGCTGAGGGTCAGGAAGAAGAGCACGAGGCCGCTGGCGATGAGGGCGGACAGACCGTTGGAGCCGGCCTCGTTCCACTTCAGGGCGATGTTGGCCGCGAACGTGTTGCCACCTGGTTCGGTCAGGTGGATGTTGACCGTGAAGGCAGCCGACAGGATCAGGGCGACCGCGATCGTCTCGCCGAGTGCACGGCCCAGCCCCAGCATGGCCGCCGAGATCATGCCCGGCTTGGCGAACGGGAACACGGCCATGCGCACCATCTCCCAGCGGGTGGCACCCAGGGCCAGCGCAGCCTCCTTGTGCCCGGGCGGGACCTGGAGCACCACTTCGCGGCTCACGGCCGCCACGGTGGGCAGGATCATGATGGCCAACACCAATGAGGCGATGAACAGGCTCTTGCCGTAGAGGTCGAGCGTGTTCTTGAAGACAACCGTCCACCCGAGGTAGTCGTTCATCCAGCGCTGGACGCCCTCGCTGCTGGCCATCAGCACCTGAAGGCCCCACAGGCCGAAGATGATCGAGGGCACGGCCGCGAGCAGGTCGGTGATGAAGGCCAGGGCCGACGCCAGGCGACGCGGGGCGTACAGGACGATGAACAGCGCGATCCCGATCCCGACGGGAACCGCCAGCAGCATGGCGATCGACGCCGATACCAGGGTCCCGAAGAGCAGGGCCGCGATCCCGAACACCGGCGGGTTCCCATCCGGGTTCCAGGACTGCTCGGTGAGGAAGTTGCCCGTGTTGTTGATCAGCGCCGGCATCGCGCGCCAGACGAGGAACACGGCGATGGCGGCCATGATGACCAGCACGGTGATGCCGGCGTACTTCGACACGCCCCCGAACACGCGATCACCCCGCCGAACGCTGGCTCCACTGATGGGTGAGGCGGCAGCGATGGGCGGGGCGTCGGCCATGTCTCTTCTCGTCTCGTGTCGGTTCGAGCGTCAGGCTAGAGGATCCGAACGGGGCACGCCGCCGTGGGGCGCACGCCCGCTCGGATCCTCCGGCGGGTCAGGCCAGTGACTCGACCGAGGCCTGGACCTTCGCGAGCAGCTCGCCGGTGATCGGCACGTAGCCGATGCCCTCGAGGATGCCCTGGCCCTCGGGGCTGGCGGTGTACTGCAGGAACGGCTTCACAACTGCCAGCTGGTCCGCCGGCAGGCCCTTCGAGCAGGTGATCTCGTAGGTGACCAGGACGATCGGGTAGGCACCGGCCGTGCTGATGGTCGGGTCGAGCTGCAGGGCAAGGTCCTCGCCCTCACCGACGACGGTCGCCGCCGCGATGCTCGTCGCGGCGTTGGCCGAGGTCGCCTCGACCGCACCGCCGCCGTTGTCGACCTGGGCCGCCTTCAGCGAGGTGCCGTCGACGAACGAGAGCTCGACATAGCCGATCGAGTTGGGGGTCGAGGTCAGGGAGGAGGCGACGCCGTCGCTGCCCTTGGAGCCCTGGCCACCGGGTGCCGTCCAGGCCTTGCCGACCTCGTAGGTCCAGATGTCGGGGGCGGTTGCCGACAGGTAGCTGGTGAAGTTGGCGGTGGTGCCGGACTCATCGCTGCGGTGGAACTGGGCGATGGCGGCGTCGGGCAGGGTCACCCCGGAGTTGAGGTCGGCGATCTTCGGGTCGTTCCACTTGGTGATCGTGCTGTTGAAGATCCCGGCGATGACCTCGGGGGTCAGGGTCAGCGTGTCGACACCCTCGACGTTGTAGGCCACGGCGATCGCGCCACCCACCATCGGGATGTTGATGGCCTTGCCACCGGTGCAGCGGGCGTCAGCACCGGTCTGCTCCTCGGGCTTGAGCGCGGAGTCCGAGCCCGCGAAGGAGGTCTGGTTGTTGATGAAGTCCTGGATGCCGGCGCCCGACCCGTTGGCCTGGTAGTCGATCGTGACATCGGGGTTCGCGGTCTGGAAGGCGTTGACCCACTCGGCCATGGCGTTCTTCTGCGCCGAGGAGCCGGAGGCCTTGATGCTGCCGGAGATCCCGGAGCCCGCGGCGCCGCTGGCGCCGGTGTCGCTGGTGGAGCCGGAGTCACTGCACCCGGCGAGTGTGAGGGCGAGGGCCGCCGAGATGGCGGCGCCCGCGACGAGGCGGCGATTCTTCACCGTGATGCTCCTGAGTGTGATCGTTGTGTCAGGTGGACGGCTGTGACGTTAGAGCGACATCCCGAATGGCTGGGGGAGCGTCGATGAACGAGGGATGAACTCGCGCTGTGCGATTGGCGATGCGACCACATGGCCGCCTGTGATTTCGGACACAGCCGCCCGCCTCCGGGCGCTGGCAGCACGCGCCCCCGGGCACGTCCCGGCGTCAACCGGTCGGGAAGACTCCCGCGCGCGGCAGGTACGCAGGCAGGTCCCGGCCAAGCTGCGCGCCGAGCCACTGGCTGGCCGCGATCGCCGCCTCGAGGTCGACACCCGTCTCGTACCCGCTGCGGTGCAATGCGTAGACGAGGTCCTCGGTTGCGATGTTCCCCGTGGCACGTGGGGCGAACGGGCAGCCGCCGATACCCCCGAGGCTGGCGTCCAGGACCGTGACCCCGGCATCCGCGGCAGCCAGCGCGTTGGCGTACCCGGTGTTGCGCGTGTTGTGGAAGTGCGCGCGCAGGGGCAGGTCGCCGATGAGCCCACGCACCGCGGCCACGCGGGTGGACACGTCCCTGGGCACCGCAACCCCGATGGTGTCGGCGATCGCGACCTCCTTGACACCGGTCGCGGCGACCAGCTCGACCACACGGCGGACCCTGTCCACCGTGACCTCGCCGGAGAAGGGGCAGCCGAACGCCACCGACAGAGTCACCGTGGGGATGATCCCGGCCGCACGGGCCAGGGGCACGACCTCGGCGACGACCGCGATCGCCTGCTCGGAGGTCATGCCCTGATTGGCCTGCGAGAACTCGTCGGTGACGCTCACGACGCAGTTGACCTCGTCGACGCCGGTGGCCGCCGCCCGGTGGAACCCACGGGTGTTGAGCACCAGCCCGATCCACGACGACGGGCCCTCGACGGCCGACTTCACGCCGGCCACGACGGCCTCCCCGTCAGCCATCTGCGGGACCAGCGTGGGGTTGACGAAGGAGGCGATCTCCGCCCGGCGCAGGCCCGCCGACGCGCACCGTGAGATGAGCTCGACCTTCTGCTCGGTGCTCAGCCGGGCGGAGTCGTTCTGGAGCCCGTCGCGCGCACTGACCTCGACGATCTGGATCGCGGTCACCCGATCAGACCAGCGCGTATCCGGCTTCGTCCACCGCAGCCGCCATCTGCTCGCGGGTCGGGTCTGCGGCAGCTGCCACCGTCACCGCGCCGGTCTCCAGGTCGACCTCGACGGACTCGACGCCCTCGATGGCCGACACCTCCTCGGTGACCGCCTTCACGCAGTGCCCGCAGGTCATTCCGGTGACTGTCCAGTTGCTCGTCGACATGCCCCAAGGGTACTCGTTCATCTGGGACGCGTAGGGTGCGGCCAACGGAGGTGGTAGGCAATGGGGAAGGACGGCAAGGGTGAGAGCCCCTTGCACCTGGTCGAGAAGGGCAACTTCACTCAGGCGCGCTGCGAGTGCGGGTGGAACGGTCCGGGCCGACGATCCCGCAAGAAGGCCCGCGACGATGCCGCAGCCCACCTCGAGGAGCGCTGCAAGGCCTTCAGGAAGAAGTAGCCCCCGGCCTGCCACGGCCCCCCGCCGTTGCGCGCAGGTCCGCCCCCTCCGCCACTTCGTCCGCTATCGCGCGGCCCACACTCGAGTTGGTCCGCTTCTGCGACCGCCAATCGTCGCGAATCCGGACGGCGCGAAGGCTGGCCCCGGCGAGAGCGGGGCAGCCCCCACCGTCAGATCGTGATGCCCTTGCCCACGGCGACGATGCCCGCGTCGGACACGGTGAACCGCTCGCGGTCGGCGTCGAGGTGCACGCCCACCTGGGCCCCGTCGGGGACCACCACGTTCTTGTCCAGGATCGTGTTGCGCACGACCGCACCCCGCCCGATCCGCACACCGGGCATCAGGACCGCGCCCTCCACGTAGGCGCCCTGCAGGACGCGGACGTCCTGGGACAGCACCGACGAGCGGACATGCCCCCCGGCGATGACCGAGCCGGCACCGATGATCGACTCGTGGGCGTTGCCACCCTCGACGAACTTCGCCGGCGGTGGCGATCCGAGCGACGACGTGATGATCGGCCACTCGCGGTTGTACAGGTTGAAGATCGGGTGGACGCTCACGAGGTCCATGTGCGCCTCGTGGTAGGCGTCGATCGAGCCCACGTCCTTCCAGTAGCCCCGATCCCGCTCGGTCTGCCCCGGGATCTCGTTGGTGCCGAAGTCGTAGACGTGCGCCAGTCCCTGCGCGGTCAGCGCCGGGATGATGTTGCCGCCCATGTCGTGGACGGACGCATCGTCAGCGGCGTCGGCGCGCAGCGTGTCGACCAGCCAGTCGCGGGTGAAGATGTAGTTGCCCATCGAGATGAACGACTCGTCCGGCGAGCCGGGAACCGCGGGCGGGTCGGCGACCTTCTCGTGGAACCCCGTGATCTTGGTCGAGTCCGCGGCCTGCTCGATGACGCCGAACTCGGAGGCCTCGGACCGGGGCTTGCGGATGCCGGCGACTGTCACGGCAGCCCCGGTGTCGATGTGCTGCTCGAGCATCTGGCGCGGGTCCATCCGGTAGATGTTGTCCGCGCCGAACACCAGCAGGTAGTCCGGGTCCTCGTCCTCGATGAGGTTCATGCTCTGGTAGATGGCGTCAGCCGATCCCGTGTACCAGCGCGGGCCGAGCCGCTGCTGCGCCGGAACAGCCGTGACGTAGTCGCCGAGGATCGCTGGCATGGCCCATGTCTGGGTCACGTGCCGGTCCAGGGAGTGCGACTTGTACTGGGTGAGCACGGCAATGCGCGCGAACCCGGCGTTGACCAGGTTGCTCAGGACGAAGTCGATGAGCCGGTAGGAGCCCCCGAACGGGACTGCTGGCTTGGCGCGATCGGCGGTCAGGGGCATCAGCCGCTTGCCCTCTCCGCCGGCGAGGACGATTCCGAGTACGCGAGGGTTTGGCATGGCAGCCACGGTAGTCACCGGACCGCCCGCATGGCGCGGCGGGCGGGGGCGTCCGGGCAGCGCGCATCCTGCCCGTGCCCGGTCCTAGGCTGCCGGGCATGAGAATCGGATTGCTGACAAGGGAATGGCCCCCGGAGGCCTACGGCGGTGCCGGCGTTCACGTCGAGTACCTCGCGCGCGAGCTGCGCAAGCTCATCGACGTCGATGTGCAGTGCTGGGGAGCGCCGCGCCCCGACGCCAACGCCCATCAGGTGCCCGAGACCCTGGCCGGGGCCAATGCCTCACTGCAGACCATGGGGATCTCCCTGGCGATGGTGGCCGCCAGCGAGGGGGTGGACCTGCTGCACTCGCACACCTGGTACGCCAACTTCGCCGGGCATGCCGGCGGCATCTTCCTCGACGTGCCCCACGTCATCTCGGCGCACTCCCTGGAGCCCAAGCGGCCGTGGAAGGCCGAGCAGCTCGGCGGCGGCTATCGGCTGTCGTCGTGGGTGGAGAAGACGGCCTACGAGGGCGCGGACCGGATCATCGCAGTCAGCCACGGGATGCGTGGCGACGTGTTGGAGTCCTACCCCGACGTGGACCCGGCGAAGGTCGACGTGGTCCACAACGGGATCGACACCGAGCTCTACCAGCCCGACCGGAACACCGACCTGATCGAGTCGGTCGGGATCGACCCGAGCCGCCCGTACGTGCTGTTCGTGGGCCGGATCACCCGCCAGAAGGGCATCGCGCACCTGCTCAAGGCAGCCGCCCAGATGGACCCGGACATCCCCCTGGTGCTGATTGCCTCATCCCCGGACACCCCCGAGCTCGGGGCCGAGGTGGAGGCCGGCGTGGCCGCGCTGCGGGCCAGCAAGGGCGAGGCCAACATGATCTGGGTCAACGAGCACCTCAGCCGGGCGCACCTGGTCCAGGCCCTGACCCACGCGGGCGCATTCGCCTGCCCATCGGTGTACGAGCCGCTGGGCATCGTGAACCTCGAGGCCATGGCGTGCGAGACGGCCGTCGTGGCCAGCGACGTCGGAGGTATCCCGGAGGTCGTCGTCGAGGGCGAGACCGGTCACCTCGTGCACTACGACGAGTCCGACCCGGTCGGCTTCGAGACGTCCGTGGCCGACGCGCTCACCAAGGTCATGTCCGACCCGGCCAAGGCCGCGGCCATGGGCGTGGCCGGACGCCAGCGCGCCGTGGACGAGTTCGGCTGGGACAAGATCGCGCGGATCACGGTCGACGTCTACCAGAAGGCGATCGACGGACGAGGATGACCCAACCCGGAGGACCGCATGCCTGAGTTCGACCCCCAGCGCGGGATCGACTTCCCGATCACCAGGGGCCAGCAGTCGTCGATGGGCACCGGGCGGGCTGTGTTCGCCGATGCCGCGCGCGCGACCGACGCTGAACTCGCCGGACGGATCGAGGAGACCGAGAACTGGCGCAAGGGGTACATGGCCCCGGCCCGCGACCTGGTCGTCTCCGGACTGAAGGCCGGCGGCGGATCCGTTGCCATGAGCCGGGATGGTCTGGACTCCCTCTACCGGCAGTTCGAGTTCACCCGGGACGGCAGGGTCACGGGTATCGCCGATGCCTTCGCGGCCCATACCGAGCCCCACTTCGCGACCGCAGAGGTCGTGGGCAGGGGGCGCGGGGTCGCGGACCTCGTCATCCCCTACCACGGTCGCAAGCTGGCGGGGGCGGACCTGCGCCACCAGCTCGACGTGTGGGTCGCCAACGGGATCGTGGAGCCGAGCTTCGCGCACGCCCTGGAGACGGTGATGGCCCACCCCGAGTGGCTTGACCTCACGGGCGTGGACTTCGCGGTGCTCGGGGCAGGCGCCGAGATGGGGCCGCTGGCCTGCCTCTTGGACTGGGGCGCCACGGTGTGGGCAGTCGACCTGCCGCGACCGGAGCTCTGGCGGCGCCTGATCGCCGACGCCGAGGGCCGGGCCGGGAAGCTGAAGGTCCCCGTCCCGATCGACGGGCCGGACCGGACCCGGCTCGAGGGTTCAGCGCTTGCGGCCGTCGCCGGCGCGGACCTGCTCACGCAGGCTCCGGAGGTCCGAACCTGGCTCGCGGGCATCGGTCGGCCCTTCACCCTGGGCAACTACGTGTACGCCGACGGCCCGCTGCACGTGCGGGTGTCCCTGGCCATCGATGCCATCAGCATGGACCTGGTCCGCGGCGGCCACGACGTGATGCTGGCCTGGCTGGCCACGCCCACTGACGTCTTCGCGGCGCCCATCGAGGCGGTCGAGGAGTCGCGGCGACGCTGGCGGTCAGCCGGCGTCTGGCGCTACGCCCGGTCCCCCATGCGCCTGGCGGGGCAGTTCGAGAAGAACTACCCGGACACTGTGTTCACCTCGACCGGCGTCGAGTTCGGCATCTGCGACTGCCTGGTCGGCCAGCAGGGACCCAACTACCTGCTCGCCAAGCGACTGCAGCGCTGGCGCGCGATGGCCGCGCGCGAGGACGGGGTCAGGGTGTCGCTGAACGTCGCGCCGAGCACCCGGACCAAGTCGGTGATCAAGAACAAGGCGCTGGCCGCGGCCTACGCCGGCGCAGGTCGCTTCGGCCTGGAGATCTTCGAGCCGGATACGTCCAACGCGATCATGGCGGCCCTGCTCGTGCACGACCTGCGCAACCCGGCGTCCACCGCGAACCCGACGGTGCCCATCTCGCACCCGATGCAGCTGTTCGTCGATGGGTCGTGCCACGGCGGGCTGTGGCGCTCGGAGTACGCGGCGCGGTCGGTGCTCGGGATCGCCGCCGTCGCCGGCATGTTCGAGCGCAACGCCTGATCGGGGGCTGGCAGCGGGCTAGGACCCCTTGACGTCCAACGCCGCGCGCAGATCGTCGACGACGGCGCCCCACCATGCCCGAAGCTGCTCCTCGGTCATGTCCCAGGATTCCGGGGGTCGGATCTCGAGGCTGGCCATGATGGCCATCGTGGCAGGCCCACCCCCGGCGTCGCTCGCTGACGGAGAGCGCGATCTCACCGGGTCGTTGATCGCCGAGAGCGGTGTCCTCCGCGCTCAGGCCCTACCGTGAGGGCTATCCACCCGACGCACGGCCGAACCTCGGCCCCGACCTCTGCGAAAGGCCCGCACATGAGCATCGACTCCTTGCACAGAGCCATACCCGAGCACCTGGAGCACAGGATCACCACTGCGGACGGCCGCACCCTCGCGGTGGCCGAGTGGGGAGATCCCGACGGCCTGCCACTGCTCGGCGTGCACGGGACCCCGGGCAGCCGGATCAGCTGGTGGGAGGACCCCACCATCTACGCCAGGCACGGGCTGCGCCGCCTGTCCGTGGACCGTGCCGGGTACGGCGACTCCACGCGTGACCCTGGCAGGGCCGTGGTGGACTTCGTCGCCGACATCGTCGCGATCGCCGATGCCCTGGGGGTGGATCGCTTCGCCATCACCGGCGGTTCCGGGGGTGGTCCGCACGTGCTGGCGTGCGCGGCGCTGCTGCCCGATCGCGTCCTGCGCTGCCTGGCCCAGGTCTCGGTAGCGCCGTTCGGGGAGGGCGGATTGCCGAGGGACCAGTGGTTGGCCGGGATGACCCTGGGCAACGTCGCCGAGTTCGAGGCAGCGCTCGTGGGCGAGGCGACGATCCGCCAGCTCTGCATGGCCGAGCGCGGCCCCATGCTCGACCGGATCGGGGCCGGGGACCCGAACATCCTCGGGTCCAACTACGACATGGCCGACGCCGACCGCGAGCAGATGCTGCGCCACCGGGTGCGCATGTCCGCGCAGCTGCTCGAGGCGCTCAAGGACGGCGTTGACGGCTGGGTCGACGACGACCTGGCCTTCGTGAAGCCGTGGGGCTTCGACGTGGCTGACATCCGGGTGCCGGTCCGGCTGGTCTACGGCCGCGCGGACACGCTGGTGCCCGGTCCGCACGGCGACTGGCTGGCCGCGCACATCCCGGGCGCGGTGGCGGAGGTCAGCGAGGTCGGGCACATGGGCAGTGACGACGACGTCGAACGCCACCACGCCTGGCTGGCCGGCGAGTGGTCCTAGCCACCTGGTGCCCCTGACGACAGGGACGACCCGCAGTTCTCGGAGCACCCCCCGGGGACGTCGTCCCACTCCTTGGTCGTGGTGGCCACACCGTCGGGCGGTCGGGACCTCAGGCCCTGTCCAGGGACGGACGCGGGAATAGCGTGGGCTGTGCCATAGAAGGAGGTCCACCATGCCAGCACCGGATCCGACCGCCCCCGAGGTCAAGACACTCCTGCACGAGGGATACAGCCTTCAGGAGTTGAAGGACGAGCTCGTCCGCCAGGTGCATCGTCTCGACGCCCCCGACGCCACCTGGACTGACGACGAGCGGCACATCATCAACACGTGGATCACCGCCGTCCGCGGTGAGATCGTGCGCCGCGAGGTCGGGGAGTAGCCCCGACTGTCGCTCGGGTCATGTGGGCGGCCCTCTGGGCCCTGGGTGTCGATTCTGCCCGCGGAGTGCCGATGCCGCCCTTACTCGGACTTGACCTGCGCGCAACCCGAGGAGAACGTCGATCCGGCTAGCGTGCGTCGCATGGCCCCGCGCGCCCTGGTCCAACCCCAGCCCCGCGGGGCCGTCAACTTCTGGCCCGTCGCCCCACGGCGGCGGGCCGGCGTGTACCGTCATCAGGTCATCGATCCTCGGATAGGGGCAGCAGTGTCAGGCGAATCGCGGGAACCGGGCTGGTATCCCGACCAGCACGACCCCGAGCTCAACCGCTACTGGAATGGGCGCGCGTGGACGGCCAGGCGCCAGCCCGTGGGCGCCCCCACGGCACTTCCGGCGCAGGAGAAGGTCCCCGCGACGCCGCGCCAACCAGTCGACGCCTCGCCCCCGAGGTGGAGGCCCCCGCTCTGGATGTTGATCATCGGGGGACTGATGGTCGCGAGGTCCATCGCCGGCGTGGTCGCTGCCTTCGACGACCCGGGGGCAGGCTCCTCCACGGCCGTCACGTCCAACACCCCGTCAGTGAGCGCGACGGCAACACCGCACTGACCCGGCACCGCAGGCATACGCCCCGGATCGGTCCGGGGCGTGGAGGTTGGGCGGTCCCTGGGTGACTCGGCGCCCGGGACTGCGACGGGGTGCCCCCCGCAATGAGCTGATCCCCGTCCACCGGCGACCCCTCACCGGCACTCGGGCCGCGTCTAGACTCGCAAGCCGAGCACACCTCGGGAGGTGTCATGAGCACGGCAACCGCGATGGCCGAGGCGCCCCAACCAACGCAGGCGAGCCCGTGGGGCGGGTCGGACGAGGCCCGGCGCTCGGGTCTGCGCCGGATGAAGGCGCTCGCCACCGGCCTGTTCATCCTGGCCGCGCTGATCTACGCCGTCACGATCGTGACCGTCGGGACCAGCCCGGACGGATGGCTGGGCTACCTGCAGGCTGGGGCTGAGGCAGCGATGGTCGGGGCCCTGGCCGACTGGTTCGCGGTCACCGCGCTGTTCCGCCACCCCCTGGGCCTGCCCATCCCGCACACCGCGATCATCCCCACCCGCAAGGACCAGATGGGGGCTGCCCTGGGGGAGTTCGTGGGCACGCACTTCCTGGCCGACGACGTGGTGCGCGAGAAGGTCAACGGCGCCGAGGTCACCCGCCGGGGCGGCGAGTGGTTGGCCGCCCCGGACCACGCGGAGCGCGTGGCCGGCGAGCTTGGCAGGGCACTGCGCGGGCTGATCGCCGTGCTCGACGACGAGCAGATGCGCACCATGATCGAGCGGGTGATCGCCGACCGGGTGGAGCGCACTGAGGTCTCGCCCGCGCTGGGCCACCTGCTCGGGCAGGTGGTCGACGACGGCGCGCACACCGGGATCGTCGACGTCCTGGCCGACCGGACCTACGCCTGGGTGGTGGCCAACCGGCGCTCGATCATCGAGGTGGTCACCAAGCAGGCACCGACGTGGACGCCCAAGTTCGTCGACGGGGTCGTCGGCGACAAGATCCACCTGGAGCTCGTCCGCTTCCTGGCAGCTGTCCGCGACGACCCGCAGCACGATGTCCGGATCGCCATCGACCGGATGCTCGTGCAGTTCGCCGACGACATGCGGGCCAACCCCAGCACCCGGGAGCGGGTGGAACGGGCCAAGGTGGACATGTACAACCATCCCGACGTCCAGCGTTCGGTCAGTCGCATCTGGGAGACCGCCCAGCGGGTGGTCCTGGAGGCCGCCGACGACCCGAGCAGCGAGCTGCGCACCCGGGCCTCGGGCGCGCTCGCCCAGCTGGGTCGGACGCTGGCCACGGATCCGGACCTCCAGGCCAGGCTCGACGGCTGGATCACCGACACCATCGTCAGCCTCGTCTCGGACTACAAGGTCGAGCTCACCAGCGTGATCACCGAGACCGTGGAGCGCTGGGACGGACCCCAGACTGCTGAGCGGATCGAGCTGGCGGTGGGGCGCGACCTGCAGTTCATCCGGATCAACGGGACGGTCGTCGGCGCCCTGGCCGGGCTGGCGATCCACGCCGTCAGCCAGTTGGCCTGACCCCCGGGGCGAACACCCGGGATCGGCAAGATGAA
The DNA here is from genome assembly GCA_963700475.1 of uncultured Actinomycetes bacterium. Lineage (GTDB taxonomy): Bacteria > Actinomycetota > Actinomycetes > S36-B12 > CAIYMF01 > Prado023. The sequence continues at coordinate 80,990 of CAVOXR010000010.1, forward strand.
CGCAAGATGAACTTACCGGCCCGGACTGGTGGCGAAGGTGGCCTGCAGATGAATCCCGGGCGAACGCGGCCCTAGCCTGTGACCAGCAGGCTGGGCCTGCATGACCTTGATTGAGGAGCCTCATGGACATGGTCCTGGTCGCAGTCGTCGGCGTCGTTCTGCTGGCACTCCTGTTCGACTTCACCAACGGCTTCCACGACGCCGCCAACTCGACCTCGACGGTCGTGGCCACCCGCGCGATGAAGCCGCGTCATGCGGTGTACATGGCGGCGTTCTTCAACTTCGCCGCCCTGTTCGTGGTGGGCACGGCGGTGGCCAACACCGTGGCGAAGACCGTCCAGGTCGAGGAGCTCGGAGTCCAGTCCGGTGGTGTCCCGGTCGGGTTGGGTGTGGCGTTCGGCGCCCTCCTGGGGGCGATCTTCTGGAACTACTTCACGTGGTCGTTCGGCATGCCGTCCTCGTCGAGCCACGCCCTCATCGGTGGCCTCATCGGAGCCGGCCTGTCGGCCGGGGGCACAGACGTGATCAAGTGGAGCAGCGTGACGAAGACCGCGATCGCCATCGCGGTCTCCCCCCTGGTCGCGTTCACCGTGGCGTTCGTCGCCATGTTCCTGGTCGGGCTGCTGCAGCGGCTGACGCACTGGAAGGACGACGCGAAGCCGTTCAAGTGGCTTCAGATCATCTCGTCCGCGGCCGTGTCGTTCGGCCACGGCGCCAACGACGCCCAGAAGACCATGGGCCTGATCGCCTTCGCCCTGGTCGCCGGTGGCTACCTCGGCGAGGACGCGGGCATCCCGTTGTGGGTCGAGCTCGGCGCGTACTCGATGATCGCCCTCGGCACCATGTGGGGCGGCTGGAAGATCATCGAGACCATGGGCCTGCGGATCACCAAGCTCAACGCCAACTCGGGCGTCGCGGCCAACATCGGCGCGGTCACCTCCATCTTCGGCGCCACCGAGCTCGGCATCCCGATCTCCACGACCCAGGCGGCAGCCTCCTCGGTCATGGGATCCGGCGCGGCCGCAGGAACTGGCCTGAACTGGCGCAAGATCGGGGAGATGGTCACCGCCTGGATCTTCACCATGCCCGCGGCAGCCATCGTCGGCTTCGTCGCGTTCAAGCTCACGACCTTCCCGGACCCCTGGGGGTGGGTTGCCAGCCTGACGGCCGTCACCATCCTGCTGGTCTGGGCAGGACGCCTGATGATGCACGCGGAGAACGCCGACGACATCGAGGAGATGCTGCCCAGCGTGGAGGAGCTGCACCAGTACCACACGGTGCCGCACCCCGACCTGCACCCCTACGAGGGCCCGGCACACGTGAACCACCACGAGCACGAGCACGAGGGCCAGGGCGACCCGCCACGGGACCACACGCAGCTCTGACAGACCGCGCCCGGGGACGGCCAGGGGGATCGCACCTCCGGTCGGGCACCGGGGCGCCCCGTGCCCTACCGTGGAGCCATGCGCAGCGACATGTTCAGCAACACCGAGGCCACCTCGGAGCCGGGAAGCTTCACCAAGCAGAACAAGAAGATGCTCAAGGTCCGCCTATCGGGGACCAGCGGGTACTTCTATGCCAAGCAGGGCTCGATGGTGGCCTACCAGGGCAACGTCGACTTCGCCTACGAGGGCAGCGGCGGCATGGCCAAGTTCATGAAGAAGGCGTTGACCAGCGAGGGCATGGCCCTGATGAAGGTCAGCGGCGACGGCGACGTGTTCCTCGCGGATCAGGCCGACGAGGTGTTCCTGCTGCACCTGGAGGATGAGTCGGTGACCATCGGCGGCAGCCACGTGCTGGCCTTCGAGAGCTCGCTGACGTGGGACATCAACAAGGTCGAGGGCGCGTCGATGATGAGCGGTGGGTTGTTCAACACCACGTTCACCGGGACCGGCACGCTGGCGATCACGGTGTACGGCACCCCGGTGGTCCTCAACGTCGACGTCCCCACCTACGTCGACATGCAGGCCGCAGTGCTGTGGTCCACGTCGCTGACATCCGGCATCCGCAAGACCGCCAAGGCCAGCGCGATGATCGGCCGCGGATCGGGTGAGGCCTACCAGCTCTCGCTGTCCGGGCAGGGGTTCGTCGTCGTCCAGGCCTCAGAGGGCCACCCGATCCCCCGGGCCTGAGGGGTCATCCGCGGTTGCGTGGCCTCGAGGGAATCGTTGACCGCGCGAGCCCGGACCCAGCAGCTCAGGGCGTGAAGGTCAGGAAGCTGCTGTTCACGCCGAGCGTCGCCCGGATCGCGGAGTCCGAGGCCAGCGTGCACGTGCGCGCCGTGCCGACGATCTCCATCTGCGTGATCCGGCCACCCCAGGGGCCTGCGCCCTCGCGGGCCAGCACCCGAACGGCGGAGATGTCCCCAGCGCCTCGGCAGCGAGCCCGAAGCTGTGTGACGCGAATGCTGTCGGTCCAGGCCAGGCGGGGGTTCTTCGCGGCGGTGGAGTCCCAGGGATCGGCCTGCGTCACCATGTACGGCAGCGGGGTGGAGGCCGTCGCCCCGCCGTTGGACGAGCTGAACTGGGTCAGGGCCGGCGCACCGCCCACAGTGACCTGCATCCCCGCGGTGTCGGCGATGGCGGCATTCGTGTTGGGATGCTCGCGCTCGCGCACGACCCGCCACGAGGAGTCGTACCCGACGGCACCCGGGTAGGCCTGGGAGCGTGTCGAGTCGAACACGTCGAACGACTTGCCGGCGCGCCCGAGGGCCTCGTGGGCTGCGTAGCTGCGGGCAGCGACGGCCTGGGCGCGGAGGGCCTCGACAGGCCAGGAGGGCGACACCTCCGCGGCGACGACCGGACGCAGGTAGAGCTCCATCGGAACCGTGTTCACCACGTGCAGCGAGCGACTGCCCGTCCGGACGGCCGTCACCGTACCGCGGTAGCCCCGGCGGACAGACCCGTTCTGGGTGCCGACGAGGCCATCGGGCACGGCGAACTCCGCTGTGCTCCCGGCCACCTTGTCGACCGTCCGCCAGCGTCCGCAGTACACAGCGAGGTCCATGCCCGAGCCGGTCGCACGGACCCGCCATCGGGTCGCCGGGGTGGCGCAGCCACTGGGGGTGACCGGCAGGACGATGGGGTCGACGCCCGCCTGGGTCACGCTCAGGCCGGGCGTTGCTCGCACCACGAGATCACGGCCCGTGTCCGAGGAGAGAAGCACACGGACCAGCGCGTCGGGCATGGGCGCCAGCGCGGTCCCCGGGTAGTAGAAGGACAGGATCTGCGGGTACTGGACTCCGGTGCTCGCGGCCTGGTAGGCGCCCCACTGGCTCATCCCGCGACCGTGGCCCCAGCCCGCACCCTGCATGCGGAACACCCCGTCAGCTGGCACCGGGAACACCTCGGGCTCGGCCGCCGAGACGGGCGCGACCAGGCCCAGCGACGCTGCCGCGAGGCTGGCGGCCATCACGAGGGCGCCGGCCTTCGGGCGCAGGGCAGGGGCACGCATAGTGGCATCATCGGCCACGGAAGGGCCGAACCCAAGCAATTGCGACGTATCAGCGACGATATCGACCGGCTAACGCGGGCCTCGGGGACCTGATGGCCGCTGCGGGCAGTGCCGTCGTGACCTCAGTGGGCGCCCGCGTGCCCGGCCGCGGCGCGCTCGGCGGGGTCGCCCCCGAGCTCGAGGAACCCGTCGGTGATCTCGAAGACCCGATCGGTGTACTCGACCATGCGCAGGTCGTGGGTGACCATGATGCCGGTCTTGCCGCGGTCCTTGATCTCCCGGCGCAGCAGCTGCACGACCTGGCGACCCATCGCGGTGTCCAGGGCGGCTGTCGGCTCGTCGACGAGCACCAGGTCGGGGTCATTCATGAGGGCGCGGCCGATCGCTACCCGCTGGCGCTCGCCGCCGGACAGCTTCTCCGGAACGTTGCCGGCGCGCGCGGAGAGCCCGAGCTCCTCGAGGAGCTGGTCCGCGCGCTGGGCGGCCGCCTTTCGGGCGGCACGTCCCTTCTCCTTGCGCAGACCGGCGACCCAGAGGAGGTTCTCGCGGGCGGTCAGGAACGGGACGAGGTTCGCGGACTGGAACACGAACCCGACCCGCTCTGCACGGAAGGTCGTCAGGGCCTTGGAGTCGAGGTCGCTGACAGCCACATCGCCGACCTGGATCGTCCCGGACGTCGGGGTGAGCAGCCCACCGATCATCGAGATGAGCGTGGTCTTGCCCGAGCCCGAGGGCCCCAGCAGCGACACGAACTCGCCCTCACCGACCTGCATCGAGGCCTCGTGCACGGCTGTGACGGCGGTGTGTCCCTCGCCGTAGGTCTTGGTGACCGCCTCGACCGTGAGGATCGGCGGCGCCGCGTCGGCTCCCGTCATCACGGGCTGTGGGGTGGCGTCGGTGGTCACAGGGTGCCTCCTAGGGCGGTGGCCGGATCGATCCGGCTGATGCGGCGAAGCGACAGCAGGGCGCCCACGACCCCGGCCGTCACGGTCAGGACTGCGGAGTAGGCCAGGGTCTGCGGGCGGAAGAGGAAGGGGATGTTGTCGGGCAGCAGCTGACCGACGAGCCACGCCGCCGTGGCCCCGACGATGACGGCGGTGACGGTGGCCCCGATCGCCTGCAGGACGACGCCGCTGCCGAGCTTGCCGGTCGAGGCACCCAGCGCCTTGAGGGCCGCGAACAGCTCGCGCTTCTCCAGGACGACCAGGGCGAAGAAGAGGGCCACGACCAGGCCCGCCACCGCGAGGCTGGCGTAGATGATCGCGTTCAGGCTGGACTTCTGCTCCTTGGTGCCCGGGATGGACAGGTAGGTCTCCTCGGTGCTGGCCACTGCCATCCCGGCCGGGGGCGCAATCTGCTCTGCCGTCACGCCCTCGGCCAGGGCAAGGCCGAAGACTGAGGGCTCGACCGGCTGACCGGCGAACTCGGGGCGAACGGCAGTACGCATGTCGGCGTAGGTCTCCAGGGAGGTCCACGCCGTGGGCAGGCCCTGGTAGCCCGCGTCACCGACGACGCCCACGACGGTCTCGGTCACCCCGCCGACCTCGAGGGTCGTGCCGAGCCCCAGTCCGGCGTCGGCGAGGGCCTTGTCGACTGCGACACCCGAGGGATCCTCAGGACTGGGGAGGCGACCCTCGAGGACCGTGCCCGGGACCCCCGCCGGGTCCGCCTCGGGGACGAAGCCCATGACGACGAGATCCGCCCCACCCGGCACGCTGGAGGTGGTCGTGATCAGCGCGCCGATCGCCGTGGCCTGCTCCACCCCGTCGATGGCCTCGAGCTCGGACTCCGCCGCCAGGGGCAGGCGGGATCGGACCAACGAGCCCTCGGAATCGTCGGCGAAGGCGTAGGCCTGGGCGGTGCTGGATCGGATCGCGCCCGTCCCGCCGAAGAACAGCCCGTCACCGAGCGCCCCGAGGATCAGCACGAGGAAGACGATGAGCGACAGGGCCGCCGTGATGGACGCGAAGCGACCCTTCGCGCGGCGGAACTCCGCGACGGCGAGGTTCATCGGGCACCTGCTGCAGTTGCCGGGTCGAGCTTGGCGATGCGTCGGACAGAGAGCAGCCCCGCCCCGAGGGAGGCGAGCAGGACTGCGGCGACCACACCGCCCGTGGTGATCGGGTCGATGTCGACCGGAAGGCCGGTCGACAGGCCCTGAAGGGCGCCCCACGCCAGCACCACCGCGACGGCCGAGGCGAGCAGGATCACCGCCGTGATCTGCCCTGTGACCGAGCCCGCCAGCGAGCGGGTGGAGGCCCCGGACGCCCGTAGCAGCGTGAAGGTCCGCAGCTTCTGGACGGTGAGGATCAGGAAGAAGAAGCCCACGACGACCACTCCGATGACGTAGGTGATGCCGACGAGGAGGCCGAAGGTCTGGCTGACGGACTCGACGCCCGGGATGGAGTCGATGGCCGCGCTGCGATCGAGGGCCTGGGTCCCCTCGACCGCCTGCTGCACCTGGGCAGCCACTGCGGTGGGGTCAGCGCCCTCGTCGACAGTGAAGGCGACGGCGTTGATCGGCACGGCGGGCAGGCCGGGGTTGAGCTCGGTGAGGAGGCCCTCGTAGCCGGAGGTGGTCATCCACGCAGTGTCCGTGCCGAACTGCGTGCCGACCAGCGTCCCGGTGACCACGAGATCGGTCTCGGACCCGTTCACCCGGATGGTGTCCCCCAGGGCCACCTTGGCCGTGCTGGCGTCGACGGCGACCTCGGTCGGGGACTGTGGGAACCGACCCTGGCGCAGGCCCTCGGGCTGGCTGGGGCTGCCGGGGGTGACCCCGATCAGCTGCAGCTCGTCGGGCTGGCCGTTGATGGTGGCATTCGCCGAGAGGACGGCCAGCGGACCGACGGCCGCGACGCCCTCGACGCCGGCCACCTCGTCGGTGACGCTCGGCTCCAGCCGACTGGCCTGAATGTTGGCCCGTGCGGTCTCGGAGTACACCAGGCCGTCAGCAGGCAGGGACTCGATGGCGCCGGTGAAGGAACGCAACAGGGCCCCGGAGAGGCTGGACAGGAATACGATGAGGAAGACCAGGAGGGCCACAGCCGCCGTCAGAAGGCCGAAGCGCAGCTTCGCCCGCTTCATCTCGGTCAGGGCCATGTTCACGTACTCAAGTGTGCGGGACGGCCGGAGGAGTGTCAACCGAACTTATCCACAACTTGTGCAATACCTGTTCACGGGCGGGTATTGCAGCGCCCCGGCCTGGTGAGGGTCCCCTCACGTTCAGTGACGAATCGGGCGCTACGGGCGAGTCCGGGCGGCATGCCCAGAGGGCGAGCGCGTAGATTCGGCACCGTGACCCTTCAGTGGCTCGACGGGATGACGTGGTGGCACGTCTATCCGTTGGGGTTCTCGGGCGCCGAGCCTGAGTCTGGCCAGGCCCACGGGGTCGTGCACCGTCTGCGACACCTGTCCAACTGGCTGGACTACGCCCATGACATGGGATGTCGCGGTCTCCAACTCGGACCCATCTTCGCCTCGGAGACGCACGGCTACGACACGACGGACCACCTGCACATCGACCACCGCCTCGGCGACGAGCGGGACTTCGACGCGCTCGTTCGTGGCTGCCATGACCGCGGGATGCGCGTGCTGCTCGACGGGGTGTTCAACCACGTCGGCTACGCGCATCCGATGTTCCAGGTGGCCAGAGCCGCTGGTCCGGACCCACAGGGCGCCGGTGCCCAGGCGGCGAAGTGGTTCGATCTCCGGTGGCCCGATCCCGCAGGTGAGCCCGAGTACGACGTCTTCGAGGGCCACGGCAACCTCGTGACGCTGAACCACGAGGATCCGGCGGTCATCAACTACGTGGTGCACGTGATGGACCACTGGCTGTCGCGAGGTGCCGACGGCTGGCGTCTGGACGCTGCGTACGCCGTGGCTCCAGCGTTCTGGCGCGAGGTCCTGTCCCGGGTCCGCGCCCTTCATCCCGACGCCTGGTTCGTCGGCGAGTACATCCACGGCGAGCCGCCCCAGATCCTGGACGAGACGACCCTGGACTCGGTCACGGCCTACGGGCTGTGGCGCCCGCTCTGGCGATCGCTGAACGAGTCGAACTACTTCGACCTCACGTGGCAGATCGAGCGGCTGGCCGAGTACGCCAGCGAGCACCCGCCCCTGACCTTCGTCGGCAACCACGACACGACGCGCATCGCCAGCAACCTCGAGGACCAGCGCCACTTCGGCCACGCCATCGCTGCCCTGTTCACGTTGCCCGGCACCCCATCGGTGTACTACGGCGACGAGCAGGCGTTCCGGGGCATCAAGGAGGACAGGTTCGGCGGCGACGAGGCCGTGCGACCCATGTTCCCCGACCGCCCCGACGGCCTGGCCCCCTGGGGATGGCCGATCCACCACCTGCACCGCCAACTGATCGAGATGCGCTCGCGTCACCCGTGGATGACCCGCTCACAGGTGACCATCGAGCACGTGACGAACACGGCCCTCGCGCTGCAGGTGTCACCGCCCGCTGGGAGCGGCCGCCGGATCACCACGCTGCTCAACATCGCCGACGAGCCGGCGACGTTCCCGGTCGAGCTGCCGGATCACACGATCGAGGTCCAGCCCGACAGCGCCGCGCACGAGCCTGACCTGCTGGTCGTGCCCGGCCACGCGTGGCGGGTCCTGTCGCACGGGGCGCCACACTGGGCCTGAGGCCCCGACTCCCGGCTCAGGTCGCGACGACCAACGCTCCCCCGCCACGCCGGCCATCGGCCACGGCCCGCACCGAGCCATCGGGCAGCCGTTGCACAGCGTTGACGCCGCCGAAGAAGAGGTTGTGTCCGGGCCAGACGTTGACGGGGCTGATCGCGCAGGCCCGCAGGCCGTCGATCAGCTCGGGCGGGAACATCGGCTCGACCTGCAGGCCCCGGTCGTCGGGGTGGACGCGAGCAGCCGACACCGCCTGCGCCAGGGACTGGCCACCGTCCACGATGCGCATCAGGACCTCGACCATCGAGGAGCGGATCCGCTCGGACCCACCGGTGCCCAGGGCGAGGACCCCGCCGTCCGGGGCGACCAGGATCGAGGGGCTCATCATCGAGCCCATCCGCTGGCCCGGCGGCGTCGCGTGGAACCCATCCGGGTTGAGGTCGGCCTCCCCCAACATGTTGTTCAGCTGGATCCCGGTCCCAGGGATCACGAAGCCCGACGCCACCCCGTTGGAGCTGGTCATGGACGCGACCATCCCGTCAGCGTCGACGGCGCTCACGTGCGTGGTGCCGGTCGAGGTCAGGGGCGTGGTGGCACCGCCGCGCCGGTGGATCGTGGCCGCCACGAGCGTCTCGACGAGCCCGATCCACCCCCGGGCGTCCTCCGGGTCGAACGGGGGCGCGACCGCGAGCGTGTCGGCGATGATCGACCCGCCGAACGAGGGCGGCGGATTGGTGAAGAAGTGATGGCCGGCGCGCTCGGCGACCAAGGGATCCCGATGGATCACCTGGTAGGCGTCGAGGTCGGCGGCGGTGACCAGCCCGCCCTGGCGCATCGCGTCCAGCAGCGGTTCGGCGAACGCTGCGCTCTCGATGGAGGAGACGGTCCCGTCGGCGAGGAGGTCGAGGAACCGCGCGAGGTCCGGGTTGCGGATCAGGTCACCGGCGACCAGCCAGCGCCCCTCGCGCTGCACGAGGCGGCGGCACTCCGGAGACAGGCCGACCAGCTCGCGGATCAGGCCGGTGAGGATCCCCTGCGCCGGCTCCATGACCACCCCGTCGGCGGCGTACCGCCGGGCTGGGGCGACGAGGGTCGCCAGCGGGAGCCGGGCGAACTCGTCGTGGGCCGCGAGGATCCCTGCCAGCAGCCCCGGGACCGCCACCGAACCCATCCCGACGTGGAAGGTCTGGACCGTGCTCGGGTACACGACATCCATCGGCAGGAAGTGGAGGTCGAGCTCCTCGACGGGAAGCCCGCGGCCGGGGGTGTCGACGAAGGAGTCGCGGACATGGACCTCGCCGTTGGGGCGGCGCACCATGAGGAACCCGCCCCCACCGAGCGAGGCCACAGCCTGCTCAGCGACCGTGGCGGCGAAGGTGGCGGCGAGCACCGCATCCACCGCATTGCCACCGGCCGCGAGCGCCTCGGCCCCCGCCCGTGCGGTCGCCGCGCTGCCAGCGGCGACGGCGGCCGAGCCGGGACCGCCGTGCGCCACTGCGCTGCCGACGGGATCAGGAACCACATGCAGAAGGGTAGTGGCCCTAGCCTGAGCCCAGTCACGCGTTCCCACGCCGGAGGAAGTCCATGCTGATCCCCTTCACCAGCTCCCCGGCCCACACCCTCGGGGTGGAGATCGAGATGGGGCTGGTCCACGACGAGACAGACGAGCTCGAGTGCGCCGCACCGGAGGTGCTCGCCGAGGCCGGAACCGCGTACCCGGGCGGCGTGCACCCCAGGATCCACCAGGAGCTCTTCCAGTCGACCATCGAGCTGATCACCGGGGTGTGCGCGACGCCGGCCGACGCCCACGCCGATCTCGCGGCCACGGTTGCCGAGCTCCAACCGATCCTGCGCAGGCGGCACCTGGCCCTGATCGGCACCGGGGTGCACCCGTTCTCCAGCTGGAACCGCCTGCGCCTCACCGAGGACGATCGGTATGCCCGCCTCGTCGAGAAGATCCAGTGGCCGGCGCGGCGAATGATGATCCATGGGGTGCACTTCCACGTGGGCGTTCCCTCGGGCGATCACGCCGTCGCCGTGACCAACGCCCTGACCAACCTCCTGCCGCACTTCGTGGCGCTCTCGGCCTCGAGCCCCTACTGGTTCGGCGACGACACCGGACTCGCCTCGATGCGCACGAAGGTGTTCGAGTCGATGCCCTCAGCCAGCCTTCCCCCCGAGCTGACCGACTGGGCGGACTTCGAGAACCTGGTGGACATCCTCGTCCGCGCGGGGACGATCGAGACGGTCAAGGAGCTCTGGTGGGACATCCGCCCGAGCCCGACCTGGGGAACCGTGGAACTGCGCATGTGCGACGGCATGGCCACGCTGACCGAGCTCTGTGCGCTGGCCGCCCTGGCCCAGGCAGCGGTGGCGTACCTGTGCCGACGCATCGACGCCGGCGAGCAGTTCACCCGCGAGCCCGACTGGGTGCTGCGCGAGAACAAGTGGCGGGCCGCGAGGTACGGCATCGAGGCAACCCTGGTGCACGGCGACGGGTCGGTGACCCTGCTGGCCGACGAGGTGGGCCAGTGGGTGCAGCGCGTTCGGCCCGAGGCGCTCGCCCTGGGCACGGAGGCGGACCTCGACCGGGTGCTCGATATCCTTGACCGCCAGCCCAGCTACGTCCGCCAGCGCGCGGTCGTCGCCGAGGGCGGCACCCTGCGCGACGTGGTGGAGCTGCTGCGTCGGGAGTTCGCCAACGACCGCGTCGGAGGATGAGTGTGAGCGTCACTGTGCCGGGACCTCCGATCGAGGACCTGGGGTCCGACCTCACGGGGATGCCGATCGATCCGGAGCTGCTGCACGTCGTGCAGGCGATGGTCGAGCACAAGTCCGGCGAGCTGGTCTACACCCGACGCTGGCTGCATGCCCGCCCCGAGGTCAGCCGCGCCGAGCATGAGACCACCGCCGCCCTGCGCGAGCGGCTCCAGGCGGAGGGGCTCTCCCCCCGGGTCCTGAGCGTGGGGACCGGCCTGCTGTGCGACATCGGCCACGAGGGGCCGCTGGTGGCCCTGCGCGCGGACATCGACGCCCTGGTCATGCATGACGCCAAGGACGTGCCGTACCGCTCGATGAATCAGGGCGCCTGTCACGCCTGCGGCCACGATGTCCACACGGCCGTCGTCCTCGGCGCGGGCCTGGTCCTTCGCGAGCTCATCGACTCCGGGCGGATCCGCGGTCGCGTGCGGCTGGTCTTCGAGCCGTCCGAGGAGTCCCTGCCCGGTGGAGCCCTGGACGTCATCGCCGACGGTGGGATGGACGGTGTGCAGGGCATCTTCGGGGTGCACTGCGACCCCAAGATCGACGCCGGCCAGCTCGGCTGCCGGATCGGGCCGATCACCTCGGCCTCCCACCACGTCGCGATCCGGATGACGGGTCCGGGCGGGCACACCGCGCGGCCGTCGCTGACCGTGAACCTGGCCGACGAGGTCGCCCGCGTCGTGCGCGAGCTGCCGGTCGTGGTGCAGGCTGCCGCTGACGGCTTGGCAGCCGCCCCTGCCCGCGGTGAGGTCCGGCTCGTCTTCGGCACGATCCACACCGGCTCGGCATCCAACGTCATCCCCGCCGAGGCCGACCTGACAGGCTCGGTCCGCACTCCGGACCCGACGGTGTCCGACGCGCTGATGACCATCGTCCCGCAGGCGATCGCTGCAGTCCTGGGCACCGACGTGCGCCCCGATGCCGAGGGCCACGAGGGCTCGCGACCTGACGGGCTGCACTGGTACCTGCGCCACCGGCCGGGTGTCACGCCCGTGATCAACGACGCTGCCGCCACCCGGATGATGGCCAGCGCGGCACTCGTCGCCGGCGGCCCCGACGCCGTCTGCGACACCGCGCACTCGTGGGGCGGCGACACCTTCGGCTGGTACCAGGGCCTCGTCCCCGGCTGCTACGCCCGCCTCGGCACGCACTGGCCGGGGCGCCCCGACCGTCTCGACCTGCACCGCCCGACGTTCGACGTGGACGAGAGTGCGATCGCCTTCGGGACGAAGTCGCTGGTGCTGGCCGCGATCGGCTGGATGTCCACCCTGAGGTGAGGCCCCGGGCCCGGGCGGGGCCCGCCCCGCCGCCCCGCCACCCGCCGCAACCGCCCGCCCGTTCGCTTACTCGCCCATTCGCTTCGTCCGGATTCCCGACGAACAGCGCTCCGGGATCCGGACGAACCACGGTCTGGTCCACTGGAAAGTGGACGAACCGCTGGGGGGCGGGCCGGGAGGGAGGCGAGGTGGGTGGGTGCTGGTGCGCGCCTGTCGCCGTGATGCGACCATGGGGCTATGTCCGATCTGACCGTGTATGGGGCTGACTGGTGCCCTGACTGCCGACGCTCCAAGAAGCTGCTGGACCGGCTTGGGGTCGCGTACACCTATGTGGACGTCGATGAGGACGCTGCGGCCCTGGCGACCATGAAGTCCTTGAACGGGGGCCGGCAGTCGATCCCCGTGGTCGTGTTCCCCGACGGGCATCACCTGACCGAGCCGTCGGATCCGGCGCTGACGGCCGACCTCGAGTCCGCCGGCCTCCTCCCCGGCTGACCTCGGGTCAGGGCCTCGACCGAACGGGAGACCAACGGTTCGCGAACACGGGGCGCCACTGCGTGTGAGACCCATCACATCGTGCTCTCATCGGGTGCTGCCCAGAACGACGCAGCCCCGGATCGGGGGAGAACGCGGCGTGAGAATGAGGTTTGGCTCACGCGCGGCCGGGTAGCCTGCTACCACTCACCTGCTCTGAATCCGCGTGGGCTCCTACCTGAGGAGCCCACTGCCTTGTCATGCGAAAGGTTCCACCTGTCATGAGTCGCAAGCTCGGTGCCGAGTTCGTCGGCACCTTCCTCCTGGTCTTCCTCGCTGTCGGTGCGGCCGTCTTCGGCATCGCCGGTGGCGTCGGCTTCGACAAGTCCGGCCCGGGCTCGGGCGTCGTCGGGGTCGCGTTCGCGTTCGGCCTCGTCGTCCTGATGCTGGCCTACGCGTTCGGCCCGGTCTCCGGTACCCACGTCAACCCCGCCGTCACGCTCGCCATGGTCCTGGCCAAGCGGATGCCCGGCCGCGAGGGTGCCGGCTACGCCGCAGCCCAGTTCGCCGGCGCGATCGCTGGCGGCGCCATGCTCAAGCTGTTCGTATCGTCCTTCGGTGTCACGGACCAGACCGGTGCCCTGGGCACCAACTCGTTCGACAACGGCGCCATCAACATGCCCGGTGCCTTCGTGCTCGAGACCCTGCTGACCGCCGCCTTCGTCCTCGTGATCCTCCTGGTCACGGAGAAGGTCGCCACCCCCGCCCTGGCGGGCCTGGCCATCGGCCTCTCGCTGACCGCCGTCCACCTCGTGGGCATCCCGCTGACCGGCACCTCGGTCAACCCGGCTCGCTCCTTCGGACCGGCCCTGTTCGAGGGTGGCGTGGCCATGCAGCAGGTGTGGCTGTTCCTCCTCGCCCCGCTGGTCGGCGCTGTCCTGGCCGTCGGCGTCTGGAAGCTGACCCGCGTCGAGGACGCCCCCGAGAAGGTCATCGAGCTCCGTGGCGACATGGAGACCTCGGAGTCCCGCGAGGCCGCGACCGTCTGACCCCTGCCTCAGCAGCACCGCATGATGCCCGTCCCCGGACTCCCGGGTGGCGGGCATCATGCGCTTCTGGCACCGGGACGCGGCGGGGGCGGGTCAACGGCCACCTGCATGCTCAGCGACAATCTGGCCATGGAGTTCACCCGACCTGGCTGGGACGAGTACTTCCTCGGGATCGCAGACGCCGTGGCCGCGCGAGCAGACTGCCGACGCCGACAGGTGGGCGCGGTCCTGGTGTCCAACCACCGGATCGTGGCCACGGGGTACAACGGCGCCGCCTCGGGCGGCCCCTCCTGCCTGGCTGGCGAGTGCCCGCGCGGGCTCCTCGACTCCGCGACCGTCGCGCCGGGCAGTTCGTACGACACCGGCGCCGGGGCCTGCGTGGCCCTGCACGCCGAGCAGAACTGCCTGCTGTACGCCGATCGCAGCCGGGCCGAGTCGGCCACCATCTACGTGACGCACGAACCGTGTGACGGGTGCCGGCGGATGATCGCAGGGTCGGGCGTGACCCGCGCGGTCTGGCCCGGCGGGCAGTGGCAGGTCCGGGCTACCTGAGCTGTCGGTCGTTGAGCCGCCCCGTTCGACTGGGCCCCTCAGCCCAGGTACAGGCGCTGGCGGGCCTCCCAGACCCCACCGGCGGGCAGGACGACCGGTACCACCGCGGTCGGCTCGATGCACACGAACCGCGCTTCGTCACCTGGTGCGACGTCGGGCAACGTGTGGCCCGGTCCGGGGTTCCAGACCACCCGGTTCGAGAATCCCTCGGCAGCCACGTGCATGGTGCCAAGGACCGCGTCATTGAGCATCACCGGGGCCAGCGCCCCGCTGATCACCAGGTCCTGGGCATCGAGGGCGCGGATGCGCCCCTCGAGGTGCTCGGAGAAATGCGGTGACGACGTCGAGGCACCGTCCCAGGCGTGACACCCCTCGAGTCCGGAGATCCATGCCTCCGGATCGGCCACCGCCAGGTAGGTGTGCAAGCCGCCCGTGAATCGGGCGACGTCAGTCCCCCGGTTGTCGACCGTGAGCTTCATCGTCAGATCGATCGGTGAAGCGGAGATGTCCAGCCTCGCCCGGAAGGCATGCGGCCAGACCGCCCGGGTCTCCTCGGAGTCCGTCAGCTGGAACGAGAGCGTGGCCCTGCCCTGCTCCGGCTGGGCGTGCACCGGCTGCCACTCGGCTGTCCGCGCGAATCCATGCTTGGGCAGGTCACCGAAGGCCCCGAACTGTGGGAAGAGCACCGGCACGCCGCCCCGCAGGGCCTCAGCCTGCCCGTGGTGCGACAGCGGGCTCATCCAGAGCCGGTCCACGCCGTGGGTGGTCCAGCTCATCAGGTGCGCTCCGCGGGCGCTTGCGGTGATGCGGACGCCCGGGGCCTCGGCGACGATCGGCCGGTCTGTGGTGGTCACGGTGCCGACCCTACGCGGAAGTGGGCACGGCGCTCCCGCTCAGGACGAGGTCCCCGCCCGCCCAGTCGGGGCCGACGGAATGCAGTGGTGCCGACCGACGCTCAGCGCCCTTCGAACCTCGCGGGGCGACGCTCGACGAAGGAGCGCAGGCCCTCCGCGGCGTCCTGGCTGGTCATGACCCCGGGCAGCAGCGCCCGAAGGTGCTCGATCGCCGCGGCCGGACCCTCGTCGCGGGCGACCCGGGAGTTCGCCAGGGTTGCCTGGACGCCCAGCGGTGCCTGCGCGGCGATGAGCTCGGCGATCCGGATCGCCTCGGCGAGCTGCTCGCCGGGCGGCACGACAGCCTGGACCAGTCCGATCCGCGACGCCTCATCGGCGCCGAACTCCTCGCCGGTGAGCAGGAACCGCATCGCGTTGCCCCAGCCGAGGCTGGACTGCGCGCGGAAGGTGGCCCCTCCGAACGGCATGATCCCGCGGCCGACCTCGAGCTGGCGGAAGCGCACATCCGAGGCGGCGACCACGATGTCGGCCGCCAGCGCCAACTCGATGCTCAGCGTGAACGCGATGCCCTGCACGGCCATCACGACGGGCTTGGGCACCGGCGGGGCCCAGACCCCGAACGGGTCGAAGTCGTACCCGCCCGAGAGGGCTGCGGGGCCCTTGGCCGCCACGGCGGGTCCGACCTCGGCGAGGTCCAGCCCGGCGGAGAAGTGCTCACCGACGGCGTGCACGACGCCGGCACGCAGGTCGGGGTCGCTGCCCAGCAGCTGGTAGGCCGCCCCGACCGCATCGATGGTGGCCAGGTCCCAGGCATTGCGCTTGTGCGGCCGGTTGACCCCGATCACGAGGACGTGCCCACGGCGCTCGACCACCACCGGTGCATCCGATCCGGCTGTCAGGTCACTGGTCTGCTGCTCAGTCATGGGCCGATGATTCCACCGGCACCGGCCGGGGGTTCCGTCAGGGCTGGCGTGAGCCGGTCAGAGCCGGGTCGAGAGCGCCACCACCAGGGCCATCGTGGCCAGGACGAGTGCGACGGTGTCCGGCCACGACCACCGGACAGGCCGGGCGATCGTGCGCGGGCCATCGGCGCGCAGGCCACGCGAGTCCAGGGCGATGGCCAGGCGGCCACCCCGGCGAAGGGCCGCCACCAGGAGCCGGAAGGTCATCGAGGAGAACTGACGCGCACGCGCCCGGATGCCGGAACCACCCAGGCCCCTGGCGCGGCTGGCACGGCCGAGGACCGCCCATTCGTCGGCGAGCAGGGGCAGCAGCCGCAGCCCCGCCAAGGCGGCGTACGCCGGCCGGGACGGCACCCGCAGTCGCGCGACAAGGGCATCAGCCAGCCCCGTCGGATCCATGGCGACGGCTGCGACCAGGCCGGGAAGGGCAACCGCCAGGACTCGGCTCGCGGGGAGCGCGGCCGCCGCCCAGGACGACGGGTCGGCAACGCCACCGGCGCTGAGCAGGGCGTTCGAGAAGGCCACGCTCGCCGCCGCGAGCAGCGCGGGCGCCGCCAGCAGGGCCACCCGCCGGCGCGGCAGTCCGCCGATGAGGGCTGCGAGGATCGCCCCCAGTGCGAGGACGAGGTTCAGCCAGACCGACACCGATACCAGCGCGGCCGTGCTGAGCAGCATCGCTGCGCCCAGCAGGGCCAGTGGATCAAGCCGCCGCAGCCGAACCGCAGGACCTTCCGCCGCCCGGGGGGCCGCCCGGTCCACCGTCGGCAGGAACTCGGAGGGTTCTTGACCCAAGAACGACAAGTCCTTCCCAAGTTCCTTGGGCGGGGGGAGGGTGGGCGGGGGGACGTCTGGCGCAGGGAGGGTGGGTGGCGCCCCGATCGATGGGGTGCCGACGGCGTCCCACCCGGCCAGGCGCACCTCGCGCGCACCCAGGGCTCGGACGACATCCGGGTCGTGGGTGGCCATCACGACCGCACCCCCCGCGTCACGATGGGCTGCGATGATCTCGACGAGCTCCGCCCAGGTGGCCGGGTCCTGACCGAAGGTTGGCTCGTCGAGCAGCAGGATCCCCGGGTCCAGGGCGAGCGCCGTGCCCACGCTGAGCCGGCGCTGCTCGCCGCCGGAGAGCGTGAACGGGTCGGCGGCCGCCAGGTGGGACAGGTGCAGGCGTTCGAGCATCCGGGTTGCCCGTTGGGTCGCCTCGGGCCCTGGAACGCCGGCGACCACCAGACCGTGCTGCACCTCATCGATCACCCGACCGGTGACGAACTGGTGCTCGGGGTTCTGGAACACGACCCCGAAGGTGCTCGCGATCTCAGGTGACGGCCAGCGCCACGGGTCGACGCGCTCGCGATCGGACCCGGAACCGATCCGCACGGTCCCTCCCGAGGGCTCCATGAGTCCCGCGAGGCAGGCCAGCAGGGTGGACTTGCCAGAGCCGGGAGGACCGGTCACTGCGACCACCTCGGCGGCGCGGACCATGAGGTCCGTGGGCGGCAACCGGTCGGCCACCACCAGGTCGGTGGCCACCATCACGACACCGCCAGGATCGGCGACTGGGGTGCGACTGGGCAGGTGGGTGTGGTCGAGCCAGACCCGCGCCGCCGAGTCGGGCCGGCCCGCGAAGTGCGCTGCCAGGCCGGCCGGGTCGAGGCTCAGCACCGAGCCACGTTCGGTGAGCAGCACGCGGTCGGCGCGCGACAGCCAGGCCTCGACCCGGTGCTCGACGAGGACCACGGTGCAGCCATGGGCTGTGCGCACCGCCTCCACCGCCGCGAGCACGGCGGCCGCGGAGGCAGGATCGAGGTTCGCCGTGGGCTCGTCCAGCAGCAGCAGGTGCGGAGCAGCGACGGTGGCTGCGGCCACGGCGAGCAGCTGCTGCTGGCCGCCGCTGAGCATCGACGTGTCGCGAGCCAGGGGTACGCCCAACCCCACAGCGTCCAGCGCATCCGCAACGTCCGACCAGATCTGCGCCACCGGGACGGCCGCATTCTCCAGCGGGAACGCGACGTCGTCACCCACCCGCTCCATCACGATGTTGCCCTCGGGCTCCTGCTGGACCAGCCCGATCCGCGCTGACGAACCACCGCCCCCGGGGCCCTCGACCCGGAGGCTCCCGGTGTCCCCACCCTCGGGCAACGTCCCGGCCAGTGCCGCCAGCAACGTCGACTTGCCGGACCCTGAGGCGCCCATCAGGATCACGAGCTCGCCGGGCTCGATCGTGACCGAGACCTCCGACAGCGCCACGGCGGATCGTCCCGGGTAGCGGAATCCCCACCCGAGTGCGGTGATCCGCGCCCCCGCCGTGTCGCCCATGGAGGTCGGCCCCTAGACGCCGACGCGCTCCCGGCCGAGCGGGAAGGAGTCCAGGACGCCGGTGCTCGCCAGGCGTCGTGCCAGGGCCCACGACCCCAGCCCGGCGATGAGCGCTGACGACGCGACGCAGGCCAGCAGGTAGGCGACCTTCCACGCCGCCGTCCACTGCGGGTACCAGAAGATCGGGTCCAACAGCCCGGGGACCGCGCCCGCCGCAGCACCCGCGGCGATCGAGGCCGTGCGGCCGAACGAGCGGTAGCGAAGGGAGGCGAACACCAGCTCCGGCGCCAAGCCCTGCAGCACCCCGTACCAGAGGACGGACAGCCCCCACCAGGCGCCCAGCAGCCAGGACACCGCGGCCGCGAGGAAGGCAGTGGCCAGCGCCGCGCCGGGTCGACGCACGACCAGCATCCCGAGCACTCCGGGCACCAACCAGACGCCGTAGAGAAGCGCCTGGGCCGGCGGGAAGGCCGCGAACGCGGGCCCTGTGGCCGTCCAGACCAGGTTCCACGCCCAGAACACCACCCCGGAGACCACCGCGAGCACGGCGACGGTGACGATGTCGATGGTGCGCCAACGACGCGACGGGGACGTGTCCACGGGAACCTCCTGGTGGGACGGGGCCACGCCAGGTGGGCGTACGACTTCCTTCGCCGGCATGACCCGGATCAGGTTCGAGGGTCTGCGGTCAAGCCGCACTCTCAGCGCTCGTGGCGCTCCCCTGTCGTGGTGACCCCACGGTAGCACCACCGCCAGTCCGGCGGCACTGGACGCGGGGTGGCCCGCGGGTGGATGGTTGTCCTACGCCGAAGGAGGTTGCCATGGTCAACCGAACGGTCGTGGCAGGGCTCGGACTCGTGCTGCTTGCCGGCTGTTCGTCGGCGTCGGAGGCATCGGACTCCTCGGGCGCGCCGAGCGAGTCAACCGGGGCGACGGCGGCCAGCGCGGGCAACGGGACCCTCTACACCTCCCAGTGGGACACGAGCGCCGGCACGCGAACGATCACCTCGCACCCGATCGGCTCAGACGGAGCGATCGGGGCCGCCGCCCCAGTGCTGTCGGGACCGGCTGATGACGCGAGCTTCCCGGGCGTCGTCGACGGGATCGGTCCGACCGCGCTCACGGGCAGCTACACGGACTTCTGGACCACCGACCTCCAGGTCCGCTCTGGCGGCCAGGTCAGCGCTGAGGTGGCCGCGCCGCGCTGGTGCGGGGGCGAGGGCCTGACCTACAACCTCTGCACGCTCCTGGACGAGACCCGCGTGGCGCGCTCGACCGAACTCGGCCGGGACCCGGAGACCGGCGAGGGACCAGCGGAGGGGACGATCCTGGTGTCGTCGCTGACGGACGGCTCGACGGTCTCCGAGCTCGGCCCCTTCGCAGACCTCTCGATGATGCTCGGCACCGCCTCGCCGGACGAGGTGCTCATCGTGACCACTGCGACCCAGTCCGCCGACGATCCGAGCGTCCCGAGCACCGTGCTCGGACTCAACATCTCCGACGGCCTGACCACGGAGCTCGGCGACTCACCCGCCGGCTGGGTGCCGCTGTGTCCGATCGGGACGGACTCGGTCCTGGGCTTCACCTCTGAGGGCGCGACATCATCGGCCGCCGTCGTCGGCCCCGCAACGGTCGCCGCGGTCACCTGGGACGAGCAGGACTTGATCGTCGGGTGCTCGGCCGACGGGCTCTTCCTGTACGTGCAGCGGATCCCGCAGCCGCCCACCGAGGAGACCGAGGACACCGAGCCCCCGAACCCCTCGACAGCGCTCGAGCGGATCTCCATGGCCGACGGCAGCCGCGCCGAGGTCCTGACCCTCGCGCCGGGAGAGATCGCCGGTCCGGTCACGCGCTAGCCGACCCCGGTGGGGCCGGGCGGCGGGTCACTCGCGCGAAGGCCCCTCAGCCGGCGGCGCGACCTGCCGCCATGCCCAGCGCGACGGCCGCCAACCCCAGCCCGATTGTGAGCGCGGCGTAGACCAGGGTTCCGCGTCCGCGGCTCTCGCGGATCAGGCTCCACGACTCCCACGAGAACGTGCTGAACGTGGTCAGGCCGCCGGCGAAGCCGACGCCGATGATCAGTTCGAGCGTCCGAGCCGACTCCACCTGATCCGCGGAGGCGCCCGCCCCCACCTGCACCGACCAGCCCAACACGAACCCGAGGATGAACGATCCGACCACGTTGACCGCCAGCGTCGCCCACGGCAGGCGCGTCAGACCGACCCGATGCGTGACAGTTCGGTCGACGGCGGCCCGGCACACGGCACCGGCTCCGGCGCCCAGTGCCACGCCGACCAGGTGCAGCTGGCTGATCTGCTCGGCGGGGTTGCTCATGCCGCCGCCACCTCCGCGACCTGGGGAACGACCCGCTGCGCAGTCCACCAGCCGAGCCCGGCCGCGCCGATGCCCAGAGCCGTGGCCCCGACCACGTAGACCGCGGCGAGGAGCTCGGCCCCGTCGACGAACAGCTGGTAGGTGTCGGCCATGAACGTCGACCAGGTCGTGAACGAGCCGAGGATCCCGGTGGCGAGGAAGGGGCGCCATGGATGGGACACATGCCCCCGCCGGACCCAGCCGTGGAGGAGCAGCCCCATGATGAAGGCGCCGACCAGGTTGACCCCGAGGATCGCCCACGGGATCGCGCCCGGCTGAGCCGGGATCGCCAGGCCGATCAGGTACCGAGTCGTCCCACCCAACATGCCACCGGCGAACACCGCGACGTAGATCAGCCAGGGCGGGGGGGTGGAGCGCGGCGCAGGTGGCAGCGCCGCGAGGTCCATGAGCACATGATGGCCCACGCCAGGGGGCGTCAGCGGTGGCGACTCACGCGGCCGCCAGGACCTCCCGCAGGACGTCGGCCGCCTCGGGGTGGTCCAGCAGGGCCATGTGGCTCGCATCGTCGATGACCAGGCGCCGCGCCGTGAGGTGCTCCTCGACCGCGAAGGCGCTCCTGACGCTCACCATGCCATCGCCCAGCGGCCCGAGCAGGCCCGAGCGCGCCCGACCCAGGAGGCCGACGGCGTCGCGCGGACGCAGCGAGGCGGCAACGAGATGCCACGCGGGACCGGGCGTGGCGGGTGCGACGTCGGCGATCCCGAGGTTCTTGATCCCGGTGCTGCGCTCATCGCCCAGGGCAGCCCACGGAGCCACGACCGGCACCGACGACGCCAGCGCCAGCCCTCGGACAGCGGCACGCTCCAAGGGGGCTCCCGAGTGCGGGGTGCCCAGGGTGATGACGTCGGAGACCCGCTCGCGCCAGGACCGGCCGGTGGCGAGGGCCTCACGGATGACCAATCCCCCCATCGAGTGGCCGACCAGAACGATCCGCTCGACGGCCACCGGCCGGGCGGCCACGAGTCGATCGAGCAGGTCGGCGAGCTCGGCACCGGAGTCGGCGATGGCCTGACCCGTGGTGTAGCGGACGGTGATCGGGATCGCGCCGTGGGCGCGGACGAGGTCGAGGTACGACTGCCCCCACATCGACTCATGGTTGCCCAGGCCGTGCACGAACACGACGAGAGTGCAGGCGCGGTCGACGGCTGAGTCGTCGGTGGTCGGGTCCGGGTCGATCTCGACGAGCGCACCACGGTCACGCACGGACATGGGCACCGCCAGCGCACGCACGCGATGGTCGGCCACCAACCGATCGCCGAAGGCACCGCCGAGCGCGGCCAGCCAACCCACGGCCGGCGGGTGCTCGGAGGCCCGCCGCGCATCGGGTGCCGCCGACGACTCGAGGACCGGGGCAGCTGCGGCACCGACGCCCCGCGCCACCGTCTCCACGGCAGCGAAGTTGAACCGCGCCATCAGCACCGAGGCCTCGAAGGGCAGCCGACCGACGGGCCCGAGGGGCGTGAGTCCCGCACGGACCGTGTCGGTGAGCGCCTCGTGCGTGCCCGCCACCGCCCTGGTCACGCGGGCGACGGCGCTCCCAGTCGCGTGCGCTGCCGCAGCTCGTTCCCGACCGTCCATGCGCGGTTCCTCCGTTCAGGCCGCTGTGGCGGCGCTGCGGTCCGGGCGGTCGCCGGTCGGTGCATCATCCTCCCGATCGCCGTCGATCCCACCCAGCGCCTCGATCGGGCGCGTCCCCAGGGCGATGATCGACCCGATCGAGGCGACGGTCAGGCGCTGGCCCATGCGCACCCAGCTGTGCGGGTCGGACACCGAGATACGGGGGACCCGGGAGGTCTCGACGATCGGCCAGCCCCGCTCCTCGGCGAGGTCGCGCAGCTCCGGCTCCGGGTTGACCGCCACCGGGTGTCCGACCGCCTCCAGCATGGGCAGGTCGCTCACGGAGTCGCTGTACGCGTAGCTCGACGCCAGGTCGTAGCCCTCCTGCGCGGCGAGGGCCCGCAGGATCTCGGCCTTCCCACGGCCATAGCAGAAGGGGCCGTCCAGCTGACCGGTGTAGCGACCGTCGGCGTCCAACTCCGAGGTGGTGCCCGTGCCGAACTCGAGCCCGGCCGCGTCGGCGACGCGGGACACGATCTCGGTCGGGCTGGCGGACAGCACGATGCGGTCCCGCCCAGCGGCTGCGTGCTCACCCAGCACCCGGCGCATCGCGGGGGTGATCGACGCGACGAGGTCGGGGATGAAGTCGTCGGACAGCGCCACCATCTCCGCGGCGGTCCGACCCGTCACCGCCGCCAGGATCCGGTCGCGCACAGCCTCGGACCGCTCGTCGGTGGCGCCCTGCAGCACGAAGGACACGCCGTGGCGCAGGTCGCGCACGAGCTCGGGCGGGCTCACCATCCCGGCCCGGAACGCAGCTCTGGCCAATGGGATGTTGGCGGAGCCCGGGATGAGCGTGCCATCGAGGTCGAAGAAGGCGACGGCCCTGCCGCCGGAGTTCTCGGGTGCGCGCGGCGCGCGCAGCGCCTGCGAGGGAGTCATCGTCATGCACCGAGTGTCCCCGTCCGGTGGTGCCCCGACACCGGCGATCGGACGGAACATCGAGACGGTCTTTGTCACCACGTGATAAAGAACCTGCTCCCGTGACTCTCCCCGGAGCTCCCGTTGGCCTGCCGTGGGTCGGTCGCCGCCATCGCGGCCGACGACCATCCAGAAGGTGGGTAGCATCAACGGATGGATTCCCCCGGCCGCAGGGCGCTGCCGCCGGGAGCATCAGTGGATCCGCTGACCCACGAGGTGACATTCCGTGTCGACCTCGACGCGCGGTGCACGCCACGTCGTGTGTGGTTCCACCTGCGCGACTTCGGCGCGGACCCGACGTTCCACCTCGAGGGCGACCAGTGGGTGGCGCGCATCCCCCGACCGCCCGTCGACCGGTTGGAGTACCTGCTCATCCTGGAGTGGGCCGATGGCAGCGACTCGATGGTGACCGATCCGGCGAACCCGAATCGGGTCCGCACTGTCTTCGGCGACAAGTCGGTCGTGGAGTTCCCCGGCTACACGCGGCCGTGGTGGCTGTCGGTCGCCGATGCCGCGGACGCCCAGGCCCGCCGGGACGCCGAGGCCGAGGCCGCCGCGGCCAGGCGCGCGGCGATGACGGGGCAGACCCGTACCCGCACGCGCCGCGCGGCCGGTGCCCACGCCGGCACACCCGGGCTGGTGGCCGTGGCCCGGCCCTCGACGCTGCCCGACGAGGAGCTGGGCGCGACGGGGCAGTCGCCGGCCGAGGGGGTGTCCTCGGTGCGCCTGCGCACCTCGTACCGCGGCAGCGATGAGCGGATCCGGCGCTCGCCCGCAGCCCGGAGCCATCCCGCTGGGGCACTGGTGGTCGACCCCGGGACCACCGAGGTCGTCGACCCGGAGGCGGATGTGGCCGTCGTCGGGCAGCTCCACGTCCCTGCCGACTCCACTCCCGACGAGCCCCTGCCCCTGCTGGTCGCGCACGACGGGCCCGAGTACGCCGACCTCGCGCAACTGCTCCGCTACGTGACGACCCTGGCGCGCATCGAGCCCGCGCTGCGCTGCCGCGTCCTGCTGCTCCAGCCCATCGACCGCGACCGCAGCTACTCGGCGTCCCCCGCCTACGCGCGGGCACTCGTCACCCGGATGCTGCCCAAGGTCACCGCTGCGGTGGTCACCGCGGGCCGCCCCGTGGGGGTCGGGGCGAGCCTGGGCGGGCTCGCGATGCTGCACGCGGCCAGCAACTACCCGGGCACCTTCGCCGGGGTGTTCAGCCAGTCCGGCTCGTTCTTCCGGCCGCGCACCGACGGCATGGAGCGCGGCTACCGCCACTACAACCGGATCGTGCGCTTCGTCGACGGCATCGACGCCGACCCCCAGCGCCTCGCGGACCTCCAGGTGACCATGACCTGCGGGACCGGGGAGGAGAACCTGGCCAACAACCGGTCCCTGGCCCGCCGACTGACGCGGCAGGGCGTCCCCACGCAGCTGATCGAGCATCCGGACGGCCACAACTACACCGGCTGGCGCGACTGCCTGGACCCCGGACTGCGACTGCTGCTGCGCTCGGCGTGGGGCCGGGCGGGCAACACCCCCGGCTGACGCGACAGACTGCGCGCATGCGGCGCGATGAGTGGCAGGTCTGGTCCCCCACGCTCGGGGCCTCGGGCCACGTCGTGGCCTACGGCCACTGGGGCACCCCGGTGCTCTACTTCCCCTGCGAGGGCGGGAGTGCCTACGACATGGAGGATCACGGGATCATCCACGTCCTGGCGCCGGCGATCGAGGCGGGGCGGATCAAGGTCTACGCCGTGGACGCCAACGACCACGCGTCCTGGTCCAACACCTCGATCCCCAGCGAGGAGCGCGCCCGGCGCCACGACGCGTACCACGCGTGGATCACCGACCAGGTGGCCAGCGCGATCCACAACGACTGCGGCGGCTGGGTCCCGATCGTGACCGCGGGAGCGAGCATGGGAGCGTTCCATGCGGTCAACCTCGCGCTGCGCCGCGCGGATCTCTTCCCGCGAGCCATCGGGATGTCCGGGAACTACGACCCGGGAAGCTGGCATGCCTGGGGTGAGATGGGCGACGCCCTGTACTTCAACAACCCGGCCGCCTATGTGCCCAACCTGTACGGCGACCACCTCGATTGGCTGCGAAGCCGGGTGTTCATCCAGCTCGTCGTCGGCTCCGGGGCCTTCGAGGAGAACCCGACCCGGGCCCTGCCCTCCTCGTGGGCGCTGGCCGACTCGCTGTGGGCCAAGGGGATCCCCTGCGACCTGGATGTCTGGGGCACCGACACCCCGCACGACTGGCCCTCGTGGCAGCGCATGGCCGTCAAGCACGTGGCGGCGCTCTGAGCGCCTCGCACCCACCGAGGCCCGATCCTTGGCCACACGAAACAGAACCCACCCGCCCACCGGAGGACACGATGGATGCCACGACCCGCTCCCACCTCGTAGGACTGCTCCTGGGCACCGAGAACGACTGGCCGGTGGCCTTCGAGTCCCTGGTCCGCGCCCTCGGGCCCATCCCCGACGCCCACGGGGCCAACCACGAGATCGTGACCGAGCGCACCACCATCGAGCCGTTCAACCTGCGTGACAAGCCCCGCCAGGAACTGGTGATCGACCGGCTGGCCTACTGGTACTACGTGCCGCGGGAGTGGCTGAAGAAGGTCTCCCTGATGGACGACGTGTACCTGCTCAACAGCCCCTTCACGTTCCAGTCCATGGAGAAGCACTCGGCCTACTGCGCGATGATGCGCCTCGGGATGAAGATCCCCGAGACCGTGCTGGTGCCGTACAAGAACCCGCTGGACCACGCCAAGTACGCCTACACCGCCGAGCGGTACAACCAGCCCTTCGACCTGGCCTCGCTGGCCGCGCAGGTGGGCTACCCGATGTACATGAAGCCCTTCGACGGCGGTGGCTGGCGTGGGGTCTCACGGATCGACACGCAGGCCGACCTGTTCCGCGCCTACGACGACTCCGGCGAGATGCTCATGCACCTGCAGGCCGCCGAGCCCCACGACGTGTTCGCCCGGTCGCTGTCCATCGGGCCCGAGACGATGGTCATGCACTTCCTGCCCGACCAGCCGATGCACGCCCGGTACGCCGTCGACCACGACTTCCTGAGCCCGCAGGCCGGCGACGAGTGCATCACGATCAACCGCACCGTGAACGCATTCTTCAAGTGGGAGTTCAACTCCTGCGAGATGCTGGTCAAGCGCGGCACCGACGGCCAGCCCGACGAGGTGTACCCGATCGACTACGCCAACGCGTGCCCCGACGTCGCGATCACGTCGCTGCACTACTACTTCCCGTGGGCGATGAAGGCCCTGGTCAAGTGGACCGCGTACTGCCTCGTGACCGAACGACCCACCACCGTGGACATGCAGTCCTCGCGCTACAACGCGATCGCCGACCGCGAGGACCTGACCTACGAGGAGAAGCTGGCCCGGTACCGCACGCTGTCCGACGAGTACTTCGAGGCCGACCGGTACTACGACTGGTGCGACTCCCGGCTGCGCAACTTCGACCAGATCGCCCTGGAGTGGTTCACCGGACCCGAGATGGACGCGGTGATCGTCGACACCGTGCGCGCGACGTTCCCGCCGCACGAGCACGACCAGTTCATCGAGCACTACCGGGGACTGGTCGCCCTGTGGTGCCGCGACGAGGCCTCCCGGCTGTCCTCAAGCCAGTTCGTCCACCGGTAGGGACGCAACCGGCCGGGTGGTGTCACCGCGTGCCAGTTCGGCGGCGGTCAGCCCGTCGAGGTCCATGCTCTCGGTGTCCTGGCCCCAGCGGGCGAACTGCGCCTTCACTGCATCGCGCGCTGACGCGAAGCGGGAGGCGACCATCCGCCGGGTCGCCCACTCGCGCTCGTTGTCGCGCAGTGCCTGCTCGATGCGCTCGGCCTGCTCGTCGGTGGCGGGCAGGACGTACGCGCGCTGCACCGCCTCGCGCAGCTCGATCCGGTAGTCGTGGCCCTGGCGGACGAACTGCCCCGGCTTGGAGTTCATGCCGTTCTTGAGGTCGATCAGGGTGATGATGAACGTGATGACCGGCCGGAAGGCCGTCTCCCGCGGGACACCGGGCGGACGCGTCTCGGGCGGGCCCATCCACCAGGGGGCCCGGACAAGTGCGGCGTAGTCGAACTTGTTGATCGGGTCGTCGTGGTGCACGACCATCACGTGCCGTGCGGACTCGGGGAGGTCGGCGATCTCGCTGGCCTGCGAGACCAGCCCGACCAAGCCCTTCGGATCGACGAGGGCCCGCTCGGAGAACCAGGTGACCCACAGCGAGGTGCGGAACGGCGTGCCCAGGTACAGGCCCCGCTCGGCGCCCAGCTCCTCGAAGCGGTCCGTCCCCTTGGCCGCCACATCGAGGGCGACCTCGGCACCGAGGCTCTCGCCGAACTGGACGACCCGCGGTCGGCTGCCCTCGGGCATCTGCGCGATCCGGTCGCGGATGCCGGCCAGGATCAGCTCCTGCTGGGCCTCGCCCTCGCGGGTCTCCTTGAGGGCCAGTGCGCTGGGCACCAGGGCGTACTGCGGGACGACGATCGCGCAGTCCCCCCGTGTCAGGTACTCCACAGCCTCGGCGAAGGAGTAGTTGACGTATCCCACGCCCGTGGGTGCGGCCACGACGATGAGCGAGCGCTCGAACCCGCCCAGGCGCTCGAGCTCCGCCAGCGCGATCTTGGCCCGCTCCTCGGCCGTCGAGGCGCTGCCGAAGCCGGCGACGGCCCGCACGGGCGACTTCGCGGGCTCGCCCATGACCTTGGTGATCTGCTCGGGGGTCAGGGCCATCAGGACGAAGCGCCGGCCCTCCTTGCCGATCGCGTCGAACGCCACGACGCTGTTCGGCCCGGCCGTGACGTGCGGGTTGGTGGGCGCGTCGGGATAAGCCGGCTCGACCACATCGTCCGTGCGCATCACGTGCCAGCGGACCCGATTCAGCGCCACGGCCCCGGTTGCCGCCAGGAGCGTGGCCGCTGCGACGTGCCCGACGAGCGGCGTCACCGGGTTGGTCGGGCGCCCGAGAAGCTTCGACACCAGGATCGGGGTTCCCTCGGCGATGCCGAACTGGACGCCCGCCAGGGCGACCAGCCCACCGGCGACCGCCCCTCCCATGGCCACCGACCGGCCCAGCTGCTTCGGGTTGCGCTCGACCTCCACGGCCTTGCGCTCGACCGGGCGCCCTTCACCCTGGCTGCGCGCACGCCGGTTGCGCAGGGTGACCGTCACCCCTGCGATCGAGCCGCCCAGCGCCACGGCGATCGCCAGGTTGGCGGGCAGTGGGCGGTCGGCGACGACACGGTCCAGGACGCGGTCAGTGCCCACCACAAGGGCACCGGCGACGGCTCCGGCGGTGACCACGCGTGCCACGGACTGGGCGGTTGCCAACGGCAGGGAGACGCTGTTGTCATCCGGGACGGCGGCAATCACGGCGCCTCCGGCGGCAGCCACGATCGCCGAGGCGGCCAGTGCGATGTTCTCGGGGTTCCCCTCGCGCCGGTTGTTCACGATGATCTCCGAGACCGCCTCCGCGATCGACAGCCCCAGCGCGGAGAAGCCCAGTGCGTAGGCCGCGGTTGCACCGGTGATCATGGCCTGGTCGGTGGTCGACCGGGGCAGCAGCCCACGGGCGAATGAGGGGCCGACGCTGGCCACGGCCGTCGCGACGCCTGTGCGCAGCGCGAGGTAGCGCCGCTCCCGGACGAACGTCCATGCGGGCTTGACCTCAACCATCGATGGACCTCCTGGACGGGGCTGGCACGGCGGTGGCCATGCTAGGCCACGGCCGGTGCGGGGTGCCCACCGTCAGGCGGTGACGACCACCGCCCTGCGGACCCTCAGGATGTGACCACCATCGCGACGGCGACGTACTGCACCAGGTAGGCCGCGATCGTGAACGCGTGGAACAGCTCGTGGAACCCGAACCACTCCGGGTGCGGGTTGGGCTTCTTGCGGGCGTAGACCACCCCGCCGATCGAGTAGAGCACCCCACCGATGGCCAGCAGTGCCACCGTGGTCGCCCCCAGGTCGCGGTAGAAGGCGGGGAGGAAGAAGATCGCGACCCACCCCAGCGCCAGGTAGGAGCCGGTCACCAACCAGCGCGGCGCCGACGTCCAGGCGACACGGACGATCAGTCCGACGAGGGCGATCCCCCACACGAGCGCCAGGATCGTCCACCGCAGCGCTGCGCTGGGGAGCGCGGCGGCGAACGGCGTGTACGAACCGGCGATGAACAGGTAGATGTTGGCGTGGTCGAGCTTGTGCAGGAAGTCGTTGACCCGCGCCGAGCCGGCACCCAGGTGGTAGGCGGCGCTGACCCCGAAGAGCAGGACGGTCGTCAGCACATAGACGGCCACGGCGGCACGCAGGCCGACGGTCGGCGTGATCACCAGCAGGATCAGGCCGAGGACGAACGCCAGGGGCGCAGCGCCGAAGTGCAGCCATCCGCGCAGCCGCGGCTTCAGCGCAGCGACCCCGTGGACCGACGAGTCGCCGGCCAGCGGCTGCGCCGGCGCGTCAGGATCCATCTGCCCAGTGTGGGCTGTCAGGGGGCCACCAGTCATCACGAACTCCTACCGGGCGCCGGAGGCACCGTCTCACTCTCAAGGATCCAAGCGTAAGTTACGGTCGCGTAGGTTCCCAAATCCGCGGGCACGCAAACACCCTGTGGTGGGCTGTTGCGCCTCTACGGGCAACAACGGCAGGCTCGGCTAGGGTCGAACCAGGAGGCCCGGATGCTGCCGATGACGCTGACCCTCACGCTGCCCGACTGGGTGCTCGACCTGGATCCGGCCAGCCCGCCGGCCCACATCACGGATCGGATGGAGTACGTCCTCGACCTGGCGATGCGCAACGTCCAGCGCGGCACGGGCGGTCCGTTCGCCGCGGCGGTGTTCGAGCAGCAGTCCGGTCGACTGGTCTCAGTGGGCGTCAACCGGGTCGTGCCCGAGAACAGCAGCCTGGCTCATGCCGAGGTGCTCGCGATCGGCCTAGCCCAGGCATCCCTGGGAACCTACGACCTCGGCGAAGCGGGTCGCCCCCGTCTGCAGCTGGTGAGCAGCAGCCAGATGTGTGCCATGTGCCTCGGCGCGGTGGTGTGGTCCGGGGTGAGCGAGGTTGTCTACTCGACAACCGCTGGGGACGTGATCGCCACAGTCGGGTTCGACGAGGGCCCGACGCCGCCCGACTACTCGCATCAGCTCGCTCATCGCGGCATCAGTGTCGTGCCGGGGGTCATGCGCGACCAGGGCTTGGCGGTGCTGCGACGCTATGTCGCGTCCAGCGGCGTGGTCTACAACGCCCACCACTGAAAGGCCCTCATCGTGCTGTGGCTCCTTGCGTACCTTGTCGTGGCGAACCTCGTCTCATTCGCGATGTTCGGCGTCGACAAGCAGCGGGCGCGCGCGGGCCAGCGGCGGATCTCGGAGCGGGCTCTGCTGCTGTCGGCCGTGGTCTCGGGAACCATCGGGGCATGGGTGGGCATGAGCGTGTTCCGGCACAAGACGGCCAAGCGCTCGTTCCAGATCAAGATGGTCGCGGCGACTGCGGTGGACGTCGCCATCGTTGTGCTCGCGCTGCTCGCGACGGCCTGACCGAGTCCCGTGGCCGCCGCTGCGCCATCCAGCGCCACGAGGCATCCCCACCGGGCCTCTGCTGCGCCCGTCCGCCCCCGGTGTCCGACCCACCCGGTGTCAGGCCGTCGGTCCCCCTGCCACGCCCGGCCTGCCCGCCGGCACCTGGCCCGCCGTTCCAGTGAACCTCCCTCGCAGCCAGCCAACCCAAAGTCGCCCGTGTTCCTGACGCACACGAACTCGTCCTTCTCGAGGCCTTGGTCGGCCGAACTCGCGGCCCCGCGCTCGAAACCGCCCTTCTGGCTGTCGGCAAGGGTCCCTTTGGGCCGGGTTCTTGTGCGCCCACCAACGAACCCCTGGTCACTCCTCTGGTACGGGAGGCTTCGTGTGCGCCGTCGTCCGCTGAAGCGGATTTCGCCCGACCGCCGCTTGCGCCTGGCACCCGGGGTGGGAAGCATGGGCCCATGCCCGACGCCTCGCCCACCGTTGCCGCGCCGCCCGAGCCGTGCGCGCGGTGTGGCGGGGAGTCGGACTTCGAGATCGCCTCGTTGTGGCTGTGCATCGACTGCTACCACGTCGCGGGGTCCACGTGTGCCGGCATCGGCCGCATCCCGGCCACGGCATCGAACCCAGGCGCAGCCCCTGTCAATGGCGCCGGCGCGGCGCTCGACCCGCCCGATCAGGTCTGCTGACGCGCCTGGTCGACCCGCCAGAGAGCCAGCGCGATCGCGGCTGCCAGCAGCGCACCGAGCAGCGTGGCGGCGACCCGTTGGACGGCAACGCCAACCGCCTCTTCTTCGCTCCCCGAGCCGATCAGCACGATGAACGGGGTGAGGAATGTGACCTGCTGGGAGTAGCGCCCCATCAGGGCGTTGGCGACGACCAGCACCAGGAGGGCGACCGAGACAGTGACGGCAGCCCATCCCGGCAGAAGGACCGCCAGTGCCAACGCAAGCACAGCGCCGAGGGTCGTGCCCGCCACCCTCTGGCGGGCCACGGTCTGCGTCTCGGTGCCATAGGGCCGCAGGACGATGGTCATCGTCATCGCGATCCAGTAGCCGTGAGCGATGTCCACGACGCCCAGGACCAGCACGATGACACCCACCACGCTCGCCATCGCAATGGCATGGGCCCATGCCGTCCAGGGGTCGACGCCGACCGGTTCGGCCGACCTGCTCAGTCGCGTCAGTGCGGACAGGCCCACGACGATCGCACCACCGACAAGCATCCAGGCGCCCACCTGGACCGGATCCTGACGCGTGGGGAGGCAGGCGTACACCGCGGCAATGGTCGGGATCCCGGCCATCAGCCCGTTCTGGACGATGTTCGCTGGGGCGACGAGCAGGCAGGCGAGCGCCACGAAGCAGGCCGCCGGGAGTGCCTGGCCGGCGAGCCCAGATGCCACCACGCCGGTCATGGCAGCGGGGACAGCAAGGGCCAGGGAGTACGTGGGCCGCAGCTTCAGGGCGGGCGTGAGGCTCCCGGTGTACCCCATCGCGACCGCGAGCGCGGCGACACCTCCGGCGGAGGCGTACACGATCACGAGGGGGGCCGCCAGGATCAGGGCGATCTTCAGGGATTCGACCAGGATGGGCCGCGGGACCCACCAGGTTCCCGTGTGCGCGGCGGCCGGACGCGCCGGATCGGCATCCGGGTGATCGGCCTCCCCGGGCAGGGCCGCTGGCTCGTCCGGACGCATGGCGGACAGGCTAGGGGACCAGCAGCAGCGCGCCAGTTGGGGTGCCGCCGGGTTGGGACCGCGTCGGGGGACTGGGACCGCGTCAGGACCAGGTCATGGCCGGGACCGACGTCGGGACCAGGTCACGGCCGCGGTCGGGACCGGGGTCGGGACCGGGGTCGGGGCGAGCGGGCGACCGGGGTCGGGACCGGGGTCGGGGCGAGCGGGCGACCGGGGTCGGGACCGGCGTCGGGGCGAGCGGGCGAGCGGGCGGATCCCGTCAGCGGGCGCTCCCGCAGGTGGCGCACAGGCCGAACAGCTCCAGCTGGTGACTGACGTCGCTGAACCCATGCTCCGCCGCGACTGCGTTCGCCCATTTCTCCACCGCTGGACCGGCGATCTCCACCGTGCGTCCGCACTGGCGGCAGACGAGATGATGGTGGTGGACATCGCTGCATTGGCGGTACACGGTCTCGCCGTCGTCGCGCACAAGGGTGTCGACCTCGCCGAGCTCGGCCATCAGGCCCAGGTTCCGATACACGGTCGCGAGCCCGACCGACGCCCCCCGCGCGCGAAGTGCGGCGTGGATGTCCTGGGCGCTGCGGAACTCCCCCGACTCGGCCAGGAGCTCAGCGACGGCCACCCGCTGGCGCGTCGTCCGCTGACGAGGCTGCGCCGGACTGGTCATGACCAGAAGCCTAACGGCCCGGGGCAGATGAGCAGGTTGTCCGACAAGGCCCTCGGCTCCGGCTGACCGCGCCCCAACCCGGGAACCGATCCCATTTGGCGGGGAACCGCCACTAATCTAGACTGATTCTCATTCGTTGCAGGCTCGCCTGCGTGAGGAGGCCCTCGTGGCACACCGAATCGGTTTCGCTGCCGCTGGCGTCGTCGCCGCCCTGCTCCTTGCGGGATGCGGCTCGGCGGCTGACTCAACGAGCCTCCGCCGGGACGGGGGCGGGGGCCAGGGCCAAGGTGGTCGCCACGACGACGATCTGGGGCGACCTCGCCGGCCAGATCGTCGAGTGTGCGGGCGCAGGCGACGTGACCACCCTCATGCCCGTCGGCACCGACCCGCACGACTACTCCCCCTCCTCGCAGGACATGGCGTCCATGGTGTCCGCCGACCTGGTGATCGCCAACGGGCTCGGCCTTGAGGAGGGCCTGGCGCAGAGCATCGAGTCCGCGAAGTCCGACGGGGCCACCGTGTTCGAGGTCGCCCCGCAGCTGGATCCACTGCCGTTCGGTGAGAACGCCGGCGATCACGGCAGCGAGGACCCGCACGTCTGGCAGGACGTCACGCGTGCGGCCAAGGCCTCCGGACTGATCGGCGCCGAGTTGACGAAGGCCACGGGGAACCCCGACTACGCCGAGTGCGGAACCCTGCTCCAGGGCGAGCTCATGACCGTGAACGACGAGGTGGCCGCGACTCTGGCCAAGGTCCCCGAGGAGCGCCGCATCCTCGTGACCGACCACGACGCGCTGGGCTACCTCGCCGCCGCCTACGGCTACACCGTGGCTGGCACCGTGGTCCCGGGCGGGTCCACCCTGGCCGAGCCGAGCTCCGCTGAGCTGGCGGCCCTGGCGGCCACCGTCAAGGAGGCGGGCGTCCCCGCGATCTTCGCCAACACGGCCAACCCGCAGGCGCTGATCGACGCGCTGGCCTCGGAGGTCGGCGACATCAAGGTCGTGGACCTCTACGTGGACAGCCTCGGAGAGCCCGGGTCCGGGGCCGACACCTACCAGGGGATGGTCCGGACCAACGCCCAGCGGATCTCCGACGCGTTGGCTGGTTAGGCTGCGGCCGTGGCCGTGATCGAGTGGTTCACCGAGCCGTTCGCGCTGGGCTTCCAGCAGCGGGCGCTCGTCGGCGGCGTCCTCGCCGGGCTCATGTGCTCGGTGGTGGGCACGTGGCTGGTGCTGCGCGGTATGGCCTTCTTCGGCGATGCGTTCACCCATGGAGTCGTACCCGGCATCGCCGCCGCCGTGGCCTTCAACTTCTCCCCACTGCTGGGGGCAGCGATCGCCGCCGCGGTCATGCTCCTGCTGATCGAGACCGTCCGCCGGCACAGCAGCCTCAGTGAGGACACCGCCATCGGCCTGCTCTTCGTTGGGATGCTGGGCCTGGGCGTGGTGATCATCTCGAAGGTCGACAGCTACACCGGCAGCCTCACCTCGATCCTGTTCGGCGACGCACTGGGCGTCACCCGCGAGGACATCGCGTGGCAACTGGCACTCGGTGCCGTGGTCATCGGCGCATCGATCCTGCTCTACCGCCCGCTCCTGGCACTGTCGTTCAACGAGCAGAAGGCCTACCTGCTGGGGATGCGGCCGCGGATGGCGCACGCCGCCCTGCTCGTGCTGATCGCCACCGCCGTCATCGGCAGCTTCCAGGCCGTCGGCACCCTGCTCGTCTTCGCCCTGCTGGTCGGGCCCCCCGCCACGGCCTCGCTGGTCTCGCGGACGGTCCCCCGGATGATGTTCGGCGCCGCTGCCCTGTCCGTGGTCTCGGTGTGGCTGGGGCTGGTGATCAGCTACCACCTGGGCACGGCCGCCTCGGCCACGATGGCGATCATCCCCGTTGCGATCTTCTTCCTGGTGCTGCCCTTCTCCCGGGCGATCAACCGCCGTCGCCAGTTGCGCGACAACAGCCTCGAGCACGCGGGCGACGAGGTCGGGTCGGTGGCGTGATGGCTGCGACACCCAATCACGGCGGGCACGTCCACAGCCCCGGCACCGGATCCGCAGGTGGCGACCTCATCGTCGAGGCAACGGACCTGGAGCTCCGGTACGGCAGCTTCGTGGCAATCGCGTCGTCCACGTTCGCGATCCCCCGGATCGGCGTGGTCTCGGTGATCGGCCCCAACGGGTCGGGCAAGTCCACGCTGCTGTCAGCCCTTGTCGGGATCGTCCCGGTCGCGGCCGGCACCCTCAGCGTGCTCGGCGTCGCGCCGGAATCGGCACGGGAGCGGATGAGCTACGTCATGCAGGCCACGCCGGTCCCGCGCGTCACGCCCATCACGGTCCGGGAGGTGGTGGGGCTGGGCCGGTACGCCGAGCGGGGGATGTTCGGTCGGTTCCGCAGCTCGGATCGGCAGGCGATCGACGACGCCCTGGAACGCATGGAGATCAGCCACCTCGCCCGCCGGCACATGCACGAGCTCTCCGGTGGGCAGCGCCAGCGCGTCCTGATCGCACAGGGAATCGTCCAGGAGCACGAGCTGCTCGTCCTCGACGAGCCCCTCACCGGCCTGGACATCACCTCGGCAGCCACCATCGACACCCTCATCCACGAGCAGCGCGCCGACGGGTGCACCGTGATCCTCACCACGCACGACCTCGACGAGGCCAGAGCAGCCGACTGGGTCGTGCTGGTCAGCGGCCGCGTCGTGGCGTCCGGCCCGCCGGCCGAGGTGTGCACGCGCCTCAACCTCGAGGTCGCCTACGGGTTGGGCAGCATGCACGAATGGGAGGGCTTCCTCGACGACCCCGCCCACGACACCCACGAGCGCTGACCGGAGCCGACGGTCTGCCGCGGCAGACGCTCACGCGCGCCCTGACCGTCGTTCGCGCCTCCCGGCCACCGTTCCAGTGCCCGCCGGCCGACGTCCGTTCCCGCCGCCCGAGGGGCTTGCTCCCGAATGGCCGATCTACACACGATCTGCTTCCCTTCTCACGATCTGCTTCCGGAATACGAGAAGCAGATCGCTGGGACGGAAGCGGATCGTTGGGCGGCGCCCTGGAGTCGGGGCAGAGGATCGTTGGATGCGGCCGTGGAGTCGGCGGCGGGTCAGCGCAGGGGGAGGTCCACCATCACCATGTTGTGGTCCGACGCCCGGTAGTTGTTGTCGAACTTCCCCTTCGCCGGTCAGGTGCAGGACGACCTCGTGGCGTGAGGGAGCCACGGTGGAGAAGATGTAGTCGATCCGGGTCGTGTCGCGGCCGTAGTAGTAGGGCCGGGGCGGGAAGCCCTTGAACTTGCGCGTCTTGGGCGTGTAGTTGACCGTCGAGTAGCTGCCGTTGACCTTCTCCGGCGCTGCGTACCCGTCGATCATCCCGGCGTTGGCCAGGATCTGCTGGGCACCGTTCGGCTGCCGCCGCTGGTAGGAGTTGAAGTCCCCTGAGATGACGATGTTCACCCCGGTGATGCCACTGCCTGCGATCAGGCCGTCAGCCCAGGGCCGCAGCGCTGACGCAACGGCCACGCGCAGGCGTTCCCCCTCACCGGTCTTCTCGGTCGGCAGGTGCACCGAGATGAACAGCGTCGTCCGCGCGCTACCCAGGGGGGTCAGGAACGCGTACGAGGCGTTGCGATCCTGCGTCCTGCCGAAGTCGACCCCGGCGATCGTGGACATGCCCGCCATGCCCGCCGCCGGCGCGCCAGTGGGCAGGGTCGCCAAGCTCATGCGCGACGGCTTGAAGAAGATGTGCGCCCCACGCGTGCAGCCGAGGGTGCACTGCGAGTAGTCCGTCGAGGTGATCTGGTAGCCCAAGGAGCCGAGCAGTCCGCGAACGTCGTCCAGATGCGTGCCACCGCCCCACCGCTGGAGGTTGGCCTCCTGGACGGCGAGGACGTCGGGCGAGGCGTCCTGCACGGTGTTGACCAGGGCGACCCGACGCTTCGACCACGACCACTTGGACGCGAGTCGCGTCGTCTTCATCACGTTGTAGGTGGCCACGCGGATGGCGTCGTCGGCAGGTGCCGAGCGGGGGACACTTGCCTGGGCGATCGACACGGACCCAGCGAGCAGGCTCATCGCCGTGGCCACGGTGACAGCGAGCGTGCGCACGGATGCGTACACGGCCATGTGCCCCCTCGGTGTCGGTCTCGCCCCCGGGATGGGGCCTGTTCAGGCGTTCGTCGGCATACCCTGCCCCAGAACTTGACCGATGGCACGCACATTCGCCCCCTTTGCGTGCATCCGTTCACCGTCCCGACAGCGACTGGCTGAGGTTCACACGGCGGTAGAATCAGGCTCATCGGGTGCCGTCGACGGCGCCCCTCGTCCCGGCTCCGATGGAGCGCGTGGGCCCGCCCGAAGAGCACCTGGAGTCCGATGAGCGAGCCGTCGTCCGGCCCGGGATCCGCTGTGGTCATCGGCGTGGGAACGGTGACCGAGGAGGCCGGACGCCGCCGCACGTTCGCCGTCATCAGCCATCCCGACGCGGGAAAGTCGACGCTCACCGAGGCCCTGTCGCTGCATGCGCGGGCGATCGGACAGGCCGGCGCGGTGCACGGCAAGGCCGGGCGGCGCTCGACAGTGTCGGACTGGATGGAGATGGAGCAGGCGCGCGGCATCTCCATCAGCTCGTCGGCGCTGCAGTTCACCTACCGGGACATCGTCCTGAACCTGGTGGACACGCCCGGGCACGCGGACTTCTCCGAGGACACGTATCGCGTGCTGACCGCCGTGGACAGCGCGGTCATGCTGCTGGATGCCGCCAAGGGCCTGGAGCCCCAGACGATGAAGCTGTTCGAGGTGTGCCGCAGCCGCGGCGTGCCGATCGTCACGGTCGTGAACAAGTGGGACCGTCCCGGGCGTGACCCGCTGGCGCTGATGGACGAGATCCAGACACGCACCGGCCTGATCCCGACACCCCTGACGTGGCCGGTCGGGGTGGCCGGGGACTTCCGCGGGGTCCTGGATCGCACGACCGGTGGGTTCATCAAGTTCACCCGCACCGCGGGCGGAGCCTCGATCGCGCCGCAGCAGTACCTCGATCCCGAGGCCGCCCTGGCCAGCGAGGGTGCGGCATGGGCCGAGGCGGTGGGTGAGCACGAGCTGCTCGACGCCGACGGCTACAACCACGACGAGGCCGAGTACCTGGCCGAGCGGACCACGCCGGTGCTGTTCGCCGCCGCGGTGCTGAACTTCGGCGTCGGGCAGCTGCTCGACGTGCTGTGCGACCTCGCGCCGCCCGCCGGCGCGCGACCCGACGAGGCGGGCACCCCCCGACCTGTCGAGGCGCCATTCAGCGCCCAGGTGTTCAAGGTCCAGGCGGGCATGGACTCCGCGCACCGCGACCGGCTGGCGTTCGCCCGGGTGAACTCCGGGGTGTTCCACCGCGGGGACGTCCTGACCCACGAGCCGACCGGCCGCTCGTTCGCGACGAAGTACGTGCACGCCGTCTTCGGCCGGACGCGCGAGACGTTGGAGGTCGCCTACCCGGGGGACGTCATCGGGCTGGTGAACGCCGGGTCGCTGCGCGCCGGGGACACGTTGTACGCCGAGACCCCGGTCCGGTTCCCTCCGATCCCGAGCTTCGCCCCGGAGCACTTCCGGATCGCCCGGGCCAAGGACCCGTCGCGGTACAAGCAGTTCCAGCGCGGCATCGACCAGCTCGACCAGGAGGGCGTCGTCCAGGTGCTGCGCTCGGATCGCCGCGGCAACCAGGCCCCGGTGCTGGCGGCGGTCGGCCCCATGCAGTTCGAGGTCGCGGCGCATCGGCTCGAGCACGAGCTGCGTGCGCCGATCCATCTCGAGACGCTGCCCTACACGATCGCCCGGCGCACCCGCCGTGAGGACATCGCGGCCATCGAGGCCCGTCGCGGCACCGAGGTGCTCGAACGCGGGGACGGGGCGCTGCTTGCCCTGTTCACCGACCGCTGGCAGGTCCAGTGGGTGCAGCGCGACCATCCCGAAGTGGTCCTCGACCCGTTGGTGGCCGAGATCGACGAGTCGGCGCGGTAGCTCGCGAGGCAGAGCCCCGAGCGGGCCGCCCCGGCGACGTGCAGGTCCTTGGCCTCTGGTCCCGCCCTCCCGCGGACGACTACGGTCGAAGCAGGGCGAGGAGGTGAGCGATGTTCAACCTGATGCTGCTGCTGCCCCTCGTGGGCACATTCGTGGCCGTATGGGGCAAGGTCAGGCACAACCGGACGGTCATGTGGATCGGTGTCGCGATGATCCTGGGGTTCCTGGGCCTCGGGTTGCTCGATCGGCTGCTGGCAGGCTGACGGGCCACCTTCCCGCGCTGCCCGGGTTGTTGGTCAGTGCGGCGCCATCAACGAGTCCAGGTGGTAGCGGACCTGGAGCGCCACGGACGCGCCCTCGCCGACCGCCGACGCCAGTTGCTTGGTCGACCCCGCGCGCACGTCCCCAGCGGCGAAGACACCCGGGATCGACGTGGTGTGCATCCGGTCGGTGACGATGAACCCGCGCTCGTCCAGCT
This sequence comes from uncultured Actinomycetes bacterium, assembly GCA_963700475.1. Lineage (GTDB taxonomy): Bacteria > Actinomycetota > Actinomycetes > S36-B12 > CAIYMF01 > Prado023. The sequence continues at coordinate 120,662 of CAVOXR010000010.1, forward strand.
CGAGTAGTCCGTCCAGCCATTCGGTGTTCGGGTCGAGCCCGACGAAGACGAACGCCGCCGCGGCCGCGTGCTCCCGCTCGACGCCGTCCGGGCCGACGAGGGTCACCCCGGCGAGCTTTCCGCCCTCGGTCGCCGTGAACCGGGTGACGGCCGTTCCGGTCAGGACTGTCATCCGCGGATGCTGCTCCACCTTGTCCTGAAGCAACCTCGACGCCACCGGCATGGCGCTGCGCTCGAGGATCGTGACGTGGGCGGCGAACTGCGTGAGGAACAGGCCCTCCTCGAAGCCGGAGTTCCCGCCGCCGACGACGACGACCTCCTCGGCGTCGCGGTAGAACGGACCGTCGCAGGTCGCGCAGAAGTGGATGCCGGCGCCGATCAGGTCGTCCTCCCCCACGGCGCCGGTGCGACGGTAGGTCGATCCGGTGGCGATGACCACTGCACCGGCCGAGAGACGCTGGCCGGTCGAGGTGATCACGGTCGTCAGGCCGTCCGTGGGCTCGAGCCCGGCCACGCTGACCGCGGGCAGCATCTCCACGCCGTAGCGCTGGGCATGGGCGACGAAACGCGACGCGAGCTCGGCACCGCCGATGCCGTCGGGGAACCCGGGGTAGTTGTCGAGGCGCTCGGTGGATCCCGCCTGGCCGCCGAGGGCGGAGCTATCGAGGACGAGCGTGCGCAAGTTCTCCCGGGCGGCGTAGATCGCCGTGGTGAGGCCGGCGGGGCCGCCTCCCACGATGACCACGTCATATGACGTGGCCGCGGCCTCCCGGGTCAGCCCCAGCTTCTCGGCCAGCTCCTCATTCGACGGCTCCGCGAGATGGCTGCCGTCGGGGAACACGATCGTCGGGATGATCATCTTGCCGTCGTTGTAGCGCTCGACGGTGGCCTGCTCCTCGGGGGTGGCCTCGAGGTCCACGTACGAGTAGGTGACCCGCTGCTCGGCCAGGAAGGACTTGCTCCGGCGGCAGTCGGGGCACCACGCGGCGCCGTAGAGGACCAGTTGCGGGGCGGTGGGCTCAGTCATGCCCTGAGTGTGGACCGCTGGCGCCGGACGCGCAGTTCGACCCATGAGGTCGCAGGCGCACTCGACCCCTCAGTCCTCGTCGCCCTCTGCGGCCTGCTTCGCTGCCTCGCGCTCACGTTCCGCGGCCTGCTTCGCCGCCTCTTCGGCACGTTCCGCGGCCTGCTCTGCCGCTTCCTCCGCACGTTCCGCGGCCTGCTTGGCCTCTTCGCGCCCGTTCTCGTCGGAGTCCTCGCGACGCTCGGGAGACCGGGAGCGAACCTTCGCCCTGGGCTCCTCGCGCTTGACCTGCGCGCTGGGGGCACTGGTGCGTCGGACCTTGGGGGCGCTGGTTCGTCGCGGGGCCGGAGCCACCGAGCGTTGGACGGCTGGCACCTTCACGGCCACGACGTCCTTGACCGTGACCGTCGGGGTGGGCTCAACAATGAGGCGGACCTTGGTCCGCGTGATGGTAGGAGTGGGGATCGGCTCGGGCGTGCGAAGTGCGGCACCGTCGGCAGGGAGTGCGATCTCATGGGCTTGTGGCGCGCTGAGCACAACCTGGTACAGGCCACCGCCCAGCATCGCGCTGGACAGCAGCGCGATGCACCAGCCGATCAGCAGCCGCATCTGCCCTCCCTCGGTGGTGACGTACACCGGGCGCGGACCGGTGTCGGTCCGTTCACAGGTGGTATCGGCCCGGGGGGGCGGTGGGCTGAAGGGCTTGACAAGGCCTTGACGGCGACATCGCACGGCCTTGCCGCCGTCCTGCAGCCAGCGAGTGGATCGCCTCGGACAGCATCGACGACGACCCGGTCAAGGCGAACGCCACGAACTTCGTGATCGCGATCCCCAGGTTCGCCAGTCCCGCCGCGATGACGGCCCGGAACCCGCCCTCGGTGCTCACGCGTCCCGTTCCTGGTCGGCCGAGGTCGGCTCGCTGGGCGCCCCCACCGGGCGGACCGGCCTCGCGACCCGGCGCACGACCGCCACCGGGCGCTCCAGCACCGGGGCCAGGTCGTGTGCCATCGGGGCACGCCACCCCAGTTTCACGGACAGCACCGCCAGTGTGGTGATCAGCAGGATGATCGGCCACTCGACGAGCCGCGTGGGCAGGTCCAACCCGGCTACGAGGACAACCATGACGACCGAGCCGACCAGCGCCGCCGAAGCATCCCAGGGGCCCTCCAGCATGATCGCCGGCGCATCACCGGCAAGGAGGTCACGGATGATCCCCCCGGCGATGGCGGCGATCACCCCGATCAGCACCGCGGAGGCCGGCGGGTAGTCGGCGGCCAGGGTGCGCTCGACGCCCACGACGGCGAACAGCCCGATGGCCAGGGAGTCCAGCAGAAGCATCGGCCAGGCCAGCCGCCCCGACCAGCGCGCCAGCAGCATCCCGCACACCGCTGCGATGGCTGCCGCCGGGAGGTAGGCACGATCGGAGATGGCCAGCGGCGGGCCCACGTCCAGAAGGACGTCGCGGATCATCCCGCCGCCGAGGCCGGCAGCCACCGCGATGAGCAGGACCCCGGTGACCGTGACCCCCCGGCGGGCCGCGAACAGCGCCCCACCCAGGGCGGCCACGACGATCGTGAGCAGGTCCAGCCAGGTCGGCACGTCGATGAGGGTGACGTCGCCGTCAAGTGGCATCACGACCTCCTCCAGGTCTCGGGCCGAGTGTCCGGCGGGGGCGGGTCAGGGTCGTCCCGCCAGCAGCTCGGAGCGCCGGCGCGGGGACCCGAATCGAACCACGTACAGCACGGCCGCGGTGGCCAGGATCGTCGCGGTGATGGTCAGGGTCGTCCACCCGAGCGAGTACAACAGGTATGCGCAGAACCCGATCCCGAGGACCGGAACCACCGGGCCGAGGGGTGCTGTGAAACGCGGGTGGATGTCGGGCCGCGTCCGGCGCCGGACCAGCACCCCCACGTGGACGACGATGCAGGCCAGGAACGTCCCTGCGACGGTGACGTCGAGCAGCGGACCGATCGGCACGACGGCCGCCAACGACCCGAAGAACACCGCGGTCATCAGGATGTTCCGATTGGGGACGTGGCGGCGGTTCACGCGGTCGAAGGCGCGGGGGAGGAACCCGTCCCGGCCCATGGCGAACGTCACCCGGGTCTGCCCGTACAGGACGGCCAGGACCACCGTGAAGATGCTCAGGGCAGCGCCGGCGGAGATGAAGCGCGAGGCCACCTCACTGCCGGTGACCTCGCGGGCGATGACCGACAGGATCGGTGAGTCCGGCTCGAACTCCGAGGGAGGCTTGGCCCCGATCGCGGCGACCGCCACGGCGAGGTAGAGCGCCAGGACCACGAGGACCGCGACCACGATCGCGCGCGGCATGTCCCGCTGCGGGTTGCGGGCCTCCTCTGCTGCGGTGGACGCCGTGTCGAAGCCGATGAACGCGAAGAACGCCGCCCCTGCGGCCGCCCACACCCCCGTCATCCCGTGGGGCAGGAACGGGGTGAAGTTGGCGGCGTCGAAGGCCCCGAACGCCACCCAGATGAACACCCCGAGGATGACGAACTTCAGCACGACCATCACGTTGTTCACCGCTGCCGACTCCGACATCCCCCGCAGCAGGAGCACCGCGGCGAGCAGCACCACCACCAGTGCGGGGATGTTCACGACACCACCCTCGCCTGGTGGGGCGACGATCTCCTCGGGCAGGGCCAGCCCGAACGAGGCGAGGAAGTCGTTGAGGTACGCCCCCCAGCCCACCGCCACGGCACTGATCGACAGCCCGTACTCCATGGTCAGGAACACCCCGGTCATCCAGGCCGCGAAGTGCCCGAACAGTGTGTACGCGTACGAGTAGGCGCTGCCGGAGACCGGGATCGCACTGGCCAGCTCGGCGTAGGACAGCGCCGACAGGATGCTCAGGAACCCGGCGATCGTGAACGAGATGAGCACAGCCGGCCCCGCATCGGCCACGGTCGTGCCCAGCACGAAGAAGATCCCCGTGCCCACCATGGCGCCGATCGACAGCAGCGTCAGGGCACCGAACCCCAGCGAACGACTGAGGTCCCCACCCTCTCCGTGGCCGGTGTCGGCCAGCATCTGCTCGATGCTGCGGCGGCGGCGGGCGAACGCTGCCAGATCGTTCGGCATGGCGCTAGGAGGCCCACGCACGAGCGGTGCGACCCGCGATCGCGGGCGACCTCCCGGCAACTGACGAGGAAGGGAAGCGGAATGTGGGCACGGGCAGGACCCTAGTCCGAGGGCGGAGAGTTCGCGTGGCGTCGCTGGAGGGGCCGGCGCGGGGCGGGGCGGTGGACTCGCGGACCTAGCCAAGCCTGACGGCTTGGGGCGTCTCAACGTCGCACACGCCTGTGCCGATACCAGCGATGAAGGGGGCCCGTCCCGGGTCATTGCCGGCCGGCGTCTCCCCAGGTGACCCCCGCCTCGGCCCATCACCCCCCGCGGGGGCCTCCTCATCCCCGATGGGCGGACCGCCCACGGCGGGCCGGGCTGCGGCCGGACTCCGACTCACCGGTCTCGGTGGGATTGCGGACCTTCACAGGCAGGCCGTCAGGCCGCGTGCAGGACGCTCTCCTCCAGCCGCGCGTAGCTGGTCTCCATCCCGCCAGTCATCCCCGTGGCCAGCACCATGTCGCGGACCTCGGCGCTGGGGTAGGTGATCACGATGCTCAGCAATGTGCCGCCCTCGACCGGGGTCAGGGTCATCTCGTTGGTCGTGGCCGGCCCGTCCATCCCGATCATCTGCTCGGTGGTGACGGCACGGTGAGGTGGCGTGCTCTCGAGCAGCTCGCCAGTGAATCCGAACCTCTGCGAGCCATCATCGGACTCCCACTCGTACCGGTAGTGCTCGCCGACGACGAGCGCCACCTCGCACACGGGCATGGTCCAGCCGTCCGGACCGAGCAGCCAGCGCTGCATCAGCTCCGGGTCGTGATGGGCCGCCCACAGCTGCTCCACGGTCCCGCGGATGATCCGGCTCACCCGAACCTGGGTGTCGCTGAGGATCTGGGCCTCGACCGAGTGCCCGACGGCGAATGTGGCCAGGTCGGCCAGCACGGCGTCCATCTGGCCCATGGCCTCACGCATGCCCTGCTCCATGCCCATGGCGAGCAGCTGGTCGACATCCTCGACGGAGTTGAACCAGGTCGTCGTGCTGACCTGCGACCCTGTGGCGGTCTCGGTGAAGCGGAACACCATCCGCATGCTGGGCATCTCGGCGTTGGCGGCTCCGTCGGGGTTCGCGAACCCGTCGCGGACCTCGAAGGACTCCAGCGGCTCCACGGCCAGGAACTCCCAGTAGCCGCGGGACTCGTCGCCCTCGGGCCCGGTCATGACGTACTCGCTGCGTCCACCCGGGTACATGTCGTGCCGGGTGAACCGGGCGGGGTAGGTGGGGGGTCCCCAGAACTGCTCGAGCTGGCGCGGGTCGCAGTAGGCGTCCCAGAGCCTCTGAACCGGGACAGGGAACTCGGCGACCACTGTCATGGTGAGGGCGGCGGGGTCCTTGCTGACGGAGGTGATGGGCATGGTGGTCCTTCGCGTGGGTGGGTAGGGATCAAGGGGTGTCATCGGTGAGCAGCGCGTCGAGTCGGGCGACCCGCTCGCGCCACAGCGCCTCGAACTGGTCGAGCAGCGCCTGTGCTCGTCGGATCATCTCGGGGTTGCCCCGGACGAGTCGTTCACGGCCGTGCGGATGCTTGGTGATGAGGCCTGCTCCCTCCAGGACGGCGACGTGCTTCTGCACGGCTGCGAAGGACATGTCGTAGCCACTGGCCAGCTGCGACACCGTGACCTCGCCGACGAGGGTGCGCCGGACGATGTCGCGACGGGTCCTGTCGGCCAAGGCCCGGAAGACCCGGTCCACCTCGTCGTCAGGGAGGTGGATGTGCGCCTGCTCATATACAACCATTGGGTTGTACGTTAGCGGGGCTGGGAAGGATTGGCAAGGACCAAAGCGGCGGTGCCATGTCCACTTGTCATGGTGCCATAGTGGTGCCATACTGGTGCCATGCACTTGGACCGATATGTCGACGACATCGCCCGTCAGATGGCTGTGGTCGCCGCGGCCGGGGGGCCCGAGGCTGAGGCGCTTGCCGAGCGCCTGGTCCTTCCGCTGCGGTCGGCCGTCCGGTTGGCATTGCTCGACTCCCTGTCGGCCGCGGCTGATGAGCTCACCCTCGAGTTGGCCCCCGGGTCGGTGGAGATACGCCTGCGCGGCGGCGAACCCAGCTTCGTCATCGACGGCGTGACCGCGACACCGCCGGCCACCGAGCCGGCCCCGGAGCCGTCACGGGCCCCCGCCACCACGCCGACAGCGGAGCCCGACGAGGGTGCCACCCGGATCAACCTGCGGATGCCCGACTCGCTGAAGGCTCGCGTCGAAGCCGCGGCCCTGCGCGAGGGCCGCTCGGTCAACGCCTGGCTGGTGCGCGCCGCCGCCGCTGCGCTCGAACACTCTGCCCCCGTCCCCCCCAGCGCTCCCAGCCCCCCCGCCGCCTCCCGCCGCGGCTCCAAGCGCGTCACCGGCTGGGCGCAGTGAACGAGAGGAACACCATGCGCACCTTCCCCACCCCCACACCCATCGCGGTCACCATCGAGGCGCACTTCGCCGCAGTCCAGGTCGTGGCCAGCGACCGCTCCGACACCGTGGTCGACGTCCGCCCGACCGACCCGGACGATCGCGCGCATGTCGAGGTCGCCGAGGCCACCCGCGTCGAGCTGCTCGGCGACCAGCTGCGGGTGATCGCGCCGAAGCCGAGCCTGATGGCCAGGATCCTCAACTCCCCCTCGCTCGACATCGTGATCAGCGTTCCGACCGGATCCGCCATGCGCGCCGACCTGGCGGCGGGCAACGTCGAGGCGACGGGAACGCTGGGGCACTGCACGGTCCACACGGGCGCCGGCCACATCCGCCTGGCGGACACCGGGGCGCTCGATGCCCGCAGCGGCACCGGCGACATCGTCGTCGGCAACGTCACCGGCGACGCCACGCTCGAGACGCCGGCCGGCCACACCCAGATCGCGTCGGCCACTGGCGACGTCGCCATCAAGAACGGCAGCACCGGTCCCCGCATCGGCAGGGTCGGGGGTGACCTGCGGGTCAGGGCCGGACACGGCCGCATCGAGGCCGAGTCCGTGGCGGGCAGCGTCGATGCCCGCACCGCCCACGGGGCTGTGGTCATCGGGGTCGCCACCGGGGCCGACGTCGACCTCAAGACCTCGCACGGGGGTCTTGAGGTGGGCATCCCGGACGGCCGTGCCGTGTGGCTGGACCTGGACACGAAGTACGGCCGGGTGGTCAGCGAGTTCGTCCCCACGGCTGACGCGCCGCCTGCTGGCGGACCCTCGGTGCGGATCGTCGGGCGCACGTCGTACGGCGACATCCGCATCCGGCGCATCGACGACACCCCGAACAGCGACGGGACGGCCTGACCATGAACGCAGGCACGCCAGCGATCGAGGCCGTCGGCCTGACACGCTGCTACGGCGAAGCGACCGTCCTGGACCTGGAGAACCTGCAGGTGGGCCAGGGAGAGGCCGTGGCCCTGCTCGGCCCCAACGGTGCGGGCAAGACCACGATGGTGAACATCCTGTCCACCCTGATCAAGCCCACGGCCGGAACCGGGCGCGTGCTGGGGCACGATGTGGTGCACGAGGCCGACGCGGTCCGCAGGCTGATCGGCGTCACCGGTCAGTTCTCCGCGGTGGACGACCTGCTCACCGGCCGGGAGAACCTCGCCCTCATGGCCGACCTGCACCACCTGCCCCGCGCCCTGGGCGTCAGCCGGAGCGACGAGCTTCTCGAGACATTCGAGCTGGTCGAGGCCGCCGACCGGGTGCCCGCCACCTACTCCGGGGGCATGCGCCGCCGCCTGGACCTGGCGATGACCCTCATCGGCCGGCCGAAGGTGATCTTCCTCGACGAGCCCACCACCGGGCTGGACCCCCGATCCCGGCGGACCGTGTGGGAGATCGTGCGCGGCCACCTGCGCCAGGGCGTCACCGTCCTGCTCACCACCCAGTACCTGCATGAGGCCGACGAGCTCGCCGACCGGGTGGTCGTCCTCGACGCCGGTCGCATCGTCGCCGACGGCACTCCCGACACCCTCAAACGCCAGGTGCCGGGCGGGCATATCCGGGTCACCTTCGACTCCGACGAGCGCCTCACCGCCGCCGCCGGCGCCCTCGGCGGTCAGGCTGACACCGAGCACCGCGCCCTGACCATCCCGATCGACGGAAGCGTCGCCTCCCTGCGTGGGGCGCTGGATCGGCTGACCCCCCACGAGTCCGCCGTCACCGACATCACGGTGCACCGCCCGGACCTCGACGACGTCTTCCTCGCCCTGACCGGGCACGCTGCCGCCCCGGCCACCACGCCCACGGAGGCACTCACATGAGCATCGCCCTGCCCACCCGCGACACCGCCACGATGCTGCGCCGCAACCTCCGACACATCCAGCGCTACCCCTCGCTGACGATCATGCTGCTCGCGCAGCCCGTGCTGATCCTGCTGCTGTTCGTCTTCGTCTTCGGCGAGACGCTCGGCGCCGGCGTGCGCCCGGACCTCGCTGGCGCTGGCCGCACGGCCTACCTCGAGTACGTGATGCCCGGCATCCTGCTGTTCGCCATCGCCGGAGTCGGCCTCGGCACGGCGATCTCCGTCGCCGCCGACCGGACCAAAGGCATCATGTCCCGCTTCCGAACGATGGGGATCTCCCGCTCCGCGGTGCTCGCCGGCGAGGTGCTGGGCAGCATGGTGCAGGCGGCCTTCGTCCTGGTCGTCGTCAGCGCGCTCGCGGTACTGCTCGGCTATCGTCCCGGCGGTGCCGCAGGCGGGTGGGTCGCGGCTTTCGGGCTGGCCCTGGCGATCTCGTTCGCCGTCATCTGGCTCTGCCTGGCCCTGGGCCTGAACTCCCGCAGTGTCGAGACCGCGAGCAACACGCCGCTGCTGCTGATCGTGCTGATCTTCCTGAGCAGCGCCTTCGTGCCGGCCGCCTCCTATCCGCTGGGGCTGCGCTGGTTCGCCGAGCACCAGCCGTTCACACCCATGATCGAAGGGGCCCGCGGGCTGCTCGCCGGCACGCCCGACGGATCCACGGTCCTCATCGCCCTGGCCTGGTGCGCAGTGCTGTCGCTCGCCGGCTACCTCTGGGCCCGCCACCTCTACGAGCAAGAACCTGCGCCGGTCGCAGGATGAACGCCGACCGGCCACGGCCGGTCGTTGCGGGAGTCGGCGATGTACCCGAGGACCTCTGCGCACGACGCTGAGGGCATCTGCACCGTCGGGATCCCCCTGCGTTCAGTTCCCCGAGCCTCGCTCCAGGCCAAGGGTGGTCAGCAGATCCTCGTGGAGTTGCATCCAGACCGCGTGGCAGGAATCGATGCCCAGGCCATCGACCCATCGACGTTCCCCACGAGATGCCCGCACGAAGGCGTCCCGATACCGGTCGGCGTAGCCCCCAAGGCGGGCAAGCGCGTTCGCCAACTCAGCATCCAGCGGGGCGAGCTCTCGGCCGACCGACCCGAGGGCGTCCAGGACCCGGTCGTCCCAACGGTGATCGGTGTGGTCGTTCGACGCCATCGGCTGGCCCGGCAAGGGTCGCATCTGCCACCGGGTCGCGGCGTCCAGGAATCGGGCGTTCAGGGGCACGAACCGCGCGTGCACGTCGACCACAACCGGTCGGGCACCCGCGGCATCGAGCTCAGCGGCCAGGCGTCGCCGGTCCTCATCTCGCCCGGCTCCGGTCAAGGACCAGCCGCCGATGCCGGCGAACTCGGATCGAGTCACCCAACCGAGCGCCTCAAAGTCCAGAAGGTGCTCCTGGACCTTCTGCGAATCCTGCCCGAAGCGTCTGGCGATCGCGCCCGCGTCGGCGAACCCGAGCAGACCAACCGCGTGCAGGGACAGGTCGACCGGCTCCGAAGGGCGTCCCTGCACCCGCCCATTCTTTCAGTCGCTCGCACCCGCGGCGCTCAGCGAGCTCGGCCCTCGGCGAGCGCGCAAGTGGTCCGCCCCGGCCGGTCCAGGTGTCCGACTGGTGCCATCCGCACAGGACGCCGTCAGCTCGGGGTTCCTGGGCCCGGGCACGCTGCTCGACCTGTCGACCGCAGTCGACACGCCGCGTCGGCGGGCGATCGCTGCAGGTCCAAAGCCTCTCGTGCCAGGAGGGGCCGGGATCGCAGACTTGATGAGTGGGAGTGCATCTCACAAGAGTCCCTGTTCGGGGATGAACAGGGGGGAGGAGGACCATCATGCGCAGGACAGTGTTGCTGGTGAGCGGCACAGCACTGCTCATGGGGCTGCTGACCGGGCCCGCCAACGCGGCGTCGGCGCCGGGTAGTTGTCCCATTGCGTTCAACGGGCCTGCCACGCTCGCCGACATCATGAATGCAGACCAGGTCCAGGCAGCGCTGCGCGACAAGGTGTACGACGCGGCCCACGTGCAGTTTGTCTTGGACGAGTTGGACAAGAACGGCGACGACTTGGTCTGTTGGAAGTCGACCGGCAACGGCAACCAGTTCATGTCGGTGTACGCCGGTCGCTATGTAGACAACAACGCCGCCCCGAAGTAGTCGGGTCGGCGCTGCATCCACACCCGAGGCCCCGCCGCGCTGCACCCCCCGTCGCGCGGCGGGGCCTCGTGCATTCCCGACGTGGGCGAACCGTCACGGACGCCAATGCGCTGATGACGCCCGAAGCCCCGTTGGCGTCAACGGGGCCGAGACGGGCTCCGTTTGTGCTCAGATGTGGGCCCCGCGGGGCTCGAACCCGCAACCTACGGATTAAAAGTCCGCAGCTCTACCATTGAGCTAGAGGCCCTCGGGAACAGGGGATGGCCGAGCAACAGTCTGTCCGTTCCCCCCCGTGCCGACGTGGTGGTGCGCGGCGTGGGGTGCGCCCAATGATGCCAGAGGGCCGAGCACCACGGGTCGCGGCATGCCACCGCCGGTCGACGTCACCGAAGCCCTCACCAACGGTGCACCCACGACCTGCCTGTCGGTACGGTCGTGCCCATGACCCCGCGCGAGCAGCACCCAGCCGACAGTCACGACCTGATCCGGGTGCACGGCGCACGCGAGAACAACCTCAAGGACATCAGCGTCGAGCTGCCGAAGCGCCGGCTGACGGTCTTCACCGGCGTCTCGGGGTCGGGCAAGAGCTCGCTGGTGTTCGCGACGATCGCCGCTGAGTCGCAGCGGATGATCAACGAGACGTACAGCACGTTCGTCCAGGGGTTCATGCCGACACAGTCCCGCCCCGACGTCGACGTCCTCGACGGGCTCACGACCGCGATCATCGTCGGCCAGGAACGGATGGGGGCCAACCCCCGCTCCACGGTCGGCACCGTCACCGATGCCAACGCCATGCTGCGGATGCTCTTCAGCCGGCTCGGTGACCCCCACATCGGCTCGCCCAACGCGTACTCGTTCAACGTCCCCACCGTGAAGGGCAGCGGTGCGGTCACGATCGAGCGGGGCGCCAGGACGAGGGCCGAGAAGGCGACCTTCTTCCAGCTCGGGAGGCATGTGCCCCCGATGCGAGGGCCGTGGCTCCGTCAGCGACTTCGACGTCACCGCCCTCTACAACGAGGAGCTGTCCCTCAACGAGGGCGCGCTGACGATCCCCGGCTACACGATGGACGGCTGGTACGGCCGCATCTACCGCGGCAGCGGCTTCTTCGACCCGGACAAGCCGATCAAGAAGTTCACGAAGAGGGAGCTGCACGACCTGCTCTACAAGGAGCCGACCAAGATCAAGGTCGACGGGATCAACCTGACCTACGAGGGTCTGATCCCGAAGATCCAGAAGTCGATGCTGTCCAAGGACGTCGAGGCCCTGCAGCCGCACATCCGGGCCTTCGTCGAGCGGGCCATCACCTTCACGATCTGCCCCGACTGCCAGGGCACCCGACTCACCGCCGAGGCGCGCTCCTCCAAGGTCAGGGGCATCAACATCGCCGACGCCTGCGCCATGCAGATCAGCGACCTGCAGCAGTGGGTGCGCGAGCTCGACGAGCCGACGGTCGCCCCGTTGACCGCCGGCCTCCAGCACCTGCTGGACTCCTTCGTGGAGATCGGGTTGGGCTACCTCTCCCTCGACCGGCCGTCGGGCACGCTGTCCGGTGGTGAGTCCCAGCGCACGAAGATGATCCGCCACCTCGGCTCGTCGCTCACCGATGTCACCTACGTCTTCGACGAGCCCACGATCGGCCTGCACCCGCACGACATCGCGCGGATGAACGACCTGCTCGTGCGGCTGCGGGACAAGGGGAACACGGTGCTGGTCGTCGAGCACAAGCCCGAGGCGATCGCGATCGCCGACCACGTGGTCGACCTCGGCCCCGGCGCCGGCACCGCAGGCGGCGAGATCGTGTTCGAGGGGACGCTCGAGGGGCTGCGGGCCAGCGGGACCACCACCGGCCGCCACCTCGACGACCGGGCCGCCCTCAAGGACAGCGTGCGCACCCCGACCGGCGCCCTGGAGATCCGCGGGGCGTCGACCAACAACCTGCGCGACGTCGACGTCGACGTCCCCCTCGGCGTCCTGGTCGTGGTGACCGGCCTCGCCGGCTCCGGCAAGAGCTCGCTCATCCACGGCTCGGTCGCGGCGCGCGACGGAGTCGTGGCCATCGACCAGGGCGCCATCAAGGGCTCACGTCGGAGCAACCCGGCGACCTACACCGGGCTGCTCGACCCCATCCGCAAGGCGTTCGCGAAGGCCAACGGCGTGAAGCCCGCGCTGTTCAGCGCCAACTCCGAGGGCGCCTGCCCGACCTGCAACGGCGCCGGACTCATCTACACCGAGCTCGGATTCATGGACACCGTCACGACCACGTGCGAGGACTGCGAGGGCAAGCGGTTCCAGGCCGCCGTCCTGGAGTACAGGCTCGGGGGCCGGAACATCAGCGAGGTCCTGGCGATGCCCGTCACCGAGGCCGAGGAGTTCTTCAGCACCGCGGGCGAGGCCCGGACACCGGCCGCGCACACCATCCTCGACCGCCTCGCCGATGTCGGCCTCGGCTACGTGACGCTCGGCCAGCCGCTGACCACCCTCTCCGGCGGGGAACGGCAACGGATCAAGCTGGCCACCCACCTCGGCGAGAAGGGCGGGGTCTACATCCTCGACGAGCCGACCAGCGGTCTGCACCTGGCGGACGTCGAGAACCTCCTCGGCCTGCTCGACCGGCTCGTCGACTCCGGCAAGTCCGTCATCGTGATCGAGCACCACCAGGCCGTCATGGCACACGCCGACTGGATCATCGACCTCGGCCCGGGCGCCGGTCACGACGGCGGCCGGATCGTCTTCGAGGGCACGCCCGCCGACCTCGTCGCCGGACGCTCCACCCTCACCGGCGAGCACCTCGCGGCCTACGTCGGCACCTGAGGGCCCGGGCAGCCCGGATTGCGGCGGTCAGCTGCCGGGACGCCCCTTGACCAAGGTGTCGACCGAGGATCCCAGGCGACCGAACGCGCGCGAAGCCCGAGTCACCCGACGAACATCAGTCGGGGGCAGAGGACGCTCCCCGCTTCTCCAACACGAGCTCGGGGACGTCCTGGCTGATGCGGGTCCCGCGGGTCCCGGCCAGCATCTGCGGCAGGTCTCCCAACGCCCCGATGACCGCCACCCGGCCCGGGCCTGAGGCCGCGAACGCCGCTGCCGCCTCCACCTTCGGGCCCATGGACCCTTCCGGGAAGCCGAACCCGCTCAGGTGCTCCGGGGACGCCGCACGGATCGCCCGCTGCGCCGGCGTCCCCCAGTCGAGGTAGACGGCATCTGTGTCCGTGGCGACCACCAGGAGGTCGGCATCCAGGCCCTCTGCGAGAAGCGCCGAAGCCCGGTCCTTGTCGATGACCGCCTCGACGCCCACGAGCGTGCGGGGGTTGCGATCCTCCGGACCGGTCATCTCCTCCTCCGGCAGGTACATGGTCGGGATCCCGCCGCCGCCCGTGCAGATCACCACGACACCGCTGTCGAGCAGCGTCCGGATCGGCCCGATCTCGAAGATGCGCCGCGGCACTGGTGAGGGCACCACGCGGCGCCACCCGGCACCGTCCTGCTTGACCGTCCAGCCTCGTTCGGCAGCGAGGTGGCGGGCGTCGGCCTCGCCGTACACCGGCCCGACGAACTTCGTCGGATCGGCCATGGCCGGGTCGTCCGGGTCGACCTCCACCATCGTCAGGACCGTGGCCAGCTGCTTGTCGAGCGGCAGCAGGTTGCCCAGCTCCTGCTCGATCAGGTAGCCGATCATCCCCTCGGTCTGCGCCCCGAGGACGTCGAACGGATAGGTCGACTCCTGGTCGTAGGCGGAGGCCTGCAGGGCGAGCAGACCGACCTGAGGGCCGTTTCCGTGGGAGATCACCAGCTCGTGCTCCATCGCCAGGGGAGCCATCGCCTGGCACGCGAGCCGCACGTTGGCGCGCTCGCGCTCGACCGTCATCGGCTCACCCCGACGTTGGAGCGCATTGCCCCCCAACGCCACGACGACCCGCATCGCGGGTCAGCGCTGCCGGGTCGACGGGGCCGCGACCCACGTCGGGCCATCGACCGACGGGGTGCCCACAGGGACCTGCTGGGTGATGCAGTGCACGTTGCCGCCGCCCAGGAGGATCTCCCGGCCGGGCACGGGGATGATCCGCCGGTCGGGGAACAGCTGCTCGTAGGCCGCGATCGCCGCGGCGTCATGCGGATCGTCGAACACCGGCAGGACCACGATTCCGTTGCCGATGTAGGAGTTCACGTAGGACCCCGCCAGCCGCTCGCCCTCGGTCCGCGCGCTGCACGCCCGGGACCGCGTCCACCCCGGCGGCCTCCTCCGCGGTGATCGTGATCGGTCCCGGTTGGTGCAGCCGGACCACGCGCAGGGGCCGGCCTCTGGCGTCCACCGTGCTCCTCGAGGATCGTCAGCGCCTCGTTCGAGATCTCCCACTGGGGGTCGTCCGGGTCGTCGGTCCAGGTCAGCATCACGACACCGGGCGCTGCGAAGCGGGCGAAGTTGTCGATGTGGCCGTCGGTCTCGTCGAGGTGCACCCCCCGCGGCAACCAGATGATGCTCAACGCGCCGAGGTGCGTGCGCAGGACCTCCTCGATCTCCTCGCGGCCCAGGTCGGGGTTGCGGTTGGGGTTGAGCAGGCACTCCTCGGTGGTCAGGACAGTGCCCTCGCCGTCCACGTCGATCGAGCCGCCCTCGAGGATCAGGTCCGGCAGATAGCGCTGCACGCGCTCGAGGTCGCACACCTTCGGGCCGACCATGTCGTCGGCGTCCCACGGGAAGTACAGCCCTCCGCGCAGGCCGCCCCACGCGTTGAACTGCCATGAGACGGCCCGCAGCTCGCCGGATTCGTTGACGACGAAGGACGGCCCGGTGTCGCGGACCCACGAGTCGTTGTTCGACATCTCGACCACACGAACATGCAGCGGCAGCCGCTCGCGGGCGTTCACGTACTGCGCCGCCGAGACAAGGACCGTCACCGGCTCGGCCTCCGCGATCGCCTCCGCGACCCGCGCGAACGCCCGCTGGGCGGGCTTGGCACCGAGCCGCCAGTTGTCCGGACGCTCGGGCCAGACCAGGTAGCACCCGGCATGCGGCTCCCACTCGGCCGGCATCCGGAAACCGTCCTCGCGCGGGGTGGAGGCAAGGGCGTGCAACATCGGTCACCTCGAGGGCTCGTCGGTCGTGGGTACGCGGCCGGGTGCTCCATGATGCCGGATGCGGCCACCGGAGCGCTGCCCGCGAGGACGGCGTGCGGCTGCGCGCCCGTTGGGATCGGCTCCTGACGGCGCCGCGTCGGCCCGCCCGCGGCAGGTGCCCAGCACCTATCCTGACGGCCGTGAACCTCACCCCGACGGAAGTCGATCGGCTGCTGCTGCACCTCGCGGCCAGCCTCGCCCGCGCGCGACGCGACCGGGGGTTGCGGCTCAACGTCCCGGAGGCCACCGCGATCATCGCCGACACCGTGGCCGAGGCCGCACGCGACGGCCGCACCCATCCTGAGGCGGTCGAGGTCGGCCGCTCGATCCTCGGCCCGGATGATGTCCTCCCCGGGGTCGCGGACATCGTCACGCAGGTCCATGTCGAGGCCGTGTTCGACGACGGGTCGCGGCTGGTCACGATCGTGGACCCGATCGGCGGCGGCCACCTCGGCCAGGATGCCCCCGGCGCGCTGATCCCCGGAATCCACCGCGACGACGAGGGGGTCCACGTCGGGGATGCGACGCGCAGCAACGACACCGCGACCGTGCTGGTGGTCAATGAGTCGGTCGTGCCGATCTCGGTCTCCTCGCACTTCCACTTCTTCGAGGTCAACCCGCGGCTGCGGTTCGATCGCGCGGCCGCGTACGGCCGCCGCCTGGACGTGCCGGCCGGGTCGACGGTGGCCTTCGCGCCCGGGGAGTCGGTCGAGGTGGCGCTGGTGCCGATCGGCGGCGCGCGGGTCGTGGTGGGCTTCGCTGGGCTTGTCGACGGCCCGCTGGATGCCCCGGGGGCCCGAGATCGGGCCCTGGCGAAGGCCCGGGCCTGCGGGTTCGCCGATTCCGGCGCCCCGGACGGCGCAGGCGATCAAGGCGACGGAACGACTCCCGGGGTTCCGGCGGACGCCGTGCCCGCACTCATCCGCGGGCTCGCCGAACGGACCGACCGCGCGCACGAGGGGGTCCAGCCGTGAGCCGCGGCCCGTGGAGCGACATGGCCGTGCATGGCCCCCGCCTGGGCGACCGCGTCCGGCTCGGCGACACCGGCCTGGCCCTCGAGGTCATGGCCGACGACCGCCTTGCCGGTGACGAGCTCCTGCTCGGCTTCGCCAAGACCGGCCGTGACGGGATCGGCTTCCGGGCCGTGCGCACGACCGAGTCCTGCGACGTGGTCGTCACCAACGTGCTGATGCTCGACCCGGTCCTGGGCGTGCGCGTGACCTCGATCGGGATCCGCGAGGGCCGCATCGTTGCCCACGGGCGCTCGGGCAACCCGGACACGACCGACGGGGTGGACGTCGTGGTCGGCAGCGGAACGATCGTCATCCCGGGAGAGGGCCTCATCGCCACCCCCGGCGCGGTCGACCCGCACGTGCACGGGCTGAGCCCGCGGGTGATGGAGGCCGCGCTCTCGTCGGGCGTGACCAGCCTGCTCGTCCAGGAGTTCGGGCCCTTCTGGGGCGTGGGCGTCGGGTCAGGTTGGGCGCTGCGCCAGGCCTACGCCGCCTTCGACGCGTGGCCCATCAACGTGGGCGTCCTGGGTCGCGGGTCGTCGGCCCAGCCGGGCCCGCTGCTCGAGGCCCTCGAGGCCGGCGTGTGCGGGTTCAAGGTCCACGAGGACACCGGCGCCCACCTGCGCACCCTCGACATGGCCCTGGCCGTGGCCGAGGAGCACGACGTCGCGGTCGCCCTGCACACCGACGGGCTCAACGAGGGCCTGTCTGTCGAGGACACCCTGGCCGTCCTCGACGGCCGGGCGGTCCATGCGTTCCACGTCGAGGGATGCGGCGGCGGCCACACACCCAACGTCCTTCGGCTGGCCGGCGTGGACAACGTCCTGGCCTCCTCGACCAACCCCACGCTGCCGTTCGGCGTCAACGCCCTGGCCGAGCACGTGTCGATGATCATGGTCTCCCACGGGCTGCACCCGGAGATCCCCGGCGACCTGGACCTGGCCCGAAACCGCGTGCGCGCGGCCACGATGGGTGCCGAGAACCTGCTGCACGACCACGGCGTGATCCCGATGACCAGCTCCGACGCGCTCGGCATGGGCCGCGCCGGCGAGACCTGGCGGCGGACCTTCGCCCTGGCATCGGTCACCAAGGGAGCAGACGGCGCCTTCGTCGACGCCGACGACGAGCGTCGGCCACGACAACGACCGCGTCCTGCGCTACCTCGCCAAGCTCACGGTCAACCCCGCCCTCGTCCACGGGATCGCCCACGAGGTGGGATCGCTGCAGGTGGGCCGGATGGCCGACATCGTGCTCTGGCGCCCGTCGCACTTCGCCGCCAAGCCGCAGCTCGTGCTGAAGTCCGGGCTGCCGGCGTGGGGGCCGACCGGGGACCCGAACGCCTCGATCGACACCGTCGAGCCGCTGCGGATGGGCCCGCAGTTCGGCGGCTACGGGGCGGCCCCCGCGCAGCTGTCGGTGCTGTTCACCAACGGGTCCGCGGACGAGTCGGGGGCGCCGTTCCCGACGAAACGGCGGCGGGTTCCCGTGCGCGGCACACGCTCGGTCCGGCTGTCACAGCTCGTACGCAACTCCCGACTGGCCGACGTCCAGGTCGATCCGCGCTCGGCGGAGGTCACGATGGACGGGACCCCCATGCGCTTCGGGCCCGTCGAGCACACGCCCCTGCAGCGGCTGTACTTCCTCTGACGGGAGAGTCGGTCTCGCGCTTCCGCTCCTACCCGCCGGACTTGCGGCGGAACATCCGCTGGGTCTGGGCAGCGCTCTGGGCGTGCCCTGAGGCGCCCGCGTCCCCATGGCCCTGCTTCGCAGCCCCGGAGGCCCCGTGCTTGTGGGCCATGGCCTCGCGGTACTTCTGCTTCATGAGCTCGTCGGGGTCGGTGATCGCCGCCTCCGAGTCGGCGGCGGATCCGGTCTCGGTCTCGTCCCGTGCGACGACCTCTGAGTGGTCGGCGGGCGTGGGTTCGGGGTCAGTCATAGGTGTCTCCGCTCAAGGGTGATACCTGCAACCTATCCCCGGATCAGGGCTGAGGCGCACCACGACGAGGGGCGATCAACGCGGCCCGAGGCAATGATGGGTCCTGTGACCGCTCGACTCTTCGTCGCCGTCTGGCCCGACGACGCCGCCCGCGGCGCCCTGAGCGACACGATCGAGCGCGCGCGACAGACCGCCCCCGACGTGCGCTGGCAGCCGCCCGAGCGCTGGCACATCACGGTGGCGTTCCTCGGTGTCGCCGACCCCGGGCGAGCCGCCGCGCGGATCTCGACCGTCGACGAGCGTGGCGGCACCCCGGCGGCCGAACCGATCCACCTCGCCAGTGCCGGCGCATTCGGGCCTGTCGTCTGGGTCGGGGTCGAGCATGGAGCCTGGTTGGCCGACCTGGCACGCGGGATGCAGCACAGCCTGCACGTGGCCGACCGGAGGTTCCGGGCCCACGTGACCGTCGGTCGGCTGCGCGGCGACGGTGGAGCGGCGCGGGCACGAGAGGTTGTTCCGCTGCTCTCCTCGCACGTCGGCCCCCCATGGACGCCGGGAGCGATCACCCTGGTTGAGTCCGTGACCGGTCCCGCCCCGGAGTACCGCATCCTCCAGCAATGGCCGCTGAGCCCGCCCTCCGCTGGTCGCACATGGGCGCCGTCGAACCTCGACACCGCCGACGGTGCAGTGCAACACTCGGGCGTCCCGACCTTGGAGGAACCGTGACCGACTTCCCCGCCGCCGAGCGGATCCTGCACCGTTCCGTGAGCGTCAGCGCTCCCGTCGAGGATGTCTGGTGGGCCTGGACGACCGATGCCGGGATCCGTTCCTGGCTGGTCGACGACTCCCGGATCGAGCTGCGCGTCGGCGGGCCCTACGAGTGGTACTTCCTGTCGGGGGCCGAGCCCGGAAACCGCGGGTCCGAGGACTGCCACGTGATCGGCTTCCAGGCCCCGACCATGCTCACGTTCACGTGGAACGCCCCGCCGCATCTGACCGAGGCGCGTGCGCAGCGGACTGTGGTCCTCCTCCGGCTGCGCCCGGATGACGCCGACGAGGGCACACGGCTCGAGCTGACCCAGCTCGGGTGGGGCGAGGGTGGGGAGTGGGACGAGGCCTACGACTACTTCGACCCCGCCTGGGAGGGTGTGCTCCGCGCGCTGCAGGCGTACTTCGCCGGCGAGGACGCCCCCACGGAGGAGTGAGTCCGGCCCGCGTCCCCCGCGTCCCGCCCCGCCCGCGCCCGCGCCCGCACCCGGCCCCGCCCACCCCCGGCCCAGCCCACCCCCCGGCCATCAATTCGGGTTGGAGTTGCCGCTCGAACGGCAAGAGGAACCCGAATTGATGGAGCGACGTGCGAGGAACGGGTAGGCGGGCAGCCTGCACGAGGCTGCCGGTGCGCGCGCCGGGGGACGCGAAGAGGGGCGGGACCCATCGAGGTCCCGCCCCCTTCGTGCAGCTCCTGGCCCTACAGGCTCTGGACGTCCGCCTGCTTGGCGCGGACGGCCTCAGCGGCCTCCTTCAGCCCCGCAAGCTCGGTCGCGGTGAGGTCGCCCTCGACCACCTTGCGCACGCCCGAGCGGCCGATCTCGGCCTCGACGCCGAGGTAGACACCCTCGATGCCGTACTCGCCGTCAACCCATGCGCACACCGGCATGACCAGCCCGGAGTCCTCGATGACGGCCTTGGCCATGCGCGCGGCCGCGGCCGAGGGCGCGTAGAACGCCGACCCGGTCTTGAGCAGCGCGACGACCTCGGCGCCGCCGTTGCGCGTGCGCACCACGAGCTCCTCGATCTTCTCGGCGGGCAGCAGGTCGGTCAGCGGCTTGCCGTCGACGGTGCAGCGTGAGGGAACCGGGACCATGGTGTCGCCGTGCGAGCCGAGGGTCAGGGTCTTCACCGACCCGACGGGAACGCCGAGCTCGACGGCCACGAAGTTCGTGAAGCGTGCGGTGTCGAGCATGCCGGCCTGGCCGATGACCTGGTTCCTCGGCAGCCCGGAGGCCAGCTGGGTCAGCGCGGTCATCTCGTCCAACGGGTTGGACACCACGACGATGACGGCGTTCGGCGAGTGGGCGACGACGTTCTCGGCCACGTTGCGCACGATCCGCGCGTTGGTCTCGATCAGGTCCATGCGGCTCATGCCCGGCTTGCGCGGCAGGCCCGCGGTGATCACGACGACGTCCGAGCCGGCGGTGGCCTCGTAGCCGGCACCGGTCGCGGGGTCGGTGGTCTGGCCGACGACCGTGGTCTCGAAGCCCTCGATCGGGCGCGACTGGTTGAGGTCCAGCGCGAGACCCTCAGCGCGACCCTCGAGGATGTCGGTCAGGACGACCGTCTCGAACACGTTGTACTCGGCCAGACGCTGGGCGGTGGTGGAGCCGTAGAACCCGGCGCCGACGACGGTGACCTTGCCGTTCAGGGACATTGGTTTCCTCTCTCGCGCGTCGGTCCACCGACGCTCTCAGGTGCCCGTCCAGCCTACTCGCCCGGGTTCCGCCGCCCCGATGGGCCTTCCGGCCCGTGCGGGCCGCCGGACGACCCGACGTCCGTCGCGCATCGCCAGCCGGGTCCGCCCTCAGCCGCGGGGCGGACGCGGCACGAACGCGCTGGTGCGCGCCATGTACTGCGCGTACCCCGGACGCGATGTGATCAGGTGCCTGTCGAGCATGGAGACCCCGGAGACCCGAATGAGCAGGAAGGTCATGAGGGCCGGTCCGAACGCCGTGGCCCACCCCCACGGCACGTCGAGCACCATCACCCAGAACCCCCACTGCAGCACGGCCTCACCGAAGTAGTTGGGGTGGCGGGTGAACCGGAACAGGCCGGAGTCGAGGACCCGGCCGCGGTTGTCCGGGTCGGCGCGGAACCGGCGCACCTGCTCGTCGCCGGTCACCTCGAACCCGAACCCGACGGCGAACACCGCCAGCCCGACCCAATCGGAGGCGCTGATCGGATCCGGGGGCGCTGCGGCACCCCCCACGGCCAAGGGGGCGGACACGGTCAGGGCCAGCACCCCCTGCAGCGCGAACACCTGGAACAGGCTGACCCACCAGTAGCGCTCCGGGCCGTAGTGCGCCCGGAACGCGGCGTACCGGGGGTCCTCGGGCTTGCCCCAGTTGCGCCGGAGCAGGTACGCCCAGAGCCGGATCGCCCAGAGCGCCACCACCGCGAGCAGCAGGCCCTTGCCCGGTGTCATCCCGGTCAGCCGCGCGGAGTTGGCGGCCACCAGCAGGAACAGGATCGACCACCACGGGTCGACGATGCTGGCGTTGCGCATCCGCACCGACACCACCCAGAGCGGCACGAGCAGTGCCGCGAGGACCACAGCGTTGGACGCCAGGACGCTCATCGGCCAGCACCGGACCTCACGCCCGCGTCCGCCTGACCTACGAGGGCGGGGGGACGATGAGCGCGAACACCGACAGGCCGATGCCGAGGAAGGCCAGGCACAGCAGGTCGACGCCCTTGCTTCGCACGGCCAGCCAGCCGGCATCCCGATCGGGGAGGAACAGCCGGAGGAAGAACGCCCCCACCACGAAGCCCGCGAACAGCACCGAGCCGCGGCGGAAGTGATCGGCAGCCACGACGATCGAGCGAGACGAGCAGTCCCACGAGCACGACCATCAACGGCCACTGGAACCGCGGTCCACCCGAATCGCGCGCCACCGCGGCCGAGAGCGCCGCATCCTCCGCCGCACGGTCGCGGATGAAGGCCAGCCGCGCCGCGCCCTCCGGGTCCGAGGGGGCCGGGGGCGGCCTGGGGGCCACTGCGCGCCGGGAGGGACGTCGGTCATGACCGCGCCGCGGCCTCGACGACGTTGGCCAACAGCATCGCGCGGGTCATCGGCCCGACGCCACCGGGCATCGGGGCGAGGAAGCCGGCCACCTCGCGGACGTCGGGATGGACGTCGCCCACCAGCCCGTCGGGGGTACGGGTGATGCCCACGTCGAGCACCGCCGCGCCGGGCTTCACGAGGTCGGCGGTGATCAGGTGCGGGACGCCTGCCGCGGCCACGATGATGTCGGCGCTCCGGGCATGGGCGGCGATGTCGCGGGTCCCCGTGTGGCACAGGGTCACGGTCGCGTTCTCGGACTTGCGGGTCAGCAGCAGCCCGAGCGGCCGGCCGACGGTGACCCCTCGGCCGATCACGCACACCTCGGCGCCGTTGATCGGCACGTCGTAGCGGCGCAGCAGCTCGACGATCCCGCGCGGGGTGCACGGAAGCGGCGCCGGCGACCCGAGCACGAGGCGGCCGAGGTTCACCGGGTGCAGGCCGTCGGCGTCCTTGGCCGGGTCCATCACCTCGAGCACGGCGTTGGCGTCCAGCCCCTTGGGCAGGGGCAGCTGGACGATGTAGCCGGTGCAGGCGGGGTCGGCGTTGAGCTCGCGGACCGCGGCCAACACGTCGGCCTGGGTGGCGGTGTCCGGCAGGTCGACGCGGATCGACTCGATGCCGACCTCCGCGCAGTCGCGGTGCTTGCCGGCAACGTAGGCGCGACTGCCCGGGTCGTCGCCGACGAGCACGGTGCCCAACCCGGGCACGATGCCACGTGCGCGCAGGTCAGCAACCGTCACTGCGAGGTCGCGCTTGACCGCCGCAGCGGTCGCCTTGCCGTCCAGGATCGTCGCACTCACGCCGGACATTGTCGCAGGCCGCGCCCGGTCGATCGTCCAGTCAGTGGACGCAGACGCAGAACACGTTGCCCTCCGGGTCGTGCATGACCTGCCACGACTCGTCGCCGAGCTCGTGCCACCCGTCCACCGCCCGCCGCGCACCGAGTCCGACGAGTCGCCCCACCTCGGGCAGGAGGTCCGCGCGGTCGGCGACGTAGAGATCGAGGTGCAGCCGGTTCTTGCCCGGGGTGGGGTCCGCCACCCGCTGGAGCACCACCTTCGGGCCGACCCCGTCCGGGTCGCGCAGGGCGCGGAAGGGCCCGAGCTCGCCGCTCACCTCGTAGCCCAGGGCGGCGGACCAGAACCGCGTCATCTCGTCGATGTCGGCGCAGTCCATGTTCACGTTCAGGGTGAATCGGGCCATCTGATCTCCTTGATCGTCACCTCAGTCGGGGCATCACGTAGGTCGCGGAGACGCCTGCCTTGTCAAGCAAGAGCTCCGCACGCGGTAGGGCAACCTGCTCGCCATCCAGCAGCGAGTCACCGTGCACCCCACTGGCGATGAACAGGGCGTCCATCCCCTGCCGATTGGCGCCCAGGAGGTCCGTGGCCGGACCGTCGCCGATCGCGAGTATGCGCCCGCGCGGGATGGCACGGCCGGAGATGGCCGCAACGACCTCATAGGCACGGTCGTAGATCCCGGCATTCGGCTTGCCCGCCTGCACGACCCGCCCGCCGAGCGCGGCATAGACCTCAGCCACCGCGCCGGCACACCACCGCAGCTCACCCCCCGACATGATCCGCACATCCGGGTTGGCGCACAGCAGCTCCAGGTCGCGAGCGCGGGCGGCCCGCAGGATGGGCACGTAGTCCTGCGGGGTCTCGTCGACCTCGCGCAGCGCGGAGATGGCGAGGAACCCAGCCTGGTCGAGGTCGTCGACGAACCCCAGGCCCAGCCCCTGCCACAGGTCGCGATCCGTGTCCCGGCCCAGCAGGAGCATGGGACCCGGCGCCCGTCGGGCGAGCTCCTCGCGGATCGCGTCACCGCTGGTCACGATCGCGTCCCAGGCATCGTCCGGGAAGCCCAGCCGGGCGAGCGCCGCGGGCACGGTGCTGCTCGGTCTGGGCACGTTGGTCAGAAGGACCACCGGCACCCCCGCCGCCCGCAACTCGATCAGGGCATCACCCACCCCCGGGGTGACCGTCCGGCCGTCATGGACCACACCCCACACGTCGCAGAGCACGGCGTCGTACCGCCCGACCAGCTCCCGGACTGCCCCGATGCTCTGCACCTGTGCTCCTGGCTGCTCGGTGGACGCCTGATCCTATGCCGCGTTCCGAGGAGGGCATCCAGGCCTCTGCCCCCGGGTGCCCCTCGGCTCCTGATCCCAGGGAACCCCCATGCGCCGAGGCCGATAGGAGCGCACCGTCTGTTCGCCGCCCAGCGCGCCGTCGAGAACCGCACACGAAGTGAGCGTTCTCGATCGTGTCCGGAGGGCCACGCTGCTTCACCGCGCACGAGTTGTGCGTTCAGAAGCCCCGCGAGGCGGCTATTCCGAGCGTTTCGTGCGCGATCCGCATGCCGCTCGGTGACAGCGACCTCCTATTCGTGCAGTTCATGTGCGCTCGCCCAGATTGCAGGCACGGTGAAGGCCACAGTGTGGGTGGACACCGGGCGAGACGCCGGCCCGGCTCAGTGGAAGAAGTGGCGCGTGCCCGTGAGGTACATCGTGATGCCGGCGGCCTCCGCGGCGGCGATCACCTCGGCGTCACGGACGGATCCACCGGGCTGGACGACCGCGCGAACGCCGGCCTCGAGAAGCACCTCGAGCCCGTCGGGGAACGGGAAGAACGCGTCCGACGCGGCGACCGCACCCCGCGCCCGCTCCTCGCCCGCACGCGCCACGGCGAGGCGGGCGGAGTCCACACGGTTGACCTGCCCCATGCCGATGCCGACCGCCGCCCCGTCGCTGGCCAGCAGGATCGCGTTGGACTTCGCCGACCGGCAGGCCCGCCAGGCGAACTCGAGGTCGGCCAGGGTGGCGGCGTCCGCGGGCCCGCCACAGGCCAACGTCCACGTGGTGGGGTCGTCCCCGGGGGCGTCGATGCGGTCGCGGGCCTGCATGAGCAGCCCTCCGCTGATGGGACGGATCTCGGCGCCGGGCCCGGCAGGGACGGGGGGCGCCACGAGGATCCGCAGGCTCTTCTTGGCCGTCAGCAGCTCGAGGGCGTCGGTGTCGTAACCGGGGGCGACGATCACCTCAGTGAACACCTCGGCAACCTGTGCGGCCATCGCCGCGGTGACCGGTCGGTTCGCGGCGATGACGCCCCCGAACGCCGACACGGGGTCGGTCTCATGCGCCCGCGCGTGGGCCTGGGCGATGTCGGCTCCGACCGCGATGCCACACGGGTTGGCGTGCTTGATGATCGCGACGGCCGGATCGGCGAAGTCGTAGGCCGCGCGGTAGGCGGCGTCCGCATCGACGTAGTTGTTGTACGACATCTCCTTGCCGTGCAGCTGCTCGGCCGAGGCCAGCCCACCGGGGAAGTGCGCCGAGGTGTACAGCGCGGCCCCCTGGTGCGGGTTCTCGCCGTAGCGAAGGACAGAGGCACGGTCCCAGGCCGCCCCGACCCAGGCGGGGAACCCGGAGCCCTCGTCGGTCGGCGCCACCACGTTCCCCATCCACGAGGCCACGGCGATGTCGTAGGTGGCCGTGTGCACGAACGCCTCGGCGGCCAGCCGAGCGCGCTGGGCGAGTGTGAAGCCCTCACCCTGCACGGCAGCGATGACCTCACCGTACGCCGCCGGAGACGTGACGACCGCGACGCTGGCGTGGTTCTTGGCCGCACCGCGGACCATGGACGGCCCGCCGATGTCGATCTGCTCGATGCACTCGTCCGGGCTGGCCCCGGACGCGACCGTCGCGGTGAAGGGATACAGGTTGACCACGACGAGCCCGAACGGCTCGATCCCCAGCGCCTCGAGCTGCGAGTGGTGGTCGTCGAGGCGCAGGTCGGCAAGGATCCCGGCGTGCACCTTCGGGTGCAGCGTCTTGACCCGACCGTCCAGGCACTCGGGGAAGCCGGTCAGCTCGGAGACCTCGACCACCGGGACGCCCGCTGCGGCGATCCGCGCCGCGGTCGACCCGGTCGACACGATCTGCACCCCTGCGGCGTGCAGGGCAGCAGCCAACTCGTCGAGCCCGGTCTTGTCATACACGCTGACCAGGGCACGGCGGATCCGCACGGTTCCGTCGGGATTGCTCATGTCAGGGTCACCTTCCTGCCGGAGATGTGGACGTTGTGGGTGGCCAACCCGCGGACGACATCAACGAGCAGCTCGCGCTCGACGACCTTGATCCGCTCGTGCAGGGAGGCCTCGTCATCGTCGTCGTCGACCTCGACGGCCCGCTGGTCGATGATCGGGCCCGTGTCCACGCCCTCGTCGACCAGGTGGATCGTGGAACCGGTCACGCGCACCCCGTGGGCCAGGGCGTCGCGGACGGCGTGGGCGCCGGGGAAGCTGGGCAGCAGCGCGGGATGGGTGTTCACGACCCGCATCGGGAACGCCGAGAGCACGCCGGGTCCGAGGATGCGCATGAAGCCCGCGGAGACGACCCAGTCGGGCTCGAAGGCCTCCAGGGCATCGCGCAGCGCATCGTCCCAGGCAGCCCGATCGGGATAGCCGGCAAGGGCCACGGGAATCGCCGGGACACCGGCCGCCCGGGCGCGCTGGAGCCCGGCAGCATCGGCCGAGTCGGCCAGGACGCCAACGACCTCAGCCGGGTAGTGCGGGTCGGCGCTGGCGTCGAGCAGGGCCTGCAGGAGCGTCCCCGAGCCGGAGATCAGGACGACGAGGCGGGTGCGGGGCACGGCGATCATCCTAGGGGCGGGCGCCACAGGGTCGGTCCGCCGCATCGGGGCCGTTGCGAGCCGGCCGCCGTCGCCTCCGACGTCACCTCGGACCGGGCCGGACGATCAGAACGACCACACGATCGGCACCCAGAGGACCGCCACCAGCCCGAACAGCAGTGCCAGCGGCAGGCCCAGCTTCCAGTAGTCGCCGAACCGGTACCCCGCGGGGCGCATGATCATCATGTTCACGGGCGTGGCCACGGGGGTCAGGAACGCGACGGCCGCGCCCACGCACAGGCTCATCAGGACCGGCCGGGCGGAGATGTCGAGCTGATCTGCCGCGGCGATGGCGATCGGGATCATCACCAGCGCTGTTGCGGTGTTGCTGATCAGCTGCCCGAAGATGACCGTGATCACGAACAGCCCGGCCAGCAGTGCCGTCGGCCCGAACGAGCCGACGGTGTCGACCATCGCCGTCGCGATCAGGTCGCCGGCCCCGGAGTTCGTGATCGCCGTCGACATCGGGATCATCCCGGCCACGAGGAGCAGGGTCGTCCAGGAGATGCCTCGGTAGGCCTTCTGCATGGTGAGCACGCGCAGCAGGACCATCGCGCCCGCGGCGAGCAGGGCGGTCACGACCGCCGGGATCACGCCCGACATGAGCAGCAGGACCATCACCACCAGGATCGCGATGGCCGTGGCACTCCTCGGCCCGAGCGGCACGGCCTGACGACGGACGAGCTCCGGGGAGTCGACGACCAGGACGTCGTTGTAGTCCTCGACCTCGTCGAGCAGGCTCCATGGCCCTTCGACCAGCACCGTGTCGCCCACCCTGAGCTCGGCGGGCTCGGGGCCGAGGGGACGGTCGTTGCGGGTGACGGCAATGATGACCAGCCCGCCGTTGACGACCTGGCCGGGCTGGACCTCGCGCCCGGCCAGCCCCGACCGCGGCGGGATGATCACCTCGGCCACGCCGCCGTCGGGCGAGAGCAGTCCCTCGGCCAGGTCCTCCTGCGACCGCACATCGTCGACGTCCAAGCCCGTGGTCGAGGGCGAACTGGAGGGCGACGTCCACATCGCCGAGCACGGTGATCCGATCGCCGGCCTCCAGGGCTCCTGCGGAGGTGGGCCTGCCGGAGCCGTCAGCGACCGTGATCACCGAGACGCCGGGGTATCCCGACAGGTCGAGGCCGATGCGGGGCTGACCGATCAGGTCGGAGCCGTCGGCGACCCTCTCGTGCACCACGTTCTCGATCGAGTAGTGCGCCGCCAGGGTGCGGGCGTGCTCGCTGAGGTCCGGGGGCAGGACGTCGCTGGTGCGCTGCGGGACGAGCCGATCGCCGAACAGCAGGACGATCGCGAGGGTTCCGATCACCACCGGGATGCCGGCGATGGCGAACTCAGCGAACCCGAACGCGCCGACGCCGGCAGTCAGGGCAGCATCGGAGATCACCACGTTGACCGGGCTGCCGGTGAGCAGCAGCAGGGACCCGGCGCTGCCCGCGAAGGCCAGCGGCATCAACAGCCGGGAGGGCTGGAGGGATCGGCGCATGGCCATCACGATGGTCATCGGCAGCAGGGCTGCCACCGCGCCGTTGAGCCCGATCAGCGCGGTCAGGCCGGCTGAGAGCAGCATCGTGTAGAGCAGGAGCTTGCGCACGCCGGTCCCCGCACGGCTGACCACGGCCTGACCGACCCACGTGGTCACACCCGTCGAGTCCAGGCCCTCGCTGACCACGAAGAGCGCCCCGATGAGCAGGACCGCAGGGTCGGCGAACCCGGCCAGGGCCTCGGTCAGGGAGATGATCCCCAGGCCGTAGAGGACCAGGGCGGAGCCGATGGCGACGATCTCCACCGGGACACGGTTGGAGACGAACAGCACCACCACGCCCGCAAGGGTCAGGAGGGTCAGCGCGGCCTCACTCACGCGGCACATCCTCGCGCGGTTGCACTGAGGGCGCTCGGCGCCCGAGGCTCCTCCGTGCGGGACGGCTGCGGTGGGTGGGAGTCCGGTCGCTCACTGGGTGTTGGCGACGATCGCCTCGCGAAGCGCCGCCCGCGCGGTTGCATCGCCGGTTGCGCTGATCCCCGCGCCGTCCCCGCGACCCCAGAGCCAGAGCAGCAGGTCGGCTGCCGAGCCCTCAAGGACCCCATCCGCGGAGCCCCCGGGGTGGGCGGGCTGGTAGTCGGGCTCGTCGTGGCCCTGTCCGGACGGGTCGACCCCGCGGAAGCGCCCCAGGCGTACGTGCCAGGTACGACCGGTCGGCACGCTGCGGACCTCGACGAGCATCCCGGAGGGATCGAACGCACCCCAGGCCGGCGGCTCCGAGCCGAACTGGGTCAGCACCTCGTCGACCCCATCCTCGGCAAGCCCCGGGTCGATCTCGCTGGGCAGCCCCGCCGTCAGCTCGGCATCCACGCGATGCATCAGCGCCTCCTGCGCCTGCCGGCGACGCACCCAGCCGACCGTGTGGTTCGGGGTCCAGGTCCACGCCGGGACCTCGTCGCCGATGACGCCGAGCTTCATGGCCAGCTGGAAGGACACCTTCTCGAAGAGCGCGATCGCCGCGTCGGGGGTGACCGGGCGCCCGGGCGCCGTGACGGCCCGGACGTCCTCATCGGTCTGCAGGCCCTGATCGACGATCGTGAGCCAGAAGCTCTGCACCTCCGTCAGGTGCCAGAGCAGGTCGTCGGCGGCCCAGTCAGGGCAGGAGGGAACCCGCGTTGCCGCTGGGACACCGGCCAGGACCTCGCGGAACCGGTTGCTGTTCGCGGCCAGGACCTCCGTGAAGTCGATCATGGTCGCCCACCCTACGGACATCGCCCGGAGGAAGCCGTCCCGAGCGGCCGGCTGGACCGGGTCGGCAGGGGTGGACGCACCCAGGACCCGGGCGATCGCCCATGCGGTGGTCGGTCCACACTGGGACCGTGACGATCGAGGATGCCACCACCGCCTACCCGCACCTGCTCGCCCCGCTCGACCTTGGGTTCACGACCCTGCGCAACCGGGTGCTCATGGGCTCGATGCACACCGGGCTCGAGGACGACTCCAAGCGGTTCGCGGACCTCACCGACTACTTCGCCGAGCGCGCCCGCGGAGGGGTCGGCCTGATCGTCACGGGCGGCTTCGCGCCCAACATCGAGGGCTGGACCAAGCCCCGTGCCGGCACGCTGTCCACCAGCGGCGCGGCCCGCAAGCACCTCCCGATCACCGAGGCGGTGCACGCCGAGGGCGGGCACATCGCACTGCAGATCCTGCACACCGGCCGCTACGGGTACCACCCGCTGATCGTGGCCCCCTCGCGGATCAAGAGCCCGATCACACCATTCACCCCACGCGGCCTGAGCGAGCGCGGCATCGAGCGCCAGATCAAGGCCTTCGTCAACTGCGCGGTGCTGGCCCGCGACGCCGGATATGACGGCGTGGAGATCATGGGCTCCGAGGGCTACCTCATCAACCAGTTCCTGGTCGCCCACACCAACAAGCGCACCGACGCCTGGGGCGGCTCGTACGCCAACCGGATGCGCCTGCCGGTCGAGATCGTGCGGCGCACGCGCGAGGCAGTCGGGCCGGACTTCATCATCATCTACCGCCTGTCGATGCTCGACCTGATCCCGGACGGGAGCACCTGGGAGGAGGCCGTCGCCCTCGCCAAGGCGATCGCCGCGGCGGGCGCGACCATCATCAACACCGGGATCGGATGGCACGAGGCGCGGGTGCCGACCATCGCCACGAGCGTGCCGCGGGCGGCGTTCACGTGGGTGACCCAGAAGATGCGCGACGAGCTCCGCGGCGACGGGATCGACATCCCGCTGGTGACGACCAACCGGATCAACACCCCGGACGTGGCCGAGCGGGTTCTGGCGGAGGGCTCCGCCGACATGATCAGCATGGCGCGGCCGCTGCTGGCCGACGCGTTCTTCGTCACCAAGGCGAAGGCCGGCCAGGCCGACCGGATCAACACCTGCATCGCGTGCAACCAGGCGTGCCTGGATCACGCGTTCAAGAACAGGACGGTCTCCTGCCTGGTCAACCCCCGTGCCGGCCACGAGCGCGACCTCGTGATCGCCCCGACCACGGCCCGCAAGCGGATCGCGGTGGTCGGCGCGGGTCCGGCCGGCCTGGCCGCCGCCACCACCCTGGCCGAGCGCGGCCACGAGGTGGACCTCTTCGACTCCGCCGACGAGATCGGTGGTCAGTTCAACCTCGCGAAGCGGATCCCCGGCAAGGAGGAGTTCCACGAGACGCTGCGCTACTTCAGCAACCGGATCGAGGACACCGGCGTCCGGCTGCACCTGTCGACGAGGGTCTCGGCCGACGACCTCGTGGCCCTCGGCGTGGACGAGGTGGTGCTGGCCACCGGCGTGACCCCGCGCGACCCGCACATCCCCGGCCAGGACAGCCCCCACGTGGTCAGCTACATCGACGTCCTCGCCGGCGGGGTCCCTGTGGGCGAGCGGGTCGCGATCGTCGGGGCCGGGGGGATCGGCTTCGACGTGGCGGAGTTCCTCGTGGTCGCGCCCGGCGAGTCCCCGACGTTGGACCTCACCGAGTGGCGCAGGGAGTGGGGGGTCGGCGACCCTGCCGAGGACCGCGGCGGGCTGGTCAAGGCGCAGCCCGTGCCGGCCACCCGCAAGGTCACCCTGCTGCAGCGCAAGCGCGGCAAGCTCGGCGCCGGCCTCGGCAAGACCACCGGCTGGATCCACCGATCGTCGCTGGTCGCCAAGGGCGTCACGATGCTCCCCGGGGTCAACTACGAGCGGATCACTCCCGAGGGTCTGGTCGTGTCCTTCGGGGACAAGCACGAGCGCGAGCACCTCGTCGAGGCCGACACGATCGTGCTCTGCGCGGGGCAGGAGCCGTTGCGCGACCTCGAGCCGGCACTGGTCGCGGCGGGAATCCCCGTGCACGTCATCGGCGGGGCTGACGAGGCCGCCGAGCTCGACGCGAAGCGCGCGATCGACCAGGGCACCCGCGTCGCCGCGGCGCTCTGACCTCGCAGCTGGAGGTGCTCGCATCGAGCATCCAGGTTCTCGCTGCTGGATCGAGCGGCCCTCGGGGTCGGGCGTCGCGGGCGGGTGGTCCTGCCGTCACACCTCGATCGTGCCCTCGGTGACCAGCACGGAGCTGCCGCCGATCCACACGCCGACCACCTCGCCGCCAGCCCCGTGGACTCGCGCGTCGAGGACGCTCGGGCGGCCCATCTCCGCGCCTTGGGCGATGCGCCATGACCGCTCGCCCTCGGTGTCGTCGAGGCTGGCGAGCAGCCCGACCAGGGCGCAGTTCGCGCTGCCCGTGGCCGGGTCCTCAGCCACGCCGTCGAATGGCGCGAACATCCGCGCACGCAGGTCGAATCCATCGGTCCCGTCGACGACGTACACGTGGATGTCCGGGGTGGATGCGCCAAGGGCGACCAGTCGCTCCAGGGCGGCCTCATCGGGGTGGGCCCGCTCGAGCGCCGAGCGGTTGGCGAGCTCGACGACGACGAACTCCAGTCCGACCGAGGCCACGCGTGGCCTGTGCCGGTCCGTGGCGATGTCCTCCGGGGTGAGTCCGAGCCCCTCGGCGACCGCCGCGACCGGCAGTTCCGGACCCAGGGACAGGGCCTCGGGGGCCTTCAGCTCGCACCAGATCCGATCGCCGTCGAGCCGGTGCACCGACACGGGCACGAGCCCGGCGACCTCCTCGAACGTCACCACGAGCGGGACGTCAAGGCGGCCGAACTCCCCCAATGAGGCCAGCACGAATGCCGTGCCCACGTTCGGATGACCCGCGAACGGGACCTCGCGGCTCGGGGTGAAGATCCGAACCCGTCGGTCGTGGCCGTTCTCGGCGGGCAGCACGAAGGTCGTCTCGGAGTAGTTGAACTCCCGGGCAACCTGTTGCATCTGGGCGTCGCTCAGCCCCTCGGCATCCAGCACGACGGCCAGGGGGTTGCCACCGAACCTGGTGTCGGTGAACACATCACAGGTGACGAATCGACGGCGCATCGGGCCTGCCCTCCGGGTCGGGGCCCCATCCTGCCGGTCCGGGCCGGCTGTTGGAGCCCGGGGCGGGCGCCAGCGGGTGGGCCTTCGGCCTACTGGGGCGGCAGGGGGGTGACGGAGCCGTCGTCGTCGATCGTGCCGAGCCACACATCACTGGTGAACCGGATCGGCGAGAACGACGGGTACAGGCTGTGCGGCCAGCGGGCCAGGCGCGTGCGCATCCACGGGTCCGGCCACGAGGACGCCCACGGCACGAGCTGTCGGGCGTCGGTCATCACCAGGACGTCACCGCCCCAGGCGTCGCGGATCGCGGCCAGGTCCTCGGCGGTGGGGCGCGGGCCCACCTCGACCACGTCGACATCGCACATGATCCGCAAGGTCGGCAGCCACGGCGGTCCCACCTCGCGCACCACCACGACGCGCTTGCCCTCGACCGCGTCGCACACCCGCGCGACCTGGTCGGCACGGCCGCCGTACTCCGTGGCCACGATCAGCGTCCCCCAGGTCGCCAGGGGCGGGAGCAGGACCCCGGCCACCAGCGCCCATGCGCCGACGCGCTGCCATCGCGATCGAGCCGCCCGGTGGATCCGGGGCAGGGTCCAGCCGGCCATCAGCAACGCGGCGGGGATCACTGCGGGCAGGAACCGGCGCATCGCCCAGATGTGGTCGGGGGTGATTGCCGGACGGATGAGGTAGAGCAGCGCGGGGATCCCGAGCGTGGCCAGCAGCACCAGGACCTCGGGCCGCCAGCCGACGATGGAGCGTCGCATCAGCAGCGCCGTTCCGGCCACTGCGAGGACCAGCGTGAGCGGCCCGAGGTACCACCCGAGCCAGGTCACGGTCATCTCGTCGTAGCTCCGGGTCCCGTCCACGCCCACGCCCGCGGCGCGCTGGGCTGCCGCGATGAACCACGCCTGCCCGGAGCCGGGCTCGATGAGGTGCCGCTGCATCCACAGCGGACGACTGGCCAGCACCACGGCAGCGGCGACGACCAGACCGGCGGCGACCGTGCCCAGCAGCCCCCGCCGGGCCGCCAGCCAGGAGCGCAACCGGCCCCAGCGCAGCACCACGATCAGGGCGCCGACCGCCACGAGGCAGGCCCCCAGGAGCGCCAGGAGCTGCACGTAGAGGCTTCGGTGGTCCTCGAGGTATCCCGCGCTGTGCAGCGCCAGGTCGAGGTACCCGAGCCCGACCATGGCCAGGGAGGCAGCCGTCGCCACGAGCAGTCCCCAGATCCGTTGCCGGCGGTCATCCGGGCCGCTCACCGCGGCGACCACGCCCAGCCCGAGGATGAGGCCGGCGGAGACGGCGGCCCCGTCGATGCGGCTGAGTGCGGTGGCCCCGACCATCGCCCCACCGAGGGCGAACCGCGAGAGCCGCGGGTCCCGGAAGGCGCTCCAGAGGACGGCCAGGCCGCCGAAGGTGAGCACGATGTTGGTCGGCTCGGTGAACGTGGCGCGGCTGAAGTAGATCATCGGGGTGCTCAGGGCCAGCGTCGCCACCGGGACCACGCCCCATCGCGGACCGATGAGACGGCGGGCCACGTCGTACACCGCGAGCAGTCCCAGGGCACCGATCAGCAGGTTCGCGGCCAGGACACCGCGCAGTCCGAACACCCACCCGACCATGGCCAGGAGCCCGGGGAACGTCTTGGCCCCCTGGGCATGGATCTCGTCCCCGAACCGCCAGAACGCATCCGAGATGACCCGCACGTCGGGGATCTGACCGGAGAGCTCGGCGGCCGAGCGGATCGGGATGCTCGGGTCGGCGTGCGTGGTCAACCAGACGCCCTCGAGGGCCAGGAACCCGGGATCGCGCTGCACCAGGAGGACCTCACCGGCGAAGGCGATGTTGACCACGACCCACGCGACGACCAGCCCGAGCACCCACGCCGCCCCGCGACGGAACTCGCGGGTCACCGGGACGCGCTCGGGCAGCATCCGCCACGTCAGGGCCACCACGAGGATGAGCACGGGGAGCACCACGATCGGACGGAACACCCCGAGCGTGACAGTCAGGCACACCACCAGCGCGCACCAGAAGAACACGACCGGCAGTCGCGAGGGCAGGTTGGTGACGACTGAGGCGAACCGCCTCGCCGCGGGCGACCTGTCGGCACCCGCGTCCGGGGCTCCTGAAGTCCGGGCCCGACCGTTCTCCTGCGTGGCGCTGCCCGAGGTGACGCTCACCGCGCCTGGGGCTGCACGTCGAGGCGCACGGCGGGTTCGCCTGCGACCGGGTGGGGATCCGCGGCTACGGCCGGGGGCGGGTCTGCGACCACGTGCCCCGCGGCGGGAGAGGGGGTGACCCGGGCGTCGGCGTAGAGGGTCCCGTAGTGCAACTCGCGGGTCTCGCGAAGGGTCCGGATCCCGATCGCGCGCAGGCTGGAGATCTGGTCGGCGATGACCCCGAGGGCGAACATCTGCACGCAGGAGATCGCCAGGACCGCGCCGAGGATGATCGACTGCATGTGACCGCTCGCGTTGCCATCCTGCAGCCAGTCCAGGGTCCACGGCATCCACGCCACGATCGCCCCGACCGCCAGCACTGCTGCCAGCGTCCAGAAGAACTTCAGCGGCGTGTAGTACGACAGGACCCGGAACAGCGCGAGGCTGTTGCGCCGCACGTACCCCCACATCGACCCGAACAGCCGGCTGGGCCGCACCGAGTCGTTTCGGGTCACCGGCACGTTGGCCAGGGCGAGGCGGCTGTTGCCCGCCTGGATCAGCGACTCGAGCGTGTAGGTGTAGGGCGTGGTGATGACCAGCGAGAGCGCGGCCGCGCGGGAGTAGGCGCGGAACCCGCTTGTCGCGTCCCCGACGGACAGCCCCGACAGCGAGCGGACCACGCTCGTCCCGGCCGTCTGCAGCGCCCGCTTCACGACGCTGAACTCGGCGACCTTCCCGGTCTGGCGGTCGCCCACGACGATGTCGGCCTCGCCGGCCAGGACAGGGGCGACCAGGGCGGGGATGCACGACGAGTCGTACTGGTTGTCGGCGTCGGTGTTGACGATCACGTCGGCGCCACGGCGCAGCGACTCCTCGATCCCGTAGGAGAAGGCGGCCGCGAGGCCCCTGTTGCGGGGGAAGCCGATCACATGGTCGACCCCGCATGCCAGGGCGACCTGCCGGGTGTCATCCGTCGACCCGTCGTCGATGACCAGCCACTCCACGACGTCGAAGCCCGGCACCTCCCGGGGCAGGGTGCTCAGGGTCGCGGGAAGGTGGTCGGCCTCGTTCAGGCAGGGGATCTGGATGATGAGCTTCACGACAACCTCGCAGGGACGGACAGGCCCCGCAGCAGGGGCTCTGCATCGAGGATAACGGCCCGAACGGCTGCGCCCTAGTCCGTTGAGGAGCGCTCGGTGCGCGACCGGACCGCGCGGGCAGCACCACCGACGCCGAACAGCCCGGCCATCACGAGGTCCACGCCCAGCAGGACCAGCCGTGACACGAGGCTGACGGTGAGCGCAGCCGGCGCTCCGATCGACCCGGCGAGGGTGGCCACCAGGACCCCCTCGCGCACGCCCGCCCCGGCCGGCAGGGGCACGACGAGCAGCCCGGCGACGAATGCCAACGCAAAGGCGCCGATGGTCGGTGCGAGGTCGGCCGCCCCCGCGCCGAGCGGCCGGGCGAGCAGCCACGCGTGCAGTCCGAAGAAGCCCCAGCAGGCGATCAGCCAGGCAACCGACGCGGCAAGGGCGCGACCGGGCAGCTCCACCGGGGGCGGGGTCCGGCCGGCTCGAGCGAACGCCCATGCCAGACCGTGGTTCATCCACGCGGGACGCAGGAGTGCCACGCCCACGGCGGCAGCCAGGAGCAGCATCCACAGCGCCATCGCCCGAGGAGCCCCAGCCCCGAAGAGGATCAGCAGTCCGACCAGGCCGCCGGTGGCCACCGCGATCATCAGCGCGATCACGTAGCTGACGAGCATGGTCGAGCGCGCAATGGTGCGGCGGCGGCCGAGGTCGGCCTGGATGGCCGCGGTCCACACCGATCCGGGGACGTACTTGCCCAGTTGGCCGGCGAAGAAGATCGTGAGCGCCGGGTGCACGGGCACACGCTCGCCCAGCCCGCCCAGGATGACGCGCCACCCCATCCCGGAGCAGGTGACCGCCAGCGCGCCGGCGATCCCGGAGGCAAGGAGATCGACCCAGGAGAGGTCCTGCAGGTCGCTTCGCACGGCCTGCCAGTTGCGCACGAGCGCCACCCCGAGGAACACCACGACCAGGATGACGAGGACCAGGGACACCGTGCGCCCGCGCCACCCCCCAGCGCGGAATCCCCCCAGCTGCCCGGAGTCCCCGGGTGCTGCCGGCGGTGCTGCAACGTCGGGAAGATCCTGCGGGGGCCGGGTGGGGTCCGATCCCGCGAGGGGCTCGGGGTCGGGGTGGGTCACTGCGGGGCGCGGGCGATCAGGACGAGTCCGGTCCCGACGTCAGGGCGGCGTCGCTGCATCCAGATCCCCGGCGCGGTGGCGGCCCTGGTGGCCCGGCCCGACCATGACGGGGGCTGCAGGAACGAGCTGCTCTGCTCGGTGGCCGCAGCGACAGCCTCATCGCTGCCGGCCTCCCGGTCGGCCCTGGCCAACCTCCGCGCGGCGACGGTGTTGCGCACCTTCTCCAACAGGTAGCCCATCGGATACCCCACGTGCGTGACCCGGACATCGACCAGGCCGCAGTCGGTGGCCATCGCTGCGAGCCCTTCGGCCGAGTAACGCCGGAAGTGGCCCGCGATCTCGTCGGCAGCACCCATCCGGTCCGGTCCCGAGGGTGTCGAGATCAGCAGGGTGCCCCCGGGGCGCAGGCGGGCGGCCCACGACGCCAGCGCCTCGCGGTCGGCGTCGATGTGCTCGATGACCTCGAAGGCGCACACCAGGTCGAAGCGCTCCTCCGCGGGGAGGTCGTCCATCGACGCGACCAGCCGACCCGGTGCCCCGAGCTGCGCCAACCGCCGCTCGGTGATCGCCCGCGTCCGGTCGGAGAGCTCGACCCCGGTGTAGGTGCGCCCAGGGGCGAGCCGGCAGGCGACCGCCCCCTCGCCGGGCCCGATCTCGAGCACGTCGGTCACGTCGAGACCGGCGAGCTCGCGGCTGATCACGTCCCAGCGCAGGTGCGCGTTGAAAGTCAGGGGCGGAAGGGCGGGGCGGCGCCCGGGAGCGGCCTCCAGGCGGGCGTCCAGATCGGCGGTGGACGCCTCCGGTGAGAACTGCTCGGCGGCAGCGCGAGCGCGGTCACGGGCCACGGTGAGCGACTCCTTGTCGAGGGCCAGGTGTCGCAGCGCGTCGGCGAGGGCCTGCGGATCGCCCGGCGGCACGGACACGACTGCGTCTCCGAGGGTACCCGCTGCGGGGGTCCGGGCCGTCACCACCGCACAGCCGGCAGCCAGGCCCTGGTACACCTTCGTGGGCACGACACGCTGCGTCTTGGGACCCGTGCCGAAGATGCCCAGGCACACGTCATGCCCGGCGACCAGGTCCGGCAGATCGGCGCCGTCAACCCAGTCCAGCCAGCGCACGCGGGCGCTGTCACGGGCCAGCTCCCGGGTCTCCGCGAGGTCCTGCCCATGGCCGATCATCGTGAACTCGATGGGCTCGTCGCGCAGCAGGTCCATCGCGCGACCGATCGTCGGCGCCCCTTGCAGGGGGGTGAACAGGCCGAAGAAGACGACACGAAGACCGGGCTCGGCTGCCCCGGGGTCGCCCGCAGTCGCCGACCCGGCATCGGCCGGACCGGCATCGCCTCGCGCCCCCCCGGCCCGATCCGCCACCGCCCGATCCGCCACCGCCCGGTCCGCCGCTGCGAACCACTCCCGACCCGCGCCGACCGGCACGACCACCGCCCGCTCCCGTGCGTCCGCGGGCAGCATCTCGGCCTGCTGTGCGGTATCCACGACCACGACGTCCGCAGCGCGCAGGGCGCTCCGGTCGACGACGTCGAGGATGCGCAGCTTCGCCCCTGCACCCAGATCGCGATCTCGGACGGTGTCCGCGAGGCCCACGAGGTGGTCCAGGGCGATCACCGAGCGCGGGTAGCGCAGCCTGGCCAGGTGCACATCGGCGTGGCCCATGTACCCGACCAGCACGACGTCGGGGTCCGGCCCGCCACGCGAGCTCCGGACCAGGCCGGCCCACGATCGCGCCTGCCGGCCGGCCAGCCGCAGCGCCGCAGCCGGCGACCCCGCTGCCGCCACCTTGTCCGACGTGGCCGCGCCCAGTGGCTCGTTGAGCTCCTCGACCTGCCAGCCGCGGGCTGAGAGGCCGTCGCGCAGCACTGCCACGCGGGGGTGCAGCGTGGCGTCATAGGACCCGAAGACGAGCAGTCGCCTGCCATCGCCGCCCATCGCGTCCCTCCTCGTCGTCGCGCGCATCCGAGCCCTGCCCAGCGATCTCGGTACCCATGCGGCCCGGATCCCCACACAGCGACCATGCACCCATCTGGCCCGTGCCGTCGCCAGATTCTCCCGCATGGGCAGCCCCCCGAGCCATCGAGCGCGTTCGCGAGCCGACAGCCCCGGTACGGTTCGGCAGGTGAGCAGCACCACGGACGCAGCGGAGGCCTCCGCGCGCACCGTCCGCTCCGGACTCCTGTGGGCCATGCTCGGGGTCCTGCTGTTCTCCTTCTCCCTGCCCCTGACCAAGGTGGCCGTCGGCGGCTTCAACCCGTTCTTCACGGCGATGGGTCGCGCGGTGATCGCCGGGACGCTGGCGGTGGTGGTGCTCCTGGTGCGACGGGTCCCGCTGCCACCGAGGCAGTACCTGCGCCCGCTCTTCTTCACGATGCTGGGTGCGGTCTTCGGCTGGGCGATCCTGCTCGCCCTGGCCCTGCAGCGCACGACATCGGCACATGCCGCGGTGATCGCCGCCTTCATGCCGCTGACGACCGCAGCGATCGCGGTTCGTCGGGCCCACGAGCAGGTCAGCCGCCAGTTCTGGGTGGCCGCGATGACCGGGACGAGCGCGCTCGTCGTCTTCGCCCTGAGCCGTGGCGGGGCCAGCGGCGGGGACCCGGTGGCTGACCTGCTCGTCGTCGGGGCGGTGCTCGCGTCGTCGTGGTGCTACGTCGAGGGGGCGGTGGTGACCCGGGTGTTCCCGGGCTGGCAGGTGATCTCATGGGTCGTTGTGCTCGCCCTGCCGGTGACCGTGCCGGCGAGCATCGCCCTCTGGGTGACCACGAGCGGTGACTACGAGACCACCCGGGCAGAGTGGGCCAGCCTGATCCTTCTGGGCCTGTCATCGATGTACCTGGCGTTCTTCGCCTGGTACCGGGGCCTGGCCACAGCCGGGATCGCCCGCGCGAGCCAGACGCAGCAGCTCCAGCCGCTGCTCACGCTGGTGTGGTCCGCCCTGCTGCTCGGGGAGGTCGTGACCGTGGGGACTGTGGCCGCAGCAGTCGTCGTCATCGGATCGGTCCGCTGGGCGCTGCGCAGCCGCCCTCCCCTGGCAGTCGCGCCGGAGGAGTGAGGCTAGCCGTCCAGCGCGGGGCTGTATCGGTCCTCTGCCCGCCACCAGTCGTCGGCGAGCGGGTCGCGAGGGCCGGGGACGATCAGGGTTCCACCCTTGAGGCCCTTCTCGTGGGCCTGCAACGCTGCCCCCACCCGGGCCATGGCCGCCCGCAGCCTCGTGGCGCGCACCGCCTCGACCGGGTCCGGGCGCCGTCGGGCGATGTCGGCCAGACGATGCTCGGCCCGGATCATCTGGCCGTCCGGGGCGGAGTGCATGTCGGCATAGACCAAGGCATCTGCCAGCAGTGACCGCTCCCGGGGGAACTGGTGCTCGAGGTCCAGGATCCCCTGCTCGGCGGCCAGCATCCCCGCCTCCGAGTGGTGCGCCACCAAGCCGCACAACCGCTCGGACAGGCCGATCGAGCGCAGGTGGAGGGCCCCGTCAAGGGGATGGAAGCCGGTCTGCGCGATCCGGGGCGAGTAGCCGACGTCGTGGAGCGTCGCCGCGGCCACGAGCATCGCCGCCTCGTCCGCACCGAAGAGCGCCCCCAGCCGTGCGGCCATCGAGCCAGCGGTGTGCACATGCGCCAGGCGCGTGCCCTCATCCCCGAGGAGGTCCCGTGCGATCTCGTCGGCTTGGGCGCGCGTGGGCACGCGGGAGCCTGTGGTGGGGTTGAGCTCATGCACGTCCATCCCCAGAATCATCGCGCACCCGGCCGCCGCCGACAAGGGGAGGACGGGCGATCTGGCGACGGTCTACGCGGCGGACCGCCATCGGGGACCGCCGGGATGCGCGCAATCCGCCTTCCCCCGATCCCACGGGCACTCGGACCTGCCCGCTGCTAGCGTCATCACGGTGACGACCGAGGACGAGCTCCGGCAGCGGATCGTCGATGTGGCCGCGGAGCTCTTCGCCCAGCACGGTTACGAGGGCGTCGGCGTGCGCCAGGTCGCCCAGGAGGTGGGGGTCTCCCAGTACCGCGTGCGCAAGCTCACGGGTGGGCGCGCCGAGCTGTTCGCCGCGGTCATGGCCGAGAAGGTCACCTCGGACGCAGGCAACCGGATCGCCCGCGCCGTCGATTCCCCCAACGAGCTGCCGCCCCTGGCCGCCATCGTGGCCGCAGGAGCCGCCGTCTTCGCGGATCCTGAACGCAGCTGGGACCTCCTTGAGCTCGAGGCCCTCACCCGCTCCCATCGCGACAGCGACCTCCACGAGATCGAATCAGCCCGGATGCAGTGGCGCTGGGACAACATGCGCACGGTCGTCGAGCGGATCCGACTGGCCGGCGGGATCGACGACAACGTCGACGACGACGCCCTCGCGCACTTCTCCCTGACCCTGTCCGTCGGCCTGGCCATGCTCGACCCGGTGATCGCCCGGAAGCCGAGCCAGCCGAACTGGGACGCCCTGATCGCGCGCATCGGCACCGCGATGGCCCCACCGGAGATGCTCCTGCGCGCCGATCACGAGGCC
Organism: uncultured Actinomycetes bacterium; assembly: GCA_963700475.1. Classification (GTDB taxonomy): domain Bacteria; phylum Actinomycetota; class Actinomycetes; order S36-B12; family CAIYMF01; genus Prado023. The sequence goes on from CAVOXR010000010.1 coordinate 162,671, forward strand.
CGCAGCTACTGGCGGATCCTCGTCGACGTCCCCGACCGCCCCGGCGGCGTTGACATGTTCGTCCGGGCGATGGCCGCCCTCTACGGCTACTCGCTCGGGGTGAACGCCGTGGGCTCGGGCGATGGCACGAGGACGTTGGACATGCGTCTGACGGCCCCCAGCTCCGTCACGGAGCAGACCCTGCTCGCCGCTGCCATGTCTGCTGGCAGCAACGCGAAGATCTCCCCCGGATCCCCCGACGATGCCCTCGACCTGCCGACCCGGATCCTCGACGCGAGCACGGAACTGGTGACGAACCCGGGCTGGGCGCCCTCCGTGGCCAAGCACCTGGTGGCGGCCGACCACGTCGAGGTCGTCCGCGCCACGAAGGGCCAGGACGACGGCCCGGACGTGCTCCGCCTGCAGTGGACCCCGGAGCGCCACGTCCTCCTGCGCCGGACCTGGGCACCGTTCACCCGGGTCGAGCAGGCGCGCGCCTCGGCCCTGCTGCGGCTCTCGGCTGCCATCGCCGTCGCGTCAGGCGACGCGGATGCCCAGGGCTGGGTGGAGCCGGTCAAGGACGGCACGGTGTGGATCCGGCTGGCCTACCCCGAGGACGCCGAGGCGGTCGGGGAGATGCACCGGCGCTGCTCGGACCGCACGCTCTACCTGCGATACGTCTCCTCCGGGGACTGGCACGAGATCCAGATGCGCAGGCTGTCCGGCGGGCACAGCGGGGCCACCCTGGTGGCCATCGGCGACGAGGAGAAGGTCATCGGGCTGGGCAACGTCTTCCCCGAACGCCCGGGCGAGAACACGACAGCGGAGATCGCCGTCCTCGTCGAGGATTCCCACCAGGGGGAGGGCGTCGGCACCGCCCTCCTGCGCCGGCAACTGCGGATGGCCCGGCGGATGGGGTTCACCGAGGTGGTTGCCGTCGTGCTGACGGAGAACGGCGCCATGACGCGGATGCTCGAGCGGACCGGCCTGACCTGGACCACCCGGATCGAGGAGGGTTCAGCGACGATGCGCGCACCACTGGGTCAGGCGGGCGACGGGATGCCCAACCCCCACTGAGACCCCGGGCCGAGGTCCGAGCACGTGGCACCGGAACGAACGCCGGGCACTGCTCAGCTGCGCTGCTGCTCGATCAGCTCACGGCGCCGGGCCGGCATCTGGTCGGCGGTCCACCGCTGGTCACCCAGCGAGGCCCGGGTGCTGACCTTGTGCGGCCTGGCGAGCTCGACGGCGATGTCGATCGCGCGCAGCGAATCGGCCAACCATCGATCACGCTCGCCGTGGGAGAAGAACTGGTAGAACAGGCCGTCGCGGAAGGCGGTGAGGATCGTGGCCAGGGCGTTGAGGTCGCTGTACTCCTCGCCGGCCGCAACGGAGATCTGCACCAGGCCGTCCCGGGTGAACTCCCAGGACGAGTCCCGGGTGTGGCGCAGCTGGAGCTCGTGCGGATCCTCCGAGCGGCAGCCCAGGGTCATCTGGTAGCGCATCAGCTGGACGTTGGCGGCATCGCCCATATGCGCGTACATGCGCATAGCTGAGTTCGTCAGCTCGTGTCGGAGCCCACCGTCGCCGACGATGAAGACCGCGGTGTACGTGGCGTCCTCGAACTCCAGCAGCAGGTCGTTGAGCAGCGTTGAGGTGATCGAGTAGGCGCGGTGAAGGGTCCCCAGCGACCAGCCCAGGTGTGCGGCCACGTCCCGAAGGGTGAGGTCCTGGAAGGCAGTCCCATCAGCGAGCATCTCGCGAGCCGCAGCCCTCACCAGGGCTCGCCGCTCGGCCAGCTTCAGGTAGGCCCCCACATCGACAAGGTAGCCCTTCACCGGGAATTCCGCAACTCAAGTTGCGAATTCGAGTTGCGGTTTGGAGTTTGATTTGCTTCCCGGTTACGATCTCCCTGGTCCAACACCCCCCGGGCATGGGTATAGCGTGCGACGTGGGGGCGGCGTTGAAGGGCACCGAACCCACGGGGGTGGCTCGGTGCCCTTCAGTGCGTGGTGAATGCAGTCAACGGCCCTCGCCCCCCACCCTCGTCGACGTGACCGACACCACGCGAGAACGCCCACCCCATCGGCGTTTCCGGCGTTCGGCACCGGGCACAATGGATTCATGAACACCGTGGTGCTGGGCTGGGATCCCGACCGGGGGAACCGGTGGAGCCCCTCCTACGCCGACTGCCTCCGCCGCTGTCGGGAGGGCCACGGACTGCTCGAACGGTGGCCCGTGCGCGACTGGCACCTGGCCCCGGCGGGGACTCGCGTCCACCTGATGCTCCTGGGCCGCCAGCGGGGGCTGATCGGCCGTGGCACCGTGCGCTCGGCCCCGTTCCTCGCGGCGGACCCGGCGCGACCGGGTCAAGTCATCCACCACGTGCTGGTTGAGTGGGAGACCCTGGTGCCGCTCGACAGGCGCATCCCGGTGGAGGCGCTCGAGGCCGCAGTACCGGAGTTGGAATGGCGTGGCTCGTACGCACCCGCCGTCCCACTCTCCCCCGAGGGCGCCCAGCAGCTCGACCTCATGTGGGCCGCCAGCGCCCTCTCACCCGCCCGACGGCTCACCCGGACCGCGTTGCGGCTGCTGCGACGGTAGCGTGGCAGGCGTAGCCACCATTCCGGTGGGCAGAAGGCGGTCGCCACCCATGCACGAGTTGTCCCTCCCGGCTGCGATCACGCTGCCGATCACCGACACCCTCGCCTCGATCCCCTCCAGGCGAGCCGCCCAGTCCCCGAACAGCCCGATGTATGCCCTGCGCACCGGCAACGGCTGGACTGATGTCACCGCCCTGCAGTTCAACGACCTGGTCCGGTCGGTCGCACGCGGGATCGTGGCGCGAGGGATCGAGGTCGGGCAGCCCGTGGCGATCCTGTCACCCACCCGCTACGAGTGGACCGTGCTGGACTTCGCACTCTGGACCGCTGGGGCGTTCGCCGTCCCGATCTACGACTCGTCCTCGGCCGAGCAGATCGAGTGGATCCTGCAGGACAGCGACGCAGTAGCGGTCATCACCGACTCGGCGCTCTCGGCCGACCGGGTCCGCGGCGCGATGCTGTCCACCCCGCCGCCGATCTGGGTGATGGACGACGGGCTGCTCGACGCCCTGGTCGCCGACGGCCACGAGATCGATGACGAGGTCCTCACTGCCCGGTCTGCGGCCGTCACGCCCCAGGACCCGGCAACGATCGTGTACACGTCGGGGACCACGGGCCGGCCCAAGGGCTGCGTCATCACGCACGAGAACCTGATGTTCGTCGCCCGGACGCTGGTCGTGGGGACTGGTCCGGTCGTGACCACGCCCGGCGCCCGAACCGTGCTGTTCCTGCCCCTGGCCCACGTCCTGGGCCGGGGAGCCCAGGTCTACAGCGCCGAGGGCGGGATGCAGGTTGCCCACTGCCCGAACGCCAAGCTGCTTCCCGGCGACATGCTCAGCTTCCGCCCGACATTCCTGGTGGGGGTTCCCCGGATCTTCGAGAAGATCTTCAGCGCCTCCCAGCAGAAGGCCTACGAGGGCGGCAAGGCGAAGATCTTCGATCGAGCCACCAAGGTGGCCATCGACTACGGCCGCGCCCGATGGGCGGGGGGTCCGTCCCTGCCACTGAAGCTCGAGCACGCGCTGTTCGACCGGCTGGTGTACGGCAAGCTGCGCGCCGCGATGGGCGGGGAGTTGCGCTATGCGATCACCGGGGGCGCCAGCCTCGGCGAGCGCCTGGGCAGCTTCTACGCAGGCATCGGGTTGACCGTCATGGAGGGGTACGGCCTGACGGAGACGACCGCATCCGGGACGTTCAACCGCGCCGAAGCCCCACAGATCGGCTCCGTCGGACAGCCCATGCCGGGGACGTCGGTCCGGATCGCCGACGATGGCGAGATCTGGCTCAGCGGTCCCTACGTCATGGCCGGGTACCACAACAACCCCGACGCGACTGCCCAGGTCATCGACGCGGACGGGTGGTTCCGGACCGGGGACCTCGGCAGCCTGGACGCCGAGGGCTACCTGCGCATCACCGGGCGCAAGAAGGAGATCATCGTCACCGCCGGCGGCAAGAACGTGGCCCCGGCGGTCCTCGAGGACCGGATGGGGGCACACATCCTCATCAGCCAGGTGATGGTCGTCGGCGAGGGCAAGCCGTTCATCGGAGCGCTGGTGACCCTCGACCCCGATGCGCTCTCCGCGTGGGCTGCAGCGCACAACAAGGCGGGCCGCACCGCAGCCGAGCTCCACGACGACCCCGACCTGAATGCGGAGATCCAGGCAGCCGTCGACGATGCCAACGCGGCGGTGTCCAAGGCGGAGTCCATCCGGGCGTGGCGGCTGATCGACGCCCAGTTCACTGAGGAGTCGGGGCACATGACGCCCACGCTCAAGCTCAAGCGCGCCGTGGTGGCCAGCGACTACGACGCAGACATCGAGGCCCTGTACGCGCGCTGAGGCGCGCGCCGGCTTCAGTCGCTGTCGCCGGGCTCGGGGGCCGTCCCGCCGAGTCGCGCCGGCTGCCACCACTGGTCGGTCCCGTCGTCGGGGTAGCCCTCCTGGGCCCTGCCCACCAGGTCGATGACTGACTCACGCAGCCGCGCGGTTGCCTGCTCAGGGTCGCCCGAGGGGTCCACCGGCTCCCCGACGTGGATCTCCACCGGGACGCCACGCTGCTTCATGCTGGATCGCCGGTCGTAGCACCAGAGCCGCTGCGTGCCCCACAGCGCCATCGGGATCAAGGGCACACCGGCCTCGTCGGCCATCCGGACCGCACCGGTCTTGAAGGCCTTCGGCTCGAAGGACCGGCTCATCGTGGCCTCGGGGAACACGCCGACGACCTCCCCCGACTGCAGGGACTCCACAGCGTGCGAGTAGCTGGCAGCACCTGCCTTCCGGTCGACCGGGATGTGCTTCATGCTGCGCATGATCGGCCCGCCGACCGGGTGGCGGAACACCGACTCCTTGGCCATGAACCGGACGAGGCGGTCCGAGGGCCGGGCCGCGTATCCAGCGAAGATGAAGTCCAGGTAGCTCACGTGGCTGCTGGCAAGGACGGCCCCGCCCTTGCGGGGCAGGTGCTCACCCCCGTGGACCCGCACCTTGAGCCCCAGGGTGGCGAAGGCGCCGTAGCCGACGAGCAGGACGGGCGGGTAGACGAGGTCAGCCATCCCGACAGCCTAGGTCGGACAGCCGTGCGTTGCCGGACCCGGACGACGGACGTGACGCCAGGGTGCGGTCAGCCCCGACCCAGCACGAGCACCACGCGGGCGCCCCCGAGTGGACCGGTGCCGCGCTCCAGCCTGCCGCCGGAGGCGTGGGCCAGGCGCTCTGCGATCGCGAGCCCGAGGCTGGTGGATCCCGTGCGCTCGCCGGGCTCGCCCTGGGGGTCAAGGCCCGGACCGGCGTCCTCGACGCTGACCTCGACCCGACCCTCAGTGTCCTCCCGCACGGCCAGTCGCAGGGCCACACCCTCATCGGTGTGCACGAACACGTTCTGCAGCAGGATGTCGACGGCGGTCGTGAGGTCGTACTCGGTGAGGCGGACCGGAAGCGGTCCGGCCCCGGTGCCCTCGACCTGCATGTCGCGGCCCTGGTACTCGGCCAGGACCGCCCAGAAGGCCGCCCGGTCTGCGACGACCGCCGCGGCGTCACAGGACGCGTGCAGGCCCTCACGGCTGGTCCGACGGGCGCTGGTGATGATCTCGTCCGTGGTGCGCTGCAGGGTCAGGACGTCGTCGTTGAGGCGTTGGCGCACGACCGGATCGGCGACCGCATCGACGTCCGCAGCCAGGACCGTCAGGGGGGTGCGCAACTGGTGTGCCAGCTCGGCGGCCGCGGCACGCTCCTCCTCCAGCAGCTCCTGGACCCGCGCAGCGAGCCGGTTCAGGGCCACGCCGACGTCATCCACCTCCGGGATCCGCGACGGCTCGACCCGCGCCGTGAGGTCTCCGGCGGCCATGACATCGGCGGTGGCGGCAAGCGACCTGATGGGAGCTGCGGTGCGCCGCGCCAGCTGCCAGGCGGCCAGGCCGGCCCCGACGAGGAGCAGCGCGCAGAGGCCCGCGAGCGCGAGCAACCGCGGCTCGAGACCCTCGTGCATCTGGTCCGGGCTGGCCACGGCGAGCACGACTCCGACCTGGTCGTCGAAGGCGGCCGGTGCCGCCGAGTAGCCGGCGCTGCCGGTGTCGACGCTGGCGGCGTTCCCGCCCTTGGCCGAGGCCACCACCCCCGCGGCCTCCGCGGGCACCGGCCCACCCACCACCGTGCCGTCGGGGTACACCAGGATCACCTCACCGGGCTCCCCCGGGAGCTTGATGACCGGAGCCGATCCCTTCTCGTCCTCCTTCCCACCGGTGGCCGCCGACTCCCAGGCGTCGGCCAGTGACCGGGCCTCGTCGGCGAGCGTCGACAACGCGCTGCCCCGCACGAGATCACGGGCCGACAGGGCGAGCGGGATCACGAGCACTGTCGCTGCGACCGTGACCACCAGCAGCGCGAACGTGACCAGGCGCCGGTACATCAGTCGTCGGGGAGCGCGGCGTCGGACCGATCCTCGAGCATCACGCCGACACCGCGGTTGACGTGGATGAAGCGCGGCTCTGCCGGGGTGTCGCCGAGCTTGCGCCGCAACCACGACAGGTGCACGTCGACCGTCCGGGCTGCGTCCGTGCGCTGCCAGACCTCGCGCAGCAGCTCGCTGCGGCTGACGACCCGCCCGGGGTTCTCGGCGAGGTAGGCGAGCAGGTCGAACTCGAGCTTCGTGAGCTCCACCGGGCGGCCGTCCACCTCGGCGGTGCGCCGCGACCGGTCCACTCGCAGGCCGCCGACCCGCAAGGGGGGCTCGATGACCTGGTCGCCGCCGGCCGAGACCCGGCGAAGCACGGCGCGGATGCGGGCTTCGAGGTGCGCGGGGTCGTAGGGCTTGATCACGTAGTCGTCGGCGCCGGCGTCGAGCAGGCGGACGATCAGCCCCTCATCGTCGCGAGCCGTGGCCACGATCACGGGGACCTCGCTCACGGAGCGGATCATCCCGAGCAGCCGCTCGCCGTCCACGTCGGGCAGGCCGAGGTCCAGCACGACGGCGTCCGGGGATCCCGTGAGCATCGACTGCAGGCCGTCCAGGCCGGTGCCCGCGGAGTCCACGGCATGGCCTCGGCTGTGCAGCGCGCGCACGACGGCCGTGCGGATCCCCGCGTCGTCCTCGATCAGCAGAACATGGGCCACAGCGCGAGCCTAGGGCCTCGCCCGACGCTCGAGTCGCAGTGCTGCCGCGGGGCACATGGCCACGGCGAGCTTGGCCGCGCGCACCAACGAGTCCGGGATGGCCTCACCACGGGTCGTGACCCCGATCGGATAGCCCCAGCTGTCCAGGTCGATGCGCTCCCCGAGCGCGGCCGCACACACCCCGTGGCCCGCGCACCGCTCCCAGTCGACAGACAGGACGCGGCTGCCTGTGTGGGCACCACGCGTCGGCGATGTCGTGGTCATCGGTCCTCCCCGATCAGGTCCAGTGCGCTGCGCAGGGCCGCCACAGCCGCGGACGGGTGGGCGCAGATCCCACGGCCGTCGACCTGCGCCATCAGGCCCTCGATCTCCTGCCGACTGCTGAGGCCCTCGCTGGCGCCGGCAATGCTGCCCGCCACCGCCGGAAGTCCCCGCCAACACGGGCCGCACTGTCCCGCGGTTCCCTCGGCGAGCTCGCGGGCAATGCCGGCCAGCGCGTCCCACACGGGCATGTCCTCGGGGATCCAGACGAACGCACCCGCTCCCCAGCGCCCACCCAGCTCGGACAGCGCATCCCGCGTGAGCTCGGTCCCGGCGGTGAGCCCATCCCACGGGACCCAGCGCCCGTGCCAGCCGCCGGCGATCATGACTCCGGGGGCACCGACCAACCCACCGGCCGCACCGGCAAGGTCGGCCAGCGTGCTGCTCTCCGGCAGCTCGACGACACCCGGGTCGCGCACGGCACCGGAGGCGCTGGCGAGCGCGGAGCGTTCGGCAACACCACGCCCCGCCAGCGCCATCCGGGCGAACGTCTCAGCGTTGCTGAGCATCACGTGGGAGCGCCGGCGCGCCACACCGGTGCGGATCGACGGCGGACGGCCGAGGTCGGCCGGCAGGGCCGGACCGCCGGTGATCGCCCGGATCACGGCGGTCGCCTCACCTGCGACGAACGTCGCGGGGCCGATCGACAGCTCGATCGGGACGCCGTCCCGGCGCTCTGCCAGGGCGATCCGCAGGGCGATCGCCAGGTCCGGGCGGTCGGCGCTGATCCGCACGATGACCCGCGGCGCCCCAAGGGCGCGGGCGGCGGTGACGGCGCCGTCGAGGACGAGGTGCGGGACATGGCCGAGAAGGGCACCGTCCTTGCCGCTGGCCGTCTCCCCCTCCGCTCCGTTGACGATCACGTGCGAGACGCGCGATCCGGCCAGCGACTCCAGCTTGCGATCGGTCGGGAACGCCGCACCGCCGGCACCGACGACCTGCTGGGCGGCCACCCGGGCGATGAGGTCGTCGAGGCCAAGCACGGGCCCAGTCCCCCAGCGACGCAGGTGTGCGAGCAGGTTCACGGGGCGTCCGGGCTCCACTCCGGCCAGGAGCAGGGTGCCGGGGGCGAGCAGTTCCCTGGGGAGTCGGCCGGGGAGCCGCCCCGGAAGGGCCAAGCCGGGCAGCCCCGGGGCCGGTCGGGTACCCGCCGTCGGCACGGCCCAGGCCCCGGCGGTCGCGCGGGTCAGGTACTCGGTCATCGCACTGCCCCCGCCTCGGCCAGTTGGGGCCGCACGGCCGGAACACTCCGTGGCCGGACGAGGACCCGGATCGACAGACCCATCAGGACGGCCGCGGCGCTGACCATGGCCACGGCCCGCATGACCGCCCCATCGCTGCCGACGAGCAGTCCGTGCCCCACGGCCAGTGCCCACACCGGGTAGGCCAGGAGATGGGCGCGGCGCCACACCCGCGGGGTGCGAATCCGGGTGGCTGTCGTGACCAGGACGACGATCAGCAGGTCCACGGCCAGCGCGCCGAGGGCAACGCCCCAGCGTTCCCAACCGGCGACGCCGGGCAGAAGGGCAGCGGGCCAGTCAAGGACGATCCACTTGTCCAGCAGCGCCAGGATGATGTGCGCGACGATGAGCACCGTCCCGGCGACAGAGGCCGCCCGGTGCACGCTGATGCTCGACAGCCGCGCGGTCGGGCGAAGGCGCGGACCGATCAACCCGAGCACGACCGACACCGTCAGCAGGCCCACAGCGACCAGCCCGCTGGAGCGCATGACGAACCATGTCCACGGCACCTCGTTCATGCTGCCTCCTCCATCTCGGGCCACTGACCCACTGTCTGCGCGGTTGCCCGCCCTGATCCCGACCATCGCGTGAAGAGCCCGTGCAGCCCCCGTTCGGCGAACCATGCAGGGGCCTCGCCATCCAGGAGCATCCCTGCCGTGGCAGCCACATTGGCGGCCGTTGCGCTGGCCGCCAGAGCGGAGACCGCCCACCAGCCGGTGTCGGCGCTGCGCCCCGTCCGCGGGTCGATCAGGTGGTGGGCTGGGCCGGCCGTCGTCAACCACCGTCTGCGGCCCTGACCGCTGGTCGCGAGCCCTCCATCGGTGATCCCGATCGCGCGCTCAGTCAGCCCTGGGACCTCGTGGTCCGCGCTGACGACCAGGCCCGGGGCCGCGGCGATGACCCGCAGGTCGCCTCCCATGTTGGCGATCACGTCGATCCCGAGCTCGTCGGCGATCCGCTCGGCGACCTCGTCGGCCAACCAGGCCTTGGCCGTCGCCCCGAGGTCGAGGGCGATTCCGGAAGGGATGCGCACCCGTCCAGCGGAGACCTCAACATCGCGCCACGAACCCACGGACGCGTCGACCGGGACCGCCACATCCAGGACCGCGAGGTCACCGGCAGCCCACGAGCGGTACCCGGCGGCATCAACCTGGCGGCCCAGGCACGGGTCGACGAGGCCGCCCGTCGACTCGGCGGCCGCCAGCGCCACCTCGACGAGTTCGACGAGCAGCGAGCTGGCCGGGACCCACGTCCCGTGCGCGCGGTTGACGCCGGAGATCTCCGAGTCCGCGCGGAACCGGCTGGCCACCTGCTCGAGGCGGGTGACCTCGTCGATGAGGATCTGCGCTGCCGAACGGACAGCGGCCGGATCCGCGGAGCCCGGCAGGGTGACGGCAAGCGTCGTCCGCCAACGCTGCTCCACGATCTCGATGATGCTCATGAGGTCTTCGACGTGGCCTTCGGGGCGCTCGCCACGGGCTTCGGCGCGGCAGGCGCGGGCGCGACCACCCGCCGTGAGGGCCGTGGCTTGGGCGCGGAGCGGACAGCACGCTTCTGGGGGGCAGACTTGGCCTGGGGCGCCTGGACTCGGGCCGCGCCCTGCGTGGAGGGGACCCGGACGTAGACCTTGCGGTGCACGACGACGGGCTTGGGTGTGACGTGGCGTTCCTTGATCCGCGTGACGATGACAGCGCGCGGGATGGTGGCGTCGTTCCCCGGATCCTCGACCACCTGCGCTGCGGCCTTCAGGGCGGCCTGGTCCGACCATTGAGCCGACATGTCCGCGGCCACCACCCCGACGGTCGCACCTGCGCCCACCACCAGGGCACCACTGCTCATGACCGCGACTCCGCGCCGAACCGTATGCATTCCACTCATGTCCTCAATCGTCGGCGACGGTCCGACAAGGCACGAGGGCGCGGCTCGTCAAGGCTGCGTCAAGCCCGGGAGGGCGCAGCCTTGACGTGCGGCTACACCCGGCACAACCCGGCCCCGGGCACAATGGGGCCATTCAACGAGCCTCGAGGAGTACACATGCGCACCCTGATCGGATGGATGGCAGCCATGCTCGCCAGCGCCCTGCTGGGTGCCGTGGTGTACGAGAACGTCCTGAGCAAGCCGGTTCCCGCCTCCGAGCAGACGGCCAGCGTCGAGACGGTGGCCGAAGAGCCGACGCCGACACCCACCGTGTACCGGACCGAGGTCAAGACCGTGGTCGAACCCACTCCCACCAAAACCGTCGTGGACAAGGTCGTGATCAACGAGGAGGTCGTGCAGGTCAGCCAGCCCCGGACCTCCCGGCCCGCACCTGCCAGGACGTCGGCCCCGAAGCCCAGGCCGCGGGCAACGGCTGAGCGCGAGAAGGACGAAGCCCCCGAGCTCAGCGACGACTCCGATGCCGCCGAGAAGGCCGCGAAGGAGGCCGAGGAGCCCGAGGAGCCCGAGTCCGACGACTGAGGGCCCCCTCGAGTCCCGTCAGGCCGGGAGCTCGGTTGGCCCGCTCCGGCGGGCAGCGCGGATCTCGGCCAGGTCGGCTGGATCCAAGGTGAGATCGACCGTGGAGTCCGCGTCCATCTCGGGGACGGCCGAGTGCCGGTCCGTATCGCCGACCGTGGCCGGCTCCTCGACATCAGGAGCTGCCTCGGCCGGCTGGTCCACGGTGAGGTCCACCGTGACGTCCGAGTCGGCGTCATGGACCTCGGGCGTGGCCGGCCCGACGGGCTCGGGCTCATCGGTGGGCCCGGCGGGGTCGGGCTGCTCGGTGGACTCGGGCTCAGGCGTGTCGGCTGCCTCGGCCAGCGCCTCTCCAGGGACGAGCACAGCCTCGACGTCCGCGTCCGACGAGGTCTCCGCCCCCTGAGGTGCCGCCTCCGGCTCGGGAATGGCCGCCAGGACCGGGATCACGAGTGACTCCCGGACCGGTCGGGGCTCGCGACGGGGGACAGCCCCTGCAGCCGGCTCCTCCACCTTCTCGACACTGCCTACCTGACCATCTGCGTCGATCGCCGGATCCACGTCGGCGACTGCCACCGCGGTGGGATCTGCCAGGCCGCGCGCCTCCCGGCGCAGTCGGCGCTCCTCAGCGCGCCGCTCCGCCTGGTGCAGCTGCCAGCTCAGTCGCAGCGACTGGAACGCCGCCTCCGCGAGGAAACCCAGCAGGACCAGGCCTGCAGCAGCGGAGGCCACCGGAAGGACGCGTGGACCCACCTCAGCCAATCGCCCACCGCCCAGCGACCCGGAGGCCAGCAGGACCAACCCACCCACGAGCGCAGCGACCACGCCGGCCAGCCCGGCACCCGAGACAACGACTCCGGTCGGTGTGGGCAGGTCGCGGCCCCACCGGATCCGCCCGGCAAGGGCGCCCAGGGCGAGGGGAACCAGCATCAGCACGGGGCCCCATCCCGGAACCGTGCTTGGGATCGCCGCGAGGATGGGCAGCGCCGGAAGGGTCCCGACCTGTCCGCCGAATGCGTTGAGGGCACCCGCAGATCCGAGGTCGAAGCCCGGACCGACGACAACAGCCATTCCCCAGATGTCCAAGGTGGGCAGGCACAGCGCGCCCAGAGCGGTCAACGCCAGCTCACCGACGGGTCCCGCGTCGAGATCCGCCAGGGTGGTGGCGAGCTGCCCGAAGTGCCGAACAAGGCTCACCGTGACGAGTAGGGCGCCAACCGCGAACAGGCCGACCACTGCCGCGAGGCCGCCCATCGCGGTCCGCCAGGTGGCGTCCGACACGCGCGACCGGCTCCACGCCACGAGTTCAGCCTCACGGGCGATCCCCCAGGTGACCCCGACGAGCGCGACCATCCCGGTCCACAGGAACGCCTTCGGAGGACTCGCACCCGTCCCGGGACCAGCGGCCAGCCACGCCACGCCCGCGCCGCCGGCGCCATAGATCAGGGCGCACGCGGTCACGATGCCCACCGCCTCACCCGGCGTGGTCGACGGCAGCAGGCGGCCGGCCCACCGACCACCGCGTCTCGTGAGCAGCAGGCCGAGGAGCAGCGCCCCGAGCGGGAGGAGGGTCAGGGACCGGTCTCCGATCTCCAGCGGGACCTGGTGTGCGCCGAGCCAGACGGAACCGGCAGCGCGCCAGGCCGCTGCGGAGTCACCCGCGGAGTTCGGGGAGACGGCCCACGCCAGCATGACCAGGCACGTCACCAGGGCCACGCCCACGAGCAACGCCCAGATCCCCGCCGCGACCCCGGCGACGATGGGTCGCCGGGACTGCTCAGGGGCGTCGGCTTCGACGTCGAGCACCTCGGGATCGCGCACGCTCACCCCGGGATTCTCCCCCACTGGAGGACCACCCCGGTACTGACCACCCGCGTGTCGCGGCCTCGGCCGGGTGAACATGGCAGTGCCCCGACCGCGACTGGCCGGGGCACTCACGCAGGGTCAGCGACCGAGTACCTCGCGCATCAGTCGCGCCGTCTCCGAGGGCGTCTTGCCCACCCTGACGCCGACAGCCTCGAGCGCCTCCTTCTTGGCCTCGGCGGTGCCGGAGGAGCCGGAGACGATGGCGCCCGCATGGCCCATCGTCTTGCCCTCGGGGGCCGTGAACCCGGCCACGTACCCGATCACAGGCTTGGTGACGTGCTCAGCGATGAAGGCAGCCGCGCGCTCCTCGGCGTCACCGCCGATCTCGCCGATCATCACGATCGCCTCGGTCTGTGGATCGGCCTCGAATGCCGCCAGGGCGTCGATGTGAGTGGTGCCGATGATCGGGTCCCCACCGATCCCGATGGCCGTGGAGAAGCCGATGTCGCGCAGCTCGTACATCATCTGGTACGTCAGGGTTCCGGACTTGCTGACCAGTCCGATCGGCCCCGCGCCGGAGATCGACGCCGGGATGATCCCCGCGTTGCTCACTCCTGGCGTGATGATGCCGGGGCAGTTCGGGCCGATGATCCTGGTCGTGCCGCGGTTGACGGCGTCCTGGAAGAACGCGGCGGTGTCGTGCACCGGGACGCCCTCGGTGATGACCACCACGAGCGGCATCCCCGCGTCGATGGCCTCGGTGACCGCGCCACGCGTGCCCGCCGGCGGCACGAACACCACCGACACATTCGCGCCGGTCTCGGCCATCGCCTCGGCGACGGTGCCGAACACCGGGAGCTCCGCGGTCGGGAAGGCCACGGTCTGGCCGGCCTTCTTCGGGTTCACCCCGCCGACGATGTTCGATCCGGCCGCAAGCATCAGCGTGGTGTGCTTCATGCCCTCCGAGCCGGTCATCCCCTGCACGATCAGGCGCGAGTCGCCATCAAGGAAGATCGCCATGGTCCTACCTCACTTCCCTGCCGCGAGCTGCGCCGCCCGGCGGGCAGCCTCGTCCATCGTCTCGACCAGTTCCACACCGGGGATCTGGGCGTCCCGCAGGATCGCCCGGCCCTCCTCCGCCTTGTTGCCGTCGATCCGGCAGACCAGGGGCTTGTCGACCGGCTTGCCGGCCTCCTTCAGCATGGCCAGGGCCAGCTGCACGCCGTTGGCGACCTCGATGCAGGAGGTGATGCCGCCGAACACGTTGACGAACACCGACTTCACCGAGGGATCGGTCAGCACGATGTCCAGGCCGTTGCTCATCACCTCGGCGCTCGCGCCACCGCCGATGTCGAGGAAGTTCGCCGGACGCACGCCGCCGAACTCCTCGCCCGCGTAGGCCACGACGTCCAGGGTGGACATGACCAAGCCGGCGCCGTTTCCGATGATCCCGACCTCGCCGTCGAGCTTGACGTAGTTGAGGTCGAACGCCTTGGCGCGCAGCTCGATCGGGTCCGCGTTCGCGGTGTCCACCAGATCGACGTGCGAGGCGTGCCGGAAGTGCGCGTTCTCGTCGAGGGAGACCTTGCCGTCCAGGGCGAGCACGCGCCCGTCGGTGGTCTTCACCAACGGGTTGACCTCGACCAGCGTGGCGTCCTCCTCCACCAGCACGACCCACAGCTTCACCAGGACGTCAGCAACCGCGTCAGCGACGTCAGCCGGGAAGTTCGCGGCCGCGACGATCTCGCGCGCCTTCTCCGGCGGGCAGCCCTCGAGGGCGTCGACGCGGATCATGGCCAGCGCCTCCGGGTTGTCCTTGGCGACCTGCTCGATCTCCACCCCGCCCTCGACCGAGGCCATGGCCAGGAAGGTCCGGTTGGCGCGGTCGAGCAGGAAGGAGACGTAGTACTCCTCGGCGATCTCGGCGGCCTCGGTCACCAGGACCTTGTGCACCGTGTGGCCCTTGATGTCCATCCCGAGGATGTCCGCGGCACGCGCGCTCGCCTCGTCCTCACCGTCGGCGAGCTTGACCCCGCCTGCCTTGCCGCGACCGCCCACCTTCACCTGCGCCTTGACCACGACCGTCCCGCCGATGCGGCGCGCGGCCAACCGGGCAGCATCGGGCGTCTCGCAGACGGCTCCGGGGACGACAGGCACGCCATGCTTGCCGAACAGGTGCTTGGCCTGGTACTCGTACAGATCCACGCGGGACTCCTCACCGACGAAGGGACGCGGACCACACTAGTTGGGCCCCTGCCCCGGCCCGACGGCCGGTACCCCGTTCCGCGACGAGCGGTGGTGATGGTGCGTCAGGCGGCGTGGGCGACGTTTTCCCTGACCCAGTCGACGATCTCGTCGGTACGGGTCCCGGGGGTGAACACGTGGGCAACGCCCATCTCGTAGAGCATGGGGATGTCGCCCTCGGGGATGATCCCGCCGCCGAACACCCGGATGTCATCCGCGCCGCGCTCGTGGAGCATCTCGATGACCGACTTGAAGAGCGTCATGTGCGCGCCTGACAGGATGCTCAGGCCGATGCCGTCCGCGTCCTCTGCGATCGCCGTGGCCACGATCTGCTCCGGCGTCTGGTGCAGGCCCGTGTAGATGACCTCGATGCCGGCGTCGCGAAGAGCCCGCGCGACGACCTTCGCGCCCCGATCGTGCCCGTCCAGGCCCGGCTTGCCCACGATGACCCTGATGTGCTCGGCGTTCGGTGTGCTCATGGGCAAAGCGTAGCCCTGCCCGGTGGGGGCAGGTCGGGCGAGGATGCGCTACCGTGCCCGGGTGCCGAGCAGCAATCAGGCCCCCCATGTCCACGGAGCTCACGAACCGGGACACGGGACGGCGACCGGGGGTCGGATCCGCCGCGCGGGTCGAGCCACGAGCCGGGGGTTGCGGCGGGCCACGAGCCCTTCGGTGCTGCGGGGTTCGGCGATCGAGGTCGCGTGGACGGCCACCCACGTCGTCACGTACCCGCTGGGTGTGCTCGAGGAGCAGGTCCGGCACCCCGAGGAGCGGCTCAACCTCGACGGGCTCGACCCGATCAAGCGCGGCCTGATCATCGGCGACGTCGAGAACGCCGGCACCCCGATCATCCTGATCCACGGGGTGGTGGACAACCGCTCGATCTTCGCCCGGATCAAGCGCGGGCTGCGCCGACGTGGGTTCGGCCGGATCATCACCCTGAACTACTCGCCCCTGACCGATGACGTGCGGGTGGTTGCCGGGCGCCTGGAGTCCCTCGTCGAGGCGGTGTGCATCGAGACCGGGTACGAGCGCGTGCACGTCATCGGCCACTCGATGGGCGGGCTGGTGGCGCGCTACTTCGTGCAGCGGATGGGCGGGGACTCGCGCGTCCACACGCTGGTCACCCTCGGCACGCCGCACCAGGGGACCGCCCCGGCGAACTTCGTGCCGCACCCCGTCGCCCGGCAGATGCGCCCCGGCTCGGACATCATGACCGAGCTCGCCGCCCCCTCACCGGGGTGCCGGACCCGGTTCGTGGCCATCTGGTCGGACCTCGACCAGATGATCATCCCGAAGTCCAACGCCCGGATCGAGCACACCGATCTCAACGCCCGCAACGTGTTCGTGCCGTGCGTGGGCCACAACTCGCTGCCGGTCGACGGCCGGGTCGTCCACGAGATCTGCACGACGCTGGCCCACGTCGACCAGGACGGCTCCACGGTCGCCGAGGGGGCGACGTCGATCGCCAGCGCGCCGAGCCGACAGGGAATCCCGCGCACGCCTCCGCGCTGACTGACCCTGCACCCCACCGCCCGCACGTCCGCACCCGCCCGCACGATCTGCGTCCGTTCCAGGATCTGCTTCCGTTCGGCCGATCTGCTTCCGTGATTTCGGAAGCAGATCGGAGAAACGGAAGCAGATCGCGAGGCGCGAAGCGCTTGGTGACCCGGCGACCTGCCGGGAGCGATAGGTCGCCCTAGCCCCGGCGTCCCGCGGAGAGGGCGTAGCCCATCAGGGTGGCCAGCTCCGGCGGGTAGGACAGCTGCGTGCGGATTGCCCCACGAACGGCCGGATCCGTGACCACCAGGCGCAGGGCCCGACCCCAGGCGGGCACCAGCCAGCGCCACCCGACCCACTCGATCCGGCTGCGTGCCTCCGCCCCCAGAGTGATCGTGTGCACCTCGATCGCGCGTTCCACGAGCCTGGAACCCGCCCAACGGCGCCGCCATTCGGCCTGCGTCGGAAGCCACGTGCCGAGCACGTCGCCCTGGGCGGCGACTGCAGGCGGCGGGCGCTCGCCGACCCACACCGCCTCGTTCATCCCCACCCAGCCGCCCGGGCGGGTCACGCGGACGCACTCGGCGATCGCCCGGTCCTTGTCCTCCACGAACGCGATCACGGACTCCACGACGACCAGGTCGAATCGCCCGTCAGGCAGGGGCAGGTCGAGCACATCACCGTGGACGGTCGTGACCGCCCCGCCGAGCCCGGCATGCCGCGCCCTGCGCTCGGTCCACTCGAGCATCGTCGGATCGATGTCGAGCGCGGTGACCCGGTGGGCGTAGTGCCGCGCGAGGTGCACGGGGCCGACGCCGATGCCCGAGCCCACGTAGAGCACGTGGTGTGCTCGGCGGGCGTGGCACATCTCCAGCAGCCGCTCGGTGGCCGGATAGCCGCCGTTGTGCTTCGTGATGCCGATCGCCGCCTGGACGTCGAGGTAGCTGGGCTCCGCCGCGACCATCACCGGCCCCCTTCCGCCCGCGTGGGCGGGCATCCCCGCCCACCTCCAGCGTAGGAGGGAGCGGTCCGCCCGAACAGGGACCAACGACCGGTCCGGGCGAGGCGCAACCGGCGACCGGCAGCGGGACAGCGCAGCTACAGCTTCTCGACCGGGGCGTAGCGCAGGAGGAGTCGCTTGACGCCCTCCGAGCCGAAGTCCACCGATGCCTCGGCCTTGTCCCCGGAGCCGAGCGTGCTCACGACCGTGCCCATCCCGAACTTGGGGTGCAGGACGCGATCACCTGCCGACAGGGAGACGACCGCCCTGGCCACCGGGCTTCGCTCATACCGGTCAGCCGCCGCCGACAGGGACGGCGCCGAGCCGTATCCCCCGGCGGACGGGCCGGTGTACCGCGCCGGCTCCTCCCGCTCCCACCGGATCAGCTCGGCGGGGATGTCGGCCAGGAACCGGGACTCAGGGTTGTAGCTCGGCGCCCCCCACGCCGAGCGACTGATGGCGCGGGTGACGTAGAGCCGCTCCCGGGCTCTCGTGATGCCCACGTAGGCCAGGCGCCGCTCCTCGGACAGCTCGAAGGGGTCGGCCATCGCCCGCATGTGCGGGAACACGCCGTCCTCCATCCCACTGAGGAACACCACGGGGAACTCCAGGCCCTTGGCGGTGTGCAGGGTCATGAGGGTGACCACGCCCTCGTGGTCGTCACCCTCGGGGATCTCGTCGGCGTCCGCGACCAGCGCCACCCGTTCGAGGAAGTCGGCCAGGGCGCCTGACCCCTCGCCGGCCTGCTCGGCATCCCGGGTGAACTCGGCGGCCACGGCCTCGAACTCCGCGACGTTCTCGGCCCGGACCTCGTCCTGGGGGTCGGTGGAGGCCTGCAGCTCGGCGAGGTAGCCGGAGCGTTCCAGGACCGCGCGCATGATGTCGGCCGGGCCAGCGCCGGAGTCCACCACGGCGGCGAGGTCATCCAGGATCGCGACGAACGCAGCCACAACCGTGGCGCTGCGACCGGCCATCCCGGGGATCTCGTCGGCCCGGCGCAGGGCCTCGCCGAAGGTGATCCGCTGGGCCTCGGCGAACCCCGACACATAGGCCTCAGCGCGGTCGCCGATCCCCCGCTTGGGCACGTTGAGGATCCGCCGCAGGCTCACGTCGTCGGCCGGGTTGGCCACGACGCGCAGGTAGGCCAGGACATCGCGGATCTCGCGACGCTCGTAGAAGCGCGTGCCACCGACGACCTTGTAGGGCAGGCCGGTGCGGATGAACACCTCCTCCAGCGCCCGGGACTGGGCGTTGGTCCGGTAGAACACCGCGACGTCACCGGGCTTGGCAAGGCCCTTGTCGGAGAGCCTGTCGATCTCGTTGCCGACGAAGGCAGCCTCGTCATGCTCGGAGTCCGCCACGTAGCCGACGATCTGCTCACCGGCGCCGGCATCGGTCCACAGCTTCTTCGCCTGGCGGTCGGAGTTCCTCGCGATGACCGCGTTGGCCGCCGACAGGATCGTCTGGGTCGAGCGGTAGTTCTGGTCCAGGACGATCTGCCGGGCGTTGGGGAAGTCCGTGCTGAACTCCACGATGTTGCGAACAGTGGCCCCACGGAAGGCGTAGATCGACTGGTCGGAGTCACCGACAACAACGAGCTCGCCGGGGGCGATCTCCCCGCCGGGCCGGCCGACGAGCTCGGACACGAGCCGGAACTGGGCGTGGTTGGTGTCCTGGTACTCGTCGACCAGGATGTGCCGGAACCGGCGGCGGTAGTGCTCGGCGACGTCGGGGAACCCGACCATCAGCGCCACCGCGTGCCCGATCAGGTCGTCGAAGTCGACGGCCTGGGCCCGGGCAAGGCGCGTCTGGTAGGCCGTGTAGACGTCGGCCAGTGTCGCCTCGGTGTCGTTGGTGGCCTGGGAGCGGAAGGTGTCGGGGTCGACCAGCTCGTTCTTCAGGCCCGAGATCTTGTTGAGCAGCCCGCGGGGCGGCATCCGCTTGGGGTCGAGGTCCAGGTCGCGGGACACCAGCGTGACCAGCCGCAGGCTGTCGGCCTGGTCGTAGATCGAGAACGTCGACTTCATGCCCAGGCGTTCGGCCTCCCGGCGCAGGATGCGCACGCAGGCCGAATGGAAGGTGGAGACCCACATCGCGCGGGCCTTCGGCCCCACGGCCACCTCGACGCGTTCGCGCATCTCGGCAGCTGCCTTGTTCGTGAAGGTGATGGCCAGGATCTCGCCGGGTCGCGCGTCACCGGTCGCCAGCAGGTGGGCAATCCGCCGGGTGAGCACACGGGTCTTGCCCGAGCCAGCCCCGGCGACGATCAGCAGCGGCCCGCCGCGGTGCTCGACGGCCTGGCGCTGCGGCGGGTTGAGGTCCGAGACCAGGTCGACCATCTCCGCAGCCCGCTCGGCCTCGCGCTTGGCCCGCCGATCCGCCGCCGCCGCATCGGCACCCCCCTTGGCCGCGGCAACCGCGGCACGCACCATGTCCGCGGCCCGTCCGGCCTCAGTGGCGCGAGCCACGCTCCCCGCGTCCGGTTCGGGGGAGGCGGGAACGAACAGGGCGCCCTGGTCCGCCTCGCGGTCCGCCTCACGGTCCACGGAGTCGACGGGCATGGTCGTCCGCGGGAGGCGAGGCAGCAGGTCATCCGCGAGCACCTGTGGATTCTAGGTGCCCGGGCCGACACCGCCGGGACAGGTGCCCCCGCGGGTCAGCGGACCCGGACCTTCTTCCGCGGTGCCCAGGTGGCTCCGCCGGGGTTCGCGACCGAGACCGACATCCAGTACCTGCGGCCCTTCTTGAGGCCCTTGATCGTGCAGGAGCGCGCCTCCGGAGCTGCGGAGCACGACCCGGCGACAGCTGCCCCGCGCTTGGAGCTCATGAGGGCCTCCACGCGGTACCCCGTCACGGCCGCACCGCCGGGACGGCTCGGCGCCTTCCAGCGCGTCGTCACCGCGCGACGCGAGGACTTGACGGCGACCGAGCGTGGCTTGCTCGGCCGCGCGATCGGTTCGGGTGGCGGGGGAGGCGCCGGGTCGGCGACGGCGAAGGTGCTGCTGCCCGGTGCGTAACCGATGACGGTGGCCGAGAGGTTCGCCGCCCCCAGCGACGTGCCCAGCGCCACGGACCCATCCGAGGCCAAGGGGACGACCACGGTGGCGGTCGTGGTGCCGATGGGGGTGGAGACCTGGCCGGGAGGCCGGGGTGAGCCCGAGGACCACGCTGCAAGCGTGGCGGGGGCGTTGCTCGACGAGGTGACCTGCAGCACGACCGCGCCCACACCCGCGGGCACCAGCCCGGCGACCGCGGCAGTCGGGTACAGCGAGCGGCCGGCGAGGCTCCGGCACGAACCCGTCAGGCCCGCGCCCACGCCAGCCCGCGTGTCGAGGATGGCCGTCGGGGTGACCGGCACCGCGCCGGGGACGGCGCTGATGTCGGGCACGACCAGCCCGGCACCCGTCCCCGGGGTCGCCCTCGTCGACTTCGTCGGGCAGTACGGCTGGGTCTGGGCCGCACCGGTCCACCAGCTGGTGATCCCCGCGGCGCCATCCCACGACATGGACATGTGGACGTGGTTGCGATGGCAGGTGGTGTCCAGGCTCGTGCCGGACCTGCCCGGGTCGAGGCAGTTGTTGTACTCGGTCCAGCCACGACCGGGGTCATACATCCGGATCATCCTGCTGTCCCAGATGATGTACATGATCCCCAGGCGCCGGGCCATCTCGTGCGGCGTGCCGTCGGCGGCCGGGGCGAGCAGCCAGGCCACGAAGGCGTCGGCCATCTCCTTCTCGGCGGGCACACGGACGGAGCGCATCCAGTCGACCGCCCGGCCGTCGAAGTGCTCGCTGGTGCTCGACGTGCAGGAGCGAGGGATGTAGATGGTCGCCGGGCCGTAGGTCGCCAGGAGCAGGTTCTGAAGGCCCGCGGCCCCAGGGCGCGGGGTCGGGTCGCAGATCGTCTGCGCCTCGTAGAAGGCGGCGTTGTCCAGCGCGAGGGGCAACGGGACCGCGGCGGTGGGCAGCGGCGCGAGCGCCTGCGCGGGCCCGCCGACGAGGGCCACCAGAAGGGCAGCCGAGGTCGTGGCAACGAGCATGCGGAACCCAGCCATACCCCTCCCCTCGACATCGGCGCCCCCGCGCTTGAAACAACCTACGACCCGCCGTGGCCAAATCCAGTGATTTCGGAACCCTAAGGACAGCCCCAGGACTCACGGTCCCCTCACGGTCCTGCCCTCCCGGGCGAAGCCGCCTACGATGTCCGGCGTGGAGATCCCCCCTGAGCTCACTCGCGTCCTTGTCGTCACCGCGCACCCCGATGACGTCGACTTCGGGTCCGCGGGAACGGTGGCAACCCTCGTGGCGGCAGGCGTCAGCGTCACCTACTGCATCGTCACCGACGGCGACGCGGGCGGATTCGACCCGGCCGTTCCGCGCTCGGAGATCCCCCGGATCCGCCGAGCCGAGCAGATCGCAGCGGCCGCGGTACTGGGGGTCACCGATGTACGGTTCCTCGGCTACCGCGACGGCGAGCTGACCGTCAGCCATGACCTGCGCCGCGACATCTCGCGGGTGATCCGCCAGGTGCAGCCCCAGCGCGTGATGACGATGTCCCCCGTCCGGAACTGGGAGCGCATCGCCGCCTCGCACCCTGACCACATGGCCGCCGGTGAGGCAACCGTCCAGGCCATCTACCCCGACGCGCGCAACCAGTTCGCCCATCCGACGCTCATGACCGACGAGGGTCTCGAGGAGTGGCACGTCAAGGAGCTGTGGATGTCGGGCTCGCCGACGCCCAACACGTACGTCGACGTCACCGACAAGTTCGAGCTGAAGGTGGCGGCCCTGCGCGCGCACGTGAGCCAGACAGAGCACATGGACGATCTCGAGGGGATGATCCGCGGCTGGATGACCCAGACGGCCGAGCGGGGCGGGCTGCCCGAGGGTCGCCTGGCGGAGATGTTCCACGCCGTCACCCTCGGCTGAGCCCGGGCCGGGAGTTTCGTCCGGTTCGCCGGGTTGACCTACCCTGTGACCATGAGTTACCTCTTCGAGTCCCTCGTCGTGCTGCACTTCATCGGCCTCGCGGCCCTTCTGGGAGGGTGGCTCGTGCAGATGTCGGCGCCCACCAAGGTCGTCAACCGCGCCATGCTCGATGGCGCGTTCACGCAGCTGGCCACGGGCCTGGCGATGGTCGGCCTGGCCGAGACCGTCCTGTCCGACGACGAGGACATCAACCACATGAAGGTCGGCCTCAAGCTGGCGATCCTGCTGGTGATCACGGTGCTGGCGTGGGTCAACCGCAAGAAGGAGTCCGTGCCGGTGGGCGTGTGGGGGGCCATCGGCGGACTGACGATCGTCAACATCATCATCGCCGTCTTCGTCTGAGCTGACCTCTCAGACCACGCCGCGCGCCTGGGCCCAGCGGGCCAGCTCGTGGCGGTTGGACAGCTGCAGCTTGCGCAGGACGGCCGACACGTGGGTCTCCACCGTCTTGATGGACAGGACAAGCTCCTTGGCGATCTCGCGGTAGGTGTAGCCGCGGGCGATGAACCGCATGACCTCGCGCTCACGCGGCGAGAGCTGGTCGAGGTCGTCGGAGGCGGGCGCCACGTTTCCTGAGAACGCGTCGAGGACGAACCCCGCGAGCCGGGGGGAGAACACCGCCTCACCGGCGGCGACCCGGTGGATCGCGTCGAGGAGCTCCTCGGCAGTCACGCCCTTGGTGACGTAGCCCCGGGCGCCGCCGCGGACCACGCCGATCACGTCGTCGGCGGCATCGCTGACACTCAGGGCGAGGAAGCGGGTCTCGGGCAGCTCCGGCACGCAGGCGTCGAGGATCGCACGCCCACCACCCCCGGGCAGGTGCACGTCGAGCAGGACCACGTCCGGGCGGGTGGCCCGGATCACGATGATCGCCTTCTCGACGTCCCCGGCCTCACCGACAAGGTCAACCGAGCCGGCGAGCTCGTGGGCGACCCCGGCCCGGAACAGCCCGTGGTCGTCGACGAGCACCACGCGGGGCAGCGCGGTGGCGGGCGGGAGATCCGGGCTCTCAGGCATCGAGGGCACCCCTCATCGGGAGCACCAGGCGAACCTCGGTGCCCTCACCCGGGGCGCTGCGCACGCTTGCCGAGCCGCCAACCGAGGCCATCCGGGCCACGATCGACTGGCGCACGCCATGGCGGTCGGGATCGACGGCAGCGGGGTCGAACCCACGTCCACGATCACGCACGTTGACCTCCAGCTGGTCGTCATCCACCTCGGCGTACACGGTCGCCGGGGCGCCGGCATGCTTGGCGGCATTCACCAGGGCCTCCCGGGTGGCCGCCACCATGGCCGCGATCCGATCATCCACCACGGCGTCGCCGACCGTCACGAGCTCGATCCGCGCGTCGTAGTCGGCCTCGGTGGTGGCCACGACCTCCGCGAGCGCGGCGCCCAGCGAGCCGGACACCCCCACGGGGGCGTACAGCCACGAGCGCAGGGCACGCTCCTCGGCGCGAGCCAGGCGGGTCACCTCAGCCGGGTCGTCGGCACGCCGCTGGATCAGGGTCAGTGTCTGGAGGACGGAATCGTGGACGCGCGCAGCCATCGCGGCGCGCTCCTCAGCGCGGACGGCTGAGTACCGCTCAGCCTCCAGCCCCTTGATCCATGTCGAGATCCAGGGCAGGGCGATGAGCACGACACCGGCGACGACCGCCCCAGCAGCGGCCATCGAGCGGCCGGTGGTGACGAGGTCGAGCTGCGGGCCGATCACGGCCACCAGCCCCAGCAGGACCAGGCCGAGCCCGACGAGGACCCGGATCGCGCCCTGGCGATCCGACAGCGCGGCCGTGGCCTGGACGCCCTCCTCGGCGCGGTTGCGGATGGTCGCGCGCTGGAGGTCGTCACTCTGCCGCCACAACAGGATCACACCGGCACCCACGATCAGGACCGGCCCCCACAGGGACACCCGGATCGGCAGGCCCAGCGCAGCCAGGCCCAGCAGGACCCCCAGGCCGAGGGCGAGGATCCCCAGCACCCCGGTGAGGTCCCAGCCACCGGTCGACCTGTCGGTACCTTCCGGTGGCTCGGAGCGATCGGGATCCAGGGGGAGGAAGACCCACATGAGGGCGTAGGCCACGATCCCGATTCCGCCGGCCAGCGCTGTGAGGACGAAGGCCACCCGGAAGACCCAGGCCGGGGTCGAGAGGTGCTCCGCGAGCCCACCGGCCACACCGCCGATCCAGCGGTTGGACACGCTGCGAACGACGCGGCGGGTACCCACGGTCTGGCTCATGTCCCCATGATCGCCCGCGCACCACGGGAGTGTCCTCAGGGACTCACCCTGAGACCGGCTCAGGGTCAGCTCAGGGTCGGATCAGGGGGAAACCGGGTACCAGCCGGGGTTGCGCAGGCAGATGCTGGAGCCATGAACGAAACAAGCAACACCCAGCCCCCCGTCCCCGACGACCAGCCCGACGAGCAGCCCACCACGGTGCTCGGCGAGCAGCCGACCGCGAGCCCGGTCCCCCCGGCCGCGCCGGACCAGCCGACGCAGGTTCTCGGCACCGACCCCACCCGGGTCGAGGCCGACCACTCCAGCGCCCCGTACCCCGGCGCCGGGGCCTCGGCTCCCACTGCCGACCCCTACCCGGGGCCGGTCTACGCCGGCGCCGCTGCTGCCGCGGCGCCCTCCGCCGGCAGCTACCCGCAGGGCACCTACCCACAGGGCGCCTACCCGCCGCCCGCGGCCTACCCGCCCCCGGCTGGGTACCAGCAGCCCGGCGCCTACCCACCCCCCGGTGCGTACCCCCCTCCGGGTGCTGCGTACCAGGCACCCGGGAGCTACCAGGCCCCGGGGAGCTACCCGCCGCCCGCGGCCTACCCGCCCGCTGGCCCTGCCCGTCGGCTCACCCGCAGTCGCAACCAGCGGGTCATCGGCGGCGTGTGCGGTGGCCTGGCCCGCTACTGGAACACCGACCCCACGCTGCTGCGCATCCTCACCGTCGTCCTGACGTTGGCCACCGGGGGCGCCTTCCTCATCGGCTACCTGATCGCCTGGATCGCGATCCCCGACGAGCCCATGGGGCCCACCGGACCGTACGGCCAGCCCGCCGACCAGGTCGGCTACGCCTCGGGCGGGAACCCCGGATACGCGGACTCCCGAGCCGAGTACATCCCCCCGGCCCCGCGTGAGCGCTCCTACCTCGGCTGGCTGGTCCTCTCCGCGGCGATCCTCGCAGCGGGCGTCCTGGCCCTGATCGGATTCGTGGTCCCCGCGAGCGTGGGCATCTGGGGAGTGACCCTCGGCATCACCCTGGCGATCCTGGGTGTCGGGATGCTGGTCGGCACGAAGTACGGCCGAGCACGATGGCTGCTCTGGCTGGCGATCCCCCTGGCGTTCATCACGTTCGCCACGGTCACGGCGAGCAACTTCGTCGCGTCGAACCCGAACTGGGACCGCTGGACCGCAAGCGCTGACGGGAACGGCCAGTGGGGCGGGCTGACGATCGGCGACCGCACCTGGCAGGTGACGCCCGCCGAAGCCGCCGAGTCGCCGCTGGACTTCCAGCTCTCGGCCGGTGCGGGAGTCCTTGACCTCACCGAGCTCACCGCCATCGGTGACTCGGAGCCCGGCAAGCCCCGCCAGCGCGTCGACATCGAGGCGGGCGTGGGAGTGGGCGAGCTCGTCATCCTGGTCCCCGCCGACATGCAGCTGGACCTGACCGGAACCGTGGACATCGGCCAGATCGATCTCCCCGGATCCACGCCGACGGAGGGTGACGACCTGAGCGTCGACACCACCGTCACGCCGTTGGCCGAGGGCCAGCCGGCGTACATCGTCACCGTCGACGCCGCGATCGGCGCCGGAAACCTGGAGGTGCGCCGTGAGGCAGCATGAGACCGACTACTTCTCCCTGGCCGCTGGCCTTCTGTTCACCGTCCTGGGCGTGCTGTTCGCAGTGAGCGCGGCGACGGGCTGGCAGATCGACGGGCGCTGGATCGCCCCCACGGTCCTGATCGCCCTGGGCGCCGGAGGGGTGGCCGCATCCCTGGCCGCCTCGAAGCGCCAGCAGCGTGACGCGCAGGCCCTGGCCACAGCCGAGTCCACGGACTCCTGGCCAACGGACCCCTTCGCCTGACCCGTCGCTCCCGGACCACCGGGACGACTCCCCGCAGGACCCCCTCGGACCCCCTCGAGGGGGTCCTGCCACGTCCGCGCTACTCCCACTCGATGGTGCCAGGGGGCTTGCTCGTGACGTCGAGGACGACGCGGTTGATGTCGCGGACCTCGTTCGTGATCCGGGTCGAGATCCGGGCCAGCAGGTCGAAGGGAAGCCGCGACCAATCCGCGGTCATGGCATCCTCGCTGGACACCGGGCGGAGCACCACGGGATGGCCGTAGGTGCGCCCGTCGCCCTGGACACCCACGGACCGCACGTCCGCGAGCAGGACGACCGGGAACTGCCAGACGTCGCGATCCAGGCCGGCCGCGGTGAGCTCCTCGCGAGCGATCGCATCGGCCTCACGCAGGATGTCCAGCCGCTTGCGGTTGACGGCCCCGATGATCCGGATCGCCAGGCCGGGGCCGGGGAACGGGTGCCGCCAGACCATCGCGGCGGGTAGTCCGAGCTGCTCGCCGACATGGCGCACCTCGTCCTTGAACAGCGTCCGAAGCGGCTCGACGAGCTGGAACTGCAGGTCGTCGGGCAGGCCGCCGACGTTGTGGTGGCTCTTGATGTTGGCGGTGCCGGTGCCGCCGCCGGACTCCACGACGTCCGGGTAGAGCGTGCCCTGCACGAGGAAGTCCACGGTTCCGCCGTGCTCGCCCCGTTCGGCCACCACCTGGGCGGCGGCGTCCTCGAACACGCGGATGAACAGCCGGCCGATCGTCTTGCGCTTCTCCTCCGGGTCGGTCACGCCGTCGAGCTCGGAGAGGAACCGTTCAGCGGCGTCGACGACCACGAGTCGGATCCCCGTGGCAGCCACGTAATCGCGCTCGACCTGCTCGCGCTCGCCCTTGCGCAGCAGGCCATGGTCGACGAACACGCAGGTGAGCTGGTCGCCAACGGCCTCGTGGACCAGCGCCGCGGCCACGGCCGAGTCCACCCCGCCGGACAGACCGCAGATCACCTGGTGGTCACCGACCTGGGCGCGGATCGCCGCGACCTGCTCGTCGACGATCGATGCCGTGGTCCAGTCCGGGTCGAGCCCGGCGAGGTCGTGCAGGAAGTGCTCGAGGATCGCCTGGCCGTGCTCGGTGTGCAGGACCTCGGGGTGGAACTGCACGCCTGCGCAGCGCGTGGTGGGGTTCTCGAAGGCGGCGATCGGCGCCCCCGCACTGGACGCGGTGACCGTGTACCCGGACGGCGCCGCGGAGACCGAGTCGCCGTGGGACATCCAGACCGAGAGCTCGGGGGGGAGACCCGCGAACAGGGCCCCGGGCTGGGCCACCTCCAAGGGCGTGCGCCCGAACTCGCTCAGGCCCGTCTGCGCGACCTCGCCGCCCAGGGCGCGAGCCATCGCCTGGAAGCCGTAGCAGATCCCGAAGACCGGGATTCCGGCGTCGAAGAGGGCGGCGTCGATCGACGGGGCGCCAGGGGCGTACACGCTGCTCGGCCCGCCCGACAGGATCACGGCCGCCGGATCCTTGGCGATCATCTCGGCGACGGGCATCGTCGAGGGGACGATCTCGGAGAACACGCGCGCCTCGCGCACCCGCCGCGCGATCAGTTGGGCGTACTGGGCACCGAAGTCGACGACAAGGACAGGCCTGGGGTTGCTCACGGGGGGAAGCGTACGCGGCCCCGACCGACGTGGCTGCGGGCATCAGGGCTCGCAGCCACGGACAATCCGCAGGCCCTTCGGACAGTGGCCGTCGGGCCCTCCCTGCGGGCGCCGCCGGGCCACCTGGCCTGGCCACGACCGGGCGCGACGGCACACGAAACCGCTCTTCTCAGGGGGCACTGCGCCACATCCGACCTCCCACGCACACAGAACCGCTCGAAAGGCCGCCCCCGGCAGGGCCAGACGGCCGGTTCGAAGTGCGCCACCGTTCGCCCCTGCAACGACGGCCCCGTAACGGGCGGTCTCGTGTGCGCCCACATCCGGTTCATCCGAGGGTGCGAGGTCCCGCGGGTGCACCTCGCACCTGCTGAGGGCAGCGCAACGCCCGCAGACCGATCGCAGGGATCGACGGCCGGGCGAGGGGCGGGGCTACTGCTCCGGGCGGACTGCTGGGATGCCGAGATCGACTGGGAGGCGAAGGGCGCCGGAGGCATGCTCGGGAACCACCGCGTTCTTGGGCTGCACCGCGGCGACCCGCACGTACTCGCGACCCTGTTCCGGGCGCGGGTCCTCCTCGCCGGCGTTCGGCCACAGCGACATGGCTCGCTCGGCCATCGCCGTGATCGTCAGCGACGGGTTGACCCCGACGTTGGCCGTGATGGTCGAGCCGTCGACGATGTGCAGGCCGGGGTAGCCGTGAACGCGGTGGTACGGGTCGATCACGCCGTCGTCGGGGGTCAGGCCGATCACAGCCCCGCCGATGAAGTGCGCGGTCATCGGCGCGTCGATGACCTCGCCCCAGTTGCCCATGGGTCGACCCTTGACGATCCGTGCAAGGCGACGCATGGCGTCGTTGGCGACCGGGATCCAGCTCGGGTTCGGCTCGCCCTCGCCCTGCCGGCTGCGCAGGCGGAACCGGCCGGAGCGTGTCCGCTCGCCGAATACGACGATGGAGTTGTTCACGTTCTGCATGACCAGAGCGATGATGTCGCGTTCGGACGCTCCTCGTACCCACATCGAACCCAGGGCGTCCATAGGGGCAGCCATCACGGCTTTGAACCACTGCTTGAAGCGGGGGACGCCCTCAGCGCCGTCGCTCATCACGGTACCGAGCAGGAGCATCGCGTTGGATCCCTTGCCGTAGCGGACCGGCTCGATGTGCGTGTTCGGGTCGGGGAAGAACGACGAGGTGATGGCCACGCCATGGGTGAAGTCGCCATCGCCCGGAGGTGTGGCGTTCACGACTCCGACCAGCGACTCGGAGTTGGTCCGGGTCAGGGCGCCCAACCGTGGCGACAGGGCGGGGAGCTGGCCATCGGCCCGCAGGCGGTGCAGCAGGCTCTGGGTGCCCCAGGTGCCGGCCGAGAAGACCACGTGGTCGGCGGTGAAGGTGCGCGCAGCGCCTTCCGGGACCTCCTCGGATCCGGAGTCGGCACTGCCCCGGCGATTGGCCGCCTTCCCGCGGACCTTGCCCACGGCCTTCGTGGCCAGGGAGGCCGTCGCCCGGGTGTCGACCGCCCAGCGGCCGCCCTCGATCGGCCGGACGTCGGTCACGGTCGTCAGCGGGTGCACCACCGCGCCCGCACCCTCGGCAAGGCCGAGGTAGTTCTTCACGAGGGTGTTCTTGGCGTTGTGCCGGCAGCCCGTCATGCACTCGCCGCACTCGATGCACCCGGTGCGCTCCGGTCCGACGCCGCCGAAGTAGGGATCCGGGGAGGTGACACCCGGCGACTCGCCGAAGTAGACGCCGACCGGGGTCATCTTGAACGTGTCGCCGACACCCATCTCGTCGGCGACGGCCTTGAACGCAACGTCAGCGGAGGTCATCGTGGGGTTCTTGACGACGCCGAGCATCCGCTGGGCCTGGTCGTAGAAGGGCAGGAGCTCGTCGGCCCAGTCGGTGATGTGCGCCC
The DNA here is from genome assembly GCA_963700475.1 of uncultured Actinomycetes bacterium. Lineage (GTDB taxonomy): Bacteria > Actinomycetota > Actinomycetes > S36-B12 > CAIYMF01 > Prado023. The sequence goes on from CAVOXR010000010.1 coordinate 193,054, forward strand.
AGTGCGGGTCCGTGAAGTAGCCCTCGCCGGGCACGTAGAGGGTGTTGGCGTAGACCAGCGATCCGCCGCCCACCCCGGCACCGGCCAGGACGATCACGTCGTTGAGCCGGTGGATGCGCTGGATGCCGGTGCAGCCCAACTCCGGCGCCCAGAGGTAGTCACGCACCCGCCATGACGTCTTGGCGAAGTCCGCGTCGGCGAAGCGACGCCCGGCCTCGAGCACCCCGACCCGGTAGCCCTTCTCCGTCAGGCGCAGCGCGGTCACGGATCCACCGAAGCCGGAGCCGATCACCAGGACGTCGTAGTCAGTGGCGGGGGTGTCGGGTCCGCTGCCCGTGGTGCTGTCGAAGTCGCCCATGTGATCGACGATATCCCCGTCCGGACGGGTCCGCCGCACCGGGCGCACCGCCGCCCCGACGCGGATTCCCCCGGACCGTCCGGCGTCACCCGGGACTCCGGACGATTCCGCCACATTACGGAGATTCCGCCGGGGGCGCGGCGGCGCGGGGGCGCGGCGCCGGCGCCAGCCGCAGCCCTGTGGTTACTTGAAGCCGACGGCCTTGAGGGCCTTGAAGCCGCGGATGATCATGTCGCCCCAGTCGTCGTGCTCCATGCCGAATGGGGTGCCCATGCTGATCCCACGCTGGATGGCGATGGTCTGTTCCTCCGTGAAGCGCGTCAGGCCGTGGTCTCCGTTGCGCCGGCCAAGTCCCGACAATCCCCGGCCGCCCATCGGCGCACGGGTGGATCCGAACGTCGCCTCGTAGGCCTCGTTGACGTTGACCGAGCCCGTGCGCAGCTGCCTCGCGACCCGCTCCCCGCGGCCGTCGTCCTCGGTGAGCACCGAGGCGTTGAGCCCGTATGGGGAGTCGTTCGCCAGGGCGATCGCCTCCTGCTCGGTGTCCACCCGCTGGACGGCCACCACCGGCCCGAACGTCTCGGCAGCGAAGCACACCATGTCGTCGGTGACCCCGGTCAGCACCGTCGGGGCGTAGTAGAACGGGCCGATGTCGGGCAGCGGATGACCCCCGGTCACGACCGTGGCGCCCTTGGCCACCGCGTCGTCCACAGCCGCCGTGGTGCGCGCGAGCTGATCGGCACTGATCAGCGAGCCGTAGTCCGTGCCCCAGCCCACGGACGCATGCATGCGCAGCCCGCCGATTCGGGCGAGGAATCGGTCCATGAAGGCGTCGTAGGCACCGGAGAGGACATAGATCCGCTCGATCCCGACACACAGCTGGCCGGCGTTGTCGAAGCACGCCCGCACGGCGATCTCGGCCGCCCGCCCGGGGTCGGCGTCCTCGAGCACGATCATGGGGTTCTTGCCGCCGAGCTCCATCGAACAGCCGATGAGCCGCTCGCCGCATCGGCCGGCGATCTGGGCACCCACGGCGCTGGAGCCGGTGAACATCATGTAGTCCGCGCGCTCGGTGATCTCGGGTCCGAGCTCGGGACCGTACCCCAGCACGACCTGCAGGACCCGGCGGGGGATACCGGCGCGGTGCATCAGGTCCACGGCCCACAGTGCGGTCAACGACGTCTGGTGGTCGGGCTTGAGCACCACGGCGTTGCCGGCCATGAGTGCGGGGATCGCATCGGCCACCGCGAGGAACAACGGGTAGTTCCACGGTGCGATGTCGCCCACCACGCCGACCGGATGGTGCTCCACCGACACCTTCGTGAGCAGCGGGAAGAGCCCCACCTTGCGCTCGGGGCCAAGCAGCCGGCGGGCATCCCGGGCGTAGTGCCGAGCCACGGTGCAGACCCCGAGGAGCTCCTTGAGGGCGTCCATCCGGGTCTTGCCGGTCTCCCACTGGATGAGGTCCAGGCCCTCGTCGCGGTGCGACAGCAACAGGTCGTGGAACCGCAGCACGGCCCGCTTGCGCTCCCCCACAGGCGTGGCCGCCCACCGGGCCTGGGCCGCCCGTGCGGTGTCGAAGGCCATGTCGACGTCCTCCACGGTGGAGAACGGGACCTCGGCCAGGGGATGGCCGTCGAAGGGGGCCACGGTCGCATGCCGAGCCGCGCCAGGGCGGACCACGGGGATCGTCAACAGGGCCTCGATGAGGTCCCGGTCGAACCCAGCGCGGGAGGTGCTTGTGTCGACACTCATGCGATGCAGGCTACCGCGCGTGCCCTGTCGGGACCGGACTGCCCGTGCACCCACAACCAGGGCCCTGGACCACGACCACGCGGTCCATCGGGCGCTCCCGGGGGGCTGAGCGTGGCCCGGGCCACGACGGCAGCGCGCGGGCCGCACCCCGAGCCCCGCTGTAGTCGCCTGCGTGCTCTGCGTCACACCCGCTCAGGGCCCATTCCTCCCATGGCATCGGCGTTTTCGAGGTTTGGCACCTTGTGGATGATCCGGGCCCGAGTGGGGACGAAACGCTGATTCCGTGCGGGGGACGACCCATCCGGCCCTGTGGATAACTCGAAGGAACCTGTGGATATCAGCGCCCGGGCGAGACCGTGACGTCAACGCGCTGGAACTCCTTGAGCTCCGAGTACCCGGAGGTCGCCATCGCCCGGCGCAGGGCACCCACGAGGTTCATCGTGCCGTCCGGGACCCGGCTGGGCCCATGCATGACCTGCTCCAGGGAGCCCACCGTGCCCGTCCAGTGCCGCTCACCGCGGGGCAGTTCGGCGTGCACAGCCTCCATCCCCCAGTGCCAGCCCCGACCGGGGGCCTCGGCGGCCCGCGCCAGGGGCGAGCCGACCATCACCGCGTCCGCCCCGCAGGCGATCGCCTTGACGATGTCACCGCTGCGTCCCATCGCCCCGTCGGCGATCACGTGCACGTAGCGCCCACCGGACTCGTCCATGTAGTCCCGGCGAGCCGCGGAGACATCCGCCACGGAGGTGGCCATCGGCACACGGACGCCGAGCACGTCGGCCGTCGTGTGCGAGGCGCCGCCGCCGAAGCCGACGAGCACACCCGCGGCACCGGCGCGCATCAGGTGCAGGGCTGCGCGATAGGTGGCCACACCACCGACGATCACCGGAGCGTCGAGGGTGTAGATGAAGTCCTTGAGGTTCAGCGCATCGTCCTCGGCGCTGACGTGCTCGGCCGACACGGTGGTCCCACGGATCACGAACAGGTCGACGCCCGCGTTCGTGACGATCGGCGCCAGCTCCGTGACCCGGTTGGGCGACAGGGCCCCGGCCACCGCCACCCCGGCGGCACGGATCTCGGCGATGCGCTCAGCGATGAGGTCGGGCTGGACGGGCTCGGAGTAGAGCTGCTGCATCCGGGCGTTCGCCTGCAGCTCGGGGAGCTGGCCGATCTCCTCGTAGGCGGCGGCCGGGTCCTCGTAGCGGGTCCAGAGCCCCTCGAGGTTGAGCACGCCGAGCCCCCCCAGTTGGCCCATGCGGATGGCCGTCTCGGGGGAGATGATCGAGTCCATCGGCGCCCCGATGATCGGGTTGTCGAAGCGGTAGGCGTCGATCTGCCAGCCGGTGTTGACCAGCTCCGGGGCCCGGGTGCGCCGACTGGGCGCGATGGCGATGTCGTCGAAGGACAGCGCGGCACGGCCCCGCTTGCCCAGGCCGATCTCGATGTCGTTCATGTGCTCCTCCTCGACGTCCGGTCCGCGCCTCAGCGGCCCTGGTAGTTGGGTGCCTCGACGGTCATCTGGATGTCGTGCGGGTGGGACTCCTTGAGCCCAGCCGGGGTGATCCGGATGAACCGGCCGCGGGACTGCAGCTCGGGGATCGTGCGCGCGCCCACGTAGAACATGGACTGGTGCAGCCCACCCACCAATTGGTGGGCGACCGCGGCCAACGGGCCGCGGTAGGGCACCTGGCCCTCGATCCCCTCCGGGACGATCTTCTCGTCGGTCGTGACGTCGGCCTGGAAGTAGCGGTCCTTGGAGTAGGAGACACGACCGCGCGAGGCCATGGCCCCCAGCGATCCCATGCCCCGGTAGTGCTTGAACTGCTTGCCGTTGACGAACACGAGGTCCCCCGGGCTCTCCTCGCACCCCGCCAGCAGGGAGCCGAGCATGACCGTCTCGGCCCCGGCGACCAGGGCCTTGGCGATGTCCCCGGAGTACTGCAGCCCACCGTCGCCGATCACCGGAACGCCCGCGGGCCGACACACCCGGGCAGCCTCGAAGATGGCCGTGACCTGCGGCACCCCGACCCCCGCCACGACCCGCGTGGTGCAGATCGAGCCCGGACCGACCCCCACCTTGACCGCATCCGCACCGGCGTCGACCAGGGCCTGGGCGCCCGCCTTCGTGGCGATGTTGCCGCCGATGACCTGCACGTGGGCCATCGCGGGGTCGGCCTTGATCCGGGCCACCATGTCCAGCAGGAGCCGTGCCTGGCCGTTGGCGGTGTCGGCAACCAGCACGTCGACGCCGGCCTCGACGAGGGCCGTGGCCCGCTCCCAGGCGTCGCCGTAGAAGCCGATCGCCGCCCCCACCCGCAGGCGGCCCTCGTCGTCCTTGGTCGCCATCGGGTACTTCTCGGTCTTGACGAAGTCCTTGACCGTGATGAGCCCGGTGAGCCGACCGGCGGCGTCCACCAGGGGCAGCTTCTCGATCCGGTGCTTGGCCAGGAGCGCAGCGGCGTCCTCACGACGGATGCCCTCCGGGCCGGTCACGAGGGGCATGGGCGTCATGACGTCGCGCACGAGCGTCGTGGCGAAGCGCTCGGCGGGCAGGAACAGCAGGTCGCGGTTGGTCACGATGCCCAGCAGGGTCCGGTCCGCGTCGATCACCGGCAGCCCCGAGACCCGGTAGCGCCCGCACAGCTCATCGAGCTCGAGGACGGTGACATCCGGGCTCACAGTCACCGGGTCGTGGATCATCCCGGACTCGCTGCGCTTGACGGTGTCCACCTCGGCGGCCTGGTCAGCGATCGACAGGTTGCGGTGCAGCACGCCGATGCCGCCCTGGCGGGCCATCGCGATGGCCATCCGGGACTCGGTCACGGTGTCCATGGCCGCCGACACCAGCGGAACGGCCAGCGTGATCCCACGGGTCAGGCGCGTGGCGGTGTCCACCTCCGAGGGCACGACATCGGAATGGTCGGGCAGGAGCAGGACGTCGTCGTAGGTCAGGCCGGTGTACCCGAACATCTCCTCGGCTGCGGCGCGGTCCGCTGGATCCATCACGTGGTGCCCCTCTCCCATTCGGGATCAGGGTATCGGCCCCAGCGACATGCCGGCGTCGGCGCGCAGCCGCCCGTCAGCTCAGCAGGCCCCAGCGGAAGCCCAGCGCCACGGCCTGGGCCCGGTCCGCGGCCCCCATCTTGCGGAACATCCGACGTGCGTGGGTCTTGACGGTGTCCTCGGACAGGTAGAGCTCGCGGCCGATCTGCGCGTTCGACTTCCCCCGGGACATGCCCTCGAGGACCTCCACCTCGCGACCGCTGAGCGACGGGCCACCGGCCATCGGACGCACCGGCAGCGACACGACATTGCCGGTCCGGTGGACCGGGGCTGTGGCCGCCAGGCTCAGCATCGTCGCGGTCTCCTCGCGGCTCGCATCCTTGACCATGTAGCCCCGGGCACCCACCGCGACGGCGGCAGCAACGCCCTCGATGTCCTCGCCCATGGTGAGCATCACGACAACGGCGCCCGGGTAGGCCGCCATGAGGCGGCGAGTGGCCTCGACGCCACCCATCCCGGGCATCCGGACGTCCATGAGCACGACGCTCGGCCGCTCCAGGGGGTAACGGGCCAGGACCTCCTCGCCCGATCCTGCCGCGCTGACGCGGTCGACACCCGGCACCGAGGCAACGGCACGCCGCACTGCCTCCCGCGCCAGGGGAGCGTCATCGCACACCAGGACCGTGGTCATCGAGGTACCTCCTTCCCCGATCTGTTCGACACCTCCGCACCGTCACTTGAGCGCGGGCACCCGCCGTCGGAGGCGTGCGGAATGCCGCGACGGGGGCCGCGCGGCGCGGAGTGGGCTCAGCCCAGGAGGGCGCGGATGTCGCGGCGGGCGAGCCATTCGGCGGCCAGCAGCGGCGGGAGGTCAGCCGAGATGCCGCGGATCACCGCACGAGCCGCTTCCAGGCTGCGCTCGGACTCCTCGGGGGAGGTGGCGGCCAGCAGCGCCCCCAGCAGGCCCCGGCTGGGCCAGACCAGGGGGCGGGCACCGAGACCCTCCGCCAGGACTGCCGCACGGGCAAGGAGGTCCACGGCGGCGCCCTGCTGCCCGTGGGATGTGGCCGCCACACCGGCGAAGAGCAGCGACTTGGCCACGTGGCGCGGAGCGCTGGCTGCCTCAGCCGCATCCAGGGCACGCTCAGCCGCGGCCCGCGCCTGTCCGGGGTCCCCGCCGAGCAGGGCGACCTCGGCACGCACCCAGTCGAGCCGGATGTGGTGCCGCCACCACAGGGGGCGTTCAGCGAGCAGGAGCTCGACCCGGGTCACGGCGTCCCGGGCCACGTCGGCCTCGCCGAGTCCGACGGCATCCGAGGCAAGCCCGAGCAACGCCTCGCACTCAGCCTCCGAATCGCCGGAGGCGGACTCGAGGGCGCTCTGGTCCCAGTCGCGCCCCTCCGCGTGCCGACCCAGCTGGCGCTGGATCGCGCCGACCGCTGACGCCGGCAGCGAGCGGAGCTCCACGGGGACCTCCGGATCGCTGGCTGCCGTGGTCAGGCCCGCCAGGGCCGGCCCGTAGTTGCCGGTGGCCGATCGGCAGACGCCAAGGACCCACGCGGCGCGGGTACGTCGGGCGACGTCCCCCCGCTCCTCAGCCAGGGCCTCGGCGCGCTCCAACGGCACCAGGCCCTGCCCGGGGACGCCGCGGAACACGGCCCGTTCCCCGGCCGCGAGAAGACCAGCGAGCTCCTCGTCGACCACGAGGCTCACCCTAAGAGGTCACAACCCCATCGCCGTGCGCACCGCGCCGACCGCGTGTTCGAGATCAGCGACATGAACGACGTCGCCCGGAGCGTCGGACCACCCCGGACCGCCCACCATCAGCGCTGCCGCCGGGCGACTCACGGGCAGCTCGGGGACGTGGGCACCGGGCATCTGCGCCCAGAGGAACACCACCGGGGGACCGAGCCGGACCACAGCGTCGTGGAGGGCCACCTCCGGGGTCCGCGCGCCGATCACGTGGCTGCGGATCCCGACGTCGGAGAGGGCCGCCTGAAGCACCATGAGGGGGAGGTCGTGGAGCTCCTCGGGCGCGCTGGCCAGCAGGGCCGGTCGACCGTTGCGCGGCCGCTCCAGGCGCGCGGAGTGGGCAGCCAACGCCCCCACCACGACCATCGAGAAGGAATGCTCGATCTCCACTCCCCGGCTTGTCTGAGCCCACCGCTCGCCGATGGCGCCCAGCACCGGGCGGATGAGCTCCTCCCAGGTCGGGATCACACCCCGGTCCGCAAGTGACGCGGTCACCATTCGCTGGCAGGCGTGCGAGTCAAGGGACATGGCGGCCCGGGCCAGACCGCGCGCCGACCGAGGGCTGCGGGGCATGGGCAGCACCCGACCGCCGCCTGAGGACGTGGCGACGCCAGGATCGTCAACCCCGCCGCCTGCCTGGGCAGATGCGGCTTCGGCCCCGGTTGAGCCCAGGAGGGCGGCATAGGGGTTCGACGCGTCGACGGCCTCAGCTCCGATGTGGGTGCGGATCGCCGCCCGGGCCGCCTCTGCCGGGGGCACCCCCTCCTGGACCAGGCGGTGCATCACCCCGAGTCGTGCCAGGTCGATCGGGCCGTAGCGCCGGTGCCCGCCAGGCGTGTGCAGGCTGGGCGCAAGGCCATAGCGGCGCTCCCAGCTGCGCAGCGTCCCGGGGGCCACGCCCAGACCCCGGGCAGCCCCAGCGACGCTGAGCGCCACGCTCGGCTCACCATCGGCGCCCCCCTGTTCATCAGGGATCGCAGGGACGGCACTCACCTCGGCGGCGACGATCACATCCGGGGAAGCCGCGCCCTCGCCGTCGGCGACCACGCCGGCGTGCGGCGGAGGGCCGAGGGGGAGGGCTGCATCAGAGGGCACGTCGACATTGTGCAAGACCTTTGCAATGTTCGCCTGCGGACGTGGCCGAATCAGTGCCATGGACGGGAACATGGGGACGACCCCCCGTGTTGTCTCCAGTAGGGGTCGATGCACGAAATCGACTGGAACAGACACTTGCACAGGATTCGCACAAGTTCTAGGATGGAGTGAAGACGACGATGAGAGGACCAGCCATGGCGGATGTGTCGAGGCTCCCGGGACCGAATGCGGACTTCTGGGACTGGCAGATGCACGCAGCATGTCGCGGTGTCGACTCCGAGATGTTCTTCCATCCCGAGGGCGAGCGCGGCGGTGCCAAGGAGGCCCGAGAGCGCGAGGCCAAGGCCCTGTGTGCGAGCTGCCCGGTGATGATGCAGTGCCGGGCGCATGCCCTGAAGGTGCGCGAACCGTTCGGCGTGTGGGGAGGCCTCACCGAATCCGAGCGCGCGGTGATCTACCAGTCGGAGGGCCGCGCCGGGCAGCGCGCCACCGCCTGACTGCTCGCCTCACAGCGGTCGGCACGGATCCGTCCTCCTGCTGCGCCACCACAGTGAGACGCAACTCGGCCCCACCCTGACCAGTCATCTGGTCGGAGTGGGGCCGATGTTGTTGCGGGGCTGCCGCCGCCCAAGGGCCTCAGTGCGTGTGGCCGCCGGGGCCGTGGCTGTGGCCGTGCCCGTGGGTGTGGCCTTCGTCGTCGCTGTCAGCGGGCTTCTCGACGATCAGCACGTCGGTCGTGAGCAGCATGCCGGCGATGGACACCGCGTTCTCCAGGGCGGAGCGTGTCACCTTGACCGGGTCGATGATCCCGGCCGCGACCAGGTCGACGTACTCGCCCGTGGCCGCGTTCAGGCCCATGCCAGGACCGTGCTCGCGCACCTTCGAGACCACCACGTAGCCCTGCTCTCCGGCGTTCTCGGCGATCCAGCGCAGCGGCTCGTCGAGCGCCTTGCGCACGACGTTCACGCCGATCAGCTCGTCGCCCGAGCGTCCGAGGCCCCCGGTGAGCGCTGAAGCGGCGTGCACCAGGGCAGCGCCGCCACCGGCGACGATCCCCTCCTCGATGGCCGCACGAGTGGCCGAGACGGCGTCCTCGATGCGGTGCTTCTTCTCCTTGAGCTCGACCTCGGTGTGCGCCCCGACCTTGATGACCGACACGCCGCCGGCCAGCTTCGCCAGGCGCTCCTGCAGCTTCTCGCGGTCCCAGTCGGAGTCGGACTCCTCGATCTCGCGCCGGATCTGCGCGACCCGGTCGGCGACGGCCGACTTCTCGCCGCCACCGTCGACGATCGTGGTGTCGTCCTTGGTGATCACGACCCGACGGGCGGATCCCAGGACCTCGAGGCCGACCTGGTCGAGCTTGAGCCCGACCTCGGCGGCGACGACCTGCGCGCCCGTGAGGATCGCGATGTCGGCCAGGATCGCCTTGCGCCGGTCACCGAAGGCCGGAGCCTTGACCGCCGCGGAGTTGAACGTGCCGCGGATCTTGTTCACGACCAGCGTGCTCAGGGCCTCGCCCTCGACGTCCTCGGCGATGATCAGCAGCGGCTTGCTGGCCTGCATGACCTTCTCCAGCACCGGCAGGATCTCGGCAATCGCGCCGACCTTGCCCTGGACGAGCAGGATCAGGCAGTCCTCGAGGACGGCCTCCATGCGCTCGGGGTCGGTGACGAAGTACGGCGACAGGTAGCCCTTGTCGAACTGCATCCCCTCGGTGAACTCCATCTCAAGGGAGGTGGTGGAGGACTCCTCGACCGAGATCACGCCGTCCTTGCCCACGCGGTCGAACGCGTCGGCGATGAGCCCGCCGATGACCGCGTCCTGCGAGGAGATGGTCGCCACCTGGGCGATCTCGTCGCGACCCTCGACCTCGCGGGCCATCCCGGCCAGCGCCTCGGTCACGGCATCCACTGCAGCGGTCATCCCGCGCTTGACCAGCACCGGTGCAGCGCCAGCAGTCACCACCTTGAGGCCCTCGCGGACCAGCGCCTGGGCCAGCACCGTGGCGGTGGTGGTCCCATCGCCGGCGATGTCGTTGGTCTTGGTGGCGACCTCCTTGGCCAGCTGCGCGCCGAGGTTCTCGTACGGGTCCTCAAGCTCGATCTCACGGGCGATCGTCACGCCATCGTTGGTGATGGTCGGCGCGCCCCACTTCTTGTCGATGACGACGTTGCGCCCCTTGGGCCCAAGCGTCACCTTGACGGTGTCCGCCAGGGAATTGACTCCGCGCTCGAGGCTGCGGCGGGCACCCTCATCGAACTCCAGGATCTTGGCCATGTGTGCGTCTCTGCTCTTCTCGTCTGTGCGATGCGTCGAGCCCCGGCCCCGACGTTCCGGAACCGGGGCTCGATGCGGGGGAAGCGGCTACTTCTCGACTACCGCGAGGACATCGCGGGCCGACAGGAGCAGGTACTCCTCGCCGTTGTACTTGATCTCGGTGCCGCCGTACTTCGAGTAGATGACGACGTCATCCACCTTCACGTCCAGCGGGATGCGGCTGGCGCCGGCATCGTCGAAGCGGCCCGGGCCGACTGCCAGGACCTTGCCCTCCTGGGGCTTCTCCTTGGCAGTGTCCGGGATGACAAGACCCGACGCCGTGGTCTGCTCGGCGTCGAGGGGCTGAACGAGGATGCGGTCCTCGAGTGGCTTGATCTGTGCCACGGTCTGACCTCCCTTGAGGGGGTTCGCAGGAACGGATGTGTGCTGCGGGCCGGTGCGTTCCGTCGTCGCGGTGCCGGGACGACCTGCGTCGCTGCTGGCACTCTATTTGCGTGAGTGCCAGACGGAACACTAACACCCTTTGGCACTCGGTGCACACGAGTGCCAGCGCCCTCGGACCCACTCCACCCCTGCGTCGGCGAGCGGCCGGATCAGGGCTCCGCTGGGCGCACAATGGCCCGATGCAGCCGGTCCCGGGCAACTCGAGCGACCCGGTGATGGCTGCCCTGCTCGCGCCCGAGGGCCGCGCACTGGTCGACTCACTGACGCCCTACGACCCGACCACGGCCATGACCCTGCTCAGCCGAGCCCGTTCCGACCCGCGCTGGGCGGACCACGCGGAGGTCGTCGCCGCCGCAGCGACCCAAGCACGGCTGCGTACCCGAGCGACTGCTCGGTTCCCCGGGCCGTCACGTTGGTGGACTCCGGACGGCCTCGAGCAGGCAACCCGACCGGAGGTGGCCGCCCGGCACGCACTCAGGTTCGCCATGGCCGGGATCGAGTTCGTGGCCGACCTCGGATGCGGCGCCGGGAGCGACGCCCTGGCCCTGGCCGCCGCGGGCATTCGGGTGCTCGCCGTGGATCGTGATCCCGAGGCCCTGTGGGCGCTGTCCGCCACCGCCGCTGACCTCGGATTGGACGTGACGACGGCGAATGGCGACGTACGCACGACCGCGGGACCGTGGAACGAACCCGTCCCCGATGCAGGTCTGGGCTGCTTCGTCGACCCCTCTCGGCGAAGCGGCGGGAGCCGGATGCTGGCCCCGGAATCGTGGTCGCCGCCCTGGTCGTGGGTGGGTGCGCTGGCTGTCCGCGTCCCTGCGACCGGAGCGAAGGTCGCGCCCGGAATCGACCATGGCGCGCTCCCAGCAGGCACGCAGACCGAGTGGATCAGCGTGGGCGGTGACCTCGTCGAGGCCGGTGTCTGGTGGGGACCCCTGCGCGAGGGTGCAGCCTCCCGCCGGGCAACGGTCCTGACGACCCGCACCACCGCGGACTGGAGCCACCCCCAACCACCCGAGGAGGAATCCCTCGACGACGTCGGCGGGATCCCCGAGCCGAGCATCGGCGCGGTCTCCGCGTGGCTGATCGAGCCCGATCCGGCCGTGATCCGTGCGGGGCTCGTGTCCGTGCTGGCGGAGCGAACGAACGGGCACCTGCTCGACCCCCGGATCGCCTACATCGCCTGCGACTCCGAGCCCACCGCAGGGAGGCTGGGCTCGACCTTCGCCGTCGTCGACCAGGTGCCGTTCGGGCGCAAGCCGATGCGCGCCTGGCTGCGCACCCGCGGATACGGCGACGTCATCGTCAAGAAGCGCGGGATCAACGTCGTACCCGAGGAGCTGCGTGCGGCCCTGCGGCTCACCGGGAGCGGACCGACCGCGACCCTGGTGCTCACACGCACCGATGCCGGCCCGCTGGCCCTGCTGGTGGAGCGCAGAACGGCCAGGTCAGCTGCCCAGCCGGAGGAACCCCGCGCCCTCGGGGACCAGGAATCCGCCGAAGATCCCCGGCCACCCCGATGAGCCCACAGGCTCGGCCTGGCCGGCCTGGGGCGCCCCCGATACGACACCATCCGTGGCGGCGGCGGTGGCGCCGGGGCTGGGAGCGACGGACATCCGCTGGCGGACCAGGCTCACGGTGAACTCGGCCCGCTCACCGCGGGCCAGGTCGATCAGGCCAGCGCCATCCAGCCCCGAGGTCCCACCGAGCTCGACGGGGACGTAGTCACCGTTCTCGGCGCCCGGGTAGACGATCAGGGAGTACTCCCCTGGGGGGACGGGACCGATCACGACCTCCGACTCCTGATCCGGACTCGACTGTGCAGATCCGGATCCCGCCGGGCTGGGGATCGCCGAGGCGTCGCCGACCGGGCTCGCCCCGGTCGGATCCCCCGAGGCCGCGGTGGTGTCCCCCATCACACGCGAGACGTAGGAGTTCAGCGGGTTGTCGACGTCGACCAGGTCGACCGAGACGCCGGGGATCGGTTCGCCCGTCTGCCCGTCGAGGACCCGGCCCACCGCGACCGCACCCGCGGTGAGCGCGAAGTCCAGACCGCTGCGCACCTCGCCGGCGGCGAGGTCGAAACTGGTGTCGCCGGCCTCCCCCGGCGCGGTGTACCACGTGCTCAGCAGGCCGGCCGCGTCCGCGTCCGCGTAGGCGCGAAGGCCGGGTCCCGGGGGGACGGCGGTCATCCGGTAGGCGCCCGAGTCATCCGTCAGCGCGGCCATCGGGCACAGCGCCGGACACCCGATGATCGACACGGCCGCACCGGGCACCGCAACGCCCCGGTCGTCGCGGACGACCCCGCTGACCTCGCCACCCTCGCGCAACCTGATGACGATGCCGGTCGTTCCCGGAACGACCGGATCTGCTGCACCGAAGAAGCCAGCGCCGTCGTACCACTGCCCGAGGTGGTTGCTCCCCTGTTGAGCCCGCACCTGAAGTGTGATCGGAACGGGCGGCAATCCATCGATCACGAACTCCCCGGGCCCGGGAGCGAGCCCCGCCGATCCAACCGGCTCCCAGCCGGGCGGGGCATCCACATTGGCGACCACCAGGGCGCCCGCGATCGGGTGACCGGTGTCCGCGTCGACCACCCGCCCGCTGATCGATCCGCTGACCGGCAGGTCGACGTCCGCCGTCGATCCGGACGAGGCCACGCGAAGCGTCCCCGCACTCGCGAAGGAGTAGGCACCCGGCCAGTAGGCGCTGGCCAAGCCGCTGAACGACGGAGCGCGCACGTGGATCTTCACGTGGGAGGCGTACAGGTCGCTGATCTCGTAGCGGCCGGCCCGGTCGGTGGTGGTCTGGACCGGGCGCCCCGCCCAGTCCCCGGTGGGCGTCACCGGGGTCACCGTCACCCAGGCGTTGGCAACGGGCACGCCCGCGGCCCGCACCGTGCCCGACACCGGGCCCACGAGCTCGGCAGATGCGGGGGCTGGGGGCCCTGCGATCGACAGGATCGCCACGAGGACGAGCAGAAGGGCTGCCCGGAGAGGGGATTCGGAGTCGCGCACAGCACGCATGCCAACCCCCTCACACTGAGTCAGCACCATCCTGCGCCTGGCCCGACGTGCTTCGCAAGCGGCAGCGGAGTCAGCTCGTCGAACGCAGGTCCGGGCACTGCTCGGCGACCGGCCTCACGACGCGCGCGAGGTCGGTGACAGTCGCGTCCGGGTCATCCAGCACAGCGACGACGCGACGCGCAGTCGTCAGCGAACCTGCCTCTGGGTCCTGAGCAGATCGATCGATGAGGGTGTCGGCCAGATGGGCGGCTCGGGTGCGGAGAACGACCTGGTCGCCGACGGACGCACCCAGGGCGTCGAGCACATCGGCGGCCGCCGCGCAGACCTCCGCACTCGTGGGAGTTGCCGCCGGAGTGCTCCACTCCCGGGCCACGAGCCCGACAGCTCCGGCTGCGACCAGGGTGAGAGCTCCCGCGGCGACCAGCGCGCGGTTCACCGGGCGGGGGCCTCCGAGCCCGGCTCAGCTGTGAGGAACCCGTCTTCCACGGCAGCCCGGCGCATGTCGGACTTGGTGCGGACCTCGCGATGCGCCTGCGCATACTTGGCGCGCACCCGGTCCAGGTACTCCTTGGCGGTGGCCGGGCTCACGTTCATCCGTCGGGCGACCGAGTCCAGCTTCATCCCCGACGCATACAGGCGCAGGGCTGAGAGCTCCTGGATGCTGAGGTTGGGCACATCCTGGGGGGACTCAGCCAGGATCGCTGCCATCTCGGGGGTGAGGAAGCCCTCGCCCGAGGCCACGATGCGGATCGCCTCGAGGAGCTCAGCGGGATCCTCCCGCTTTGACATGTAGCCCAGGGCGCCGGCCGCCAGGCCCTGGCGCACCACGCGCGGGCTGCCCAGTGCGCTGACGATCAGGACCCCGCATCCGGCATCCCGGAAGCTCCCGACCAGTTGTGGCAATGGGGGTGCATCGGTCCCCAGGTCGAGGTCCAGGAGGACGACGTCGCTGGCGGGGGCTGCCCCCAGCGCGCGCTGGACGTCGGCCCCTGCGTAGGCGACCTCGATGCTCGGTCCCTGCGACTGCAGCCAGGCCATGAGCGCCTGATGGAACAGGGCGTGGTCATCGAGGATGACCACCCGGATCGCTGGCTCCATGGGGCGAATCTATCGCCGTCCGGCGCCCTGCGCAGGCACCGCCCCGGTCCAGCGCCACTCCAGGGTGATCTCGTCCGCGGTCAGGTCACGCCACGCCGTGCCTGAGACCCGGTCGATGCGTTCGACCAGGGCCGGGCCCGCACCGCCCACCCGCGGCCCAGCCACGGACAGCAGGATGGACGGATCGGGATCCGACCAGGACGAGAGCGTCACCGATGCCCCGGGGGCAAGCGCGCAGACCGCGTCGATCACGCCCCCCACCTCGCCGACCACGTCGGGGGGGACCTGGGTGCCCGCGAAGGACCCGCGGATCCTCATCGGGCAGGTCGCGGCATGCAGCAGCCGAAGCCAGATCCGGGCCGGCCTGCGCACCGGCATGGGAGCATGTCCAACGGCAAGCAGGGCTCGCAGGAACTCCGCCTGGGCGGCGCACGCCGATCGGGTTCGTGGGTCGCCCGGATCGAGACGTCCCGTGGCGATGTCATCAAGGAGCTCCTGGGCCGAGGCCAACGTGTCGGCCACCCAGAGCTCCTCCTCAGCGCGGATGCTCAGCTCGGTCCCCATGCGCACCTGCGCCGAGATGGCCTGGTCCCGGGCGCTGGCCAGCTGCGCGCTGACCCGGTCGATGCGCTCCACGAACAGCCAGGCGGCCGCGAGGCCAGCCACCACGTACACGCCCGCAGTGGCGGTGCTCGGACCGCACAGCAACCATCGCGCGTTCCACGCCAGCGCCCCGCCGAGGTGCGCGAGCCCGACGGTGGCCACGATCGCCCCCAGGACTCCCGGGCGCGGCGCGAGCAGGAGGAGCATGGCCATCATCGGGACACGCGCGTCGAGCAGGACCCCCTCACCGAGCAGCGACGAGCAGAACGGATCTGCCAGGAGTGCCACAGCTCCCACCAGGACGTAGGTCGCGCACCCGGCGATGACATGACTGGTCCCGATGCGCCTGCCCTCGCGCGCCTCGCCAAGGATCCACGCCCCGACCAGCACGGGGACGAAGGCAACTCCCAGCGCCAGCCAGGGGACGGTGTACGCCGCCCACCCGAGCACCACCAGTGCGCTGGCGACACCGGCCAGGAAGGTCCCGATCATCAGCACGATGCCCGCCGTGCGCAGCAGGAGGTCGGACCCGATCTGCTGGCCCGGTTCCGGCACCGGATGCCACTCCAGCAGGACGACCGTCCCCCGCCCGTGCGGCCCCGGGCCGATCAGGGCGCTGCCGCCGACGGCGTCCATCCGCTCGCGGATCGAGCGGGACACACCGAACCCATCCGAGGTCGGTCCCGCCCCCACCCCGTCATCTGCGATGAACACCTGGACCCCAGCCGGGTCGCGGCGCGCCAGGACGGTGGCATGATCCACGCCTGCGTGCTTGGCCACATTGGTCAGCGCCTCGACCCCGGCACCCGCCAGGGCACCGAGGACCGGCTGGGGGACCGCCCGTGGGAGGGAGCCCGGGTCCCCAGGATTCCCGGCGTCGGCGCCGACGAGCGCGACCTCCACGCCCAGGCCAAGTTGGCGCCCCCGCTCCTCGAGCCCCCGTAGCACTTCGGGCAGGTCTGCGATCGCCGCCTCCGAGCGCCAGGAGGCGAGCCGGTCGTAGTCAGCTCGGCAGCGTGCCGCGACGACCTCGCGATCGAGATGGTCGCCGTGGGCGGCAATGGTCTCCAGTGTGTTCAGGGCAGTGTCGTGCAGCGAACGCTCCACTTCGGCCGCGACCTGCGCCGAGGCGCGGACCGCCCGCTCCTGGACCAGCGCCTGGTCTCGTTGGTCCAGGGAATGCTGCAGGGCCTGGGCGGTGCGCCCCAGCGCCCACAGGGCCAGCGCCACCGAGAAGCCGGCAGCCAGGATCGTGATCGCGGGCACCGCACCTGCGATGGACGTCCGCAGGAGCGGATCGTCCCCCGCGCCACTGAGGGGAAGGATGAACAGCGCCGTGGCCAGGACGACCGCGGAGGCGCCTCCCACACGGGGGCCGCGCCACACGGTGATCGAGGCCACGAGGAGGCCTGCGGCCACGATCTCTGCGGGCCACGGGCCCGACAGGCCGGCGGAGGACCGCAGGATCACCAGGCTGATCAGGCACCCTGCGGAGGTGACCACGACGAGCCACCCAGGAGGGGGAACGTCCGCCCCGTCGGCCCCCTTGCCCCTCAGGACGCCCATCGTCAGGCAGAACGTCGCCCACACGAGACACACCAGGCCCGCCACCAGGCCCACGGCCACGACCCCGTCGGGGGGCCGCAGGACGGAGGTGACTGCCTGGCCGAGCAGAAGCAGGATGACCAGCCAGTAGACGAGGAAGGCCACCCCGTCGGACGCGACGGAGGCCAGGGTTCGCTCAGGCGACTGCGGGGCAGGCGCGTCAGGCGGCGCCTGGGTCGCAGTCACACCCGCACCACGTCGACCGGCAACGAGGAGTCGGCAGGCAGGTCCAGTCGCGAGGCCGGCAGCCCGCGAGCGACCACCTGGGCACCCAGGGCGGCGACCATCGCCCCGTTGTCAGTGCACAGCCCCGGGCTGGGGATCCGCAGCCGGACCCCTGCGGACTCGCAGCGCGCCGCGGCAAGGGCCCGCAACCGGGAGTTCGCGGCCACCCCGCCCCCGATCTGCAGGTCCGAGACGCCATGCTCCCGGCAGGCATCGATCGCCTTGCGTGTCAGCACGTCGACCACGGCCTCCTGGAAGGCGGCCGCGACGTCCGCGACGGGGACCGGCTCGCCCTCGGCCTCCCTGGCCTCGACCCACCGGGCCACCGCGGTCTTGAGCCCGGAGAACGAGAAGTCGAAGCGGTGCCGGGCCATGTCCTTGCCAGCGGTCAACCCCCGGGGGAAGGTCACGAAGGCGCGGTCGCCGCCCGTGGCGACCCGGTCGATGTGCGGACCCCCGGGGAACGGCAGCCCGAGGACCCGAGCCACCTTGTCGAAGGCCTCCCCGGCAGCGTCGTCGATCGTGGACCCCAGTGGTTGCACGTCGCAGGTGACGTCCGGGACCAGCAGGAGGGAGGAGTGCCCGCCCGAGACCAGCAGGGCCATGGTCGGCTCGGCCAGCGGTCCATGCTCGAGGGCATCGACGGCGACGTGCGCCGCGAGATGGTTCACCCCGAACAGGGGGACGCCCAGCGACAACGACAGGGCCTTTGCAGCCGAGACCCCCACCAGCAGGGCCCCGGCCAGGCCGGGACCGGCCGTGACCGCGACGGCGTCGATATCGGCCAGTCGGACTCCCGCCCGCTGGCAGGCGGCGTCGAGCGTGGGGACCATCGCCTCCAGGTGCGCCCTACTGGCCACCTCCGGCACCACCCCGCCGAAGCGCGCATGCTCCTCGACGCTGGATGCCACGACATCGGCGAGCAGGGTCATCCCGCGCACGATCCCCACCCCGGTCTCGTCGCACGAGGTCTCGATCCCCAGGACCAGGGGTTGGTCGGCCATCACGCCCCGCCTCCCCCGAGGGCCCCGGCGTGTGTACCCCGGAGCCGCAGGGACATCAGCAGGGCGTCCTGGCCGCGCCCGTAGTAGTCGCGGCGTCGGCCGTCGGGCACGAAGCCCGCCGTCTCGTAGAGGCCGACGGCAGCGGCGTTGTCGGCCCGCACCTCGAGGTGCAGGACGGCAGCGCCACGCTCCTGGGCACGGTCGATGAGTGCGCCCAGCAGGACCCGTCCCGTTCCGCGGCCCTGTTCCTCGACACCGACTGCGACGGTCTGCACATCCGCCTCAGGGACGACGAGGAACACCCCGGCGTACCCGACGATCCTCTGCCCGCGTCGTGCGACCACGTACCAGCGGGACTCGGGGACGCGCGCCAGCTCGGACCAGAACTGCCCGGCGGTCCACGGGTCTGCGCTGAAGAGCTGCCGCTCCAGCGCCTGCACGTCATCGAGGTCCCACCACCGCAGCCGATCGACGACCAGGTCCTCGGTCGGCGCACTGGCCACCGCCTGCGGGACGCGCTGCCCAGTCATGGCTGGGTCACCCGCTTGCGGGCGGAGCTCACCGTGGCGTCGGGACGACGCAGGTACATGGGCGTCAGGTCGGCGGGGACACCGGCCAGCACGAGCTCGCCGGCGATCCGGGCGAGGGTGGCAGGGTCCGGGTGCAGCGGAGCCCGGTGCCCGGGGAGGTCGGCGGCGTACTTGGTCGCCCCAGCGCCGACCGCGGGCAGCGTGCGCTCGACGATCTCCGCGGCCGCGCCGACGTGCGGGCCGTCCACGCGGATCCCCGTGGCGTCGTATCGGGCCCAGTAGACCTCGCGTCGGCGGGCGTCCGTGGCCACCAGGAAGGGGCCCTCCACCCCGGCAGCGCGGGCCTGCGCCGCCAGCACGTCCAAGGTGCACACGCCCTGGACGGGGATCCCCAATGCCCACCCCATCACGGCGGCGTGCACGAGGCCGACCCGCAGGCCGGTGAACGGGCCCGGCCCACGACCCACCCCGATCGCAGAGAGGTCGCGGGGCGCCACCCCTGCCAGCTCGAGGGCCTGGGCCACCAGCGGGGCGAGCTGCTCGCCATGCGCGGCTGGACCGAGGAAGCCTGCACTTCCGAGCACCACGTCCGTGGCGGTGTCGACCACGGCAGCGCCGACTGCCTCCGTGGCGGTGTCCAGGGCGAGGATGAGCACGGAAACCAACCTACTTCGGTCCGAGGCTCAGGCCCGCCCAGCGCGGACCCACCCCGCGCACCAGGACGGTCCGCACGCCACCCGAGGGGTCCTCAGGATCGACGGGCGAGCCCACGTCGCGGCGGATCAGCACCTCAAGCCGGTCAGGGGCCAGACCCTCGACCTTGCCGGCACCCCACTCGACGACAGTGACGGCACGCTCGAGGTCGGCGTCGAGGTCGAGGTCCTCCACCTCCACGAAGCCGTGGAGCCGGTAGGCGTCGACGTGCACGAGGGAGGGGCCCGGGCCGGGGTGGCTGCGGGCGATCACGAACGTCGGGCTCGTCACCGAGCCGCGCACCGACATCGCAGAGCCGATGCCCTGCGTGAACGTCGTCTTCCCCGCACCCAGGGGGCCGTCGAGGATCAGGACGTCCCCGGGAGCGAGGTGGCTGACGAGGTCGGCCCCGAGCGCCCGCATGTCATCGGCGTCGCGCGCCGTGGCGCACCACGCCTGCCCATCGCGGTGCCACCCGGTCACCGGCGGCTCCCGGCGGTGGCGAGCGCCTCCGGGTCGTCGCCCTCGGTTTCGGCCACCAGCTCCTCTCGCACGCGTGCCACGAGCCGACGGAGCTGGTGGTTCACCTGCGGATAGTGCTCGAGGATCATCATGTGCCCCGAGTCGGGCATGATCTCCAGATCCGAGCGGGGCAGGCGGCGGGCCATGTCCAGGGAGTGCTCCGCGGGGGTCATCCGGTCGCCCTGACCGACCATCACCAGCGACGGCACCACGGCCAGCGTGTGCAGCGCGGCATGGCGCTGGTGGCGCTGCAGCGTCGGGAGGAACTCGGCAACGACGTCGATCGAGGTCTCACCGAGCATCCGGTGCGTGAAGTCGGCCACGGCCGGTGAGGCGGTGGACCCGAACGAGTACAGCCGGGTGAACAGCAGGCTCAGGTCGTTGACCCGGGAGCGGCCCATCTCCACCAGGTCGGAGTTGCGGACAAGCAGGGCGGCGGTCACGGGCAGCATCCGGTGCAGCGGCCGGGCGGCGATCCCGGGGAGCCCGAGTGAGACGTCGCGCAGCCCGCCGGGAGAGGTGGACAGCAGGGCCACCCCACGGATGCGGGTACCGAACAGCTCCGGGTGGTCCAGAGCCAGCTGCATGATCGTCATGCCCCCCATGGAGTGTCCGACGAGCACGATCGGCCCCTCGGGCACCACCTGGTCCAGGACCGCCTTGAGGTCCCGGCCGAGCTGCTCGATGGTGTTGGTCTCGGCGACCGACCGGCTCGAGCGACCGTGGCTGCGCTGGTCCCAGAACACCAGGTCGCCCAGCGCACGCAGGTCACGCCGCTGGTAGTGCCAGCAGTCCTCGTTGAGCGCGTAGCCGTGGCAGAACACGATCGTGAGCTGCTCCGGGTTGTCCCGGGTGCACTTCTCGATCTCGGCGTGCAGCGCCACCCCGTTGGAGTCGGTGACCGCGACTGGAGTTCCCCGCAGATGGCCGAAGGGCTCGTCGCCCTCCCGGTCCGCGCGCCCGGCCTTGGCCACGACCGCCCGCTCAGCCACGACTCCGGCGGCCGCGCCCACGACCAGCAGCCCAGCAGCCACACCGACGGCGCTGGCGACCTTGCCGAAGTCAGGCTGGCTCATGCCCCCGCCCCCCGGTTGCTCCGCAGGATCCGGGGACCGAGCCGGGTGATGATCTCGTAGCCGATGGTCCCGGCCGCGCTCGCCCAGTCCTCGGCCGTCGGCTCGCCGCGGACCGCACTGCCGAAGAGCACGACCTCATCGCCGGGCTCGGCGGGGTCGTCGCCGAGGTCCAGGACGAACTGGTCCATGCACACCCGACCGGCGATGGTGCGCACCTTCCCGGCGGCCAGGACCGGAGCACGCCCACCGGCTGCCCGCGGGATCCCGTCGGCGTAGCCGAGGGGCACCAGCCCGAGCGTGGTGGGGGCGCTTGTGACGTACTCGTGGCCGTAGGACACCCCCTGGCCGGCGGGGACGCGCTTGACCCCGGCAAGGCGGGCCCGCAGCGTCATCGCCGCAGCGAGCCCGTACTGCTCGGGTCGTCCCAGCTCACCGCCGGGCGACACCCCGTAGATCGCGATCCCGGGCCGGACCAGGTCGTAGTGCGCCTGTGGGGATGCCAGGGTCGCCGCGGAGTTGGCGATGTGGCGCACCCGTGGGGTCAGCCCGGCCGCAGCAACGACCTCGAGCGCGGCATCGAAGGCGACCAGCTGCTCTGCGTTCGTCGCGCTGCTCGGGGCGTCGGCGACAGCGAAGTGCGACCAGACCCCGGTCACCTGCATGGTCCCGTTGCCCTCCAGCGTGGCGGCCCGCTCCACGAGTGCCGGCCAATCCCCCGCGGTAGCGCCGTTGCGGCCCAACCCGGTGTCGACCTTCAGCTGGACACGCGCCCGGACCCCGGTGGCGTGGGACGCCGCGGTCAGCGCCTCCAACTGCCACAGGGAGCTGGCCGTGACGTCGATCTCGTCGCGCACGCAGGCGACCAGGTCGTCGTCGCCCGGGGACCACAACCAGGCGAGGATCGGCACGGTGATCCCCTGCTGGCGCAGCTCGGCGGCCTCCGACAGCAGGGCGGCGCCCAGCCAGTCGGCGCCACCGGCGATGGCAGCCCTGGCCGAGGGCAGCAACCCGTGCCCGTACGCATCAGCCTTGACGACGGCCAGCAGCGCAGCCGAGGGCGCGTGCGAGCGCAACACCTCGACGTTGGCCGAGATCGCATCCAGATCGACCTCACAGACGGCACGGGCAACCACGGCCCCATCCTGCCGCACCCCGTGGCCGCGTGCGTGTCAGGTGATGGCCGACGTAGCCGCGGCGTGCGCCGTGCGCAAGGAGGCAAGCACGTCCACTGCCGTCACCGGGCCCCCCTCAGAGCCCGCAAGGCGGCCCGCGAGACCGTGCAGGCCCACGGCGCGAGCCGCGACAAGGGCGGCCGCTCCCGCATCCACGACGCCGGATCGAGCTGCCGTCGCGAGCATCCCGGCCAGCAGCCCGGCCAGCACGTCACCGGAGCCAGCCGTGGCCAGGGAGGCGTCACCGAAGGTGTCCACGTAGGTCACGCCCGGGGCGGCCACGACAGTTCCGGGACCCTTCAGGACGATGACCGCCCCGGACTCGAGCGCCGCGCGGCCGGCTGCCACGAACGGGCCGTCGGAGGCGTCGAACCCGATGCGTGCGAACTCCCCCGCGTGCGGGGTCAGGACGGTGACCCAACCCGCGGCCGAACGGTCGGCGAGCGCGCGACGGCCGTCCTGCCGGGCGAGCACAGCCAGCGCAGAGGCGTCGACCACCAGGGGGGCGGGCTCGGACATGGCCCTCAGGACGGCATCCATGGCACCGGGCCCCGAGCCCAGACCGGGGCCGATGCAGCGGGCGTCGACGGACCTGCCAGGGTCCAGGACGACGTCGGGGTACCGCGCGACCACCATCGCCGCGACCGGATCGAGCTCGTCCACGGGATCGCCGTCCGGGGAAGCGGAGTGGCGCCCGGGCTCGGCAGCAAGGGACCCGGCAGGGGGTCCGGGGCTGAACGCCACCATCCCCACGCCCGACATGCGTGCACCTCCCACTGCCAGCAGCGCGGCCCCGGGGTAGGACAGACTCCCCGCGCTCACGCCGACGACACCCCGGGAGTACTTGTGAGCGTCCGGTGCCGGGCCGGCGATGGCCAGGTCAGCCAGTGACAGTGCCCAGGCCGCCGGCTCAAGATCGCGGGCCCGGAGGCCGATGTCGACCACCGTGACGGATCCGGCGAGGGACCGCGCGGGCGGCACGACCAGGGCTCGCTTGAGCACGCCGAAGCACACCGTCACGTCGGCGCGCATGGCAAGCCCGGCAACCTCGCCGCTGTCGGAGTCCACCCCGCTGGGCACGTCCACCGCCACGACGGGCACACCGGACGCGAGCACGGCACGAACCGCTCCGGCGGCCGGCTCACGAACCGCACCGGCACCGCCGATGCCCAGGATCCCGTCGAGCACCAGATCCGCGGCCGCGATGACGGCACCGACAGCCGGGTCGTTCCAGGCGATGATGCGGGTCCCCGCCGCTCGCGCCGCAGCGGCACCGTCGACGTGCATGCGCTCCGGGTCACCGATCGCGAGGGTCGCCATCCCCCGTCCGGCGAGGTGCGCCAGGGCCCACAGGGCATCACCGCCGTTGTTCCCGGAGCCGACGAGGGCCACCACGTGCGCCCCGCGGACGCGTCCGCGGCCACCGCGCAGGAGGTCGAGGCAGACACCTGCCAGGGCCGTCGAGGCGCGCTGCATGAGCACCGGCTCGGGCACGCCGGCCCCGGCTTCAGCCCGCCGGACCACCTCAACAGAACAGATCGGGCGCATCTCCACCTCCGTGCCTCCTGCCTACCACATGGGACCGACACACGCCGAAGGACAACCCGGACTATCCGTACCACCCGTCACATTGGTAACGTGCGCCACGGTCCCACCCGGGACCGCGTCGGAGGTCGCCGAATCCCGCCCCCTCCGATACTTCCCCAACCAGGGCGGGAGCGGGGGACCCAGGTACCACTGGGATCCCACGGGTCACCAGCCCGTAGGAACCCTCGGGGTCCCGGCAGTACCCGGCGCACGACCGGCCGGCAGCTGCTGCGCGTGCACCAGTGCGCGCACGGGATCCGACAGCTCACCTCGCAGGCGATGAGGGATATGCGATGAAGAAGACTGTCGGGGCCACGATCCTCTCGACCGCGCTCGTGTGCGGGCTCGGACTGCCGGCGCACGCTCTCGGTCTTCCCGGGTCCGATCCCGCGGAGGGGACCCAGGGCGGGACCGTGCAGGTCCTGGCCGCCACTGCGACACCCGCGGCGGCAGCCCAACTCCGGCCGTCACTGCGCCTGGGCTCGCGCAGCCCCGCAGTCGTGTATGTCCAGACCACGCTCGGCGTGAAGCCGGCCAGCGGGTACTACGGCCCGATCACGGCCAAGGCAGTCCGCGCCGCCCAGCGCAGCCATGGCCTCAAGGCCACCGGCAAGGTCACGGCCAGCACCTGGAAGGTGCTGCTGCGCTCGGCATCCACCACGGCCCCGGCCGCGGACCCCGCACCCGAACCGTCAGAGCAGCCCCCTGCCCCGCCGAGCCCGAGGGAGGCCGCCGAGGGGAAGCCATCTCTGGGCAAGGGTTCCCGAGGTCCGGCGGTGGTGTTCGTCCAGGAGAAGCTCGGGGTCGCTCCAGCGACCGGGTACTACGGCGCGCTGACACGCGGCGCCGTGAGCACGCTGCAGGAGATCAACGACCTCAAGGTCTCCGGCAAGGTCGGTCCGGCCACGTGGAAGATCCTGCTGGCCGCCGAGGGCGTCATCGAACTGCCACTCGACGCACGGGAGCCCGCCGCGCCGCCCGCTGCCGACACCGACCCCGCAGCACCCCCCGCTCCGCCTGCACCCCCAGCGCCCCCGGCGCTCACCCCCGAGCAGGCGGCGGCCGCGCGTCCGCTGCTGACGCCGGGCATGGGCCCCGGCGACCCGGCCGTGGTCTACGTGCAGCAGTACCTGCGGGTATCGCCGGCCACCGGCTTCTTCGGCAAGCTGACGACCGCTGCCGTCACGGCCTACCAGGCCGGCCTGCAGATCCCGGCCACCGGCACGGTGGACGCCGCAACCTGGGACGCCATCCTCACCGGGCGCACCGCCGCCCCGGTGCCGCCCCCGACGACGCCCACGCCCCCGAAGCCGGCGGCTGCGCTCATCCCCACGCCGACCTACACGCTGCCGGAGAGCCCGACTGCCGCCGACAGGGCCGTGGTGTTCGCCCTCGCCCAGGTCGGCAAGCCCTACGTCCTCGGCGGGAACGGACCGGCCGTCTTCGACTGCTCCGGACTGATCCAGCAGGCCTACCTGACCGCGGGCGTGAAGCTGCCGCGGTTGGCCTCACAGCAGCGCTTCGCCGGAACCCGGGTCGAGATCGACCAACTGCTCCCGGGTGACCTCCTGTACTACCAGGACGGCTCCTCCCCGCGACGGGGCCACATCTCGATGTACGCCGGGAACGGACTTGTCGTCGAGGCCGCCAACCCGCGTCGCGGCGTCCGGATCCGCACGCTGCTCGAGCCCTGGTACCGGGACCGCTTCGTGGCTGCCGTCCGGATCGCCTGATCTCGCCCCCGGTCTGGGGTCCCACCTCGTCCCCCACGTCGGTCCCAGCAACGTCGTCCGCTTTCGCGCGGACCGACCCGAGGTTCGTCCGCCTCCGCGACCGCAGATGCTCCGAGAAGCGGACTAATCGCCCGACCCGATCCGGCTGGGCGGGGATCAGCCTGCCGTGCGCTCCTGTCAGCGAGTTCGGTTACGTCAGCGACCCGCCGGAACAGCCGGCGCGACCGGGCTACTCGACCGTGACGGACTTCGCCAGGTTGCGCGGCTGGTCGACGTCGTGCCCCTTGGCCGTGGCCAGCTCGCAGGCGAACACCTGCAGCGGGACGGTGGAGACCAACGGCTGCATCAACGTGGGGCAGGCGGGGATCCGGATGATGTGGTCGGCGTAGGGCGTGACCACGTCGTCGCCCTCCTCGGCGATCACGATGGTGACCGCGCCGCGGGCGCGGACCTCCTGGATGTTGGAGATGATCTTCTCGTGGAGGACGCCGCGCCCCTGCGGTGACGGCACCACGACGATCACCGGGACGCCGTCCTCGATGAGGGCGATCGGACCGTGCTTGAGCTCCCCAGCGGCGAACCCCTCGGCGTGCATGTAGGCAAGCTCCTTGAGCTTCAGCGCGCCCTCGAGGGCCACGGGGTATCCCACATGCCTGCCGATGAACAGCACCGAGCTCGCGCCGGCGAACTGCTGGGCCAGGGCGCGCACCCCCTCGACCGTGTCCAGCACGAGGTCGACCTTCTGCGGCATCGTCGCCAGCTGACTCACGATCGCGGCGACCTCGTCGCCGAACTTGTTCCCGCGCACCTGGGCCAGGTAGAGCGCCACGAGGTAGACGGCCACGATCTGCGTCAGGAACGCCTTGGTGGAGGCGACGGCGATCTCCGGACCTGCCTGCGTGTAGAGGACGGCGTCGGACTCCCGCGGGATCGTCGAGCCGTTGGTGTTGCAGATCGCCAGCACCCGGGCGCCCTGCTCGCGGGCGTGCCGCACGGCCATGAGGGTGTCCATGGTCTCCCCGGACTGGCTGATGGCGATCACCAGGATCCGCCGGGTCAGGATCGGGTCGCGATAGCGGAACTCACTGGCCAGCTCGACCTCCGTCGGGATCCGGCACCAGTGCTCGATGGCGTACTTGGCCACGAGCCCCGCGTGGTAGGCCGTCCCGCACGCGACGATGACGATCTTGTCGATCTCGCGCAGCTCGGCCACGGGCAGCCGGATCTCGTCGAGGCGCAGGAGCCCGTCGGGGGCGATCCGGCCCAGCAGGGTGTCGGCGACGGCCTTGGGCTGCTCGGCGATCTCCTTGAGCATGAACAGGTCGTAGCCGCCCTTCTCCGCGGCCGCCGCGTCCCAGGTGACGGTGAACGGGGTGACGTCCACGGGCTGGCCGGCGAAGTCGGTGACGATCACGTCGTCGGCGCGCAGGTCGACGACCTGGTCCTGTCCGAGCTCGATGGCGTCACGGGTGAACTCGATGAACGCCGAGACGTCGGAGGCAAGGAAGTTCTCCCCCTCGCCGATCCCGACGACCAGGGGGGAGTTGCGCCGGGCGGCCACGAGTCGCCCGGGCTCGTCGGCGCTGACCGCGACCAGCGTGAACGCCCCCGACAGCCGCTGGCAGGCCGCGCGCATGGCATCGGCGAGGTCCCCGGTGTCGGCGAGCGTGGACTCCAGCAGGTGCGCCACGACCTCGGTGTCGGTCTCCGAGGTCATGACGACCCCGCGCTCGACGAGCTCCTTGGTGAGCTCGGCGAAGTTCTCGATGATCCCGTTGTGGATGACGGCCACGCGGCCCCCGCGACGAGACGTGCGGGTGGGCGTTGATGTCGGTCGGCCCGCCGTGGGTGGCCCATCGGGTGTGCCCGATCCCCGTCGTGGAGGGCGCCATCGGGTCGGCGGCCAGCAGCGACCGCAGGTTCTCCAGCTTGCCCGCCTTCTTGCGCACATCGAGGGCACCATCGGCCACGACGGCCACCCCGGCGGAGTCGTACCCGCGGTACTCCAGGCGCTTGAGGCCCGCCACCACGACGTCCACGGCCTGCCGATGACCCGCATACCCCACGATTCCGCAC
This sequence comes from uncultured Actinomycetes bacterium, assembly GCA_963700475.1. Classification (GTDB taxonomy): domain Bacteria; phylum Actinomycetota; class Actinomycetes; order S36-B12; family CAIYMF01; genus Prado023. Next base: position 220,688 of record CAVOXR010000010.1, read on the forward strand.
ATGGGCCCAAGGGTAGTCGGCGCTCGACGGCGGCCGGTCCGGGCGCGCCTTAGGGCAGGGGGATCTCCCGGGCCACGGCCCCCGCCAGCTCCTCGGCCACAGTGCGGGCCTCGGCGTCCGTGGGCGCCTCCACCATGACCCGGACCAGCGGCTCGGTCCCGCTCGGGCGCAACAGGACCCGGCCGGTGTCCCCGAGCCGAGCCTGGGCCGCGGACACGGCGGCGGCAAGTCCGGGTGCCCTGCCGACGGCCGCGCGGTCCACGTCGCGGACGTTGATCAGCACCTGGGGCAGCTTCGTCATCACGGAGGCCAGTTCCGACAGGGGCGTGCGCGTGTCGGCCATCCGCGCCAGCAGGTGCAGGGCGGTGAGCGTCCCGTCGCCGGTGGTGCCGTAGTCCAGCAGCACGACGTGCCCGCTCTGCTCGCCGCCGAGCGTGTAGTTGTGCGCGCGCATGGCCTCGAGCACGTACCGGTCACCCACGCCGGTCTCGACCATGGTGATCCCGGCGTCGCGCATCGCCAGCTTGAACCCCAGGTTGCTCATCACCGTGGCCACGACTGTGTCCTGGGCGAGCTTGCCCTGGTCGCGCATGGCCAGGGCGAGGATCGCCATGATCTCGTCGCCGTCGACGACGTTGCCCTCGGCGTCGACCGCCAGGCAGCGGTCCGCGTCCCCGTCATGGGCGATGCCGACGTCGTAGCCGTGCTCGACGACCGCCTCGCGCAGATCGGCCATGTGCGTGGACCCGCAGCCCTCGTTGATGTTGTAGCCATCGGGGCTGGAGTGGATCGCCAGGACCTCGGCACCCATGCGGCGCAGCGCGCGCGGTGAGGCGCCCGCGGCCGCACCGTTGCCGGTGTCGACCACCACCCGCAGGCCGTTCAGCCGGTTGGGGGTGCACGAGAGCAGGTGCTCGACGTAGTCGCCGAGGGCGTCGTCGTAGTTCACGACCCGCCCGACGTCGGCACCGATGGGGCGCTGCCACCCCTCCGTGAGCCGGGCCTCGATCTGCTCCTCGACCTCGTCGGCGAGCTTGTGCCCGCCGCGGGCGAAGAACTTGATCCCGTTGTCGGGCATCGGGTTGTGCGACGCGGAGATCATCACGCCCAGGTCCACCCCGAGCTCGGCTGTGAGGTGGGCCACGGCGGGCGTGGGCAGGACACCCAGGACGAGGACGTCGAGTCCCGCACTGGCCAGGCCCGCGACCGTGGCGGCCTCGAGGAACTCACCACTGGCGCGCGGATCACGGCCCACGACGGCACGGGGACGGGCGCCGGGACGTCCCGCGTGGAGCTCGCCGAGGTCGCCGAGGACGTGTGCTGCCGCTGCGGCCAGGTCCAGCGCGAGGTCGGCCGTCAGGTCACGGTTGGCCAGTCCTCGCACCCCATCCGTGCCGAACAGCGTGCCCACGTGGTACCTCCTGCGTCGAGTGCTCCTCGGTGACTCTACCCGGCGGCCAACCCCCTGCCCGGACGCACGAACGCCGCCACCCAACCTGACGGTTGGTGCGGCGGCGTTCGGACACCCAGCAGGACGCGCGAGCGCGCCCTCCCTCGCTCAGCGCTTGGAGTACTGAGGAGCCTTGCGGGCCTTCTTGAGGCCGTACTTCTTGCGCTCCTTGATCCGGGCGTCCCGGGTCAGGAAGCCGGCCTTCTTCAGGGCCGGACGGTTGGCTTCCTCGTCGATCTCGTTGAGGCAGCGGGCGATTCCCAGGCGCAGGGCACCGGCCTGGCCGGTGATGCCGCCGCCGTCGATGCGCGCGATGACGTCATAGGCGCCGTCGAGCTCGAGGGTGCGGAAGGGCTCGTTCACCAGCTGCTGGTGGACCTTGTTCGGGAAGTAGTTCTCCAGCGTCCGGCCGTTGATCGTCCAATTGCCGGAGCCCGGCACGATGCGAACCCGCGCGACGGCCTCCTTGCGACGGCCAGTGGCTGCGCCGGGGGCGGTCATGACGGGGCGAGGCGCCTTCGTCTCGGGGGTCTCGGGGGTCTCGGTGGAGTAGTCGCCCTCGATGACCTCATCGACGGCCTGCGTGGTCTCGGTGCTCACAGCCACGGGTTCCTTTCGTTTGACGGGGTCGCCGTGGCGCTTACTGCGCGACCTGGGAGATCGTGAACGGCACGGGCTTCTGGGCCGCGTGGGGGTGCTCGGAGCCGGCGTAGACCTTGAGCTTCGCGGACTGGGCGCGGCCGAGCTTGTTGTGCGGGAGCATGCCCTTGACGGCCTTCTCCACGGCGCGGCGCGGGTTGGTCTCCAGCAGGTCGGCGTACGAGGTGGCGCGCAGGCCACCCGGGAAGCCGGAGTGCCGGTAGTCCATCTTCTGCTCGCGCTTGGCGCCGGACAGGGCCACCTTCTCGGCGTTGATGATGATGACGAAGTCACCGGTGTCAACGTGCGGGGCGAAGGTCGGCTTGTGCTTGCCGCGAAGGAGGACGGCGGCGTGTGAGGCCAACCGGCCGAGGACGACGTCGGTCGCGTCGATGACGTGCCACTGGCGGGTGATCTCGCCAGCCTTGGGGCTGTACGTGCGCATCAGAGCCTTCGTTCGTGTCCGTGTGATGGTCGAACGGCTCGGGCATCGGCGCTGGCCGCTGGCGCGACCCGTCGATCGCGCTCCGGGACCGTTCAACATGCGCAGGATGAACCCGCGCAATGCTCCCTCTAGGGTACCGGGGCGAGGCGGGGGCGCCAAATCGCGCGGCTGTCCTGTCCTGGGGCAGCACCGCCGAACGGAGAGAGGTGGGTCAGATCAGGACAGTCTGCCGGAAGGGAGGAGCCGAAGTACGGCCTCGACGGAGGGCGCGCAGGGTGGGCGGGGCGGCGCTGGTGATCGAGACGAGCTTCCAAACGTGCTCGATGGACGAGTCGTCAGGAGCCCGGGCGGCGCATACATCCGGGCAGGGTCGGGCAGGGGTCCCGGGGGCACACTGGACCGGTGCTGCCCACGCCGTTCGCCGAGCGGGTGCTCGACCTGGTTGCGACGATCCCACCCGGTCGCGTGCTCACGTACGGCGACGTCGCCGAGCAGCTCGGATCCCGGGCGCCCCGCGCCGTGGGCACGACCCTGGCCCGCTTCGGTGGCGGGGTCCCGTGGTGGCGCGTGGTGCGCGCGGGCGGGTTCCTCGCGCCCGGCCACGAGGTCTCCGCGACCGAGCACCTGCTGGCCGAGGGGGTCGAGGTGCTAGCGACCGACCGCGGTCCCCGCGTGGACCTGGCGCGCCACCGCTGGACGTCCGACCGGTGACAGGGGCCCGACTCCCGACTCGTGCCCCAACGTCAGCGCACCGCCCGGGCCTCGTCCCACACGGGGGCCTCGGTCTCGCGGACCCGACCGTCCGCGCCGAACACCAGGAACCGGTCGAAGCCACGCGTGAACCAGCGGTCGTGCGTGACCGCCAGGACGGTCCCGGTGAACGCCGCGAGCCCCTCCTCCAGGGCCTCGGCCGAGGCCATGTCGAGGTTGTCGGTCGGCTCGTCGAGCAACAGCATCGTCGCCCCGGACAGCTCGAGCAGCAGGACCTGGAAGCGCGCCTGCTGGCCGCCCGAGAGCACCTCGAAGGCCTGCTCGCCAGCGCGAGCCAGCTCGTAGCGGTCCAGGACCCGTGGCCGCCGCCTCGCGCCCGAGCCCGTCTCGATGCTCGTCGCCGCGGTGCAGGATCTCGAGCAGCGTGCGGCCCATCCACTCCGGATGCGCGTGGGTCTGGGCGAACCAGCCGGGTCGAACCCGCGCACCGAGACGCGCCCTCCCGGAGTGTGCGACCGGTTCGATCACCACGTCAGACACCGGCTCGTGCTCGAGGTCGGGCTCCGACCCTCCGGCGGCGAGCAGGCGAAGGAAGTGCGACTTGCCCGAGCCGTTCGCCCCCAGCACCGCGACGCGGTCACCGAACCAGACCTCGAGGTCGAAGGGTGCGACGAGCTGCTCGCCCGACGGAGTGGATAGGGACAGCGCCTCGCACACCACAGCCCGCTTGCCGGTGCGACCCCCGCGCAGGCGCATCTTCACGGCCTGCTTGACCGGCTGCGCCTCGGGCGGGCCGGCCTCCTCGAACTTGGCCAGTCGGGTGCGGGCGGCCTGCAGCCGCGAGGCGAGCCCGTCGTTGTAGGCCGCCTTCGCCTTGTAGTACTGCACCAACGCCTTGAGCTTCGCGTGCTCCTCGTCCCAACGCCGGGTGAGCTCGTCGAGCCGGTCGAAACGGGCGGCCCGGGCCTCGTGGTAGTTCGTGAAGGAGCCCGGATGGGTCCACGCCGTGTTGCCGGCGCCGCCCAGCTCGATCGTCACGATGACGTCGGCCGCGTTGGCCAGGAGCTCGCGGTCGTGACTGATGAGCAGGACGGTCTTCGGCGTCTCCTGAAGCCTCCCCTCGAGCCAGAGCTTGCCGGGAACATCGAGGTAGTTGTCGGGCTCATCGAGCAGCAGGACATCATCTGGACCGCGGAACAGCGACTCGAGGACGATCCGCTTCTGCTCCCCACCCGACAGCGTTGCCAGCTCCCGGTACTGCGCCTGGGCGAAGGGGACGCCGAGCGCCGAGACGGCGACAACGTCCCAGACGACCTCCTGGTCGTAACCGCCAGCCTCGGCCCACTCCGCGATCGCGTGCGCGTAGCGCATCTGCGTGGCCTCGTCGTCGGCGTCCATCATGGCCAGCTCGGCCTCGTCAAGCTCCGCTGCGGCGGCAGCCAGAGCCGGTGGCGCCACGGCCAGGAGCAGGTCGCGCAGGGTCCCGTCGGCCATGTGACCGACGAACTGGCGCATGACGCCCAAGGACCCCACCCGCGTGATGGCCCCGGACTGGGTCGGCTCGTCGCCGGCGATCATCCGCATGAGCGTCGACTTGCCCGACCCGTTGGCCCCGACAAGGGCGGTGACCTTGCCCTCGGCCACCTTGAACGACACCTCGTCGAGGAGCACGCGCCCGTCAGGCAGCGCGAACGTCACGCGCGAGATGTCGAGGTGGCCCATCGGGACATCGTCGCGGGCGGGCCGGCGACATCCAAATCGTCAGATACCTGGCCCAGCCCCTCGCAACCAACCGAAACCGTCCGCAGACCTGTGCCGGCGCTTGGCGTGACCATGCCCCTCAGCGGCCACGCCAGCGCCGGGCCCGCTCGGCCTGGGCGGCGAGGTCGGCGTCCGGCGGGTAGCCGACCTCCACGAGCGTGAGCGGGTGGGCGGGTGCGGTCTCGATGACCGGCACGCGCTGGGCGGCAGACAGGAGTTCGGCCGGGCGATCGACCGGCCAGCGGCCGTCCCCCACGGCGATGAACGCGCCGACGAGCGCCCGCACCATCGAGTGGCAGAACGCGTCGGCACGGACTGAGAACTCAACAGGGGAGGTCGCTCCGGCGCTGCGACCGACCCTTCGCCATCCGATGTCGTGGATGGTCCGCACGCTCGAAGCGCCCTCGCGGGCACGGCAGAACGCAGAGAAGTCGTGCTCCCCGACGAAGGGGGCCGCCGCAGCGTCCATAGCCTCGACATCCAACCCCCGGGGATGCCACAGCACGTGGCCCCGAGTACGCGGGTCCTGCCCGGCGGGATCGTCGGCAACGAGGTAGGAGTAGCGCCGCCACGAGGCCGACCAGCGGGCCTCGAAGCCTGCAGGCGCGATACCAACCTGCCGAACGCGCAGGTCCGGGGGCAGCACGCCGTTCATCCGCCGGCGGACGACCAGCGAGGGGTCGGCAGCGACATCCGGCGAATCCACCGGTGCCATGGCGGCGCGGCCGCGCCCACCAGAGGACGCCCACCATGCTGCTGCGGGCACGTCGCTGTGGCAGACCTGCCCCACGGCGTGCACCCCGGCATCGGTGCGCCCGGCCACAGCGACCCGCACCGGGATGCCGTCCTCGACTCGCAGGACGGCTCGCAGGGCGGACTCGACCTCCGCCTGGACCGAGCGCAGGCCCGGCTGACGGGCCCACCCGCAGAACTGGGCACCGTCATAGGCGATCTCGAGGCGCAGCCGGATGACCGACCCGATCGGGTCGGGAACAGCGACGAGCCCGCCGGGTCCGGATTGCTCCGGAGTCCCAGCGGGCTCGATGACGGGCGTGGTCACGCCTTGGTGTCGTCCTCAGCAGCAACCTCAGGGGCCTCGGTGACCTCCGCGGCCTCAGCCTCAACGACTGCGACGGCCTCGACCTCCTCGACCACCTCGGTCTCGACAACCTCAGTCTCGGAACCGTCCGCGGTCTCGACCACGTCGGACTCGACAACCTCGACGACCTCGTCCACCACCGGGGCGGCCGCAGCCGGGGCGGCGGACTCCTTGGCAGCACGCTTGGTCGCGGCCGTGGCCTCGGACACCGTGCGCTCAGCCAGGGGCTCGCACAGCTCGATCACGGCCATGGGGGCGTTGTCGCCCTTGCGCGGCCCGATCTTGGTGATGCGCGTGTAGCCGCCCGGGCGGGTCGCGTAGCGCGGCCCGATCTCCTCGAACAGCACGTGCACGACGGACTTGTCGCGGATGACGGTCATGACCTGACGACGCGCGTGCAGGTCACCGCGCTTCGCGAAGGTGATCATTCGCTCGGCCAGCGGCCGGACGCGCTTGGCACGCGCCTCGGTCGTGGTGATCGCTCCGTGCTCGAAGAGCGCGGTGGCCAGGTTGGCAAGCATGTGCCGCTCGTGGGCGGGGGTGCTGGCCAGACGGGGGCCCTTGCTGGGCGTGGGCATAGTTACTGACTCCTACTGTTCAACAGGTTCGTTCGAGGGCGGTGGCTGGCTAGAGCTGCTCGTCCTCGGCGAAGTCCCCGTCCTCTTCGTCGACGTAAGCCGGAACGAACCCGGCGGGGCTGTCCTTGAGTGCGAGACCCAGGGAGAGCAACTTGTCCTTGACCTCTTCGATCGACTTGCTACCGAAGTTGCGGATGTCCATCAGGTCCGCCTCACTGCGACTGATGAGCTCACCCACGGTGTGGATGCCCTCACGCTTGAGGCAGTTGAAGCTGCGGACGGTCAGGTCCAGGGACTCGATCGGCGTCGAGAGCTGCTCGGCGACCAACTCGTCGGCCGGTGAGGGACCGATGTCGATCCCCTCGGCGTTGACGTTGAGCTCGTGGGCCAGGCCGAACAGCTCGACCAGCGTCTTGCCCGCAGAGGCAACCGCGTCCGCCGGCGTCATGCACGGCTTGGTCTCGACATCCAGGATCAGCTTGTCGAAGTCCGTGCGCTGCTCGACACGGGTCGCCTCGACCTTGTAGGTCACCTTGAGCACCGGCGAGTAGATCGAGTCGACCGGGATCCGGCCGATCTCCTGGCCCGGCAGCTTGTTGGCCGCCGAGGTCACGTACCCGCGGCCGCGCTCCACGACGAGCTCGATCTCGAGCTTGCCCTTCGCGTTGACCGTGGCCAGGTGCAGGTCGGGGTTGTGGACCTCGACCCCGGCGGGCGGCGCGATGTCGGCAGCGGTGACGACGCCGGGGCCCTGCTTGCGCAGGTACATCACGACCGGCTCGTCATGCTCCGAGGAGACGACGAGCTCCTTGAGGTTGAGGATGATCTCGGTCACGTCCTCCTTGACACCCGGGATCGTGGTGAACTCGTGGAGGACGTCCTCGATCCGGATGCTGGTGACGGCCGCACCGGGGATGCTCGACAGGAGCGTCCGGCGCAGGGAGTTCCCCAGGGTGTAGCCGAAACCCGGCTCGAGGGGCTCCAGGACGAACCGCGAACGGTGGTCGCTGACACGCTCCTCGGTGAGGGTCGGACGCTGGGCAATAAGCACGGGTTACCGTTCCTTTCCGTGGCGACCACCATTTGACGCCACGTGCTGCAAGGCTGGGTCGGGCGGCGGCGGGGGCCACCACCCGACAGGGGTCACTTCGAGTAGAGCTCGACGATCAGCTGCTCCTGGACGGCGGTGTCGATGGCCCCACGCTCCGGAATCGCATGCACGAGGATGCGCATCTGGTTCGGGGAGACCTCGAGCCACGCCGGCACCGTGCGCTCGCCGGCCTCGGCGTGGGCGACCACGAACGGGGTCAGCTCGCGCGAGGACGGACGGACCTCGACGATGTCCGACGGGGACACCCGGTAGGAGGGGATGTCCACCTTCTTGCCGTTGACCATGATGTGGCCGTGGCCCACGAGCTGGCGGGCCATGTCGCGGCTCTTGGCGAAGCCGCCGCGGTACACGACGTTGTCCAGGCGGGTCTCGAGGATCTTGAGCAGGTTCTCACCCGTCTTGCCCTGCTTGCGCTGGGCCTCCTCGTAGTAGCCACGGAACTGCTTCTCCAGGACCCCGTAGATGCGTGCGCACTTCTGCTTCTCACGCATCTGCAGCAGGTACTCGCTGTCCTTGGTCCGGCCGCGGCCGTGCTGGCCGGGCGGGAACGGGCGCAGCTCGATGGGGCACTTGGGCCCATCGCACTTGCTGCCCTTCAGGAACAGCTTGGTCTTCTCTCGGCGGCAGCGCTTGCAGTCTGCCCCTGTGTATCGAGCCATGATCTCAAATCCTTCGGGTCAGACGCGGCGGCGCTTGGGCGGACGGCAGCCGTTGTGGGCCATGGGGGTGACGTCGGAGATCGAGCCGACCTCCAGGCCGGTCGCCTGCAGCGACCGGATCGCGGTCTCCCGGCCGGAGCCGGGACCCTTGACGAAGACGTCGACCTTCTTCATGCCGTGGTCCATGGCGCGACGCGCGGCGGCCTCAGCCACCATCTGCGCGGCGTACGGGGTCGACTTGCGCGACCCCTTGAACCCGACCTGGCCGCTCGAGGCCCAAGCGATCACCGCACCCGAGGGGTCCGTGATCGACACGATCGTGTTGTTGAACGTCGACTTGATGTGCGCGTGGCCGTGGGCCACGTTCTTCTTCTCCTTGCGGCGGACCTTCTTGGCCGCGCTCGGACGAGTCTTGGGAGGCATTGCGTTCCTTTACGTGAGGTCGTCGGTCCGCTGGTCGGCGCCTCGGCCCCCTCAGGGGGCTGGGATGCCGCGGTGGGCAGGTGCCCACCCGGACCAGTCGGACTACTACTTGCCGGCCTTCTTCTTGCCGGCGACCGTCTTGCGCGGACCCTTGCGGGTACGTGCGTTGGTGTGTGTGCGCTGCCCGCGGACCGGCAGACCCCGGCGATGCCGGATGCCCTGGTAGCAGCCGATCTCCACCTTGCGGCGGATGTCGGCGGCCACCTCACGACGCAGATCGCCCTCGACCTTGAGGTTGCCCTCGATGTAGTCGCGCAGGGGGACCAGCTCGTTGTCCGTGAGGTCCTTGACGCGGGTGTCGGGGTTGACCCCGGTCGCGGCAAGGATCTCAGCGGCACGGGAACGGCCAATGCCATAGATGTAGGTGAGCGCCACCTCGACGCGCTTGTCGCGCGGGAGGTCGACGCCGACGAGACGTGCCATCGGGCGGACCTTCTTCCTGTTCCATCCGGAGGTTTCGGTGCGTGACCAGTCCCACCGCCCTTTGTGGCAGGTCCCCAGCCTCCGAGCCGGGGGTGACGTCCCCGAGGGCCCTGGCAGGGGCCCGGAGTCGGGATGACGGGATCACGCGTTTTCTGTTGTGGCCCCCACTCCGGTCTCCCGGGTGGGACGCACCAGGTGGTGCGCTGCCTTGTGGTGCTGTTCTGCTGTGCTCGGTGCCGGCCGGGGCCGGCGGGCGATCAGCCCTGGCGCTGCTTGTGCCGGGGGTTCTCGCAGATCACCATCACGCGACCGTGACGGCGGATCACCTTGCAGTTGTCGCAGATCTTCTTGACGCTGGGCTTGACCTTCATCGCTCTTTCCTCGCAGCCTTCACCACCGGTGGAACCCGGAGGGCATCTGTCACTTGTACCGGTAGACGATCCGTCCGCGGGTCAGGTCGTAGGGCGAGAGCTCCACGACCACTCGGTCGTCGGGCAGGATGCGGATGTAGTGCTGACGCATCTTGCCCGAGATGTGGGCCAGGACCTTGTGGCCGTTGTCGAGCTCGACCCGGAACATGGCGTTCGGGAGCGACTCGCGGATCGTGCCCTCGAGTTCGATGGCACCCTCTTTCTTGGCCATAAGCTGCTGATCCACACCATTCTGTCGTCGGGCTTGGGCTCGGGCGGCCGCGGTTCGGTCGATCGAGTTCCGTGCTGTGCTGTCATGCCGCTGGGCCGGCGCACTCCGCAGGGAGCCCGATGAGGGCCGACGTACGGGGACGCGCAGACGCAACGCTGCTCAAGTCTACGGCCTGCGCAGCCTGTGGACCAAAACGAGGAGCTCCCTCAGCGGTACCCCCAGACGCGCAGTCGTTCAGATCACGGAGAAGTAGCTGTCGACGGCATGATCGGCGCTGGCCTCGGTCAGCACCGCCTCGACTCCGCGGAAGCGCGCCTCGTTGAGCACCTGGAGCAGCAGGTCGCGCGGATGGCAGAAGCGCAGCGGCCGGCTCTCGCGGCGGTAGTGGACGCGGATGACGTGGTCAACCGCGCCAGGGGCCAGGCCGACGCCGAGCTCGGATCCCACGATCTCGAACAGCGCCCGGAACTGGTCGTCGGTCGGGTCGCCGATGGGGATCTTGTACGGGATCCGGCGCAGGAAGGCCTCGTCCACCAGGTCGCGGGGCTCCAGGTTGGTGGAGAACACGATCACCTGCTGGAAGGGCATCTGGATGCGGCGCCCGCTGCTCAGGCTGTAGAAGTCGTAGCCCGCCTCGAGCGGG
>CAVOXR010000011.1:0-189897 GCA_963700475.1 uncultured Actinomycetes bacterium
CTGCGCTCCTCGCTCAGAAGTCCATGTCCCCGCCGCCGGGCATTGCCGGCGCCGAGCCCTTGGGCTCGGGCTTGTCGGCGATGACGGCCTCGGTGGTCAGGAACAGCGCCGCGATGGAGGCCGCGTTCTGCAGGGCAGAGCGGGTCACCTTCGCCGGGTCGATGATGCCGGCCTTGAGCAGGTCGACGTACTCGCCCGTTGCGGCGTTGAGGCCCCAGCCCGGCTCGAGGTGGCGCACCTTCTCCACCACGACGCCGCCCTCAAGGCCGGCGTTGATCGCGATCTGCTTGAGCGGCGCCTCCACGGCCACCTTGACGATGTTGGCACCAGTGGCCTCGTCGCCCTCGAGCTCCAGCTTCTCGAACGCCAGGTCGGTCGCGTGGATGAGCGCCACACCGCCACCGGCGATGATGCCCTCCTCCACAGCGGCCTTCGCGTTGCGCACGGCATCCTCGATGCGGTGCTTGCGCTCCTTGAGCTCGACCTCGGTCGCCGCCCCGGCCTTGATGACTGCAACGCCGCCGGCCAGCTTGGCCAGGCGCTCCTGCAGCTTCTCGCGGTCGTAGTCGGAGTCCGACTTGTCGATCTCGGCACGGATCTGCGAGACGCGACCGGCGATCTGGTCGGCGTCGCCGGCACCGTCGACGATGGTCGTCTCATCCTTGGTGATGACCACCTTGCGGGCCTTGCCCAGGAGGTCCACCGTGGTGGTGTCCAGCTTGAGCCCGACCTCCTCGGAGATGACCTGGCCACCGGTCAGGATCGCGATGTCCTGCAGCATGGCCTTGCGGCGGTCGCCGAACCCGGGAGCCTTGACGGCCACCGAGCGGAAGGTGCCACGGATCTTGTTCACCACGAGGGTGGACAGCGCCTCGCCGTCGACGTCCTCGGCGATGATGACCAGCGGCTTGCCCGACTGCATGACCTTCTCGAGGACCGGCAGCAGGTCCTTGACCGCTGAGATCTTCGAGTTGGCGATCAGGATGTAGGCGTCCTCGTAGACGGCCTCCATGCGCTCGGGGTCGGTCACGAAGTAACCGGAGATGTATCCCTTGTCGAAGCGCATGCCCTCGGTCAGCTCGAGCTCAAGGCCGAAGGTGTTGGACTCCTCGACCGTGATCACGCCCTCCTTGCCGACCTTGTCCATGGCCTCGGCGATGACCTTGCCGATCTGCTCGTCGGCAGCGGAGATGGAGGCCGTGGAGGCGATCTCCTCGGTGGTCTCAACCTCCTTGGCCATCTCGAGCAGCTGGACGACGATCTCCTCGACCGCCTTCTCGATGCCGCGCTTGAGGGCCATCGGGTTGGCACCCGCAGCCACGTTGCGCAGGCCCTCGCGGACCAGCGCCTGGGCCAGGACGGTCGCCGTCGTGGTGCCGTCGCCGGCCACGTCGTCGGTCTTCTTGGCAACTTCCTTGACCAGTTCGGCGCCGATCTTCTCGAACGGCTCGTCGAGCTCGATCTCCTTGGCGATCGAGACGCCGTCGTTGGTGATGGTGGGAGCGCCCCACTTCTTCTCGAGGACGACGTTGCGTCCCCGCGGCCCGAGGGTCACCTTGACCGCATCGGCCAGGGTGTTCATGCCGCGCTCGAGGGCCCGGCGGGCTTCCTCGTCGAAAGCGATGATCTTCGCCATATGTATGTGGTTCCTTCGCACGTCGTGCTGGGATGCCGGTGCGACTGCCCGCGACGGACGGCCCGTGGAGCCGGTTCACATCTCCGGTTCCGGGCGGACCTCAGCCACACCGACCTGATTGTGACTCGGCGGGGGGAATGGTCCCGGGGTCCGGGTTGTCACTCGACCCCTCCGAGTGCTAACCCGATTCTGGCACTCGACCCCCCCGAGTGCAAGTGACCGCGAGCGGTGGAACCCACCGCGCATGGGTTCCCGATGGGTTCACCCCCGTCTGGCCCTGTCATGTCCCAAGGGCCTGATCTAGGCTAGCGATCAGGACACATCCACCGGGCCGGCTCGCGTCGGCCCCGAACGCGGAAGGAGCGAGGCGATGACCGACTACGAGCGATCGCCGGGCCAGCAGTGGAAGGACGACCCTGCCGCGGAACTGATCGACGCCTACCACCACCACGTCTCCGAGGAGCTCGGCACCGACGGACCGGAGGAGACCTTCGGCCACCCGGACGAGGCTCGCGTCGGTCACCTGGTCGGTGACGACGAGGGCGTGCGCTCCGACGTCACCCCCGAGTCGATCGCCCATGACTCGCACGACGTCGAGGATCTGGCGGCCGAGGAGCTGGCCATGCACTACGTCGAGGAGGACGGCGAGCCCGGCTTCGACAACGACGACCTCCCCGAGGACCTCCGCGCCGCCCTCGCCGAGTAGGCGCCCCACACCACGTCACCGCCGCAGTGCCCGCCCTGCCCCCACTCGCGCGGCCCCATCGAGGCAAACCCTCCGCGAACGGTCAGACCCTCCCGGTCGCCACGGAGGATCGTGCCCTTGGCGGAGGGTTTGGGGCCTGATGCCCGGGCGGGATGCGATCCGGCCTGGCAGTGGGTCGGCGGGATCTGGGGGACAATCGTCGGATGACTGACGGGCCCCTGATCGTCCAGAGCGACAAGACCCTCCTGCTGGAGGTCGGCCACGCCGACTCCGACCAGGCCCGCCGCGACATCGCCGTGTTCGCCGAGCTCGAGCGAGCCCCGGAGCACATCCACACCTACCGGATCACCCCGCTGGGGCTGTGGAACGCCCGCGCGGCCGGGCACGACGCCGAGAGCGTCGTCGACACGCTGATCCGCTACTCGCGCTTCCCGGTCCCGCACGCGCTGCTGGTCGACGTCGCCGAGACCATGGACCGCTACGGCCGCCTGCGTCTGCTCAAGCACCCGGTCCACGGGCTGGTGCTCGAGTCGACCGACCGGGCGGTGCTCACTGAGGTCCTGCGCAGCCGCAAGGTGACCCCCCTGGTGGGTGCCCGGATCGACGACGACACAGTCGCGGTCCACCCGAGCGAGCGGGGCGCCATCAAGGCGGTCCTGCTGCGCCTGGGATGGCCGGCCGAGGACCTCGCGGGGTACGTCGACGGCGAGGCCCATCCGATCGAGCTGGTCCAGGACGACTGGCAGCTGCGCGACTACCAGCGCCAGGCTGCCGAGGGGTTCTGGCACGGCGGATCCGGTGTTGTCGTCCTTCCGTGCGGCGCGGGCAAGACCCTGGTGGGCGCCGCCGCGATGGACCTGGCCAAGGCGACGACGCTGATCCTGGTGACGAACACGGTCTCCGCGCGCCAGTGGCGCGACGAGCTGCTCAAGCGCACGAACCTGACCGAGGACGAGATCGGCGAGTACTCGGGGGCGCGCAAGGAGGTCCGGCCGGTCACGATCGCGACCTATCAGGTGATGACCACGAAGCGAAAGGGCACCTACGCCCACCTCGACCTGTTCGACGCCCGCGACTGGGGCCTGATCATCTACGACGAGGTCCACCTGCTGCCGGCCCCGATCTTCCGGTTCACCGCCGACATCCAGGCACGCCGCCGACTGGGCCTGACGGCCACGCTCGTGCGCGAGGACGGTCGGGAGGGCGATGTCTTCTCGCTGATCGGCCCCAAGCGCTACGACGTGCCGTGGCGCGAGATCGAGGCGCAGGGCTGGATCGCCCCCGCTGACTGTGTCGAGGTGCGCGTCACGCTGCCCGATGCCCAGCGGATGGCGTATGCGATGGCCGAGCCCGACGAGCGCTACCGGATGGCCGCCACCGCGCGCGAGAAGCGGGGGATCGTGTCCACCCTGGTGGCCCGGCACCCCGACGACCAGGTGCTGGTGATCGGGCAGTACCTCGACCAGCTCCACGAGCTCGGCGAGATGCTCGGCGTCCCGGTGATCACCGGCGAGATGCCGGTCAACGAGCGCCAGGAGCTGTTCGCGCTGTTCCGCACCGGGGAGATCTCCACGCTCGTTGTCTCCAAGGTGGCCAACTTCAGCCTCGACCTCCCCGAGGCCTCGGTGGCGATCCAGGTCTCGGGGTCGTTCGGGTCCCGTCAGGAGGAGGCCCAGCGGCTCGGGCGGATCCTGCGCCCGAAGGCCGACGGCCGCGGCGCGCGCTTCTACACGGTGGTGACCCGCGACACCGTCGACGCCGACTTCGCCGCACACCGACAGCGGTTCCTCGCCGAGCAGGGCTACGCGTACCGGATCGTCGACGCCGACGACGTGATCAGCGGGATGGTCGACTGAGGGACGACGCGCGCGGCGGGCTCCCCACCCGCAAACCCTCCCGGAGAGTCAAGATCCTCCGCGCCGACAGGGAGGGTCTGTGCGCTCGCGGAGGGTTTGCGGGGGGAGGGATGGTGGGGGCTAGGTGGGCAGGGCGCCGGTGATGCGGGCCAGCGCGAAGGACGTGATCGTCTCCGAGCGCAGGTCCAGTGCGGTCAGGTAGCCGCCGGCCAGGCGCAGCGGCTCGACCCGGCGTTCCCCGGCCACGCCCGTGGGGTCGGCGTACCCGATCCACACGGGTGAGTCGGTGGCGATCGCCGAGCGCAGCACCGCCATCACGTCGTTCTGGCCCATGGTCGGCACGGGGTGCACCGCGGTGTCCGACTCCGGCGCCTCGACGCCAGCGGGCGGGGGGGCGTCGGCCCGGTCGTTCGCCCGGATCGCGCGCACAGCGGCCGCGGCCAGCGCAGGCGTGACCGACGGGGCGCCCGCCGCTGCAGGGCTCGACTCCACCGCCGCATGGCGCCCCCGCGCGCGTCTGGGGGCGTCGGTGGCAGGCCCACGTCCCGGTTCGGGCAGCAGCGCGTGACCGAGCTGGCGCAGGCGGTCCAGCACGTGCTCGGGCGGCTGCTCGGAGGCCAGGACTGTGTCGGACAGGACGAAGAGCCCCAGTGCGGCGGCGCCCGGGTCGGCCATGATCCCGGCCAGGACCACGGGGTCGTCGCAGCGCAGGAAGGTGGCCGCCGCTCCGATTCGCAGTACGGCGTGCCTTCGGGCGACATCCTCGATGAGGTAGGTCAGGGCCTGCGGCACGTCGCCGCGCCGGTTGAGCTCCCCGAGCAGCTCTCCCGCCGCCCGACCGCTGTCGAGTGCCCGCCGGATGCTGTCGGGGGAGAAGCGGTAGATGCTGGCCGCGCCGGTCGACTCCGCGTCGGCCATGGTGCGCATCAGCTCGGCGAGGGCCGGGGTGGGCAGGCCCGGCACGATGGCCGTGAGGTCGGCCTGCAGGATCAGCTGATCCACCTGTCCCGGAAGCGATTCGGCGAGGACGGCGGCCAGGGAGCCGTCCCCCGCGAGCAGAGCACGGCCCGCGCTGGTGAGCGTCCCGTCCACGACGACGCCGAGTTCCCGGGCCTGGTCGAGGACCGCGCGCACCCGCTCGTCGCGGGTCGCATCATGTCGACGCGGCGCCCACCAGTCGAGGGCGGAGACGACCTCGGCGTCATCCCACGCGCCCTCGGCGGAGGCAAGCACCCGGAGGGCATCGCGGCGCAGGTCGGGCAGCGTGGGCGCCGCGAGCTCCGGCGACATCGGGCGCTGGTCGGCACTGGCCACCGCCCGAGGCATCGCCAGCCAGGCGACCAGCAGGGCGGCATGCTGCTCGTGCGGCGGCTGCGACAGCCACGCGTCGAAGGCGGGTGTCGGCAGGATGCTCACCTGGTCGTGGGAGTCCGGCGCGACCAGGCCGGCGGCGGCCAGCACTTCGATCAGCAGCGCGGTGGCGTCCTCGGTGGCGCCGACCGCACGGGCGGTCCGGGTGAGGTCGCGGGCCGGGATCCCCCCGGCGCGCAGCCGCGATGGCGGGGCCGCGGCCCACGCACGCCCGAGGTCCCCGGTCCGGTGCAGGACGTCGAGGACGGCCCCGACAGCGCCCGGGTCCACTCGTGTCGGGTCGGGAGCGGGGCGCGCGGGGGCTGGCGCGGCGAGGTCGATGACTGTGCGCGCCGGGTCCGCGGGCCCGGCCTGGCGCAGGATCGAGACGACCTCGGCGGGAACGACCGCGCGGTCCCCACCGAGGGGCACCAGGAGGTGGTGGGCCAGGAGCCAGTCGACCGGGCTGCGGTCGGGCTCGGGCCGGCGGCGGGCGTCGGCGACCGTGCCGATCACGGGTCCGGCCAGCAGCCGCTGCAGGGCAGCCGTCGCACCGGCCGGGGCGAAGGCCAGCAGCGCCCGCAGCGACTCAGGATCCCGGGCATA
The DNA here is from genome assembly GCA_963700475.1 of uncultured Actinomycetes bacterium. Lineage (GTDB taxonomy): Bacteria > Actinomycetota > Actinomycetes > S36-B12 > CAIYMF01 > Prado023. The sequence goes on from CAVOXR010000011.1 coordinate 6,155, forward strand.
CCCGGCCACCACGGGGTCCAGGGCAGCAACACGCGGCCCGCGTTCGGCGGGAACCATCAGGTCGCGCGCGGGCCCCACCAGGTGCAGCGACCTGTCCGACCCCCACAGCAACGCCTCGGACCGCATCCTCACGACCACGGCGCGCACCCGGTCGATGGCCGTCCGGTCTCCGGGAAGGGCCCCGCCCAACTCGGACGCCAGGGCGGTCGGGCGGACGGGGTCGGGTCCCATCGCAGCCGCAAGCACCACGTGCAGCGCGAACTGGTCGTAGCCGCGCAGGCAGGCGGCCACGCTGGCCGGAGACCCGGCTCGTTGGGCGAGCGCGGTGATGTCCGTGGGCACCGGATGCAGGAGGTCGGGCCGCGCAGCCACGAGGGTTGCGAGCTGCTCGTCGGTCCGGGAGCGCAGGTCGTCGGCAAGGCTGCGCATGGGCCCTCCGTCAGTCCAGGGCAGCGCGGGCAGTTGTCTGCGAGCGCGAGCGGCGCCGGCCGTTGCGGGCCAGGCCCACGAGGACCATTCCCAGACCGACGCCGACCAACATGGACAGCCACCAGAAGGCCGACGGCAGCTCGACGTCGGTCACCAGCGGGAGCATGGCGATGAGGGTGAGCACCATCCCAACGGCGGTGACCACCAACCCGGCCCGGATCAACCGGTCACCCGGGGAGGCGCTGGACTCAGGCATCGAGATCGTCGGCGACCGCGCGCAGCACGGCGGCGACCTTGGAGCCCTTGGCATCGGCCGGGTAGCGGCCCTTGCGCAGGTCGTTTCCCACACCGTCGAGCAGGTTGATCAGCGTCTCGACGATGATCGCCATCTCCTCGGCCGGCTTGCGCTTGGCCTTGACGACCGAGGCCGTGGGCTCCAGCACCTTCAGCGAGAGTGCCGTCTTGCCCTTCTTGCCGTCGACGACACCGAACTCGACGCGTGTTCCGCCCTTGAGGCTGGTGACCCCGGCGGGCAGGGAGTTCCCATGGAGGAAGACGTCCTCGCCCTCATCTGAGGTGAGGAAGCCGAAGCCCTTCTCCGTGTCGTACCACTTGACCTTGCCGGTGGGCACTGTGAACTCCTGGGTGTGCGTGGGGACTGCAACGCTCCAGAGTAACCCGGGCGTGCGGTGCAGTGGGTCTCGCGTGGAGGCCAGCGGCCTCAGCGGGGGACGAGCTGGAAGAACCAGTAGCCGCGGGCGCCGTTGGGCTTGGCGGCGGCGATCACCTGCAGCGTGTAGCCGGGGCCGTCGGTGGCGACCTGCTCGGGGAAGGTGAATCGGTAGTAGGTATCGGTGAGGCCGGTCGCCAGGGTCTGTCCGGCGATCTGGAGCGACCAGCCGCCCTCAGCGACAACGGGGTCGACGGAGACACCGACCGTGTCACCGGGGGCGACCTCCAGGGCAGCGATGCCCTGGCCGGCACCGGCGGTTGCCAGCACGTCCTCGGCGCACTCGCGAGGGGTCAGCCCGCCGAGCTCCTTGGGCTGCCAGCAGAGGGCCTCGATGTGCTTGCTCGACGTCCCCGACCACGCCGTCACGCCCGGGTAGGGCTTCTCGCATCCTGCGAGCACGAGGGGGGACAGGGCGACGAGGGCGATCGCCAGGGACCGGCGCGGCGACTTCATGGGGGTAGCCTATCTGCGTGGAGGCCGCCTGCCCCACCCGGCCGGTGGCCGGACAGCGACACGGGAAGTCCCATGACCGAGACCCTGACCAGCCGCCCCCGCAAGGCGGCTCCGGTCGACGCCGTCTGCCGCGATGCCGTGGACGAGGCCCGTGGCGCCATCCTCGAGCTCGTGCCGGCAGACCACGTCGGCGAGCACCTCGGCGTGGTGGCTGAGGACGATCGTGTGGTCACCCACCGCTTCGTCTCCAACGCCCCCGGATACCGCGGATGGCAGTGGGCGGTCACCGTTGCTCGCGCCCCCCGGGCACGCGTGGTCACGATCGACGAGATCGCGATGCTGCCCGGGTCTGATGCGCTCGTCGCCCCCGCGTGGGTGCCGTGGAGCCAGCGGGTGGAGCCCGGCGACCTCGGGGTCGGCGACGTCCTGCCCACCACCGATGACGATCCGCGTCTGTCCCCCGGATGGTCGGGCCTGGATGACCTCGCCGCCGCCTCCGACGAGCCCGGCCTTCGTCCCTCGGGATGGGAGCTCGGGATCGGCCGGCGCCGGGTGCTCTCCCCTGAGGGCCGTGACGACGCGACGAGCCGGTGGCTCGAGGGTGACACCGGTCCGGGCACCCCGATGGCGCGCTCGGCGCCCGGGTCGTGCACCACGTGCGGATTCCTGATGCCGATCGGCGGTCCGACGGGGTCCGCGTTCGGCGTCTGCGCGAACGGGATGTCCCCGGCCGATGGCCGCGTCGTCGCGCTGACCTTCGGGTGCGGCGCCCATTCCGAGGCCGTCCCGGACCAGCCCCGGTCCTGATCCATGGACCCGCGCGCCCGTCGGTTCCTCACCCTGGCCGTGCTGCTGGGGCTCATCGCGATCACCGCTGTGGCGGCACTTCGCTGACACTGGGTCCCCCGGAGCCGGGTTAGGGTTGTGGCCATGTCCACGCCCGATCCGCCGGAGTTGCAGCCTGTGCGCAACGACGGCATCCGGGCGATCCAGGTCGGCCTGGGGCTGTGGGCCGTCGCCGGGCTGATCCTCCTCCTGCGGCGCGACGAGCTGGCCGACCAGGGCACGCAATGGTGGCTGGCCGTCTGTGGGGCGGGGCTGCTGGTTGGGATCGTCACCCTGGGCATCTTCGTCAAGCGCCGCTCGCTGATCCGTGCACGGGAGCGCGACGCCCGGTCCACCGGCGCGGGGCCGACCGGCTGAGCATGGGTGCTGTGTTCGGGCGCATGCTGCTCACATCGGCAGCCGTCGCCCTCGTCGGGGCCATGGCTGTGCCCACCGGGCTGGTGCCGTCAGCCCTGCGGATGACGGACGCCTCGATGGCGCTTCCCGCGGTCCTCGGCACGGCGGACACGGTGCTGTGCACGTTCGACACCGCGGAGCTCGGCGAGGTCAGTGGCATCGCCCTGTCGCGCCAGCACAAGGACACCCTCTGGATGACCAACGACTCCGGTGGCGGTCCCTACCTCTACGCCCTGGACACCACGGACTGCTCGATCCGGGCCACGCTCACGCTCCTGGACACGCCCGCGCGCGACCACGAGGCGCTGGCGATCGGGCGCGACGACCAGGGCAACGACGTGATCTGGGTCGCCGACATCGGCGACAACCGCGATTCCTGGCCGTACGCACGCATCCACAAGGTGATCGAGCCGGCTGAGCTCGTCGACGCCGACGTGCCCGTGACCACCTACCGGTACACCTACCCGGACGGCCCGGTCAACGCCGAGGCGCTGATGGCCGACCCCAAGCGGGAGCGGCTCTGGGTGATCAGCAAGGAGGACGGCGTCGGCGGTGTCTACGCACTGCCCAGCCCGATGAGCGACTCCCGGACCCCGATGGAGGCCGAGAAGGTCGGGACGGCGCGCTCCCAGGTCACGGATGCGGCGATGGCCCCCGGGGGCAGGCGCTACGTCGTGCGTGACTACCTGTCCGCCGAGGTGTTCACCGGGAAGCCCCCCGGGAGGGCGCAGGCCCGCTTCGGCCTGCCACTGCAGCCCCAGGGTGAGTCCGTCACCTGGACCGCCGATGGCAAGGGGCTGATCGTCGCCTCGGAGAAGTCCGGCGAGCTGATCCAGGTCGACATCCCGCGAACCGCACTCGGCACGGATGGCGGCATCGCGGGCGTGCTGCCCCGGGTGGCTGGGTTCGACATCTACCCGTACGTGCGCATCGCGGCGGTGGCGGTGGCAGCGCTCATCGCCCTGGTGGTCCTGCGCCGGTCGGTCCGGCGCAGGCGTCGTCGGAGGTAGCCCGGGACCGTCTGGTCCAGCCCCGAGGCTCAGGCCAGCGCGGCCACCACGTGGTCGATCGAGCGGGTGAGGGCGGCCACGTCGGCCGGGTCCACGGACGGGAACATGGCCACGCGCAGCTGGTTGCGGCCGAGCTTGCGGTAGGGCTCGGTGTCGAGGATCCCGTTGGCGCGCAGGGCCTTGGCGACAGCCGTGGCATCGATGGAGTCGTCGAAGTCGATGGTGCCCACCACGTTGCTGCGCAGCGCCGGATCGGTCACGTAGGGGGTGGCGAACTCCGAGGACTCGGCCCAGCCGTACAGGGTGCCGGCGGATTCGGCGGTGCGGGCCGTCGTCCAGGCCATGCCGCCCTGGCTGTTGAACCAGTCGACCTGCTCGGCCATCATCAGGATGGTTGCCAGCGCCGGGGTGTTGTACGTCTGCTCGAGGCGCGAGTTGTCCAGGGCGATCTTCAGGTCGAGGAACGCCGGGACCCAGCGCCCGGATGCGGCGATCGACTCGATGCGCTCCACAGCGGCGGGCGACAGCAGGGCGAACCAGAGGCCACCGTCGGAGGCGAAGCACTTCTGCGGCGCGAAGTAGTACACGTCGAACTGTGTCGGGTCCACCGCCAGGCCGCCGGCTGCCGAGGTGGCGTCGAATGCCATGAGGGCGCCGGCGTCCGCACCCGTGACGCGGGTGGGGGTGATGGCCACACCGGTGGACGTCTCGTTGTGCGGGGTGCCGTACAGGTCGATGCCCGCCTCGGCGGCGAACACCGGCGCGCTGCCCGGGTCGGAGGAGATGACCGTCGGGGTGCCCAGGTGCGGGGCGGTCTTCGCGGCCTTGGCGAACTTCGAGCCGAACTCCCCGAAGGTCAGGAACTGCGCGCGGTCGTTGATGAGGCCGAACGTCGCGGCATCCCAGAACGCGGTTGAGCCGCCGTTGCCCAGGATCACCTCGTACCCGTCAGGCAGCGCGAACAGCTCCGCGAGGCCCGACCGAACCCGACCGACCTGGGACTTCACCGTCTTCTGCCGGTGCGAGGTGCCCAGGATGGTGGTGGCCGCGCCGCGCAGGGCGTCCACCTGCTCGACCCGCACCTTGGACGGGCCGCAACCGAAGCGGCCGTCCACGGGGAGCAGGTCCGCGGGGATCGTGATGGTGGTCGGGTCGGTGATGGTCACCTGGGTGGTCCTTCGGGTCGGCAGGGCGGTCGGGATGGGTCGGGGCGGCAGGTGGCAGCCGGGGGATCAGAACGGGGGCAGGGGCTGGGTCTTCTCGTACAGCGGGCCGAGGTCGCCGTCGTACGGGAACAGCATCGAGTCCTTCCAGCCGGGCACCTCCTGGGGGACGCGCGGGCCGGGTCCCAGGTACCGGGCAGAGGGGCGCACGAGACGACCGGTGCGCTTCTGCTCGTAGATGTGCGCGCTCCACCCGGCCAGCCGGGCGCAGGTGAACATGGCCGGGAACATCGTCGGCGGGATGTCGGCGAAGTCCAGGATGATCGCAGCCCAGAACTCCACGTTCGTCTCGATGACGCGGTCGGGGCGGCGCTCGCGCAGCTCCTTGAGCGCGGCGGCCTCGAGGGCCTCGGCGACCTGGTAGCGCGGGGCGTCAAGCTCGAGGCAGGTGCGCCGGAGCACGCGGGCCCGCGGATCCTCCGCGCGGTACACGCGGTGGCCGAAGCCCATCAGCCGCTCGCCGCGGTCCAGGACGCCCTTGATGTAGCCCTCGGCGTCGCCGGTGCGCTCGACCTCCTCGAGCATGTGCAGCACGCGACTGGGCGCACCGCCGTGCAGCGGCCCGGACATGGCGCCGATGGCCCCGGAGATCGCCGCGGCGACGTCCGCGCCGGTCGAGGCGATCACGCGCGAGGTGAACGTGGAGGCGTTCATGCCGTGCTCGGCAGCGGAGACGAAGTACGCGTCGACCGCGCGGATGTGCACCGGGTCGGGCTCGCCGTGCCAGCGGATCATCATGCGCTCGACGACCGTCCGACCCTGGTCGATGAGCTGCGTGGGCACCATCGGCACGCCGACCCCGCGGGCGGCCTGAGCGGCGAAGGACATGGCCATGACCGACACCCGGGCGAGGTCGTCGCGAGCCTGGTCGTCGTCGATGTCCAGCAGCGGCTGGAGCCCCCACGCGGGGGCGAGCATGGCGATCGCCGACTGCATGTCGACGCGCACGTTGCCCGAGTGCACCGGGATCGGGTACGGCTCGGCCGGCGGCAGGCCGGGGTTGAACTCGTTGTCGACGAGCAGGCCCCAGACCTGGCCGAATGTCACGCGGCCGACGAGGTCCTCGATGTCCACGCCGCGGTAGCGCAGGGCCGAGCCCTCCTTGTCCGGTTCGGCGATCTCGGTCTCGAACGCGATGACACCCTCAAGGCCGGGTACGAAGTCGGACATGTATCACTCCTGCGCGGTGGGAGGACCGGGACGGGCACCATTCTCCCCGATGCCGCGGATCCTGCTGCCCGCACCCCCGGTCCAGCCCGGGCGGACGGTTGGGGTGGTCGATACTGGAGCCATGGTCGAGCAAGTGCCCGTGCAGCGCATCGAGTACCTGAAGGCCCCTATCGAGGGGTTCGAGGTGGACAGCGTCCCCGGGGCCCCGCTCGAGCTGTTCCGGACCTGGCTGGCCGAGGCCGTCGAGTTCGGGCTGCCCGAGCCGAACGCGGCGACGCTGGCAACGGTGGACGGCCGGGGTCATCCCTCGGTCCGGTTGATGCTGGTCAAGATCGTTGACCCCCGTGGGTTCTGCTTCTTCACCAACCATGGGTCGCGCAAGGGTCGTGACCTCGAGCAGACCGGGAACGCCGCGCTGCTGTTCCCGTGGCACGGGATGCACCGACAGGTGGCGGTACGCGGTCGAGCCGAGCGCATGCCACGGGCGGAGTCCGAGACGTACTTCGCGTCCCGGCCGCGCGCCGCGCAGGTCGGGGCCTGGGCCAGCCAGCAGAGCCAGGAGGTCGCCCGGGCGGAGCTGGACGCGCGTGTCGCGGCGCTGACGGAGCACTTCGGCACCGACGACCCGATCCCGATGCCCGACAACTGGGGCGGGTACGTCCTGGTGCCCGAGGCGGTGGAGTTCTGGGTCGGGAGGTTCTCGCGGCTGCACGACCGGATCGAGTACCGCCGGCAGGCTCCAGGCGGCCTCGACGACGCCGCCGCCTGGACCCTCCGCCGCCTGTCGCCGTAGCGGGCCCGGGGCGGTTGGGACCGCTCTACATGCGGTCGAGGAGCTCGGCCTTCTTCGCCTCGAACTCCTCAGTCGTGATCGCGCCGCTGTCGCGCAACTGTGCGAGACGCTCGATGGAGTCGGCGATCTCCTGGCCAGAGGCGGCGGCGGGGGCCGCCGCGACAGCTGGGGTCACGCCCTCCCGGAAGGCGTCGGCGATGTCCCGGGAGTCCTGCCTCTCCCACAGCAGCTTCGCGTCGAGGATCGCCTTGCGGAACTCCAGGGGCTTGCGCATGAAGGTGTAGTGCAGGTTGGACTCGTCGGCCGCGGTGAGCACGCGAACCGTGCCGTACCCGAGCCACCGGCCGAGCAGCGGCTCCTCCATGGTGATGTCGTTGATCTTCTCCAGCGCCGAGCCGCTGGTCGACTTGCGCAGCAGACCCTCGACCTTCATCACCTTCTGGTTGGTGACGAAGTAGAACTGCGCCCACCACTTCATGGCCGCGTTGGCCAGCAGTGCCAGGCCCACGAGGAGCGCACCCAGCCCGCCCCACAGGAGCACACCGTTGAGGAACTTGTTCTCGGTGAAGAACTGACCGAACAGGGCGGCGAGGCCGCCGAGTGTCAGGAGTGTGCCCGTGACCGTCGAGAACGCCGGGGCGATCCAATGCTTCTTCGTCCTGTAGACGATCTCCTCGCCGTTGGCGAGCAGGGTGTCGACGTAGCTGCTCACGGGAGCCTCCTGTGCGTGGGCCGGACCAGACCGGACGGTGGCAGGGTAGCGCGAAGGGTGTCCGGACAAGGGCGATTGGGGCGTTCGGGTGCGGTTCTGGCGAGGACGGGCCCCTGCGGCGCGGCGGTGCCAGACTGTGCCCGTGGCGGCGCGGGAGCTGGTGGTTGAGGGGCTGGAGAAGTCCTTCGGCGACCTCGTCGTGCTCCGTGGGCTGAGCCTGGAGGTGACGCCCGGACGGATCCTGGGCTTCCTCGGTCGAAACGGTGCGGGCAAGACCACCACCATGCGCTGCATCTTCGGCCTGCTCGACCAGGACGCCGGCTCGATCCGCTACGGCGGGCAGCAGCTGACGCGGCCGATCCGCCGGCAGTTCGGCTACATGCCCGAGGAGCGGGGCCTGTACCCGAAGATGTCGATCATCACGCAGCTGGTCCACTTCGGGCGACTGGCGGGGATGGGCCGCAAGGAGGCCCGGGACGCGGCCATGTCGTGGTTGGACCAGCTCGGCCTGGCCGACCGGTCCAAGGATCGGCTCGACACGTTGTCGCACGGCAACCAGCAGCGGGTGCAGCTCGCTGCAGCGCTGGTGCACGGCCCCCAGGTGCTGGTGCTCGACGAGCCGTTCTCCGGGCTGGACCCGGTGGGCGTGGGGGAGATGGGCGCGGTGCTGCGTGAGGCAGCGGCACGCGGTGCGACGATCCTGTTCTCGTCGCACCAGCTCGAGCTGGTCGAGGACCTCTGCGTCGACGTCGCGATCATCAACGGCGGGGTCACGGTGGCCCACGGCGACCTCGCGACGATCCGGTCCCGGGCTGAGGTACGCCGGGTCGAGGTGACAGTCGATGGGGCACCGTGGGTGCCCGACGTGACGGGCGCCGTCCTGGTGGGTGGCGAGCGACCCCACGTGATGGTCCCGGCCACGGTGACGGCCGAGGAGCTGCTCGCAGCAGCCGGGTCGGCCGGCCAGATCACCTCGTTCCGCTACGAGGCGCCCTCGCTCGCGGACCTGTTCCACGAGGCGGTGCAGGCGGTGCCGGAGCCATCGGCCGCGGCCGACGTGGTCATGGCCGCGGAGGGGGTCGCCCATGTCTAGCGGGGTTGGCCTCATCGCGCGCCGCGAGTTCGTGGAGCGTGGGCGCAGCCGCGTGTTCATCGGGGTGCTCATCGGTTCGATGGTGCTGATCCTGGCGGGCATGTTCGCGGTCTCCCTGGTCGGCCGTCCCGCTCCGTCCGCGTCCGTCACGGTGGCGGGCGAGGGCCCTGCGGGCCTGGTCGATGAGGTGCAGCGTGTCGCCGCTGACCTGGGCGTCGACGTGGTCGTCGTGGACAGCGCCTCGGTCGAGCAGGCCAGGCAGGCGGTGCAGTCCGGATCGGTCGACGCGGCGCTGATCGATGGCGACACGATCGTCGCGGTGGGGGCACCGTCCCCCTCGGTGGATGCCGTCCTCCGGGGCGCAGCGACGGCGACCGCCCGCGTCGTGGCCGCGGAGCAGCTGGGCCTGTCCGAGTCGGCCGTGAACACCGTGATCCAGCCGGTGGTCGTCGTGGTCGAGGATCTCAGCACGGCGGGTCCGGTCGACGAGTTGGAGGTCGCCCGAGGGCTGGCTGCCTTCATGAGCGTGGTGATCCTGTTCATCCTGGTCATGGCGTTCGGCCAGTTCGTCGGCTCGGCCGTGGTCGAGGAGAAGCAGACCCGCGTGGCCGAGCTGGTGCTGGCCAAGGTGTCGACCGCCGCGATGCTGGTCGGCAAGGTGCTGGGCGTCGGCGGTCTCGGCTTGGTCCAGCTGGTGATCCTCGGGATGACCTACGCGTTCGGCCTCTGGGCGTTCGGTGACGGATCCGCAGGGCTGGACCTGTTCCGTCTCGGCCTCGGGTCGCTCGCGTGGATGACCCTCTGGTTCGTCATCGGGTACGCGATGTACAGCTTCGTGTTCGCCACGATGGGGGCCACGGTCTCCCGGCTCGAGGACCTGCAGTCCCTGACCTACGTGCCCTCCGTGCTGCTGCTCCCGGCCTACGCCGTCGCGGCCGCCTCGCTGACTGGGGCTGCGAGCCCGCTGCTCGCACCGATGTCGATGGTCCCGATCTGGTCGCCGCTGCTCATGCCCTTCCGGATCGTCACCGGGGATGCCGTGTGGTGGGAGGTGCTGGTCGCGCTCGTCGGGTCGGCGGCGTTCATCGCGTTCCTCGTCTGGTTCGGCGCCCGGGTCTACCGGGGCGCCGCGCTGCGCACCGGAGGTCGGGTGGGCCTGCGCGAGGCGTACCGCGCGGGTTAGCCGGCTGGTGCGGCGTCGCGCGCAGCATGGAGCGGATGCCCACAGCGACGAGCCCGATGATCACCGCTGCCAGCAGGTGGCCGGTGGCTCCGGCGACGCCGATGGCCAGGGCAGCCGTCCAGTCGAAGCGCCCGCGGACGTCGGAGAGCAGGCGGACGTGGGTGATCCCGGCCACGATCAGGAGTGCGGCGAGGATCGCCACCGGGAACGCCCGCAGGACCAGGGCGAGGTCCTGTCCGAGGAGGAGCGCCAGGGCGGTCAGCGTGCCCCCGATCAGGGCTGGGGCTCGCCAGGTGCGCGCGCCGAAGGCGTGATGAGCGCTCATCCCGCCGGCGCCGTGGCACAGCGGCATGCCGCTGATCGCCCCGACGCCCAGGTTGGCCACGCCCAGCGTGCGGGCGAGGCGGCTCGGCGTGATCCGGGCTGCGGCGTCCGGGAAGTACGTCGGGGCGGCGTCTGCCGGCGCGAGGCAGGAGTTGGCCAGCGTCAGGGGAACCTGGGGCAGGACCAGCAGCGTCGCGGCCAGGAGGAGGTCGGCGGCGGTGATCGTGGGCAGGATGATCGGGGACGGGCCGAGCGTCATGGGGCCGGATCCCCAGGTGGTCGCGACGGCGATGCCCAGGCCGAGCGCCACGGCGATCAGGGCGCTCGCCTGCCGCCACCGCAGCAGGATGATGGTGGTCACCAGGCAGGCCAGCGCCGTCAACGCGACGGGCCAGTGCGCGGTGAATGTGCTCGAGGGGTGGGTCACCATCCCCCAGGCGATCCTCATGAACGTGAGCCCCACCGCCAGCTGCACGCCCCGGATGACCACACGCGGGAACGCGGACCCCAAGCGGTCCAGGAGCCCGGAGGCGCCCAGCGCGAGGAAGACCACACCCATGATGAGCGAGCCTGCGGCGATGACGTCCGCCCCTGCTCCGGCGGCGATCGCGGCGGCGCCGAACGCCTTGAGCGGCTGGACCGCCACCGGCGCCCGGTAGGTCCACGCGACCACCAGGTAGAGAAGGCCGGCGGGCAGCAGGACAGCGGTCGTCGACAGGCCGTTGCTGACGATCAGTGCGATCGCGATGGGGACCAGGACCCCGAGGTCGGCCACCGAGCCGGAGGCCTCACGCCACCAGGACGTGGTGGGCGTCGCGGCGGTGCGGCTGTCGAGGGCCGTCACGTCAGCCGCCCGCGAACGGGGGCAGGACGTCGACCGTGGTGCCCCCGGCGATCGGTGCCGACGAGCTGTGGTCCAGCCGGTGGCCATCGGCGACCAGCGAGCTGGCGGCCATCACGTCGGCGAACCGCGGCGGGAGCGCGGCGGCCAGCGCCGTCACCACCTCGACCGTGGGCCCGGCGGCCACGTGGACCTCGCTGGTTCCCGCAGCGGCCCGGGCGGCCGCGAACATCCGGAAGGTGACGGCTTCGGGGCCCGGTCCGACGGGGGAGCGCGGATCGTCCTGCGAGCTGGACGAGGCGTCGGAGGTGGGCATCGCTCAGCCTCCGATCGCCGACATCGGTCGGTCGGGCTGGGTGAATGCCGGCTCGTCGATGCCGTGGCCGCGCTGCTTGAGCGCGACCTCACCGAGCATCCGAGCGGCGATCAGCTCGTCGTCGGAGCCGTCGCGCAGCAGCGTGCGCAGGTCGGCCTCGCGCTGGGCGAACAGGCAGGAGCGCCAGTGCCCGTCGGCGGTCAGGCGCACACGGTCGCAGGCGTCGCAGAACGGGTTGGTCACCGAGCCGACGATGCCCACCGTTGCCGGCCCGCCGTCGATCGCGAACTCCTCGGCCGGCGCAGAGCCGCGCCCGGGCAGTGCAGCCAGGTGGAAGCCGGCCCGCTCGAGGGAGTCGATGATCTCCTCGCGGGTCACCATCATCGCCCGGTTCCAGCCGTGCTGGGGGTCCAGCGGCATCTGCTCGATGAACCGCAGGCTCAGGCCCTCGTCAAGGGCCCAGCGCAGGAGCGTCGCAGCCTCGTGGTCGTTGACCCCGCGCATCAGGACGGCGTTGACCTTGATCGGGGCCAACCCAGCCGCGCGCGCTGCTGCGATCCCGGCAAGGACGTCGTCGAGGCGGTCGCGCAGGGTCAGGCGGGCGAACGTCTCCCGGCTCAGCGTGTCGCAGGAGATGTTGACCCGGGACAGCCCAACCTCAGCCAGCGGTGCTGCCAGGGCGGCCAGGCGCAGGCCGTTGGTGGTCACCGACAGGTGAGGCGCCCGGGGAAGTGTGGCCAGGCGGGCGACGATGTCGACGACGTCCGGCCGGATCAGCGGCTCCCCACCGGTGAGCCGGACCTCGGTGATGCCCAGGTCGGTCGCGATGCGCACCACGCGGACGATCTCGTCGGCGGTCAGCAGGTCGGGGGTGGGCATCCAGTCCAAGCCCTCGGCCGGCATGCAGTACGTGCACCGCAGGTTGCAGCGGTCGGTCAGCGAGACGCGCAGGTCGTGGTGCGTGCGGCCGAACCGGTCGACGAGGCGCGCGTGAGCCGATTGCGTGCTCATGGGCTGTTCACCCACTCGTCGGTCCCGTCGGCGAAGTGCTGGTGCTTCCAGATGGGCAGCCGCGCCTTCGCCTCGTCGACCAGCCAGGCGCATGCGTCGAACGCCTCTCCCCGGTGGGCGGCGCTGACGGCGGCGACGAACGCCAGGTCGCCGATCGCGAGGTCTCCCACGCGGTGGCGGGCGGCAGCGGCCAGGACCCCGGGACGTTCCAGAGCCTCGGCGACCACCTCGGCCAGGACGCGCCCGGCGTCAGGATGGCCCTCGTAGTGCAGGGCGGTCACTGTCCGGCCCCGATCGTGGTCACGCACCACGCCCGCGAACGTCACGACGGCCCCCGCGGCGGCGCGCGCGACCTCGGCGGCGACGTCCGACTCGCTGATCGCGGTGGCCGTGACCAGCGCCGAGGGCGTCAACCGTCGGGTCGGCGGTGGTGCGGCGCTGGGCCCCGTGGGCGGCGCCCGCTGCCATGTGGGCGGCGTGCTCGAGCAGGCCGCCCACGGCGGCGAGTCCGTCGCGGACGCCGCCGGGGCTGCCGGGCAGGGCCAGGACGACGGCCCCGTCGAGGATCCCGCCCAGGGTGCGGGAGAGGTCGGCGGCGGGGATCCGCTCCCGCGACGCGGCCCGGATGGCTTCGCCCAGGCCGGGGAGCTCGCGCAGGCCCGCGGCGCGCAACGCCTCAGGAGTCACGTCCCGCGGCCCCGCCCCGGTCCCGCCGGTCGTGACGACGATCCGGGCGCCTGCGGCGATGTCCGCTCGCACGGCTTCGACGATGGACCCCGCCTCATCGGGCACGACGGTCACCCGGGTGACCTCATGGCCGAGTCCCGCGAGCAGCTCGGCAGCCAGGGGCCCGGAGGTGTCGAGTGCGATCCCGTCAGCCGCAGAGTCGGAGCACGTGATCACGGCGGCGCGCGCCAGAGCCGTGGCTGGGGCGGGAGTCGTCGCCGGGGCCGGCGCCAGCGGACCGGGGCCCGGCTGTGCCGGTGCCTTGTCGGGCGTTGCGCTCATCGGCGCCAGGCCCCGTTCCGGCCGCCGTCCTTGGCCTCGACCTGGACGTCGCGCAGCGCGGCGTGCGGGTCCACGGCCTTGACCATGTCGATGACCGCGAGCCCCGCGACGGCCACCGCGGTCAGGGCCTCCATCTCCACACCCGTCCGGTCCGCGGTCCGCACGGTGGCGAGGATGAGCACCTCGTCGGCGGACTCGGCAACACGTGACCTGCACGTCGACGCCGTGCACGGCGATCGGGTGGCACAGCGGGATGAGGTCGGGGGTCCGCTTCGTGGCCATGATCCCGGCGATCCGGGCCACGGCCAGCACGTCGCCCTTCGGCACGTCCCCCGAACGGATGAGCGCGGCGGCCGAGGTGGTGACGCGTCCGCTGGCCGTCGCGGTGCGGGTGGTCACCTCGCGGCCGGCGACATCGACCATCCGGGCGTGGCCCGCAGCGTCGAGGTGGGTCAGGTCACTCATGACGGCCCTTCCGGTAGGCGCCTATTGTGCAGGCGTGGACGAAGTTCGGGCGACCCCATGGCCGATGGGGTGCTCGCTGCTCGTGCTCACCGGTGGTGCCAGTCGTCGGCTCGGACGCGACAAGGCCACGACGCACGTCGGCGGCCGACGACTGGTCGACCGGCTGCTGGCCGAGGTGCCGCTGCAGGTGCCCGTGGTCGTCGTCGGTCCGACCCTGGACGGGCTTGCTGGCCGCGTCACGTTCGTCCGCGAGGATCCGCCGGGCTCCGGACCGTTGGCGGGGATCGGTGCTGGGCTGGCAGAGGTGGGCACGCCGTACGTCGGCGTGATCGCCGCCGACATGCCGTTCGCGCTGCCGGTCGTGGTCGAGGCGCTGTCCCGCTTGAGCGCCACGACCTCCGTGGGCGCCGGCAGCGGTCGCGTCACGGATCTGGGCCATGCCATGGGCGGTGACGATGACGCGGCGAACGGGCATGAGGTCGGGGCTGTCGTCCCGGTGGATCCCGAGGGCTACCGGCAACTGCTCTGCGCGGGCTACCGGACTGACGCCCTGCGCGGGGCACTCGATGCCCTGGGGCCGCTGGCTGGCCTGCCCGTCCGGGCCCTTCACGCAGAGCTCGACGTGATGGAATGGCCGGTGCCCGCAGCCGCACTGGCTGACGTGGACACCTGGGAGCAGCTGGCAGTCGCGCGCATGCGCGCGGCGGAGGAGGACAGGGACATGCAGGAATGGGTGGACGCCGTGAGCGCGGCACTGGGCGTGGACGTCGCCACGGACATCGACGCGATCCTCGATGTCGCGCGCGATGCTGCGCACAACGTGGACCGCCCGGCCGCCCCTGTGACGACGTACCTGCTCGGCGCTGCCGTTGCCGCAGGTGCGGATCCCGCGCGGGCCGCTGCGGTGGTCAGCGAGTTGGCCCTGGGCTGGGGTGCGCGAGAGCAGTGACCACGTCGACCCGCAGGGAAGGCGGCGTCCGATGACCCTCACCGAGCCGCGCTGGGATGAGGCGCGGGCGGCACTGGCCGAAGCGCTGCGACCGCTGGCCCCCGTCCGACACGTCCTGGCGGTCTGCGACGGCCTGGTCCTTGCTGAGGACCTGGTCGCGCTGTGCGCCCTTCCCTCGTTCAACACCTCAGCCATGGATGGTTGGGCCGTCGCCGGTCCGGGGCCTTGGACCGTGGTCGGCCAGTCCCTTGCCGGGCGTCCGGTGCCCGGTCCGCTGACCTCGGGCCAGGCCGTCGTGATCGCCACCGGTGGGGTGGTCCCCGAGGGGGCGGCCGCGGTGGTCCGCAGCGAGGACGGTGAGGTCCAGGTGCGTTCCGGGGCCCAGGTGCTCACCGCACCGGCACCGGACGGGCCCACGCACATCCGTCCTGCGGGTGAGGAGTGCGCCGAGGGTGAGGTGTTGGCGCCTGCCGGCACCGTGCTCAACCCGGCCCTGATCGGCCTGGCAGCCGCCGCGGGCCACGACGAGCTCCTGGTGGTTCCTGCCCCTCGGGTGGCGCTGGTGCTGTTCGGCGATGAGCTGGCCACGGCGGGCGTCCCTGCCCGCGGCCTGGTGCGCGACTCACTGGGCCCGCAGGTGCCTGCGTGGGTGGCTCGCATGGGGGTGGACGTGGTGCTCGTGGAGCGCTGCGAGGACACCCTCGCCGCGCACGTCGAGGCGATCAGCCGCGCGGCTTCGGCTGCCGATGTGGTCCTGACGACAGGGGGGACGGCGGCAGGCCCGGTCGACCATCTGCACGCGGCGATCGCACAGTGCGAGGGCGAGGTGGTCATCGACAGCGTCGCCGTGCGCCCCGGACACCCCATGCTGGCGGCCACGCTGGATCGAGGTCGCGCCTGGCTGGTCGGGCTCCCGGGGAACCCGCAGAGCGCGATCGTGACCCTGATGAGCCTGGGTGCACCGATCCTGGCCGGGTTGGCCGGTCGACCCGCGTTGCCCGAGCTGGCCGTCGTCACATGCGCCGAGGCGGTGGGTGCGCCGGCCCACGAGGACCGGCTGGTTCTGGGTCGCCTCGTTGACGGGGGAGTTCGTCCCGGGCAGCCATCTCGGCTCCGGGATGCTGCGCGGGCTGGCGGCAGCCACGGGGTTCGGGGTGCTGCCCCCGGGTGGGGTGGTCGCCGGGGATCCGTCCGCTGGCTGCCGCTGCCCGGGTGAGGGCGCTGCCCGGGTGACCCGTGCCGGCCGAGTGACTCGGGCTGACGCGGGTGAGCGGGTCGATCCATCGGCAACCACTGCGCGGTCGGACGCTGTGCCGTAGGTGCGCATCTTGCTCATCCTCGTCACCGGGCTGGGAGCGAACCAGCCGTTGACGGCACCGGGACGACGCTGATGTTGGCGGGGACGTGCTTGTGCCAGGGGGTCCCGGCCCATTCGTCGCGGTCCCGATGGTCGGTCAGCGTGTTGGTGGCGATCCCGGTGGTGACTGGGCCACCGGTTGGATCGTCCACCGTCAGCCCGAGGCCGTTGGGCAGGGCGAGGTGGCCGGCGCGCATCGTGTCGGTGACGTCGACCTGGACGTCAACGCTGCCGACTCGGGTGGTGAGCCGGACGTGGTCGCCGCTGCTGACGCCGAGTCGATTGGCGTCGGTGTCGCTCATGCGGAGAAGCCCGTCGGGATCACGCCGGCGCCACTCGGGGTCCCGGATGATGGTGTTGGCGGTGAAGGCCCGCCGCTCCCCGGCGGACAGCACGTAGGGGAAGTTCCGGATCGTTGGCCGGGAACGGCCGGTCGGGCAGGGCTTCGACGGCGTCGAGCAGCTCAGGGATGTGCAGCTGGATCCGCTCGCGCGGCAGCCGCCGCCACGACTCGTCGTACTCGTCCTCGGTGATCACCACACCATGGGACCCGGACAGGATCGCGTCGAAGAGCTGCTCGCCAGCTGCGAGCCCCTCACCGTAGCCAGCCCGCTTGACCCCGGCGGGGTCGCTCGCGGCGAGCTGGTGGGCGGCTGGCCAGAGCACCGCGGCCGCGGCGGCGCCTTCGGGCAGCGTGGGACCCAGCGTGCGGTAGAGCAGGACCGGTGCCAGGCGCCGTATCGGTGGGGTCGGCCATCAACGGCAGGAAGGCTGCGGCGTACGCGGCCCGGCCCTGCTCGGCGGCTGCGCGCAGCGGTGCGTAGTCCTGCTCTGTCAGGGCCCCGGCGGCTTCGACGAGGCGGGCGTGGATCTCGGGCTCGGCGAGCAGTCCTTCGGGTGCGGGCAGCGACGGGGTGGCGCAGGTGGTGGATGTTGCGTGGGAAGTCGAAGTTGAAGAAGGTCGCCTCGTACTTCTCGAACTGGGTGGGGGCCGGCAGGACGTAGTCGGCCAGGCGCGCGGTCTCGGTCATGGCGACGTCGATGACCACCAGCAGGTCCAGGGCCTGCAGCGCCTCGCGCATGCGCGCGCGAGTCGGCCAGCGAGTGCGCGGGGTTGGAGCTCTCGACGATCATCGCCCGGTAGCGGGCGGGATGGTCGGCGAGGATCTCCTCGGCGATGACGTTGCACGGGACCAGACCGCCGATGATCGGTGCTCCGACCACCGGGCTGCGCGGCACGTCGTCGATGGCGCTCGGCCACGGTCGCGCCCGATCGCGGACGAGGTTGGACGGCACGTACTGGGCGCCGGGCTTGGCGAAGTTGCCGGTCAGCATCCAGACCAGCTTCTCCAGGTAGCTGACCAGGGTGGAGTCGCGGTTCATCTGCACGCCGAGGTCCTCGAACACGGCGACCGACTCGCGCCGCGGCGATCAGCGCGGCGGCCGCGCGCACCAGGGCCTCGTCGACGCCGGCGACGCGCGCAGTACTGAGCAATGGCGGACACCGGCGAGCACGCTCTGCGACGGCACCGAAACCGTCGGTGTGCTCCGCGATCCACGTCGTGGTCGACAAGATCTTCCTGCACCAGGACCGCGGCCAGCGCGGCGATCAGGCACAGGCGTCGGTGCCCGGCCGCACCTGCAGGTGGATATCGGCCAGCTCGGCGGTCTCGGTGCGACGGGGTCGACGACGATCATCGAGCGGTTCGGGATCCTTGGCGATCTCCTTGAGGACGGCTGCGTGCCCGCGGGAAGCTCTGGCGACATCCACGGGTTCTTGCCCGAGGAACACCGCGACCTCGCAGTGCTCGAAGTCGCCGCGGCGTCGAGTGCCCGAGCATCTGGGCGTTGACCCAGAACTCGCCGGTCTTCTCCTGGGCCAGCGCGCTGGAGCGGTAGCGGGCGCCGAGGCGGCCATGGACGCCGCCGCAGTAGGCGCCGCCGAGGTGGTTTCCCTGCCCGCCGCCGCCGTAGTAGAAGATCGTCTCGCCGCCGTGGGCGTCGCGGACGGCCGTCGAGCCGGGCGGCGATCTCGCGCGATCGCGGTGTCCCAGTCGATCTCCTCGAAGTCGCCGTCAGGTCGTGCGCCGCAGCGGCGAGGTCAGCCGCCCGACCCGCCCGTTCTGGTAGTGGTCGAGGCGCAGGGCCTTGTTGCACGTGTAGCCCTGCGACGCCGGATGCTCCTTGTCGCCGCGGATCTTGCTCGAAGCGTGCGTCCGTCCTCGCCGAGCAGCACCTCGATGCCGCAGTTGCACTCGCAGAGGATGCACGCGGTCGGCTGCCAGGTTCCAGGGCTGGTCATCGTGGTCTCCTCATGTGGGCGGTTGGCGGTCCGACTCGAGTGGCCGGATTCAACCGACGTCATCGGGCGTCCAGGAGCAGGTCGATCTCGGCGGCGACGTCGTCCAGCGGGGCCACATCGCCACGCGCTCGACACAGCACGATCGCGCCCTCGATGGCGGCCACCATGAGCGTGGCCAGCCGTTCGGCGCGAGACGGGGGGTAACCATCGGCGACGAGAAGGCCGGTGATGCTCGCGTGCCACCGCTCAAAGATGACGCGCGCACCCTCGACGGCTTCGGGGACATCCGGGCGGCTGTCCACCACGACAGCGACGACCCCGCACCCGGCACGGAAGTCGGAGCCGACCAGCAGCCTCTTCCAGAAGCGCACGAACGATGCGACGGCGGCGTGTGGATCCCCGTCTTCCAGAGCCCGGTCCAGCTTCGCGGAGATCACATCCCCAGCCCGGTCGAGGCCGGCGAGCAGCAGCTCATCACGCCCACTCGGGAAGTGGTGGTAGACCGAGCCACGCGGTGCCCCACTGTGGGCCAGAACCGCATCGACCGTCACCCCAGCGACTCCACGCGCACCCAGAAGGACTGCGGCACTGTCGACCATCCGCAACCGGGTCGCGCCAGGGGCACGCCGCTCGGACCCGGCACGGGCGGAAGGCCCGGCACTCCCGTCAACCCCAGAGTCCATATATGTACTATGCCATAATCCATAGCAGGTTGACGCATCCGGCTCGTCGCGCACATCGCGGCCACTCCCATGGCGAAGCGGCTCGCAAGATCCCCGACGCCGCGTACCAGCTCACCCTGAGCCGCCTCGCGGGCAACCCGCGCCGCGACTGGGAGAGGATCGGGTCGTAGGGCAGACCCCCTACTGCTCGTCGATCCGTCGCTCTCACAGTCGGAATCGACTACCACAACAACCTGAAGGAGATCCGCATGGAGCACATCGAGGCTCTTGGCGCGCTGATCGAGGTGGCGCCGGACGCGACGGTCTCGCGGACGGTGCTCAAGGGTGAGGGCGCCCGGGTGGTGCTGTTCGCCTTCGACGCCGGCCAGGAGCTCAGCGAGCACACGGCCGCTGTCCCGATCCTGCTGCAGGTCCTCGACGGCCGGCTGCGGGTGGGGGCAGGCGGCGAGCAGGTGGAGCTCACGCCCGGCGGGCTGGTCCACATCGGCTCCCGGGTGCCGCACGATGTGCTGGCCCTGGAGCCCTCCCGCATGGTCCTGACCATGCTCGACCCGCGAAGCGCCTCACCGGGCGGCCCCTAGACTCGAACCATGGCAGGAGTCAGCGAGTCGATCGAGATCGTGGCCGAACCGGAGGCGGTCTACGACCTCATCGCCGACGTCTCGTCAGTCGGGCAGTTCTCCCCTGAGGCCACCGGCGCACTGGGCGCTCGTGATCGCCTGGGTGTTGGTGACACCTTCTGGGGAACGAACAAGCGAGGACCGTGGGTGTGGGCCACCCGCTGCCGGGTCACGAGCGCTGACCGGGGCCGGGCCTTCGCGTTCGACGTCGACTTCGGACCCCTGCCGATCTCCTCGTGGTCCTACGAGATCCTCGCCACCGAGGGTGGGTGCACCGTGACCGAGTCCTGGGTCGATCGTCGTGAGGGTAAGCGTGGCAAGCTCGTCAGCCGAGCGGGCTCGATCCTGATCCCCGGACCGCGCGACGAGCACAACCTGCGCAACATCCGCCAGACGCTGGAGGCCCTGAAGCTGGCGGCGGAGTCCGGGCCCACGACCTGATCGGTGGTCGTGGCAGGATCAGTGCGTGCTGCGATACGCGGTGGTCGGGTCCGGGGCGGTCGGCTGCTTCTACGGCATCCGGCTGGCCCATGCGGGCGCGGACGTGCAGTTCCTCATGCGGTCCGGCTTCGAGGAGGTGCGCGCCCACGGGCTGGACCTCACCTCCCCCGAGGGCAACATCCACCTCGACGACGTGGCCGTGGCCTCCGACTGGGCGGACCTCCGGCCATGCGACGTCCTGATCGTGGCCGTGAAGGCGACGTCCAACGCGGACGTCCTTGCGCACCTGGCCGATCACGCCGACCGACTGCTGGCTCCGGGCGCGGGGATCCTGCTCGCACAGAACGGCATCGGGGTGGAGCCCGCGTACGCCGCGGCCGCCCCCGGTCGCGAGGTCCTCGGTGGGCTCGCCTTCCTGTGCGCCCAACGATCCGGCCCGCGGAGTGTGGCGCATCTCGACTTCGGCGCCCTGACCATCGCCGTGCATGCCCCGGGCGATGCCGCTGGCGGGATCACGCCCCTCATGCGCGCCATCGCCGAGGACCTCACCGCCGCCCGGACGCCCGCCCTGCTCGATGAGGACCTCATCCGCGCGCGCTGGCGCAAGCTGCTGTGGAACATCGGGTTCAACCCCCTGTCCGTGATCCTCGACGCGACCACCGACGAGCTGATGGCCGACCCGGGCACGGTGGCGCTGATCCGCACGCTGATGACCGAGGTCGCGGCGGTGGCAGCCGCCGAGGGGCGCGAGCTCCCGGCCAGCCTGATCGAGGACCTCCTGAGGATCACCGCCGGGATGACCCCGTACGCCACCTCGATGAAGCTCGACGCCGACGCGGGCCGGCCGATGGAGGTGGAGGCAATGCTCGCCGAGCCCCTTCGCCGGGCCGAGCGGGCTGGGGTTGCGATGCCCAGCGTGTCCCTCCTGCACAGCCAGCTGGCGTTCCTCGATGCCCGGATGGCGCGCAGGGACGCGACGGGGTCGGCGTGATCCGCCTGGTTGCGATCGACGTCGACGGCACCCTTCTGAACAGCCGGCACGAGGTCACGCGGGCCACGGCGGCGGCGATCGAGCGGGTCCGTCGCGCCGGCGTCGAGGTGGTGCTCACGACCTCGCGGCCACCCCGCGCTCTCTGGCCCGTCCTGGATCTCCTTGCGCTCGTCGAGCCCGCGGAGTTCATCGCGTCGCAGGGGGCGCTGACCGGCCGCTACAGCGCCGCGGGTGAGCTGTGGGTCATCGATCGGCGACCGATGCCGGTCGGCCTGGCCAAGCAGGTCGCCGCCACCGGGTCCGCGGCGGGCATGTCGGTCAACTGGTACGCCGCTGAGCGGTGGCTCGTCGAGGGCCTCGACGACCTGATCCGCGAGGAGTCCGCCATCGTGGGGTGCGCTCCGGACGTGGCCGACCTGTCGCGTCGAGCGTGGAGGGGCCCGACAAGATCCTGCTGCTGGTCGAGGCCCAGCGGCAGGACATCGCCCACGCTGGTGGCGATCCCCGAGGGACTGGTGGCCCTCGCCTCGACCCCCACCCATCTGGAGGTCACCCGCGCGGACGTGGACAAGGGCGATGCGCTGCGCCGCCTGTGCGCGCGCCGGGGGCTCCGCCCCGACGAGGTCGCCGCCATCGGGGACGGCCGCAACGACCTGGGGATGCTGGCGTTCGCCGGGGATCGCGGTCGCCCCCGCGAACGCCCACCCCGAGGTGCTGCGCGGTCGCGGACCTGATCACGGCCAGCAACGACGAGGACGGCGTCGCCCAGGCGCTGGCCCGCATCGTCCCCTGAGGATGCGTCGGGTGACCTGCGGCACGTGCGCCCCGGTGGGTCAGTCCTGCCGGGGCCAGCTCCGCCAGCGTCGACGTCGAACAGGGCCTGCGCGCGGCCCCGGAACGCCTCCACCTCGCCAGCGAATGCCGGGAGCGCCAGAGCCTCCACCTCGGCGCGCAGCGTCCGCCGGCAGGTCGCGGTCGAGGTAGCGGGCGCCGAAGTCGAACCGTTCCGGGCAGTGCCGGATCCGCAGCAGCTCGATGAGCGGGCGGTAGGTGTGGTCCTGATAGGCCACGGCCGCCTCGGCCACGAACCCGCGGCGCACCGCCCGGGTGACCAGCGTCTGGAACAGGGGGAACCGCGTCGCGCAGGATCGCCAGGCGCTGTCGATCCGGGCCTGCAGGGCGACTCGATCCAGCGGGACCGGGGCCAGGATCCCGACGCGGTCGAACAGCACGAGCGGGGTGCCGTGGCGCTCCACCTCGAGGAAGCGCTCGCCGCCGTGAGGGCTCCTGGACGACCAGGTCGATGAAGTGCGCCGGGTCGGCGTCGCGCAGGGACAGGAACTCCTGGGCGTTGCCGTGCCAGGTCGGATCCGCCAGGCGCCAGCGGTGCGCGATCGGCGACAGCTCCTCCAGCGCGCTGTGGAGGACGTCGAACGCCGCCTCGACGGCTCCCTCCTCCACGACCACGACCAGGTCCACGTCGGAGAACTCGTCGGTGCGCCCGGTCGCGTCGCTGCCGCCCAGGGAGGCGGCCAGCACCTCGGGCATGCGCCTCCAGCGCGGCGTGCAGGGCCGCGATGATCTGGGCGCGGGTGACCATTCAGCGCGCCAGCCGATGCGCGAGCCACTCCAGGGCCAACGGGTACCGGTAGTCGATCCCCCCGTGCCCGGCGTCGAACAGCTCGAAGTGGATCCGCTCGTCGGGGACTCCGGCGGCTGCCAGCTCCGCCCGGAACGCCTGCGCCCCGATGTCGAGGTTGTACTCGTCGCGGGTGCCCGCGTCGATCCAGATCGCCCGCAGCGAGCGGAGCGCATCGGCGTGACTGGGAGCCATCCGGACCGGGTCGAGGTCCAGCCATCGCTGCCAGACCGTGGGCCGGAGGACGCCGGTGACCGGGTCGAACGGAAGGACGGGCGTGCCGTCCGGTTCCGCGGAGAAGCACGCCGCGACCCCGTAGATGCCCAGGAGCACGTCGTCCTCGGGCTTCGTGAAGGCCGTCCGGGAGGTGAAGTCGGCCCACCAACGCGCGGGGTCGCCGTCGTAGGTGCGCAGCGCGCGGACCGCTGCGCCGAACTCCGGGACGTAGCAGAGCTCGTAGAGCGCATCGCCGGCGTGCGTGGCCAGGGCGCCGAACACGTCCGGTCGCAGCATCGGCGTGATCATCGCCCCGTAGCCGCCGCTGGACTTGCCGGTGATGGCCCGGGACTCGCGGTCGGGGATGCTGCGGTAGCGGGTGTCCACGAACGGCACGACCTCATCGCAGAGGTAGGTGTGGTAGTTGCCCGTCCCGGGGGAGTCGACGAACTGCGAGCCCCCGTAGGCCGTCCAGGCGTCGACGAACACCACGATGCAGGGCGGTGCCCCGCCGGCGAACACAGCATCCGCGGTCTCGGGGAACGGCTGCCGGTAGGGCTGGCGGTTGGCCCACATGGCCACGTTCCCGGTGTATCCCTGGATGACGTACACCGTCGGGTACCGGGCCGTCCGGTCGTCGTCGTAGCCGGGCGGGACGTACACCCAGAGCGGGCGCTCATGCGGATCGCCCAGGGGGTTCCCGCGCAGCGCCTGCGAGTCGATCACGAGTTCGTCGAGGCGGCCCGCGAGGCCACCGGTCCACGGGAGCATGGTGGGGACTCTAGACCGGATGGGATGACCACTGAGGCCTCACCGGGTGGACGGCCGCCATATCCTCGGGCGATGGACCTCCCGCCCGGCTGGCTCACGGACATCGCCGTGCTCCGTCTCAGCGGCGCCACGATCGAGGACCGTGGCGACCACCTCGTCGTCACCTCCCCGGACAACCCCGGGTACCACTGGGGCAACTTCCTCCTGGTGACGGATCCGCGGGCACGCAACGATGCGGCGCGGTGGGTGGAGGTCTTCCGGGCCGCCTTCCCGGACGCCCGGCACGTGAGCATCGGCCTGCCAGCCGAGCCCGAGCCGGAACCGTGGGCCGCCTTCGACCTCCCGGTCACCTCCGACGAGGTGATGGCGACGACGACGCTGCCCGCACAGCGCCCCGCGCCCGACGGGTACGTGATCAGCCAGCTCCTGGCCCCGGAGCAGTGGGCTGCCGCTGCGGCGGCGGACATCGCGGAGAACGCCCGCACGGGGGAGCAGCCCGACGACGCTTCCTATCGGGACTTCACGATGGCGCGCATGCGCAGTCGCGCCGAGATGTCGCACCGGGGCGCAGCGGCCTTCTTCGGAGCGTTCGTGGGCGATGAGTGCGTCTCGAACCTCGGGATCGTCCTGTGCGGTGACGATGCCCAGGGCCGGATGGTCGCGCGCTACCAGAGCGTGCAGACGGCGTTCGACCACCGGCGGCGGGGCCTGGCCGGGCATCTCGTGGGGGTTGCGGCGAGATGGGCTGCGGACCGCGGAGCTCAGCGCTGGGTCATCGCCACGGAGTCGGACAATCCCGCGGGTCGGCTGTACCGCAGCCTCGGTTTCGTTCCGGACGCGCGGAGCTGGCAGGTCGAGCGGTCGTAGCCCCCCGGGAGGGAGGGTTCATCCACGCTGTGGACGCCGTGCTGCGTCCCTGACTCCAGGTCCGATCACTGGGGCCGGTGACCTTCGGGTCGCCGGCCCCTCTCGTTTGCTGGATCAGCCCGCCGCCAGCCGCCGTTGCCTGCGCTCCAGGGT
The DNA here is from genome assembly GCA_963700475.1 of uncultured Actinomycetes bacterium. Taxonomy (GTDB): domain Bacteria; phylum Actinomycetota; class Actinomycetes; order S36-B12; family CAIYMF01; genus Prado023. The sequence goes on from CAVOXR010000011.1 coordinate 31,150, forward strand.
CCGGATCCGCTGCGGGTTGCGCTCGTCGGGCACAGCCCTGTTGGCCTTGATGAACGCCTCCGGGAGCCACGAGGAGCAGCTCGTCGTCCAGCATCCGGACGGTGTCCACGGTGGCGCGACCCTCGACCAGGGCGAGGATCCGCGCGTCGGGTGTCGCGGGCAGGAGCGCCGTCAGGGCCGCGCCTGAGTCCAGGTGCATCTCCCGGAGCAGCTCCATCATCCAGCCCAACCGCCGGGGCGTACTCGGAGCGGCGGTGTAGCGGGCGGCGAGGAACTCGGCCAGGGCCGCCTCGTCGAGGGGTGCGGCGGCCTCGCGGGACGGCACGGCGGCCGCGCCGGAGGAATGGGCCTGGGTGTCCACCTGCCAGGCGCGCAGGTCCTCAAGCTCGCGCTCGGCGAGCTCCAGCAGGCTGGCGGCCAGGACGAACTGACGGCTGCGCGCCGGGGGCAGCTCGTCGCCGCCCTTGTACCGCAGCTCGTGCTCGAGTGAGGCCCAGAGGTCGGCTGCCCGGGTCCGGACCTGGATCTCCGCGCGTTGGATCGTCAGCAGCTCGGGCAGCTCGCTGTCGGGCCGGGCGCGCACATCGAAGTGCCGGCCGCGGTAGCCCGGGGTCTCCTCGCGGGAGCGCTCGTTGCGGGCGTCGACGTCCTTGTCGACGATCAGCAGCCTGTGCAGTTCCTCGGCCACGATGGCGATCTCGCTCTCCAGCCGGACGACCACGCGCACGCCGATCAGGTCGGGCAGGTCCGCGTACGAGCTGTCTCGCCCCGGCTGCAGCCGATCCCGGGTGCGCAGCTTCTGCTCGACCGACCGCACGTCCTTGGCGCGCCCGGAGACGAAGGCCTCGATCTCGTCGACGTCCTCCAGGCGGCCCTGCAACCACGCCACGAGCGCGTTGGTGGCCGCGACGTACTCGCGGCGGCGGCGCCGGTACACCTGGGCCTCCCGGTGCGCCCAGCTGCGCGGCCGGGGTGAGGGTGCCAGGTCGACAACGTCAGCTGGGGCGCTGGCGGGGGCCGAGCCGGAGTTGCGAGGCATGCTCAGCAGTCTACGGAGCAGCGACGCCGGGACCCCGCCCATCGGGTCGCGTTCACTCACCCTCCGCGAGGAGCATGGCGGCATGCCCGTCCTCGCTGCATCACCTACTCGATGGCCTCAGTCGACGGTCGGCTCACCATTGCCCCGGGGTCAACCTGATGGCAGGGGATCCCCGGTGGGAGGCCGCCACCGCAGGCGTGGGCGATCCGTACGACTGGATCCGCCGTGAGCACGACCCGCAGGTGCGCAGGGGAACTCCTGCACTGTTCGACGCCCCCACCTTGCGCCCGGATGAGTGGCCTGTGGCGCTGGACCTGATGTCCGCCGAGTCGCTGGACGGCGGGATCGTCCGGCTGCGCTACTCGGTGCGGATCAGCCGATCGTGACGCGGACGACCTTGTCGGCCTCGACCTCGGCGTTGATCCGGTCCTCGCGGTAGTCCATCGTGACGGCGTTCGGCTTCCCGTCCACGGACGTGACCCGGAAGGTGAACCCGGCGTCGGTCGTCGCCTTCTCAGCGTCGGCCGCAGCCATCCCCACGAGCGTGCCGGCCAGGGCGTTGATGTCCTGCCCGCCGGTGTCGCCCTGGACGTCGGTGGAGGAGCCGGCCTGGTCGGCGGGAACGTACCCGAGGACCTCCTGGGCTCCAGCCTTCAACGTGAGCTTCTCGGGGGTGAGCTCGAAGGTGGTCACGGTGCCGAGCAGCTCGAAGTAGGCCGCCTCAGCGGACATCAGCTTCGGGTCGCCGGCCATCATGGTCGAGCCGATCGGGCCGAACTTGATCTTCTCGCCCTCAGTCGTGTAGTCGGTGAAGTAGCTGTTGACGGGGGCCTGGCCGGACATCTGGTCCTTGAAGAAGTCGGCGGTGATGCCAAGGCTGCCGAGATCCTGCGAGCTCAGGCTGGACTCGGTCAGGGCCCACGAGGTGGCCTCCAGCGGATGCCCCTCCTCGATCTTGACCTCCTCGTTGGCGGCCTTCTCGCCGGAGGGCACCCCCGTGGTGGTGTAGTCGGCACAGGCACCGAGCGAGCCCACCATGAGCAGCGCGGCCAGTGCGGTGGTGGTCCGGTGAAGCCTCATCATGTCTCCCAGTTCCTCGAGCAGGTTGCGCGTGCCGGTGCGGCGTCCTGACGCGATTGTGTCAGGTGCCCAGCCATGCTTTCAGCAGGGCGGTCACGACGGCGTCGGGATCCTTCTTGTCGGCCTTCACCGCCGCACGGAAGTCCTTGCGCAGCGACTTGGGCACCTTCACGCCGAGATCCACCGGCTTCTCCTCGGCCTTGCCCGACGGGCGCGTCCGGGCCTTCTTCGCGGCAGCGCGCAGGCTGTCGCTGGTGGTGCCCCGCAGGGGACCGGACAGGCGGTGCGGCGCCGGCATCGCCGGACTTGGCGGAGGACTTGGCCTGCGGTGCGCCGCCGGATGATGCGGGTTCGGCATCCTGACGGGGTTCCGGGAGCGCGGGCACGTCGACGGCGGGGCGCAACGTGTGCAGCGAGTGGCCCGGGGCGGCGGGGTGGATGTGGGCGTCGGCAGCCTTCTTCAGCGCCGGACGCGGTGCCGGTGTGCTCATGACAGGCCCTCCTCGATGTTGGCAGCCAGCTCTGTGAACAGGGCGACCAGGTCCCGTGCGCTCTTGGAGCGCATGGCGGTGATGGGCACGGCGGCGCCCTGGGCAGCGCCCATGGCGGTCCGGTCGGGGATCGGTGGATCGAGCACCAGCGTGGGATAGGCCCGCCGCAACTCGTCGAGACGGTAGGAGTGCTCCGCACTGTGGCGCACCCGGTTGACCACGATGCCGGCCGGGCGCAGGCCGAGGTTGGTCGCCGCCCGCGCGATGTCCACGGCCTCCAGCGCCTGCTCGGCACCCTGGAGCGCGAAGAACGAGGGCTCGGTGACGATCAGCGCCGCCGGCGCAGCGGCCAGCGCGTTGCGGGTCAGCTCGCCGAGTGACGGTGGGCAGTCGATCAGGATGGTGTGGTACCGGTCGAGGGCGCCCACGAGCGTGGTGCGCAGGCGCAGCGCGGAGTCGGTTCCCTCGGCGTGGGCGCGGTGCTCCAGCGCCCGCTCCCCGGCGATGAGGTCGATCCCCGGACCCCAGCCGCTGGCGACGATCGCGTCGGCGGCGATCCCCTCCCGGCCGTCGGCCAGGACGTCATTCGTGGTGAACCCGTACGGGTGCGGGTCCAGCGCCGCGGTCGCGTTGGCCTGGGGATCGAGGTCGATGACCAGGGTGCGGTGGCCAGCAGCCCAGGCGCTGGCGGCCAGCCCCAGGACGACGGACGTCTTCCCGACGCCGCCCTTGAGGGAGATCGCTGCGAGCATGGCCACGTGGTCAGTCTGCCACGCACGAGCCTGTCAAACCCCGGACTGCGCCGGGCGCGTTGGCCGGGTTCCGCTCAGCGGATCGCGGCGTACCGACGAAGGGCCTCGTCGCGCTCCTCGACGTGGTCGACGATCGGCTCGGGGTAACCGTGGGCGTACCCGTCGAGCACCTTCCACGGCTCATGGGTGGCGGCCCCAGCCAGGTGGGCCAGCTCGGGGACGTACCTGCGGACGTAGGCCCCGTCGGGATCGAACTTCAGGCCCTGCAGGACCGGGTTGAAGACCCGGAAGTAGGGGGCCGCATCGGTGCCGGAACCGGCCACCCACTGCCACCCGTGGGCGTTGGAGGCGGGGTCACCGTCGACGAGCCAGCGCATGAACTCCCGCTCCCCGCGCCACCACGGCAGGTGGAGGTCCTTGACGAGGAAGGAGGCGACCACCATCCGCACACGGTTGTGCATCCATCCTTCGGCCCGCAGCTGGCGCATCCCGGCGTCGACGAAGGGGAACCCCGTGCGACCCTGCGCCCAGGCGGTGAACGCGTCGTCGGCGGCTGGCCCCGAGTCGTGGACCATCCGGTCGAACGCCGGGTTCAGGTTCTCGGTGAGCGTTCGCGGGTTGTGGAACAGGACGTCGGCGTAGAACTCGCGCCACCCCAGCTCGGCGATGAACCGACGGTCGCGGTCGGGGTCGAGTGCCGCCAGCAGGGTGCGGGGATGGATCTCGCCCCAGCGCAGCGGCAGCGAGAGCCGGCTCGTGCCGGGGAGGTCGGCCCGGTCGCGGAGGTCGCCGTAGTCGGCCAGATGCCTGTCGGCGAAGGCGGCCCACCGGGTCATGGCTGCCCTCTCGCCTGCTGCGGGCAGGGACGTGCCTGGCGGGGGTTCGGCGCTGGGCAGCGGTTCGCCGGGGAGTTCGAGGACCTCGATCCGGGCAGGGCGGCGGGTCGGGGCGGCCCACCCGGCATCCAGCCATGCGCGGTGGAACGGGGTGAACACGCGATAGGGCGTGCCATCGCCCTTGAGGACGGTTCCCGGCGGCACCGCGTAGTTGCTCCCGGTGGCGACCAGCCGGGAGCCCTGGGCCGACAGGGTCGCCGCGACCCGGGCGTCGCGCTCGCGGCCCCGAGGCGTGTGCGCCCCGGTCACGTGCACGGTCAGCGGCCCGAGCTCCTGGGCCAGTGCGCTCAACGCCTCCGCCGGATCCCCGGTTCGCACGTGCAGGGCGCCGAGGTCCTCGGCCAGCGCCGCCAACGAGTCGGCGAGGTACGCCCGGGGTGGCGCCCCGAGACGTTCCCACGGCCCGGGAACGACGAGGAACACGGGCAGGATGGCCTCCCCGGCGGCCTCAGTGACAGCACGGGCGAGCGCCGGGTTGTCGGCGGTTCGAAGGTCCCGGCGGAACCACATCACGTGCTGCACGGGCCGACCCTAGGCGCGATCCGCCGCCCGCGCACCCGGCCCGCTCCCGCCGATGCGCGACCACCTTCAGGGCCTCTCCATAGATGCCCCTGGGGGTTATGCGTGCCCATGCCGCAGATCCCGCGCCCGTGAGGGACAATGGGCGGGTGAGCGACCTCATCGATACCACTGAGATGTACCTGCGGACGATCTATGAATTGTCGGAGGAGGGCATCCTGCCGATGCGCGCCCGGATAACCGAGCGACTCGGGCAGAGCGGGCCCACCGTCTCGCAGACCGTGGCACGCATGCAGCGAGACGGTCTCGTGGAGCTCGATGAGGATGACCGGCACCTCGTCCTGACCGAGACCGGATCGGCGCTGGCCACCCAGGTCATGCGCAAGCACCGCCTGGCCGAGTGCCTGCTGGTCGAGGTGATCGGCCTGCCGTGGGAGGCGGTCCACACCGAGGCATGCCGCTGGGAGCACGTCATGAGCGAGTCCGTCGAGCGCAGGCTCGTCGAGATCCTCGGCAACCCGACGACCTCCCCGTTCGGCAACCCGATCCCCGGACTCGGGGAGCTCAACGGCGCGCGCGCCGTTCGCTCCACCTCAGAACTGCCCGGCCAGTCCCTGGCGCTGGCCGCCGAGGACCAGCCGCGAGAGATGACGGTCGTGCGGATCGCCGAGACCCTGCAGGCCGATGAGGCCACGATGGGAGCCCTGCGCGGCATGGGAGCCATGCCAGGCAACCGGGTGGGGGTCAGCCTCGCCGGTGGAGCGTTCCGCCTCGAGAGCCCGGAGGGGGCCGTCGAGTTGTCACGAGCCCAGGCCAAGCAGGTCGTCGTCGCCGCGTAGGTGCGCGCGGGGGCTCCCACGAACGACCGAACGCGGGTACCCTACGGGGTACTCACAACGGGAGGATGCCATGGCCATCGATGAGACCTGCCGCAAGGACGTGGTCAACCGGTTGCGTCGGATCCAGGGTCAGGTCGCGGGCATCGTGACCATGATCGACGAGGGCCGTGATTGCACCGACGTGATGGTGCAGGTCGCCGCGGTGTCGCGAGCGATCGATCGGGCCGGCTTCAAGATCATCTCCGCGGAGCTGCAGGCATGCGCCGCCGCCAACCAGAACGGCGAGGAGCCCTCCATGTCGATGGAGAAGATCGAGAAGCTCTTCCTGACGCTGGCCTGACCCCTCCGCGCGGGCCCGCGCCGGGCTCCCCCGAAGCCGGTTGCAGGGGGTCGCGAACTCGTCACAGAGTGCGCTCTCCGAGTCCGAAATCGCCCTTTTCTGCGGTGTTCGGACCTGAGAACGAGAGATACATCACAACCGATGAGTTTGTGACACGACTGCGACGTTGGCTACGGTGGTCACGTCCCGCCTCCCGGTGGGATGGGGCGGACGGCGCCGAATCCCGTTCACGTCTTGCCTCTCAGCGCCTGGCCACTGGCCAGCAACGCACAAGAACGGGAGCGGGGGACCCACGATTCGTGGTCCCACGTCAGATAGGCGTGAGTCCTTGGGGTGAAGCCGCGACATGCGGCCGGGTGCTCCCCGCCCGAACCCGACAGCTCACCTCGTAGGCGCATGGAGGAGACATCTACATGGCTCTACTGACCCGTGCCCGAAGCATTGCGCTCGCTGGAGCTACCGCCCTGGCTGTCGCGCTGCCGATCTCCCCGATGGCCCCGGCGCCCGCCGCGTCGGCCGTCCCAGCCCCCCGCGTGTCCGTCGAGAACAGCGTCGCCGCAACGGTGACCACCGGCGATCGCAAGAAGAAGACCTCGCGCAGCGCGCGCTCGTTCGCCGCCCGTGCCTCGAGGGTCATGGCAACAGGCAACTCCCTCAAGGGTGTGCCCTACCGCCGCGGAGGGGCGACCCCCCGTGGATTCGACTGCTCCGGCTTCACGTCGTACGTCTACCGCAAGGCGGGCATCAGCCTGCCGCACTCCGCCACCGCCCAGATGCACCGGGCGCGGCGGATCTCGCGCAGCCAGGCGCGCCCCGGTGACCTGGTGTTCTTCCGCGGTGGGCGTGGCGCCTACCACGTGGGCATCTACGCCGGGAACAACCGCACCCTGCACTCCCCGCGCCCGGGTGGGCGCGTCAGCACGGTCCACATCTGGAGCCGCAACGTCTCCTTCGGCCGGGTCCTGTGACCTGTCCCTGAGCGCGCGGGTCCCCCGCCTCCGGTGCCCGAGTCGTCCGTCGGCTCGGGCACCGTCGCGTCCGCGGCGGGTCAGGACTCGGTGGCTGCCTCGGCGAACTCGGTGGCTTCGGCGAACAGGTCGGCCATCTCGTCGTTGAAGGCAGCCACCAGGTTGCCCACGTCGGGGATGACGTTCGCGTCGGTCTTGAATCCGACCCGGATCATGCCGTTGTAGCTGATGATGCAGGCGCCCAGGGTCTGGTGCGAGGCGCCGGGGACCCACCCGAGGATTCCCACCATCTCCTGGCCGGCGAAGTACCGCACCTCCCTGGGGCCGGGAACGTTGGTGGTCACGCCGATCGCCTTGTTGCTGAAGAACTGGGTCATACGTCGCGAGAGCGTCTCGGTCACCGAGCCCATGACTCCGATCGCGTGGGACAGCCCGAACGTCAGCAGGGCCTCGGGTCCGTACTTGATGACGTCCATCCGGGCCTTCGACGCGGCGAGCCGCGCCATGGGCGTCGGCTCGGACAGGGGCAGCTCGATCGCCACCAGCGCGAACTTGTTGCCCAGGTGGATCGGTAGGGGCTCATCCATCGCGCGCAGGTTCACCGGGATCATGGTCACGACGTCGCGGGGGACCTCGCCCCGGGCCATCACGTAGCGCCGCAGGGCCCCGGCAAGGGCGGCCATCATCACGTCGTTCACGGTTGCCCCACGCGCCTTCGCCACCCGCTTGACGTCGTTGAGGTCGTAGGTCGGTGCCCAGTCCGCGCGCTTGTCGAGCCCCGGCTGGCCGAACAGCAGGATGTCCTCGTGGGTCCCGATGATCAGCTTGTCGACGGCGTCGGCAGTCCCAGCCACCTGGTCGGCCAGCTTCCAGGTCAGGCTGCCCCGGTTGTCGGGGTCGAGCATGTGCACGAGGCTGACGGCGGAGTTGGTCGCGGCGACCCCGGCTGCGACCGGGAAGGTGGCCAGCTGGAACAGGCGTCGACCGGCCCGGTCGCGCAGCCCCGGGTGGTCGCGATCGGTGGGGGCCGGCCCCATGCTCGGGGACGGCTCGGCCGGGTGGGTGCGCGGGTCGGACCCGGTCAGGGCGTGCAGGGCGTCCTCGGGCTCCGCATCCCCGCTGGGGGTGTCGGTGGTGAGGTCCAGCAGGACACGCACCAGGGCGGTCCCGTCGGCGATCGCGTGGTGGAAGCGCAGCATCACCGCACCGAAGTCCCTGCCGGTCAGGACGTGGGCCTGCCACAGCGGGCGGTCGCGGGGGAGTGGCTCGGACATCCGGGCCTGCACGAACTTGCGCATGGCCTCGCGCCCGCCGTCGCCCTTGAGGCGGTGGTGGCTGATGTGCCGGTCGATGTCGAAGTCCGGGTCCTCGACCCAGTGGTCCAGGCCCACATTGGAGTGCTCGGGGCGCCAGGTGAAGACCGGGTACCGCTCGACCATGCGCTCGCGCAGGGCCCGCTTCACGGCGTCGGCCTCCAACGGCTCGTCGAACCACATGATCCCCTCGATGACCATCAGGTTCTCGGGGCTGTCCATGTTCAGCCAGAGGGAGTCGTTCGGGGACAGCGCGACGCGTGCGGACATGGCCCCATCGTGCCTCCTTCCGGAGGCGGAGTCACACCGTGGTCGGGCTTGCGCATCGTTCGGTCACTCAGGTGGGGCCAGAGCGAGCAGTTCCTCCATCTCGGCGGTGTAGGCGGCCACGAGGTTGGCGATGTCGGGCACGACGTTGACGTCGGTCTTGAAGCCGACCCGGATCTCGTCGTTGTAGCTGAAGATGCACACGCCCAGGGCCTGGTTGGAGGCCCCGGGGACCCAGCCGAGGATGCCTACCAGCTCCTGGCCGGCGAAGTACCTGACGTGCTGGGGACCCGGGACGTTCGTGGTGACCCCGATGGCCTTGTCGGCGAAGTACTCCTGGGTCTTCCGCGAGACACGCGCGGTGACGCTGCCCACCTTGCCCAGTGCCGTGGTGATCCCGAACGTGAGCAGCACCTCGGGCCCGGCCTTGATGACCTCCATGCGCGCGTGAGCGGTGTCCAGCCGATCGGACGGTGTCTCAGCCTCCACCGGGAGGTCGAGCGCCACGAGGGCGAACCGGTTGCCGAGGAATGGTGGCAGCGGCTCATCGACCGGGCGCAGGTTCACCGGGATCATCGTCATGACGTCCTTCGGAGGCTCGCCCCGGCCCTCGAGGTAGCGGCGGATGCCACCGGCCACGCCGGCGAGCATGAGGTCGTTGACTGTCGCGCCCCGCGTCCGCGCTGCTCGCTTCACGGTGGCCAGATCGTGCGCCGGCGCCCAATCGGCGCGCTTGGCGATGCCGGTCCTTCCGAACACGGCAACGTCCGGCGGCTGGCCGACCACGAGCTTGTCGAGCGTGTCGGCCAGGCCGAGTCCCTGGTCGGCGACCTTCGCCACCATGCTGCCCGGGCGGTCGAGGTCGAGCATCTCCAGGAGCTTGCCGGCCCCGCTGGTCACCTTCACCCCGGCCGCGATGGGCAGGGTCACCGTCTGCGTCGCGACCTGGAGTGCGCGCTCGCGCTTGCGCCGGGCATCGCGGTCCGAAGGGCTGTCCTCGGGCTCGCCCGGGGCGTCGGCGGGGTGCAGCCGGTCCTCGGGCACGTCCGGGTAGTCCGCACCCTCGCCCGGCTCGTCATCGGTCATCTCGATCAGGATCCGGGCCAGGGCGGTGCCGTCGGCGATGGCGTGGTGGTAGCGGACCATGATGGCCCCGAAAGCGTTGCCCTCGAGGATGTAGGCACGCCACAGCGGATGGTCGCGATCGATCGGCTCGGCGAAGCGGGCCTCGAGGAACTGCTGCAGCTCAACCCGGCCACCCTCACCGCCCAGCTCGTGCACCGTGACGTGCCGGTGGATGTCGAAATCCGGGTCGTCGACCCATTCGTCGCTTCCCCCGATGGCGTCGGAGAAGCGCGGCTTCCAGTGGAACACCGGGTACCTGTCGAGCATCCGCTCCTGCAGGGTGTGGATCACGGCGTCGGGGTCGAGTCGGTGGTGGAACCACATGATGCTCTCGATGACCATCAGGTTCTCGGGGGAGTCCATGTTGAGCCAGAGGCTGTCGTTGGGGGACAGCTCCATCTCGGCTGGGGATTCGGGGGAGGTCGTCATGCGGCCCATGGTGGCGGGTGCCGGTCTCGTGATGCCGGCCGGGCAGGTCGACTTCCCCGCAGGTTGCGGGTACACTTTGTTGAAGCGACAACTTATTGGAGACCTGATGGCACTGCACCCGTACGCCGAGCATGTGCGCAACGCTGCGGCCGCCGGCGCGCATCGCGCCTGGAAGCCCGAGGACGGCCCACTGCCGTCCCTCTACGTGAGCCACGGCGCCCCGCCGCTGTTCGAGGACGCCGAGTGGATGGCCCGGTTGTTCGCCTGGGCGCGCTCGCTACCCCGCCCGCGCGCGATCCTCATCGCCTCGGCGCACTGGGAGTCCGCGCCGCTGGCGCTGTCGTCGGCAGCCGCAGGGACGCCGCTGGTCTACGACTTCGCCGGCTTCGACCCGGTGTACTACAGGTTCCGCTACCCGACCCCGGAGGCCACCGATCTCGCCGGACTCGTGGCCAGCGTGCTGCCCGACGGCAGCGGCCTGGTCCGGCACACCACTCGTGGTCTGGACCATGGGGCCTGGGTCCCGCTCATGGCGATGTACCCGGAAGCTGACATCCCCGTGCTCCAGCTGAGCATCCCGACCGAGGTCTCAGCGGACCTGGTGGCCCTCGGCAGGCGTCTGCGCCCCTTGCGAGAGCAGGGAGTGCTGGTGATCGGGTCGGGGTTCATGACCCATGGCCTGCCGTTCGTCGACTGGGCCCGCCCCGAGGCGGTCCCAGGGTGGTCCAGGGATTTCGATGCCTGGGCCACTGATGCCTTGCAGCGTGGCGACCTGGACGAGCTCGCCGCATTCCGCAGCCGCGCTCCCGGAATGCCCTACGCACACCCCACCCTCGAGCACTTCATCCCGCTGTTCCTCACCCTCGGGGCGGCATCGGATCTGTCGGTCCCGCCGGAGACGGCCATCGACGGATGGATGTACGGCCTGTCGAGGCGGTCGTTCCAGGCGGCCTGAGAGACGCGTCAGGCGTCGTCGATGGTGGCGGGTCAGTCCTGGCTCAGGAGGGCCTCAGCCTCGGCGACATCCAGCCGACCGGCGGCGAGGTCGGCGAGGATCGCGGCCGTGTCGGCCTCGGGCCTGGTCGCTGGGCCCGACGCCCCCGGGCTGGCAGGCTCACCCAGGCCGAGGCGGTCAAGCACCTCGATCAGCCGGGCGCGCGCCGTGGGGTAGGAGACCTCGAGGTGCGCCTGCACGTCGCGCACGTTCCCGCGGCTGCGCAGGAACACCTCGAGGATCTCCATGTCGGCCGTGCCCAGCCGGCAGAACCGGCACGTCTCGAAATGTCCGGACAGCTCCGTGCCGCACGAGGGGCACCCCAGGCGCAGGGTGATCAGCGACTCCGAGCACACCGGGCACGTGGTCGGCGGCCGATGCGTGCGCATCCGGGCTCAGAACACCGAGACGACGAGGGACCCGAGCCGGGTCGTGGCTGCCAGGCTCCCGGTTCCCGCGCCTGCCCTCACCGGCGGGTGCCCCTCGGGCGTGGCCTTGATGGTGGAGCCATCGGCCAGGCGGATCGTGGCCAGGCCCAGGGTGGCCTCGGCCTTCACCTCCACGTCGGAGCCGGGCAGCAGGGTGAGCCGGGCCGACCCGAGGTCGGTGCTCACCGAGCACTCGCCCTGGAACAGCCACTCCACATCCGCGCTCCCGCTGGCCACCGACAGGGTCAGCTGGCCGGCGCCGTCGTGCAGCTTGGCCGAGCCGGCCTCGACCCCGACCGAGGTGGCGCTGCGCATCCCGCTCAGCTCGAGTGAGCCTGCCACGTTGAGCACGTCGAGGGGGAGGTCGGGATTGACCCGGACGCGCAGCGTCGAGCCGGCCCGGTTCACGTTGCTCAGCCAGGTGGCGAAGGTCGACTTCGGCGCCTCGGCCTCGTACTCCCCGACCCGCAGGTCGGAGTGCACGGTCAGGCGGTCGCCCACATGGGACACCCGGTGCGGGCCCTCGGCGATCGCGGTGTCCACGGAGGAGTCGGCCACGATCACCAGGCGCACGGCGCTGCCGCGCACGCTGATGCGGCGGACCGGCTCAGGCGCGGGCTGCTCGACGGTGGTGGTCTCGGTGGCAGGTGTGGCGTCCGCTGTGGCGGCGCTGGCCTGCTTCAGGGCGCTCTCAGCATCCTCGGGGCTGATCTCGCCGGCGGCTACTCGATTCAGGAGGTCACGCAGTTCATCGCTCATGTGGCAATAGTATGCTCGGGATTGCCACTAGTGCAAGACCTGTTTGCCATTAGTTGCATCTGCAGGGAGGCGGGAGGATCCGGCTTGTCGGACGAGCAGCCCGCCGAGCGCCATGAGCCCTATCGCCGCGACCGCGTTGAGCGGGATGCCGGCGAACGAGGTCACGCGGGTGGGGAAGCCCACCAGGCCGATGGCCGCGAGCATCAGGGTTCCGATCCCGATCAATGCGGCCCCAATGCCCGCCATGGCAGATCGTGCAGCCTCACCGGGCTGGGTACCTGCTTCGGTGGGGCTCTTGCGTGCGGGGCGGTCCCAGCCGGGCAGCCGGCCGACCTCGGCAGGCCACATCAGCCGCACCACCCCAGCGACGCAGGCGAGGTAGACCGCCAGGAACGCCAGCGTCCACAGCCAGAATCCCGGGCCCGGGACCGGGTATCCATCCGCACCCCACTCGACGGGCCGGTCCAGCCCCAGCACGTGCAGCCCGGCGTAGAGGGCGATCAGCACCGGCAGGTGCCACAGGTACAGCGTCATCGCGGTCAGGTTGATGGCCGTGGTCCCGGTCCACACCCGGCGGCCTGCGGCCAGCCGGGCCAGCGCCGGGCGGGCTGCGCCCACAAGCCCAGCCAGGGCGACCGTGTGCAGGGCCAGGACCAGGCTCGGCGGGGTCATGTTGCTGAACGGCTCGCCGCGCATGCCCACCATCGAGCGTGGGTACGGTCCAGAGGTCACCAGCAGGAGGTTCACCGAGATGGCCAGGGCAGCGACTCCGGCACCCCGCCATCCACGCAGGAGCCCGTCATCGAAGAGCATCCCCAGCTGGGCGGCCAGCGCCCACACAAGGACGAAGTTGAGCAGTCCCAACGGCGCGACCCCCACCCCGAGCCGCAGCCAGTCGAACAGGACCACCCCGGCCAGGAGGGCAACGGGTCCGAGGAGTGGGTTGATGGTGTGTGCCCGGACGGCCAGTGGGGTCAGGGCGCACACCATGACGTAGACGCCGATGAACCACAGCAGCTGGGTGGCCAGGGCCAGCAGGGGCTCGGCGTATCCCTCGGGCGCCAGCAGCGACACCAGCCCGCTGACGGGAGCCATGATCATCAGGTAGACCCACACCGGCCGCATGAGCCGGGCGACCCGACGCCACAGCCACGACGCGTAGGGATCGCGGTTGGTCCGCCACGAGCGGGCGTTCACCGCTCCACCGGCGACGAAGAACAGCGGCATGATCTGCAGGATCCACGTCGCCCAGGGCGCCCACCAGTAGACCGTCAGCGACGTGCTGATCACCGGGCCGGCGTCGGTCCAGCCCACGATCCCCATGCTGCTGTGGCCCAGGACCACCAGCGCCAGGGCGCTGGCGCGCAGCAGGTCGAGCACCCGGTCGCGATCCGGTGGCGTGGCGGCCACCGCCCGGGCAACGGGTGGTGCCGGCGGAAGCCTCACACCCCCGACGGTACGCCGATCCACCTCCCGGCAGCCCACTTCAGCGCAGCACCCATCGGCAGATGCTTCCCCTTTTCGAATCTGCTTCCCGTTTTCGGGAAGCAGATCGTCGACGGGGAAGCGGATTCGGACGCGGCGGGTGGACGCGGCGGGTGGACGCGGCGGGTGGACGCGGCGGGTGGACGCGGCGGGAGCGCCGCCGCCCGCTGGCTGGAGGACATGCACGACGGCCCCGCCCGTTGCGTGCACGGGGCGGGGCCGTCGGTTGGCGTCAGATGAACAGCAGCTGTGCGCCCTCGGTCATCTCGATGAAGTCGGTGGCGTTGATGATGTCCTCGACGCCCTCGTAGAGGTCGTCCATCTCCACCTTGTTCATGTCCGCGCTCATGCGGCAGGCCCACAGGTGCCCGCCGGAGGCGACGATCTGGTCGAGGAAGTCGCGCACGGGCGGGATGCCCATCGCGTCGAGCTGCTCCTTGAGCATCTTGGTCGCCTGGCCGGTCATGCCCGGGAGCGGCATGACGGCCTGCGGGATCCGGATCTCCCGACCCTTGACCGGGAAGTGCATCGCGGTGTTGCCGGCCGGCGAGAACTGCAGGTCGTCCATGCGGCTGTCGATGATCATGTCGAAGCCCCAGAAGGTGAAGAACAGGTGCGTGTCGATGCCTTCGCCGAGGGCTGCATTGGCCAGGACGAGGGCCGGGTAGGCCATGTCCAGGTTCCCCTTGGAACAGATGATGACGAACTTGCGGTCGGTCTCGACGTCGTCGAAGTTCGGGATGACGGTCATGTGCGTGTCTCTCTACTGGTGTGGTGTGGCACGGGATTCAGACGCAGCCCTTGGGCTTGGGCAGCCCGGCGACGTAGGACATCTTCTTGGCGGGCTTCTTGGGGAAGAGCTCGAACTGCTTCTTGGTGGGCACTCCACCCTCGGTCTGCACGCGGCGGGTCGTGGCAGTCTCGCCCTTGACCTTGTAGTCCTCGCGCAGCCACTTGATCAGGGCCCAGTGCTCGTCGGTCATCTCAACCTCGATGTTCTTCGCGAGCTCGGCGCCGATGTCCTCGCTCCACTCGTCGTACTCGGTGAGGAAGCCCTCCTCGTTGACGTGGACTTCCTTGCCGGCGATCGTGGCCATGGCCATGGTCGTTGTTCCTCTCTGCCATCTACTTGGTGGGTGAGGTCGGCTGGGTGTCCTCACCGACCGTGTGGAGCATGGACAGGACGCGGGCGAGCCCACGCCTGGTCTGGGGGTCGCGCATCGACTTCAGCAGCGCGAAGGCCGAGGGCGGCTCGATGTGGGAGTCCTCGACCTCCTGGATCGTCAGGGCCGTCCGGTTGAGCATGGCCATCACCTCGGGCTGGGTCAGCTCCTTGACCGCGTTGAGGATGGTCACGACGTTGTCACCGAGGGCGCGCACGTCGTCCTCGGTGTACGTAGTGACGACCCGGTCGGCGATCGCAGCGCCCTCGCGGGCGAACATGAAGTAGCCCTTGTCCTCGGCGACCTGCAGGACCTCGGTGAGCTTGGCCATGCCGGCTCCGCCCAGGGAGCTCACCTCGTGGCCCAGCTCGGAGATGCTGCCGATCTGGCCGACCAGTACCTCCATGTCCGGGATGGCCCGGGCGGTGGTGCGGGCGAACCGGGTGACGTCGTCGATCGTGACGTCGGCCTCGAGCTCGGACAGCTCCCGGGTGGCCACATCCATCGCACCGCGTGACACGGGGATGAGGGTCTCCACGAGCTCGCTCCACTGCTCGCGGGCTGCGGCCGCCTCTGCGACCTGCTCGGCCATCACGGCCATCTGGGCGCTCATCGCGTCCAGACGGGCAAGGATGGCGGCGTTCGAGTCGGCGGTCGCCGCCGCCGCGCTCAGGGCGCCGACCGTGTCGGGGCCCATGTGGGTGGTCTCGGTCATCAGAGGTCCTTCGCGTCCTTGCCGGCCATCGACATGAGCGCGGGCAGCGGCAGCTCCTTGCCGGGCAGCAGGATGTTCCAGTACATCCACCGGAACATGACCTTGCCCCAGTGGTTCATCTCGGTCTCCTTCAGCAGCGAGAACGGACCCACGCCGGGCAACGGGTACTTGCCGGTGAGCGGCTCGGTGTCGTAGTTGAAGTCGATGAGCAGGCCCTTGCCGTGGCCGGTCTCGATGAAGCAGTTGGCGTGGCCGTCGAACAGCTCGGTCATCTTCAGGCCCTGGATGTGGCGCATGAAGTTCGCCGGGAACAGGTCCATCGCGAAGTGGGCGACGGAACCAGCCTTGGAGGCGGGGATGTTGGAGGCATCGCCCACGACGAAGATGTTGTCGTAGTCATCGCAGAGAAGCGTCTGCTTGTCGACCGGGACGTAGTTCAGGTCGTCGCCCATGCCCGAGCGCGCGATGAAGTCCGCACCCATGTTCAGCGGGATCGTGACCAGCAGGTCGTAGGGCACCTCGCGCTCGTCGAAGCTGATCAGCTTCTTGGCCTCGGGGTCGATGCTCTCGATCATGAAGTCGCCCTCGAGGGCGATGCCGCGGGTCTCGAGCATGTCGCCGAGGTGCTTGCTGGCGACCGGCTTCGTGAAGGCTCCCTCGAGCGGGGTGACGTAGACGATCTCGACCTTGTCGCGCATGCCCTGCTCGGCGAAGAACGCATCAGCGAGGAAGGTGAACTCGAGCGGCGCGACCGGGCACTTGATCGGCATCTCGGTGATGTGCACCACGAGCCGGCCACCCTCCCAGGTGCGCAGCTTCTCGGCCAGGGCGGTCGCGCCCTTGAAGGTGTAGAACTCGTGGACGCTGCCGCCGAGGTCGTCGGCCATGCCCGGGGTCTCCTCAGGCCGCGGCGTGGTGCCGCTGGCGATGATCAGGTAGTCGTAGCCCAGCTCGGTGCCGTCGACCAGCAGGACCTTGTTGTCCTCGGGGACGACCTTGTCGATCTCGCCCAGGACCAGGTCGACGCCCGTGGGGATGAAGCGCTTCTTGGGCTTCACGATCTCGTCCGGACGGTAGATGCCGAAGGGTACGAACAGGTACCCGGGCTGGTAGTAGTGGGTGTCGTCGGAGTCGACGACCGTGATGCTCCACTCATCGCGGGGCAACTGCGGGCGCAGCTTGTTCACGGCCATGGTCCCGGCGGTGCCGGCTCCCAGGACGAGCAGCCTCTTCATCAGTTCTCCTTCTTCGTGGCCGCGGGACGCGGAACCGGGGTCATCACCGCGGCACGCGGCGAGGTGGTGGAGATCGCCGCAGCGATCCGGGGAAGTGCGTCCAGGACCCGGCGGCGCGCATCCTGGTCGAGGTGGTGAAGATCGGGGTCGACGCTGACGTCTGCCGAGGGGCTCACGCCGCCGGCCAGGACCATCCCGACCAGGGTGCTGCCGTGGCGGATGAACGCGCGCGCGCACTGGAACCCCAGGGCGCCCTCCTGGAATCGGGGCGTGAGGTCCGGGTGGTCGGCGAGGTCGCGCCACTCGGTGACGCAGGTGTCGAGCACGTCGGGGGAGTCGGACCGGGCGGCGAACCAGCTGCACTGGTTGGCCACATCGGTGACCGGACGGCCGTGCATGTCGGTGACGACCATCATCACGCCGAGCAGCTCGGCGGCCACCTCGACGGCGGTGCTCGCGGCGTCCGTGTTCAGGGTCGGGTCGGCTGCGTCCGCGGTTGCCTCGTCGGGCTCGGTCGCGAGGGTGTTCGCGGGCACGAGGGTGTTCGCGGGGACGAGGGACAGGGCCGGGGCTGCCGGTCGTTCCTGCTGCGGCCGCGGAGGTGCTGTCGGTCGCGCCGTCGGCCTGTCCGGAGTCGAGCAGCGCCTCGATCCTGTCCGCGGGGAAGCGCCAGGAGCGCCCGACGCGGATCGCAGGCAGGCGGCCGTCCTCAGCCATCCGGTAGACGGTCGAGCGATCGATGTGCAGCAGCTCCTGGACCTCCAGGGCGGTGAGCAGCGGCCGTGAGGGGCCCTGCGACATCTGCATGTCATGCACACTATGCCGAACCTGCATATGCATCCGTGGGTCAAAGGTCCCGTGGGACAGGGCCCTGAGTACCTATTTGCGGCCAAGGCCCCTGATCCAGCGAACTTGGGTGGCTGTTGCCGCAAGAGGAGCATCAGCCACCCAAGTTCGTGCCGGGGGGCAGCTGTAACACGTCGGTAACCTGACGTCATGAAACGGCCACAGGGCTATGTCCATGATTCGCCCATGCTGCCCTGGGACGAGATGTACGACGCCGACGGCGAGGTCCGCCCCGGCCGTGATGGGCTGGCAGGGGCGCTCGAGGACCTCGGATCCGACGAACTCGTGCGCCGGGCGCGACTGCGCGACGCCCACCTGAGTGCCCAGGGCATCACCTTCACGCTGTCGGGACGCGAGCGCCCGCTGCCGATGGACCTCGTGCCGCGGATCGTGGACGCCGCCGAGTGGCAGGTCATCGAGGCCGGCGTCGCCCAGCGGATCCGGGCGCTGGAGATGTTCCTGGCCGACATCTACGGGGCCGGGGAGATCCTTCGCGACCAGGTGATCCCCCGCAAGCTCGTCACGAGCTCGGCGCACTTCCATCGCGAGGCGCACGGCGTCCGGCCCGCCAACGGGGTGCGGATCCACGTCGCCGGCGTCGACCTCGTGCGCGACGACGAGGGCACGTTCCGGGTGCTGGAGGACAACCTGCGCAGCCCGTCGGGGGTCTCCTACGTCCTGGAGAACCGGCGCACGCTGTCGCATGTGGTGCCCGAGATCTTCACCGGGTACCGGTTGCGCAGCGTCGAGGAGTACCCCGCGCGGCTGCTCAGCGCCCTGCTCGCGGCCGCCCCGCTCGGCGTCGCCGAGCCCACGGTCGTGGTCCTGACCCCTGGTGTGCACAACTCCGCCCACTTCGAGCACGCGTTCCTCGCCCGCCGGATGGGCGTGGAACTCGTGGAGGGTCGTGACCTGTTCTGCCGCGACGGGGTCGTGCGGATGCGCACGACGCGTGGCAGTGAGCCGGTGCACGTGATCTACCGACGCATCGACGACGACTTCCTGGACCCGGTGCACTTCCGGCCCGACTCCGTGCTCGGCGTGCCAGGGATCCTGAACGCGGCACGTGCGGGTGCGGTGACGATCGCCAACGGGGTCGGCAATGGCGTCGCCGACGACAAGGCGGTGTACCCCTACGTGCCCACCATCGTGCGCTACTACCTCGGTGAGGAGCCGTTGCTGCCCAACGTGCGCACCTACGACCTGCGCGACCCCGAGCAGCGCGCCCACGTGCTGCCCCGCCTGGACCGGATGGTCGTCAAGCCCGTCGACGGCTCGGGCGGCTACGGCATCGTCGTGGGGTCACAGGCCAGCGACGCCGAGCTGGCCACCGCCGCCGCCAACATCGAGGCGGATCCGCGTGGCTGGATCGCCCAGCCGATCGTCGCGCTGTCGACGAGTCCGACGCTCGTCGAGGGCGGCCGGCTCGCCCCTCGGCACCTGGACCTCCGGCCCTTTGCCGTCAACGACGGCGAGAAGGTCTGGGTGCTCCCCGGCGGCCTGACCCGGGTGGCCCTGGTCGAGGGCAGCCTGGTCGTGAACTCCAGCCAGGGGGGCGGCTCGAAGGACACCTGGGTGCTCGACATCGGGGAGGACGAGCCGCTGCCACCGCTGGAGCCCGAACTCGTCGTCGAGTCCGACGAGCCGACGTTCTCCGCGGCCCAACGTCGCGCGGCCATCGAGGCCCGCGCTCGGGTCGACCAGCCCACCGTGCACTCCGAGCGCCTCCGCCAGCAGGAGATGCAGCAGCAGCAGTCCGCCGGTGCACCGACCCAGGAGGTGGGGCCGTGCTGAGCCGGATCGCCGAGGCGATGTTCTGGATCGGGCGCTACGTGGAGCGCGCCGAGGCCACGACCCGCCTGCTCGTGGAGCACCACCAGCTGCTGGTCGAGGACACCCGGCTGGACCCCGCTGTGGGGGTCGAGGCGATGCTCGAACCGCTGTCGCTGATGCCCGAGGACCCCGATCATCCTTCGTTGACGCCGGCGGCCCTGGTGCGGATCGTGGTCGGCGACTCCGACGACCCGAAGACGATCCTCGGGTCCGTCGCCGCAGCGCGAGAGAACGCCCGGACCATCCGGGAGGCCCTGCCCGGTGACATGTTCGAGCGGATGAACGCCACGCACCTGCGGCTTCAGGCCGGCATCTCCACGGTCATCCCGGGGATCCCGCTGCGCGGACTGCTCGACGAGCTGTCGGTCGTCGCCGGGATCATCGACTGGCAGATGCCGCGTGACGAGGGGCTGGTGTTCCTGCGCCTGGGTGGTGCGCTGGAGCGCCTGGACATGACCTCGCGCCTGCTGGCCATCGACCACGAGGGGCTGTGGCCCCAGGTCGGTGCCGCTACGGCCCTGCGCGCGGCCGGCGGGTTCAACCCGTTCCTGCGCACGCAGCGCGCCCTGACCGGGGAGCAGGTCCGGGCGTTCCTGCTGTTGGATCCGACCTTCCCGCGTTCGACGCTGCAGGCGGCGATCCGGGCCGAGCGTGCCGTGCGCCAGATGGGCACATACGTGAGCCCCCAGCAGACCTCGACGCTCCTGCGTACCGTCGGGATCCTGCGCGCCGAGCTCGAGTTCGCCTCGGTCAACCCGACGCCCGCCGACCTGGAGCTGCTCAGCGAACGCGCGAGCGAGGCGGCGTTCGTGGCCAGCGATGCCGTCGCCGGTGCGTTCTTCCGGCAGGCCGGCACGATCGTGTGGAGCCACTGATGACCCAGCGACTGTCCGTGATGCACTCCACGAGCCTGGCCTACGCCGGTGAGGTCCTGGCCTCCTTCAACGAGGCCCGCATGACCCCGCTGAGCACCTCGGGCCAGCTGATGCTCCGCCACGACCTGAGCGTCACCCCCCTGGCTCGGCTGCATCGCTACACCGACTACTGGGGCACCGCCGTCGAGGCATTCGATGTGCACATCCCGCACCACGCCCTGACGGTCGTGAGCACCTCGGTGGTGGACACGGTCGAGCGGTGGCGGCAGGCCCCCGGCGTGACGTGGGCGGAGATGGCCTCCGATGAGGTCACCGATCGCTGGTGCGAGTTCCTCGAGCTGGGCAGGTTCGTCGACGACGCGGCCGCTGACCCGGCGCGCGCCGACGTGCTGGCGACCCTGCGCGCGGCACCCACGCCGAAGGCGGCGATCAACCTCGCAGTCGAGCTGGTCCGCGACCACATCGCCTACACGCCCGGGGTGACCCACGTGCACACCTCGGCCGGCGAGGCCTGGGAGGAAGGGCGCGGGGTCTGCCAGGACTTCAGCCACGCCACCTTGTCGCTGCTGCGGGCGCTGGGCATCCCGGGGCGCTACGTCAGTGGGTACGTCCACACCGAGGATGCGGAGATCGGCGTGCCCGTGATCGGTGAGAGCCATGCGTGGGTGGAGGCCTGGAACGGCGGCTGGGAGGCGCACGACCCGACCAACGGCCGTGCCGTGGCTGCCGCCCACGTGCTGGTCGCCCGGGGTCGGGACTACCGGGACGTCTCGCCGCTGACCGGCATCTACGCCGGCCCGCTGAGCGCCGACCCGGTGGTGACGGTGGAGATGACCCGGCTCGTTCGGTAGGTCGGGCCTCCAGCCGTGTCGTCGTGGCAACCTACGCCAGCGTAGGATTGTCGTCCATGAGTCTCAGGTCGATGTCCCGGTTCCTGCTGGACAAGGCGGGGTGGACGATCGACGGCGACCCGCCGCCGGACCCGGTGATCATGATGATCGCGGCGCCGCACACCTCCAACTGGGACTTCCCGCTCATGCTGCTGCTGACGTGGGCCACGGACGTGGAGCCGCACTTCCTGATGAAGAAGGAGGCGTTCCGCGGCCCGACCGGACCACTCATGCGCTGGCTCGGCGGGGTCTCAGTTGACCGGAAGGCGCCTCAGGGCATGGTCGAGGACCTGGTGGCCAAGGCGGGCACGTCCAAGCACCTGAGCCTGGTGATCGCCCCGGAGGGGACACGAGCGCGCGAGGAGTTCTGGAAGTCGGGCTTCTACCGCATCGCGGAGCAGGGCAACATGGGCGTCTGCTTGGGCTATTGCGACGCCCAGAACAAGCGCATGGGGTTCGGCCCGGTGATCCACCTGACCGGCGACGTCACGGCCGACATGGACATCATCCGCGACTTCTACGCCGACGTTCGCGGGGTCAACCCGGACAACGCCACCCCGCCGCGCCTGCGCGAGGAGGTCCAGGCCCCCACGGCCTGACCACCACCGCAAACCCTCCGCGAAGGGTCAGATCCTCCCCGTCGACGCGGAGGGTCTGAGCTCATGCGGAGGGTCTGCGGGGTGGGGCGTGGGTCAGTCGTTGCGGGGCTCGGCCTTGGACTCGGCGCGCTCGACCTTGGGCTCCGGCAGGGGCAGGGTCGGCTGCTCGCTGAGGAAGCCGCCGCCGCGGCGCACGTGGATCCCCGGGCTGGGCAGGAAGCGCGTGGAGAGCTCGCGGGCCTTCTCGGTCAGTCCGGCGGCCAGGTAGAGGGCGACGGCATGGGCCAGGTCCCGCTCGGCGGCCGCGACCCTCGGGCCACTGCGTGACGTGAGCCGCGAGAGCCCGCGCATCTCGTAGAGCTCGGCGCGCTCGGCGACCATCTCGGCGTCGGCGGCCAGCCGCAGTCCGTCCTCAGCGGCCCGGGCGGCCATCGCCCGACGACCGGTGGCCAGCAGCGCCTTGGCCCGCAGGGCGGCGGCCTGGACCGCCGCAGGCTTCTCGATCTGCTCCGGGTCCTGGGCGTCGAGGACGTCGATCGCGTCGATCGGCCGGTCGAGCTCGATCAGGTTGCGGGCGAGGTGGTTGCTGATGTCCCCGAGCAGCCAGGTGGTGTCGGCCTGGCCAGCCTGGGCGACCAGGCGTGTGTTGAGCTCCGCGGCCTCCTCCAGCTTCCCGGTTCGGGCAAGCAGGACAGCGCGGTTGGCGTCGCTGAGCAGGACCTGGGAGTCATGGCCGAGGGCGTCGAACACCGCACGGACACGCCGGTAGAGCTCGTCGGCCTCCTCGAACTGGCCCAGGGACGTCAGGGCGTTGGCCGCCTCGAGGTCGCAGCGCGCCCGGCCCTCGAGCTCGTCGAGCTCGTCGAACAGCTCTGCGGCGATGCTCAGGTGGGACAGCGCCTCCTCGAACTGCCCGACCAGGCGCAGCGTCCAGCCCAGGCGGTAGTGCGCATAGGCGATCCGCGGCACGTCGCGCTGGGCCTCACGGACGCTCAGGGCGGCCCGCAGCCGCTCGAGGGCCTCCTCCGCCCGACCGAGGTCGATCAGGGCGGCGGCGGCGCGGTCATCTGCCCAGGGGACTGCGCCCGGCTCGTCCCCGGTGCGGAACAGCGCGCGCGCGTGGTCGAACGTCTCGAGGGCCTCGGCATGACGGTTGAGCCGACCCAGGGCCTCGCCGAGGGACATCCACATCCGCCCGGCCTCGTTGGGGGAGTCCTCGCTCTCGAAGAGCCGCGCGGCACTGGTCCAGTGCTCCAGTGAGGCGACGTCGTCACCCAGGTCGCAGAACGCGCCGGCGACCATGCCGTGGCACTCGGCGATCTCCTCCGGCTCGCCGTTGGCGCGAAGCAGGTCGGCGGCCTCCATGGCCACCTCGATGAGCTCCTTGGTCCGGCCCAGTCGGCGCAGACCGGCAGCCTGGCCGAACAGGCTGCGGGCGGTCAGCAGCTCGTCGCCGACCTCGCGGGCCTGGACGGCCGCCGACTCCGCCAGCGCTACGGACTGCTCGAACTCCTGGTCGGAGAAGGCCCGACCGCCGAGCTCGTGCAGGATCCGGGCACGGTCCACCCCGGAGGCCTCGTCCAGCATCTCCCAGAGCTCGTCCTCGGTGGCGTCATCGGGCGTCAGGTCGTCGTCATCCATCGGGGCAAGCATCCCCCACGTGCGGCGTCCATGCGTCCACGGGGGCAGAATCGAGCCCGTGACCGAGCTGAGTGGCGCCACCCCGATCCCCGCACCCGGCAACGGGCGGTCCCCGGCGCAGTCGCTGACGCCCGAGGATCGCCTGGCCCGGATCCGCTCACTGATGCGCGACGTCCCCGACTTCCCCAAGCCCGGGATCCTGTTCCGCGACGTGACGACCGTGCTGCGCGACCCGGTGGCGTGGCGGGCGACGGTGGACCAGATGTGCGATGCCGTGGACGCGTGGGACTTCGACGTGGTCGTCGGGGTCGAGTCCCGCGGATTCATCCTCGGTTCGGCGATGGCCTACCAGCTGGGCGTCGGGTTCGTCCCGGTGCGCAAGCCGGGCAAGCTCCCGGCAGCCGTGCACGTGGTGGACTACCAGCTGGAGTACGGGCTCGACTCGCTGGAGATCCACAAGGACGCGCTCGACCCGGGTCACCGCGTGCTGGTGGTCGACGACCTGCTCGCCACAGGCGGGACGGCCGCCGCCACGATCGCGCTGGTGGAGGCCGCCGGTGGGACGGTGGCGGGCACGTGCGTCCTGGTGGAACTGGTCGACCTGGGCGGGCGGGCCCTGCTGAGCTCGGCGGCGCCGCACGCGACGTTCGCCGCGCTGCTGACGTACTGAGCCGGCGAGGTGCGGGTGGCCCGGCGACCCTTCACTCGGACCCGGGGAACAGAACCGGCCACGGCTGACGACGAGGGCCGGAGGCGCGGGTCATCCCGGGGGCTGGCCCACCAACCTCGCACCAGTTGCGGTGGATCCCGGCGTCGCGAGGGGCTCTGTCGGGCACCCTCGCACCAGTTCCGGTGCTACCCGCTTGTAGGGACAGCCGTCTTGTCACCGGAACTGGTGCGAGGATCGTCGCAGTCGGCATCGCGAGGGTCCTTTCCACCGGAAGTGGTGCGAGGTTCGCTCGACGGATGAGCGTGCGTGCGGTGCGTGCGGCGGCGCCGGCGTCTGCGAGCTGGCGGATTCACAGTGGGGGACGATGCTGTCATGGATGCCTTGCTCGGGAAGTGGTGCGTGCAGCACCTGGGCAGCGCCGTCGGTCGAGCAGTTCTTCGGGGTGCAGCACCTGTCCTCGGTGCACGGCGTGCGACTGGCCGACGGGCGCGATGTTGTGCTGAAGGTGCGCGGCGCCCAGGAACGGCAGGCCGCCTGCACAGTCGTGCACGAGGCCATGTGGCGGGCGGGGATCCCGTGCCCGCGGCCGCTGGCTGGCCCGGCCCGCTGGCCGACGGCGACCTCGCGGTGCTGCGTCGCAGGGGGTGAGGGCAACGAGTTCGTGGACGCCCGCACCCTGGCGGTGAACGCCGAGACCTGGGAGGGCGAGGGTGTTGCCGGCGTGGGCGCCATCGGTGCAGGTGGATACGCCACGCTGCTGGCGCGGATGGTTGCGGCCGCACCCGCCGTCGCCGGGCTGACGACCCTGGATCCGCCCGTCCCGTGGCTGAACTGGGACCACGGCAACCCGACCCGGGTCTGGCCGCCGCCGGCCTCCGACCGCTGGGACCCGCACCGGATCGACGACGAGATCGACCCGCTCGTCCACGACGTGGCCCGGCGCGCGCGGGCACGTCTCCTGGCCCCGGACGTGGCGACCCTGCCGCTGGTCGCGGCCCATGGTGACTTCGAGGCGCAGAACTGTCGCTGGGTGCAAGGTCCTGACGGCGCGGAGCGGCTGGTGATCCACGACTGGGACTCCGTGGTCGCGATGCCGGAAGCCGTCCTGGCCGGCAACTCCGCCTTCCAGTACAACTCGGTCCTGGACTGCGACATCACGACCCTTGGCGAGAACGACGAGTTCCTCTCGGCGTACGCGGACGCGCGGGGCCGGGCGTGGACCGAGCCGGAGTTGCAGGTCGCATACGCAGCCGGCGCCTGGGTCGGGGCGTACAACGCGGCGTTCGAGCACCTCAAGGGCGGCCCGGGCCCGGTGACGGAGGGGCTGCGCGAGCAGGCCGGGGAAAGGCTGCGTCGCGCCGGAGCGTGAGGTGGAGCGCGGGGGGCGTCAGATCCGGGACCAGGACGAGGAACCGAAGGCGATGCGATCCGGTTTCGCTCCCCGGTCGCGGGCGAGATCGGCGCTCGTCATCCATCGTGGTGGGTGGAGCCCCTCAGGGGTCCCACCCACCAGTTCAGGCTTCGCGCCGCCGTCGGCTCGCTGCGATCGCCCCGGCACCGGCGGTGACCAGGACCAGCCCGGCGAGAAGGCCGGCCAGGGCCCCCGAACCGACACCAGTTTCGGCCAGGTCTCCACCAGAGCCCGTGTCACCGTCCTGTTCCACCGAGACGACGGCGTCGTCGGACTCGCCACCGACCTCGGGGCCGAGTGAGGCCGTGTTCTGGACCTCCTCACCGGGCGAAGCTGTCACGAGGGTGACGATTCGCAGCTCACTCGTCCCTGCGGCCGGGATCGATCCGGAGAAGGTGCACGTGACCGTCCCGGAGCGCTCGACGCAACTCCAGCCGGAGCCGGACGAGGACACGTACTCCAGCTCGTCGGGCAACTCGTCGATCACGGTGAACGGTCCCGGTGCCGGGTGTGGTCCAGCGTTGTCCACCGTGATCAGCCAGGTGGCCTGGTCACCATCGAGGGACTCCAGGGACTTGTCGATGCCCAGGTCGAACACCGGCAGGATGCCGACAGGATCCTTGCTGGTGTTGTTGGACAGGTCGACATCCGGTCCGGTCCCGGCCACGGTGGCGACGTTGATGGCCGTGGGGAAGGCACCGAGCTCGACAGTGACGGTCAGGGTGATGGTCGAGGCCTCCCCGGCCGCCAGCCCGTCAGGGTCGATGCAGGTGACGACCTGGCCGTTGGCGGTGCAGGTCCAGCCGGGGCCGCTGGCCGATACGTACCTCAGCCCGACGGGAAGGGTGTCGGTGACGACAACCGCGCCCGGGTCCCGGGTCGGGCCCTTGTTGCCGACGAGCAGGGTGAACGTGACCGGCCCCCCCACCGTCCCGGTCCCGGTGTGGGACTTCACGACGTAGAGGTCCACCTGGGGGTCGACCTTGACAGGATCTTCCGTGCTGTTGTTCGTCAGGTCGATGTCCTTTGCCGGGCTGCCGACCGTCGCGGGATTGGTCACGCTCGGGTAGGCCGAGGCCTGCACGAGCGTGGCCAGGGTGATCGTGCTGGACGCTCCCAGCGCCAGGCCGTCGGCCTTCGAGCATGTGACCACCTGGCCGGCCGCCGAGCAGGCCCAGCCGGTACCGGTTGCGCTGACGTAGGACAGCCCATTCGGCAGTGTGTCCACGACGGTGATCGGTCCCGGATCGGAGGTCGTGACGACCGGCCGTCGACCTCCACCTCGTTGGCCGTGACCGTCAGCGTGAAGGGCAGCTCCTTGCCGATCACCGCGCTCCCGGAGTGGGACTTCACGATCGCGAGGTCCACGTTCGGTTCGACCGCCACCGGGTCCTTGCTCTCGTTGTTGGTCAGGTCGGGATCCGGCGTCTGGGAGGTGACCGCGGCCACGTTGGTGACCGATGGGTAGGCCGGCTGGCCGACATTGACCGTCAGGGTGATGACAGGGGCATCGCCCACGGGCAGCGGGTCGGCGCGGGTGCAGGTCACGTCCTGATCGGTCGCGGAGCACGCCCACCCGTTGCCCGTGGCGCTGACGTAGGTCAGTCCGGTGGGCAGCGGGTCGGTGACGGTGACGCCCTCGGCTGTGGACGGGCCGAGGTTGGTCACGTCGAGGGTGAAGTCGAGGTCCTCACCGATCAGCGCGGTGCCCGTGTGGGACTTCACGATGGCCAGGTCGGCGATCAACGCCGACGACCACGGTGTCCCTGGCGGTGTTGTTGGCGGTGTTGATCTCCGTGGTCCCGGACGTGAGCGTGGCGACGTTCGTGTAGCTTCCCGCGGCCACGGACTCAGAGATCTGGACCACCATCTCCAAGGGGGGCAGGGATGCACCGGGGACAAGCGGCTGCGTGCTGGCTGAGGTGCAGGTCACCTCCTGGCCGGTCTGGGTCGGGGCCTCGGGCGCGCAGGTCCATCCCGGGCCGTCAGAGACGTAGGTGAACCCTGCCGGCAGGGTGTCCAGGACCGTGAACGTGGGCTGGGCGTCGGACGGGCCGTCGTTCGTGGGGACCATCGAGAAGACGAGGGAATCCCCGGCGACCCCGTCTCCGTCGTGTGCCTTCGTCAGAACCAGGTCGACCTCGGCGATCACGTCGACCGTGGACGACGCCGTGTTGTCGTTCGGGTTCGTCTCCGGGGTCTGGGTCGAGACCTCGGCGGTGTTGGTCAGCTGGGTGCGGTCCGGAACGGACGCAGACAGCTTCGCGACGATCGTGATCGTCGACGTCCCGGGGTCCAGACGGTTGCGGCTGCACGTGATGTCCTGGCCCGAGTCGACGCAGGTCCATCCCTGGCCAGTTGCCGACACGTAGGACGTCCCGGGAGGCAACGTGTCCACGAGCTGGACCCGGTATGCCGACGAGGGCCCCTGGTTGACGACATCAACCTCGAAGGTGGCATTGGTACCGGCTTGCACCGGGTTGGGTGCCAGGGTGCGCTTGGCCACCGTGAGGTTGGTCTCGTTGACGACCGGCACCTCGTCGGTGCTGCTGTTGTTCGACGAGTTGCCGTCCTTGCTCGGACCCGTCACCTCCGCGGTGTTGACGAGCGTGACCGGCACCTCGGAGACTGCCGCGTCGATCCGGAACGTCAGCTTCAGCGTCGGCGCGGTCGCGCTTGCGGCCAGGCCTTGGCCGAGAGTGCAGGTCACGACGCCGCTGGCCAGCGGACCAGCCGTGCAGGTCCAGGCAGCATCGGAGCCGGTGGCGTTGATGTAGGTCATCCCGGCCGGTACCGCGTCGGTCACCGTGATGGGTGTCGGCGAGGCTACTTCGTTCGACGGGCCGTTGTTGGTCACCTTCAGGTCGAACGTGACATCGGTTCCGGCGGACCGGGGATCGGTCGTCCTGTCGTGGGTCTTCAGGATCGCCAGGTCCACCAGGACGCGGGTGTCGATGTTGTCGGCGTCCTTGTTGTTCGACAGGATCGGGTCCGGCGTGGTCGACCCGATCGTCGCCTCGTTGGGGATCTGGCTCTCGTTCGGCACGTCCGTGCGGATCGTCACACTGATCCGCACCTGAGCCGTGGCCCCCGCCGCGAGGCGGGGCACTGTGCAGGTCAGGACCTGGCCGGTGACTTCGCACGTCCACCCCGCCGGCGCGACCACGCTGCTGGGCACAGGGATGAGCCGGTCGTCGAACGTGTCCCTGACCTCGACAGCCACGGCATCCGAGGGGCCCTTGTTGCCGAGGTCCAGGACGAACGGCACGATCTCGCCGGCGTTCCAGGTGTCATCCCCGCTATGCGACTTCAGGATGAACAGGTCGGCCAGCGCCGTGACGGTGGCGGTCGCGTCGTCCGTGTTGTTGCCGGGGTTCGGGTCCGGCGTGGTCCCGGCGACTGTGCCCGTATTGGTGACGACGGTGCCCGGCGCGACGTCCGCGGCGAGCTTCGTTGTCAGGGTGATCACCGGCGCAAGCTCGTTGACGGCCAGGTCCTTGCCGTAGGCGCACGTCATGGTGGTCGCCGGCGCGGAGCTGCATGACCAGTCCGTTCCCGTGGCGCTGACGTAGGTCAGCCCGGTCGGCATGACGTCAGTCACGCGGATCGGGGCGCGTGAGACCGAGGGTCCGAGGTTGTCCACGGCCAGGGTCCAGGTGACGTCCCGCCCAGCCACCACCGTCGCGGTTGCCCGCTCCTTGATGATGCGCAGATCGGCCGCCGTCGTGGTCGTGATCCAGCCGGTGTCGGTGTTGTTCCCGGGCACCGGGTCGAGGGTGGTGCCGGCGACGGTGGAGGTGTTGTCGAAGCGCGTGCCGGTGGCAGTTCCGGCCGGCACGCGCATCCGCACGGTGATCGTGCTGGTCGCGTCCTTGGCCAGGTTGGTGCCTCGTGTGCACGTCAGCGTGGCACCGGTGGGCGCAGGACAGGACCAGTCGGTTCCGGTGGCGGAGATGAACTCCAGGCCGGCGGGCAGCGTGTCGGTCACCCTGATCGGGGCGACCGAGGTGTCGGGGCCCACATTGCGTACGACGATGGTCCAGTCGAATGGCGTGCCGGCGGTGGCAGTGCCCCCGTCGGGGGTCTTGGTGATTGCCAGGTCGGCGGCCGAGATGTAGGCGTTCGCGGAGGCCGGCGGCCGCGAGTAGGTGCCCGACCTGTTGCCCGTGTTTCCGTCACCGTCCCGCCCCAGGGTGGAGATGGTGTTGATGTGGGCGATGCTCGATCCGACGCCCGGGTTCGTGACGACCGCCGGCTGGGGGGTCGCGGTGAGAGTGATGACGATGCTCTGGCCCGCAGCGATGTCACCGAGGTTGGTCCACGCCAAGGTCCGCCGGTCCGAGGAGATCGTGGTCGGTTCGATTGCGGTGGCCGTCGCTCCCGCCACGCTGACCCGCGCCGAGTCGGAGTCGTAGGTCCAGTTGACGGGGAGTACGTCGGTGACGTCCACGTCGAACCCCGGAGCGTTGCCGGTGTTGCGCACCTGGAGGCGCCACGCGAACGGCTCGCCGATCAGTGCCGTCGTCGATCCTGCCGCGGCCTTGGTGGGAGTGAATCGGGGGAACGCGGGGGTCACCCGGGCGGTCGCCGGGGTGACATTGTCGTAGCGACGGCCCGCGCCCCCGGGCAGGCTGAAGTAGGACGGGATGTCGACGGTGTTGGTCAGCGCCGCGTTGGTCAGGGTGCTGGAGTTCGCCAGCTGCGCGGAGTAAGCCAACGTGACCGACGCTCCCGGGGCGATGGGACCGGGCAGCACCCACGTGATCGTCCCCCCACCATTGGCGCCGGCGCCCGTCAGGGTGCCACCGCTCGCGATGGTCCCGACCACGACGCCGACCGGGACGGTGTCCACGACTGTCACCTGGTGCGCCGGGCTCACGTTCGCCCCGGATCCGTTCGTGGCCGTCACGGTGTAGGTGACCGTGTCCTCCACAGTGGGCGTGGCGTTCGACACGGCCTTGGTGACCGACATCGAGGGCTCGAGCACAGTGACGGTCGCAGTCGGCTGATTCGAGCCGTTGGCGAGACCCAACACTGAGTTGGCGTCCGTGAGGGTCGCGCCGTCGACCTGGTTCCAGCGTGCCTGCGCCGTGTTCTGCAGAGGTACGCCTGCGACGTTGGAGCCGATGTCGGCCACGGTGGTCGAGTAGGTGATCGTGACCACACGGATGCGGGTCTCGGCGCGGAGGTCCCCGAGTCGCCAGGCGACCTGCTGGCCCGACGGGGTCAGCGGCGTCCCGAACGTGGGCTCAAGCCCGGTGCAGGGTTCCTGGGTGTTCAGGTACACGCAGGCGGCGCCGAGCGTCGTCAGCGGGGGGGTTGTGGCTGTGATCCCGCTTGGCAGCAGGTCGACGATCGCAGCGTCGTAGGCGACCACATCCCTGGGGATCTCTCCGGACACCCGGTAGGTCACCGTCTGGCCGATGGTGGCCCGGTTCGGGTCGACCGTCTTGACGAGTCCGACCCCTCGGACCCGGACGGACGCCTGCGCCTGCGCGGAGTAGGTGCGCTCATCCGGAGTGGTGCCGGCGATCGACGAGCCGGTCAGGGTCGCGGTGTTCGTGAAGATCGCGCCGGCTGGGGGCTGTGCCTCCATGGTCGCGGTGTAGACCAGGTCGAGGCTCTGGCCCGGCTCGATCGTCCCGATCGTCCAGAGGATCCGGGTGAAGGCCGAGGTGCAGCCGTTGTTCCCGTCGCCGGGAGCGGTGGTCACGGTGGTGCCCCCCGGGACTGTGGCCGACTGGTAGGTCAGGGCCAGCGGCAGGCAGTCCACGACCACCGAGTCATGCAGGGGTGGACGTCCCGCCGCGTTGCCCGCGGTCAGCCTGTAGGTGACGCTCTCGCCTCCGATGACCGTCGCCGGATCGGCGGACTTGGTCAGCGTGGGGGAGGGCTGCACCACGAATGTGTCGTAGGTGGCGCTGACCGGGGGCAGGTTCGCCCCTCCGGTTGGGGCGGTCTGGGAGGTGAAGGTGGCCGTGTTGGTGCGCCTCACCCCGTTCTCCGCAGGGCCGGCTGCTGCCCCGGTCACGACCACGGTGGCAGTCACCTGGAAGAGCTGGGCGGTGTTCGTCGTGTTCGTGTACGTGGCGCCGAAGGAGACCGCGCCGGTCGCGGAGTCCAGGCTCACGCCTGCCGGAACCGTCCCGGGGGTCGTGGTCGAGGCGTCGGGGAAGAACGTCAGCGCCGGCGTGGGCGACGGCTGGAGCACGTACCCAGTGGGCAGGGCGTCGGTGAGGGCGCCGTTGAACACACTCGTCTGCGCGGGAACGACGGCCGAGTAGGTGTAGGTGACCCGCTCGCCGATCGTGGCCTCGGTGGGGGTGTTGTTGTTGGTCTGCGTGATCGCGGTGGTGCCGGTCTTGGTGACCCCCACAGGGCGGGTCACCACATGGCTTGGATCGTCAGCAGCCAGGGCGTTCTCCTGCGCCGGGGTGACCGAGGCGTCGATGTTGTTCAGCGGGTAGAAGTCCGCCCGGCCGCCGAGGTTCGTCTCGGACGTGAACGAGCGCACCGCGGCGACGTTGTCCAGGCGCGCTGAGACGGAGATCACGGACGGGGTGACCATGTCGTAGACCAGCGTCATGGTCTGCCCGGCCGGGATGGTGGTCTCCGTGGTGTCGGTGGCGGTCCAGCGGATGAGCGCCTGCTTGGTCGTGTCGCCGTAGGCGGGGTCGACCAGGTTCGTTGCGGTGGGGTCCGTGCAGGTCGCGGTGATGGCGGCGGGCAGCGCCGCCAGGCCGCTCATGTTCGACGCGTTGGTACGGGGGGCGACCCAGCGGTAGTTCGAGATGGCCGAGCAGGGCACGCCCACCGGCAGCACGTCCCAGGTCTGAACCGCTCGCGCTGCCGGGTCGTTCGGGGCTGTCCCCGTGTTGGCGACATCGACGCGGTAGGTCACTGAGGACCCCTGCTGGACTGTCGACCCGTCGGTGTTGGGGTTGTTCGGCCCTGAGGCAGGGGTGTTGACCTGGTAGACGCCCTTGAGCAGGTCGACCGCGGGCGCGGGGGCGATCGCGAACTCCACCTGGTCGCGGATCGTCTCCTTCTTGCCCGCAGTGTTCTCCCACTGCAGTTTCATCAGGTTGCCCGTGAGGTCCGGAAGGGGCGGTGGGGCGGGTGCGGTCACGACTGCCGCGAACGTGATCTCGAAGACCGCGCCCGGGGCTGCGAAGCGCCCGCCGGTTCCCGCGGCGCCCATGGTCCACACGGGTGCCGTGGGATCGGAGCCGACGAGCGTCACGTTCGGCACGGTGTTGGCGCTGGTCGCGGCCCAGGACCCCGGGACCAACTCGGTGCCCACGGGTACGAAGTCGGTGACCACCGGGTTGCGGGTGCTGATCGTGCTCGGGAAGCTCACGCGCAGCTTGAAGCAGGCGGTGTCGCCGCTGCGGAAGGTCCAGTTGGGGCCGGTTCCGGGTTCCTGGTAGGCGGGTCCCCCCGTCGTCGAGCAGTCCACCGGCTCGTGCCGCGGCTTCATCGTCTTGTCGATCGTCGGCTCGGCGGTGCCCTGGGTGGCCGAGCTGACATCGGTGACGTCGGTGATGGGCCCGTTGGGGATGGTCGTTCCGGGTAGGGGGTCGGTACCGGGGATGGCAGAGGTGGTGGCCGTCAGTGAGGCGTTGTTGACGAACTCGTCACCGGCCGAGGTGGCGGCTCCGGCGCGGCTTGTCCCGGAGTACACAGCTCGCATGCGGGCCGGGAAGGTGATCGTGGTCGACCCATTGGCCGCGATGTCCAGGTCCGAGAAGGCGATCACGTACGAGCCATCCGTCTGGGGGGCAATGGAGGTGTACGACGCCCCGGTGGGCCCGGCGCCCATGGGATCGCAATCGGAGGGTGCGCCCGGGGCGTAGTTGGCCGCGCCGAGCGGGCAGTAGCCGTCCGGCAGGGTGTCGGTGACCCTGATGGCTGAGGCGTTCACGTACTCGCTGACGTCGACCTTCAAAGTGAAGGTGGCCACCTGACCACTGCGGAACTGCGCGGGTGACACCGCCTTGACCAGCCTCACGTCCTCAGCGGTCACGGTGAGGACGTCCTCGTCGGTGACCGCCAGGTTGCCGGTGCCTCCTGTGTGGGCCCCGGTGTAGGTGCCGGTGACCACCGCCGTGTTGGTCAGTCCCAGCTCGCCACCGTCTGCCTGCTCGCGGGTGCTCGCGCCCGTGTTGTTGTCGAGGTTCGAGGCCTGCTTCAACGAGTCAGGGGTCGGAACCGGGTCGGCGAACAGGATGTTGGCGCGCAACGGGATCCCTGCCACGTACTTGATCTCCCGGGTGCTGCGGGCGGGCAGGTCGCCCACCTGCCAGGTCACCTTCGTGTAGATGCCGGCTGGGCGCCCCGCCGGGTCCCGGACGGTTTCGACCGAGATGGGCGCGGTGCATGGATTCAGGGCCGTGCCCACGCCGAGACGACCCGAGCTCGGGTACTCCTCGGTACCGGGTGCCGAATTGTCAACCCCGCCACAGCCCAGGAACTCCAACCCGGCGGGGATGAAGTCCTCGACGGTCACGCCGTTCGTGGCTGCCTGCTCGTTGTTGCGCACGGTCAGCGTGTAGACCGTGG
The DNA here is from genome assembly GCA_963700475.1 of uncultured Actinomycetes bacterium. Taxonomy (GTDB): domain Bacteria; phylum Actinomycetota; class Actinomycetes; order S36-B12; family CAIYMF01; genus Prado023. Next base: position 65,314 of record CAVOXR010000011.1, read on the forward strand.
TCTGCTTGTGCACGCCACGCAGCAGCTCGCCCTCCGGGCTGGGCTGGGACTTCTCCACCTCGATCGCGGTGACGGTTGTTGTCGCGGTAGCCGGGAAGCTGACCTTGTCGCTCGGGCCGGGCTGGGGCGAGCCGTCTGGACCGAAATCGGGGACCTGGCGGGGGTCCGTGCTGCCGACCGCGACCGCGGAATTGGTCAGCGTCGCACCGACCGTCCCCGTGCCCCCGGTGACCTCGAAGCCGACCGTGAGCGTGTCCCCGTCGGCGACGTCCTCGAGGTCGGTCCACACCAGCGTCTGCCGGCCGGCGTTCGTGCTGATCTGCGGATCGCGGAATGGCGCAGCCGAACCGGCGACGTAGGCCATGCCCGCAGGCAGGGCGTCGGAGACCGACGCGTTGTACAGGGTGACGGTGGCGTCTCCGCTCGGGTTGCCGATCGTGAGGGAGTACTTCACGCCCTGACCTGCCAGGACACTCACCGGTGCCTGCTTGGCCAGGGTGATGTCCGGATCCGCAGCGAGGGCGGCCGGGGGCGCGAGCGTGACGGCTGAAACGGCCACGGCGAGGCTGGTGGCAGCGGCGAGTGGCCGTGACAGTACGCGCATGATCAACTCCCCTAGGTGATGACTCCCCAGCGATGAGCATAGGGGCGTTGCCCTTGAGGTGCATCCCTGCCTGGGGCCTGCCCGGTAGCCGCCCCGGCGGGCGGGTCCGCGCTGAGTTCCCGGTCGCGCCGCCAGTACTGACCGCGTGACTCAGCCGCCGAACATGCCGCGGATGCGCTCCCAGAACGAGCGCGGCGCCGGCACCTCGGCGAGGTTGAACACGTAGGCGACGTTGCCCTCGGCGCCCACCGGCGGCCCGTAGGGCAGGGCGTCCGACGCGCGGGCTGCCGTCGCCTCGAGCCACGCCTGAGCCAGGGCCGCGTCCGTCGAGGCGTCGAGAACGCCCTGGGCGGCCGGTGCGGTGCCGTCCTGCTCCAGCGCGGTTGCGCCCACGGCGAGTTCCTGGCCGGCGGAGGCCGCGGAGTCCGCTCCGCCGGCCAGCCCGGTCAACCCGGTCGAGAGCTGGTCGGCGCCACTGGCAGCAGCTCTCGGCGCCGTCGGCGAGTTGCTGCTGGCCGTCGGCGAGCCGGTCGGCACCCTTGGCCGCTCCCGTGGCCCCAGCTGCCAGCAGGTCCGATCCCTCCGCGAGGGCGTCAGCCCCGGATGCCGCGCTGTCGATGCCGGTGGCCAGCTGCTCCGACCCACCGGCCACCGACGTCAGGGCCTTGTTGAGTTCCGCCTGGCTGGTGACCAACTGGGCCGACAGCTGTCGCAATCCGGCATTGAGGGCGGCCATCGCAGTGGCCAAACCCGGCTGCGTGGGCGTCCCAGTGCCAACCGCGAGCCCGATGGCCTCCACTCCGAGCAGCAGGCGCTCTGTGGATGCCAGCGCGTAGTCAAGGGCGGCGGACAGGGCCTTCGCCTGCGCCTCGAGTGCCGCGATCGCTGCGACGAGGTCCTTGATGTCCGGAAGCGCCCCACCGGCCGTGCCCAGGGCGGATTCGGCGGAATCGATCACGGCCTGGATCTGGTCGCATGAGGCTTGGTCCAGGGTCGGGTCGGTCGCTGGCGGGACGGCCACGCACAACGAGTCGTACAGCTCCTGCGCTCCCAGGGCGGCATTCGTGACGTCGTCCTTGATGTCAGTCAGGTCCGCCACGAGCGCCGCGAACGCATCCCGGGCCTCATCCACTCGCCCCTCGAGCTTCCCCACGACGTCGTCGACCGCCTTGAGCCCATCGCGCAGCGCGCGCACGCCCTGGTAGATGGTCACGCAGTCGTCGTCGGGCGGGGCGGTGCCACCGGGCGGGCAGGTGTTGTCGCCGTCGGGGGGCAGCGGCTTGGTGATGTCCAGCACGGGGTCGGACGGCCCCCCGATCCGTGCGGCCGCCGTGAGCAGCCCCGCCTCGATCTGGGCTCCTCCGGTGATCAGCGGAGCGATCTGGTCCGCGGGCGAACCCGAGGTCGCCTTCGCCAGGGCAGCCGTGGCATCGGCCAGGTCCTGGGCGCCAGTCGCGGCCTCGCCAAGGGCTCCGGCCAGCTTCTCGGACCCCGCTGAGATGTCGTCCGCACCGTCGGCCAGCTGTCCCACACCCCTGGCCAAGGACGTGGAGGCGTCGGCGGCGGTCTCGGCTCCCTCAGCCAGGCCGCCCACGCCCTGGGCGAGCGACTCGGAGGCGCCGGCCGCTGCGTTGGCGCCGCCCGCGAGTCCGGCCAAGCCTGTCGCCAGCTGGTCGGAGCCCTGTGCCAGTTCACCGGCCGCCGCGTCCAGCGCGTCGAGCCCCTCGTAGAGCTGGCCGTTGCCCTCGTTGGCCCCGGTGAGCAGGTCGGAGGAGAAGCCTGTGGCCGGGTCCTGGTCGGTCCCCGCGGGGGTGAGCACGACCTTGGCGCCAGGCACTCCGGCCCGGTCGTCGCGCATGGTCAGGGCGACTGTCTGGATGGGGGTGCTGATCGGTGGGAAGAGGGAGATGTTCCAGCGCACCACCGTGCGGCCCTGCTCGTCTGTGGCCAGCATGGCGTCCGGCGCCTCGACCAGGTCGGCTCCCTCGGGGAGGGTCACCGTGAGCGTCCCCTGGAACGGGATGAAGACGGGCTCCTCGGACTGCTGCTCCTGGCCCGCGGCGTCGGTGTAGGTCAGGGTCGTCTGCTCAGCTGTGGTGTTGGTCAGGGTGTAGGTGACCGTGACCTCGCCTGCTGTTCCGGGCACTGTGGCGGCGGGTACCACCGACCCCTCAACCGCGTACTCGGCGTGAACGGCCACCGGGAGGGGCTTGTCGAACCGGGCCTCCGTGAGCGCCGAGGCCCGGTCGCCTCCCACCATCAGCACGACGCCGTCGGGCCCCACCTCGGGACGGCCGAGCCGGTCCAGGTAGCGGACGTTGGTCCCGCTGGCCGGGTCGATCACCTCCCGCTCCGGGCCCTGCACGGTGGTCCGGCTGATCAGGATGGCTCGCTCCGGAAGCCCGGTGGCATCGAGCTCGGCGAGCACCACCTCGTCGTTGACGATCTCCGCAGGTTGGGTCGCGGCCGTGGGAACGATTCCGTTCAGGGTCTGGAGCGCCGCGGTCGGACCGGGGGCGCTCGTGGCCGGTCCGGCGACGGTCAGCAGCACGAGGCCGGCGGTTCCGATGGCCAGGGAGGCGCGGATCATGGCGTCCCCGATCCGACGGGCGCGGAGGGTGCCGGCGACGTGGGAGGGGCCCCGCCAGGCACTGGCTCGGGGAGTGGCCCGGTGGGCGGCTCGGAATGGGGGTCGGACGCCGATCCGGTGGCCAGTCCTGCAGGTGCGTCCCCAGCGGACTGCGCCCCCCGCCCGCGACCCACCGCCCGCCCCAGAGCCCCCAGCATCCGGGTGGCCGCGGCGGCGATCAGCGCTGTCAGGATCACGTCGGGCACCGACGAGGCCGCACCACTGAGCGCGCTGACTGCCACGATGGATCCGAGCAGGACCGGGATGGCGCCCCGACGAAGGGGCGTGAGGGCGATGAGCAGCGCCGGGACCAGGATCGCGACTGCGGCCTGCACGGCAGTGTTCGCGCGGGTGGCGGGGGTCAGCCCACCGACGAGGCTGAATGCCGCCGCGCTGATGGCGGCCCCCGCCAGCAGCAGGACCAGGCGCATGAGCAACGTCACCGCCCGCTCCCCGAGTCGCCCGTGGGAGGTACGCCAGCGCCCCGCCGCCGGCGGCAGCCAGGGCGAGCGCGGCCCCGGGAGCCGCCGCGGGGTGGGTGATCATGGCGGTCCCGAGCACCCACGCCACCAGGACTCCGCCGATCAGCGCCAGCGCGCCGGTCGCCGGCCGTTGGTCCGACGGCAGCGGCGTGCGCACGGTTCCCACGCTCTCCAGCTGGGCGGGATCCCCCTCGATGTGCAGCTGCGGCAGCGCCCGGCTCAGCCACCCGGGCAGCCACCAGGTCCACTTCGCGGCCAGGACCATCAGGCTGGGAACGAGGATGCAGCGCACGATCGTCGCGTCGACGAGCACCGCGGTCGCCAGCCCCACGCCGAACATCTTCACGACCGCGTTGTCCGGGATCACGAACGAGGTGAAGACCGCCACCATGATCAGCGCCGCCGCGGTGATCAGCTGGCCGGTGTCGGCCAGGCCCCGGCGAACAGCGGTGACGATGTCGCCGGTCCGCTGGTAGTGCTCGTTGAACGCCGTGAGAAGGAAGACCTCGTAGTCCATCGACAGCCCGAAGAGGACGGCGAACATCATCATGGGCACGTAGGACTCGATCGGCACCGGCCCGTCCAGCCCGATCAGCTGCGCGCCCCAGCCCCACTGGAAGACGGCGACGACCACGCCGTAGGCCGCCGAGATCGACAGCAGGTTCATCGCCGCGGCCTTCGCCGGGATCACCAGCGACCGGTAGGCGACCATGAGCAGCAGGAAGCTCAGGGTCGCGACCCCGAGGATGAAGGGCAGCAGCCGGTCGGCGATCCGCAGCGACAGGTCGGTGCGGGCCGCTGTGACGCCGCCGACGTAGGCGGTCATGTCCGCCCCCGCCGTCGCGGCTGGCAGGACGTCCGCGCGCATCCGGGTCACGAGGGTCTCGGTGGCCTTGTCGGAGGGGCCGGTGCTGGGGACCGCACGCCAGATCACGACCCCACCATCGGTGCTCACGATCGGGGCGGACACCTCGTTGATCCCCTCGGTCGCCGCCAACTGATCGGTGACGGCCACCAGCCGCGCGTCTCGCGCGCGTGGGTCCCCGCCGGCATCCGAGTCGTCCTCCTCGGGGATCGTGGCCGCCCGGTGCAGCTGGGCGACGATGGCCAGGGGCCCGGAGTAGCCGGGGCCGAACGACTCCCGGATGATGTCGCCGGCCTGGTGGGCCGTGGTGTCGTCGGGCAGCGCGGAGGAGTCCACCTGCTGGAACTGCATGGACAGCATCGGCGTGGCCAGGGCCAGGAGCAGGGCGGTTGCGGCGATCGCGAACGGCCACGGGTGCCCCGTCACGGTATTCGCAAGGCGCGCCCAGCCGCCCTGGTCGAGGTCCTCGTCGGAGTGCTCGGCGATGAGGTCCCCGTCGGCGACGACGCGCTGCTCGGACTTCGGCAGCACGCGCAGGCCCATCAGGCCCATCAGCGCCGGGACAAGGGTCAGGGCGGCCAGCAATGCCAGGGCCACCACGATCGCAGCCGAGTAGCCCAACCAGGCCAGGAACGAGATGCCCGTCAGGGCCAACCCGCACACTGCGGCCAGGAGAGTGGCGCCCGCGAAGACCATCCCGGCGCCGGCCGTGCCGGCGGTGCGCCCGACCGAATCGGGCACGGCGAAGCCCCGCCGAAGCAGGTTGCGGTGCCGCATCACCAGGAAGAGGGCGTAGTCGATGCCCACACCCAGGCCCAGCATCGTGCCGAGGGTTGGCGCCTCCTCGGGGATGTAGACCAGGCGCCCGAGGAGGCCGATGATCGCCAATCCCATGCCCACGGCGACCATGGCTGTCGCCAGCGGGATGGCCACCGGCCAGCCCCGACGAAGCGTGAACAGCAGGACGATCACGGCAAGGAAGAGGCCCAGGGCCTCGGAGGTCCGGGTGTCGGTGCGCGAGATCTGGGCGCCCAGATAGCCACCGAGGGCGACGCGCGCGGTGGGGGACGCGTCCTGCGCTGCCTTCGTCGCGGCGGCCAGGATCTTGTTCCCGACATCGATGTCCCCGGCGGCCTGCTCGGCGAGGGTCAGTTGCAGGATCGCTGCCCGCCCGTCGTCTGCGAGCAGGTCCGCGTTGTCGTCAGGCCCGCGGACCGTGTTCACGCCTCGGACGGCCGAGACGGCATCGGCGACTGCGGTCAAGGTCTCGGCGCCCGGACCCGAGCCGAGGTCGACCTCGTCGGCGACCACCAGGGGGACAGGTTCGGTCGCGGCCCCGGGGAAGGCCCGGTTGAGCAGGGTCTGCGCCGATGCGCTGTCGGTGCCGGCCAGGACGAAGGGGTCAAGAGCGGGCGGGGGAAGTGCCCGGTCGGCGAACCGGAACCCGCCCAGCAGCGCGAGCCAGATGACCAGGACGAGTACGCCACGCTCGGCGCACCAGCGCCCGAGTGCGTACAGCGTCCGCGTCACACTGCCAGTGTCGCCCCACCCGGTGCAGATGAGCCATGCGGGGCGCCCGAATTGCCGCAAGATCGCGTCGGGTCCGAGAGGATCGCGTGCCCTCGAACCGAACGCGATCCCGCGTCGGGGCCAGCAACCCCGACGCGATCCGGTGGGGGTGCCGGGGTGCGGCGGCGTGGTTCAATTGCGGCCCCATGAGCAGCTCGTCACCCATTCCCGGAGAGGGCGCCCCCGGCCGGACCACACCTGATCCCGCTGCGCCCGGCCTTGGGGGGCAGCCCGGCCCGGCCTATGCCCTCACCTCGGGGCACTACGCCACGGTGGTCGCGGTCTTCGTGGGCCTGCTGCTGATCTCCAACATCGGGGCGACGAAGCTGATCGCCGTCGGGCCCCTGATCACCGACGGCGGCGCGTTCCTGTTCCCGCTGGTGTACGTGGTCGGCGACGTGCTGTCCGAGGTCTACGGGTGGCGCGCGACCCGGCGGGCGATCTGGTTGGCGTTCGGGATGTCGGCGCTGGCCGCGGGGACCTTCTGGCTCGTGCAGCAGGCGCCCCCCGCCGACGACTGGCCGAACCAGGACGCCTTCGAGGCCGTCCTGGGGTTCGTGCCCCGCATCGTGCTGGCCAGCCTGTGCGGGTTCCTCGTCGGGCAGATGCTCAATGCCTGGGTGCTCGTGCGGATCAAGGCCCGCACGCTCGAGTCCAAGCTGTGGGCCCGCCTGATCGGCTCCACGGCTGTCGGGGAGTTCGCCGACACCCTGGTGTTCTGCACGATCGCGTTCTACGGGGTGATCACGGGCTGGACGTTCGTGAACTACGTGATCACCGGCTACCTCTACAAGGTCGCCGTCGAGGTCCTGGTCATGCCCATCACCTACCGGGTGATCGCCGCGGTCAAGCGCCGCGAGCCGACCTACGGGGTACCCGCTCAGCCGGAGCCCGCGGCGACCCTGCGGGCGTAGTACCGGCCGAGGAACTCCACCCGGAACGCATCGAGGTCGCCGGACTCCAGCGCGGTGCGCATCCGGTCGACCAGGTCCACGAGGAAGTGCACGTTGTGGATCGTGGCGAGCGTGTGCCCGGCCATCTCGTCGGACTTGGACAAGTGGTGGAGGTAGGCCCGGGTGTAGCTCGTGCAGGTGTAGCAGGAGCACTCGGCGTCGAGCGGCTCGAAGGCGCGCCGGTTGGCCGCCGTGACCACGTTGTACCGGCCATCGCGCGACAGGATCGCCCCGTTGCGTGCCACGCGTGAGGGCATCACGCAGTCGAACGTGTCGGCTCCCGCGGCCACCCCGGCGAAGAGGTCATCGGGCTCGCCGATGCCCAGCAGGTGCCGCGGCCGGTCCTCGGGCAGCTCCTCGCAGACCCATCGGACGATGGTCTCGAGCTGGTCCTTCTCCAGCGCCCCGCCGATCCCGAAGCCGTCGAAGTCCAGGCTGCCGAGGTCCCGTGCGGCTTCCCGGCGAAGGTCCTCGAACTGGGCGCCCTGAACGACGCCGAACAGCGCCTGGTAGGGCCGGTGGCTGCGCTCCTGGGTCAGCTGCTGGTGCGCGGCCACGCAGCGTCGAGCCCACGCCGCAGTCCTGCGCACCGAGCGCTCCTGGTAGCCGCGGGTGTTCATGAGCGTCGTGCACTCGTCGAAGGCGAACATGATGTCGGCACCGAGCTGGTGCTGGACGAGCATGCTCGACTCCGGCGTGAACCGGTGCTTCGAGCCGTTGATGTGCGAGACGAAGGACACCCCTTCATCGTCGACGTGGGCCAGGCGGTCCCTGCCGGGGGCGATCACGTCGTCGGCGGTCACCGCATCTGCCTGCATCGCCAGCACCTTCTTGAACCCCACCCCGAGGCTCATCACCTGGAACCCGCCGGAGTCGGTGAACGTGGGACCGGGCCAGTTCATGAACGCACTGAGGCCGCCGGCAGCATCGACGAGATCGGCCCCGGGCTGCAGGTACAGGTGGTAGGCGTTGGCCAGCACAGCCTGGGCGCCCAGCGCTCTCGCCGACTCCGGGAGCACTCCCTTGACCGTCGCCTTCGTCCCGACCGGGATGAAGGCCGGCGTGCGGATCTGCCCGTGCGGCGTCGTGATCACGCCGGTCCGGGCCATCCCGCGCGCGGTCCCGATCCCGAAGTGGAAGGGGGGCGCGGTCATGGGGGCCATTCAACACCGCGCCCGAGGACAAGCCGTAGGCTGAGGGGAGCCGACCCAGGAGGTCCAGATGTCCTACCCCTACGCCCAGCAGCCGGGCCTTCCGGCAGAGGTGAACTCGAAGAAGATCCTGTGCGGAATCATGGGCATCCTCTTCGGCGGCCTCGGGATCCACCGGTTCATCCTCGGTGACACCGCCGGTGGCATCATCCGGATCATCATCACGGTCGTGACCTGCGGGATCGGCTCGATCATCGGCCTGATCGAGGGGATCATCTACCTCACCAAGACCGACCAGGAGTTCTACCAGACCTACATGGTGGAGCGGAAGGCCTGGTTCTGACGGGTGCGTCCACCGCGCCCGGCTACGGGACCGCGGGCGCGTTGACGGCCGGAACGACAGGTCGTATTGAGCGGCGCGTTGTCCAGCGTGCCATCGGGTCAGAGGCCACTGGCTGGGGGCCCGTCACCGGCCCGCCCGTTGAGGAATGGCTGCGAGGGCTCGACGGGCCGCTCAGGAGGGCCAAGAGCCACAGGGCGAGCAGCAGGTTGGCGACCCCGCTCTTCCGAGCGCTGGCCTGAGCCACTCCCTCGCCGTACGAGTCGCGCATCGGCTCCTCCTCGGGATGCTCAGGTGCCGTCAGGTTAGGTGCACCTAAGCTCGAAGGTCAATGGGCGCCCGCGATCAGGGCTGCGATGCACGATCCCGAGCGGGCAGCGCCCCGGCCCGGGTGGAGCAGGGCCCCTCTGTGCCGACTCGGAGCCCCGTCATGGTTGGGGCGGAGTTCACCTGACCGATGCGCGCCCGTCGCGCCGGGGCTGGGGTCCGGCCATCCGGGGGGCACACGCTGGGGTCATGCCGATCCCCTGGCCCACCCGCACCACCCCCACTGACCGGCCCCTGACTGGGGCCGACCTCTCCGGACACCGCCTCGTCCGCGCCGATCTCGCCGGGATGGACCTCACCGGGACCCGCTTCGACGCCGCCAACCTCCGCCAGGCGGCACTGGGCGGCGTCCGGGCGACCCGAGCCTCCTTCGTCGGGACCCGGATGGTCCGGGCCGACCTTCAGGGGGCCTTCCTGCGCGGGGCGAATCTGAGCTCGGCCGACCTGTCCGGAGCCAGCCTGCGCCGGGCGGACCTCACCGGGGCAGTCCTGGCCGGCGCCAACATGTTCGGCGTCGACCTGCGGGATGCGGACCTCACAGGAGCGGACCTGCGCAGGGTGACCCTCGAGGCGGCGACCCTGCGCGGCGCCGTCCTGTGCGGTGCTGACCTCACGGGTGCGCGGCTGGCCACCGCGGACCTGCGCGCCGTGGATTCCGACGAGGACACCCTGTGGCCGGACGGCATCCTGCGCTCCGGCGCCACCGATCCCGTCCGGATGTCGATCTGGCGTCGCCAGGAGGTCTGACCGCCCCGCCGGGAGGGTCCGCGGCGGTGCTCCACGCACCCGGAGCCCCCGTCGATCAGCGGGACCCCGGTGCGGGATGCCACGATGGCGCCCATGGCCATCGCAACCCAGAACCCCGCAACCGGCGAGACCGTCAAGACCTTCGAGGCGCACACGAGCGCCCAGGTCTCCGACGCCATCGCCACCGCCCATGCCACGTTCCAGACCTGGCGCATGACCTCCTTCGCAGAGCGTGCCGCGCTCATGCGCCGGGCCGCCGACCTGCTCGACGAGGACAACGAGTCGATCGCCCGGATCATGACCCTCGAGATGGGCAAGACCCTGAAGTCCGCGCGCGCCGAGGCCGCCAAGTGTGCGAAGGGGATGCGCTGGTACGCCGACAACGCCGAGCAGCTGCTGGCCGACGAGCCGGTCGACCCCGCCGCGGTGGGGGCCTCGCAGGCCTATGCCCGGTACTCACCGCTGGGCGTCGTCCTGGCGGTGATGCCGTGGAACTTCCCGTTGTGGCAGGTGGTCCGGTTCGCCGCCCCCGCGCTGATGGCGGGCAACGTGGGGCTGCTCAAGCATGCCTCCAACGTGCCGCAGTGCGCGGTGTACCTCGAGGACCTGTACCGGCGCGCGGGATTCCCCGAGGGGTGCTTCACCACGTTGCTCATTGGAGCCCGCGAGGTCGAGGCCGTCCTGCGCGACCCACGCGTGCGTGCGGCCACGCTCACCGGATCGGAGCCTGCGGGCCAGTCCGTGGCCGCGATATGCGGCGACGAGATCAAGAAGACCGTGATGGAGCTCGGTGGATCCGACCCGTTCATCGTGATGCCTTCGGCCGACGTGGAGCGCGCAGCTGAGGTGGCCGTGACAGCGCGCTGCCAGAACAACGGGCAGTCCTGCATCGCGGCCAAGCGCTTCATCGTGCACGCGGATGTGTACGACCAGTTCGCGCAGGCGTTCGTCGCGCGGATGGGAGCACTGGTCGTCGGTGACCCGATGGACGACGCGACCGACGTCGGCCCGCTTGCGACCGCGTCGGGGCGCGTCGACGTCGAGACGATGGTCGAGGACGCGCGGTCGAAGGGTGCCTCGGTGCTGTGCGGCGGGCGTGCGTTGGACGGACCGGGGTGGTTCTACGAGCCGACCGTCGTGGCCGACATGACCCCGGACATGGCCATGTACGCCGAGGAGGTGTTCGGACCGGTCGCCGGGCTCTACCGCGTCGACTCGATCGACGAGGCCATCGAACTGGGCAACGGCACCAACTACGGCCTGGGTTCCAATGCCTGGACGACCGACCCGGGCGAGCAGGACCGGTTCATCCGCGACCTGGACTCCGGGGTGGTCACCATCAACGGGATGACGATCTCCTACAACGACATGCCGTTCGGGGGGACCAAGCGCTCGGGCTACGGACGCGAGCTCAGCGGCCATGGGATCCGCGAGTTCACCAACATCAAAGCGGTATGGATCGGGTGATTCCTGGCTCCTGCGTACCCTGATCCGAACTTCCCCATAAATTCTGCGGAACTTGTGCATCCGTTCGAAGGGTTCCGGGCGAAGTAGGGGATGAGAGCCCGAACAGGTCGGGCCCCACCCCCCATCAGGAGAACATCATGCGCAAGATCGCCGCTGGAATCGCCGCCGCATCCGCCGCCGCTCTGGCCGCCGGGGCCCTCGCCGCCCCCGCCGCCAATGCGGCGGACGGGAACAAGTCGTTGGCTGCCGTTCTGACCTCGGACAACAACCAGTTCGACACCAACTGGAAGGACTACGACATCGTCACCGAGGCTGCCCTGGCGGTCCTCGCCGCCAAGCCGAATTCGGCAGTCGGCCTCCTGACCAAGGGCGACGTTGCCCTCACGGCGTTCATTCCCAACGACAAGGCGTTCCAGACGCTGGTCAAGGACCTCACCGGCACGGCGCCCAGCACCGAGGCCAAGACGTTCGCCGCTGTCGCCGGTCTCGGTGGCATCGACCTGGTCGAGACGGTCCTGCTGTACCACGTCGTCCCCGGTGCGACCATCGATGCCGCCACCGCGCTGAAGGCAGATGACGCGTACCTCGAGACTGGCGTTCGTGCGATCCAGGTGAACGTCAAGAAGGGCCCGGTCATCCGCCTGAAGGACGCGGACAGCGGCGCGCGCAATGCCCAGGTCAACGTGGTGAACATCAACAAGGGCAACAAGCAGATCGCGCACGGCATCGACCGCGTCATGCGGCCGATCAAGCTCTCGAAGTAGTACGTCCCTCTGACCAGGCAGTTGTGGGCCCCGGACAGCGTCCGGGGCCCACACGCATGTCCGGAGGTGGATCCCTGTCCGGCTGTCGGCGCTACAGCCCGGGGCCGAACGTCCTCGGATTGGCGAGGAAGTCGCGTACAGCCTCCCGGCCGGTGCCCCGGATCTCGGGTCCGTGTGTGAAGGCAACGGTCGTGTACTCGAGTTCGGCCAGGGTGGCGGCAGTCTCCTGAGTCAGGGCCGCGTTGGTGCAGAACGCCAGGACCGGCCACGTGCGCCGGGAGCGCATGTTCCAGATCGCATCGCCGGTGATGAGCGTCCCCGTGGGTTCGTGCACGAGCGAGCAGTGCCCCGGCGTGTGACCCGGGGTGTGGTGCACGCGCAGTCCGCTGCCGTCGAGCAGCTCACCGTCGGCCATGGTCCTGGCCACGGGCGCGGGATCCGCGCCGGGCGTGCGCACGATCAGCCGGCCGAGGCGGAACGACGCGTCGCGTGAGGGGGAGCTGCCGGTGCGCACGTAGTCGGCATCGTCGGCGTGCACCGTGATCCCCCGGCCGGTGCGCCGTGACAGGTCGGCAGCTCCGCCGGCGTGGTCGGGGTGTGCGTGGGTCAGGACGATGGTGGTGACGTCGCTGGGGTCGGAGCCGATCTCGGCCAACGCCTCGACGACCCGAGCGGGTGCGGTCTTCAGTCCGGTGTCGACCAGGGTGACCGATCCGTCCTCGGCCCGGACCAGGAACGAGTTGATCAGGTCCCAGGGCACGGTGGGGACGCGCCAGAGCCCAGGAGCGAGCGGTACGGCAGCAGGCATGGCACGCAGCGTATGCCCGGCGACTGGGTCAGCCGGGGTCAGGTCTTGAGCTCGCCCCGCATGAGGGAGTTCTTTGAGTGGCTCGGGTCACCGTCGTAGCTCTCCAGGGAGATGTCGACCACGGGGTAGTCCGCAACCGACATGCCCGGAGGGATGGTGAACGTGCCCACTGACCCCGCCGGCAGGGCGCCGAGGGCCACAAGCTTCGTCAGACCCTCGTCCAGGAGCCAGACCTCATAGAAGCCGTCGCTGGCCGGCAGGGAGCGTGCATCGACCCTGACCACCTGGCCGTCGGTGCTCTCCATGACCGTGGCCTGGCCCGGCGAGGACACGGGCTTGTTGGGCAGCGGCGCGAGCACAGCTTGGGCCACGAACTGCTCGTTCGCGTCCGTGGTGCCGGCCCCACCGCGATCGACCGCCGACCAGACGACGGCTCCGCCGATGACCGCACTGGCCACGGCCGCCACTGCCAGCCCGCCCCAGCCGGGGCCGCGGTTGCGGCGACGATCCAGCGGGACGACGTTGCTGTCGCCGGAACCAGGTCCGGGATCCGCGGGGAGGGTCGCAGGCGCAGGCAGGGTGCGCACGTTGGAGTGGGCGTCGTCAGATCCGTCCGGGGCGCCGGCCAGGGCCAACTCCTGGCGGATGCCGGCCCAGACGTGGTCCGGGACCTCAGGAAGCTCAGCCGGGGCCTCGCGGCCGAGGGTCACGACCTCGATCAGCTCGGCGACGTCAGCAGTGCACTGCGCGCATGAGTGCAGGTGCGCGGCCTCGTCGGCAGGGATGTCCTCACCGAGGGCAGCAAGTGCCAGGGTCGTCTCGTCACAGTGCGACATCTTCCACCTCCATCCTTGCGCGCAGCCGTTCCAGCGACCGGCGTATGTGGCTCTTCACGGTGCCGATGGGCATCTGGAGCCGCTCGGCGATCTGGGTATGTGTCAGGTCCTCGTAGAACGCCATCCGGACGATCCGACCTGCGGGATCGCCCAGCCGCTCGATCTCGTCGGCGACGAACATCTGCGCGGCTATTCGTTCGGTGTCTGGGGGGGCGAAGTCGACCGCGGGCTCCACCGACTCCACCGCCGAGCGCACCTTTGCGTCGCGGGTCCGGGACTCCCAGTGGTCGGCGATCCGCCTGCGCGTGATCGTCATCAACCAGCCGGGCAGCGACCCCGCCTCCGGCCGGTAGGTCTCCCGACCCCGCCAGGCGTTGACGAAGACCATCTGGGTGATGTCGGCGGCATCCTCGGCGTTCCCGGTCGAACGCATGGCCGTGGCATGCACAAGGCGTGACCAACGGCGGTACGCCTCGGCCAGCGAGTCCTCGTGGCCGGAACGGAAGCCGTGGGCGACCTCCATGTCGGTCATCTCGGGCAGCATGGGACTGATAGTGCCAAAGACTCGCACCTCATGCCGCGACCGCATCGCGGGAATGCGGATCGGAGCTGCCATCACGCTCATCGTGGGCACCTCCTCAGGTGGTCGCGGAGCCGTCTTGGGCGTGGTCATGGGGCCTTCACACACCTATTCGGGCCAGAGGGCCGATTCGGATGCACCTGGGGGCGGGCAGTTCGCACGGATTGCGCCGGTGGAGGAAGTGCCATCGCCCTCACCGCCCGGTTTCGCCGTGAGGCCGCGAACGCGGGAGGATGCCACGGTGTCGGAGAACATCACCAGGTCCGAGTCCGCCGCCCGAGCAGGACTCCTGCGAGTCCATTCGTACGTGATCGCCCTGGACCTGCGCGAGGTGGAGTCGAACGCCACCTTCGTCTCGAGCAGCACCGTCCGGTTCTCGGCTCGCCAACCGGGTGCGTCCACGTGGATCGACCTGCTGGCCGAGCAGGTGCTGTCCGTGGAGCTCAACGGCCGCGCGCTGGACGTCAGTGGCTACGACGGGGCACGGTTGGCGTTGGCGGACCTTGCGGCGGAGAACGAGCTCGTGGTGCGCGCCCGCTGCCGGTACATGCGCACTGGGGAGGGCCTGCACCGATCCGTGGACCCGACCGATGGCCGGACCTACCTGTACACGCAGTGCGCTGCTGCGGATGCTCGCCGGGTGTTCGCCTGCTTCGAGCAGCCCGACCTCAAGGCCACCTTCTCGTGGGACGTGATCGCCCCGGCGGGGTGGCAGGTCGTGTCGACGAGTCCCACGCCGGCTCCGCAGCAGGTGGAGCCAGGGCTCGATCGGTGGGTCTTCGACCCGACTCCTCCGCTGCCCACGTACCTCGCCGCGCTGTGCGCCGGGCCGTTCCACGCCGTCCGCTCGGAGTACGCCGGGCCCCACGGCACGTACCCGCTCGGGCTCTTCGTCCGGGCCTCGATGGCCGAGCACCTGGATGCCGGGGAGATCCTCGAGATCACCCGTGCCGGGCTGGCGCACTACGAGCGGGAGTTCGTGGTGCCCTACCCCTTCGGCAAGTACGACCAGGTGTTCGTCCCGGAGTTCACCTTGGGGGCGATGGAGAACCCGGGTGTGGTCACCTTCCGCGAGGACGGCTTCCTGTACCGCTCCCGGGTCACCGAGGCCGCCCGCGAGCAACGGGCCATGGTGATCATGCACGAGATGGCGCACATGTGGTTCGGCGACCTCGTCACGATGCGCTGGTGGGACGACCTCTGGCTCAACGAGTCCTTCGCGAGCTGGGCAGGCTATGGGGTTGCCGCCTCCGCCACCCGCTTCACGCAGGCCTGGACGTCCTTCGCCCTGGCGCAGAAGGCGTGGGCCTACGTGCAGGACCAGCTGCCCTCCACGCACCCGGTGGTCGCCGACATCCCCCAGCTCGAGGGCCTCTCCCAGCAGTTCGACGGGATCACCTATGCGAAGGGCGCCTCGGTGCTCAAGCAGCTGGTCGCCTACGTCGGGGACGACGCCTTCCTGGCTGGGGTGAACCGGTACTTCGAGCGCCACGCGTGGGCCAATGCGACGCTTGCCGACCTCCTGGTGGAGCTTGAGGAGGCAAGCGGACGAAACCTCAGCGACTGGGCCCGGGTATGGCTGCAGGAGCCCGGGGTCACGACCCTGCAGGCGCACGTGGAGCTGGATGCCCGGGGCCGCTACGCAGCGGTGCGGATCGAGCAGCTTCCCGCCACCCGTCCCGCGGGCGTGTCCCAGGTGCTGCGCCCGCACCGGGTCGCCCTCGGCGTGTACCGATGGGTCGAGCTCGATGGTGCGAGGCGCCTCGTGCGGGATGCCAGGATCGAGGTGGACGTGCCCGACGCGGTTGCGGACGTGCCCGAGCTGGTCGGCGTTCCCGCGGCCGATCTCCTGCTTGTCAACGACGACGACCTGACCTACGCCAAGGTGCGACTGGACACGGCGAGCATGGCGACGGCGCGGGCTGGTGTCGGCGACCTGGCCGAGTCCCTGCCGCGGGCGCTGGTCTGGGGCGCGTTGTGGGAGCAGGTGCTCGACCTCGCGATGCCGGCGCAGGAGTTCGTCGAGGTCGCACTCGCCGGCCTGGCCCACGAGGACCGGCCCGGCATCATCGACACCGTTCGCGGTCTGATGCTCCAGGCCGGCGCCCGGTTCGTGGCCCCTGAGCTTCGAGCCGACGTGGCGCGGCGCATGTGCGCGGCAACCGCGTCGATGCTCGATGCTGCCGAGCCTGGCTCCGACCGCCAGCTCGCCCTGGCCCGGCTGCACATCGAGTCGGCCACCGAGCCGCAGCGGCTGGCTCGCATCGGTGACCTGCTCGCGGGTCGAGTCGGGATCCCCGGGCTGCCCCTCGAGGACGACCTGCGCTGGGCAGCGGTGATCAGGTGCGCGGCCCTGGGCGTGGCGGGCGAGGAGCTGATCCAGGCCGAGCTCGCCACCGACCCGACGACCCGGGGGGCCCAGTTCGCCGCTCAGGCTCGCGCAGCCGTCCCCAGCGAACAGGCCAAGGAGGCCGCGTGGGCAGCGGCCGTGGGGGGTGGGCTGTCCAACATGGCCCTGGCGGCCACCCTCGCCGGATTCGCCCATCCGAACACCCCCGCCGCCCTGCTCGACCCCTACCGGCGGCGCTATGTCGAGCAGATCCCGGGCCTGTTCGTCACCCGCTCACCGGGGGAGGGCCTCGCCCTTGCGCGGGGGCTGTTCCCGTCGATCGACCCGGCGACCGTGGAGGCCGCGGACTCGCTCCTCGCCGCCGATGACCTACCGGCGGGGTTGCGCCGGGTCGTGTCGGAACGTCGTGACGACGTCCAGCGTGCGCTGGCCTGCCAGGAGGTGTCGCGCACGGCGGGATGAGCGGCGGGAATGCATGGTCGATTTGCCGTGTTGGGAAGGTAGATGATGATTCAACTACCTAGGAGGACACAATGAATCCCCTGCGCGATGACATCGACCACGGCTCCGGCCCCCTTGGCACGGCCCACCTGAGCCTCGTCCCGGACGTGGCCACCCTCGCCCTGGACGACCGGGCCGCGGACATGCTGTTCCGGGAGGCGCACACCGCCTACCGGTTCACTGACGAGCCCGTGACCGATGCGCAGATGCGCGCGGTCCATGAGCTCGTCAAGTGGGCGCCCACCGCGATCAATGGCCAGCCCCTGCGCGTGACCCTCGTGCGCTCGCGCGAGGCACGTGAGCAGCTCATCGCGCGGCTGGGCCCAGGGAACCGGGCGAAGGCACAGTCGGCGCCGCTGGTGGCGATCCTGAGCTACGACCTCGACTTCCATGAGACGCTCCCTGAGGTCCTGCCGAGCTCACCGAGGGCGCGTGACGGCTTCGCCGACGAAGCCGCCAGGCACGCGTTCGGCTCGTTCAACGGGGCCCTGCAGGCGGCGTACTTCATGATCGGGGTGCGCGCCGCAGGCCTGGCGGCCGGGCCGATGGGCGGCTTCGACAAGGCCGGCGTCGATGCCGACTTCTTCCCCGACGGCCGGCAGCGCTCCTTCCTGGTTGTCAACATCGGTCACCCCGCGGCCGACGGGCAGTTCCCGCGCAGTCCGCGACTGCCCTACGAGCGTGTGGTGTCGGTGGCCTGACCTGTCGGTCGGCACCCTCCGCTGAGTGTCAGAGGTCGCGCAGGAGGGTGCGGGCCTCATCGACGCCGGATCGTACGGAGTCCAGCGAGTTGGTCAGGTCCTCCACGATGCGGGTCGCCTCCTCCGTGTCATGACCCGCCGGGCCGAGGGCGACGAGCTCACCGCTGCGGGCGGCGAGCCCCTCCAGCCCGACTGCTGAGGCCTGCATCTGGGCCAGGGCGGAGTCGCGCCGGCGCAGCAATCGATCGACGGAGTCCGCCTGGCCGTCCAGGGCTGCCAGCGCCTTCTCCTGCTCCCGACGCACCTCGGGGTCGGTCGTGCGCTGCATCTGGTCCTGGAGCACCGTGATCTCCTGGGCCAGCGCGTTCGGGCGCGCCGCCACGATGCTGGAGTCCAGCAGGGTGATCCGGCCGGACATCTCCTCGATGGCGTCGACGACAGGCCGGCTGTCGGTCAGGACACTGCGGACCTCACTGGCGATCCACGGGTCCGAGGGGCGATCAACGAGGTCCTCGAGCTGTTCCACTGCCGCGTACGAGCGGGCCAGCAGGCCGGCCTGGACGCTGCCGCGCGGCGCTCGGGGGAGCCGGTCGCGTGGCGCTTCGATCTGGCGTGGCTCCTGGCCGCGGTCACGGATGGCCCCCACCGCGACCTTCGTGCCGAGGACCACGGTGCCGATGAGCAGGCCCATCAGGACGGCCGCGACACCCATCTGGCCGGCCAGGACCGCCCATGCCAGACCCCCGCACACCGCGGCAACGAGCCAGCCCCAGGGGTCACGGATCTCGTCGCGGGCGGACATGGCCCCAGTCTGCCCGGTACAGGCTCAGAAGTTCGACAGCACGCTGGCCAGGACATTCTCGATGCTGGCCGGGTCGTTGGCCTCGTAGTACTTCCCGCGCGATGCCTCGGCGATAGCACCGAGGGACTCCGGATCGGCGCCCTCGCCGTAGCCGATCGGGAACACCCGGACGCTGGTGTCCAGGCTCTCACCCTGCAACTGTTCGACCAGGCTGTCGAGGTCGTTGTCCGGCGGGTACTCGTTCATGCCGTCGGAGAGCAGCACGATCGCGTTGATGCGCTTCGTGTCGAGGTCAGCGAGCATCC
Source organism: uncultured Actinomycetes bacterium (assembly GCA_963700475.1). Lineage (GTDB taxonomy): Bacteria > Actinomycetota > Actinomycetes > S36-B12 > CAIYMF01 > Prado023. The sequence continues at coordinate 84,095 of CAVOXR010000011.1, forward strand.
GCTGCTGGGCCTGGCGCAATGTGGCGTAGAGGGCCGTCCCCCCGTCGGGCACCATGCCGGCGACGTCGGACTGCATGGCCGGGACCGACGTGCTGGCCGGGCCGACCGGCTCCATCTCCAGCCAGGGCTCGAGGTTGGGGCCCCGCTCGGTCGAGAACTGCCAGAGGCCGACCTCATCGTCTGCTGCGAAGCCGTCGAACGCCGAGATGGCCGCGTCCTGGGCCAGCTTCAGCTTCGTCTGGCCCGACGAGGTGACCAGCTCGCCCATCGACCCGGACACGTCCATGACGAAAAGGACATGCGCGCGCTTGCGCAGCTCGTCCCAGGACTTCTGCACGTCGGCAAGCACGGCCGGGGAGGGCGGGGAGATGATGTTGGCCGGCCCGGCGGGCAGCATCCCGTTGGCCTGGGAGATGGCGGCGCCCGGCTCGCCCTCGAAGGTCCGGAAGCCGGCGTCGGTGAAGGTCTTCTGCTGCTCGGGCTCGTGCAGCCACCCGAGGAAGTCGGTGGCGGCCTGACGCTTCGCGTCATCGACCCACTCGGCGTCCAGGGCGATCCAGGGGTTGTCCGAGAGAAGGGTTCCATCGGAGGGGTACACGGCAGCAAGGGGAACGGTGGGCGGTGGTTGCTGGCCAAGGGTCGCGGGGTTCCCGGTGGGGTTGCCCAGGTTGTAGTCCAGCACGGACTTCTCCTCGACGGTGACCGCCGAGACGTAGGTCAGGCCCTGGCCGGCGGCGGCCTCCCGGCTCATGTTCTCCAGGAAGGTCAGGGTCGTGTCGCCGTAGTGGACGACGGAGGACTCCAGCTGCTTGACGAACGCCCGGGTCTCCGGGTCGGCCACCTGCTCGGACGTGAGGTCGCTGGACACGCCGGTCGCCGCGAAGTAGGACGCGATCGTCGCGTTGAGCCCGGAGGTCGAGAAGTACGGGTTGGTCTTGCCGAGCTTGAAGCGGCCCCACTCCGGGTGGTCCTTGCTGGCCCACCCCTTCGGCGACTTCGCGATCGCGGCGAGGTCCTTCCAGCCGATCTGCGCGTCCGGCCAGCCCAGGGCCTGGGCCATGGGCAGCGGCATCGCGATGACGAGCGGGGTCTGCACCAGCGATGGGCGCTCCTTGGGCATCGGGCTGGCGCGGTCGAGGTCGGTGGACCCCTGGTCGACCAGCACCGCCCACGAGCTCGAGGCGGGGCTCCAGACATCGGGCCTGGGGCCGTCCACCTTCTCGTCCCAACCGCGGGACAGAGCCGTCGCCGCGGCACCGCTGGCCTTGGTCGACACCGTCATCCACATGCACGTCCCGTCGACCTTCGGGCTCGACGCGTTGTACCGCTCGGCGAGCGTGCCCAGCAGCGCCGCCTTCTCGCTGGAGGCCACGATCGACACCGTCGTGCACCCGGGGGGAGCCTCGGCAGCCGGCGTGGAGGACTCGGTGGGCACGCCCCCGGCCTCCGAGTCACTGCTGCTGCCGCCCACCCACTGGCGGACGACGAGGACCAGCGCCAGACCCAGGAGCCCCGCGATGATCAGTGGGATGACCGAACCGCGTCGAGCGGCCATGCGGGCCTCCTGAGTGAGCCGATGTCCCCATAATGCGCCTCCGGATCATCCAACAACAGGGGGGGCATATCGACCATGGCGCGCCGCATCCCGCTCATCGCCCGAGTCGGGCCGACCAGAGGTCCTCCGCGGGCCACCTTCGGGCCCAGGCCAGGTCGGCTATGTCGTAGAAGTCCGCGGCGGCCCGCCCCGGGTCGTGATCGGCCGGGGCGTGCAGCTCGCGCAACCCCTCGACGACGAAGCCGTGGCCAGTGAGCACCCGGATCCACTCGCCGTGGCCCGGATGGTGCTCCACGCCACCGCCCGGCCAGCGGATCTCGCGGAGCTCGCCGGGCCCTCGGAGCAGGCGAACGCCAGCCGGGCCGCCCTCGGCGGGGACGCACATGGCCGACAGCGGGCTGTTGGTGAGGAACACCAGTCGACCACCGGGGCGCAGGATCCGGCCTGCCTCGCCGACCCACGCGTCGGGCTCGCACCAGGCCGGGGCGCCATGCTCACTGATCACCAGGTCCGCGCACGCGTCGGCAAGCGGCACGTGCTCCGCGTCGGCCTGCACGAGCGCGAACCTCAGCCCGTGCTCGGCCTGCGCGGCCCGCGCGGACGCGAGCTGGGCGCCGGACTGGTCGATGGCGACAGTCCGGGCACCGCGCCGTGCGAGCCATGCCGAGACGTGCGCGGTGCCGCACCCGAGCTCGACGACGTCCAGCCCCGCCACGTCGCCGAGCACGTCCAGCTCGGTCTCCGGCGTTGCGAACAGCCCCCAGACCATGTCCGCGCGCCGCCAGAGCTCGAGGCCGTCAGCCCCAGAGAACTGGCCGTTGACCAGGTCCCAGAGCTCCCGGTTGTGGAGCAGGTCCTCGGGTCGGGTCATGGGGACATCCTCCCCTGCTGAGGCCGGCGGAGCCCGCCCAGGCACCGAAGCCCCTCCAGGTGTGCCAGCCGCCCGATCGCCCGCCAACCAGCGAGTCGCCCAGTGGCCCCCTACCCTCGGGGCATGGACTCCACGCAGGTGCTCCGGGGGCTGCAGGCTCTGCGTGGTGTCCCCTTGGCCGACATCGTCGAGCACTTCTCCTTGGAAGTGGTCACGGATGCCGGCGTCGACATGGCGAAGCGCCTGGTCACGACGCCGGACCTGAACCGCCCCGGCCTGCAGTGGGCCGGCTACTCCGAGCAGTTCCCCAGCTCCCAGATCCAGATCGTCGGCCGCGCCGAGGTCGGCTACTTGCTGACGCTGCCCGAGGAGGAGCGATGGGAGCGCCTTGCGCAGTTCGCCCGGGTCGGGGTTCCGGCCGCGATCCTCACCAACGACCTGCCCGCGTCGGACGGGTCGGTCGCGCTGTCGGACCAGTACGGCATCCCGCTGTTGCGCACCCCGCATGCGACCACGGAGTTCGCCGCCCAGCTGACCTGGTTCCTGGCCCTCGAGCTGGCGCCCCGTGAGGTCCTGCACGCCGGCCTGCTCGATGTGGCCGGCGAGGGTGTCCTGATCCTGGGGCGCAGCGGGATCGGCAAGTCCGAGACCGCCCTCGAGCTCGTCCGCCGCGGGCACCGCCTCGTCGCCGACGACACGGTCGAGGTCCGCCGGCCCTCCGACCGTGACCTCGTCGGCAGGGCGCCGGGCCTCGTGCGCCACTTCATGGAGATCAAGGGCATCGGGATCGTCAACCTGCGCCTGATGTTCGGCATCGGATCGGTGAAGGCGACCAGCGAGATCAGCATGGTGGTGTCCCTGGTGCCCCTGGATCCTGACCATGACTACTCCCTCGAGCCCGACCGGATGGAGATCCTCGGCGTCGAGCTGCCGCTGGTGACCATCCCCGTACGCCCGGGCCGCAACACCGCGGTCCTCATCGAGACCGCCGCGATGGACCAACGCGCCCACCGGCTGCTGCGACCGAGCCGCAACGACCCCAGGGGCCCCTCCTCCGAGGTCTTCGGGAGGCTGGCGTGACCGGCCGTCTGGACGTCGACGGGACCCACAACTTCCGTGACGTCGGCGGCTACCCGGCGTTGGGGGGCACCACCCGCTTCGGGCAGCTCTTCCGCTCCGACTCGCTCGCGGGCGTCACCGCGCGGGCGCCGGGGACCTCGCGGCGCTGCGGATCGGCGTCGTCATCGACCTGCGATCCCCGTTGGAGCGGTCCCAGGACCACTCCCGGTCGGTGCTCCCCGGTGCCGTGGACGTCTGGCTTCCGATCCACGGTGGCTCGAGGTCCTCACTCGTCGACGCCCACGGGGTGTTCAGCCTCGAGGCGCTGTACCGGCAGGTCCTGACGGATTCGGCCTGGACGATCGCCACCGCCGTGTCGGTCATCGCCGACAGCGGACCGCTTCCAGTGCTGGTGCACTGCACCGCGGGCAAGGACCGGACGGGGCTGGTCGTGGCGCTGGCCCTCGAGGCTGCCGGCGTCGAACGTACGGCCGTCGTCGCCGACTACACCCAGAGCGCCCTGAACCTCGACGGAGCGTGGATGAACGAGGCGATGAGCGCCCTGGTGTCCGGCGGCATCCCGATCTCCCCGAGCCTGTTCGAAGCGCTCGGCGGGTCGCCGGACCATGCGATGAGCGGGCTGCTGGCCGGGCTCGACGAGCAGTACGGATCAGTGGTCGGTTACCTGATGGCTCACGGGTTCCTCGCGGACTCCGTGGTGATGCTGCGTGAGAAGTTGGTGGTCTGAGGTGCCGGGACGATTGGGACGTGGCGGGGCCGGGGGCGCGGGACATGGGCGCGCGGGGGCGGGCTCTGGGTCCGGCGGCCCGGGGGGCGGTGGGCCCCAGAGCGAGCCCTCGGGGTACTCGATCCCGTTGACGGAGATCGTCGACCGGCTCGGCCTCATGCGGGTCGCAGGGGGCCACCTGGACCTCGCTGCGATCCAGATCGCGACCGCCGAGGTCAACCGGCCGGGGCTTCAGCTCACAGGCTACCTCGAGGCATTCAGCTCCGACCGGCTGCAGATCATCGGCTGGATCGAGACGGCATACCTGTCGAGCCTCGAGCCGGGGATCCGCGCTGCGCGCCTCGAGGACTACTTCGCGCTCGGTTTCCCTGCGCTCGTCGTTGCCCGCGGGCTGCACGTCATGCCCGACATGGTGGCCGCCGCCGACCACCACAACGTCCCCGTGTTCGTGACGGAGATGGAGACCAGCCCGTTCGCCAGCGCCCTGACGTGGTTGCTCGTCCACGCCCTCGCCCCGCGCAAGGTGATCGAGGCCGGACTCGTGGACGTGCACGGCGAGGGTGTCCTGATCCTGGGTGACACCGGGATCGGGCAGTCCGAGACGATCCTCGAGCTGGTGCGCCGCGGCCACCGGTTGATCGCCGACGACCTGGTCGAGATCCGCCGGATCTCCGGTGACCACCTACGTGGCCGGGCCCTGCCCGATGCGGGCTTCGTGATCAGCATCCCCGGTGTCGGGTTGGTCGACGTGGAGGAGCTGTTCGGGATCGGCTCGATCCGCAGTGATGGGCGGATCACCGTCGTGGTGGTTCTCGAGTCCCGGGACATGAACAAGGAGTACGAGCGCGTCGGCATCAACGAGCAGGTCCAGGAGGTGTTCGGCGTGCCCCTTGCGCGAGTGCTCATCCCGGTCCAGCCCGGGCGCAACCTCGCCGTGATCATCGAGGCCGTGGCGCTCACGCATCGCCAGCGGGAGCTCGGCTACGTGGCGGCCGCCGAGCTCACCGGGCGCGGGTAGCAGGGCGAGAGCCACTTCCTCGCAACGCGGCCCGCTGCAACAGTCGGCCGGACCGTACCCTGTGCCAATGCAGGAGCCGCAGACCGACGACGGCGCGTTCTACCAGCCGTGGCTCGACCCGGACCGGGACTACGCGGCCGGTGAGCCGCCCACGTCGCACACGGGCGTGGCCGGGTCCGTGGAGAAGCGGGTGCTGGGGACCAGCCGTATGATCGACCGGCTGCAGGCCAGCAACGGCGTGATCGCGTTCACGTATGCGGCCTTCAAGAAGTACGCCGACGATGAGGGCAGCCGGCTGGCCGCGCTCCTGGCGTACTACACGTTCATGAGCCTGTTCCCGTTGCTCATCGCGGGCTTCGCGATCCTGAACACGCTGCTCGTCGGCCACCCGGAGTACGTGGATCAGCTCGTCGCGAACATCGTGCCCCCGGAGTACCAGGCCCAGGTCACCACTGCCTACGAGTCGCTTCCCTCGGGTGGGGCCGCGTTCGCGGTCGCGATCATCGGCCTGCTGCTTGCGGGAACGGCGGGCGTCTTCTCCTTGTACGCCATGGTCAACCAGGTCTTCTGCGTGCCCTACCGGTTCCGGTACGGATTCGGCCCGCGGTACATCCGAGTCCTGCTTCATGGTGCTCCTGATGGGCATCGGCGTGCTGGTGGTGACCATCGGATCGACGCTGGTGGTGCACGTCACCGGCTTCGCATTCGCCCAGCGGGCGGCGGCATCGATCCTGCTCTGGCTCGTCGCCTCGGCGCTGCTGTACGCGGGGGCGACGTTCCTGACCCGTCGGCCACTGACCTTCGGCGAGGTGGGGCTCGGCGCCGCCCTGGGAGGGTTGGCCATGACGACGATCATCGGCTTGGGCAGCGCCCTGCTCGGTCAGTTCATCGCCAGCTCGTCGGCCGTCTACGGTGTGTTCGGCACGGTGGTCGGGATCTTCTCGGTGCTGTTCCTGGTCTCCAACGCCATCGTGTTCTCGTTCGAGATCTCGGTGGTGCGGGCCTGGCAGCTGTGGCCCCGCGGTGTCGACATCAACCTCCTGTTCCCCGCCGACGAACGCGCCTACGCCCTGCTGACCCTGATGGACGAACGGATGCCCTCGCAGCGCAACGGCGTCGCGTTCGACGCCACCGGGCACGACGACGAACGGCGCACGGCCCTCGCATCCTTGATGCGGCGTCCCGAGGGGGTGCCGGTCCACCCCTACGAGGTGGGCGGCGAGGAACCGGACCGCCAACCTGCGGCGACCGAGGACTGACGGGACTCCGGCTCGGCGGAACGGGGGTCCGGGCGCCGGCTTGGCTACAGTCGCGCCGGGGGTGGGCTCCCCACCGGGTCCCGACCGTCGGGGTCGGACGCCCGGTCGCCACGGAGGAGGTCGGCACATGTCGGCTCTGGACATTGTCGGCTGGGTCAGTTCGATCCTCGTGGTGCTGTCGCTCATGCAGGCCCGCGTCCTGCGTTTCCGCTGGATGAACCTGGTCGGGGCCGCGATGGCCACCGTCGTCAACGCCATGCTCGGGATCTGGCCGTTCGCGGCGATGAACGGCGTGATCGCAGTCATCGACGCGTACTGGATCTGGCGGCTGAGCCGCGAGCGCCATGACGACCACGCCTACCAGGTCATCGAGGTCGGTGTCGATGATGCCTACCTGCGCCATGTCCTGGGCGTCCACGCCGATGACCTCGCCGCCACCCATCCCGGCTTCTCGATGTCGGCCGTCCCGGACGGTTCCAGCGCCACGCCTCGCGGGGCCGCCGCGGATCGCTCGGCGTTCCTCGTGCTGCGCAGCGATGAGACCGTCGGGATGGTGCTGGTCCGCGACGCCGGCGAGGGTGTCGGCGAGGTCGAGCTCGACTACGTCACGCAGCGGTTCCGCGACTTCACCCCGGGCGAGTTCGTGTACCGGAAGTCGGGGGTGTTCGCTGAGAAGGGCTTCACCCGGCTGGTTGCGGATGCCGGGCCGGGCACGAGTGACCACTACGGCCGGGTCGGGTTCCAGCGCGTCGGCGATCGCTGGGAGCGCGCAGTCCGGGCCGCCGCGTAGGGGGCGGGTTCAGGGTCGCCAACCCCGAGCCATCAGGGCGCGCCCGAGCCTGTCCATCACGAAACCGGGGGAGCCGAATCCTTCACGTCCGGTCCAGCGCACGACATCGTGCCCGAGGTCCCGGAGATGTCCCTCACGGATCTTCTCGTGCGCGAAGGCGGACGCGTCGCGGTACTTGCCCTCGCCGTCGGCCTCCCCGATGACCATGTACTCCTCCCAGAGGAAGTCGGGGTAGGCATCGCCACCGGGAGTGCGGATCCGTGCCTGCAGCGTGGGAGCTGGGAGGCCGGCCAGGTGCATGTGCGCAGCCCCGAAGGATTCCAGGGGTGACTCCCGCCGGAGGTTCGCAAGCGAGAGCACAAGATCGAGGTGGCGGGCTGTGCGGGGCGATGCCGCATACGGCTGAGCTTCGATCAGTGGGCGCTCGGCGGCAACGCAGAGCCGGGCATTCCTGTAGAGCGAACGATCGAGCGACCCGGCGAGATCCTTGAGTTCGAGTCGCAGCGCGGCGTCGACGATCATCACCGCGTCCGGGAGTTCGAGCCCGGCGGCGACGTCGAGCGCCGTTCTCGATGCGGTCGTGACACGCAGGCCCTCCTGCGTGGTCATGACGTGGTGCTCGGGGACATTCCCCAGATGGACCTCGAGGCGCTCGGTCCGACGCGTGCGTTCCTGCGGTGCCCGGGCCCGAGTGACGTGGATCCGGGCCTCCGCAGACTGCTGGGTTCGCCGCAGTGGCAGCCCGAGTGCCAGGGCGGCTGTCTCGTGGCTCGCTACGCGGCCCGCGGCCACCACCTGCTCGGCCAGAGCACGAAGCAGGTGCAGGGCCACCGGGTCATCAGGCATGGCTTCGCTGGCAATGAACACACCCTGGCGGAGGCGGGTGATCCGCCCTGAGCCCAGGGCGGTCTGTAGTTGGCGGCGCGAGACGCCACGTGCGGCGACGTGGGCGAAGGTGAACGGGGTGGAGGGCGGCGTCCAAGGGTCGGGTGTGCGCACGTGAACAGACTCGTCCACTCATGTGCCGTTGCCCATGGCCCGCGGAGGATCTGTGGATGGAGGACCACCTCCGAGCCGGTCCTCCGACACCCGGCCGCCGACCTCGCCTGCGGTTGGCCCGAGCCCTCCCCCCGATCCGGACAGGCCCACCGCGCACGATTTGGGCGTTCTCGATCGAGGTTCGGGCTGGCGTCGCTGTCACCGCGCATCAGATGAGCGTTATCGACGTCCTGGAGGCGTTCATAACGCCCATCTGATGTGCGCTCGAACTGGCTACCCCGGGATCCGCCTGGCTAACGGTGCAATCCGTGTGCGGTCCCCGCCAACGGGCCTCCGAGAAAGCGAGCGGCCCGGCCGGGCGAGTTTCCCCGCCGGCCGGGCCGTGATCGTTTGGCTGGATCAGCCGAAGTGGACGGCTGCGGGTGCGTCCTCCTCGGCCGCGGCCTGCGGGCCGATCCGGATCATGACGAGCACGACCACGGCGGCGATCAGCAGCAGGACTCCGCCGACCATGAACGCCTGGGTGTAGCCGGCCGTGAGGGCGTCGGGAAGTGCAGCGTCGCCGAGGGCGGCGTTGGTCGCCAGATAGGCCGAGGTGGCGGTGACGGCGACGGTGTTCATCAGCGCGGTGCCCAACGACCCACCCACCTGCTGCGAGGTGTTGATGACCGCGGAGGCGACGCCTGCGTCGTGGTTGCCGACGGCGTGCAGCGCGACCGTGGCCGTGGGGATGAAGACGAAGGCCATGCCCACGCTCATGATGACCATGGGCGGCAGGATGGCGGTCACGTAGTCCGACTCCGGGGTGAGGCGGGTCAGCCAGAACATGCCCAGGGCGGCGACGAGCAGGCCAGGGGCCATGAGCGGCCGGGGCCCGACCTTGGGCATGAGGTTGGCGGCGATGCCGGCGGCCAGGATGATGCCGAGGCTGAACGGCAGGAAGGCGAAGCCGGCCTGCACAGGCGTGTACTGCTTGATGACCTGCAGGTACAACCCGAGGAAGAGGAACATCGCGAAGAGCCCGGCGCCGGTGATCAGCGAGGACAGGTAGGCGCCACCACGATTGCGCTCGCGGACGATGCGCAGGGGGAGCAGTGGGTTCGAGGTGCGCGCCTCGATCACCAGGAACGAGCCGAGCAGGATCGCCGCGGCGATGAACCAGATGAACGTGCTCGGCTCGGTCCAGTTGGCGGAATCCGTGTAGCCGTCGGGGGCTGCCTGGGTGAAGCCGTAGACGAGTGCCACCAGGCCCAGCGTCGAGGTGATCGCTCCGGGGATGTCGTAGCTCGTGTTGCCACCGGCGCGGGACTCCCTGATCAGGTTCCGTGCGAACAGCAGGGTCACGATTGCGATGGGGGTGTTGACAGCGAGGCACCAGCGCCACGACAGGTACTCGGTGAGGACCCCACCGAGCAGCAGGCCGATGGCAGCGCCGGCACCGGAGATGGCGCCCATGACGCCGAACGCCTTGGCGCGCTCCTTCGGGTCGTGGAAGCTCACGCTGATCAGTGCCAGCGCGGCGGGTGCGAGGAGTGCGGCGAACCCGCCCTGCAGGGCGCGGGCGGTGATCAGCAGGCCCAGGTTGGGGGCGAGGCCACCGATGAGGGAGGCGAGCGCGAACCCGCCGAGGCCAACCATGAAGGTGCGCTTGCGGCCCGAGTAGTCGGCGATGCGACCGCCGAGCAGCAGGAAGCCGCCGAAGGTCAGGGTGTAGGCCGTGACGATCCACTGGACGTCCGCCGGGGCGATCTGCAGGTCGGCTGATGCACTCGGGATCGCCAGGTTCACGATGGAGGCGTCGAGGACGATCATCAGCTGGGCGATGGCGATGACGGCCAGCGCCTTGAACCGCCTCGGGTCCGTCGGGGGGACCTCGTTGGCCGAGCCCGCAGGGGTCTGGACGACGGGCGGGGCTTCAGCCGGGGCGCTCGGCGGATCGATCGAGGGCATGGGGACTCCTGGGGCTTGGGAACGCGGCTCTTGGTGCGGCGGCATCGGACCGGGATGGTCGCACGTTCAATCAACTCGCACAAGGGTAGTTGTTGTTCCCGACTCCGGCAGCCTGTTGCGACGAGACATCCGTCACGCGATCGAGCAGCGCGGCCAGTGGCTCGGGTGGCGCTTTCGGCGATCCCCCTGTCAGATCTCCGGGTCCCGCTCCGGGCGTGAGCCCCGGACCAGCAGGGTGACTCCCGCCATCACCGCCGCGACCAGGGAGGACGCCAGCGGGTTCGCCGACAGGCGGGTGAGGCCGCCCAGCGATGCCGGGACGTCCACGGTGGTGGTCATCGCCCAGGTGACGAAGCCCGCCAGGGCGGCGGTTGCCGTGACCCCGGCCACGAACGACCCACGGTGCCGGCGCACCCGCAGCACGAGCCCGACGAGGGCCGCCAGGAGGAGGCAGGCCGCGACGCCCCCGAGTCCGATCAACAACCCGGAGGACCAGGTCGACAGCACGTAGGGCTCAGGAGTGATCCGGGTGAGCCCGCCCTCGCCGGGCGCTCCGCCCGCGGCCAGCAGCACAGCACTTCCGAGCAGTGGGTAGAGCACGGCCAGGGCGACGCCCACAGCCGTTGAGCTCGTCAGCCATCCGGCGCCCGCTGCGGCGATCATCGTGATCAGCAGCCCGGGGACGACGACCAGGCCGTACGCCACTGCTCGTCCGCCGCGCCACCACGTCGCGCCCACGGTGCTCACCAGGCCTACAAGAACGGCGAGGGCTGCTGCGCCCGTGACCGTTCCGGGGCGCAGCCCGCCCGTCCACCACCAGGTGAGGCCCTCGGTCACGTCGACGGTGCCGGCCTCGTTGGTCGTGGTCAGGGTCCGTTGCGACAACGCCACGAGAGCAGCGGCGGCACCGCCGGCGCCCAGACCTGCCCCGGCAACCCCGGCGAGGCCCACGCTCATCCGACGCAGGGGGACGGCCAGGACGACCGCCGCAGCACCGGTGATGAGCAGCGGCGCCCCCGCCGCCCAGGTCGACCACTCCAGGCCGCCGGCCACATCGCTGGTCACGGTCTGCCGCCAGCCGCCCAGGAGGCCCAGGCCCGCGAGCCAGGAACCGAGCAGCAGGGTGTCGGTCTCGGTCAGGCCGAGTGCCGCCAACAACCACGCGATCGCCACACCCACCAGAACGGCGGTCACCACAGCCAGGGCGCCGACAAGGACGCCGCGGGCCACGGCCGCGGCCCTCATCGGCCGATCCCGTCGAAGGTCGTCCGGGCAGCGGGGAAGGCATCGGTCATGACGACGGCCTCGACCGATGCCGGCAGCGCGATCCCCTCGCCGACGACCACTGTGGCGCCGGAGATGTTCCCGGAGTCGTCGGTCGTCAGGGTCGTGTCGCGGTAGTAGTCGATCGGGACGGGGGCCCCTGTGACGGCGTCGAGGAGGAGGATCGACACGAAGTGGTCCGCGGGCTTGTACTGGACGCCTGGATCCAGGGTGAGGTCCACCGAGAACGACGTCCGGTCGGTCGTCACCTCGCCGACGGTCAGGCCTGGGACGCGCCGGACGGCAGGGGACTGGGCCTGCTCCCCGAGGAACGTGCCGGCGGCGGTGATGACCCCCGACGTGTCGCACATCCCGGTGATGGGCATCTGGCCGCCATATCCGGGGATGTCGGCGCAGACTGCCTCGGCGAGGAACTGCGAGTCGGGCCCGACCCGGCCGTCAGCGCCGAACGTCCCTCGCAGGTCGAAGCGGCGCAGCGGGACCGGGCCGAACGTGAACCACAGGTTGACCTGCGCCGCGGTCCACGAGAACGTGCCGCCGCGCTGGGGGCCCAGGACTGGGAACGCGAACCTGGCCGACGGGTCGGCGACGACCTCCCCTCGTGTCCCCGGCTTGGCGCCCACGAACCACACCACCGTGGAGTCCGCGTTGGTGCGGACGGCCCCGCCGATCCAGTCGTAGAAGTCGAAGCCGATCTGGTTGACGCTGGTCAGCATCGGGGGCATGGGGACGGCAAGGCGCGACATCTGCAGCCCGGACACCTCATCGGCGCCGACCTGCGGGTTCCACGCCGCGCCGTCGTCGCCGGTCGTCACCCTGAACGAGCCGCGGAAGGCCTGCATGGGGCCGGTGCCCAGATGGACATTGCCGACACGCGGTCCGCCGGTGGTCGCCACCCCCTCGACTGTCACCGTGAATGTCGTGGTGGCGGGCAGCAGCGTGCGCGGCCTGATGAACACGTAGCGGCCATCCCCGGAGAACGACACGGCTGCGTCGACGGCCGGCTCGATCGTCACCATCTGCTCGGGATCCGGTGCAGGGACCATCCGGGCGGGTACGGTCCGGCCGTCCTCGCGGACGAGGAGCCGTCCGGTGAAGTAGCCCGCGGGGCTGATCCGGACGGCCTCGTCCGGCGGGACCAGCCCTCCGCCCACGTTGACGCCGTAGACGAAGGAGCCGTTGGCCGGCAGCTCAGCTGACGTGGGAACGCACCGCGGGTCGGTCGCCGCCCGAAGGCAGTAGTCGTACGGCACGAACCAGATCACCCCGTCCTGGCTGCCGATCACCACCCCGTCGGCGGTCAGCGCGGGCGAGGAGTTCAGCTGGTTGCGGGTGGCCAGCGTGGGTTCTGCGGATGTGGTGTCGAAGGCCCAGCGCCGCGTGCCCCCGGTGGCGTCGACGGCCACGACCTGGCCGTTGGCGGCGCCGACGTAGACCACGGGCAGCCCATCGGGCGCGCGGCCGACGACTGGCGAGCTACGGATCGGGGCGCCCGTGTCGTAGGTCCACAGCGCGTGCCCGTCGGGGGCCACGGAGTGGAGCAATCCGTCGGTGGAGCCGATGACCACCTGCTGGAGCGTCCCGTCCGCATCCTCGATGAGCGCGGGTGAGGAGTAGATGTGGTCCCCGGTCTGGTACTTCCAGCGCACTGAGCCGTTGGCCCGGTCCAGCGCGTACAGGGTGCCGTCGAACGACCCCTGGTAGAGCACGCCGGAGGTGTCCATGGCCGGCGATGAGGTGACGTAGCCGAGGGTGGTGCGCTGCCAGAGCTGCTCACCGGCGGCGTCGAGGGCGAAGATCCGGGCGTCGACCGAACCCCAGTAGGTGGTGCTCTGCTCGTCCACGACGGGCACCGTCCATACGGCGTTGGCGGCCTCCGTGGCCCACTTGACCTGTCCGTCCGGGGTGATGGCGTACGACTGGCTGCCGGTGTTCCCCTGGTAGATCGTGCCGTCAGGTCCGACGTTCGGGCTGCCCTCCCACCACGACACGAGCTGGGTGCTGCCTGCGGCCGGCGGCAGCGCCTTCAGCTCCCAGACGACGCGCTCGGACTCCGGTACGCCCGGATCCGTCCGGACCCGCCGCAGGATCTCGTCACCGGCGCCCAGGACCAGCGACTCCCCGATCCCCGGCTCCGAGGCAAGGAGCGCCGGTGCCGTGTCGATGATGCCGCCGGTGGTGAAGCTCCACACCTCCTTCCCGGTGCGGTCCAGGCCGTGCAGGACGTTGTCGGCGCTGCCCACGTAGATGGTGCCGTCGGCCGAGACGACGGGGGTGGAGAAGATCCCGACGTCCGTGGTGAACGACCAGGGCGCGATTCCGGGGTCCGTGCCCACGAGGTCAGAGGCGCCGGTGTTGCGCAGGTCGTGGCGCATCGTCGGCCACGGGGAGCCGGCCTGGGTGGCCGGGGAGACGGTCGGCACCGGAGCGGGCGGCATCGGCCGCTGGAACCACCAGGGTCAGCGATGCAGCCGCCGATCGTCACGGCGGCCCCGAGGTGGTCCAGGCGCGCGGTCATGACTCGAACGTACTCAGGTCCGGTGCCGGATTCCGGTCGGTGGCAGGCGAGCGGGGGCGGGCTCAGCCCAGGATGCACCCGGCCAGGGCGTCGGCGACCACGTCCGCATCGTCGGGGCCGTTGACCAGGTGGAACGACAGCCGGAGGCGCCCCGCGCGCACGCTCGCGACGACGTTCGCCGCGGCGAGCCGCGCCGCGGCGTCGGGGGTCACCCTCAGGCTCACGATGGCCGAGTCCCCGGGAGGAAGGCCGGCACCCAGCCGGAACCGGTTCGCCAACCCGATGCAGTGCGCCTGCAGGGCAGCTGGGTCGATGGAGGCGAGCAGGTCGAGGGACTCCGCCTGCCCCACCCACGAGTGCCACGCCGGCGAGATGTCGAAGCGGCGGGCGTCGCCGGCCAGACGCAACGGGGTTCCGTAGATGCTGTCCCACCGGTCGGCACCGGCGTACCAGCCCGCGCCGTGCGGAACCAGGCCGCGCCGCAGCCTCCTTCGTGACGACCATGAAGGCGGTCCCGCGCGGGGCCAGCAGCCACTTGTAGCCACCGCACACCGTGATGTCGAAGCGCCCGGCGTCCACGGGCAGCCAGCCAGCGGCCTGGGTGGCGTCCACGAGCATCTGGGCGCCGTGCTCGTCGGTCGCAGCCCGGATGGCACTCGAGGTCAGCAAGGGTCCCGTCGGATGACTGGACGGCCGACACCGCGACCAGCGTGGTCCCGGCCCGCACCGCGTCAGCCAGCCGGTCCAGGGGCGCCTCACGCACCGCCACGCCTCGGCCAGCCTGGGCCAGGAACGGGAAGCTGACGGACGTGAACTCCCCCTCGGCGACGAGGACCTCGCTGCCCGGTGGTAGCGCTGCGGCCACGAGCCCGACGAACGGGCTGACGACACTGCCGATCGCCACGGAACCCGAGTCGACGCCCACCAGCCCGGCGAACGCGGCGCGCGCCCGCTCGACGGCGTCGTCGAAACCGACCGCGTCGGAACGGCCGCTGCGCCAGTCCGCCAGGGTGGACTCGAGGGCGGCGCTCGTCCGCCGTGGGGGCAGGCCGAGCGTGGCGGTGTTGCAGTAGACGACCTCAGCGTCGAACTCCCTGCGGGCCTCATCGGGGGTCATGCGCCCCGGCCCTTCCCGAGGAGCAGGTCGGCGACCGCATCGCCTGCCGCCCTGCGGATCTGGTCGATGTCGCCGCAGACGATCAGCTGGTCGCGGGCGCGCGACAGCCCGACGTAGAGGATCTCGGCGGCGGTGGCGGGGTCCCGGAAGCCGTCGACGGCCAGGACGATGGCCGGTCGCTCCAGGCCCTTGAAGGCGGCGACCGTGGAGAAGAACAGGTCCGTGCCGTCCCAGAACGAGTCCCAGTAGCCGTCGCGGCCGTCGAGCTCCACCCGGTTGGCCTGTTCCGGGTGGCGGTGGTGGGTGGTCAGCAGGGCCACGTCCTGCGGGTCCCATCCCTGGTCGAGGAGCTCCACTGCAGCATCGTCGGCGGTCTCCATCGCCTCGGCCGCACGGCACTGGATGAACCGGACGGGGGGACCCTCGCCGCCCAGCAGCTCGGGGGTGTCGCTGGCCAGGGGTGCGAACACCGCACCGATCTGCCGGCTGTTGCGCAGGTTGGCATCGAGGGTCAACGGGACCAGGCCCAGGTCGGGCCGGTCGTCACGGTCGAAGATGCGCTGCTGCTCGTCGGCGAAGACGGCGATCCGCCCCCTCTCCGGGTCTCGCAGCGAGGCCAGGAGTGAGGGCCACCACGCGTCGGGGCAGTCCTGCGCCTCGTCCACGATCAGGGCGTCGAACCGCTGCTCGTCGGGCAGGGCCTTGGCCAGCTCGGTCATCTGCGCCGGCATCGTGACGTCCCAGTACTCCTGGTCGCGGGCGTTGCCGATCTCCACGCCCCACTCCACGCCGAGGGCGTGGTACGTGCGCACCCGGACGTTGCGGCGCAGGGCCTTCGGCCAGTGGGACACGCGGCGGGCGATCCACGTCGACAGCCCACGGGAGTAGCAGACCAGGGCCACCCGCTGTCCCTCGGCCGACCAGCGCCGAGCCTGCTCGATGGCCAGCCAGGTCTTGCCGGTGCCCGGTCCGCCGATCACCTCGATGCGCGGGATCCGACGGGCGACGTCCAGCACGTTGTACTGGGCCTCGGTGAGCCGGTCGACGTGGTCGCCGCGCACGGCCAGCATGCCGGCAAGCTCCTTCTGCTGATCGCCGCGGCCGCCGAGGATCTCAGCCGCGTCGTTCACCACATCGATCCCCGGGAGTGCGTGCGGCTCGTTGCGCAGCGGGCCCGTCAGCAGGTCGAAGACGCGTCCGGCGGCGTCGGTGAGCTCGGTGCGATCGATGATCCACTTCCGCGGCAGTCCGGCTGAGGGATCCTCAGGGCCGAGCTCGGTGTCGGGCAGGATCACCATGTGGATCATCCGCAGCTCGCCGTGCGTCCAGCCCGCATGCTTCTTCAGGTAGCGGCGCAGGAGGTACTTGCCTGACGTGGCCTGGTCCTCGAGGTCGATGGCCTTCTTGCCCTGCGGTGTCTGCTGCCACCACGTGCCGGCCTCCCGCCAGACGTGGCCGCCCTTGACCTCGATCGCGGCGAACCCCGCATCGGGCATGCCGACCACGAGGTCGACCTCCCAGTCCCCATCGAGGCCTGTGAACCGGACGTTGGCCAGGAGGACGTCGACGTCGCGCAACTTGCTCGCGAGGGCATGGAAGGCCACCTTCTCCGCACGGGACTTGAACCTCGGACGCTCCGGCAGACAACGGGCGGGCATCGGTGACCTCCTCGATTCGCGGTCGCGCCCCCGGCCTGCAGCCGGCGGGTCCCACTGATCCGGCAGGCTACCGCCGACGGCCCCGCCTGCGGGCGACGGCCGATCTCGGCCAGGTCGCGGCCCTGCGCGCCAGGAGCCATGCGGCAACTCGGTACGGGGAAGGGGCAGAATCTCCCCCATGGCCAGCCCTGACCCGTCTGCGGACCCCACCCGGCAGCCCTCCGACGAGGTGCCCGACGCCGGGTCCCAGGACTACGACACCCTGCTGGCCGAGGCGAAGGCGCTCTATCCGGGCGTACGGATCGGCCGACCCGGTCGGGCGCGCACCTACTGGGCGACGATCGCCGCAATGCGCGTGCTGCGACTGCGCTGGGCGGTCCGCATCGAGGGCGCGGATCGGGTCGCCTCGGGGCCGGCGGTCCTCATCGGCAACCACGTCAACGCCCTGGACCCCGCCTGCGTCGTCATCGCCACGTGGTGGCGGTGCAGCGCGTTCACCAAGATCGAGATGTTCGAGCACCGCGGGTCGATCTTCTTCCGGCTCATGGGGCAGATCCCGCTGCGCCGGGGTGACGTTGCCTCCACCGACTGGGCGATGCGGATGTCACGACACGCCCTGGGCAGCAGTGGGGGGGTGGGGCGCATCGCGCTGTACCCGGAGGGCACCCGGTCCCCGGACCCCCGCGTGCTGCACAAGCTCCACAAGCGGATCATGATCCCGCTGCTGCAGGCCAACCCGGACGTGCCCGTCCACGTCGTCACGACGCAGTACGAGAACCGCCCGTTCCCCCGACGCATCCGGGTCACGGTGCGAGCGTCCGAGCCCCTTCCCCTTGATGCTCGCACGATGACGCCCGACGAGATGACCACGATCGTCCGCGACGCGATGCTGGCCCTCGGTGGGCAGACCTACGAGGACACCTACGCGCAGGAGGTCAAGGCGCGGCAGCATGCCGCGCGGGGAGCGGACCCCGAGGGCCCGGCGTCCTGAGACGCCCTCACTCGCCGCGCTTGACCCGATCGGTGACCTCGTCGACCTTGGCCCAGATCCGCGAGCGCACCTCCGGTGAGCTCATCTCGCCCAGGTGCGTCACCCGACCGAGGATATGGTCGTCGGCCTCCAGCTCCGGGAACGCCCGCAGGTGGCGGCGGTACTCGTCCTCAGTGGCGATCAGGACGTTCTCGACGCCGGGGACGTCCATGTGGGCGTTGATGTAGGGCTGGATGAACAGCTCGTGGGTGCTGTAGATGTTCGTGACGCGGTCCGCGATCGCGGTGATGTCCTCGTGCAGCGCGGTCAGGAACGGCGACCCCTCGGCCATGTCGCTCAGGGCCGGGGTCAGGTTGCGCCCGGTCCACGAGAACAGCCGGGAGATCCGCTGGGCGCTGACGGACCCGCGCCAGGGCGCGCCCACGCTGATCACGTGCTTCACCTGGTCCTGGTTGTCGATCGCGTAGCGCAGTGACGCCAGGCCGCCCTGGGAGTGCCCGACGAGGACGACGGGCGAGCCCGGCTCCCGTCCCTGGGCCTCGAGCCCGGCCTCGATGTCGGCGTGGATGTGTTCCTGCGACCGATCCAGGGACATGGCGACGCCGAAATGGGCCAGGGTGATCAGGAAGGCATTCGGGTGGCGCTCGAGGACCGAGCGCATCATGACCGTTGCCGCGACCCCCCGGATGGCGGTCCCGGCGACGATGGGCACAGCGACGGGCACGGGGTCGAAACTACCGCAGCCGAACCCCAGCCGGGGCCGTGGCAGGCCACCCTCCCCCTCCGATCGGTCCACTTTCGCGCGGCCCGATCCCGGGTTCGTCCGGATGCGCGACCGCGGGTGCTCGGAAATCCGGACCGATCGCGGCGGACCGATCGCGCGGCGATCGGGCGGCCGATCGCGCGGCCATCCGCGGTGGCGGCATGACCAGGGCGTTCGGCGCGGTGCTCCCACGCACGGTCCTGGCGGCCGCTGGGGACGAACGGCCGTCGCACCTGTGACGTTGGTCCCCGGCGAAGATGCAGCTGCGGCGGCCATGATGTCGACTGGGAGGCGATCGGGCTGTCCCGCTGGTGACTACTTACCCGGCCGCACCCACCGGCGGCCAGGCGGAGGGCCGAATGCTTACCTCTCTGGCGATGGGCCTGGACGTCGGGTCCACCACGGTGAAGGCCGTCGTGATGGACGGCGAGCGCATCGTCTTCAGCGACTACCGGCGGCACAACGCGGATGTCCGCGGCGAGCTGCGCAACCTCCTTCTCGACATCCGTGCTGAGTTCCCTGACGAGGCCCTCCGTGTCGCGATGACCGGGTCGGGCGGGCTCGGCGTCGCCCGGATGATGGGGGTCCAGTTCATCCAGGAGGTCGTCGCCTCGACTGCGGCGATCGAGCGCCTGAATCCCGAGACCGACGTCGTCATCGAGCTCGGCGGCGAGGACGCCAAGATCACCTACCTGCACCCGGTTCCCGAGCAGCGGATGAACGGCACGTGCGCGGGGGGCACGGGGGCCTTCATCGACCAGATGGCCACGCTCCTGCAGACCGACGCCGCGGGGCTCAATGAGCTTGCCAGCAGGTACCAGCACCTGCACCCCATCGCCTCGCGCTGTGGGGTGTTCGCCAAGACCGATGTCCAGCCGCTGCTCAACCAGGGGGCGGCGCATGAGGACATCGCCGCCTCGGTGTTCCAAGCCGTGGCGACGCAGACCATCGCCGGGCTGGCATGCGGCCACCCCATTCGTGGCCAGGTCATCCTCCTCGGCGGCCCCCTGCACTTCCTGCCCGAGCTGCGTCAGGCCTACGTGCGCGCGTTGGGCGACCAGGTCCAGGAGTTCATCAGCCCGGAGAACAGCCAGCTGTATGTGGCGATCGGTGCCGCCTTCCTCGCCCAGGCCCCCGAGTTGTCCCTTCCGCACCTGGCCGCCGAGCTGGCCAACGCCAACGCGCTGTCCGTCGTGACCCGGACGATGCGTCCGCTCTTCGTCGACGCCGACGAGCGGGCTGAGTTCGATCACCGCCATGCCCGGGCCTCAGTTCCCCAGGGGGAGCTGTCGTCGGTCGTCGGTCCGGTCTTCCTCGGGGTCGATGCCGGATCCACCACCATCAAGTCCGTCGTCCTGGACAGCGACGGCCAGATCGTCTTCTCCACCTATGACTCCAATCAGGGAGACCCGATCGCTGCAGCGGTCATGATCGCCGGCCAGGTGCGCTCCGCGCTTCCGGAGGGCTCCTGGATCGGTCGGGCGTGTGTCACGGGGTACGGCGAGGAGCTGGTCAAGACCGCCCTGCATGCCGACGAGGGCGAGATCGAGACGATGGCGCACTTCCGTGCCGCCAAGCGGGTCTGTCCGGGCGTGACCTCGGTCATCGACATCGGCGGACAGGACATGAAGTTCCTGAAGATCCGCAAGGGGGCCGTGGACTCGATCGCGGTCAACGAGGCGTGCTCGTCGGGGTGTGGCTCCTTCCTGCAGACGTTCGCCGAGACGATGGGCACCGATGTCCGTACGTTCGCGGCGGCCGGGCTGGCCTCCGATGCGCCGGTCGATCTGGGCAGCCGGTGCACGGTGTTCATGAACTCCTCGGTCAAGCAGGCCCAGAAGGAGGGGGCGGGCATCGGCGACATCTCCGCCGGGCTGTCGTACTCGGTGGTGCGCAACGCCCTCTACAAGGTGATCAAGCTGCGCGACGCAGGTGAGCTCGGCGAGCACGTCGTGGCCCAGGGCGGCACCTTCCTCAACGACGCGGTCCTGCGCGCCTTCGAGCTGCTCACCGGCGTGACCGTGGTGCGGCCGACGATCGCCGGGCTGATGGGCGCCTACGGGGCGGCCCTGACAGCCCAGATGCACCATGTGCCCGGCGCGGTGAGCCCCATGATGGCCCGGGATCTCAGCGCCTTCAGCGTGGATGCGGCGCAGCGGTCGTGCCAGTTGTGCCAGAACCACTGCACGCTGACGATCAGCACCTTCGATGACGGCAGCAGGCATGTCTCGGGCAACCGGTGCGAGCGGGGTGCGAGCCTTGACAAGCGGCCCAAGAAGTCCGAGATCCCGAACCTGTACGCCTACAAGTACCAGCGCATCTTCGGTTACCGCCGGCTGATCGACGCGAAGGCGACCCGCGGCGAGATCGGCATCCCACGGGCCCTGGGGATCTACGAGGACTACCCACTGTGGTTCACGGTCCTCACCCAGTTGGGCTTCAAGGTGATGCTGTCCGGGCGCAGCAACCATGACCTCTTCGAGTCGGGCATGGAGTCGATCCCCTCGGAGAACGTCTGCTACCCGGCGAAACTGGCCCACGGCCACATCGAATGGCTGCTCGACCACGGCGTGACCACGATCTTCTTCCCATGCATCCCGTTCGAGCGCCGGGAGTTCGCCGCCGCCGACAACAACTACACGTGTCCCATCGTGGCGTTCTACCCGCAGGTCCTGGAGAAGAACATGGACCGCCTCCGCGAGCCGGGGGTGCGCTACCTCGATCCGTTCCTGAACCTCGACGACCCGGGGAAGCTCGCCGAGAGGCTCGTCGAGGTGTTCGCCGACTGGGACGTGACCCTGCCTGAGGCCAGGGCGGCCGTGGCCGCGGGCTACGAGGAGCTCGACTCGGTTCATGCCGACATCCGGGCCGAGGGCGACCGGGCGCTGCAGTACATGCGCGAGAACGGAGTCCGCGGCATCGTCCTGGCCGGACGGCCCTACCACGCGGATCCCGAGATCAACCACGGGATCCCGGAGGTCATCTCCAGCCTCGGGATGGCCGTCCTGAGCGAGGATGCGCTGACCCACGGCATGACCACGAGCCGACTGGAGCGACCTCTGCGGGTGCGCGACCAGTGGACCTACCACTCCCGCCTCTACGAGGCCGCGGCACAGGTCCGCACCGAGCCGGACCTGAACCTCGTCCAGCTCACCAGCTTCGGGTGCGGCGTCGATGCCGTGACCAGCGACCAGGTCCAGGAGATCCTCGAGGCGGCCGACGACGTCCACACCGTCCTCAAGATCGACGAGGTGAGCAACCTCGGTGCCGCCCGGATCAGGCTGCGCTCGCTGAAGGCCGCGACCGCCGAACGGCCCGCGGCCGCAGGAATCGCCACCGAGGAGATCGACACCGCGGGAATGTCCAGCGGGGCGCTGGTGGTCCCGGCGGATCGGCCCGGGCGGGGGGCTCAGCTGCCGCAGTTCACCAAGGAGTCGCGCCGGACCCACACGGTGTACGTGCCGCAGATGGCCCCGATCCACTTCCGGATGATCACCCCGATCCTCGCGCGCGCCGGCTACAACGTGGAGGTGCTGGAGTCCGCGAGCCCGGAGGACGTGGAGTGCGGGCTCAAGTACGTCCACAACGACGCCTGCTTCCCGGCGATCATGGTGATCGGGCAGCTCATCAACAAGTTCCTGACCGGCGGGGCCGACCCCGACCATGCCACGGTGGCCATCACCCAGACCGGCGGGATGTGCCGGGCGACCAACTACGCCGGGATGCTGCGCAAGGGCCTCCAGGACGCGGGGTACCCACAGGTCCCCGTCGCGGCCCTGAGCCATCAGGGGCTGGAGGCGATCCCCGGGTTCCGGCTCACCCCTGGACTCGCCCACCGCGCGATCCAGGCCCTGGTGCTCGGGGACCTGCTGCAGAACGTGCTGCTACGGGTGCGGCCCTACGAGAGGGTCGAGGGCAGCGCCACTGCGCTCTACCGGCACTGGGACGCCCTGTGCCGTGAGTTCTTCGCCCAGGGCGGCTACTCACCCACGCTGCGACGGCGCATCGGATACACGTGGCTGATCGAGAGCATCGTGCGCGAGTTCGACGCCCTGCCCCTGCTGGACATCCCCCGCAAGCCGCGCGTCGGGATCGTCGGCGAGATCCTCGTGAAGTTCCATCCCGACGCCAACAACGACGTCGTGAAGGTCATCGAGGACGAGGGGTGCGAGGCCTCGCTGCCTCCCCTCCTGGGCTTCTTCCTGCAGTCCATGGAGACGCGCGACTGGCGCTGGGAGAACCTGGGCATCGGCAGGAGGGGGCGCACTGCGAAGAGGGCAGGGCTCTGGGTGGTCGAGCTCTACGAGCGCCCGGCCAAGGCGGCGCTGGCCCGCACCAACGGCAAGTTCACCGTCCCCGAGGACATCCACACCCTGGCCACCCGCGCGCAGGAGATCATCGAGCTGGGCACCCAGGCCGGCGAGGGCTGGCTGCTGGTCGCCGAGATGATGGAGCTCCTCGAGCATGGGACGCCCAACATCATCTGCGCCCAACCCTTCGCCTGCCTTCCCAACCATGTCGTCGGCCGGGGCATGTTCAAGGAGCTGCGCCGTCGCTACCCGCACGCCAATCTCGTGTCCATCGACTACGACCCCGGGGCCAGTGAGGTCAACCAGCTCAACCGGATCAAGCTGATGGTCGCCACTGCACACAAGACGAGCAGCGCCTCCGACCGGCTCGGGGACTGGGACCTCGACGACTACGAGGACCTCGACACCGAACGCGCCTGAGGGCCAGATGAGCCATTACCCCACTGCGACGGTCGGCACGGGGATCGGCGCGTTGCCTTCGGCGCCCCACTTGGCCAGTTGGGCCTGGACCTCGGCCTGGGCGTCGGCGAACTGCTGGTCGATGACGCGCATCTCGGCCCACTTCAGCTCGCGGGCGGCGAGGACCTTGTTCAGCTCGGCGATGGTGTCGTCGTCGGCGGGAAGGTCGTAGGCCAGGGAGGTGAACCGCGCGAGGCTGGCGCGGTAGTCGTGGCCGTTGGCGACGAACTGCCCGGGGATGACGTTCATGGCGTTCTTCACGTCGATGAACGTGATCAGGAACGTGGTGTACGGCCGCCACGCGGTCTCCTTGGGCACCCCGGGCTCCCGGGTCTCCGCCGGGCCCATCCACGCCGGTGCCTGGACGGCCAGCGGGAACCAGAACTTCGGCATCGAGTCGTTGTGGTGGGTCAGGAAGAAGTACCGACCGCGGGCACGCACGTCCTCGGGCAGGGCCAGGTACTCGGTGTAGTTGTCGACCTCGATGATCTCCCCGTCGGGGTCCATCGCGCCCGGGTCCGACAGCCACTTCTGCCGGAACTTCGTGGCCGCAGGAGTGCCCAGGAACAGCCCGCGGTCGATACCCACCCGATGCAGGCCCTCAGTGCCCTCCTCAGCGAAGACGTCCTCCGAGGTCTGCGCCCCCAGGGACTCACCGAAGATGTGCAGCTTCGGGCGCACGTCCTCCGGGATCGCCGACAGCCGCCACTTCAGGGCGTGCAGGAACGCGTTGTTCTGGTCGATGCCGATCCCGACCCGGAACAACGACAACGGCGACGGGCGCAACGAGTACTGCATCGCCACCAGGGCGATGTCACCCCGGGTCAGGAACTCCAACGACTCCGCGGTCACGTAGTTCAGGTACCCGGTGCCGGTCGGGGACATGAACACGATGTGCGCCCGGTCGAACGCCCCCAACGTCTCCAGCTCGCGCATCGCCATGTCGGCGCGCTCGCTGGTGGTGTTCTTGGTCTCGAGACCGACGAACACCCGGATCGGTGGCTTCGCCGGACCGCCCATCACGGCCTCGATCTCCTCAACCGTCAGCGCCATGTTCACGAACCGACGGCCCTCACGGCCGATCGTGTCCAACGGCACCGCGCTGCGCGGACCCGCACTCACGAACTCCGAGGTGGGAGCCATCGAGTACGCGGCCTCCACAGCGTCACCGGTGGTCTCCGCGGAATGGAACACGTGCTGCAAACCCTTGAACCCCGCGAACCCGAGCAACCCGAACGCCACCGCATGCCCCACCGGCCGCCCGATCAACGCCAGGTTCGGATTCACCGACGTCAACGCCGAACCCACCCCACCAGCGAACAGTCGCTCGCCCGTCGCCGCGACATACAGGGCAACCGACACACCGGTCCCGATCGCCACGGCCTTACCCACCGCCACACCCTGGGAATCGTCCAGGGCCACACCCTCGGCGTCATGGGTGGCCCCATCGGCGACCATCTTCGAACGCAACCGGTGATACTGCACGGCCGCGAGCGCCGCACCCAACGGCAACGCGATCGGGGCGTTGCGCGTCCACGAGCGCTGGTCGCCGCCGACACCCTCGAACAACATGTCGCTGGTCACGATTATCGCGCCCGCCATCCCGCCCACGGCCAGCCGCCAGCTGAACGTGCGCCCCCACGCCCGGGCGATCGGCTCGTCCTTGCGATGCGCCAGGAACCGCTGCGCGGCCACACCGATCCCCATCGCCGCCACATCGCCGGCCAGGATCACGCCCCGCTGGGTCATCCGACGCTGAGCAGAGTCCGGCCCCCGCCCAGCCACCCTCAACGCCACTGCCTCGATCACCGACTGCGACGTCGCCGTCAACCCATAGTTCAACACCGACGCGACACCAGTCACGATGGCCTGATCCGCGGTGTTGCGCGGCATCAACCCACGACTGAACGAATGCCCCACACTCGTCGACCCCGCCAGGATCCCCGCCCTCTCCGGCACACCCAAACCCGCACGCGCCTCAAAGAAGCGGTTCGCATTGATCTTCATCCTGGGTCTCCTCGCCGAGTGTCGGTCATGCCGGGGCCCTGGCCCCGACCACAGACGAAGCATGTGCGGCCATGGGGCCCCGCCGCATCATCCCGTGGGGGTGATGCGCGTGGGTGGCCCTACACGCGTCAGCGGGTGACGCGCACCTGCGCGCGTCACCCGCTGACGGTGTGGTGCCCTAGGAGGCCAGCGCCTTGGCCTTCATGGCGTCGAACTCCTGCTGGCTGATGGACCCGGAGTCGAGCAGGGCCTTGGCATCGGCGATCTGCTCGGCAGGCGTCTTGGTCTTGGCCGCCACGCTCTGGATGTACTGCTCCTGCTGGGCCTGCTGCTGGGCCATGTCCGCCATCTGGCGCTCGCCCATGCTCTTGCCGCGAGCGATCAGGTAGATCGAGCACTGCCAGCCACGGGAGGAAGATGAAGAAGATGACCCAGAGGAACTTGGAGCCACCACCCATCTCGTGATCCCGGAAGAGGTCGATGACACAGCGGAACCAGATGAAGATGAACGCGATCCAGATGAAGACGATGAACATCCACAGGAGTGCGTCGAGGAAGCTGTTGCTGTTGAAGTCCCACATGGGAGGAGAACCTTTCGTCGGAACCGGGTGAATTCCTCACCCGGGGCCATGTCGTGACCCGATGCGAATCATGAGCCAAGGAACGTGCCGCGTGCATCATCCCACGAGGGTGATTCGTGGTGACTCGGAGGCAGATGCCCGGTTTCCGCGATGGCGCGCCCGTGGGCGGCTACTCGGGCAATCCCGGGACCCCCACATCGCGACCGCGAGCCAGGTCCCAGAGCCCGCTCACGCCGAACGAGCGGTAGTGCTTGGTGGCGCTCACCCGGGGGTTGTCAGGCGGCACCAGGACAGTCATGCCCCCGGGATGGATCTCGAACGTCAGGGGAGTGGCCAGGGTCAGGGCCTCGCCGTCCACCCCGGCATTGGCGGTTCCCGAGCGGGAGCGGACCTCGAAGCGCTCGGTGGTGAACTCGTGGAGGTTGGGGTCGGCCGCGGCCCGGCCGAGCGCCGACCGGGCGACCAGCGCAGCGGCATCCTTGCCGGTGCGGGCGTTGATCGCGAACACCCCGAGCTTGCCAGTGGTCAGCGATCGCCGTTGGGAGACGTCGAGCTTCGGTCCCAGGATGTAGGGGTTGTTGGACACGAGGATCAGGAACGACCCGTCGACCTCCGCGCCATCGGGAGTCGTGAACTGCAGATCGAACGGTTCGGCGGTGCGGCCCAGGAGTTCGGGCAGGGACTCCTTGGTCGTCTCGAGCTTCGCGTCCCGGTAGGAGTCCTGCTCGACGATCTGGGCGTAGACGCCCAGCGAGACGTTGTTGACGAAGAGCCGGGATCCGACCCGCGCGTAGTCGATCCGCCGGATGACGCCCTCGGTGAAGGCGACCAGCCCGGTGCTGGGATCCTCCCGGTCGAGGCCGAGGTCGAGGGCGAAGTGGTTGCGGGTCCCTGCACTGATGCAGACGAATGGCAGGCCGTGCTCGATGGCGATGGAGGCCACGAGCGCCTGGGAGCCGTCGCCGCCGGCCATTCCGAGGCAGTCGGCGCCCCGTGCGACCGCATCCCGCGCGAGCACCTCGAGGTCCAGCCCATGGTCGAGGAGGATCACCTCCACGCCCAGCGCCTCGGCCTTCTTCACGAGATCGAACCTGGCGACCTTGCCGCCACCTGACCACGGGTTGCAGATGAGAACCGGATGCGAGGGCCGCAGGTGCGGGAACATGGTGTCGAGGTCGATCGCGTGCAGGTCGGCCTGCACGGCCAGTCGTGCGCAGAGCGCAGCACCGGCACCCAGCAGGACGACGGCGAGCGCCAGTGCCCCGGGGTTCGAGGTGTCCTGCATCCCCATCGCGAGTGCCGCCACGATCACCAGGACTCCAAGCAACTGCCAGGCCCAGCCCCACGGCGCGGCGCGGCATCTGCTCGGTGATGACCCACCAGCCGCCGAGCGCCGTGATCGCGAGCCCCACGATCGCGATGAGGACCGCTCCAAGGTTGCTGATCACGGCCACCAGCACAACGATGACCATCAACCCGAGGAGCACGAGCGATGCGATCGCCAGCAGCCTGCGGCGACCTGACCCTTCGGTCCCAGACACGGAGTCCTCCTCTTCCCGCCGCATGCTCCGCGGCCGCCTCAGTCTAGGGATGTGGCGATCACCGTTGGATCGTCCCGATCGGACGAGGATCCGCGCGTCCGGATGCGGCAGTCTGTGACGACGAGCTGGTTCGGTGTGGGCAGGTACTGCAAGGCGAAGCCTTGGCATCGTGCCGGGCAGTGACACCCGGCACCTCGCCGGGCAGGAGAAGGAGACACATGGGAACCCAGGGATCAGTCGATCACCCGACGTTGGACGAGCGTCGTTCCGCAGGCAAGGAGGCCCGGACCCGGACCCCACGGTCGGCGCATGAGGGCTGGAAACCCACCGCCGACCGCCCGGACCCGGTGGCGCTGCTCGGGGAGCAGGACCGGATCAGGGAGCAGGACCTGGTGCCGGTGCGGCACGGGCGCATGCTCGTCTCGCCGTTCACGTTCTACCGGGGCGCGGCGAAGATCATGACCGAGGATCTCCGGCACATCCCGAGGGCTGGGCTCGACGTGCAGCTGTGTGGGGACGCGCACCTGTCCAACTTCGGGGTCTTCGCCTCACCGGAGCGCACGTTGCTGTTCGACCTCAACGACTTCGACGAGACCCTTCCCGGGCCCTTCGAGTATGACGTCGCCCGGCTCGCGGCCAGCTTCGTGGTCGCGGCGCGCAACAACGGGTTCGTCGGCGCTGATGTCTCCGCCGCCGCGCAGGCCTCGGTCGCGTCCTACCGGACCGCGATGGCGCAGTTCGCCGAGATGAACACCCTCGACGTCTGGTACTCCCGCCTCAATGCTCAAGCCCTGGTGGAGAAGGCGATGAGCACGGGGGGGAAGGCGCAGAAGGCTGCCGCGACCCGGGGGCGGCGCAACGTCGAGAAGGCGTACTCACGGACGAGCATCCAGGCCCTGAGCAAGCTGACCGAGATCGTCGACGGCGAGCCGCGGATCATCAGCACACCGCCGGTTGTCATCCGCGGTGAGGACTTCGCGGGCATCTACAACCAACCGCTCGAAGTCATCAATGAGGCTGTGCACAACCTGCTCACGGACTACCGGTCCACGCTGCAGGAGGACCACCGCCATCTGCTGCAGCGTTTCGAGTATGTCGAGTTCGCCCGCAAGGTCGTCGGCGTGGGCAGCGTGGGTACCCGTGCCTGGATCGTGCTGCTGCGCGGCCGGGACAACTCCGATCCGCTGATCCTGCAGGTCAAGGAGGCCATGGCCTCGGTCCTGGAGGACCACCTGCCGGCAAGCGTGCACGAGCAGCCCGGGGAGCGGGTGGTCCGCGGGCAGCGCATGATGCAGGCCTCCAGCGACATCTTCCTCGGGTGGGCCAAGGCCGCCCAGGAGGGTCGCTACTACTACTGGCGCCAACTGCGTGACATGAAGGGGTCCGCCCTCGTTGAGCTGATGGATCCAGGGGCCTTGTCGTTCTACGCCGATGCATGCGGCTGGACGCTCGCGCGCGCCCACGCACGCTCCGGGGACCCTGTGGCCATCACGGCCTACCTCGGGGGCAACGACAGGTTCGACCGGGCGATGACGGACTTCGCCGTGCGCTACGCCGACCAGAACCAGCTGGACTTCCAGCGGTTCCAGGAAGCCGTCCGGTCGGGGGAGATCGAGGCCACCGAGGGCGTGTGACACGCCTGAGGGTCGCCTCCCAGGTGGGAGAGCGACCCTCAGGACGGTCAGCTGCTGCTAGCGGCGGTCACGACGGTCGTCGCGACGGTCCCCCCGGTCGTCACGACGGTCGTCGCGGCGATCGCGCCGGTTGCCCGACGTGGCGGCCACGCCCACGACTGCGGCCGTGCGCGCCACGGGGCGCCCGCCCACCGCGCCGGGGCGCCCTCTGCGTCCAGGTCCCAGTGGCATGTCAGACTCCTTCGCTCTCTTCGTCCTCATCGCCTGCGTCGGCGAGGAGGGCCTGGATGGGGATGCGGCCCTGGGCCGCCAGATGCCCGCCGGCACGGCGAACAGCGGATGCGAACGGGGCGGCCCATACGTTCTCGTAGACCAGGACGCCCGCGAACGCCCCAGGCAGCATGGCCGCTGCGAGGTGCTCCACATCCTCCTCGGCCAGGACGATGGCCAACTCGGTCTCGAGGAAGCGGAGGTCGTCGGCGTCCGCGAGGTCATTCAACTCGAAGGCCTCAACGCTGCCGTCCTCCCCCTTCTCCAGGAACAGCAGGTCGAGGACCCTGATCTGGCCGGTCTCGACCAGCTTGGTGAGCTCCTCGAGACCCTCTCCGGTCAGAGTCCTCTTCCCTTCGGGGAACTCGACGATCAGGAAGTCGACGGGTCCCAGGGAATCGATATCAATGTCAGCCACGTCAGGCCGATCCTCTCTTTCGGTGGTCATGAGCGTGGGCCTGCGGCCCAGACCATCGTCGCGGCCCGGCAGGCCCCCTGTCTTCATCCCATCAGAGCGATTCCGGGCAGTGCCCACCCGGGTGCACCAGGAATATCGCCCCATCGGGAGGACGCCGGTACCACCGGGACGGTCCATGCTGGACCGACAAGCAGTCCTGAGTCCATCGGGGTACGTCGTGGCAGCAGTCAGACCCGAGCCAGGGGTAGACCGGCACGCGTGCTTCGTGGTGCGGGTCTGCAACGCGGAGTCACCGCAGGACTGGTGGATACGGACGGACCGGGGGGACAACGCCTACCAGGTGATGGTCGCCAGTTTCGGCGGCCGGAGGTTCACGGCACTCGTCGACCGCGATGAACAGCCCCTGGCCATCGTCAGGGAGCGCCTCACCGGCCTGCGGGACTCGGCCACGATCGAGCGGCCCGGTCGCCCACCGGTGTCGATCCGCAGGCGCCTGACCACCCCGGGTGGCGAAGCCTGGCACCTGTCGGCCCCGGATGTGGGCGACCTGCACCTGATCGGGGACCTGGTCGCCCATCGTGCGACGCTGTGGAGCCACGACGAGGCGATCGCCCGGATCCATGACGCAGGCCCCCTCACAGACGAGTACCGGGTGACCATCGCTGAACGAGCCGACAGGATCCTCGTCCTGTCCTCGCTGCTGGCGATCGATCGACTGCGGCACTGACGAGACGCTAAGCCGGCGGCAGGATCCCGATCTGCCGGGCTCTGGCGACCGCCTCTGAGCGGCTGTGGGCGTCGAGCTTCCGGTAGGCCGACAGCGCCTGGGTCTTGACGGTGAAGCGGGAGACGAACAGCTCTGCCGCGATCTCGGGGAAGGTCAGGTGCGTGGGCAGGTACTGGACCACGCGGATCTCCGCGGTCGTGAGCTGCTCCGGACCGCCATCGACGAGACCGGCCCGACCGACGGTGTCCCGCGCCTCCTCGAGCCTGAGGTCGATCAGCGGCGCGCTGCTGGCGGGCCCATGTGCGAGCTCCGCCTCCCCGAGCAGGGACAGGGCGCGCTCGGCCTGCCCCAGGCCCAGGTAGACCTGGCTCAGGACCAGCCTGCCCAGGACCGCGTACCAGGGCGCCATCGCCGTGACGAGGCTTGTGAGCCGTAGCCCGGTGTCGGCGGCGAGACGCGCCTCGTGGATCCGACCCTGCACCAGGTAGCCGAGGGCCTGTGTGACGAACACCGGGGCGGCCGTCGCGACGTGGTCCAGCGGGTGGCTGCCCATCACCTGATTCACCTCCCGCAGGTGGGCCAGACCCCGATCCTGGTCACCACCGAGGAGACTGATCAGGGCCAGCCCGGCACCGCACTGGGCCTGCATCAGCGGCTGGTCGTGCGACGTGGCCAACCGCAACCCCGCCGCGACGGAGGTGGCCCCTGACTCCGGCTCACCCCGGAGGACCAGCGAGATGCCCTGCAGGAAGTAGCCCACAGGGAGCCAGTCGGATCCGGGGCTGGCTCCGGCCACGTACTCGGCAGCAAGGCGCCCCATCTCGGCGACTCCCCCGGACCCGTCCACGGCCCGCAGGAGGGTGGCATCGAGGCAGAGGTCCCGAGGGGCCCCACGATCGCACGCGCGCTGGACCACCAGCCGGTAGTGGCTCATGGCCACCATGTCCCCGGACAGCTGTGCCACGTGGGCTGCCACCAGGGCAAGACGGGGACAGGTCTCCAGCCGCTCGCTGCCCAACCATCCGATCCAGCGCTTGAGCACCGACACCCGCCCACTTCCGAGCAGCGGGCCCGTATGGCGCCAGATCAGCTCGCCCAGCGCCTCGTCGTCACCGGCCAGTACGCCGTGGTACACGGCCGTGTCGATGTCGCCGGCCACCTCGTACGCATGCCCGGCCACGGCGTGCGCCGCCTGCCATTCCGCCGAGGAGCCGGATTCGAACTCGGACCTGAGGAAGTCCGCCATCAGCTGATGCATCCTGAAGTGCTCGCCACGCGCGTCCATCGCGGTCACCAGGTGGTGGGTCTGGGCCAGCCTGCGAAGTCGCTTGAGGGAGTCGGTGCGGCCGGTCACCGCATTGCAGGTTGGTCCGTCGAGCGAGGTCAGGACGCTGACCTCCAGCAGGAACCGCGCATCGTGCGGATCGAGGGATTCGACGATGTGGTCGCGGATGTAGTCGGCAAGGCTCCCGTACGAGGCGATCGGCGACGAGGAGGGGCTCTGCCCCGACCGGGTTGCCAGGGCTCCGAGGTAGACGGCGACCGGCCACCCCTCGGTTCGCTCGAGCAGGCGCAGGAGGTCGCCGTCGGAGAGAGCGACCCCGAGGCCCCGGACCAACTCCGATCCCTCCATCGCGTCCAACGACAGGTCCTGCACCTCGATCTCAAGAAGGCCCCCCGAGGAGCGCAGGTCCCTGAATACCGACGGAGGACCCTCCCGCGTCGCCAGGGCCACAGCGGAACCCTCCGGCAGCCCGCGGACGAGGCACTCGAGCAGCGACTCCCACTGCGGACCGTGAAGGAGCCCGGCCTCGTCGACACCCACCACGATCGGGACCGCGAGGCTGGCCACTGCCTTCCTGATGGCGGGCAGGACGTGCGTGTGCCACACGATCGGATCGAGGGACTCGGGAATCTCGACGGGCTCGGGGATCAGGCCCTGGCCCTCCAGACGACCCAGGATCTCCCGTCCGACCCAGAATGCGTTGGCCACCGGGGGGTGCACCGTGACGCTCACGAACGGGCGTGCGTCGGCCTCGGCCCATTGCGCCAGGACTGTGGACTTGCCATAACCACCGGGGGCCGAGATGCAGATCGCCCGAGAAGAAGTGAGCTGCAGGTCCTCCAGGATACGACTCCTGCGGACGATGGCTACCCTCGACGAGGCCCCAGGATCGGTCCGTGCGCGAGCCCTCGGCGTTGTCACACCATTCTCCTGCCGCGTGGTCTCACGAGTCGATGTGCTCGGCCAGTCTCGCACACTCGCCCAGGAGCCTTCGAGTCGACGACGGTGCATGACTCGGGTGGGCGTCCCCACGGGTTCGTCATCCGGAGGGGACGACGTGAGCGTCGCGGTGATCACCCAGTGGCACTCTTCGGCCTGGTCCTGGCCGACGCCATCAACGCGCTGTAGCCGACCAGGCCCCCGGAAGACCTGGCCTCTCACGGCGCCCTCAGCCGGCCGCGCCGCTCGCCGTGCCCTCCACCGCATGGTGCGCGTGCAGGGCCATCTCCTCGGCGAACGTGCCAGGCTTCAGGTCGAAGACGACGTTCTTGACGGTGCCCGTGAAGGCGTAGGGAGCGCGGTCCTCGTAGGCGAGGTCGACCACGAGCCCGTTGTCGCGACCGACGTCCATCCCCGCGTAGGACGAGAATGCGATCGGCACGGTGTGGTCCAACCGGCCCTCCCCGATCTGTCGATCATCGGCCCACAGGGTCACGGAGCCGCCTGAACCGGGGACGGCGGCGTCGGACTCGAAGAGCATCTTCAGGGTGACGTCGCCGGTGGGGATCGGCTCCGTGGACACCTGCTTGTACGTCTCCACTCCCAGGAACGAGTAGGTGTGGGTCAGCAGGCCAGCCTGGTCGACCCACAGGGCGTATCCGCCGATGAAGTCGGCATTGGCCACCAGGACTCCCTCGGCGCCCCGCTCGGGAACCGTGACCTCGGCCTCGATCGCGTACGAGCGCCCCATGATCCGCGGCACCATGCCGCGCTGCACGTTCTGCACGTCCCCGGAGAACCGGAACCGGGTGACGGTCGGCATCGGGGGAAGGTTGCCGTACAGGATCGCCAACCCGCCCATGAGGGGCAGCACCCGGTTGCGCTCAGCCTCGGACCACCACAGTTCCTGGAGCTCCTGAACCTTGTCGGGGTGCTCGGCGGCCACATCATGGGCCTGGGAGAAGTCGTCCGGGAGGTAGTAGAGCTCCCAGCCGACGTCGCGATCGGGATCCCAGTCCACGTCGGGGCCGAACTGGTGCAGGGTCTTGGGGGACATGTCCCAGGGGATCCGGTCGGGGCGGGATGCTGCCCACCAGCCGTCCTTGTAGATCGCCCGGCCACCGAACATCTCGAAGTACTGGACCGTGTGCTGATCGTCGGCCTCAGCGTCGTCGAAGCTGTAGAGGAAGCTCGTGCCGTCCATCGGCTCCTGCTCGATGCCGTCGACATGGGTCGGCTCGGGGATGCTGGCGGCCTCCAGCACGGTGGGGGCCACGTCGATGCAGTGCGTGAACTGGCTGCGGAGCTCGCCGCCGTTGGCGATCCGCTCCGGCCAGGCGACCACCATCGGGTTGCGGGTGCCACCGAGGTGGCTGGCGGTCTGCTTGCCCCACTTGAACGGGGTGTTCATCGCGTGGGCCCAGGCTGCGGCATAGTGCGGCGCGCTGTGCTCGCCGCCGAGCCCCTCGATGCCCCCGTACTGCTCGATCAGCGCGAGCTGCTGCTCGGCGTCGAGGACGATGCCGTTGAGGAAGGTCAGCTCGTTGAACGAGCCGGTCGTGGTGCCCTCCATGCTCGCGCCGTTGTCACCCCATATGTAGAAGATCAGGGTGTTGTCCAGGTCGCCCATCTCCTCGATGGCGTCAAGAAGGCGCCCGACGTTCCAGTCCGCGTTCTCCGAGTAGCCGCAGTAGACCTCCATCTGCCGCGCGTACAGCTTCTTCTGCGCCTCGGTGAGCGTGTCCCACGCAGGGAACACGTCGGGGCGCTCAGTCAGTTCTGCATCCTCAGGGACCACGCCGAGCGCCTTCTGGCGGGCGAAGATCTCGTCGCGGAGCTTGTCCCAGCCCTCATCGAACGTGCCCTTGTACTTGTCCGCCCACTCGGTGTCGACGTGGTGCGGGGCATGGGCGCAGCCGGTCGAGTAGTACATCATCCACGGCTTGTGGGCGTCCTGGGCCCGGACCTCGTGCAGCCAGGTCACGGCCCGGTCCGTGAGGTCATCCGGGAAGTAGTAGGGCTTGCCGTCCGTGCCCTCGAGGACCCCGATGGTCGAGTTGTCCTGGGTGATGATCGGGTCGTACTGCCCCGCGGCCCCGGACAGGAACCCCCACCACCGGTCGAACCCCCAGGCCGAGGGCCAATGGTCGAACGGACCCGCAGCTCCCTGGACGTTGTCGGGCGTGAGGTGCCACTTGCCGAACCCGCCAGTGACGTAGCCGTTGTCCCGCAGGATGCGAGGTAGCCCGGCGCAGCTCTTCGGCTTGGCGGCCGTGTATCCGGGGAAGGGCCCGGGGTATTCGGCGATGGAGCCGAACCCGACCCGGTGCTGGTTGCGCCCAGTCAGCAGCGCGGCGCGCGTCGGCGAGCACACAGCGGTGACATGGAATCGGTTGTACGTGATCCCCATGTCGCGCACCCGGTCCATGTTGGGGGTGGCCACGGGGCCGCCGAAGGTGCTCGGGTTGCCGAAGCCGGCGTCATCGATGAGGACGATGAGGACGTTGGGGGCCCCCTCCGGGGCCTGCGGGCCGGGGATCATCGACCAGTCGGCAACCGAGCTCTTGAGGTTGCGCCCGATCGTGCCCCCGAATGTGCGGTCGGGGATCGGAAGGACAGTGCGGTCGGGATTGAACTTGCCCATGGCCTCAGCCAGGGCGTCCTTCAGCTCCCGGACCCCGTCCAGGGGTGCGATCGACTTGGCCGGCGAGCCCGGCAGTGCCTGCTCGATGCCGAGGCGTTGCGACGATTCGAAGAGGACCATGACGACGGCCGTCCCGGACTTCAGCGCGTCCCCGACCTTCTCCTCGATCCCGGTGCGTGCCTTGTGCCCGACGATCTTGCCCACCGCCGCGCCCCCAGCCGCACCCACGGCGACCGCCCCGATGAGTGGAGGAGCTGCGAGTCCGACCAGCAGGCCGACCCCGGCACCCCACTTGGCGCCCTTGCGTCCGGCCTTGTCGCCGGTGTCCCGCACGCTGACAGTGCCGTCCGGGTCCTTGACGACCACGATGGCCGAATCGACCTTGACCCTCTTGGCCGTGATTTCGGCCAGCAGCGCCTCGAAGTCCCGCTCAGCGTCGTCGACGCTCAAGTACGCGGCGACCAGGACGTCCATGTTGTCGTCTGACATGCCAACCTCTTCAATCCGGACGGGGCCGGGACCCAGTCGAGCGAACTCCCGCAGGCCTCACAGAAGCCTCCTCAGAGAGTCAATGTAGTTCGGCCCCTGGGGCATCACCCTGCGGGGATGAACCCGGTGCAGGTCGGGTTCCACGCGCGCACGCCTGGCAGGCAGTTCGTCCCGTCGGGGTGATGCTGCGACCCGCCGGCGTGGAGGAGGGTGACGTCAGTGCGGGTCCCGCACGTCCCAAGACATAAGGAGATTGGCATGTCCCACAAGCATCTGGTGCTCGCGTTCTTCGCCGACGCCCCCGCGGCCGAGGCTGCGGCCGCGTCGATCGAGGCGTCCGGAGTTGCCGAGGGTGACGCGGTCGGCGTCCTCATGCTCGACGCCGACGGCAAGCTCGACACCGAGAAGGTCGGCGCCACCAGCGTCGCCGCCGGCGCAGGCGTTGGCGCGGCGCTGCTCGTGCTCGGCCCGGCGTTCCTGGGAGTCGGTGTGGCAGGGGCCATCTTGGGCGGCGGGATCGGAGTCGCTGGTGGCGCCCTGGGCGGTTCCATGCACCACAAGGGCCTGAAGCTCAGTGGCGAGGACAAGGAGCGGATCGCCTCCGAGTTGAGCTCCGGCAAGGCAGCGGTGGGCGTCCTGG
This sequence comes from uncultured Actinomycetes bacterium, assembly GCA_963700475.1. GTDB lineage: Bacteria > Actinomycetota > Actinomycetes > S36-B12 > CAIYMF01 > Prado023. The sequence continues at coordinate 120,619 of CAVOXR010000011.1, forward strand.
CGCACGAGGACCAGGCTGCTGCCGTACAGGCGGCGCTGACTGACCTGGGCGGGGCAGCCACCTCGCACGAGGTTGTGGACGAAGCAGCACTGTCGGCCGGAGCGGCTGAGGCCTGATCGGTTTCACCCTCCCCCAGGGAGGTCGCAGGCAGAGGTCGGGCCCCAAGGACTCCCGCTGGGGCCCGACCTCTGGGCGTTGTGGCCACCGGTTCAGCGCGCCTCCCTTCGTCCGGAGCCGTTTCTTGAGGTGGGTTCGGTCAGTTGGCCACACATCACGGCCAGGAGCCGTCCTCGGGGGTCAGGTCGAGTGCGCCGCCCGGTCGGCACTCCGCCGTGCGGTACTCCTCGGACATGGTCGGGTAGACCTCGGTCACGATCCGCCGCGCGAGCGCTGATCCCTGTTCGGCGGTGCCGCCGAGCAGGACGACAGTCCGTGCGTCGTTCTGCAGCGCGCGGCACTCCGTCGTCGCCTCGTTGCGGTCCCCGTCGACATGCATCGCCTCGTGGGTGAGCACGTGGACGGCGATGGCCTCGTCCAGAGTTGGCGCCCCGTGGTCCGAGCGGTACCAGCTGCCCAGGTGCTGGCACGTCTCCAGCGTGAGCCACGCCCGGTCCGGCTCGTCCCACTCGACCCTGCCCAGGTCGGCACCCGCCCAGAGGAACGTGTCCAGGGCGCGCTGACACTGGACCCGAGCCACGGGGTTGCCGGTGAGCTGCTGTACCGCCGTGGTGGCGGCCGACTGGACGCGCAGCCAGCGGATCTCGGTCCACAGCGCAGGCACCAGCAGGGCCAGGACGACGGCGAGTGTGACGTACGGGCGTGTGCCGAGGGCCCAGGCCCGGAACCCCAGCCAGCCGAGCCACACCAGCAGGCCGAGCACGAGCCAGGTCCGCGCGCCGATGACGTGGCCTGCGACCGCGGTCATCGCGACAGCCGCATCTGCCGTCCCGACCATGGCGGCGCCCTCCAGCCGGCACCACCCCTGAGGTGCCCTGAGGGCTCTATCGGCGGCTGGGGCGCGAGACGTGAGCCGACACGTATCGGACCCCGTCGTGGATCAGACGACGTCGCCCTCGATCACCCGGCCGTCGCGGCCGTTCTGCTCGGCCAGCACGGCGGGGATGTACTCCGCCAGGGTCGCCATGAGCCGGGCCGAGGCCTGGGGCTCCTTGAGCATCGCCACCTGCTGGCCGCGCAGCACCTCGGCGGTCTCGAGGTCCCCGGCGGTGACGGCCTCGTCGAGGGCCTGCTGGAGCGCGTTGACCCGCACCTGGAGCGCCACGACGTCGACGACCATCCCGACGGCGGCCAGGGAGGCGTTCACCAGCATGCTCAGCTTGAGGCTGTCGACCCGGCGACGCTGGACCTGGGCCTCGAGCCGGGTCCGATACGTCTCGACCGCTCGATCAGCGAGCCCTGAGGCCATGCCGGCGACACCGGCGACTGTCGGTATGCCCATGAGATCCCCTCGAGAGCCGGATGGTGGCAGGAGGTCTCCATTGTGACCGCCCACGGCCCGCCCCGACGAATCGCCCCCCGAGGGTACGAGCGCGAGTCAGCCCAGGCCGTGCGCTGCCCGGCTGGCGGCCTCCTGGGCGCGGAACTGGCCGAACCGCGGCAGGAACTTGTCCCAGTCGATGATGTGGGAGTCGATCTCCGGGCCGTCGATGCACGCGTGCTTGCGGATCATCTTCCCGTCGATCACGACCGGCACCATGCACGCCCCGCACATGCCGGTGGCGTCGACCATGATCGAGTTCAGGCTGGCCACGCACGGCGTGCCGAAACGCATGCTCAGGTCGCTCACGGCGCGCATCATCATCGGCGGGCCGATCGTCACGACCTCGGCCACCCTGCGGCCCTCGCCGCGCTGGTTGGCCTCGAGCATCTCCTGCAGCGGACCGGTCACGAACCCGGGGACGCCGAACGTGCCGTCGTTGGTCGTGTAGACGACGTCGAGCTGGTCGCCGTACTCCGCCTGGAGCCGGCCCACCCGCTCGTCGGGGCCTGTCCAGAACATGAGGTCGGCGCTGCGGAAGCCGGAGATGAGCGTGACGTGGTTCCCGCGTCGAAGGTGCTCGCGCATGATCGGGTACACGGGGGGCAGGCCGAGGCCACCGGCGGTGAACACCACCGTCTCGTCGGCGGCGTACGAGTGGATGTCGCTCGGGCGCCCCAGCGGCCCCGCGATCCCGGTGAAGGCGTCGCCGACCTCCATGGCGTTGATCTCGATGCTGCTGGTTCCCACCCCCTGGACGACCAGGCAGATGGTGCCCGCGTCAACGTCCCAGTCGGCCAACGTGAGCGGGATCAGCTCGCCGTCCGAGCGGGGGAGCAGCCGCACGAACTGGCCCGCCTGCGCGGCGGCCGCGATCAGGGGTGAGCTGACCGTGAACTCCTCGATGCCGTCGGACAGGTGTGACCGGGCGAGGATCCGCTGGGCCGTGGTGCCCAGCTCGGTGTACTCCAGGGCGCGGGCGACCATGTCTCTCACGACATCGGCCGGCAGCGCTGCCTCGTCGAGGATCTCGTTGGCCGCAGCCCGCCCGTCGCCGGCTGCTGCGATGGCCGTGGAGCCGCCCCGCGCTGCATCGCCCCCGGTGAAGACGCCCTCGAGCGTCGTCTCCTGGGAGCCCGCGTGGTCGAGGACGATCGTGCCCCACTTGGAGGTGTTCAGCCGTGGCTCGGAGTCCTTGATGATCGGGTTGGCGGCGTTGCCGAGGGCCATGATCACCAGGTCGGCGTGCATGGTCTCGGTGCGGCCCGTGGAGATGGGGCGCCGGCGCCCGGACTCGTCGGGCTCGCCGAGCTCCATGATCTCGAGCGTGGCGGCGGTGACGAAGCCGGTCTTGTCGTCGCCGAGGAACTCCGACGGGGCGCACAGCTCGCGCAGGGCGATGCCCTCCTCGAGGGCGTGGTGCAGCTCCTCGACGCGCGCGGGCATCTCCGAGCGCGTGCGGCGGTAGACGATCGTGACGTTGCCGCCGAGGCGCTGGGCGGTGCGGGCGGCGTCCATCGCGGTGTTGCCGCCGCCGATGACGAGCACCTCCTTGCCCTTCGTCTCGGGCAGCGGGGTCTCGTAGTCCGCGCGCAGGCCCTGCATGAGGTTCACGCGGGTCAGGAACTCGTTCGCGCTCATCACGTTGAGCAGGTGCTCACCCGGGACGTTCATGAACCGGGGCAGCCCGGCACCGGTGCCGACGAAGATGCGATGGAAGCCGGCGTCCTTCAGGTCCTGGATCGTGGCCGTCTTGCCGACCACGAAGTTCTGGACGAACCGGCCGCCGAGCAGGCGGATCTTGCCGACGACGTCATCGATCAGCTCGTTGGGCAGGCGGAACTCCGGGATGCCGTAGCGCAGCACCCCGCCGAGGGCGTGGAACGCCTCGAACACGGTGACCGGGAAGCCCTCGGAGGCCAGGAGGTATGCGTTGATCAGCCCGGACGGCCCGGAGCCGACGATGGCCACGGGCGGCTTGGTGGCAGCCCGCCAGGGGTCAGGCCGCCCGGAGAGCGCCGCGGCGGCGCCACCGGGGTTGACCAGCTTCTCGCGCTGGGGGAGGAACCACTCCAGCTGGCCGATCGCGATCGGCAGCTTGTTCTGGACGCACACGCCCTGGCACTGGAGCTCCTGCGGGCAGACCCGGCCGGTGACGTCGGGCAGTGGGTTGCACGACTCGATGAGCTGCAGGGCCTCCCGGAACCGGCCGTTGCCGACCAGCTCGATCATCTCCGGGATGTGGATCTGCACGGGGCAGCCGCCCGTGGGCTCCTTGCAGTCGGACAGGAAGATGCCCAGCTCGCACGGCTTGTCCGAGCACTGCTTGTCGCGCATGGCCTCCAGCCATACGAGCAGGTCGACGTCGCGGGCGGTGTAGCCCAGGTTCATGTAGCCCAGGTACCCCTGGTTGACCAGCCCGAAGTCGTGCGCGCGGTCCTCGGGGCCGCGGACGTACGGGGGGATGCTGTTGCCCGCCGGCCAGTCCCTGGACAGCCCGTCGAACATCGGGTAGCGGTCGGAGAGGTGCGCGTCGATCGCCCGGATGAACATGCGCTTCTTGCCCAGGGGCAGGTTCCACAGGAATCGCATCAACAACGTGCCGGCGTCGTCCTCGCGGAGCAGCATCGACCACAGGGTGCGCGTGAACTCCGGCCCGAGCTCCGGCTGCTGGAACTCCCAGGCGACGGCCTGCATGCCCTCGGAGATGAACAGCTCACGGAAGGCGCGCGGCTCGGTGAGCAGCCGGCGCTTGAGCAGGTCCATCTGGTGGTTGAACGACTCCACCGACTCCGAGTGCTCGAGCACCTCGACCTGCGTGCGGCTGTCCTCCAGCGTGCTGCTGGCCTCGACGTACCGGTGCAGGTCGTCGGAGCCAGCCGGCTGCTCGGTGGTCATCGGATGATCTCCGCGTCACACGTGGCCTTGACCCGCTCGATCCGCTTGGCGATCTCCGGGGTGACCTCGACCCGCTCGGCCGCACCCGGGATCATCCGGGCGATCTGCCGGGCCGTGCCGTCGATGACCACGGTGGCCTTCTCGAAGAACTGCGGGAGCTCCTGGTAGCAGGTGCCGCAGTCGTTGCACAGGTGCTCGTCGGCCGGGTCGAGATGGACCGGACCGGTCATGACTCCGACAGCCGCTCCGGCCGACGGGGCAGGAGCGCTGGCTGCGCCGGCTGCGGATCCGAGGCCGCCGCCGAGCCCGCCGGCGAGCCCGCCGGCGCTGGGTGCGCGGCTGGAGGTCGCGAGGTCCGACATCGCGCGGGCGATGTCGTCCAACGACGTCTCCCGCGCTGAGGTCGCCTGCTCGTACTTCGCCCTGAGCTCCTCGAAGTCAGAGCGGTGCAGGGCGGTCAGCTGTGCCTCGTGGACGCCGGACAGGTACTGCAGCGTCTGCCAGTAGCGGCGCCGGTCCTCGACGAGGTGGACGACCGAGTCCGAGCACGCGACCTTGATGAGGTGCCGGTCGCCGTCGGTGGCGTGGATGTAGGGGATCCGATCGCCGCGCTGGGCCACGGTCATCTCGACGTAGTCCTCGATCAGGACGGCGCGCTCCTCGTCCTCCGGCGCCAGGCGGGAGAACTGCTTGGAGAAGCGGACCTCGCCGAGGGCGAACACGGCCGGGGTCAGTGCCGTGGTCAGCAGCTGCACCTGGCCCGACTCGTCGACGTGCTCCAGGGTCGAGCTCGTCCACGTCTTGTCGATGTCCGGGTTTCCGTCCAGCGAGAACCAGTCGTGCAGGGTCGATCCGCGGCGCGGGTCGTGCACGAACAGCGGGTGCATCCGGCTCTCGACGGCCAGGCGCGCCCGGGCGTTCGAGGAGGCCTCGGGGATCCCGTGCTCGGAGCCGCACGGCGTGTAGACGTCCATGACGGCTGCCGCGGGGTAGTCGAGCAGCTGCATGGTCGCGGACATGAAGTGCGCGTGCATCGCGGTGGAGGTCGCGCAGGCGAACACGTTCGGGTGGAACGAGGCCAGCAGGCCGAGCTCCTTGCGCGACTCGTGCTTGCCGTGGTGCGCACCGCCGAAGCGGGCGAGGTCGGAGTCCTGGCCGGTGAAGCTCGACGTGGACGCCTGGCCCCCGGTGTTGGAGTAGGCCCCGGAGTTCAGGACCAGCGCCTTGATCGGGGTGTCGCTCGCGAGCACCCGCGACAGCGCGCCGAAGCCGATGTCGTAGGTCGCGCCGTCACCGCCGATCGTCATGACCGTGGGAAGCAGGTTCAGCTCCTCGGGGGTGAACTGCTCCCACGAGAGCATCCGCAGCTCCAGCTCGTGGTCTGCCGGGTCGTAGGCGTCGGCGAGCTCCATCTCGGCCAGGCGCATGGCGCGCACGTCGGGCACGGTCTGTGCGCTGATGCCCTCGAAGATGCCCTTGGCCAGCGGCGAGGAGTCCTGGAACAGGCTGTTGACCCACGGGTCGAGGTAGGAGTTGTACGGCATCGTGGAGGCGTAGACGCTGCTGCAGCCAGTCGCGTTGGCGATGACGATCGGCGCCGGGCCGTTGCCGGTCGGACCGCCCTCGTAGAGGTAGAGGCGCTTGTCGAGCGTCGCGATGATGGCCTCGATCCGGGCCCGGCGGTCGGACTCGGAGGGGTCCAGGGATTCGAGCTTGTCCGGCAACCGCGTGGACAGGGCCTCGAGCTGGCGCAGGTGTGTCCGGCGGCGCTCATCGCCGACGGCATGGCTGGTGGCCATGACCAGCCGGATCGCGGTGACCTCGCCGCACCCGCGGCAGGCGCCGTGACCGCCGGCGGTGGAGTAGAAGTTGGGGCGCTCGAGCATGAGGCGCTTGAGCTCGCCGTCCTCGCCGATCGCGCCCTCGGAGAAGCGCTTCGGGGTCGCAGGCAGGGCGGTGGAGAACTCGAAGCGCTCCTGAAGGGTGTTCAGCACCTCGGCGTCCTGGTCCAGGGGGGTCAGCGCGCTCGGGCCGCACACCTCGATGCACTCCAGGCAGCCGGTGCACTTCCACGGGTCGATGGTCGCGGAGAACAGCCCGCCGGTGCCGGGGGTGGCCTTCTCCATCGCGTCGAAGAACGGGCGCGTCCGGGCGACCGGGTAGATCGCGAGGCTGGCCACCATCTGGTCCAGGGTGCGCCGCAGGGACGGCTGGTCGACGTCGAGGGTGGCCACGGCGGCCGCCACGACATCGGTGAATGCCCGGTCGGACTTGTCCGCGCGGTAGGACTCACGGACCTTCTCCGCGACGGGGTACACCAGGCCGCGCAGGGCCTCGCGCTGGGGCTCGGTGACGTCGAGGTCCTTGATCGCGGTCAGCAGGAGGTCGTGGATCTCGTGCACGGTGTTGGGGATCGCGGCGTCCGGGCAGACCAGGGCGCACTCCATGCAGCCGGTGCACAGGTCGGCATGGAACTCGGGAACCGTGCGCCGGAACAGGCCCTTGTCCTTGCCCGCCGACGTGCCGGCCGGCATGAACAGGCCGATGCCGGGAAGGACCGGAGCCTCGCCGATGGTGCCCTCGCGGAACGGCCGCGCGATCAGGTCCTCGTAGTAGGCCGGGTCGAACAGCGCGCTGGCGCCCGACGAGCTGCCGCACATGTCCGAGGACGTGGTGATGGTGTGCAGCGTCAGCGCCGGGGGGAGCTCGTCGATCGCGATGAACTCGGGCGTCTCGTAGTCGACGACGTGCGCGGCCTCGATCCCCTCGCGGATGACTGCCATGTTGCCCTCGACGACCCTGGTGCCCTTGCCGCCGAACTTCTTGACGATCTGGGCCTGGACCTTGGCCAGGATCTCCTCCTCCGAGGCGCCCGCCGAGACCCGGTCGACGTGGGCGGCCACGGCGCCGATGAACGCGATGCCCATCATGCGGGTCTCGAGGTCGGGGGTCGGGGCGTGCCGCTTGGCCACGGCGAAGGCATCGACCACGATGAATCGGATGTGGCGCTCGCGGATGGCCCGACGGGCGTAGCGGGGCAGCTCGCGCCAGACGTCCTCGGGTGCGAGGTCGGACTGCAGCATGAACGTGCCGCCCTCGACCAGCCCCTTGAGCGGGTTGGTGTGGATGAACGCCTTGTGGTCCGGCGAGATCACGACCTCGACCTCTTCGAGCTCGGCGTTGGTGATCAGGACCGGCTCGGGGCTCAGGGTGATGTAGTAGTTGGTGGGCGCGCCGCTCTTCTCCGAGCCGTACTTGGGTGCGGACTTGGAGTGCATGCCCAGGACGCCGGCGAGGATGTCGGTGAGCAGCTTGCCGGTGGCGATGGTGCCGTAGCCCCCGACCGAGTGGAATCTGATGCGCATCGCCGACTCGGGGAGCAGGCGCGGGTTGGGCTTGGTCTCCAGTGCCATGAGCTCGGTCTCGGGGTAGGCCGCCCGCATGCGCGACTGCACCTCGGCCATGGCCGTGGAGGCATCCGTGCTGAAGAACTGGGAGCCCAGGTAGATCAGCGGCGAGGGGTTCCCGTCCACCATGTTCTGGAACGCCGCGATGATGTGACGCGGCTGCACGTCGTGCCCGCCGAGGCCGAAGATCGCGGTGGTCAGCCGCGGCGTGGCGGCCAGGGAGGGGATGCCGTCGTACTGGGGGCCGCCATCGGGGGCGGGATCGGAGTTGGCCCGGGCCTTGAACAGGGCGGAGGTCACCAGGCTGGTCAGTGCCGTCTGGTCGGAGCGCTCCAGCACGGTGACCGCCTTGGCGCCAGCGAGTGCGGCGACCAGCTCGGCCTCCGGGAACGGCTGGAGCATCTTGACCGAGACCACGCCGACCTTCAGGCCCTGCGAGCGCAGGTACGGCAGCACAGCGCGGACGTCGTCGGTGATCGACCCGAGGCCGATCATGATGTAGTCGGCGTCCTCGCAGTCGTAGGTCAGGACCGGCGCGTAGGTGCGCCCGGTCAGCTCGGAGTACTCGCTCCATCGCCTGGCGGACCAGCGCGGGCACGGCGTTGGCGAAGTGCGTGCGGTGGTCGACCGCGCCGGCCTGGAAGTCGGGCTGGTTCTGGACCGGGCCGGTGAGTCCCGGGTTGTTGACGTCCACCAGTGCAGGCACCATCTGGCGGGTGCCCTTCTCCAGGGAGTTGCGCCACTGCCGGCGCCACTGCCCATGGAGCTCCTCGGGCACCCATGCGAGGGTCTCGGCCACCAGGTCGCCGGCGTTGTCGGCCTCGACCTTCTCGGCGCTCTCGGCGAGGTAGGCCTGCAGGGCGGTGAGGTCAGCGGGTCGGAGGTCGTCGCGGTGGCGCTCGAGGTACTGGTTGAGCTGGAAGACCCTGCCCTTGGCGCCGAACAGCATCTCCTGTGCGACCGTCGGGCACTTCACTCGCCCCGCCGGATCCCCGAGGTACTCGCGCAGCAGCTCGGGCTCGGGCATGAGCGCCTCGCTGAGCATGTGGCTGGTCGAGAAACCGTCCATGGCGTTGGCCACGGGGATCAGCGAGAGCGCTGACGAGCGGTAGGAGATGGCGGCGAGGTCGGCGGCCTCCTGCGGGTTCGAGCCGAACAGGATCGTGTACCCGGCGCTGAGCAGGGCGTACACGTCGTCGTGGCCGGCCATGACGTTCAGGGAGTGCTTGGACACCACGCGCGCGGCAACCTGCAGCACGAAGCCACCGGTCTTCTTGCCGACGGTCACGTAGTGCGACTCCATCGCGTAGAGGATCCCCTGGCTGGAGGACGCGTTGGAGATGAACTGCCCGCCGGTCAGCGCGGCGCCCAGGGCCCCACTCTGGGCCGAGTGCTCACCCTCGGGCTCGAAGAAGAACGGGTGCTTGCCCCACACGTTGACCCCGCCCTCGGCGCGGGCGGCCTCGAACAGCTCGGAGATCTCGGTCGAGGGGGTGATTGGGTAACCGATCACGCCGCCGCAGACATGGCGCATGACGTGCGCGAGAGCGCCGTTGCCGTTGATGACGCTCGGGAGACCGGGGAAGCGGGGCTGCTGATCAGACATGAGGCCAATCCAGGGCTACGAGGGAGGGATGGGACGGGAGGTCGAAGGGGACGACCGGGCACCGCGGAGGGGGGAGCGTGTCGCGTGCTTGCTCATGGCGCACCTCACATCTGGCGGGTTGCGGCCAGAGTAAACCCGGGGTGCGGGACGATCGTGTGACGATCGTCCCGTCCTCAACCATCCAAGGGCCCCTCTACCCTGCCTGTGCGCATCGGCGCCGGGAGTCGGAGAGGATCAGCACATGGTTGCTTTCGCGGAGGATCGAACGGGATGGACGGTGGCTCGGGGGCGCCACCTGGTGGCCAGGATCGGGCAGCTCGAACTGCTCGATCGCTCCTACACGTTGGCGGCGCAGACCTTCGTGACGCTGCTGCCGCTGATCCTCGCGGTCGCGACGGCTCTCTCCTCGCCCGGGTCCAACCTGGTGGCCCAGGAGTTCATCAAGCGCTTCGGGCTGGTGGGCGCGGCAGCCAAGGCCGTGGAGGAACTGATCCAGGTCCGCAGCGAGGGCATCTACTGGATCGGCCTCGCGCTGACGCTCTACGCGGCCTTCACGCTGTCCAAGCGGGCGTCGCGGGCCTACAACGCCGTCTGGGGATCCCCCCAGCTCCCCATCCGTGACCAGTGGCGATCGCTGGTGTGGATCCTCGTCCAGCTCGTCCTGATCCTGATGGTGACCGAACTGCGGGGGTTCGCGCGGGACTCAGGACCCGTGCTCGCGCTGCTGGCGGGTGCCGTGATCATCGTGGTCTGGGCCGGCGCGGAGGTGCTGACCCAGACGCTGCTCACGCGGGGCCACGTCGTGCGCCGCCGGATCCTGCTTGCTGCGGTCTTCGCGACCATCGGCAGGCTCGGGATCGTCGTGTGGTCGGGGCTGTTCCTGACGAAGTCGATGGTCCGGCAGGCAGAGGCCTATGGGCCCATCGGGGTCGTCTTCGCGCTGTTCACCGGGCTGCTGGTCTATTGGGTCGTCCTGCTCGGGTCGACCCTGCTGGCGGCAGTCCTGACCGACCCGGACGTCGGCAGGGGGCCGGAGTCCATGACCGTGGACATCGACGTGGCGCAGGGCGACTTCTGAGCAGCTCGCTCGGGCGCCCGATCCGCGGGTGGGTGGGCCTCGGGGTTGTTGACACGACGGCACCGGCCCCGAAGACTGGCTCAGCCGGGGTCGGGTCGACACCGTCGGGACGAACCTAGAGAGGCTGCGCAGTGAAGGATCGTGCGGCCCAGGGCCGTGGGCGGGTCGGATTCCGCCCGCCGCTGACCTCCGTCCTGCCCGTCGCGGTCGTGCTCTCGCTGTGGGCGCTTGTCTTCCCGTCCGAGGACAAATGGGTCTTCGTCGTGGTGTTCACCGTCCTGTTCGGGGTGATCCGGCTGAGACAGCTGCTGGTCCTGACTGACGACAACCTCGAGGTCACGGTGTTCCGCACCCGGCGGATCCCATGGGCGCAGGTGCAGGGGTTCCAGGCTGGGTCGACCTTCCGCGGCGGGACCCGGATCGAGACCTCGTCAGGGGTCGTCTACTCGATCGCTCCCTGCTCGTGGTGGGGAGGCCCCGCCGAGGAGGCCGATCTGGAAGCGCTCCGACGAGAGGCCCACGCCCGGACCTGAACCGCCGTCGCCCTCCGCCCGGTGCCCTGCCGAGGATCGCGTCGGGTCCGCTGGCTCCACGCGCCGATCCCGTCGGATCTCAACGAACGCGATCCACTCAGACCCGACGCGATCGTGGGCGGCGCTTGGCCTCACTAGTTGGGTTCTCGGATCAGGGCCTCTGCCCAGCGCTCCACCATGGCCGGGGTGTCCGGCGGCGATCAGCACCTCGTGCACGGTGGTCGGCGTCGACTTGAGGACGGTGAGCGCGATACGGGTCACGTCCTCCAGGGGCCATGGCCCGCGGGCGAGGATGGCCGGAAGCGCCATTGTCCGTGCCTGTCGGGCGTTGGCGGCTGCGACCGCGTCACGGTATGCCTCGGCCAGCAGGTGCTCCGTGCCACGTGGCGGCTGCCAACGCGGCGCGCAGACCGTGACCACGCGGCCGTCCTCAGCTGCCTGCGCTCCGGCGCGCAGGATGATGTCCGCCGAGGTGTCCTCGGGGCGGCCGAGCACCACCCTGATCCGAGGACTGCGCATGGCTCAACCGTCGCACTGACCGGTAGTACCGGCAAGGAGGGGTCGAAGGACTCTGTGACCACACGCCTGCGGCACCTACCGTCGGGTCCCATGGGCACTCATCACATGTCAGCAGTGGACAGCGCGTGGCTCCGCATGGACTCCCCGGGCAACCTCCTGGTCGTCAACGCAATCTTCTGGACGAAGGAACCGGTCGACTTCGAGGCGTTCCGGGCCGTCATCGGGGAGCGGATGATCGACAAGTTCCCGCGGTTCCGCCAGCACCCCGGTGCTTCACGGATCCCGATGGGCCGGGCTGAATGGGTGGACGACGAGGACTTCGACGTGCAGCGTCACTACCGGTATGTGACCCTCGACGCGCCCGGCGACGAGGCAGCGCTGCAGGCGTATGTGAGCAGCCAGACCGGCATCCCCCTGGACCCAACCCACCCGCTGTGGGAGATCCACTTCATCTCCGGCTTCGGTGGGGGCTCAGCTGCGTTCTTCCGCATCCATCACGCGATCGCCGACGGGATCGCGCTGACGCGCGTGATGCTGTCGCTCACCGATGACGGCCCGGAGGACTCGTTCAAGGAGGTGCGGGACCCGAGTTCCACGCAGAGCCTCGTCGACGCTGCCGGGTGGGTCGTCTCCACCAGCATGGGACTCGTGCGGCACCCGACGCGCATCGCCGGACTTGCGCGCACGGTCCTGCGCGACACCACACGCCTGGTGCACCTCGCGACGCTCCCGACCAAGCCGAAGTCGGTGCTCAGCGGCACGATGGTGGAGACCAAGCTCGTCACCTGGACACCACCCATCCCGCTGGCCGACATCAAGGCGATCGGGCAGCACGCAGGCACGACGGTCAACGACGTCCTGCTGGCTGCGCTCGCCGGAGCCCTGGGCGACTACCTGGTCGAGCGCGGAACGCCGCTGCCTGACGTCCGGGTCATGGTGCCGGTGAACCTCCGCCCACTTGATGCACCTCTGCCCCCTGAGCTCGGCAACGAGTTCGGCTTCTACTTCGTGGACCTGCCCACCGGGCCCATGCCCCCTCGCGAGCGGCTGGACGAGATGCACCGCCGGATCGAGGAGATCAAGGGATCGCCCGAGGCCCTGGTGGCCTTCGGGGTTCTCGCAGGACTGGGTGCCTCGCCCAAGCTCGTCGAGGACATCGGGGTCGCGTTCTTCGGCAGCAAGGCCGCCGGAGTCGTGACGAATGTGCCCGGGCCGCGCACTCCCGTGTTCCTCGCAGGTGCCAGGGTCGCGGGCCTGATCGGCTGGGTCCCGCGCGCCGGCGACATGGGGTTCGGGGTGTCGATCTCCTCCTACGCCGGGCAGGTGACGATCGGGTTCTCCACCGACGCCAGGCTCATTCCTGACCCCGACCGCCTGCAGCAGCTGGTCCTCGACCAGGTCGCCCTGATGCTCAGGATCGGCCGACGCGCGAGCACTCCCCGCTCAGCCAAGCCTCGGAAAGCCGCGCCACGCCAGGCCAAACCCCGCGCAGCTGCGCAGAAGGACGTCCCCGCTACGGCCTGATCCGGATCCGCAGGCGACGGAAGCCCTTGCCCTTGTTCTCCACCTTGACGACCTCGATGTCGCCGATCTGCCGGGTGGAGGCCACGTGCGTGCCGCCGTCGGCCTGGGTGTCGAGCCCGACGATGTCGACGATGCGCACGATCTCCAGATCCGGGGGCAGCAGGTTCGTCGCTGTGCGGATGATGTCCGGGATCGCGAAGGCCTGATCGCGCGGAAGGGTGCTGACCTCGATCGCCCTGTCCGCGGCCACCTCGACTGCGCAGGCCGCGGCGACGGCGTCCTTGAACCCCTCGGGGACCTCGGGCAGGTTGAAGTCCATGCGGGCCTCGAAGGGCTCCATGTTGCCGCCGGTCACAAGCGCTCCGAAATCGCGGAAGACCACACCGCTGAGCAGGTGCAGCCCGGAGTGCGTGCGCATCAGGGCGGTGCGCCGCCCGTCCTCGAGCGCGCCGCGGACAGGCGTGCCGACCGGGGGAACCGGGTCGCCCTCCTGGGGCACGAGCCGCAGGTCGTCCCCCCGGCGGGACCCGACGATGCGGGTCTGGACGCCACCCCAGAGCAGCACGCCGTGGTCGGGTGGCTGGCCGCCGCCACCGGGGTAGAAGGCGGACCGGTCCAGGACGATCCCGTCCGGATCGACGTCGAGGACCACGGCATCCCACTCGCGCACCGTGGCGTCCGCGAGGTCGAGTCGCTCTGTGCGGCCCTCGTGATCAGCACCCATGGATGCGACCCTAGCCGCAGCGGTCGCGCGGTGGGAGAATCCCGGGCGTGGCCCGCCTGAGCACCATCGATGCGTTCTGGATGAACGCCGAGAAGGAGGGCCCGCCGTTCGCGATCGGTGCCCTGCTGGTCATGGAGGGCCCGGCGCCCAGCCTGCACGAGCTGCGGACGCTGATCGCTGGCCGGACGGCCACGGCCGAGCGGATGCGGCAGCGGCTGGAGTCCGACACGCTCCGGCTTCGCCAGGCCGAGTGGGTGGCCGACGCCCCTGACTTCGGTCACCACGTGCGTGAGGTGGCCGTGGAGTCGCCCGGGGACCAGCCGGCCCTGGAACGGGCGGTTGCGGACATCATGCGGCAGGGCATGGCCCGTGACCGGCCGCTCTGGGACATGACGCTCCTCAGCGGACTGGCGGAGGGATCCTGGGCCGTCGTGTCCCGGCTGCACCACACGGTCGCCGACGGGCAGGGTGCCCTCATGCTCACCGGGCGGATCATCGACGCGGACCCGGAAGGCAGGACATCGCTCACCGACGCCCTCGATGTGCTCATGGCCGGGCGGTCGAAGCCGGACCCGGACGATGCGCGGTCCGGTTCGACGGCGCTGATCGCTGAGGCGGCCAAGCGTGGGGGCGACCTGGTGGTCCGCGCGCTGCGCACAGCCAGCTCCGCATCGGCGACGACCCAGGCGGTGGGGTCAGCTGCCGGAGCCGTCTCCCGTTCGGCGGGAGCGATGGCCACCCAGCTCCCGGGACCGGCAGGAGCACTGGCCGGAGCGCCCGGTGAACGTCGCGCCTGGACGACCACCACCGTTGCGATGGCCGACGTGAAGCGCATCCGGACGTCCCTCGGCGGGACCGTCAACGACGTCGTCATGTGCCTCATGTCCGGCGGCTATCGGTGCCTGCTCTCAGAGCTGGGGATCGACCCGGAGCCGCGGACCGTGCGGGTCCTCGTCCCCGTCTCCCTGCGCAGCCCGGGGGACCTGGCCTCCAACAATCAGGTGAGCGGTCTCCTGGTCGTGCTGCCCCTCGCCGGCGATGCGGCCTCCCGGTACGCCGACCTGCGCGCCCACCTCGACGCCGTCAAGGACCTCGGAACCGTGGCCCTGGCCGGCCCCGTCTTCGAGTCGATCGACCGCACGGTCCCGGCATTCGTCCAGACCCTGGTCGTGCGGGCGTTCACCCGCCCCGTGGGCGCGGCGTTCAGCGAGACCCTGGTCACGAACGTGCCCGGGCCGCCGTTCCCGGTCTACGTCGCCGGCCGCCGGGTGCACTCGATCGCCCCGATCATCCCGGTGGGCGAGCCGTGGCGGCTGAACACCGGGATCTTCTCCTACCAGGGGCATCTTCACTTCGGGCTCACCGGTGGCGAGGGAATCGAGGATGCCGTGCACGTCGTGGCCAGGGGGGTGCACGAGGCGCTCGCCGAGCTCTTGGAGGCGGCAGCGTCGGCGGAGGCCGGGCAGTGAGCAGGTCAACCGTGCGCGACGTGGTCGTCGGCGGAGCACAGGTGCTCGGCACCACGATCGGAGCTCCGGTCCTGCGCCGCAGGTACAACTCGTGGGGCGCCACGGCCGCCGAGGTCGCGTCCCCGATGCCCGGCGACGAGCTCGTGCCGACTCCACGGATGGGCTACACGCGAGCGATCACCATCGGCGCCCCGCCGGCGGTCGTCTGGTCGTGGCTGGTGCAGATCGGTCAAGGACGTGGTGGCCTGTACAGCTTCGACGGGCTGGAGAACCTCGCGCGCTGCGACATCCACAGCACCGACCGGATCCAGCCGGATCTCCAATCGTTGGCCGAGGGGGACCTGATCCGCCTGGGAGCCCCCCAGGGGTACCCCTGCTTCAGGGTGTCGGCCGTGCAACCGGGCGAGTTCCTGGTGCTTGTGGCCGCAGACCCGATGCCGCCCCACGAGGTCGCCACCGCGGACTCGCCTGGTGGGGTGGCCACCTGGCAATGGCAGCTGAAGCCCGGCGACGAGGGGAGCAGCACCCGGCTGCTTGCCCGGCAGCGCCTGACCTACCCGGACTCCATGAAGGTGATGTGGCACCTGGTCGAGCCGGTCAGCTTCGTGATGGAGCGCCAGATGCTGCGCGGCATCAAGCGGCGCGCTGAAGGCCCGAGCTGATCGGCCGACCCGACCCGCTCCAGGTCGACTCCGGATCAGAACCGGTGGTGGGGGTGCTCTCCGGAGCGTCCCTGGAAGGACAGGATCTTGGGGTTGGCCACCACCCCGTCACGTATCTCGATCGCCCTGCTGATGGTGGCGTCGGCGTCCCACGCCGCGGGCCCGTCCATCACCGTGCGCACGAACGGGATCAGTGCCTCGCTGATGCCCCAGGTCGCGCTGTTCCACAGGTAGCTGGGGCTGTGGTCCACGCCGTAGTACGCCACGCCGTCGCCGAAGGTGAGCATCGGCTCCTCGAACGAGGTGGGCCGGGCGAAGTCGAACCCCATCCCCAGGTCGCAGGAGACGTCGACGAGCAGGCTGCCCGGGCGGAATGCGTCCAGCTCGTTCTCGGAGACGAACATCAGCGGGGCGTCGGTGTCCTGCAGGACGCAGTTGACGACGATGTCGTGCTGGGCCAGGAAGGCGGCCGCCGGCATGGGGCCCCGGGGTGTGAGCACCACGGTCCGGGAGGGGTCCTGCTCGGTGCGGTCCAGGTGCTCGATCACGACGGACGGGATCGGGGAGGCCACCGCGGTCACGCTGCGCATCGTGAGCACCGTGACGTCGTGCACACCGAGGGCATGCAGGCCGGTGATCGCCCCGCGGGCGGTGTTCCCGAACCCGAGGACCACCGCCGTCAACGGGCGGCCGTAGTGACCGGTGGAGCCGACCAGGGTCATCGCGTGGAGCACCGAGCAGTAGCCGGCCATCTCGTTGTTCATGTGGAAGACGTGGACCATGAAGTCCCCCGAGGGGGTCCAGTGGTTCATCGCCTCCCATGCGATCAGGGTCAGGCGCTTGTCGATGGCGATCTGGGTGAGGTCGGGGTCCTGGACCGCATGCGGCCACCCCCAGAGCACCTGTCCGTCGTGGAGCTCCCGGAGGTCGTGCAGGGTCGGCTTCGGGAGCAGCACGACATCGGTGGCGGCGATGACCTCGTCGCGGGACCCCATCCCGGCGACCAGCGTCGCGAGGTGCTCGTCGGAGACGCCGAACTGCTGGCCGTAGCCGCGCTCGAGGACCATGCGCTCGCGCAGATCCTCATCGATCCGCTCGAGGTGGTCCGGGTGGATGGGCAGGCGGAGCTCGTTCTCCTTGCTGGACGTCGAGAGCACCCCGAGCCTGAGCTGAGCCATGGTCGTCTCCCTCGCCGCCGCCGCCGGCGTCCCGCGTGCCGGTGTCCCGCTATCCGGACGATGCCACTCTCGCATGCCGGAGGCCACACAGGCCCACCCCCGAGGTTCCAGTGGCTGTCCCCACCGCATGGCTGACCCAGCGTGGGGGTTGACCAGCGGCCCTCACCCGGTCGTGGGCTCCTTGCTGACGGATGCCTGGGCAACCTCGTCGATCTCCTCCTCCGGGAGTTCCCCGAGCCGGGACAGGGCCACCGCCCCGCCGATGGCGACAAGCAGGCCGATGCCGGCCACCACCTCGTAGCCGGGCCTGATCCGGTCGCCGAGGAAGGCCAGGCCGATGGCGGAGGGGATCACAGTCTCGGCGACCACCATGGCTGCCGTCGCCTGGGTGACTCCGCCGCGCTGAAGGGCAGTCGCGAGGGCCAGCAGGGACACTGCGCCAGCGACAACGATGCCGTAGGCCGAGGGGTCGGTGAGCAGGCCGGTCACGGTGATCGGGCTCTCGAGGGTGCGGGTCGCGATGCCGACCAGGCCGAATCCGAGGCCAGCCAGCGCACCGAGGACGGTGACACCCCAGCGGCCACCGATCTTCGCCCCAAGGAAGGTCAACAGCAGGAGCAGGATCCCAGCTCCGAGGGGGAGCCACTTCTGCCAGGTCTCCAGTGCGACCTCCTCGTCGGCACCTGCCGACAGCCCGAGCGCCACGAGGCCGACCACGACGGCAGCGACCCCCGCCCACTCCCCGCGGGACAGTGGGATCTTCAGCCAGAAGGCCGCCGCCACCGCCGTGACGGCCAGTGCGCCCGCGGTGAAGGCCTCGACGACGAACAGGGGCAGGGTCTGCAGGGCGACCACGGTCAGCAGGAATCCGGCCCCGTCGAGAGCGAGGCCGATGAGGTAGGGCACCGATCGGAGCAGTCGGACCAACAGCCCGGGGTCCAGGCCGTCGCTGCTCGCGGTGCTCTTCGCGCCCACGGACTGCAGGACAGTGGCCAGCCCATAGCTGACGGCGATGCCGGCTGCTGCCAGCAGGGCGAGGTTCATCCGGCGAGGGTACCCATCGGCGTGGATCGCCGCAGATGCGCGCGCCGAGGCGGGGAGGCCTCTAGCCTGTGGCGATGATGGACCTGGGCAGGAATGTGACCGTGGCCGACGTCGATCGGATGGAGTCCAAGCTCTTCATCACGGCGGGGGATGACCGCAGCCGCAAGTGGTCAGCCTTCTGGGTGCTCCTGGTGCTGGCCGCGATCATTGCCTCAGCCGGCGTCGTTGCCGACTCCACCGCCACGGTCATCGGCGCCATGATCGTCGCCCCACTCATGACTCCGATCCTCGGCACTGCGCTCGCGCTGGTGCTGGCCGATCGCCGGCACCTCCTGCACAACGTGGGCCTGGTGCTCGCGGGCGCCGTGGTGGTCGTGGTGATCGGTTACCTGGTCGGGGCATCCCATGCGGTCGACGTCGTCGCCGCCACGAACTCGCAGGTCGCCGGTCGGGTGAGCCCGAAGCTGATCGACCTGACTGCGGCCCTGGCAACCGGTGTCGTGGGCGCCTTCGCGCTGGTCCGGTCCGACGTCTCCGACACCCTCCCCGGCGTCGCCATCGCCATCTCCTTGGTCCCGCCGCTGGCCGTGGTCGGGCTGACCCTTGAGTCCGGTGAGCCCATCGAGGCCGCCGGCGCCCTGCTGCTCTTCGCAACCAACGTGGCCGCGATCATCGCGACCGGCACCTTCGTCCTGCTGGCCTTCCGTGTGCGCCATGCGGTCGCGGTCTCGGGCCGACCGATCGCGGCAGTGTCGAAGGGCACGATCGC
Organism: uncultured Actinomycetes bacterium; assembly: GCA_963700475.1. Classification (GTDB taxonomy): domain Bacteria; phylum Actinomycetota; class Actinomycetes; order S36-B12; family CAIYMF01; genus Prado023. The sequence continues at coordinate 139,528 of CAVOXR010000011.1, forward strand.
CGTGGTCGTCGCCGCGGTCATCCTGATCGCCGTTCCGCTGGGCTGGGGCACCCTGACGGCGGCCGTCGAGCAGCAGATCGTGCATCGGGCCCAACCGGTTGCCGAGCAGTGGGCTGAGCAGGAGGGCTGGATCATCGCGAAGGTGGCATACCAGCAGGGAGCGTTGGTGATCCAGGCGCTCGGGTCGCCCCCCGAGGCAGATGCCGACGCTCTGCGCGCCGACCTCGACGCGGCCGGGCTGGCTTCCGTGGACACGAAGGTCACCCTGGTCATCGGCGGGACGAAGGAGTTCCCGGGCACGTGACCTCCGGGGCCGGCAGACCCGGGTCCTACCCGGCCGAGGCCAGGGCCCAGAGGCCCTTGCCGACGAGGATCACCGCGATCATTGCACCCATCCCGTACATGACCGGCCGGTTGTTCGCCAGGATCCAGGTCCGCCAACCGGCGTACACCTCGGGTGCCCGATCGCGCTTGGCCACGAGGACAGCCAGCGGGGCAGCTACGCCCAGCGAGGCCACGAGGACGAACACGACTGCCGTGGCGACCAACGCTGCCCCGGTCAGGCCGATCTGGACCATCTCGGTCGCACCGGCGACGACGAGGAAGTAGTTCGGGAGGAAGGCGCCCAGGACAAGCGCGAGGGCCCAGGGCATGGTGTCCAGGCGACCCATCCACGATGGTGTCGGCGCTTGTGTCCCCGACGTCTTGCGCCATCGGAACCACAGGTAGGCGCCGAACCCCAGACCCAGGGCGATCTCCACAGCAGCTGTGGTCGTGGACGTCGACGTGGTCGGTGTGTCCGGAGCCATCGCGAGGGCGATCGCCATCACCACGGACAGGGCGAGCATCCAGCCGGCCACGTAGGCGCATTCCTTGACCACCCCGCGCTTGGTGGCGACGAGGATGACTCCGGCCAGCACCGAGTACGGCTGTGCGGCGAGGGTGAGGGCGATGAGCAGCAGTGTGGCGGCTGAGGCAGCGTCCATGGCGGGACCCTAGCGCCCAGATCGGTCCCCGCCCGATGGCGTGGGTGTGGCGTCGGCGAGCATGATGAACGCGGGACATGCGCCACGCGCCCCGAGCGTCGGGCTCGGCCGGTCCCAGGAGGCGGACGATGGGTGTCACCCCGAGCGAGGCTCCTGCGCCGCGGCCGAACATCGTGCTTGTCAACTGCGACGACCTCGGGTACGGGGACCTGGGGTGCTACGGATCGCGGGTCAACCGGACACCGGCGATCGACTCGCTGGCCGCACAGGGAGTGCGACTCACCGACTTCTACGTGGCAAGCCCCGTCTGCAGCCCTTCGAGGGGTGCGCTGCTCACCGGCTGCTACCCGCCCCGGATCGGGTTCGACCGCTTCGAGGGACAGGACGTGCTGTTCCCGGGCATGGGCCTCGGTTTGAACCCGCAGGAGCACACCATCGCGTCCCTCCTTCGAGACGCCGGGTACGCGACGATGATGGTCGGGAAGTGGCACTGCGGGGACCAACCGGGGTTCCTGCCCACCGATCACGGATTCGACCACTACTTCGGCCTGCCGTACTCGAACGACATGGGTCGCCAGGTCGGGCACGAGGACCGGCCGCCGCTTCCCCTCATGCTCGACGACTCCGTGGTCCAGCAGCAGCCGGACCAGTCCTGCCTGACCGAGCGCTACACCGAGCACTGCGTCCGGTTCATCCGGGAGCACCGGGCTGAGCCGTTCTTCCTGTACTTGGGGCACATGTACGTCCACCTGCCCATCTACCCGCCGCACCGGTTCCTGCGCGAATCCGTGAACGGCCGGTACGGGGCTGCTGTCGAGTGCGTCGACTGGAGCATGGCGACGATCCTGCATGAGCTGGGTGCGCTCGGCCTCGCGGACAACACGCTCGTCATCTTCACCAGTGACAACGGTTCCCGGGCGAACGGCGAGGGAGGGAGCAACGCGCCGCTACGAGGGACGAAGGGCACCACATGGGAGGGCGGGCAACGCGTTCCCTGCGTCATGCGGTGGCCCGACGGCATACCGGCAGGCCAGGTGCGTGACGAGATCGTGACCTCGATGGACCTGCTGCCGACGCTGCTCCGGTTGGCGGGGGCGGAGCCGCCGGATGACCGAACGATCGACGGGCTGGATGTCTCGGCCCTGCTGGCCGGGGGGCACCCGGACGAAGCGCTCACGGGGCGCGCCTTCTGCTACTACCACCGGGAGGCGGTCGAGGCAGTCCGGGTCGGGCGCTGGAAGCTGCACGTACGCAAGGACGAGCTCCCGTGCCGGCTCCTCTTCGACCTGGTGTCGGACCCGGGGGAGCTCCTCGACGTCGCCTCGGCTCATCCCGAGGTGGTGACCCGTCTCGAGGAGGTGGTCGAGTCCTTCCGGGCGGACCTGGGGGACTCCAGCCGGGGGATCGCAGGGCAGTGGCCGGCGGCCGGTCGGCCGAGTTCCTGACCCGAGGCCGCTGACCTCGTTCGACCCCACGCACCCCTACATCGAGGCGCTGTACGACATGCACGAGACCGGCTGACCGGGGTAGTCGCCGGCATCCGGAGGTCGACGAGAGTGGACCCGGAGTTCGCGCTAGAGTCTGATTGGTTGGACTTGCCGTCAGGGAGGGCCCCGGGCGGTATCGACACGAGAGGGTCACGCTGTGACTGAAGTTCAGGAACTGAATCCCCAAGGCATCGAGGTAGGGCCCGTCGACTACGTCGTCATCGAGTTCGCCGAGGCCAAGTTCACCGGGGAGGGCCTGCCCATCCTGTCTGGACCTCGTGGCCAAGGGCACGATCCGCGTCATCGACGCGGTCGTCATCAAGGCCAATGACGACGGCACCTGGGTGACCCTGTCGGTGGAGGACCTGGATGCCGAGGGCGGTGCGTGGGAGCTCATCAGCGGATGGGGTTCGGACGTGTTGTCCCAGGACGACTTCGACACCGTCGGAGCGATCGTGAAGCCGGGCGCTGCCGCGGCCATCATCATGTACGAGAACACCTGGGCAGCGCCGTTCGCCGCCGCCATGCTCCGGGCCGGTGGCCAGGTCGTCGCCTTCGACCGCATCCCCGTCACTGACGTCATTGCCGCCATCGAGGCCGCTTCCGCCACCGAGATCGAGAGCTGAGAGGTACCAGACATGCCAGGACTCATCCGCGGGGTTGCCCGCACCGCCGCCGTCGTGGGCACCGCCGGTGCGGTGAACCACCACCAGCAGAAGAAGTGGGCCGCGAAGGACCAGCAGGCCGCCGAAGCTGCCGCCTACCAGCAGCAGCAGTACGCCCCGCCGCCCCAGCAGTACGCCGAGCCGCAGTACGCGCCGGCGCCGCAGTACGCACCCCCGCCGCCCGCGGCCGAGGTGGATCCGACGGTGGAGAAGCTCAACCAGCTCGCCGATCTCCACTCCCAGGGGATCCTCAGCGATGAGGAGTTCGCTGCGGCCAAGGCCAAGGCGCTGGGAATCTAGGAACACGCAAACTCCAGACGGGTGGCGCTCCTCTGGGAGTGCCACCCGTTGTTCGTTCGCTGTAGCGTCGGGGGCACTGAACCTTGCTGGCTGAGGCTGGCGCCTTCAACGATAGGGAAGCTCATGGCGGGTGTGGTGTCGCGGTTCCTCGAGGTGCGCGAGGGTCTGGGTGTGGCCGAGCGGGCGGGGATCCTGGCGGGGTCGACCAGCGTCGGTCGGTCGTTCAGCCGCGGCCTGATGCCGCGCAACACTGCCGATCAGGCGATCATCACCGGGGTCGCGTCGGTGTTGAACTACGGGATGACGGCGACGTCGCAGTCGGTGATCGAGTCCGTGGCCTTCAAGGTGGCCGGCACAGGTCCGGACACCGCGCAGCGCCGGATGACCCAGCGCGGCGTGATCCTGGCCGGGGATGTGGCGGCAATGGGGATCGGTGTGGCCGCCCAGAAGCTCCTGGCGCAGCGCAAGGATGAGCCGATCGCCCGGGCGTGGGGGCGTACGTTCAGTTGGCGGTTGGCCGTCGGCGGCATGGCCGGGGCCATCATCGTCACGGCCGACAGCCTGTTCGAGGGGTCGGCGGCGACCAGCGCTCCTGGACGCGCAACGCCCCGGTCGCCCTCCCCCTCGGCGCGGGCCTGGCTGCATGGCAGTACCACCGGTTGCGTTCGAAGATGGTCGAGGAGGGCGTCACCCATGACGCCGAGGGTGTGGCTCTCGACGACTCCCAGGGCATCGCGGTGGGCAAGGCCGTGGGGATCGGCGCCGGTGTGTCGGCCGCGCTCTACGTGGCGGCCAGGGGTGAGCGACTGTTCGCTGGTGGGGTGGGTTCGGCGTTGACGTCGGTGAATCCCAATCTGGCGTTGATCGGGCGGCCGGTGGGGCATGCGGTGGCGTTCGGGTTGCTCGGGTTCGCGGGGTTCAAGGGTTTGCAGCACGTGTTCCATTCCGCGGAGACCACCGGTGACGCTGTGGAGGCCGCGTACTCGATGGCTCCCACCTCGGAGTTCGTGAGTGCGGGTCCGCGCAGCGCGGTGCCGTTGGACACGATCGGCCGTGAGGGCCGTCGGTTCGTGAACATGGCGCTGACGGTCGAGGAGATCGAGGCCGTGATGGGCGGTCCGGCCAAGCCACCGATCCGGGTGTTCGTCGGCCTCGAGACCAAGAACACCACCAGCGAGCGCGCCGACTTGGCGATGCGCGAGCTGGAGACGTTGGGGGCGTTCGACCGGGCGCACATCGTGTTCATGTCCCCGACTGGCACCGGGTACTTGAACTACGTGACCGCGGAGTCGTTGGAGTTCCTGACCCGGGGTGACATCGCCCTGGTGGCGATGCAGTACTCGTTGCGCCCGTCGCCGTTGTCGTTGTTCCGGGTCGGGATCGGCATCGACCAGAACAACGCGTTCCTGCACGCCCTGAAGTGGCGGCTGTCGGCGATCCCGGAGGACAGTGCGCCCGAAGCTGCACATCTTCGGTGAGTCCCTGGGGGCGCAGACCTCGGAGGACGTCTTCGCTGAGGAGGGCACTGAGGGCCTGCATCGGGTGGGTATCGACCGGGGGCTGTTCCTGGGCACTCCTGCGGCCACGAAGTTCCGGCAGAAGTGGCTGTCGGACCCGGGCGCGATGGACCCCGACGGGGAGATCATCGAGGTCGACAACTACACCGAGTACCTGGCCCTGCCCGAGGACGTGCGTGCCCGCGGTCGGTACTTCTTCCTGACCCACCACAACGACTCGATGCCGAAGTTCTGGTTCCCGCTGGCCGTCCAGGCACCGGCGTGGATGGGCCCGGCGGAGACCCGGGAGCCCGGGGTGCCCAAGGAGACCGCGTGGCGGCCGTACACCACGTTCCTGATCACGTTCATCGACGTGAAGAACGCCATGAACGTCATCCCCGGGCAGTTCGTCGCCAACGGCCACGACTACCGCGCCAGCCTGGCGCGGTTCACCTCCCTGGCCTACGACCTTCCCGCCGACGACGACACCATCGCCGAGCTGAACAAGGTCCTGGCCGCCCGCGAGCTGAAGTGGGCCGAGATGCGCGTCATCGACCAGCAGTTCGCCGACGCCGAGGCCGAGGTCCAGGCCCAGCTGGCCAAGTGGGGCGCCGAAGGCAACGCGCCGATCCCCGTGCCGACCGTCGCAGTGGGGTAGTCGGGACGGCGTGGGTGCCCCCGACCGCCTAGCCTGAGCCAGTGGCCACCGACGAGGCGAAGCGGGACCGGATCGTCGCGGCAGCCTCCGACCTGTTCACTGCGCACGGCTTCGGGGCCACCACGCTGGAGATGGTCGCCAAGCGCGCCGGCGTCAGCGTCCGTGCTGTGGGCCGGCTGGTCGGCGACCGCCATGACCTGCTGCTGGAGGTCCTTGCCCAGCGGGGCGAGTCGGTCGTGGCCGACCTCGTCGAGCAGGCCGCGGAGACACCCGATCGGACGCCGCCCCTGTCCGCCCTCATCGAGGCGGCGCACCGGCTTCAGCAGGCGCCCGAGGCGAGTTGGGACGCCCTGGAGCTCGAGGTCCTGGCCCGGGCACGTGACGACGCGCAGATGCGGACCATCGGGGCCGAACGGGTCGCCCATCGAAGCGCCAACGTCAAGGCGATCTCGGCCAGCTCCCGGGCGGCGGGGGGTCTGGACCCCGAGCTCTCCGACAACGCGGTCGTGCACCTGTCGATGGCTCTGTCGATCGGGCTCGCGATGCTCGACCCGGTGGCCACGCACCGCCCGACGCCGCTGGAATGGGATGCGATGATCGCCCGGATCGGCGCTGCGGTGGCTCCCTCCGAGCTGCTGCTGCAGCCCGCGTACGAGGTCAGCGAGCGGTGGCGGGTCCGCGTCGACATCCCCGACCGGCCCGGGGGCATGTCGCGAATCATCCGGGCGCTCGGCGCCCTGCACGTGTACACCGTGTCCCTCGGCGTGGTCGGCCACGGCCCGGGAACCCGCACCGTCGACCTGGCGCTCATCGCCCCACCGCACGTGTCGGCCGAGGTCATCCTCGCTGCCGCCGAGTCGGCCGGGGAGCACGCCCACATCACGGTCGGTTCGCCCGACGCCGGCCGGGACCTGCCGACGCGGATGCTCGATGCCGCCACGTTCCTGGTCAAGCACCCTGAGGCCGCTCCGACAGTCGCCGCCGGGGTGGTCGAGGCGGACAACGTCGAGGTGATCGCCGCGGCCGAGGGAGCCGACGATCGCGCCGACGTCCTGCGTCTGCAGTGGACCGCCGACCGGCACGTCCTGCTCCAGCGCGACTGGGCCCCCTTCGCCGGGGCGGAACAGGCCCGAGCATCCGCGCTGCTGCGCCTCTCCTCAGCCATCGCCCGGATCTCCGGCGAAGGAGATGTGACGGGCTGGATCGACCCGGTCCGGGACGACACGGTGTGGATCCGCTTGGCCCGGCCCGAGGATGCCCACGCAGTGGCCGCGATGCACGAACGATGCTCCGAGCGCAGCCGCTTCCAGCGCTACTTCTCGCTGACGGAGTGGCGCGACATCCAGCTGCGCCGGCTGGCGGGCGGACATCGCGGCGCCACCCTGGTGGCGATGAGTCGAGACGGGGACATCGTCGCGCTGGGCAACGTGTTCCCCGAGGCCCCGGACGAGGGCCGCGCCGCCGAGATCGCCCTGATCGTCGAGGACGCCCATCAGGGGACCGGGGTGGGGACCGCCCTGCTGCGACGGATGCTGCAGGTGGCGCCCACGATGGGGTTCACCGAGGTTGTCGCCCATGTCCTGGCCGACAACGCGGGCATGAAGCACCTGCTCGAGACGACCGGTCTGGAGTGGACCACAACGGTGCAATCGGGCGTGTCGAGCATGTCGGCGCCCCTGGCTGCCGGCGACCCTGGCGAGGGGGGACCCCACGAGGTGGGCTGAGCCGCGGAGCTGGATGCGTCAGGCGCGGGTGCCGCTCACCTCGGTGCCGTCCTCCGAGTCCTCGCCCTGATCGTCCTGGTCCTCGCCCTGATCGTCGTCCATGTCGACGGAGTCAGGTCCGTGGTGGCCCTCGGCGGTGTCCTCTCGGTCGTCGTCGCGGTCATCCTGGTCGACGTCGACCTGGTCGTCGCCCCGCTCTCCGAAGCAACGATCGTCGCCGTCCTCCCCGTCGAGGTCGTCGTCACCGTCGCCGCCGCGCAGCACGTCCATGCCGAGGCCGCCGCGCAACCTGTCCTTGCCGGCCCCGCCGAACGCACGGTCGTCGCCGTCGTCGCCGTCCATCTCGTCCTGGCCCCGGCCGCCGCGCAGCTGGTCGTCGCCCTTGCCGCCGGTCAGGTCGTCGTCACCGGCCTCGCCGAACTCACGGTCGTCGCCGTCGTCGCCACTGAGCTCGTCGTCGCCCCCACCGCCGTGCAGGCGGTCCTTCCCGGCCTTGCCGAACAGCCGGTCGTTCCCCGCGCCGCCGTAGATGATGTCCACGCCCTCGGAGCCGCAGACCAGGTCATTGCCCCCACGGGCGTGGACCACATGCCGGCCGACTCCGGTCACGACGATGACGTCGTCACCCCGGGTGCCCCAGATGTGCCGTGCGTCGGAGGTCTTCGTGGCCGTCAGCCCCTGGCACGTCGGCGTATCCGCGGTGCGCAGCGTCGACGCGTTGGCCGCCCCTCCCAGGCCCGCTGCGAGCAGGCTCACGAACACGACGGCCGAGCCGACGCGGGTGCTGGCGTTGGCCATGGGTCCTCCTGGGGCGCGGGTCAGGCACAGACCTGAGTGCAGAAGGCATCGGCTGGTGGAGCTTGTCCCTCGAGTTCCTTCACCCGGTCGCCGCAGCGTGATGGTCACACCCGCCGGGAGATCCGTGCAGGGGTCTACCCTGACCAACATGCCTGAGCCGATCATGCCGGGCCGGGGAACGTCACCTCGCCGGGCTGTCGATGGTGCTCCTGGTGACTGAGCACCGCTTCACCGCTGATCTGTGGCTGTGGGATGCCCGCAAGGCGGACACCTGGACGTTCGTCACCCTGCCGCCCGATGTGAGCGCGGCGGTCGAGGACGAGGCCGACGGTCTGGGCCCCCGCGCTGGGTTCGGCTCGGTGCGGGTGGAGGTGCGGATCGGCCCGAGCACCTGGCGAACGTCCCTGTTCCCCGACAAGGCCTCCGGGTGCTTCGTCCTGCCGGTCAAGGGGGCTGTCAGGCGGGCCAACGATGTCGAGGAGGGAGATCCGGTCGAGGTGGAACTGCGGCTCCTCTGAGGGCGCGGTGGGCGCCCAGCGAGCCGTCCCCATGCGGGCACGGTAGTCCTCCACGGGGAGGCATGCCTGCGGGCAGGACTACTCTGCTCGGCATGACGGTGTCGATCACCGCGACCGGACTCACCCGTCGGTTCGGGGACCTCACGGCCGTGGACGCCGTCGACCTGAGCATCGCCCCGGGCACGCTGTACGGGTTCCTCGGCCGAAACGGTGCGGGGAAGACGACCCTGATCCGGATGATGCTCGGCCTGATCCGCCCGACGGCCGGTGAGGTCTCGATCCTGGGTCGGGCGGTGGACTCACGCGGTGGGCTCGCAGGGCCCTGGTCTGATGTCGGCTACCTGGTGGACGGCCCGGGCCTGTACCCCGATCTGACGGCGCGGGACCACCTGCACATGGCCGCGGCCTACCGCCAGGTCCCGCGCGCCCGGTGTGACGAGGTCGTCGAGAGGCTGGCCCTCGGTCGGTACCTCGACGTCAGGGCTCGCGCGCTCAGCCAGGGCAACGGCCAGCGCCTCGCCCTCGCGCTCGCGCTGCTCCATCGCCCGAAGGTCCTGATCCTCGACGAGCCCACGAATGGGATGGACCCCGCCGGTGTTGTGGAGATCCGCGACCTGCTCCGCGGGCTTGCCGACGACGGAACGACGGTGTTCATGTCCACGCACATCGTCTCGGAGGTCGAGCGGATGGCCGACGAGGTCGGCATCATCCACGATGGCCGGATGGTCGATCGGCTCAGCCGTTCCCGACTCGCCGCGCTGGGCCGGCCTCGCCTGGTGGTGACTCTCGCCTCACCGGAGTCGGCCCGCCGGGCGGCGGCAGCGCTGTCGGCGCGTGGGATCGCCGCGACCGACGCCGACGGGACGCTGACCATGACTGACCCAGGGTCCGTCGATCGCCCCGAGGAGGTCGCCCGGCTTCTTGTCGGGGCCGATTGCCCACCTCGGGCGATGGCCGTCGTGTCCGACAGCCTCGAGACCCATTTCCTCGAAGTGACGGGAGGGGTCCGGTGAGCGCGGTCGGCTGGCCGGCAGCACTGGCGAACGAGTGGTTGAAGGTGCGAAGGTCCCGCGTACCGCTCGTCACGTTCGTCGTGCTGGCCATCGGGCCGCTCGCGGGTGCCTTGTTCATCTTCATCGCCGCTGACCCGCAGCGGGCCAAGGACCTCGGCCTCCTCGGCCAGAAGGCTGAGCTCTCCGGGATCACCGCCGACTGGTCCGGGATGCTCATGTTCTCCACCCAGATCGCCTCGGCGGGATCTCTGCTGCTGTTCTCGTTCATCGTCACATGGCTGTTCGGTCGTGAGTTCGTCGACGGGACAGCGCACTACCTCATGTCGCTGCCTGTCTCCCGCGGTGTCATCGTCGGCGCGAAGTTCGCCGTCTACGCCGTGTGGGCGGCGCTGCTGAGCGTGTGGCTCACTGCCGTGACCTTCGCCGTGGGCCTGGTGATGGGCCTGCCGGGTTGGACCGGCTCGTTGGCCGTGAACGGCGCATCGGGCACCCTCCGGGCCTGCTTCCTCACGATCCTGGCGGTGACCCCGATCGCCTACCTGGCCAGCCGGAGTCGTGGCTACCTCGCCCCACTGGCCTGCGCGATCGGGTTCCTCGCCCTGGCCCAGGTCGCGGCGATCCTTGGCTGGGGTGCTTACGTCCCCTGGGCGATCCCCGCGATCGCGGCCGGAGTCGCGCCCGACCAGAACGCCACCGTGGCGTCGTGGCTGATCGTCGCTGCCACCGGGGTCCTCGGCGTGCTGGGCACCATCCGATGGTGGCGCAGCCCCGACGCCGGGCTGTAGGTGCCCGGCGAGGGCGACCAGTTCACCGCTGGACGATCTTCGGCCACGTCCAGGCGTAGAAGGCGATGGCCCCCAGCAGCGCGACCTCGATGGCGCTGCCGAGGATGTAGTAGTTCCACTCGCCGATGGCCCCGCCGATGATCGTCACCGCGTAGAGGACGCTCAGGGCGATGTTGGCGATCCGGCTCACCCGTGGCCGCAGGACCAGGGTGCCGACGATCATCAGGATGGGGAGGACCACGTAGGCGGTGGTCGCCAGCAGGAACGTCTGGCTGACCGCGAACCCGCTGACTGTGCCCGCCTCAAGATCGGCCCGGAAGTCGGGCCGGAAGAAGCTGAACAGGTCGACGTAGGCGAAGAGGAACAGCATCGCCGTCCAGAGCGCGGAGATCGTGACCCGTACGTTCACGGGAGCAGGGTCCAACTGAGTGGCTGTGGTCCTGGCGGTCGGTGTGGCCGTGTTGGTGGACATCTGGAACTCCTATCCCTCGGTGTGTGGCTTACTAAGTAACCATAGCGAATACTTAGTAAGCTTGTCCACGTGAGAACCCCACGTGACACCCCACAACGCCGACCCCTGACCAGGGATCGGATCGTTCGCGCCGCGGTGGACCTGGCCGATCGTGACGGAGTGGGCGCCCTGACGATGCGTGCCCTGGGCGCCGAACTCGGAGTCGAGGCGATGTCGCTGTACAAGCACGTCGCCAACAAGGACGAGATCCTCGACGGGGTCGTCGAGCACATCGTGGGCCAGATCGAGATCCCTACCGCTGAGGAGCCGTGGAAGCAGGCAATGCGCCGGCGGGCCGAGTCCGGACGCGATGTTCTTCGACGCCACTCGTGGGCGATCGGGCTGCTGGAGGCGCGGGGTTCAATGGGGCCGGCGGTGATGCGCTACGTGGAGGCCATCCTCGGGAACCTGCGGTCAGCCGGCTTCTCGCTCGACGATGCGGCGCACGCATTCTGGCTGCTGGACAGCTACGTCTATGGACACGTCATCCAGGAGACGAGCATTGCGCCCCCGAGCACGTCTGACGACGGGGCCCTTCAGGAGGAGCCCGTCGCCGAGCAGTCCGCCCTGAGCGAGTACCCGAACCTGGCCGAACTGGGCCGGCGGGCGCGCGAGTCCGGGTACAGCGTCGACCGGGAGTTCGCCTACGGGTTGGACCTCATCCTCGACGCGCTCGAACGGGCGGTGTCGCCGGCTGGCGGGTGATCCCGTTGCCGCACCCGCACAGGACGGGAATGCCCCTGCCCACCCGCACGTTGCGTGCGTCATGAAGGCAATCACGTACGACCACTACGGGGACCCCGATGTCCTGACCCTGACCGAGCAGCCCGATCCGAAGGTCGGTCCGGGGGAGGTGCTCGTGCGCGTGCGCAGTGCCAGCGTGAACCCGGTGGACTGGAAGGTCGCCGCCGGCTACCTCGACGGGCTGATGACCGTGCGCTTCCCGGTCATCCCCGGGTGGGATGTCGCGGGTGTGGTGGAGCGCGTGGGGCTGGACACCCCGGAGTTCACCCCCGGCGACGAGGTCATGGCCTACACCCGCAAGGACTGGGTCCAGGCCGGGACGTTCGCCGAGCTCGTGACCGTGCCGGTCCGCGCGCTGGCCCGCAAGCCCGCGGCCCTCGACTGGGACCAGGCCGCTGGGCTCCCGCTCGTGGGGCTCACCGCCTACCAGCTGCTCAATCGCCTGGGCGTGCAGCCCGGCGACACCGTCCTCATCCACGCCGCCGCAGGTGGGGTCGGGATCCTCGCCGTCCAGATCGCTCGCGCGATGGGTGCCCGGGTGATCGGCACCGCATCCCCGGGCAACCACGAGGCCCTGCGCGCGCTCGGCGCCGAGCCCGTCGAGTACGGCGACGGGCTGGCCGACCGCGTGCGCACCCTGGCCCCCGACGGTGTGGACGTCGTCGCCGACTTCGCCGGAGGCGTCCTGGAGACCACGCTGGCGGTGCTCAAGGAGGGTGGACGCCACGGCTCGATCGTGGACGGGACGGTGGCCGGAAAGGGGGGCATCGCTGCGTGGGTGCGTCCCAGCGGTGCCGACCTGCAGGCCCTTGGCCGACCTCGCGGACGCCGGCAAGCTGACCGTCCCGGTCGCCCAGAGCTTCCCGCTCGAGGAGGCGGCCGATGCCTTTCGCGCAAGCATGACCGGCCACGTGCGCGGCAAGATCGCGATCCAGGTGAGCCGCTGAGCGCAGGCCCCGAATCTGGCCAACCCATAGGCTGCCGGCGAGGAGTGCACATGCAGATCGATGAGCTCGACCGGCAATCGGTGGGAATGGCGACGGCCCCGGTGGAGCGCGCCGATGCCCTGGTCCTGTTCGGTGCGACCGGCGACCTGGCCCGCAAGAAGCTCTTCTCGGCGATCTACCACATGGCCGAGTCCGGGACCCTCGACATGCCCGTCGTGGGAATCGCCAGGTCCGGATGGGACAGCGAGCGCTTCCGCGCCCACGTGGCGACCGCGATCGATGAGACCGTCCAGGACATCGACCCGCCCGTCCTCGAGGCGCTCCTCGCGCGGATCCATCTCGTCGGCGGGGACTACTCGGACGAGGTGACCTTCGACCACCTCCGCACGGCATTGGCGGACCTGGGATCAGCTCGGCCGGCGTTCTACCTGGCCGTTCCGCCGGGGCTGTTCCCCACCGTGATCGAGGGCCTGTCCCGGGCGGGCCTGAACAAGGGCTCGCGGATCATCGTCGAGAAGCCCTTCGGTCGCAGCCTCGACACGGCCCGTGCGCTGAACCACCTGCTGCGTCAGCACTACGCCGAGCGCGACATCTTCCGGATCGACCACTACCTCGGCAAGGAGGCGGTGGAGGACCTGCTGGTCTTCCGGTTCGCGAACACCTTCCTCGAGCCCATCTGGAATCGCAACTACGTCAAGAGCGTGCAGATCACGATGGCCGAGCAGATCGGCGTGGAGGGACGTGGCGCCTTCTACGAGGGGGTCGGCGCGCTCCGGGATGTCGTGCAGAACCACATGCTGCAGGTTGTGGCGATCCTGGCGATGGAACCCCCGGTCAGCCCGCACGCCGACGCCCTGCGCGACGAGAAGGTCAAGGTGTTCCAGGCGATGCGCTCCCTGGACGCCGCGTCGGTCGTCCGCGGGCAGTACGAGGGCTACTTGCAGGAGCCTGGGGTGGCTGAGGGCTCCACTGTGGAGACCTACGTGGCCTGTCGGTTCGAGATCGATTCCTGGCGCTGGTCCGGGGTGCCGTTCTACGTGCGCGCCGGCAAGGCGATGGCGCGGCCGGGGCTCGAGGCGCTCATCGAACTGCGCGAACCGCCCCGCATGCTCTTCGGGGATCCGACCATGACGCGCCCACATCCCAACCTGATCCGGTTCCGCCTGGGAGCCATCGACGGGGTCACGATGACGGTCCAGGCCAAGCAGCCCGGGCCTGAGCTCATCGCGCAGCCGGTCGACCTGTCGGTCGACTTCGCCTCCTCCTTGGGCAAGCGGCGGGAGGCCTATGAGCGGCTCCTGGGGGATGCGATCGCGGGGGACTCGCGGCGCTTCGCCCGCGAGGACGCGGTGGAATGCACGTGGCGGGTGGTGCAGCCCGCCCTGGATGAGCCGACGCCCGTGCAGCAGTACGCGCAGGGCAGCTGGGGTCCGGCTGCCGCCGACGCCCTGCTCGGCGAGGACCACTGGCATGAACCCGAGTAGCGAGGAGTGGACATGACCACCGAGGCACCGATGGCGCTCGGCGTGGTGGGACTGGGTCGCATGGGCGCGAACATCGCGCGTCGGCTCATGGCCGACGGGCACTCGACCGTGGTCCACGACATCAACGCCCAGGCCGTTGCGACCCTGGCGGCGGAGGGGGCGACCGGGGCCGACTCGCTGACGGCCCTCGCCGCGGCTCTCCCCGCGCCGCGCGCCGTCTGGGTCATGGTCCCTGCCGGGCGGATCACCGAGGCGACGATCGCCGCGCTGGCCGAGGTCCTCGAAGCCGGCGACACGATCATCGACGGTGGGAACACCCACTACACCGACGACCTGCGCCACGCTGCCGCCCTTCGCGACAGGGGCATCCACCACATCGACTGCGGGACCAGCGGTGGGGTGTTCGGGGCCGAGCGCGGGTACTGCCTGATGATCGGCGGCGAGCAGGCGCCGGTCGAGCGGCTCACCCCGATCTTCGAATCGCTCGCCCCCGGCATCGACGCCGCACCCCGGACCCCCGGTCGTTCCGGGTTGCCTGGCGACGGGGAGCAGGGCTTCCTGCACTGCGGCCCGAACGGTGCCGGGCACTTCGTGAAGATGGTCCACAACGGAATCGAGTACGGGCTCATGGCCGCCTACGCCGAGGGCCTGAACATCCTGGCCAACGCCGACGCAGGCCTGCGCACGCGGGATTCCGACGCCGAGACCGCGCCCCTGGAGAACCCGGAGCACTACCAGTACGAGTTGGACGTCCCGGCGATCACCGAGGTATGGCGACGTGGTTCCGTGGTGGGGTCCTGGCTTCTGGACCTCACCGCCTCGGCGCTGCAGGAGTCGCCGGAGCTCTCGGAGTTCTCCGGACGGGTCTCGGACTCCGGCGAGGGACGCTGGACCGCGGTGGCGGCCATCGACGAGGGCGTGCCCGCGCCCGTTCTCACGGCCGCGCTGCAGTCACGGTTCGACTCCCAGGGGTCGGCGGCCTTCGCCAACAAGGTGCTCTCGGCCATGCGCAAGGAGTTCGGCGGCCACCACGAGAAGGCCGAGTGAACCAGCCGAACCCGCGGGTCTCGGTGAGCCCCACCGCGGAGCTCGCTGCGTTCGAGGCCGCAGGGGAGATCGTCCGCCAGGCCCGCGCGGCGGTCGCGGAGCGAGGGGCGTTCACGATCGCGATATCGGGTGGCCGCAGCCCGTGGACGATGCTCTCCCACCTGGCGGACCTCGACATGCCGTGGGCCGACACCACGATCTTCCAGGTGGATGAGCGGATCGGGGCTGCTGACGACCCCCTTCGCAACCTCACCGGCCTGCTCGACTCCTTGCCGGCCGGCTGCCCGGCCGTTGTCGTGCCGATGCCCGTCGAGGCCGACGACCTGGACGCGGCGTGCACTGCCTACGCCGCCGCCCTGCCCGCCACGCTCGACCTGATCCACCTCGGGCTGGGATCGGACGGTCATACCGCGTCCCTGATCCCCGGCGACCCGGTGCTGGACGTCACGGAGGCCGACGTGGCCCTGACCGGGACGTACCAGGCCCGGCGACGGATGACGCTCACCTACCCCCGGATCGCGAAAGCCCGTGCCGTCCTGTGGCTCGTGACGGGTGCTGAGAAGCGGGACGCGTTCGCACAGTTGCTTGCCCACGACCGCACGATCCCCGCGGGTCGGATCACGAACCCCGACCAGGTCGTGTTCTGCGATGCCGCGGCCCGTCCGTCACCGCACCCGTGACCCGTCGGGTGCCCATCTCGAGCCGCGCGCGTCACCTTGGGACGTGATACCCAAGGGGGGTGGATCGCGATGGCAACGGTTGGGCCCGGTGCTCCCGCGGTCATCGGCACTGGGGGCGGCACGGGGCGGCGGGGCTGCTGCTGCATGCCGTCGACGACGAGGGCGTGGTCCGGGTCCTGCTGCAGCACCGAGCCGCGTGGACCCATCACGGGGACACATGGGGCCTGCCCGGCGGTGCCCGCGACAGCCATGAGGACGGTGTCGAGGCGGCGCTGCGCGAGGCCGTCGAGGAGGCGGGACTCGATCCGGGCGAGATCCGCACACGGCACCTGTTCGTCGACGATCACGGCGGGTGGGCCTACACCACCGTCTATGCCGACGTCCCCCGGCCGGTGACCACAGCGGCCAACCGCGAGAGCGCAGCCCTGGAATGGGTACCCGTCGACCAGGTGCATGCTCTCCCGCTGCATCCGGGGTTCGCGCTGACGTGGCCGCAGGTCCTGGTGCGTCCGACCGTGCTGCTCGTCGACGCCGCCAACGTGGTCGGCGCTCGCCCCGATGGGTGGTGGCGTGACCGGGCGGGCGCCACGGCACGGCTGCTGGACGCTCTGGCTACGCTGCGGGCTGCCACTGTGCGCGGCCCGGGCGGTGATGCCCGGGTGGTCGGGGCGGTCGTGGCGGTGCTCGAGGGCGCGGCCGTGTCTGCCCCCGACCCGGACTGGGTCGTGGTGCACCGGGCTCAGCGCGGCACGAGCGGCGACGACATCCTGGTTGACGTCGCCGGTCAACTCCTGGCCGATGGGAACGACGTCCTCGCGATCTCGGCCGACCGCGGTCTGCGCGCTCGGTGGGAGTCCCTGCCCGGGGTTGGTGGGATGTTGAGTGCCCAGGTCGTGGGTCCGCGTTGGCTGCTCGACGCCCTCGAGGGGACTGCCCTGTACGGGCCCCAGTCCGAGGGTGGTTCGATGCGTCCATGAACGAGTCCGTCCCTGAACCCGTCCCTGCCTCGTTCCACGCATCTGTCGCGGCCGCCGTCGGCGACGCCGCTGAACATCTGGCGGTCACCCTTGACGACGGGGTGGCGACGGTGGAGCTGCGCCGCCCGGACAAGCACAACGCGATCTCGTACGCGATGTGGCAGGCATTCGGCCGGTTGATGCCCGTGCTGGCCGCCGCCGACGACGTCGAGGTGGTGCTTCTGCGCGGGACGCCAGGCGGGCCGTTCAGCGCCGGGGCTGACATCGCTGAGTTCCGCACCCTGCGTGCCGACCCTGAGGGCGCCCGCCGTTACGGAGAGGCGGTCGAGTCCGGCGAGCAAGCGATCATCGGCTTCCCCAAGCCGACCATCGCGCTCATCGAGGGTTTCGCGATCGGTGGGGGAACGCAGCTCGCCGTGGCCTGCGACCTGCGGGTCTGCGGCGAGGGTTCGAGGTTCGGCGTCACGCCAGCCAAGCTCGGGATCGTCTACGCACTGCCGTCGACCGAGCGGCTGGTCGAGACGGTCGGTGCGGCATGGGCTCGCTGGATCCTGCTCACCGGAGACCTGCTGGACTCAGCCACGGCTCTGCGGATCGGCCTGGTGCACGAGGTGGTCGCCGACGACCAGGTCGCCGTCCGCGCCCACGAGGTCGCGCGCACGGTGGCGTCACGGGCGCAGGTGTCGCTCCGAGGCGGCAAGGCGATGGTGCACCGGGTCGTCACCGGCCAGCTCGACGAGGACGACGAGGTGCGCGCGATCTACGAGCACTCATGGGCCAGTGCCGAGTACGCCGAGGGTGTGGCCGCGTTCCTGGCCAAGCGAGCGCCCGACTTCCCGGCGGCGCGCGGGCGGTGAGCCAGAGGCGACACGACCCCGTTGGACACCGCGGCGTCAGTTGGTGAGCAGCTCCGGGTTGTTGGCCACCTCGACGGTGAACTCGGCAAGACCGGCCGCGAGGACTCGGGCCAGGCCGAGATCGATGTTCGTGAGGTCGTCGCAGGGCTGGTGGTAGCAGTCGTCGGCGGGCCGACCGGCGTCTGCCCCTGAGGCTGCGGCCTGCTCTGCTGAGACAGGGTCCAAGAACCCTGAGAACACGCCGGCTGTCGGCATGCCCGCCTCCGCGAACCCGTAGTGGTCCGACCCGCTGTGCAGGTCGATGGGCACGGGGTTCCCGCCGTTGCTGGTCACGGCGGCGCTGAGGAGTCGGCTGGCGGTCGACGAGCCCAGAGGCGCCCTCGGCTCGTCGTAGACGCCGGCGAATCCGTTGGGTGAGGCGATCATGTCGACGTTGGCGTACACGAGAATGGCATCCCGCTGCTGACGCGACAGGGCCTCGACGTAGCGCACCGAGCCGTGCAGCCCGAGTTCCTCGCCGCTCCAGAACGCCAGCCTGACGGTGGCCCGTGGGCGCGTTCCGCTCAGGGCCCGGGCGATCTCCAGGAGTGCGGCAACACCCGAACCGTTGTCGTTGATCCCGGGTCCGTCGAGCACGGAGTCGAGGTGCGCTCCCAGCATGATCACCTGCCCGTCCCGGCTCCCCGGAAGCTCACCGAGGACCGTGCGAGTGGGGGCAGGTTCCGTGTGGACGTTGGTCACGAGCCGTGCGCGCGCCTCGCCTGTTGCTGCTGCGGCGAGAGCCTCGACCGCCTCGGGGGAGACGGAGGCGGCCGGGATGGTCAGGCCTCGGGGATCGAGCAGGGTCGGACGAAGCACCACGCCGGGCGGGGCCTGCGGGGAGACCGCGAGGAAGGCTGCTGCTCCGGCCTGCTGAGCGGCGAGGACCTGGTCGCGGCGCAGGCAGTCACCCGGGCCGACCAGCACGATCGCGTCAGCGGGGATTGCACCGTAGTCGCCAACCTGGCAGCCCGCGCCCGCTGGTCCGGAGGCGTTCGCCACCAGGGAGACGACCGGGCCCACAACGTCGCCGGCCGGGGCGAACACCAGGGGCAGGATGTCGTCGACTCCGTAGACCCGATCACCGACCTCGAGGGACGATCCACCCTCATCGACGAAGCTCACATCGTCGTAGTGGTCGGAGTCCACCGACCAGCCCGCGGCAGCCAGTTCCCGTTCGACGAGATCCGCTGCACGGTCGTAGCCGGGGCTGCCGACCGACCGGAACCGGTCGGAGCCCTGGGTGGCCTGGGCCAACTCCTCGAGTCGCGCCCGCAGGCCGTCCTCCGTGATGGACGCCGCTACCGTTCGGGCATCCGGCTGGAGTGCGGTCCCGGGGTCAGGGGCGGTGCAGGCAACGGACAGCAGGGCCGCCGTGACGCTGACCACGATGGCGCCCGGTGCGCGGCCGACTCCCCGGTGTGGGCGACCGGCACGGAGTTGCCTCCGGCTCCTCACCACACCAGCGTAGGCCCATGCCGGGGCGGCGAGGTGGCCGAAGCGAGCCCCGTCCTGGACGCGATACCGGTCGCCTGGTGCGGGACTCGTCTCACTCCTGCACCGACTTCGTGATCGCGATGCATCGGGTCAGCCATGCGAGCTCCTGGGCGCTCAGGTCGCGTCCGGCCCGCTGGGCGTCCTGTACGGACCAGTTTGCGGTGAGGATCATCCGGACGACGACCCAGACCCGGGCGCGATCCTCGTCGAGCCCGGCGAGCTCGACCAACGTCTGGAAGCGACGACGGATGCCGCCCCGGACGTCGCCGGCCAGTTCGTCGTACCGGTTCCACAGCATGGGCGCGAGCTCGTAATGGGGATCGCCGGACATCGGCTTCGGGTCGATGGCCAGCCACTCCCCGCGATCGGGCAGCAGATCCTGTGGGGTCGCCAGGACGTTCTCGTAGTGCAGGTCGCCGTGGATGATGCGACCCACGCTCATCGGGTCGCTGACAAGGTCACGGCCCAACGACAGTGCCCGGTCGCGGTAGCGCGGTGGGATGGGGATGCCGCGGGGCTGGGCCGCGAGGTCGTCGAGCCAGCCAGAGACGTGGGACGTGAGCGTGTCCAGCTGCGGGAGGGCCGGCTGGTGCAACTTCGCGTAGAGGCCCGTCACGATCTGGCATGCCTCGAGCTCTGACTGCTCAGTCAGGTCACGCCGGTCGAGGCGCTCGAGCAGAAGAGCGCGACGGCGCGGGTCGGCCCGCAGCAGCCGCACCGCGCCATCGCCGTGCCAGCGCTGCAGGACCACGCCCTCGTGCAGGGACTCGCGGTCGCCGTCGAAGGTGATCTTCAGAACCGCCCGCGTCCCGTCCTCGCTGATCACCGGCGCGACCAGCGAGCAGAACCCGTGCCACAGGTCGTCGCCGTCGCGGGTCAGGGCCCACTCGTCCAGCATCTCGACGAACAGCAACGGGAGGCGGTCCAGCCAGCGGCCCCACTCCGGCCCGAGCCGGCGCTGCTCGTCGAGCGCGCGGGGCAGGAGGATCCGCATGGCCGTGATCGTGGCACGCACGTCCCACACGCGACTACCAACCCCTCGGACGATCACCTCCGAGGAGTAGGCAAGCCGCCTGCGCGTCGTGGCGGGGGCCTCGCTCAGCGAGGACCTCGACGATCGCTCGCAGGCTCGGGCCGGCCCTACACAGCCGCGGCGGCCGCGATCTCGTAGATGGTTGTGGGCATCGGACGTTCGAGTTCCCACACCATGGCGATCGGTCGCTCGCCCTTGACCGAGCCTGGGACCAGATGGACTCTACCGAGGCAGAGGAACGGGGCGCCCTTGCCGAAGTCGTTGCTGGGCGACTCGCGGACGAAGAGCACCACGCGGGTGGCTGGGTCGAGCAGCTCACGACCTGCGCGGGAATCCAGGGCCGTGTCGTTCTGGGACTCCCAATGGAAACGGCGCTCCCCGAGGGCGTAGTCGCGGTACATCGTCGTCGGGCTGAAGTCCGCTTCGTCCTTGCGGAGGTTGACCAGGAGCAGTACGGCGTTGTGCGCACGTGCCCATTCCACGCCGGCCTGCCGACCTCGGGCCGAGCGATCCTCGTCGGCAAGGCCGAACGCAGCGAGGATCTCGGGGCGCGTGTAGCTCGCATGCGACTGCAGCGGAACGTCGGACAACCCCTCGCCCAGCCCTCCAGGGGCCAGCCGGGACGAGTCGACGCCCAGCCGCAGGACCTGCCCGATCTCGTCGACGAGTGCCGGTTCGTCGCGGAGTCGATCGAGGAGTTCCGGATAGGTCCGGCCCGTCTCGATCAGGCCAGATCGCCAGGCACAGCATGCGGGCGATCCGGCGACCGATCTCATCCAGCGCCCCGTACTCCGGCCCGTCGGGGGCCAGTAGCGCAGAGTAGGCGCCCGCTCGTCGCGCATCGTCGACGTGGACCAGCGAACGCATGCGTCGCGCGATCTTCTCCTCATGTGGTCCGGCAGGTGGCAGGTCGAGCCTCGCTGCCCGGCGGATCTGCGTCCAGGACCGGTTCCGATAGATCGCCGGCAGGTCGTGACCGGATTCGGCAAGGAAGATCGCGAGATCGGTGGTCCCGATGCTGCGGGCATCGGCGACGAGTCGCGGCAGCCGCGAGTCGAGTTGTTCACGCACCGAGGCCAGCACGATGTCCCTGGCCACGCGATCAAGCTGCATCGCACTGCCGCCAGGCAGCCAGGGATGATCCTGGTCGAGGCGGTCGGCAACCTCGCGCCTGCTTGCGCCCGGTGAGCGCCATCATCTTCGCGTCGAACCGGAATTCGCGACGTTGCTGGCCGATGAAGTCCAGGACGGTCAGGACCGACTTGCCGTGCGTGCGCCGAAGGCCGCGGCCGAGCTGCTGCAGGAACAGGGTCGCGCTCTCGGTCGGTCGCAGCAGCAGCAGGGTGTCGATCTCCGGGATGTCCAGGCCCTCGTTGAACAGGTCGACTGCGAAGATCACTCGCGTCCTGCCGTCCCGAAGCGCCCGAATCGCGGCGGCCCGCTGGTCGTCGGGCGTGGAGCCGGAGAGCGCTACGGCGTCGATCCCGGCGGCGTTGAACCGATCAGCCATGAAGTGCGCATGCTCGATCGACACGCAGAATCCGAGGGCCCGCATCTGGGCCAGGTTCCCGACCTTCCTGCGCAGCTCCTCGATCACGAGGCGAACGCGCGCATCGTGACCGGTGTACACGCCGCTCAGGTCCGAGAGGACGTACCCGCCACGTCGCCATTCGACGCCGCGAAGGTCCACGTTGTCGTGGATCCCGAAGTAGTGGAACGGCACGAGCAGGCTCTCGTCCATCGCGTCCCAGAGTCGCATCTCGTAGGCGGCCCGCCCGTCGAAGAAGTCCCGGACATCGACCCCGTCGGTGCGTTCGGGAGTGGCGGTGAGGCCCAACAGCTCGCGAGGCTGGATTCGCTCCAGCAGCGAACGGTAGGTCGCCGCCTCCGCGTGGTGGAACTCATCGACGACGACGACCTCAAAGCGGCTCAAGTCGAGGCGGTCCATCGCTGCGCTGTTCAGGGACTGGACGCTTGCGAAGACGTGCTGCCACTCCCGGGGTCGGACGCCGCCCACGAAGGACTCACCGAACGTGCCGTCGACAAGCACCTCGCGATATGTGCGCAGGGACTGGTCCAGGATCTCCCGGCGGTGCGCGACGAAGAGCAGCGATGGCCGATGTCCCCAGCGTTCGGCCAGGGCCCGGTAGTCCAGGGCCGCGACCACGGTCTTGCCGGTCCCCGTGGCGGCCACCACCAGGTTCCGATGCCGGTCGTGCACATCGCGTTCCGCCTCGAGAGCCTCGAGGATCGCCCGCTGATGCGGCCGTGCGGTCACTTCGAGACCGCTGACCTCCAGGGGGAGGTCGCGAGTATCGGCCGCACCTGCCAGTCGCAGCGCCTGATCGAGGCGCTCGCCGTCGCGGTCCGGGTCGTACGGCTCGAACAGGTCAGAAGCCAGGTAGCCGTCGAACGTTCGCCGGAAACGCTCGATCAGGTGCGGGGTGGCGGGCCTGACCAGCCGGACGTTCCACTCCAAGCCATCAACCAGCGCCCAGCTGGTGAGATTCGATGAGCCAACGTACGCGGTGTCGAATCCCGAGTTCCGACCAAAGAGCCAGGCCTTCGCGTGCAGTCGTGTCGCCTGCGTCTCGTAGGAGACAGCCACGTCGGCATTGGCTTCACGTACCAGCCAATCCAGCGCCAGGCGCTGAGTCGAGCCTGTGTACGTCGTCGTGAGCACCGTGATCGGCACCCCGCGTGCGGCGGCAGCCCGCAGGGGCTCCGCCAGCATTCGCACTCCCGCCCAACGGACGAACGCCATGATGATGTCGATGCGGTCAGCGCTCGGTATCTCCGACGCCAGTTCGGCGACCAGGCTCCGCTCGTTGCGTGCAGCTGTCAGCAGCGCGACCTCGCCCAGCGGGGTCTCCGGGTGGGGGAGCGACCCCGCCGACTTGTCGGCCACCGCGACCAGGAACTCGATCGGCACCGGAACACGCTCATCGCTTCCGGCGACCTCGAGCAGGCGGTTGGTCAGGTGAGCCCGATCGGCCTCGTCATCGTGAGACTCGAGAATTCGCGCAAGCTCGGACGCGACAAGTTGGGCGAGTGCCCCCGCGTCCTTCTGCCTGCCCGGACTCGGATCCAGGAGCTTTGCCAGCTTCGCCTCGACCGGCGACCCGACGGCGCCCCGCTCCGGATCACCCAGCTCACGACGATCCAAGGACGACGTTCGGAGCAGGTCGTAGATGCCAGGGGGCAGATGCTCCACGCCCGCCAGGCTACTGGCGGGCAGGTGCCATCTCGGAGATCAAGGCGGTGAGTTGGGGATCCAGTCCCGTTGGGCTGCTCACGAGGTGAGCTGGGCTCGAATGACCTCGACCGCTGGGATGTCGGCTGGCGCCCACGTCAAGGTGTCCAGGTCCGTGGGCGCCAACCACCTGATGTCAACGTGCTCTGTCAGGTCCGGGGTTCCTTCGACCAGTCGGCACCAGAACGTGGTCAGGGTCACGACGCCGAACACGTACACGTGTGTGGTGGTCGTGACTTCATTGCCGACCTCGACAACACATCCAAGTTCCTCGGCGATCTCGCGCTCGAGAGCGCCGCGGGCGACCTCGCCGGGCTCGATCTTGCCGCCAGGGAACTCCCAGAGCCCCGCGAGCGCCCCGTGGGGGCCTCGTTGCGCGCACAGCACGAGACCGTCGTCAACGATCACCGCCCCCACAACGTCGATCTGCCGTTCCATGGCTGCTCCTCTCGTGGGCGGCTGCGGAGAGGTCGGCTGAGGCGCTCAACGCAATCCCGGTTGGTGTACGCGTTGGTGTACGGAGCCCGAATATTCGGCGGCGCAGGAGCCCCAAACCACCTCCTGACCAGCCACGTTGTGCGCCCGGAGGGACTCGAACCCCCAACCAGCCGGGTAGAAACCGGCTGCTCTATCCGTTGAGCTACGGGCGCCGGGAAGGTGTGTCGAAGTATGTGCAGAACTGTGTGCATAAGTCGGTCACCTAGCGCGGGTTGAAGTCTAGCGATCCGGGGGTGCGGGTCTGGAGGGGTTCTGGGGCCGGATTCGGCCGTGATCCCGGGTGATGGGGCGCCCGAAGGCCGGGGATCTTCGGGCCTGGGGGTGTAGACCAAGGCTCACGGCGTGCGCTGGGTGCCGTGCGCCTTAGGGGAGCTGCTGGACAGGCTCAGGCTCGGGCGTCGGCAACTCGGCGCGACGGTGGAAGACGATCATCACGAGGAGCAGGACGAGGGCCAGCAGGAACAGGGCGAAGCTGGCGTTGCCCGACTCAGCGGGATCGGCCGTCGTGAGCGCGCTGAAGATGCTGAAGTCGTACACCGTGTGGACGATGATGGGCACGAGGATCCCCCCGGAGACCCGGCGCATGTAGTAGAGCAGGTAGCCGAACACCGCCGAGGCGAGGATGCCCAGCGGCCCCGCCGTGATGTGGCTCAGGCCGAAGATCAGCGTCGTGCCCACCGCTGCGATGACCTCGCGGTACCGATCGCGCAGGAAGGTGAGCACCACGCCCCGGTACATCAGCTCCTCACTGACCCCGATCAGCAGGGTCCCGAGGAGGAGGGTCAGGCCCAGCGTCACCCCGGCGGTCGCCAGCCGGCCGTAGTCGGTCAGGGCGACGGCGGTCACAACGGGCGCAACCGCGATGACCCATACCCACGGGCGCACCCGCAGCCTCTCGTGGAGCACCACCGGCCACCAGCGGGCGAGACTGATCGCCAGGACGACGACGGCCAGGGCGATCGACTGGCCGATCAGCAGGACGTTCACGCTGTCCTGGTCGGGGTAGTCACCGGTGGCCGAATGCTTCAGCACGACCACATCGACGATGGCGGGGAGGAACATGAACGCCAGCAGGGTCCCGATGAGGGCCACCCAGGACATCGGCCGGTGGGTCGCGGGGGCGCTCCCCGGATTGTTCTCCTGATTCGACATGGCGCCGAGTGTAGGGCGCTCGGCCGGCTCACCCGGTGCATCCATGCGTGTTGCTGCGCATTGTTCGCCGGTGCGACAGGCCGATCCCTCCGTCTCGCGTACGACGCGACACGCGAGGGTCATCTGCCCCCCGGAAGACTGCCAGTGTGCGCCGCTGTCGAACGATCCCCGTGTGACGCCTTGTCCGTCGCGGCACGGCTTGCGCCGTGCCCGATTCGCGAGCAGGGCGTGGTGCGACCGAACGGCTGCCTCGGCTACTCTCGACCGATCATGGAGCGACGTGCGCAGGACCCTGGGCCCGAAGCGCTGGCGCGTGCTCTGGTCGCGCTGTTCCGGTACTCGGTCGAGCTGACCGACCTCGCCCACGAGTCCCTGGGGCACGAGACGACCGAGAACCGTGACATCGAGATGATCCTCACCCTCAATCGGCGCGGGTCCCTGACCCCCACCGAGCTCGCGGAGGTCACCGGTGCCCCGCGCAGCTCGGTCTCGCGCGCCCTCAACCGGCTCGAGGCCGCGGGCCTCATCGTGCGACGTCCGGACAGCCGCGATGGGCGAATGGTGCTGATCGCCATCACCTCGAAGGGTCGGCGACGGGTGGCTTCGTTCGTGGCCCGGCTTGACCTCCACTACGCCGCTGGTGAGCCCCTCATCAAGGAGGCGTTCGATCTCCTCGATGTCCCCACGCAGGGTCCCGACCCTGGCGGGCCGGTGGACCCCATGACGGCCACGACGGCGGTGACCGGTGCCGGGGCCGTGTTCGGCGCCGACGCAGCAAGGGTGCTCGCGCCCCTGGGCGTCCGGGAGTTCGCGGACCGGTTCACCGTCGCGCTGCTGCACCTCTACGGCACCCAGCGCCCGACACAGATCGCGGACGAGCTCGGCCTCACCCCGAGCGGGACCTCCGGGGTTCTGACGCGCCTCGAGCGGGCGGGCCTGATCACCCGCCGGCACGACCTGACCCCCGGGGACCGCAGGGCTGTGGTCGTCGAGCTGACCCCGCATGGGCAGCAGGCGGCGGGGGTGCTGCTCGACGTCTTCGCCCGCCATGCCGAGGCGCTCACGCGGGCCCTCGCACTTGCGTGGGGTCCAGGACGCGAGTAGGTCCAAGCACTGCACGACGCCCATCGCCAACGCGATGATCGGGGAACGACGCGTACCAACTTCCAGGGGTCGTCGGATGGCTGTGATTCACCGGCGGTATCACTTGTGGATGAACAGTGACAAAGGTGCGATCAGGCCGTCAAGCGGTCCGGGTGGGGTCGCCTGCGCTCGTGGGTTCGGCTGGCCCGTTGCGTTGCCGCCGTGACCCCCCCAGCTGGTGCTACTTGGCCGGCGACGGGCAGTCCGGGTCGGTGGTGTCGCAGAACTCCAGCCATCGGGTGTACTTCAACGGCCCGCCGGCCTCGTCGTAGGAGTCGAGGTCGACCAGGGTCACGCGCTTGGGCGTGGTCTGGCCGCAGTCACCGAAGAGGGCAGGGGAGGCCAACGCGACGGAACCGACAGTGAGGGCCGTACCGACCGTGGCCGGCTGTCCCTTGCCCGACGGTGGGCACAGGACCGCCTCGGCGGCGGGCTCGCCGATGGTGGCGGTGACTGGTCCGGCGTCCCCCGTGAGCGTCAGGGTGTCACCGGCGATCGTCAGGGTGGCTGCGAGCGGGCTGCCCCCTGCCGATGAGGCGAGATACGCATAGGCGCCGTCCGAGATCGTGGCCGGCCCGCCGGATGAGGAGCCGTCAGACCCCCCGCATCCGGCCAGCCCGAAGACCGACGAGGCCACAAGGACTGCTCCGAACCGGACCGTGAGCATGCTTCCCCTTCTCATTGCGCGGAGGTCGGCATGGGGCCGGCCATTGTGCGGGTGTGCCACACGGCTGCCACCAGCCCGACGACGAGGCTGGTGAACCCCGGTCGTGTGTTCGAGGACTACGCCGGGGCCTGTCCGTCGAGGGCTCCCCGGATCCGGTCGAGGGCGTCGGACTCCTTCTCCGACGTCCCGTCGACCGCCTCGGCCATCGCCTTCGCGACACCGAGGATCATCGTCTTGAACGCATCGAGGTGCTCCGGGGCCTTTGCCTGGATCAGCGCGACGGCCTCGCGGATCCGGTCGAGAGCCAGCTCGCTGGCCTGGTCGGCGCGGTTGTTGGTGTTCGGGTCCTTCTTGCGCGCCTGGTCCTTGGCAAGTGCCTGCACGAGCTCGTCGTCGCTGCCCTGGAGCATCGTCAGGAACTGCGACCCACCGGCGGCCTCCTTGAAGCCCTTCCACAGGCCAGGCCAGTCCGAGGCGCTGACGTGCCCCCCAGCGTTGAGCACAGCCCACTGCAGCGTCTTCCACTCGTCCTCGGTGAACGAATCCTTGATTCCCATGATGACTCCTTCTCGGCATCGAACTAGTGCGCGGCGAATCATGCCACACCGATGGCGAAGGCGCCCCGGACCGTGTGGGCTGGGTCGCGGAGGCCTGCGCCGCCGTCCAGCAATCGCTGAGGCGAGGCGAGGAAGGCCCGGTGGCTGACGACGAGTTGGGTGTCCTCCCACTGGGCCTCGCGCATGCCCCACTCGCCCAGCTCGAGGATGCGTGCTCCCGGCAAGGCAGCCACCACGGGGGAGTGGGTGGCCACGATCACCTGGGCACCCCCACGCGGATCTTGAAGTCCGAACGCGCCCATGCAGCCGCACTCGAAGACCGGGCCGCGGCCCGCCGTGACCGGCATGGTTATTAGGGCCGAAGGTCATAGCCGGTCCGACCCTGACGGGTGTCTACTGGACGCATGCGAGTCCCGGAACCGAAGCCCCAGAAGCCCGCAAGACCCGCCAGGCCGGCTAAGCCAGGCAAGCAGCCCGCCAAGCCCAAGCGCCCCACCCGGAGTCGCACCCCTCTCGACCGCATCCTCGACGCGGACCTGCGAGCCCGCGGCACCGCTGCCGACCTCATCGTCCGCTTCGACGTTCCGCCTCCGAGCGCCCAAGCCCTCGAAGCGCTGGGGCTCGGGGTCGAGGACCGCGCCGTGGTCGCCGCCTCTGAGCTCCAGCGCAACCCCATGGCGGCGAGGGTCGCGAACGACCCCACCTTGGCCGTCGAGCTCGCCGTCGCCCCCGATCGCGCTCTTGCGCAGGAAGGCATCGTCGAAGCGCCCGGCCGTGCCGAGCCCACGGCCCTGCACGAGCATGTGGCGGCGGTGCGGTTCGAGATCCCCGACGAGCTGCGGCGACGCCCGGACGAGCTGGCTCCGCAGCCGCGGGACGCCGGACTCACCCTGATCACGGCGACGATGGACGCAGCGAGCGCCACCGACGACACCTGGCGCGCGGCACGGTCCGACCCCGATGCAGCCGTCCGCGCCGCCGCGAACGCGCTGCCTTGGTCGGAGCTCGGCATCGAGCCGGGCTCAGCCGCCGCAGCCGCCGTGACCACGCGCGTCATCGACGCCTTCCGCGCCACGTTCGACCTGCCACCGTGGGCACGGGGCCGGACTCCGGCCCACCCGGCGACACCCGCATCAGGCACGAGCGGCGTTGCCGTACGGTCCGCGGCGATCGACCCCGACCGGGCGGCACGACAGGTCGGCAGCATCCGGATCCCGACCAAGGGGGTGCCCCATGGCACGCGCTGACTCGGGCGGGTTCGACCTCGTCCTCGGGATCTCCCCGGAGTACCTGCAGACTCGCCTCGAAGGACTGCTGCCCGACCAGTTCGACCCGACCATCACGTTCGACTGGGAGTGGGACATGCCCGGGCCGATCAACTTCGACGTGCACCTGGCACTGACCACGCACCTGCGCCTGGCCATCGCCGACGTCGTCGTGCTGCCCGGCCCCGACGGGCCCCGGATCGAGGTGGGCGCAACGACCAGCGTCTGGTTCAGCTGGGAAGACGTGACCCTGATCGAGGATCATGTGCTGCGTCGTGCCGATCGATGGCCCAAGACCGGCGAGCTGGATGGCGGCCGCCCGGACGATCCGGCGGTTGCCGTGCGACTTGCAGCCGCGATCACCTCGGACGGGACCGACGTGCAGCTGCGCGACCTGCGCGCCGACGTCACGCTGACCGGGGCACCGCTGACGAGCATCCCTGCGATCGCGGCGCTGCAGGCCGGCATCCTCGACAAGCTCGCCGAGCTGCCGCTGCTCGACAAGCTCGCCGAGTTGCTCACCGCCTTCACCGCGTGGCTTGAGCACCTGCCGCAGGCGCTGGCCGACGCGGTGACCGACGCCCTGCCGGCGTCGCTGCCGGCGGTGCCACTGCCGTTCGACGAGGTGCGCTTCACCAACGTGGGCCGCGACGTGCTCGCGCTGGTCAGCCTGTGGGGCACCGACGGCGACGAGCATGCCGTGACCCGCTCGCCTATCCGGCGCACCGCCGCCGGGGCCCCGGCCGGACCGCTGGGCCTCGTCGTCGCGAACGACCTCATGCTGCGCGGGGCGCGGGCCGCGCTCGACCCGCTGCTGCCCAACGCCGGCTGGCGCGCTCCGCATCCCTGCCACTGGCGAGCCAACCACCGGCTGGCCACCGTGCAGGACATTGGCGTGGACCTCACCTGGGTGCTCGGATCGGTGGATGAGGCAGGGCTGCTGCGCCTCGAGGTGCGCTTCGCCGGTTCCCACGCCGGGGGTGGCTTCGGGCTGACCGGCAGCGCCACGTTCGCCATTGGGGTCAACGACACGTTCGATGCGTTCGTCATCGACGAGCCGCACCTGGCGTCGCTCGACGTATGGGTGGCGTGGTGGGTCTACGCGCTCATGGCGGTCGGCGGCGGACCGATCGGCGTGCTGGTGACCGGCCTGCTCGACGCCTTCGCCGGAGGCGAGTTGGCCGGGGCACTGCACCGCGAGCTCGACGCGGCGTTCCCCGACACCTTCCCGCTGCCCCGCCCGGACACCGGACTTGAACCGCATGTGGTGTCACGGGTCCAGCCCGACGCCGCCTGGCAGCTGGCCAGCATCTGCGACAGTCCACCGTTGGTGATCCCGGTCTCACGGGCGCACGACCTGATCGTCGCCCTAGTGGACACGTAGAGGGGGCCTGCTGGGGCATCGTCGCGCAGGTTTGCAGGAGAGCGCCTCGTGACCGTCATCTCCGTTCCACGATCCGGCCTTGTTCGCGCGTGCTGGGATGTTGCTACACCCGCACCCAGCACCGAGATGGACGGCGGAGCTTGCTACGGGTGGGCCTCGGGCGCATCTGAGGGCTGGAGGTGTCCGCCGGCATTGAGGGGGTCGTGGGCGACGATGCCGGGGAGTTGGTCGTGGAA
Organism: uncultured Actinomycetes bacterium; assembly: GCA_963700475.1. GTDB lineage: Bacteria > Actinomycetota > Actinomycetes > S36-B12 > CAIYMF01 > Prado023. The sequence goes on from CAVOXR010000011.1 coordinate 169,929, forward strand.
GAAGACCTGTGCGAGCAGCTCGCGCCGCGACCGGGTGTCTGTCTTGGTGAAGACGGATTTCAGGTGGTCCTGCACGGTCCACGGGCTGATCACGAGTCGCTCGGCGATGGCCGCCGTGTCGAGTCCGCGCGCGACGAGAGTGGCGATCTCCCGCTCTCGCGGCGTCAGCCCGAACACCTCCAGGCGCAGCGGCAGGGCGTACTCCTCCCCGGCCCGTTGAACGATGATCGCGACCCGACCATTGGTGCTGCCATCGGGCAGGGATCCGTGCAGCGTCAGCCATCCCGACGACGTGGGTACGTGAAGAGGCGGAGCAGTGCGTCCCTCCCGGCCGCGGCGTCGAACGTCGGCCGCAAGCGTGAGCACCGGTGCGGGAACCTCCCGGTGGGCAGGGTCGTCGTGGACCAGCGGCCCCAGAAGTGCAGCCGCAGGAGGTGTCGTGAGCTCGATGTCATCGGTCGCATCGAGGATCAGCAGGCCCGGTGCCCGCGGTTCATCGGGCCGGCGGGCTGCGTCGACGCGGTACGACGCCTTGAGCGCCTCCGCGATCGGACGTGACAGCCGCGCGATGGTTCGGGCCTCATCCGGGGTGAAGTCGCCCGTGGCCTCCGTGCGGTGCATGACCACGCACCCCCACGCCCGCCCGCGGGTCACCATCGCTGCCCGCATCTCGAAGGGGGTGCCGATCGGGGCGAGGTACTCCAGGTAACGGGAGCTGCGCTCGGGGCGCCCCCGCGTGGTCTCGCTGAGGATCGCCACCGGAGAGCGGCGCGCTGCCAGGTCGGCGAAGGTGTTGACATCGTCGCGCAGGTACTCGCTGGTGACCACGGCTCCTGCTGCCATCGCCTCAGTCTCCGGCGTGAGGAAGCCGCCGGCCATCAGCTCCACCGGATTCGCCGTAGTGAGCAGGCGGGTGTCCGGGTCCAGACCGTGCCAGCAGAACGCATCAACGGGCATCACGTGACGGATCCGCGCGGCGAGCTCCGTGTGCAGCTCCCCGTACGGCAGGCCGCGAGCGCCCACACGCTCGATGTCGGCGGCCAGCCTGAGCGGATCCCATCGGGTCACCTCGCCATAGTGCACGCGTTCGAGGCCCCGGGCTACCACATGCAGGAAAGATCCCAGATCTCGGGGGATGCCCGTCGCGGCGCGGGTGGGCAACGCTGAACACGACGCCGATCCCCGGCGATCACTACAACAAGGAGCCCCCCATGACCCTCGACATGAGTCCGACCCGTGTCACCACTCAGACAGTCTGCTTCGCCGCCCCGTTGCTCCCCGGTACCTCGACGCACGACCGCGACGAGATGCTCTCGTGCTGGCAAGGGGAGCGCCGCGAGGAGCACACCCGTTCACGCCGCGCCCACGGCATCACCCGCGAGGCCGTGTGGATCCAGTCGACCCAGGCCGGCGACGTGGCCGTCGTCCTCATCGAGTCACCGGACCTGGCTCAAGCGCTCCTCGGGCTCGCCACCTCCCAGGAGCCCTTCGACGTGTGGTTCCGCGAGCACCTGATGACCGTGCACGGCATGGACCTCGGGGCCGGGATGGCGTTGCCCGAGCAGGTCCTGGACTTCCAGGACCGCTGATCACCCACCGCGTTGACCCTTGACTGATCATGCTCGAAGGCCCGGACCTCCAGCGGATCGGGCCTTCAGGCATGGACAGCTTCCCGGGCTGCGATACCTGCCCCAAGGTGCGCGATAGGGAGCCAGTGTGACGTGACCGTTGCGTAGCAACAGCACGTCGTGGCTCAGAGAGTGACGGGGTTGGCCACCGATCCCACCACGAGCCGCCGACAGGTTCGTCCAACTACTCCCGTCGAGTTGCCCACGGGGCCTGCCCCGCCCAGTGCTCTGGTGCTGAACATGGTGAGCGCCTACTCTGGATCGCATCGGTTGGCCTACTCTCCGGAGGCCCTCGTGTTCGGTAACGGAGTTAGCTCGTGCCCCCTCCGCGCCCATGTGGATCCGCGCCTCACACGATTCAGCGCCGGGGCAACCGCGGGCGTTCTCGCCGTTGTGTTGCTCATCCTTGACGTAGCTCGACCACTGGGCCTCGGCCTGCTCGCCTCCCAGGTCGCTGTGTTCGCTTTCACCGCGTTCGTCAGTTTCCAGTGGTCGCTTTGGGCGCAGATCTACGCCCGCTTCATCTGGCCGCGGATCGGAGCACCAACCGCCTTGGAGGATGCTCGGCCGGCGAGATTCGCGCAGTTCCTCGGCTTCGTGTTCACTGCTCTGGCCCTGACCTTCTTCGCCGTTGGCGTCGACGTCGCTGGCTACAGCTTGACGGCACTCGCCCTCGGCCTTGCAGCCCTCAACGCCTCCACCGGGCTGTGCTTGGGCTGCAAGGCCTACTTGTTGATCCTGCGACTGCAATCGTCCTGACCCCGACTGAACAAGACAAGGCCGCACTCCGTGGGCGTCACGACGGCCGTGTCGTTGGGCCTCAAGTCGGCGCATCGACCGGCGAAGTGCGACCACCATGCGCCGGATCATCGCCAACGGCTCGGTGGAGATGGTCGGGCTGGCCGGCTCGCAGGCCCTCGAGCCGGACCTGCCCCGCAAGCTGCTGCAGGGCAGCACCCGAGCGAGCGATGCACGGCCGCTGGCATTCCGTCAGCTGTAGTCGGTGCAGGCCGCAGGCCGCTGGACCTGGCCTCGATCGACGCGAGGGCCCGCGGGTCGGGAGCAGTGGCCCATCTCGGGGGTAGGCCGTGGTGTGGGCCTGCTGAGCCGGGGGAGATGGGGCGGTGGAGTCCAGGACGCTCCGACTGCGGCGTGGCTCGTAGGCTGGGGGTATGTCGCGACGCCCGTATGAGGTTCTGCCAGGCCACCATGGGGGCAGGATCAAGGTCTCGGTGACCGGCAGCGAGCTGTTGCGGATCCCGCGCCTGAATCGCGGCACAGCCTTCACCCTCGAGGAGCGGGAGCGGTTCGGCCTGATCGGGCACCTGCCAACAGGCGTGACCCCGCTGGAGGCTCAGCTGCACCGGTCGTACAACCAGTTCCTGCGCGCGGAGACCGACCTGGACAAGTTCGCCTTCCTGTCGGCGCTGCGCGATCGCAACACGGTCCTGTTCTATCGGCTGCTCAGCGAGCACCTCGACGAGATGATGCCGATCGTCTACACGCCCACCATCGGCGCGGCGATCGTCGACTTCAGCCAGTCCTACCAGCGCCTGCACGGGGTATTCCTGTCGATCGACAACCCGGATCAGATCGAGCGCTCCCTTGAGGGTCAGGGTCGCCATCCCGAGGATGTCGACCTGCTGATCGTCACCGACTCCGAGGGCATCCTCGGGATCGGCGATCAGGGGGTGGGCGGCATCCAGATCGCGTTGGGGAAGAAGTCCCTCTACACAGCGGCTGCGGGCATTGACCCGAATCGGGCGATCGCGATCGTCCTGGACGTGGGGACTGACAACCTGGCCCTGTTGTCCGACCCGCTCTACCTGGGCCTTCGGCACAGCCGCATCCGCGGACAGCGCTACGACGACTTCATCGAGGCGTTCGTCAGCGCGGTGAACACGGTGTTCCCCCACGCGATGATCCATTGGGAGGACTTCGGCGCCGCCAACGCCCACCGGTTGCTCACCACGTACCGGGACCGGGTCTGCACCTTCAACGACGACGTTCAGGGCACCGCGGCTGTGGTCGCAGCCGCCGCCCTGGCCGCGGTCCGCTCTGGTGGTGGTCGCCTGCGCGACCAGCGCATCGTGATCCACGGTGCGGGGACCGCGGGCATCGGCGTCGCGGACCTGATGCGCGACATGATGATCAACGAGGGCGCGACACGCGAGCAGGCAACTGCGGCCTTCTGGGGGCTCGGTAGCCGTGGGCTGCTCACGACCGCGCTCGGGGACAGGATCCGGCCGTTCCAGCGGCCGTACGCACGCCACGCCTCCGAGACCGATGCGTGGACGCTGGACGTCGAGGGCCGCATCGGCCTGGCCGACGTGGTCCGAAACGTCAGGCCCACCATCCTGATCGGCACCTCCGGCCAACCCGGGGCCTTCACCGAGCGCATCGTCCGCGAGATGGCCGCGCACGTGGACCAGCCCGTGATCATGCCACTGTCGAACCCCACGTCACTGGTCGAGGCCACACCTTCGGACCTGCTGGCCTGGACCGATGGTCGGGCCCTGATCGCCACCGGGTCGCCGTTCCCCTCGGTCCACCACGCCGAGCGGGAGTACCGGATCGCACAGGCCAACAACGCACTTGTGTTCCCCGGCCTGGGGCTGGGCGTGGCCGTGTGCCGGGCGACCCGCGTGACCGACCGGATGATCGCAGCGGCCGCCCAGGCGGTCGCTGGGCTCGTCCACGTGGATCGCCCCGGGGCGTCGCTGCTGCCGCAGGTGTCCGAGCTGCGCATGGTGTCAGCCACGGTTGCGATCGCTGTCGCCGAGGCCGCCGAGCGTGACGGAGTGGCGACCCGCGTGCTGGACAACCCCGTCCAGCAGGTCTTCGACGCCATGTGGACGCCCGAGTACCCGGAACTCATCCTCGAGCAGTGACCGGCCAGCCGCCGCATACCCGAATCGGGACGTCACGACGGGGTGTGATCGCGGCGGCCCACGTTCCAGGAGCTGGCTGCCGGGAGTGATCGTCGGTTCAACCGCTCAAGCCAGGCTGCGGCCGGGGCGCGGAGTAACCGTTACAGCACCCGAATCGCCAGCAGGACCAGTTCGCTGAGGTTAGCCTTCCTCTCGTCCACTGTGCCTGACACCCTCTGGATCGGAGTTCCTCAATGACCACCCGTGCCGCGGACTCAACCGCGACCCCGACGGGCCCGACGTGGCGAGTCGCACCGTCCGTACCTGTGGCCATCGGCGTGTTCGTCGCGTACGTCGTGGTGTTCATCGGGCTCGCGGCGACCGCGGGGATCGACTACGCCGACTGGTTCGCGACTGGTAGCAACGCCTTCCGGACCGCGGTGATCCCCCTGATCGGCGGGGCCCTGGTGCTGATCGCCTTCGTGCTGTGGGCGCGCTGGGACTTCGTGTTCAAGGATCCCGCCCGCCTGCCCTGGTCCGGCTTCCTGTGGGTGCCCGTCGCGATCTTCGCCGTGGGGATCGTGGCGCACGTCGCCGTCGCCGACTGGGCCAACACCCCCACCGATCTGCTCCTGGCGATCGTGGCCGCCGGTGTGCTGGTCGGCTTCACCGAGGAGACCCTGTTCCGCGGCATCATCCTGCGCAGCCTGCGCACCAACCTGCGTCCGGAGGCGTGGGTCATGCTGATCTCCTCGGTGTGGTTCGGGTTCTTCCACCTGACCAACCTCGTCGTGGGATCCCCGGTGGGTGGCGTGCTCTTCCAGTGCATCCAGGCCTCGGCTGCCGGGGTCGTCCTGTACCTGTTCCGCCGGGTGCGTGGGCTCCTGGTGGTGGGCATGATCGCGCACGGCCTGTGGGACATGTCGGTGTTCCTGCCACCTCCCTCGGGCACCCTCACCGTCGTGAACCTGGGCATCCAGGTCCTGGTCTTCGTCAGCGCCGTGATCGCCGCGATCATCGTCGTGCGCAGTGACCGCAGGACCGCGGTGACCCGGACCGGGATCCAGACCCTCTAGCGCATCCGCCGGACGTTCGGCCTCACCGGCCCCTTCGTCATCACGATTCTTCGTTCGCAAGGAGCCCCCATGGAGTACACCTCGTCCCTCCTCGTTCTGGTCCTCCTCGTGCTCATCGCGCGGGAGAGCCGGGAGGGCGCCCGGGCGATCAAGGCCGACCCCAGCGTCCAGCTGCAGAGCAACGAGCGCTTCCGCACCCTGCGGATGCAGATGCTGGAACCGCTGGTTGCCATCGTGGTCGTCGGGTCGCTGCTTCTGACCGACCTCGAGCGCAGCCCGCTGCACGCTCTCGTCGCGATCGTCGGCGGCATCGCCGGCTACGCGTTCGGCGTCTACCGGGCGCGGTCCACCTATGTGGCTGCGGTGCCGCGGCACAAGGGCGTCATCCTGCGCTACAGCGTGGAATCGTTCGTGGCCCTCGGCCTGCTGGTCGTCATCAAGCTCGTCGCCGAGCGCGACCTGCTGCCCGAGGGCGACATCTTCCGCGCCATCATCGCGACCCTCCTGGCCTTCCTCCTCGTCGAGTCCATCGCCCGGGTGATCGCCCTGGTCCGCCACTACCGCCGCGACGTGGCCGCGGCAGCCACGGACACGCAGCCGGCCCGGCACGCCTGAGCGGCCCTTCACGCTGGTCGGCGCCGAGAGCCGGTGCGGCGCCAGCCTCCCGAAACGGCACCGACGTCGCGTTTGCCTTTCCAGTGGCGGGCGACGATCATCGCCGACATGGAGGGGCCTGCTTCGTCGTTCAACGCCGATGACTGGGCCGGTCCGGGCGGCGGTTCCGACCGGGAGCCCGATCCCGTGGAGGTTGTCGCGGCGCTACGACGCATCCTGGACAGCGTGGAGCTCCGGACCGCCCCCAGGTCTCGTGACTTCCTGGCCTACGTGGTGACCGAGACGCTGGCTGGGCGCGGTCACCGCCTCAAGGAGCGCACTGTCGCGCGCTACGCCCTGGGGCGCGGCAAGGACTTCGACGCCGTCACCGACGCTGCCGCCCGTGTTCAGGCCAATCGGCTGCGTACGTCGTTGGAGCGGTACTACGCAGGCAGCGGGGCTGCCGAGTCGCTGGTCATCGAGCTGCCCAGGGGCAGCTACGTCCCGACGTTCGCGCCCCGGGAGACCACGTCGACGCCCCAGGAGGCCGGCCCCCTCGAGGCGGGGCTTGTCGTCGTCCAGTTCGCCGACATGCCTTCCGAAGGCGACGAGGAGCCGATGGCTCTAGCCCTCACCGAGTCACTGATCAACGCGTTGAGCACGTTCCCGGGCCTGCGGGTGATCGGGCCAGCGGTCAGTGAGCGCGGTGTCGGCGTCCGGGTGGACGCACAAGCGGCCGCGCAGGCGCTCGATGCGCAGTATGTGCTGACCGGAGCTGTGCGAACGACTCCCACCCTGGTGCGCGTGATGATCCGGCTGTCGGACGGCGTGACCGGCGAGGTGCTGTGGTCCGACGTAACCGATCAGGAACGCAGCGAGGTCACCGGATTCCACGACGAGGACGACCTGGTCCGACGGATCGCCGCGACAGTCGGCGACTTCCGGGGGGTGATGCTGCGGGACACCACCGTGCGCCGCGCAGGTGCCCGCCTCCCCGCCGCCTACGCGGCGACGCTGTCCTACTACCGCTACCTCGACAGCGGTACACCAGAGGACACCGAGACCGCGGCACGCGAGTTGCGCATGGCCCTGGACCTCGAGCCGGAGAACGTCATCCTGCTGTCGATGCTCGGCTCGCTCGAGTACGCGACAGCGATCCTGGAGTGGGCGCCCGACCGCGACGTGGCCCTTGCCGACGCTGAGCGCAGGGCGCGCACGGCGCTCACCCTGCACCCCGGGCACGCGCACGCGTGGACGGTGCTCGCGGGCGTGGAGTTCGCCCGGGGGCACACCGACCAATGCCAGGCCGACGCCAGCCGCGCGATCGCGCTGAGCCCGTCCCACCCGTCGATCCTCTACGGGTCGGGCGTCCTTCTGGCGCTCAGCGGCGCCTGGGAGACGGGCCTGGAGTGCATCCGCGAGTCCAACCGGCTCAACCCGTACCACCCCTGGTATCAGCACGTCCTTCTGGCCCTGGACCGGCTCATGGTCGGCGATCACACCGGCGTGCTCGCTGAGGCCAGTCTCCTCACCCACCCCGAGGACCTCTGGGGGCCCCTGATCCGCTGCCTGGCGTTCATCGGGCTTGGCCACGACGACCGGGCCCGAGAAGAGCTCAACGCCGCCCTGGCAATCGAGCCGACCCTCCTCGACAACGACGCCGTCCTGATCGTCGAGCAATTCCTCGACGGGCCCCTCGAGATCAGGACCACAATGCGGGAACGCCTGCTCGACTGGCTCGCCTCGCAACCCGATCACGCGCAGCCGCGGGCGGACGGGTGACCCCACCAGGAGGCCCTCAAGAGAGTGTCCCTCGGCGATTGCGGCTGCGGGAAGCCGCAATATGAGGCCCTTCTGAGCTGACCGATATCAGCCGCGCAACGCGCGCTGCGGCAGCCCCGACCAGGGGACGGAACAGCCGCGACCCGAAGCACCACCGCATTCCCGGGGCAGCACAGCGGTTCGCCGGCCGAGGTCCTTCCGGCGTGCCATCAGCCTGCCTGGGGGCCTGCGTAGGGTTGGGCCGTGCCGGTGTCCCTGATCGCAGCTGCGGGGACGGCGGTGGAGGCGACGGGGGTGGGCCCGTCGGGGTGGCTGGCGGTGGCCATCTTCGTCGGGGTGTACGTCCTGGTCGCCACCGAACGGGTGCACCGGGTGGCTGCCGCCCTCGGGGGTGCTGGGCTGGTCCTCGCGTTCGGCATCGTTGACTCCGAGGAGGCGTTCTACTCCCGGGAGACCGGCATCGACTGGGACGTCATCTTCCTGCTGCTCGGGATGATGCTGGTGGTCGGGATACTGCGGCGGACCGGGGCCTTCGAGTACCTGGCGATCCACTCCGCGAAGCTCGCCCGGGGGCAGCCCCGCAGACTTCTGATCCTGCTGGTCCTGGTGACGGCCGGCGCCTCGGCCCTACTGGACAACGTGACGACCGTGCTGCTGATCGCGCCGCTGACCATCTCGGTGTGCCGGCAGCTGGGTATCCGGCCGGTGCCGTTCCTGCTGGCTGAGGCGTTCGCCTCCAACATCGGGGGGGCGGCCACCCTGGTCGGCGATCCGCCGAACATCATCATCGCCAGCCGAGCGAACCTCACGTTCACCGACTTCCTGGTGCACATGACCCCGGTCGTGCTGGTCATCCTGGCCGCGTTCCTGGGCCTGGCGTTGTGGATGTTCCGCGCCGACCTGCGCGCGAAGCCCGAGCATTCCGAGGCCCTGGCCGCGATGGATGAGGACTCCGCGATCACCGACCGGCGAATGCTGACCGCCTGCGTGGTGGTCCTGGTCGCGATCGTGGGCGGGTTCCTGACCCAGCGTCAGACGGGGCTGTCGCCCGCGGTCGTGGCGCTGCTCGGGGCCGGGGTGCTGATCCTGCTGTCCCCTTTGCGGGTCGGGGAGCTGCTCAAGGAGGTCGAGTGGGAGACGCTGGCGTTCTTCATGGGACTGTTCATCATCGTCGGTGCGCTGGTCCGGGTGGGCGCCCTGGAGGCGCTGGCCACCCGGATCGCCGACCTGACCGGCGCCGCCGTGGCACCCACCCTGATGGTCGTGCTGGGGGGCTCAGCGGTCGCGTCGGCGATCGTCGACAACATCCCCTTCGTCACCGCGATGACCCCGGTCGTGGACTCGCTGATCGCCACCAACCCGGCCCTGGGCGCCGATGGCGCGCTCTGGTGGTCGTTGGCCCTCGGTGCTGACCTCGGCGGGAACGCCACCCTCATCGGGGCCAGTGCCAACGTCGTGATCGTCGGGGTCGCGGCCAAGAACGGCATCACCATCACGTTCGCCCACTGGCTGCGCTACGGCATCCCGACCGCCGTCCTATCCATCGCGATCTGCGTCCCCTACCTTCTCCTGCGCTACGCGTGAACGTTGCCGGATCCCCATCACGGGTCTCCTCCGCACGGCCCTGGCACGACCCACGCCAAGACCGGTGCGGTATAGGCCTACCCCTTGACCGCGGATCCGAGGTCGGCGGAGGTGAAGTGCCGTTGGAAGGCGACGAACAGCAGGATCGCGGGGACGGCGAGCAGGACCCCGCCGGCCAGGGTGGCTCCGTCGGGGTTGTCGGCACGGGCGGCCAGGTTCTGCATGTAGTTGGCCAGGGATACGGCGAACGGTTGCATCTCCTGCTTCTTGGTGACCAGGAAGGGCCACAGGAACTCGTTCCATGGCCCGATGAAGGTGATCAGCAGGGCAGTCAGGATCGCCGGCTTGGCCAGCGGGATTCCGATCTTGGTGAGCAGTCTGATCTCTCCGGCGCCGTCGATGCGTGCGGCTTCGAGGATCTCCCGGGGGATCTGGATGAAGAATTGGCGGAAGATGAAGACTGCGGTGGAGTTGATCGCGAATGGCAGGATCATGCCCCAGTAGCTGTCGCCGAGCCCGTAGGTCCGCACGATGAGCACGTACAGCGGGATCATGAGCAGCTGGAAGGGCACGATCAGCACCAGCAGCATGGCGCTGAAGATCGTGGCCTTGCCGCGGAACTCCATCTGGGCCAGGGCCCATCCGGCGAGCAGCCCGAAGAACAGGGTGCCCAGGAGCACGCCCATGGTGAAGATCGCGGAGTTGAGCAGGCCACGTGTGGCGTCGATGCTCGTGTTGATCTGGGAGTAGTTGTTCAGTGTCATGTTCGACGGGTCGGGCAGCATGCCCCGCAGGGACTTGTCCGCCTCCTCCTGGAAGGACCCCACAACCATGTAGTAGAAGGGGAACAAGAACATGAACGCCCCGAGGCACAGCAGCAGGAACCGACCTGGTTGTCGTTTGGCGGTGTCCTCGTGGGGTTCGGATCTCGATCAGGTCGTCCGCGTTCGGTAGGGCGACTCCGACACGGGGATGGCCATGATCAGTCCTCCTCAGGAAGCGGCGCTGGACCAAGGCGATCACGAGGGTGAACACGATCAGGATCATGCCGATGGCGGCTGCGTAGCCGGCGTTTCCCTGTTCGACGCCTCGCTGGTAGAGGTAGAAGACCGGGGTGATCGAGGCTCCGTTGGGTCCCCCGCCGTTGGTCAGCAGGTAGGGCTCGGTGAACAGGTTCATGCCGGTGATGGTGGCCAGGACCACGACGAGCACGGTGGCTGGGCGAACACCGGGCATGGTCACGTGCCGGAAGGCGATCCGCCGATTCGCCCCGTCAGGGCGGCTGATTCGTAGAGCTCCTTGGGGACGTTCTGCAGTGCGGCCAGGTAGAGCACGATGAAGTACCCGAGCTGCTTCCAGGTCACGTAGAGCGCGATCATCGGCATCGCCCAGGTCTTGTTGATGAGCCAGGAGGGATCCGGTGCCAGCGGGCCGAGGATCGTGTTGACCAGGCCGTCCTGGCCGAACATGAACAGCCACACGGCGATGATCGCCACGCTGGCTGTCACGTAGGGCAGGTAGTAGGAGGTGCGGAAGAACGTCAGTCCGCGGATCTTGGTGTTCAGGGCGGTCGCCAGGATCAGGGCCCCGAAGACGGTCAGGGGCACGTTGATGATCAGGAACTCGACCGCGTGCAGCATGGAGGACTGGAACGTGGGGTCGGTGAAGGCCCGGATGTAGTTGTCCAGGCCGACCCACGGCCGGTCAACCACCACCCCAGGTGCGGCGAAGTAGTAGTCGCGGAAGGAGGCCGTGAACTGCAGCACGAGGGGGTAGACGAAGATCCCGAGCAGGTAGATCAGGTAGGGGGCGAGCAGCACGAATGCGAGTGGGTGCTTGCCCAGGAACCCGAACCGCTTGGTGAGCGGGCTTCGCCCGGGTCCGGGTGACGGGGACGCTGGTCGTGACGGGAACACTGGTCATGGCTTCGACCTAGCCGTTGGCGGCGAGTTGGTTGACCTCCTCGGCTGCCGTGTCGAAGGCCGGTTGCAGGTCACCCTCACCGAACACCACGGCCTTGGTCCACATGTCGCGGAACACCTGCCAGATCTCGGTCGAGTTGGCCACGTTGGGCACCTCGATGACCCGACCCGCCTGGTCGGCGAACTGCGTGTAATCGGGATTCTCGGCCAAGTAGTCGGGGTAGGTGGTGACCAGGTCCTTGCGCAACGGCATCTGCCCGGTGGTGTTCAGCCATTCCTCGTCGCTGGCCAGACTGGTGGTGTACTTCAGGAAGTCCCATGCTGTGCCGTTGTTCTCGCAGGCCGAGTACAGCCCGACGTTCTTGGCATCGGAGAACGTCATGATCTCCTCAGCGGGCTTGCCGTCCTTGGTCGGCACCGGGGCCACGCCCCAGTCGACATCCTCGCCGTAGACCTTGATGGCCCACGGCCCCACGATCGACATCGCGGCCACCCCATCCTTGAACGAGTCACCGTTGTACTTCTCCTGGGGGGCCAGACCGCGTTCGTACATGGTCCGCCAGAACTGGCCCACCGCGACCCCCTCGGGGGAGTTGAACGTTGCCTTTCCGTCGACCACCAGTTGCTTCTGGGCCGCGGCGGCGAACAACGGGTAGAAGTCGAACCACGACTGGAAGAACTCGCTGCTGGGAGCCGGGTAGATCGCGGCCTTGGCCGCCCCGGAGTCGACAATCTGTCTGGGAGGTGGCCAGGAACTCGTCATAGGTCGCCAGCGGCGGGTTGTCGGGGTCGATGCCCGCTTCTCGGAAGATGTCCTTGTTGTAGAAGATCATCACCGGATTGAGCTTCCACGGGAACTGGTAGTACATGCCGTCGGAGGACTTGTACTGCTCCACCTGGGTTCCGCCACGTTCCTGGATGTAGGCCGCACCATCCGGGAAGGTGTCGAGGGCCACGAGTCCACCGGCGCGCTGGAACATCGGCACCGCGGACGGCGCGGTGTTGTAGATCAGGCACGGCGCCGTCCCGGCGGTGATTGACGCGAAGATGACCTCCTCCGAGGTCTTGCCCGCGGGGATCTCCTGTCCGGTGACCTCCTGGTCGGGGTGCTCGGCGTTCCACGCCTTGACCATGGACTTGCCCCAGGCGACCTCTTCGGGGTTGTTGGAGTACCAGATCGTGATTGGGCCGGTGGCCATGCTGGCTGCGGGCGCCGGGCCGGCGCCGGTGTCCGTGGCGCACCCGGCCAAACCCCCGGCCAGGCCCAGGACCAGGGCGGCGGATAGAACGTGATTGATTCTGATTGCAGACATGTTCGGACCTCCAGGTCCGTCCCGGTAGTGTAGATCTACACCGGATACCTCCACCGTATACTGGTTGTCAACCCCGATGCGTCCTGAACTGCTGGACCCGCTCGGTGATCAGGACTCAGGCGCACGGGTCGGCAACACTGGCTGCCCGAGGAAGAGGTTCGTGATGACGATCACCGTGCGCCGCAGTGCCCGGAACCCCCTTGATCCAGCCGGGGGATGTTCCGCCCTCGCGACCGGATCTGAAGGTCGTGGGGGTGTTCAATGCCGGGATCGCCGTGCAGGGGGACGAGGTGGTGGCGCTGCTGCGGGTGGCGGAGGCCGCAGCGGGGGGCACCGTGGAGCACCCCGTCGTGGTCGATGCCGTCGGTGGCCGGATCACCCAGCGCCGTTTGGACCGGGTGGCGCTGGTAGCCCAGGGGTGGGACTTCAGCGACTCACGGGTGGTCCGTGGTCCCGGCCCGGACGGCGCGTAGACCGTTCGGCACCTGACGTCGATCTCGCACTTGCGGGTGGCGCGGTCCACCGACGGCGAGCAGTTCGAGGTCGCACCTGCCCCGGCCATCTCCCCGGAGGGACCATTCGAGGAATGGGGCTGTGAGGATCCCCGGATCGTGGAGGTCGAGGGACAGTACGTCGTCACCTACTCCGCGGTGTCGCGGCACGGAATAGCCACGATGATGGCCACCAGCACCGACCTGGTGACGTTCACGCGGCAGGGTCTGATGTTCGCCCCGGAGAATCGCAATGTGGCGATCTTCCCTCGCCGGATCGGCGACTACTACTACGCCCTGCACCGGCCCGTTCCGCAGATGGTCGGCGATCCAGCCATGTGGATCGCCCAGTCACCGGACCTGCGGCACTGGGGGGCGCACGGCCTGATCACGACCACCAGCGGGTCGGGCTGGCAATCGGGGCGGATCGGCGCGGCCGCGCCGCCGATCTGGACCGAGTCCGGGTGGCTGACCATCTACCACGCCGCAGACGCAGCGAACCGCTACTGCCTGGGCGCCATGCTGCTCCCCCTCGAGGATCCGCGGCGGATCTCCCATCGCCTGCCGATGCCCATCCTGGAGCCTGAGGCCGACTACGAGACCAGCGGCTTCTTCTCCGAGGTCGTGTTCGCCTGCGGCGCGGCCCAGTTCCACGGCGACCTGTGGATCTACTACGGTGCCGCGGATCGCAGCTTCGCCGGGGCGCGGTTCAGCCTGGCCGAGCTGACCACTGAACTGCTCAAGCATCCAGTCGCAGGCACTGAGCAGACCGCGTGATGGCGCGGACCTGTGACCAACTGCTCGCCGAGCACCGGCGCCGCAACGCTCCCCTCGAGGCCGCCAAGCTGGTGTTCCGCGGCGTCGACGGTTTGGACGTCTACAACATCTCCAGCCCGTTCGGCAATCCCGACGATCCCGCTCAGGTGCTGATCGCAGGTCGCGTGGAAGCCCGGGACAGCGAGCACTCGACGATCAGGTTCTTCACCCAGGCCGCCTCCGGTGAATGGGTGCTCGTGCCGACACTGCCCACCTTGGACCTGCAGGATCCGTTCGTCTCGGTCCACGGCGGAGTCCTGCACCTCGGTGGTGTGGAGATCGTCGAAGACCCCGCGGGGCTGCCGGGCAACCCGTTCCAGTACCGCACGGTCATCCTCTCCTGCCCCAGCCTGCGGGCGGCGCGGACCGTCTTCACCGGACCGTGGGGCATGAAGGGCATCCGCCTGGTCGACACCCAGGATGGCCGACTTGGGGTGTTCACCAGACCACGGCACGGGGCCGACGGACGGGGCCGCATCGGGTTCACGATCATCGACTCGATCGCGGACCTCACTGTGGAACGGGTGGAGTCGGCGCCCCGGCTGGCAGACCTGTTCACTGCTGAGGAATGGGGCGGGGTGAACCAGGCCACCCTGCTCGATGACGGTCGCCTCGGAGTGCTGGGTCACATCGCCACCTTCGACGACGAGGGAAGCCGGCACTACTACGCCATGTCCTTGGTGCTCAACCCGGCGGACTCGACCTGGACCGACCAGCACGTGCTCTTCGAGCGCGTGGACCTACCGGCAGGAGAATCGAAACGTCGAGACCTGGTCGATGTCGTATACCCCGGAGGGTTGGCCTGGGATCGGCGAAGCGCCACCGTGTACTGCGGAGCCGGGGACGCCGAGGCCTATCAGGTGACGATCCCCATCCCCTTTCCCGATCTCAGCGACGCGCCAGCCGCCGGCCGCTCTCGGGGCTGATCGGGGTGTCAGTTCATCCGGAAGTGGTGATGGAGCGCCGACTGGTCGGCCTGGGACATCAGTTGCCGACCGGATGGAACCGAGGCGTCGGCACGGCCGGGGCGCTGGCCGACGGGGTGCCCATCGGCCCTGTCCGCACCCGGCGCTCGCCCGAAGCACGACAGCACGCCCCGCCTCAGCCAGGAGCACGGCGGTCGCGCATG
Source organism: uncultured Actinomycetes bacterium (assembly GCA_963700475.1). Taxonomy (GTDB): domain Bacteria; phylum Actinomycetota; class Actinomycetes; order S36-B12; family CAIYMF01; genus Prado023. Next base: position 185,134 of record CAVOXR010000011.1, read on the forward strand.
CGATCGAGGTCCTGCCCACGCCACGCCAGCCGCCGGCGTAGCCACAGCGACACATACACCAGCCCGACCAAGGCCGGGACCTCGATCAGCGGTCCGATGACCCCGGCCAGGGCCTGCCCGGAGGTGACTCCCCACACGCCGATGGACACGGCAATCGCCAGCTCGAAGTTGTTGCCGGCGGCGGTGAAGGCCAGGGTTGCGGTCTTCGGGTAGTTCAGGCGCGCGCGTCGGCCCACGAGGAACGACACCGACCACATGATGGCGAAGTAGCACAGCAGCGGGATCGCGATCAGCACGACGCTCAGCGGGTCGGAGGTGATCGCCTCCCCTTGAAGGGCGAACATCACAACGATGGTGAACAGCAGCCCGTACAGCGCCCACGGCCCGATCCGGGGCAGGAACCGGTTGTCGTACCAGTCCGCGCCCTTGCGGGGGCGCAGGGTCCGCCGGGTCAGGTACCCGGCGGCCAGCGGGATGCCCAGGAAGATCAGCACCGACCTGGTGATCTCGGCGGTGGAGAAGGTGACGTCCTCGGTGGGCAGGCCCAACCAGCCCGGCAGGATCTCCAGGTAGAACGTGCCCAGCAGGGCGTAGGCCAGCACCTGGAACACCGAGTTGATCGCCACGAGCAGCGCGGCGGCCTCCCGGTCGCCGCAGGCCAGGTCGTTCCAGATCAGGACCATCGCGATGCACCGGGCCAGGCCGATGACGATCAGGCCCGTGCGGAACTCCGGATAGTCGTAGAGGAACACCCAGGCGAGGGTGAACATCAGCGCCGGGCCGATCACCCAGTTGAGCAGCAGCGACGACCAGAGCATGGGCTTGTCGCTGGTGACGTGGCTCATGTCCTCGTAGTGGACCTTGGCCAGCACCGGGTACATCATCATGAGCAGCCCGAGGGCGATCGGCAGGGAGGTCTGGCCGACCTTCACCGCGTCCAGCACGTCCTGGATCCCGGGCAGGACCCGTCCGAGGAGCAGCCCGCCGGCCATCGCCAGCAGGATCCACACCGGGAGGAAGCGGTCCAGGGTTGACAGCCGACCCAGGACCGCGGCGTCGTCGTCGGCAGCGGTGACGCCGGGGGAGCGGTCCTCGGAGGGTGTCACCGGAAGGCTCCTGTGTGGCTCGGGCGGAGATGGGTCAGCTGGCCGGGGCCAGCAGCTTGGTGATCTCGGCGGCGTCGGGGACGCGCCCGGAGACCAGGACCTGCTCGTCGACGACCAGCCCGGGGGTGCGCATGACCCCGTACGAGGCGATGTCGCCGTAGTCGGTGACCTTCTCCACAGTGGCCTGCAGGCCGAGGGTGGCCAGCGCCTGCTTGGTGTTGGCCTCGAGGCGGACGCAGTTCGCGCAGCCGGAGCCGAGGATCTTGATGATCATGGTTCTTCATTCCCTTCGGTTGGCGTTCGGTGCCTGGTCGTGGTGGGTGGAGGCGTCGGTCATGGTCATGTCGGCGCACCCGAACCCAGGAGGAAGTTGAACAGGTAGCCGACGAAGATGATCCCGGTGGCCACGACGCCGACGAACAGTGCGAGCAGCTTGGGTTGCAGCACGCGGCGGAGCAGGATCATCTCGGGCAGGGACAGCGCGACGACGGCCATCATGAACGCGAGCACGGTGCCCATCGGCATGCCCTTGGAGTACAGCACCTCGACCAGAGGCATGATCCCGGCGGCATTGGAGTACAGCGGGACACCGATCGCGACCGCGACCAGGACCCCGAACGGGTTGTTCGCGTTGGCGTAGGTGGTGAAGAAGTCGGTGGGGACCCACCCGTGGATGATCGCGCCGAGGCCGATGCCGATCAGCAGGTAGGGCCAGATCCTGCGCAGGATGGTGCCGACCTCCTCGACGCCCATCACGATCCGCTGGTCGAACGTCAGTCCGGCGGCCGGGTCGATCGCCTGGCCGCGGAGCGTGGTCTCGAACACGAACGGCTCGACCCAGCGCTCGGCGTGCAGCCGGCCCAGGACCCACCCAGCCACGATCGCGATGCTCACGGCGGCGACCACGTAGAGGGCGGCTGTCTGCCAGCCGAACAGCGACCAGAGCAGGCCGATGGCGATCTCGTTGGCCAGGGGGGAGGCGATCAGGAAGCTCAGCGTCACACCGATCGGGACCCCGGCGGCTACGAACCCGATGAACGCCGGAACCGCGGAGCAGGAGCAGAACGGGGTGATCACGCCCAGGCTCGCGGCCATCACGTTGCCCACGCCCTCGCGCTTGCCGCCGAGCAGGGCGCGGGTGCGCTCCACGCTCATGAACGAGCGCAGCACGGTGACGATGAAGATGACCCCGCACAGCAGCAGGGTGATCTTGACGGTGTCATAGAGGAAGAAGTGCAGGGTCTCGGTCAGCCGGGCATCCGGGTCCATCCCGAACGCGTCGTAGAGCAACCAGTCCCAGACACGGGCGTTGACCCAGAACGCCAGCCACCAGACGAACGCTGCCCCGATGAGGGCCCCGACCTGGCCGCGCCGGGCGGTGGGTACGCGTTCGAGGACGTGCATGTCAGCGACCCGAGAGGCCAGGGGGCGCACCCGCCGTCGGCAGGGCCGCGGCGATCCGGGCGTGCGCATCCTCCGCGAGGGTGTAGTCGACCCAGCGGCCGCGCTTGGCCGAGGTCACCAGTCCAGCCTCGCGCAGCACCTTCAAGTGGTAGCTCAGCACGTTCGGCGCCACCCCGCCGACGGGCTGGAGGTCACACACACACCGGGTGCCCGCTGCCGCCAGCTCGGCCAACAGCCGCCAGCGCACCGGGTCGGCAGCCACCGCCAACAACCCCACCGCCGCCTCCCGCTTCGCTGGGGATCTATCCAACACAATCGCATCGATCATGATTGAAGTGTAGTGCGGTCCTGGTGGAGTCCGGGTGGACCGAAGGTCCCGACTTCCTGGGCCTCATCCGGCACCACCCGCTCGCCCCCGGTTCAGCCGCCGATGAGGATGCGGGCGTTCACGCTGAGCAGCAGCGCGTCGGTCAGTGCGAGCAACATCACAACCTGAACAGGTGCCGGCCACCTGCTGCGGTGGCGGCCAGGACCGAGACCGCGGTCAAGCCGGTCAGGACGACGATCGCGGCGGCCGGGGGCAGGTCCAGGTGCCCCACGAGCAGGGCGGTGGCCGCCAGCAGGGCCACCACCGCCAGGTTGGCCGAGAGCCGGCCACCGAGACGCCCGACGAGGCCGTGGCTGTCGGTTGCCCGGTCGGTGTCGATGTCGGGGATTCCGTTGGCCAGGTGGGCCCCGAGCCCGAGCAGGGAGAGGGTCGCGATCGCCCAGCCGGCGGGTGCCTGCGGCGGGGTCAGGCCGTAGGTCAGGAACGGTGCGACCAGCCCGAAGGACACCATGTAGGGCACGAACGACCAGATGGTTGTCTTCAGCCACAGGTCGTAGGCCCAGGCGGACGCGACGGCGAGGATGTGGGCGGCACCGCCGATGACCCCACCGGCGAGCAGTGACAGAGGAATGCACGCGGCCGCGGCGGTGCCTGCGGCCACCCACAGCGTGCGCTCGCTGACCCATCCCCGGACCACGGGCTTGTCCCACCGCTGGGCTCGCCGGTCCCGCTCAGCGTCGAAGGCGTCGTTGGCCCAGCCGACGGACAACTGCCCGGACAGGACGGCCAGGAGTACCGCGAGGCCCCCGATCGGTCCCCGGCCCAGGGCCAGCGCCAGGGCGGTGATGGCGGCGGTGACCACGAGGGTGGGTCCGGGTGGCAACCTGCGACCAGGCCGCGCACCATCCGTGCTGAGTGGGCACCCATCTGCGGCTACCCGGCGATCTGGTCGACGATGCGGGTGAAGGTGCGTGGCAGGGCCTGCGCGGTGGGCACGATCATCGGGCGCAGGTGGGGTTGGGCGCCGACCCAGAGCAGGGTGTTGGTCAGGTTCCGGTAGTTGCGGGTGATCCGCGGCCACGCAGCCTCGTAGCGCTGTGGATTGTTGCTCAGGATCGCGTCGACGGCTGCCTGAGCCTGGGCGAATCCGACCCGCAGACCCTCCCCGGTGAGGGCGTCGACGTAGCCGGCCGCGTCGCCGACCAGCAGCACCCGGCCGGCCACCCGCGCGGTGGTGGATTGGCGCAACGGCCCCGCCCCACGCAGCGAGCTGGCCGCGGCAGCTCCGCATAGGTGCTCGGCAAGGGTGGGGAGGCTGGCGAGCGCGGACTGCAGGTCCAGTGAGTTCGGTCCGAGGACCGCCACCCCGACGGTGTCCGTGCTCACCGGCGTGACGTACACCTCCTGACCGGGCAGCCAGTGCACCTCGACGAGGTCCGACCACGGAGCAACCCGGAAGTGCTGGCGCAGCCCGAACCGGCGCACCCCGGCAGGGCGTGCCGCCAACCCGACTGCCCGGCGCACCGATGAGTGCAGCCCATCAGCGCCGACCAGGTAGCGGGCGTCCACCCCGGCGGCGCGCACCCGGTCGGCGGTCTGCTCCACACCCGCCACTGTGCCCGGAATGATCCTGACCCCGACCTCGAGGGCACGGCCCAGCATGGCCTGGTGCAGGGTCGTGCGCCGGACCCCGCGCCCGGGCCCTGCGCTGAATCGGGCTTGGGCCGAGCGAGAGCCCGACAGGTAGCGGATGCCAGCCAGGTCCACACCGTCAGGGTCGATGCCCAGGGTGTGCAGCTGGGCCAGCGCCTGCGGCATGAGGCCCTCCCCGCAGGCCTTGTCGATGATCCCCGATCGCGGCTCCACGACGACCACCTCCAGGTCGGCCAGGGCAGCGGGATCGCGGTGGCCAGCCCGACCGGCCCG